>CAWJCH010000034.1:0-10067 GCA_963841205.1 uncultured Chloroflexia bacterium | reverse complement strand
CACAGACCAACGCCGACAGCTCCTCCACGGACGAGACCTTCGCCTGGCGGCTGACGCCTCCCCACCGCCGCAACCGACACCTGCCCTGGTCCCACACATGGCTGACCCACGCATGGCTGACGGGTAGATACGGGATCACGCCAGCGCGTGGGTCGAGACTAAAAGCCAGCGTGAAGCGCTCAGCGGGCCCGCGCAGCGTCAGCAGGGACAAGAGCGACCTCTGACTCGTCCCGTGATATTGACGCTCGGAAGGTCACCCCAGCGCTGCGAAGGTAATAGGCCCCACAACCTATCCGGAGCAACAGCGTCGCCACCAGACCCGCCACATCAGCCAGGTCCGTCGATACCATCCGAACGAGGACAAGCATTTGACCACTCCCCACGGCTGAAGCCGGAGGATTCTTGGGCTGACCACCGCTCACCTAGCGAGCTAGGAGCGTCGTACACGGTCCTGTCGTGGCCCGAAGCCACCTCCTCCACACGCGTCGATTCCCGCAGGCCCTGCGGTAGGGGGCGAGTATGGCACACCTGGTCGGTGGTTGTCCGGTTGTCGGGAGCGCCCGACGGCGCGCGGCGCTTCCTCCCCGTGGCGCTTCCTCCCCGTGGGTGAACCGAGGGGTCTTCGCGCCACATTATTTGATAAGCGAGCGCCAACGGCGCGAGCGGCCCCCACCTGCGAATATCGCTAAGGCGGCGACGACTCCGTAGGGCCATCGTGAGACACGCCACGAATGCCGGAAGCAACCAGGTAAGGTAGAACCACCAGACCAGCGGGGAGATCAGCAGCATCGTGCACAACGCCCACCCCACGCCCACCTGTTCAACGCCGCCACCGCGTCGCTGCGCGTAGAGCATGCCAGTGACGAAGCCGACGAACACGAGCACCGCGATTGCCAGGCCGCCCGGAATCGCCATCGCCCAGATGCTGCGCACCTGCCCGTGCACTGATGGCTCACTCTGCGAAATGCCTCGAAGAAGAGGTTTGGCCCTACGACGAGCACCTGAGCAGCCCCGAGAACGACAGCCGCCACCGCCGCACCTACAGCCACACGCCAGCACCCGCGAAGGAGATAGTACAACACGAGGAAGGCCGGGAAATACTTGATGTAGGCGCCGAACGCGAGCGCCGCGCCCGCTAAGTACTCAGATCCGGGGCGAGCACGCTGAACGAGTGCGGATGCCACAAGACACGAAGCCAGGATGATGAGATGCACCTGGCCTATGATCATGCCTTGCAAGAGCGGAGCGAAGGTCGCCACGAGGGCCACGATGATGAGTGCATACCACCGGTTAATTGCATCTGCTTGGCGTGCTAACAGGATCGTGCGGACCACCCAAAGCACGATATTCACGGCATGCCACAGATACGTCCGCTTGCGCAGGGCAGCGCGGACACGGGCACAAGCAGGATGGCGAGCAGAGGGGGATAGACATAGCCTGGCCCAGTCGGACCGCCCCAGAGTGCGCAGCCGCCGTGAACCTTCGAAACTGTTTTGAAAGTTATCCAGACGGACTGGACAGCGGTTGTGCTCGTCTGCTCAGGCGTCGCAGCATGAGGTGGCTCATGCCGGCGTAGATGAGCGCCTCGCTCGACTCGACCTGGTATTCGTCGTCCTTGCTCAAGCGGCGCAGCCCACCCACCAGCTGAACGTCCGCTCGACGATCCAGCGGTGCGGTTGGACCGCAAACGTGCCGCGTGGTTGCCGGTCACTGCGCTTGACCACCGCCAACGTCCAGCCCATCTGCTGGCGCAGGTCGTCCGCGAGCGGTCCGGCGTAGCCCGCATCCGCCCAGACCAGGCTGACAGGCGCGGCAAGGTCAGGGCCGTAGAGGCGCAGCGCGTGGGCGAGCAAGCGTGCGCCGTCGCGGTCCTGCACGTCGGCGGCCGAGACGACCACCTTGAGCACGAAGCCCTGCGTCTCCACCAGGAGATGCCGCTTGCGCCCGCTCACCTGCTTGTGCGCGTCGTCGCCGCGCGGCCCCCCCTTTGCCCGGTCTTGACCGACTGACTGTCCAGGATCGCCGCGCTCGGGGTCGCCTCCCGCCCCAGGTCGCGCCGCGTCCGCTCGCGCAGCGCCGTATGGATCGCCTCCCAGGTGCCGTCGTTGCGCCAGATGCGAAAGTAATAGAAGGCGGTTTGCCACGGCGGCAGGTCGTGGGGCATCGCGCGCCATTGATTGCCGCCGCGGACCACGTAGAGGATGGCGTTGACGATCTCCCGCCGACTGTGGCGCGCCGGGCGTCCACCGGGCTTGACCGCCGGGACGAGCGGTTCGAGGATCGCCCACTCCACGTCGCGTAGGTCGCTCGGATAGGCTTTGCGTGCCGGTACGGTCTGTTCCATGCCACCAGTCTAGCACACGTTCGCGCTTTCAAAACAGTTTCTTCTGATCGACGAAGAGCGGTTTGCCAAGGTAGATATTCGCGTGCGAATCAAAGCGGAGCGACTGTGCGGCTCCCAAAAAGATGCCAAAGTCCGAGCCCTGCCTCGGCACACGGAGCAACACGATAACTGCAACGACGCACCAGGCCGCAATGACCACGATCTAGGATGCCAGTCGTAACCGTCCCCGCCACATCACTGCCACCTCTACTTCACGCCGTCCACGACCACTCGCCCCAAGTGCTGGGCCCATTCTAACATGGACGCAAGGATGCAACGGAGCAAGGATGGCAGAAGTACTCCGGATTTGATTGAGAAGAACGGAGGATGTCCTATACCTGCATACGCGCGTGAACGGCGGCCAGCGTATGCTCGCGCAGCGCCTGCGCCCGTTCTTCATGCTGCACGACGGCCTGGCGTCCGGCCTCGGCGGCTCGCTCGTCGCGCAGCAGCACCACATTGGCGAGCACGTTCAGCGCGGCGGAGCGCACAGCGGCCTCGCCCAGCAGCGCCGCGCATCCGGCGTCGCTGACCACGCTGGGATTCCCGGCCGCGGCGACCTCGCCGGCGATCTCCATCACCTCGCAGCCCAGGCGCATCACCTCCAGCGGCGGCTGCATCGCGGCGGAGAGCGCCCGCTGGATCCCGGCTTCGCGTGCGCCGCGCTCGTCTTCCGTGCCCTTCGGGAGCTTGTACGCTGCGGAGACGGCGGCAAAAGCGCGTTCGTCATCCTCGGTCAACGCCAGCAGGCGTCCCCGCAGTTCCTCCGCGCGCTCGACTGCACGGCGCATGCTGGCATCCACATCGGCGAACTTGTGGCGACCGACCGTGAAATTGGCGACCATCTCGGCCAGCGCCGCGGCCAGCGCACCAGCCACCGCCGCCGCCGCGCCGCCACCGGGCGTCGAGGAGCCGGAACCGAGGGCAGCGATGAACGCTGGCAACGGACGTTCTTCGGACATCGTGCTGCTCCTTGCCTCACCTCAACACACCTCGTCCTGGGTCGTCATCACTTCCCCGCCGCGGAGAAGGATTCGCCCTGGCCCGACGGACTGCTACGCAGAATTGCCGAGCCCTATGTCTGCCCCTCCCCGCAACGAGAGGGGCTGGGTGGTTAGGCACTCCGCCCACCACCCAAGGTAATGCCTTTTATGCTTGGTCGGTAGCCAATGACCTGAGTAGAAGTCGCCAACGGTGCTGCCCGTTATTCCCCTTCACCCCAGGGAGAGGCGGGCTCCCCCGCGAGCAAGGGCTGGGCCAGGGGGTGGGGTCCACCCGCCCATGGATCATGTCGACACGTCGATTGTAGCACCTCGACGCGACCGTAGTACCCCCAATGTGGCGCGATCATAGACAGATGTGTCTATGTTTCCTGAATGGAAATCGAAAGGAGTGCTGCGGTGGAGCGCGACGCGAGAGGGCGCGGAATGGCCGACAACGCGCAAATCGTCCGTCAAATCGAGCCGCTTGCCGAGGTCGACGACGAGGCGCTGCGGGCGAAGGTGGCGCGCGTCTACGCGCTTCTGGTAGAAACCTATGGCATCCCGCCGTGGGAGCCGGATGGCGATGCGCTCGGCGGCTTGATCGCGACCGTCCTCTCCCAGCACACCTCCGACGTGAACTCGGCGCGCGCCTACGCCCGCCTGGTCGAGACGTTTCCCACCTGGGAGCAGGTGCGCGACGCGCCGGTCGCGGCGGTGGCGGAGGCGATCCGCCAGGGCGGGCTGGCGCAGACGAAGGCCGAGCGCATTCAGCACATACTTCGCGAACTGACCACCCAACTCGGCGGCGCACCACTCACGCTCGATGCTGTCGGGCGCATGCCGCTCGACGACGCGCTGACGTATTTGCAAACGCTGCCGGGCGTCGGACCGAAGACGGCGGCGTGCGTGCTGCTCTTCTCGCTCGGCCAGCCCGCCTTCCCGGTCGACACGCACGTCTGGCGCGTCACGCGACGCCTCGGCCTGATTAACGCCAAGACCCCGGCAGACGCAGCTCACGGGGTCCTGCTGCGGCTGATCCCGCCGCAGTGGCGGCACGCGATGCACGTCGATCTCATCCGCCACGGTAGGACCATTTGTATCTCCCAGAAACCGCGATGTTCGCGCTGTCCGCTGCGGGCGGAATGCCGCTATTACTGGGAATCCGTGGCAGCCGAGCGGTAACAGTGCACCAGGCGCGGGGCGTTACAGGCGTCGCGCCCCGGCGTTATGGCTAGAGGGAAGACACACGATGGAGCAACACGGCGATGTTCTTCCACCATGCGCTGGCAAAATGGCCCTTGGCGTGCTGTAGGTCAGAAAGTGTGCTGTGGAGAGGGTGGGCGGTGGTCGTTGACCCCACGGCATGGAGCATGCGGAAGCATTTCCCCATCCGGTGGTGAACACGAAGGCGATCTCAGTGCTATGGAGGCGATTCGGTGGGTCCACTGATGCTGTTGCGTGGTCTCGGCGAGGACATGGACGCTCGGCGTGACCGCATGACCGAGGCGGTCGTACACGTGTCCGCGCGCATGACCGAGGCGCGCCATCGAGCCGCGTCGTTGCCGCACGCGGTTCGACCGGCGTTTGGCGCGCTGGCCGCGGCCCCCCGGCGCGTGTGGGTTGCGGAGCGCACCGCGGTCATCTGCGTGCTCGGCGGCATCCTGACCGCGCCCCTCTTGACGGTGCTCGCCTGCATCGGACTCATGCTGCCAGCGGCCACCCCGCTGCACCAGGGCGCGGAGACGCTGATAATCGTGGCGGTCGTGCTGCTGATGCTGGCGCTCGTCACCGCACAGGCGCACTGTCACCGTAACGCCTCGCCCGGGGAGTAGTCTCATCCCTATCGTTGACGCCGCCGAGTCCGCAGGGTAGCATTGGTGCGGCGCGGCACACCTTCGCCCCGCGCCGTAATGGCAGTCTCCTCAGTGGAGAGGATGCGGCGATGTCTGGCGCCGACGTTCTTCGATTCCTCGTAGCCCTCGCCCTCGGCTATCTCCTCGGCTCGATCCCCAGCGGCGTGATCGTCTCCCGGCTCTTCGGCAACGTGGACCCTCGCACGCAGGGCAGCGGCAAGACCGGCGCGACCAACGTCATGCGCACTCTCGGCCCCGGCCCCGCCGTCCTGGTCGCTGTGATGGACATCCTAAAAGGCGTCGCGGCGATCCTCCTCACACGCTTCCTCGTCTATCCCCTCGGCGCGGACGTCAACGCCGCGCAGCACAATCTCCAAGCCACGGCAGAGGCGCTGGCCGGCTTCGGTGCCCTACTTGGGCACAACTTCTCGATCTTCCTGCGCTTCACCGGAGGTCGTGGTGTGGCGGTCGGCGCCGGCGCCATCTTTGCCGTCACGCCAATCGCGGGGTTGCTCGGCCTCATCTCGATGGCGATCCCCATCGCCATCACGCGCTACGTATCGCTCGGCTCGATCCTCGGCGCTGCCGTGGCGGGCCTTTCCGCGCTGATACTCGCGCTGACCGGCCACGACTACCTGCCGCATGCCATCTTTGCCATGGTCGGCGGCGGTTTCGTCATCTTCTCGCATCGCGATAACATCGAGCGTCTGCTCAACGGCACAGAGCGCCGCATCGGCTCTCCCCGAAAAGCGTAGTGCCACGCTCCGCCGCGTGCCGCCGGGTAAGGTGTCGACTGTGATTTGAGGCACTCGTTGCCACCCGCGCGCAGCGGACCTCAGTGCCGCGACGCCTCGCGCTCCCTTACAATCAACCCACTGGTCGGCCGTCACGTAGCAATTGACCACTCCCCACGGCTGAAGCCGGGGGATTCTTGGGCTGACCACCGCTCACCTAGCGAGCTAGGAGCGTCGTACACGGTCCTGTCGTGGCCCGAAGCCACCTCCACACGCGTACCTTCCCGCAGGCCCTGCGGTAGAGCGTACGTATCGCACACCTGGTCGTTTGGTGTCCGGTGGTCGGGAGCGCCTGACGGCGCGCGGCGTTTCCTCCCCATGGCTCAAGCCAGGGGTCTTCACGCCGCGCGAGCTGATAAAGCCCCCCGCGAGGCGATCCTTCGGCGGGAGGCTTGGTCTGCGGACTACTCGGCGCCTGGCAGCTTAGACGCGATGGACTGGGTTGCGCCCTCAGTCGCGGAGTCGACCGTCCTGCCGATCGCGGAGTTGGTGCCCGCCTCCACCGCATCGGTGAGGATGGAGCTGCCGGGCACACCAGGGACGTGGCCCAGCGCCGACCCGACGGCGTTCTCCGCCGCGCCGGAGATCGAGCTACCGATCGAGCTTGTGACCGAGTTGGTCGCGCTCTCTTCCGCCTGCTGAATCGCAGTGCTCGCCGCGCCCGAGACTGCCTGCTTAATCTTGTCGAAGATACCCATCAAGTGACCCCTTTCCGGCGCGAGACTGCGCGCCACACCGTCCTCCCATGGCCGAAGCTCGTTCTTTGCCTCACCGGGCGGCCCGCAAGCAGTCTAGCATCATTCGTCAAGGGGGCGCTGCGTCCCCGTGCGCGCTACGGCTCTTTGGATGGCTCCGTGAGCAGTCCCCACGCGCCACGCAGGTATTCGTACGCCGAGTAGACCGTCCAGATTACCGCGAGCAGCAGCAAGACGTCCGAGAGGGCGAGCAGGTAGTCCGCGAATCCGTGCGGGCCCGTGGCGCTGGTGCCGAGGCCGAGCGGAAACGCCGTCTTGCCATGCAGGCCGAGCCCGAGGAAGATGCCGCCGAGCGCCGTCAGCGTGATCGTCGTCTTCTGCTTGCCCGCCGGTCCCGCCGGGATCACGACACCCTGTGCGGCCGCCAGCGAGCGTAGTCCCTGCACGATGAACTCGCGCGTGACGATCACAATGGCGATCCACGCCGGCACGACGCTCACTTGCACCAGCGCGATCAGCGCCGCCGAGACGAAGACCTTGTCCGCGCTGAGGTCGAGGAATACCCCCAGCCGCGAGACGACGTTATATCGCCGCGCGATGCGCCCATCGAGCCAATCCGTCGCGGAACCAGCGGCGTGCAGCGCGGTGGCGATCAGGTACGCCGGCGCGGTGTTGATCAAGATGAGGACGACGAGGGGGAGGGTGGAGAGCAGGCGTCCCATACTCAGCAGGTTGGGCAGGTTTCGCACGACATACCCCCGAGACACTTCCGATAAACGCGGCGCTCGCGCGCTTCCGTGCCGCTTGAAATCAATCGAGCGTCACGCGAGGCTTCTCCCCGGCGAGAGGCGTGAACGAGTGGCGCTTGCAGTCTAGAGTAGACCAGGCTATCGCCGCAAGTTCACTCGACGCTTGGCGACGAAGCGGCGCACGGTATACTATGCTCGAACGGCCCGCGTATCGTCGCATCGCCCATCTCCATATACGCGCGATGGGCGAACTTCGGCGCAGCGGAGCGTAAACTTCTTGGCACTCCACACGGGCCGAGGCCCGATGGATTCTCAGGATACGCACATGGCAACCCATCACGTTGACTCCTGACGGGCCTGCCCGGCCCGAAAAGGCGCTGCATACTCCCTGGGCGAGTGTGACCTCTGGATGCAACCCAGATCAGCGTATGACACCACGTCCAAATCACGTTGATGCTTTTACCCGCAGGAACGATTTACCGCGGAACCGCTACACACCGTTATTTGATTGGTGAGGTGCAAAGTGCCTTCAGAGGTATTCCCGCACAAGCAGGCAGAAACGGCAATTGCAACAGGCGTGTGGCTAAAGCCAGCGCAAGCCCTTTCACCTGCATGGCCTCAACGCATAGCGGCTCTATGTGCTTTTCTGCTAGGCGGAGCGCGACAGTGACGAGCGACCTCGCAGGTGTGGAAGCCCCGAAACGCAGCGGTAATGTCGCCCATCCCGTGGAGTCGACGCCCGTCGTCGTGCTCTACGAAGACGAAGCCCTGCTCGCCGTGGCGAAGCCCGCCGGTCTCGTCACGCATCCGGCGTATAAGCATCCCGATGGCACCTTGGCCGACGCCGTGTTCGCACGGCAGGCGGCGCGCGGCGAGGACCGCCCCTGGCTGCTGCATCGTCTCGACCGCGAGACCTCCGGCGTCGTGCTCTTCGCCAAGACCGAGGCGGCGCGGCGAGCGCTGGTGCGCCAGTTCGAGTGCCGCACCATGCAGAAAGGCTACCTCGCCATCACCGACGGCGTGCCTTCGCCTGCCGAGGACACCGTCGAGGAGCCGCTCCGCCGCGATCCCGCCGACCGCCGCCGCGTCATCGCGGACCCCTCCGGCCAGCCCGCTGCCACCCGCTTCTGGACGCTCCAATCCACCGCGACGCACGCCCTGGTCCTGGCGCAGCCGCTCACCGGGCGCACGCACCAGATCCGCGTCCACCTCGCCACGCGCGGCGCGGCAATTCTCGGCGACGCCACCTACGCGCCGCCCGATCGCTCTCCTTCCGACCTCGCCGCGCGGACCACGCTGCACGCGTGGCGGCTGGTGGTCGCCTATCCCAGTACCCGCGTCCCGTCCGCGGTCGAGGCGCCAATTCCGCTTGACTTCGCAGAGACCGCCGAGCGCATAGGACTCGGCAAGGCGCTCGCTCGCATCGTCGAACTGCCGTCGTGGGCTGTTGCCCTAACATCTGAGCACCACCGCACACCATAGACGTCACGCACCGGAGTTGTATCGCTCGCCAGGGAGAACAGTCATGCAAATCACGTCGCTCGACCAGATCACGCGCAACTACCGCCATATCTACCTGCAGCCGCACTTCGACGATGCCGCACTCTCCTGCGGCGGCGCGATTGGCCTGCAAGCCGTCGCCGGCCAGCGCCCGCTGATCGTCACCATCTTCGGCGGCATCCCCGCCGAAGGCGCACCACTCAGCGCATTCGCCAGCGCATCTCTGCAGCGCATGGGCTTGGGCCAGGACGCGGCCGAGGCCGTTCGTCGCCGGCGCGCGGAGGATGCCGCCGCGTCTGAAGTGCTGCACGCCGACACGTACTGGCTCGATTTCCCAGACGCCATCTTTCGCGGGTCACCAGCCTACTACACCGGCGACGAGGCCCTCTTCGGCACGGTGAATCCGGGCGACCTCCCGCTCGACGAGCAGATCGCCGCCATCCTGCTCAACGTCGCCGAGCGTGCGCCGCTCGCGGCCATCTACGCCCCACTCGGCATCGGCAACCACGTCGATCACCAGCTCCTCTGCTCCGCGGCGGATCGCCTGGCCCAGCGCAAGCTCAACGTGAAGTTCTACGAAGACTTCCCCTATGTCGCGCGTCAAGGTGGACCCGAGGCGCGACAGGCCGCCTTGAGCATCCCTATGGAGCCCGAGCTCGTGGAGATCTCCGGCCTCGTCCCCACGAAGGAAGACGCCATCCTGCAGTACGCCAGCCAGGTCCCGCAGCTCTTCGGCAACGAAGAGAAGATGCGCCAGATGCTGCGTCAGTACAGCGCCAGCCTCCGCCGCACCTACCCCGGCGTCACCCTGGAGCGATACTGGCGCTGGCTCCCCGCCGCCAAGGCCTAGCGAAGAGGCGACGCGTGATAGAGCGCCTCTTGTGGGGGTTCAACCACCATTCGCATCCGGTTCGATGAGTTGCCCGATTGGGAGACGGTTCCAGGGGGGTGACGGAGATCGCTCTCGCCGCGCCAGCGGTCGATGGATCGCGCCTGCGACGAGCCGCCGTGGAATGCCGTGCTATCACAGGACCATGAACCCTCTACGGCGCATTGGGCGCAACCTTCACCCCTGGCCATCTTGGACAAATCGTCGTGCAAGTACCCTAT
>CAWJCH010000033.1:0-78009 GCA_963841205.1 uncultured Chloroflexia bacterium | reverse complement strand
GCTCGTGATGGCTTTTACAACGGCACCACGTTCCATCGCGTACTGAAAGACTTCATGGCTCAGGGCGGTGATCCGACGGGGACTGGCCGGGGCGGTCCGGGTTATCAGTTCAACGATGAGCCCGGCGCGCTTGCGCTGAAGCATGACGGCTTCGGCGTCCTCTCGATGGCCAACGCGGGACGCAACACGAACGGCTCGCAGTTCTTCATCACGTTCGGGCCGACGCCGCACCTCAACGGCAAACATGGGGTGTTCGGGCGCGTGGTCGCGGGCGCCGATGTGGTCAAATCGATCCGCCTGCGCGATCCCGACACCGATCGCCAACCCGGCGATAGCATCATGTCGATCGATATCGTCGAAAGCTAGCGCACGATTCGACATGTCGACGGTTACGGGGCAGATTCTTTCGCAACACACCAGCCGTGCATCTTTCGCCTGCAACAATGGCGAGTGTGCGGCTGATCTGCTGTTTTCCATTCGACTTCATCAGCGCAATATGCGTCCCACACGGCAACGCCTCATTGCCCCTGCTGTTGCAATTGCTTGTATTGAGACAGCGTTTCAGGGCGATGATCTCGGCACCCGTGTGCATCGACTCTTTCCCCCTCGCATGCTGGCGGGCCGACTACAGGTGGACATAGCGGTGGTGTCCGAGCATCGTCTTTTCCATGAAGCAAAAGGGACCCTGTGCAACTCATCACGCGTCATCGCCTGACCTCCATCATCGTCCCTCTCGTGCTCCTCTCGATGCTCCTCGTCTACGGCCTTGGCGCCTTGCGCGTTGACTCCCAGCCGCAGCGCCCATGGATGAATACCGCGTTGACGCCCGATCAGCGGGCGGACGCGCTCATCGCACAGATGACGCTCAGCGAAAAACTCGCGATGTTGTCCGGCGTCAGCGGCTCGTATGTGGGCAATATTCCCGCGAATGCGCGACTGGGTATCCCGGCGCTCGGATTGGAGGATGGCCCGGCGGGAGTTGCGGACGGCATGACGCAGGTGACGGCCTTCCCCGCGCCCATCGGCGTTGCGGCCAGCTGGGACCCCTCGCTGATGAACCTCTACGGTCAGGACCTCGGCGCTGAGGAATATGGCAAGGGCGCGAACGTCGTCCTGGCGCCCACCGTCAACATCCTGCGCAACCCGGTATGGGGCCGCAGTTTCGAGAGCTTGGGCGAGGACCCCTACCTGACCTCGCAACTGGCTGTGGCCGACATCCAGGGCCTCCAGAGCCAGAACGTCATCGCCACCGTCAAGCACCTCGTCGCCAACAACCAGGAGTACGACCGCACGACGGATAGCTCCAACGTCGACGAGCGCACCCTGCACGAGATCTACATGCCCGCCTTCCAGGCCGCGGTGCAGCAGGGCAACGTGGGCGCGGTGATGTGCTCATACAATCGGGTCAACGACATCTATGCCTGCGAGCAGCCGTATGTCCTGAACGACGTGCTCAAGAGCCAGTGGGCCTTTCCCGGTTTCGTGATGTCGGACTGGGGCGCGACGCACTCCGCGCTGCAATCGGCGGCGGCGGGACTCGATATGCAGATGCCCGATCAATCGTATTTCGGGAACGCGCTGCAGACGGCAGTTCAGAACGGCCAGGTGACGATCCAGACCATCAACGCGATGGTCCATCGCATCCTGCGCACGATGTTCGCCGACGGCCTCTTCGATCACCCCACTACCGGCACGCCGAGCAGTAACGTCGCCACGCCGGCGCACGATCAATTCACCACCCAGGCCGCCGAGCAGGGGACGGTGCTGCTGCAAAACACGTCGAGCATCCTGCCGCTTAGCGCGAGCACTGTTGGCTCCATCGCGGTGATCGGGTCCGACGCGTCGACCGCGCCGATGGATGCCGGTGGCGGCAGCGCGCACGTGAACGCGCCCTCCGTCGTCACCCCCTTGCAGGGCATCACCACGCGTGCCGGCAGCGGCGTGAACGTCCAATACGCCCAGGGCGTGGGTACCGGTGGTGCGCTGCCGGTCGTACCCTCCTCTGCGCTGAAGCCGACTTCGGGCAGCGGCAATGGGCTCAGCGGGCAGTATTACAACAACATGACGCTCAACGGCTCGCCGGTCTTGACGCGCAACGACGCCACCATCAACTTCAACTACAACGGCAATTCGCCCGGCAGCGGCGTGAACGCGACGCAGTGGTCGGCCAAATGGACTGGGACGCTGACGCCGCCCGCGACCGGCAGCTATACCTTCTCGCTCACCAGCGACGACGGCAGCCGGCTGTTCATCAACGGCACCAAGATCATCGACAACTGGCGCGATCAGGCGGCGAACACGCAGACGGGCACCGTGAGCCTCACCGCCGGACAGGCCGTCTCCATCGAGGTCGACTACTATCAAAATGGCGGCCTCAGCCAGGTGAACCTGGGCTGGCAGTATCCCGGCTCGCCCACGCTGATCACGCAGGCGGCGCAACTGGCGGCGCAATCCAACGTCGCGATCGTCTTCGCCAACGACGTCGAATCCGAGGGATCGGATCGCAGCAGCCTCAGCCTGCCGAATAAGCAGGACCAGTTGATCCAAGCGGTCGCCCAGGCCAACCCGCACACCATCGTGGTGCTCAACACTGGCGCGCCCGTCCTGATGCCGTGGCTCAGCCAGGTGCAAGGCGTCGTGGAGGCCTGGTATCCTGGGCAGGAAGACGGCAACGCCATCGCGGCGGTGTTGTTCGGCGACGTGAATCCCTCGGGCAAGCTGCCCATGACCTTCCCGGCCAGCGGCAGCCAGATACCGGCCAACACCACGGCGCAGTATCCCGGCGTCAACGACGAGTCGTCGTACTCCGAAGGTTTGGATGTCGGCTATCGCTACTACGACGCCAATAACCTGACGCCGCTCTTCCCCTTCGGCTATGGCCTCTCGTATACGAATTTCAGCTTTAGTAACCTCGCGGTCTCGCCGGGGTCGGGCGCCTTCAATGGCAATGTGACGGTGACGGCCACGATCAAGAATACCGGCTCGCGAACGGGAGCGGACGTGGCGCAACTCTACGTCACTTTCCCTTCCAGCGCGGGCGAGCCGCCCAGGCAGCTCAAGGGCTTCCAGAAGGTCTCGCTGACGGTCGGGCAGTCGCAAACGGTCAGCTTCACCTTGAACGCGAGCGCCTTCTCCTACTGGGACACCACGGCGCACAACTGGGTGGTGCCGCAGGGCACCTTCCAGATCGGCGTCGGCGATTCCTCGCGCACGTTGCCCTTGCAGGGCACCTATCAGGTGACGATGCCGTCGTATAGCACCGTGGCGAGGGCGAACAACAACATCGGCACGAGCGACAGCAGCAATCCCGCGGCGGGCAACTTCGACGGCAAGGGCTACAGCTACTCCGCGCAGTCGCTGGCGGCGGCCGGCCTGACGCCGGGTGCGATCGTGACGCACAACGGCGTCTCGTTCACGTGGCCCAACGTTGCTTCTGGCCAGGCGAACAACGTCGTCGCCGCGGGGCAGACCATCACGTATGCGGGCGCGGGCAACACGTTGGGCTTCCTCGGCGCGGGGACGTTCGGCACGCAGGGCGGCACGGGCACCATCACCTACACCGACGGGACGACGCAAACGTTTACGCTGACCTTCGCCGACTGGTACGCCAATTTGCCCGTCTCTGGGGACGAAATTGCGGTGACCGCGACCAACTGGAACGCCCCCAGTGGAGACACCGTTGGCAACCATGCCGTCAGCATCTATTACACGGCGGTCGGCTTGCAATCGGGCGAAAACGGTGGCGGTCGGTCGACCCTGCCGAATAACAACAAGATGCACGTCTTTGCGATGACCGTCCTGGCGTGTTATGAACTCAAGGTCAACGGGACGAGGCGATGAAGCAAGAGGCAGGCGAACGCGAGGAAGTGCAGGCCCGCCAGGACCGTCGGCAGTCGCTCGTAGTCGCGTGCCAGCCGTCGGAAATGCGCCAACCAGGCGAAACTGCGCTCGACGACCCAGCGGCGGGGCAGCAAGACAAAGCCCCGCTTGGCCTCGGGCAGCTTGACCACCTCCAGCTTGATACCGCGCGCGGCGGCGGTCTGAGCGGCTTGATCGCCCGTGTAGCCTTGATCGACCCAGGCCAGCTCCACGTGCGCGCCCGTCACCTCCTGGATCTGCGCGGCCAGCGCGGCCACCTGCGTGCGCTCGTCGGCGTTGGCCGGGGTGACCGTCAAGGTCAAGAGCTGGCCCAAGGTGTCGACGGCCGCATGCGCCGTTGGAGCCCTTGCGCCGCTTGTGCCCGTCGTACCCAGCGCGCGCTCCGCTCTCTGGACTCGACTGCTACACCCGACGCGTCCAAGATGGCAGCCGAGGGCTGTCCGTCTCGCCCCGCTCTAGCCCGTACCTTCAGGCGCAGGTCGTGCACCAGTGCCTCGAATTCAGCCGGCGTCCAACCAGCGGCGCGATCTGCTGCTGCACGGTCGGCCAGGGCGGGAACGTTGCTCGGCAGGAGACGCCATGGGCGCACCAGCGCGCACGATCCAGCGCAGGGCGTTGCAGACTTCGCGCAGCGGATGCCGCCGCTGCAGGGCATCTTCCGGCAGTCAGCGTCAAAACGGCGCCGCCAGTGCCGATTCGTCTTCGCTGACGTCGGTGGGATAGGGTTTGCGGTCGGGAGGAGAGGAACTTCATCCCTCATCCTACTACCCTCCACGTCAAGTTCATAACACGCTCTAGGGCATGTCGAAGCCCACCTCCTGCTGCGTCCCCTCCGCATCTGGCATGTGGAGGGGACGTCGCATGTACGGCGCCCGCGTTGCATCGGCGACGGCTTTGCGAGATAGCTTATAGTTTCACAGTAGGTTCTGAGGATGCTAGGATGCACGCACGATGCACACACTGAGGAGAGTGCTTGCTATGCACCATGGTGGGGCGGGAGTCCTGGCGTGCGAGGGGTTCTCCAATAACGCGCCCTTCCACCGCACGAGCAAGGGCCTCATGGTGCTGGTGGCGACCCGAAACGCAGCTGCCAGCCGGGTGACACGATCCGCAGCATCGACATCAGCGAGGGATGGGGATAGGCCGTGGCTACAAACGGACCGACGCTAGCGGTGATCGCCGACCTCCATGGGAACGTGCCCGCGCTCGACGCCGTTTTGGCGGATCTCGCGCGCGTGGCGCCTGACCGGATCGTGGTGGCTGGTGACTTCGTCAACCGCGGGCCGCAGGGGCGTGCGGTGCTGGAGCGTATCGCGCCGCTGGGCTTCGAGAGCATCAGCGGCAACCACGATACGTGGCTGGCGTCACTGGCGCGGGGACGCAATCAGCCGCACGACTGGAACTCCAGCTGGATGCGGCCGGTGCGGCTGGCCGTACGCGAGCTGACGCCGGAGTGGGTGGCGTATCTGGAGGGGCTGCCGCCGACACTTCGCGTGGAGCTGCCCGGCGCGGAGCCGGTGCTCGTCGTGCATGGCAGTCCGAAGAACAACCGCGACGGCCTCGGGCGGATGCGCTCGGACGCCGACGTGCTGAAGGCGCTGGAGGGGGTGGAGGAGCGCACGGTGATCGGTGCGCACATCCACTATCCCTTCGAGCGGTCTGTGGATGGGCATCACGTCGTGGTCGTCGGCGCGGTCGGCGTGCCCTTCAATGGGGACATCAACGCGCAGTACGGGCTATTTACTTGGGACGGCGAGCGGTGGCACTTCGAGCATCGTTCGGTGCCCTACGACCACGAGCCGCTGTATGCGGCGTGGCGTGAGGGAGGTTATCTGAGCGGGAGCCTGGCCTCGGAGTTGATGCTGCTGGAGCATCAGACGGCCCGCACGCAGTATGTGCCGTTCTGGGAGTGGGCGGCAGAGCATGGGGTGGAACTGACGCACGAGCAGTTCGAGCGATTCACAGCCGAGCGACCGGCCTTTGTGCCGCCGCCGATGCACGCGTAGGGAAACAAACGCCGCCAGGAGTGTATCCTGGCGGCATGCATCGAAGCTTTGGTGGGCGATGAGGAGCTCGAATCCCCGACCTCCACGATGTCAACGTGGCGCTCTAACCAACTGAGCTAATCGCCCGTGAGGTAGGGATAGTGTAGCATCTGTGTTCGGCCTCAGTCAAGGTGGCGGGCTACCAAGCGGGCGAGTGGATTCGCGCCTGGGTGCCCGGTGGCCGCGAAGCCCGTCTGCGCGGACTCGGTGCACGCTCTCCCCGACCCCTACACGTCCGTACGCGTGGGGGACCCCGCCTTCCCCGCGAGGGAAGGGGCCGTGGGGCGAGCGTTCAACGGCCCTCAACCGGCGACGCGGGAAGTTTCGCTGCTCGCGATATTTACGCCTGCGTGCTGGAGGTATGCGGATTAGTGGTGGGAGTGGCTGGCGCGGACGGACGGCTTCGCACGAGCGGCTCCGTTGCGGCTGGGCACGCGGTCGGGGGCGGTGGCGAGGCTGGTCTCGGTGGCGAGGTCTTCGAGGAGGCCGCCGCGGACGGCGAGGGCGAGCGCTTCGATGTCGGGCGAGGGCGGGCGATCGTCGGTGAGGGCGGGGACGAGGGAGCGGATCGCGGCGTGCGCGGCCTCGACGCCTTCGCCAGCGCGCAAGGGGCGACGGAACTCGAGAGCCTGTGCGGCGCAGAGCAGTTCGATGGCAACGACGCGGAAGGCGAGGTCGAGCGCCTGGCGCAGCTTGAGGGCGGCGGTGGCGCCCATACTGACGAAGTCTTCCATGCCGGCGGAGGTGGGGATCGAGTCGATGCTGGCGGGGTGGGCGAGGATTTTAATCTCGTTGACGAGGGCGGCGGCGACATATTGGATGATCATGTAGCCGGAGCTGAGGCCCGGCTGCGGCGTGAGGAAGGGCGGGATGCGGTGCTCGCCTGTGTCCCACTCGTGCGGACTAACAAGGCTGTAGA
The DNA here is from genome assembly GCA_963841205.1 of uncultured Chloroflexia bacterium. Lineage (GTDB taxonomy): Bacteria > Chloroflexota > Ktedonobacteria > Ktedonobacterales > JADMIN01 > CAWAWP01. Next base: position 71,166 of record CAWJCH010000033.1, on the reverse strand, counting down.
CGCGGCGCTCGGAGAAGCTAGCGACCTGCGCCAATGCGACGGCGAGGAAGTCCAGCGAGAGGGCGAGGGGTTGGCCGTGGAAGTTGCCGCCGGTGAGGACGTCGCCGCCGTCGACAAAGATCAGCGGGTTGTCGGTGACGGCGCCGAGCTCGTTGGCGAAGGTTCGCTCGCAGTAGTCCAGGGCGTCGCGGGCGGCGCCGAGGACCTGGGGCACGCAGCGGAGGGTGTACGGGTCCTGCACGCGGCCACAGTTGGCGTGGCTGGGGTTGATCTCGCTGCGCGTGAGGAGTAGCCGCAGTCGTGCGGCGGTCCGTCCCTGGCCGGGTTGGGGTCGCAGAGCATGGATGCGGGCGTCGAGCGGGGTGTAGCTGCCGAGCAGCGCTTCGAGGCTGATGGCGGAGGCGATCTCGGCGGCGCGGAGCAGGCGCCAGGCGTCTGCGATGGCGAGGGCGCCGCAGGCCTCCATGACGTGCGTGCCGTTGATGAGGGCGAGTCCCTCTTTGGCCTGGAGCGTGACGGGCTCTAGCCCCGCGCGGCGCAGGGCCTCGGCGCCGGAGAGACGATCGGCCTTGTACCACGCCTCGCCCTCGCCGATCAGGACGAGGCTGAAGTGGGCCAGCGGCGCCAGATCGCCGCTCGCGCCGACGGAGCCGCGCGTGGGCACGACGGGGGTGACGCCGCTGTTGAGCATGCCGGCGAGGAGGTCGATCAGCTCGAGGCGGACGCCGGAGTGGCCGCGGGCGAGGCTATTTAGTAGCAGCAGGCCGATACCGCGGGCGGTGGGAATATCGAAAGGTTCGCCGACACCACTGGCGTGGCTGCGGATGAGGTTGCGCTGCAAGCTAGCGAGGTCGTTCGGCGCGATCTTGACGGAGCTGAGGTGGCCGAAGCCGGTGGTGACACCGTAGACGGTGCGGTCCTCGGCGCCAATGCGCTCGATGAGGCCGCGCCCGCTGCGGACGCGCTCGCGGGCCGTCGGAGCGATGGCGACGTGTGCGCCACCGCGCGCCACGGCCTCGACCTGCGAGAGGGTCAGTCCGCGCCCGGAGCCGACGGTGATGGTGGTGATGGTGGCGCGCTCGGCGTGTGCCGGTTCGGTGTCTCGCTCAATCATGGTCCCCGCCGTTCGCGCTTGTGAGATGGCCTTGTCCGGCATCGTTGCCTCCCGCACAACATCGTGCGTGCCTTGTCGCGTACTCTGTGGCGTGGATGGCGCCGGATCGCCGTGTCGTCGATGACACATTCGGTCCCTCCAGCGCAGAGGTCACGCCAGCATACCGTAGCTTCCATTGTAGCATGAGGCATGTGGAGGGACTGACCCTTAGCCCCCGTGACGCAAAAGGGGGGTATCTGCCTTGCCAACGGGACAGCGGCTCGCCCTCCCACTGGCGAGGACATGATCGTAACGCTAGCGTAGCAGCACGAGGGCGCGATTTATGGGGCGATGTTAACCGGCATGCCGCGTGCGGTGGGCAACGCGAACTCGCGAAGCCGTAGAGCTTGCACGTGCGTCGCGGTTGGCGCCGATGCACGTGGGGCGTTTGAGCAGGCGACCGGCATCGGCAGCAGCACGGCTGCGACCGCCTGCATGCGGCGACCGATGGACCACGCTGCGCGCGGATGATACATGAGCTCGTACTCTGTTTCATCAGGCGCTTAGACCTACGCCGATTACACCAGTACCGCTGGGCTTTAGCGACTGGACGCATGGCATCCCCTGCGTTTCCTTGGTTTCTCCCTCACACGCTGTATTTTCAAGTCGCGTGAAGGTGACATGGTTTGGGCTTTAGCCCGCCGCAAGCCGTCATCCCTTGAGGGTATGCGGTGAGGCGTCTGCGGCTTTCGCCAGAAGTCCCCTCACTTGCCCTGACACTAAATGCATGCTATACCAGTGTCATGGATACCCGCCAGGAAGACATCCGAATCACCCTGCGCCTACCCGCCGATGTGGCTGAGGGTATGAAGCAGTCCGCACACGAGAACGACCGCTCCCTCAACGGAGAGATCGTACGGGCGTTGCGGGAATATCTCGCCAAGCGGAAGCGGGACAAGCAGTCATGAGCGTGCCGTGTGTGTGCCGGGTGTGCGCAAAACCTACCAGGAGAAGCTGCGGCCGACGCCCGCTCAGGAGCGTGAGCTTGCTGAGACCCTGTGGCGTTGCCGCGCGCTCTACAACACCGCGCTTGAACAGCGCATCACCGCCTGGGAGCGCTGCCACGTCTCCGTCACGCGCTCTCAGCAGGAAGCGGAGGTGCAGGCGATCCGCGCCGAGTTCCCGGCGTATGCCGCCATCCACCGCCACGTGCTGCAAGACGTGCTGCAAGACGTGCTGGCGCGGCTGGACAAGGCCTATCAAGCGTTCTTCCGACGGGTGCAGGCGGGGCAAGCGCCAGGCTTCCCGCGCTTCCAGGGGCGCACCCGCTACCACTCCTTCACCTACAAGGAGTACGGCAACGGCGCTCGCCTCGCTAACGGCTCCCTCGTCCTGTCGAAGCTTGGCCGCATCGCCGTCCGCTGGTCGCGCCAATTGGGAGGTATACCCAAGACGGTTACTATTCGTCACGAGGCCGATGGCTGGTACGTCTCCTTCTCCCGTGCGGATGTGCCCACCCGGCCGCTTCCTGAGACGGGATGCGAGACCGGCATTGACGTGGGGTTGCAGGTGTTCCTGATGACGGCGCAGGATGACGGCGCAGGGCGAGATCGTCGGCAACCCGCGCCACTATCCGCAAGGCGGAACGACAGCTTGCCAAGGCCCAACGTCGGGTATCCGGGCGCGAGAAGGGCGGTGCGCGTCGCACGAAGGCGGTGGCACTGCTGGCGAAGCAGCATCAGCACATCAAGCGCCAGCGCCGAGACTTTCGGCACAAGACGGCGCTCATGCTCGTTCGCCAGTACGACACGATCTATCACGAGGCCATTCAACCCGCCAACCTGACCCGCCGTCCCGCGTCCAAGCTGGATTCAGATGGCGGGTATCTCCAGGACGGAGCCAGCCGTAAAGCGGGTCTCAACAAGAGCATTCACGACGCCGGATGGGGCCGATTCCTCTCTCTCCTCGCTTGCAAGGCAGCATGCGCCGGGAAGCGGGTGGCGGCGGTCAATCCGGCGTACACGTCGCAGGATTGCAGCGGGTGTGGTGAGCGCGTGCAGAAATCACGCTCGGTGCGCACCCACGTCTGCACACATTGCGGCCTCGTGCTCGACAGGGATGAGCACGCGGCCAGGAATAGCACAATGGCGCGGACAGCGCCTTCGGGGAGTCCCGGCGATGGCCGGGGCGACGAACCGAGAACCCGTCGGTCTTTAGACCGTGCGGAGTGTCAGCAAACCTGTCCTTTGGTTCAGTCGCGACGCCATTGTTGACAAAAACAGTAGACATTGAGCACGCGACACTGTACGATTGCATTGGGTAGGGTACGCGAGCAGGAAGAGGTGCATCTCATGTCCGATGCCTCTACGTCCAACGCCGATACGCAAGGCGATCCGCCGCCCGCCGAGGCGCCTTTCACGGATCGGCTGAGCGATGCGTTGCAAGCCGGGATCAAGTTGGTGACGGGGGCGAACGGTAAGCCGCCGCGCCGCCTGAAGACGCTGCTCTCCGGCACCTGGTTAGGGCATCCGCTGCACCCGGCGATCACGGACGTGCCGGTGGCGGCGTGGCTGATCGCGGCGGTCTTCGATGTGCTCTGGCTGGCGGCGCCGGGGACGGCGGCCTGGGCGCCGCGCGGGGCGCAGGCGCTGGTGATAGTGGGACTGCTGGGGGCGCTGGGCGCGTTCGTCACGGGGATCACGGACTGGAGCGATACCTACGGGGCGGAGCGGACGGTAGGGCTGTATCACGGACTGCTCAATAGCTCGGCGATCGTGCTCTACGCGATCTCGACGGTGCTGCGCTTCGCGGAGGTATCGGGGCAGAGCGTGGCGGGCGCGATCGTGGGATTCGTCGGGCTGGCGGCGGTGCTGGTGGCGGCGTATCTCGGCGGCGATATGGTGTTCGCGAAAGGCACAGGTGTCAATCACACGGCGTGGGAGGCGGGCAGCGAGGAGTTCGAGGCGGTGCTGCCGGTGGCCCAGGCGAAGGAGAATGCGCTTTACCGCGTGACGGCGGGTGGTGTGCCGGTGCTGCTGGTGAAGCTGAACGAGAGCTACGCGGCGATCTCGGCGACGTGTAGTCACGCCGGCGGGCCGCTGGACGAAGGGACGCTGGCCAACGGGATCGTACAATGTCCGTGGCACGGCTCGCGGTTCCGCCTGCGCGACGGCAAGGCCGTGACGGGTCCGGCGACGATGAGCCAGCCGCGCTACGACGTGCGCGTCCGCGATGGGCAGATCGAGGTTCGACGCGCGGGCGGGCACTAGGTTGGTGGGCTCCCGATAGGGCTTGGGTCCCTCTCCCCTCGCGAGGGGAAGGGAGACAGAACGCGGCTGCGCCACGTGCAAGACGGGCGCCACGACGTGAGTTGGCAAGCATGCGCGAGACGCGATGCGATGGCGAACAGAGTGATGGCGAACGCGGGTGAATGAGAAAGGGGAACGACATGCGCATTTTTCTGGATACGGCGGACATCAATGAGATCCGCGAGGCGGCGCGCTGGGGCATCCTCAGCGGGGTGACGACGAATCCGACGCTGATGAGCAAGACGTCGGGCAAGAGCCACGAGGAGGTGATCCGGGAGATCGCCGGTATCGTGGACGGGCCGATCAGCGCGGAGACGATCAGCCTGGAAACGAACGGCATGGTGGAGGAGGGGCGCCGCTTCGCGAAGTGGCATCCGAATGTGGTGGTGAAGGTGCCGTCGACGCCGAACGGATGGGCGGCGGTGAAGCAGCTGAAGTCCGAGGGCATCCGCACCAATGTGACGCTCTGCTTCAGCGCGAATCAGGCGCTCTTCGCCGCGCTGGCGGGGGCGTATATCATCAGTCCATTCGTGGGGCGGCTGGACGACATCTCCGAGGACGGCATGCAGGTGGTGCGCGATACGGTGGAGATTTACCGGAATATGAAACAAAACTCCATGCAGGTGCCGTTGGTACTCGCCGCCAGCATCCGTCACCCGCTGCACATCATCACGGCGGCGAAGATCGGGGCGGACATCGCCACGGTGCCGTTCAAGGTGCTGGAGTTGTCCGCGAAGCATCCGCTGACGGACAAGGGTATCGAGACGTTCCTAGCGGACTGGCGGAAGTTCACGGGACAGTAGGATGCGCGAGAGATCTAACCCCCTGCCCCTTCCCCGCGAGGGAAGGGGCCGTGGGGCCGGGGTGGCGCGTGCGGGCGGTATTGAGAGGACGGCTACGGCTATCGATATAACTTCCGCGGGAGATGGGTCGTAGAGCAGAAGGAGTGAGTGGCGCCGCAAGGAGCGTTCGATGAGTGATCGCGAGGTCCAGCGCGCGGGGGGCGCGGGCGACTTCGATCTGCTGGCGGCGTCGCTGCGGGCGGACGTCGCCGATCTGCATACGCTGGTGCCGGTGCTCGGCACGAAGTTGGCGGAGGCGCTGCCGAGCCGCGTGGCGCTGCATCGCGGCGGCTTCTTCGGCAATGGCCCGCTAGAGAGCTTTGCGGTCGAGCTGGGGTCGTGGCGCTTCGGACTGCGCACGGCGCACGGGCAACCCGTCGCGGAGCGGATTCACGTCGTCGGCGGGATCGCGCTGAAAACGGAGGCGATGCCGCTGGAGGAGTGGATCGATGCGCTATCGGCCTCGCTGGCAGAGTTGGCCGCGTCGAGCGCGCACGACCGCGCGGCGTTGCTGCGGCTGCTCTCGTGACCGATCTTCCACTGACGTTGAGATCACCGCATCTCCCGCCCTGCCAGCGCAGGGATGCACGGTGAACGAAAGGCGAGATGCGTCCTATGGTTCGCAACAGGCGTGATCCGGGCAATGCAGGCGCTCCGAGTGGGCAACCTGCACAGGCGGCGGAGAATCAGATTCCGGAGGCGGCGATCGAGCGGATGCGCGAGATGCGCGGCGGCAGCGAGGGGCGCCGCCTCTTCACGAGCGACCTCTCGGTGAATGAGTTCCTGCTGGTGCGCGAGGCGGGCTTCGAGCCGGTCGGGCTGGTGATCGGCACGTCGGTGTATCACATCGGCTTCCAGTACGCGAGCTATTCGCAGAGCCAGGAGCTTGGCGTGCTCTCGCAGGCGATGTACGCGGCGCGCGAGCTGGCGATGGGCCGCATGGAGGCGGAGGCGGATGCGCTGGGGGCGGACGGCATCGTCGGCGTGCGGCTGGAGATCCTGCGCTACGAGTGGGGCCAGAGCCTGGCGGAGTTCAAGGCGATCGGCACGGCGGTGAAGTCGCGCGACGGCAAGAGCTATCGCACGGCGCAGGGCAAGCCATTCACGAGCGACCTCTCGGGGCAGGATTTCCGCACGCTGTTGGCAGCTGGATACCGTCCTTTGGCGCTGACAATGGGCACGTGCGTCTACCACGTCGGCGTCTCGTCGATGCGGCAGTGGTTCTCGCAGATCGCCGGGCAGAACGTGGAGATGGTGAATTACACGCAGGCGCTCTACGCGGCGCGCGAGCTGGCGATGGAGCGCATGCAGGCGGAGGCCGAGCGAGCAGGGGCACAGGGCATCGTGGGGGCGCGCATCGAGGAGGGTTCGTTCGGCTGGGGGGCGCACGTGATCGAGTTCTTCTCGATCGGCACGGCGATCACGCCGACGCGGGAGGATCACGAGATCGAGAAGCCGCAGATGATCATCTCGCTGAACGACGGGCAGTAGGGGGCGTGGGCAGAAAGGGTCCTCACCCCCGCCCGCGGCGACCTCGTCGAAGGGGAAGTCGAAGATCCGGTGTAGGAGGAGGACGGCACGTTCTGGCGGCGTCAACGACTCCAGCAGGATGAAGAAGGCCATCGAGACGGCTTCGCGGCGCTCGGCAAGCTGGTCCGGCAGCGGCGAAGGGTCGCTGGTGAGCAGCGGCTCCGGCAGCCACGTGCCGATTTACTGCTCGCGAGTGCGGTGGGCGGACTTCAGCTCGTCGAGGGCGAGGCGGGTGACGCTCGTGGTGAGGTGGGCCTTGAGCGAGCGCACCTCCGCGTGCGGCTGCGCCTGCTAGTAGCGTAGGTAGGTCTCCTGCATAAGGTCTTCGGCCTCGCTGGCGCTGCCCGTCATCTGGTAAGCGACGGCGAAGAGCAGCGGGCGGTACGATTCGGGCATCTCGTCGTCGGCCCTACGCTCACCTCATCTCGCCGGCGGTGGTACCATTTCAATTGTGGTCCCCACCGTGGATCTGCGACGCACGATGGGGGCGTAGGCGGACCTACATCGCATTGAAACACTGCGATAATGAATCTTTAACTCAGCGATTTGACTCTCATTGTAAGATGCGCGTAAGGTCAGCACCGGGTCATTGTCGTCGCGGTACTCGCCGTGTCATTCTCCGTCTCTGTGGTGGTCATTCACGCGACTCGCGCCAGATGCGCGAGGCATGCAGCGAGCGTGAGGGGGTGCGCCTCCTATGTCACCAATTTTCCCTATTCCTCCGTCTGACGAGCGCGAGATGCCGCAGGTGGATGAAGTCGCGGTGCGTTGGCTGCCGGAAGAAAGCGGGCTAGTGCGACGATCGGTGATGGCCGGGGGGCATCGCCTGAGCTATGTGACGGGCGGCAGCGGGGAGCCCGTGCTGCTCATCCACGGCATCGGGTCGGAGGCGGCGGTGTGGCGTGCGACGCTCCCCGCGCTGGCAGAGCATTTCACCGTGTATGCAGTGGATCTGCTGGGCTGCGGTGAGTCAGAAAAGCCGCGCGTGGCATATACGGTGGGGCTGCTGGCGCGGTCGGTCGGCGCGTTCACGCAGGCGCTGGGGCTGGAACGGCTGCACGTGGTGGGGCATTCGCTCGGCGGCGGCGTGGCGTTGCAATTCCACGCGCTCTATCCTGAGCGAGTGGAGCGGCTGGCGCTGGTGTCGAGCGGGGGGCTGGGCCGCGAGCTGCATTGGATCCTACGGATCAATTCGCTGCCGGGCGCGACGAGTGTGCTGCGGGTGATCAGCGATCCGCGGTCGCGGATGCCGTCGTTTAGCAAGGCGATGCAGCGGCGCAGTATGCGGAGGCTGCAAGCGGTCTATGATGCCGAGATGCCGACAGTGCTGCAGCGGCTGCGCGACCGCGACGCGCGGGCGGCGTTCGTGGCGACGGCGCGGGCGGTGAGCGATCTGCACGGGCAGACGATGAGCGCGTTGCCCTACCTACCGAGCATCGAGGTGCCGACGCTGTTGATCTGGGGCGGGCGCGACAGCATCCTGCCGGTGACGCACGGCTTGGACGCGGTGTACCTGCTGAAGCGTGGGCATCTGCACGTGTTGCCGAGGAGCCGTCATCGCCCGCAGATGGAACAGCCGGCAGCATTCAACACAATGCTGCTCAGCTTCCTGCACGCAGAGGTGTGGCCGCCCGAGGAAACGGTCTCCCTGGCGAGCAAGGAGCCGTGGCGCGAACCGCGGGCCGTGAACGGGCGCCGCACGCGGCACGTGGCGCTGGCGCTGGCGGCGATGAGCCTGGCGGCGGGGGCGGGCTGGCGCTATGCGCCGAGGTCATGGCGACCGTGGACGCCAGGCTCACTGCGACGCCGTAGAGCAGCATAGGGATCTGGCGCGTCCGGGCATGAGCCCACGATGATGGTGATCGGCGCGGTCTGCCCACGCAGCTACCCTCGCCTGCCCTGACGAGATCCGCCCGCGACACGGGACTCCCGCGTTGGAGCATCTCATGCACCCTGCAGCTACCAGCCGGTTCTGATGGATCGTGTACCATGCGGCGATTCTAGCTCTGCCTATCGGATGGGAGTACCGCCGGGCTGATTTCTTGGGTGAAGAGGCGAGCCCTCTTCTACTGGCCTACCTTCAATGTGCTTACACGTGTACGAGGCGCCCTCCAGTATTGTGCCGCACGACATGGTGCTGCACAGCACAACCAGGCTCGCTCAGCGCTGGTATACTTGACGATACCAAAGTACGGAGATGCACATCCTTCTCAGAAAGTGCAGCGCACGATTGTCTGATACTCCTCTTCCATCGTCCTCGACGGCGCTTGCTACAGCAGATTGCACGATTATCGGCGCACGGCAGACGTCTGTGGACACAGATACACCCAAGGGGCTGGCTTTGTAAACCAGCAGTTTGCCATTCGCGTGGCCTGTTTCTCGATCGTGAGGCACTCATGGCGCGACTCCCCCAGCAGATCCTTCTCTACATCCGACGACGTCCGACGGCGGAACCTGCGCAGTACCTGCTCCTGAAGCGCACCGCCGCTCGGGGCGGCTTCTGGCAAGGCGTGACCGGGGGGCAGGAATCAGGCGAGAGCCTCGCCCACGCCGCCCGCCGTGAGGCAGAAGAGGAGACCGGATATCGGCGGTTCACCCGCTTCGCGCCGCTCGACTTCCGCTACAGCTATCCGCTGGATCGGGGTCGTTGGGGGCACCTCTACGCGCCTGAGGTCGAAACGATCGACGAGGAGTGCTTCGGAGCGGAAATTGGACTTGATCAGGGGGAGCCGACACTCGATCCAGGTGAGCATGAGCGCCATGTCTGGCTCGACGCGCAGCGAGCATCCGTCCTCCTCAGCTGGCCCGAGAACCGGGAGGCACTGCGCCGATTCGCGGACACGGACGAGTGACCGCCGGTGTTTTTGACAGCCAAACTGACAGCCCAATAGGGTAGACGACCGCATCGGCATTGCACTACCAACACAACCGGCTGAGTGCCCCTGCCTTCAGACATGGGGGTGAAAGCCAGGTCGCCTTCCAGGCGACACCTGTCCCAGGCGATTGCCGCATTTCCAGCCGCCAGGCGGAATAGGAGCGTATGGGACATGACAGCGTGCGCAAAACCGTCAAGTACCGGTTGAAGCCGACGCCCGAGCAACAACGGGTGTTGGCGGTGGCCTTGTGGCGTTGTCGCGAGCTGTACAACGCGGGCCTGGAAGAGCGTAAAGCGGCCTGGGAGCAATGTGGTGCCTCGGTCACCTTTGCCCTGCAATCGGCACAACTGCCGGGCATCAAGGAAGTGCGTCCCGACTACCGGGACCTCAACGCGCAAGTCTTGCAGGATGTCTTACACCGGCTGGACAAGGCGTTCCAGGCGTTCTTCCGCCGGGCGGCGGCAGGTGGCACGCCGGGGTATCCGCGCTTCCAGGGGCGCGCCCGCTACAGCAGCTTCACCTACCCCCAGGCGGGCGAGCACGGGGGCGCGCGGCCGGAGAACGGCTTCCTGGTGCTGTCGAAGATTGGTCGCATCGCGGTGCGCTGGTCGCGCCCGCTGGAGGGTACGCCTAAGACCGTCACCGTTGTGCGTGAGGCGGACGGCTGGTACGTCGCCTTCTCCTGTGCCGAAGTGCCCACGCCACCGCTCCCTCTGACGGATCGGGAGACGGGAATAGACGTGGGGCTGCAGGTTTTCCTGGTGACGGCGGAGGGCGAGGCGGTGGAGAATCCCCGCCACTACCGCAAGGGGGAGCAGCAATTGGCGAAGGCGCAGCGGCGGGTCTCGCGGCGGAAGAAGGGGAGCAACCGCCGCACGGAGGCGGTGCAATTGCTGGCCCGCGCCCATCAGACGGTGAAGCGCCAACGTGCCGACCACCACCACAAGACGGCGCTCGCCTTGGTGCGCCAGTACGACGTGATCTATCACGAGGCCATCCAACCCGCCAACCTCAGCCGCCGCCCTGCGCCGGTACCCGATGGGAACGGCGGCTACCGGTCTGATGGGGTCGCGCGGAAAGCGGGCCTCAACAAGAGCATTGCAGATGCCGGATGGGGCAGCTTCCGCTCCATCCTCGCTTGCAAGGCAGCATGCGCCGGGAAGCGAGTGGAAGCGGTCAACCCGGCGTACACCTCCCAGGATTGCAGCGGCTGCGGGGCGCGCGTGCCCAAGAGCCTGAGCGTGCGTACCCATGTCTGTCCGTCCTGCGGGCTGGTGCTGGACCGCGACGCGAACGCGGCCAGGACTATGCAACGGGCCGGGCAGGCCCGTCAGGGAGCGGTGGCGGTGGCCGCCGTGGTGAACTGAGCATCCCCCGGCTTCAGCCGTGGGGAGTGTCAACTCATGGCATGCCGTACGCTCGTGCATTTCGACGAGACGAGCGAGGCGGTGTGCAACCGCTAGGCAAGGCTCTGGAGCTCTTGGGCGCGGCGGTAGAGCGCGACGTATTGCTCGGCGGAGGCGTCCCAGGAGTAGTCGGCGAGCATGGCGCGCTGCATGAGGTGCTGCCAAACGTCGGGAAAGCGATAGACCTCGAGCGCGCGGACGACGGCGGCGAAAAGCTGGAAGGGATCGTAGCGGCTGAACGAGAAGCCGTTGCCCACATGCCCGTTGGCAGCATCGTCGCCCATGTCGTCTACGTCGGGCATGGCGTCGCCGGTGGGATCGAACTCCCAGACAGTGTCCGCGAGGCCGCCGGTGCGGTGGACGACGGGGATGCTGCCGTAGCGCATGGCGAGCATCTGGGTGAGGCCGCAGGGCTCGAAGTGCGAGGGCATCAGCAAAAGGTCGGAGCCGGCGAAGATGTGGCGGCTGATCTCGGCGCTGAAGGTGAGGTTGACGGAGACTTGTTTGGGGTAGCGGGCGGCGAGGCGCTGGAACATGGAGTGGTAATGTTGGTCGCCAGTGCCGGCGACGACGAGTTGGATGCCTTGCTCGACGAGTGGGACGGCCACTTGATCGAGCAGGTCGAAGCCTTTCTGGTCGGTGAGGCGCGAGATGATGCCGACCAGCGGGACGTGCGGCTCCTGCGGCAGCCCCATGCGGGCCTGGAGGTCGCGCTTGTTGGGCGGGCGCTTCTCGAGCGAGAAGGCGTCGAACGGCGAGGGGATGGCCTCGTCGGCGGCGGGGTCGTAGTCGCGGGTGTCGATGCCGTTGAGGATGCCGTAGAGGCGATCTTTGCGCTCACGAAGGAGGGGATCGAGCCGCTCACCGAAGTCGGGGGTGAGGATCTCACGGGCGTAGCGCGGGCTGACGGTGCTGATGACGTCGGCGAAGGCGATGCCCCGGGCCATGAGGTCGACGACGTTCGCCAGCTCCGGGATCTCGGTGGTGATGAAGCTTTCGGCGGCGACCCCAGCGACTTCGAGGATGCGGTAGCCGAAGATGCCTTGGAAGGCGAGGTTGTGGATGGTGAAGACCGTGGCGGCGTGGGCGAAGTGGGGGTCGTCTTTGTAGAGGGTCTTCAGCCAGTTGGGAACGATGCCGGTGTGCCAGTCGTGCGCGTGGATGATGTCGGGCGACCAGGCGACGGCGCGGGTGTATTCGAGGGCGGATCGGCAGAAGAGGATGAAGCGCTCGCCGTCGTCGGGGTAGCCGTAGAGTTTTTCGCGCTGGAAGAAGTGCGGCTCGTGAACGAAGGAGAAGCGAACGCCATCTTGCGCGGGGGCTTCGAGCACGTCGACCTCCGTGACGGATTGGTCGAGCGGCACCGAGAGCTGCGACACGGCGGGTTGGAGTCCCCAGCGATCGGGATCGATGGCTTTGTAGAGCGGGAGGACGACGCGGACATCGTGACCGAGGCGGGCGAGCGCTTTGGGGAGCGCGCCGATGACGTCGGCGAGGCCGCCGGTCTTGATGTAAGGGACGCCCTCGGAGGCGATGAAGAGCACGCGTAGCGGCTCGCCGCGCAAGGCGGCGGAGACATCGAGCGGGGCGGCCGCGGGGGCGAGATCGGCCTCCAGGAGAGTATCGAGCGGCGGAATGCGGGAGATCAGGCCGGGTGCGTTGTAGGGCGGGAGGTTGGGCTCGACGGGGAAGGACGGGGTGTTCGTCATGCACGTACCCTCGTATAGGGAGCGCGAATGCCCGATGGTGCCGCGTCGCGCGGCGTCCCTGTTCACGCTCAACGTGGCGTATGGCAGTATAGCAGGATGCGTGGGTGGTGTGCCAGGGGCAGTCCGGGCGTGGCGGAGCATTAGAGGGGCGCGGGGCCTGTCGGGACGATCGTGGCCGGATGACGCGTCAATCGCCCCCGTAGCGCCGCTGCCAAGAGTCCCTCGATCCCCGCGAGTCCGAACCCGATGGCATAGAAGCAGCCGAGGTAGACCAGGACGACTGCGGCGGTCACGAGTTGGAATCCCGCGCCGAGGCCGCTACGGTGGAGTAGAGGATCAGGGGACAAGGAGGTGATGATGCCCGATGCGAGCGGGAGCACGTACGGCAGCAGCACGTTGTGGAGGCCGATGCCCACCCAGGCGAGCAGGGCGCAGATGATTGCCTCTTTCTCGGGCGAGTTGCTGCCCTCCCCTTGGGGGTGTGTCGCGATGACGATGAAGGCTGCAGCGAAAGGAGTCAGGAGCATTTCCGCTAGCAGGGAGATACCTTGCGCATCGTTGCTATAGCCCTGCCAGACGGCGGGGAACGCGGCGCCGGCGACCAGGAGTCTCCCCACGAGCAGCACGCAGACTCCTACCAACACAACCGGCTGAGTGCCCCTGCCTTCAGACATGGGGGTGAAAGCCAGGTCGCCTTCCAGGCGACACCTGTCCCAGGCGATTGCCGCATTTCCAGCCGCCAGGCGGAATAGGAGCGTATGGGACATGACAGCGTGCGCAAAACCGTCAAGTACCGGTTGAAGCCGACGCCCGAGCAACAACGGGTGTTGGCGGTGGCCTTGTGGCGTTGTCGCGAGCTGTACAACGCGGGCCTGGAAGAGCGTAAAGCGGCCTGGGAGCAATGTGGTGCCTCGGTCACCTTTGCCCTGCAATCGGCACAACTGCCGGGCATCAAGGAAGTGCGTCCCGACTACCGGGACCTCAACGCGCAAGTCTTGCAGGATGTCTTACACCGGCTGGACAAGGCGTTCCAGGCGTTCTTCCGCCGGGCGGCGGCAGGTGGCACGCCGGGGTATCCGCGCTTCCAGGGCCGCGCCCGCTACAGCAGCTTCACCTACCCCCAGGCGGGCGAGCACGGGGGCGCGCGGCTGGAGAACGGCTTCCTGGTGCTGTCGAAGATCGGTCGCATCGCGGTGCGCTGGTCGCGCCCGCTGGAGGGTACGCCTAAGACCGTCACCGTTGTGCGTGAGGCGGACGGCTGGTACGTCGCCTTCTCCTGTGCCGAAGTGCCCACGCCACCGCTCCCTCTGACGGATCGGGAGACGGGAATAGACGTGGGGCTGCAGGTTTTCCTGGTGACGGCGGAGGGCGAGGCGGTGGAGAATCCCCGCCACTACCGCAAGGGGGAGCAGCAATTGGCGAAGGCGCAGCGGCGGGTCTCGCGGCGGAAGAAGGGGAGCAACCGCCGCACGGAGGCGGTGCAATTGCTGGCCCGCGCCCATCAGACGGTGAAGCGCCAACGTGCCGACCACCACCACAAGACGGCGCTCGCCTTGGTGCGCCAGTACGACGTGATCTATCACGAGGCCATCCAACCCGCCAACCTCAGCCGCCGCCCTGCGCCGGTACCCGATGGGAACGGCGGCTACCGGTCTGATGGGGTCGCGCGGAAAGCGGGCCTCAACAAGAGCATTGCAGATGCCGGATGGGGCAGCTTCCGCTCCATCCTCGCTTGCAAGGCAGCATGCGCCGGGAAGCGAGTGGAAGCGGTCAACCCGGCGTACACCTCCCAGGATTGCAGCGGCTGCGGGGCGCGCGTGCCCAAGAGCCTGAGCGTGCGTACCCATGTCTGTCCGTCCTGCGGGCTGGTGCTGGACCGCGACGCGAACGCGGCCAGGACTATGCAACGGGCCGGGCAGGCCCGTCAGGGAGCGGTGGCGGTGGCCGCCGTGGTGAACTGAGCATCCCCCGGCTTCAGCCGTGGGGAGTGTCAAAGACACGAGCGTCGCGGTCCGATGCGCGATCGCCGAATCGATGAGCACATTAGTCAGCGCGGGAATCGCCAACACCAGCGCCGAGATGATCACGGCGAACACCAGCGAAGGAAAGAGACCGGTGTATGGGCCGACGAGGCAGCCCATCAGAATCGCGACGGCGCGCGTCCGCCAGTTTGCCCGCATGTACGCCAACCTCGGTTTCTCAGCACGCCACGACCGGTCCAAGCCTGATAGGTGTACGAAGGTTCCGCGGGCGACATCACAGAGGCGGGGAAGTCGCCCGCTGGGAAGAGAGCATCTTCGCAGGGGAAAAGGTCGAGAGGCCCGCGACCCGGCGAGCGGATGGCGGACCTCTGCGGTGATATCGGGCGCGGTGGCCGGGTGGCCTAGCGTATGGAGCCGTAAGCGCGACCGTTGCCATTGCCGTTCGCTTCGGCGAGTGCGGCGAGCTCGGCGACGACGTAGTCCGGGTCGGGACCGGCGGCGGTATAGGCGAAGCCGCCGGCGAGCGCGGTGATCAGCGCGGCCTCGACGATCTCGGCATTGCCCGCCACGTAGGCGACGACGGCGACGGCGACGAAGACCAAGGCGACGACGGCGATCGCGAGGGCCCAACGCGGGCTGCCGGCGCTGAAGGCACCGTAAATGCAAGTGACGAGCGCGACGAGGCCGAAGACGAGGCCGGTGATGAAGATGGCGTGCGGCGCCTCCATCGAGGTCGGGAAGTTGCTGAAGAGGTCGCTACGGAAGCCCTGGACCGAGGCCATCACCATCAGGACGACGGCGAAGATCATCATCCAGAGGGCGAACTTGCGCAGATTGCTCATCGGGCGCTTGTTGATGAGGAAGGTGATCTGTAGGATGGCGGCCCCGCCCATCAGCAGTGCGACCCAGAAGGCGTCGTGCAGGAAAGGGTGCCCGGGGGTGTAGAAGAGGGCGAGGGCCTCGATCTCGTAGAAGCTGGGGATCGAGAAGATCGCGAAGCCGAAGAGGTAGATCAGCAGCAGCGTGCCGAGGACGAGCCACTGGCCAGTGCAGCCGAGCGGCTCGGCGCGGGTGGAGGCGAACTCGCGCTGCGTGGCCCATGTCCAGGCGAAGGCGACGATGGCGATGCTCGCGGCGATCAGCAAGCCAAACGGGGTCTGGCTGGCGTCGTTGACATGGATGACGGTAGCGGCGAGGCCAACATAGACCAGGCCGATGGTGCCGCCGAGGACGACCATGTCGCGACGCCTGCTCCAGAAGTAGACGCCGGCGATCAGCAGGCCGAAGGTGACGCTGAACACGATGGTGCAGATGATGTAGCCGGTGAAGGGCGAGAAGGTGCAGCTACCGGGGATGTCGGTCTTCTGCGAGCACTGCACCCAGAACTGCTCGGTATCGGCCTGATGGATCAGGTTGACGACCGGATAGGTGAGGATCCAGACGAACAGCAGCGGCACGGCGACGCTGCCGATCAGCCCGACGACGCCGTGAAGGTAGACGCCGGGCATGAAATTCTGGCGACGCGAGACCATCACGGGCAGGAGCCAGACCTGTAAGGCGGCGAGCACGCTGCCGAGGGCGATGAAAAGCAGCACATTGGCGATGGGGCTTTGCACGTTGCCGATCGAGCCATCGAACTGGACGCCGCGCACCACAAAGGGATCGTTGCCAGTCGGCAGCACCGTGACGATGGTGAGGTAAAGCGCGAGCAGCACGATCGAAAGGCCGACGCCGAAGCGCACGATCAGGCCGCGGAGGGGGCTGACGAGGGCGCGACCGGAGAGGACCCAGGGCGTCAGCACGGCGAAGCCGAACATGCCGAGGCCGATGACCAAGGCGATCAGGCCGAGCGCGGAGAGGTCGATGCTGCCAGCCTGGAACCAGGCGGGATGGAGCAGGTAGCCGTTGGCGGGCTGCAGCTCGTCCCAGCCGGTGCCGAAGAGGCCGCTGCCACCGTTCGTGCCGACGGAGACCTGGTAGTCGACGAAGAGGCCGACGACGGCGATGCCGAGGCCGGCGAGGGCGAAGAGCGGCCAGGGCAGCAGCGGCTTCGGATCATAGAGGAAGGAGACCTCGAAGCAGAGCAGGCCCAGGCCGAGCGCGAGCAGCCCCAGGTCGAGCGTGGTCTGCTCGAAGATGGCGAGCGTCGAGTTGGTGGAGTATTTGAAGAAGAAGCTCGGCAACTGGCCGACGAGGATGGCGGTGAGGAAGAAGAAGCCGGTGGCGATGACGATCGCACGCGCCCACGACATCGGCTTTTCGTGCTCGCGTAGGGGCGTCGCTGCCGTGATCTGCATGGTAGGAACCCTTTCAAGGCTGAAAAGTGCGATGCCGGAAGGCGCGAAACTGTGAGCTTACGCTACGCCGCGACGACGCTGATCCAGCCGATCATCGCGGGGTGAATGCCGCAGTAGAACGGGTACTCGCCAGGGGTCGTAAAAGTGAACTTGAAGGTATCTGTGCTGTTTGGCGCCAGCGTGCCCGTCTCCTGGAACTTGCCGCTGGGCGTGCCGCCCGAGCCGCTGAAGACGTTGTGTGGCGCGGTCGCTGTTTTGTTATCCCAGGTCACGATGGTGCCGACCTTGACGGTGATATCTGCCGTTGTCTCTCCCATGGCTTGCCAAGCGAAACCGGACGCGTTGGTTGTCGAGTCGACAGCGTCGATCGTTACGGCGCCCTGGCCGGTCAGATCCACGAAGTCAGTCGGCTTGCTGCCGGTATGCAGCTGCTCGTTATATTGGGCAATCTGCGTCGGATTGGACAGGGATTGCAGGACGTAGCTGAAGCCATTGGTGGTCTCGGGCAGCTTCTGCGTGGCGATGTAGGTCTTATCCGACGAGCGGATCAGGGCCAGCAGATAGCTGATGTCGTCGGGGGTGAGCGAGCCGCCGTAGGCGTTCGACCACGCCGGCATGGCGAGCGTGGTGGGATTCGCGGAATTCGCGGGGATGCCCGCCGAGATGATGCGGGTGATGTCGTCGTTGCTGAACTTGTTGACGTCTGGGTTGTTGTTCAGCTTCGGGCCGGCGAGACCCTGCCCCTGGAAGCCGTGGCAGGAGGCGCAGTATTGGCCGAAGAGGGCGGCGCCGCGCTGGAGGGTGAGATTGTATTGCGTTTTGGTCGCATCGACCTGGACGTTCTGCTGCGTGATGGTCAGCAACGGGATGATGAAGGCGATCGCGATGATCATCAGCAGCGCGCCGTAGCCAGACTTCTCGACGGTGGTGCCGCGGGAGTAGAAGATGTAGATGAGGGCCGTGACGACCACGGAGATCACCGCGAGGCCGAAGCCGATTTTGCCGTCGAGCACGCCTGTGCCGCCGAGCAAGCCGAAGAGCACCGCGAGGCCCACGCCCGCCGTGACGGCAAGCAGGCCCGGATTTCTCGACGTTCCCATGGTGCGCTTTCCTCAAAGATTCTGAACGGCTTTCGCCGGCGCTGGCGGCGACGCGGTGACGATTACTGTGCGGCGCATTGCACCGTCGGCGGCGCCAGCACGCGCGTGCCCTTGCCCGGCTGCGCGACGTGCTGATTGAGCTTGCCGGTATCGACCGACACGTTGCCACCCACGAACGACATCGTGAAGCGATCGGCGCTCCGCGGCGCGGGGCCGTCGAGGTACTCGCCGTCGATGTTGTAGTGCGAGCCGTGGCACGGACACTTGAAGGAGTGGCAGTCGTTGCGGTAGGGGTACTTGCAGCCGAGGTGGACGCAGACTTGATAGAGCGCGAGCCAATAGGTGCCGTCGGTGTCTTTCACCCAGTTCTGCGCTTCGAGATTGTTCTGCAAGAGCGTCCCGGAAAGCAGGAAGTCCGGCGATTGCAGGTGGATGATGTAGGACTTGGCAGCCTGCTCATAGAAGACGCCAGACTGGTCGAGCTGCGCAGCGACGGAGGTGGCGGCGGGATAGCTCGCCTTGGACTTCAGCCCGATGACCGAGCCGAACTGGCCGGCGAGGTTGGGGTAGAGCATGGTCAGCGCGTCATACGTGGCGACGCCTGTGACGAGGGCCAGTCCTATGCCGACCGAGCGGCGCAGCACCTGGCGGCGGCTCAGGCCGCGCTTCGAGAGCTCGGCTGATTCGGCGCCGCCGCCCGAGAGCGTCTCGTACTCCTGGGGGGTACGTTGCTGATCGATTGCCATGAATGCGTCTCCAGAAGGCCGCCCGTTGCCGGGCGGGCGCTGCGCGCGGTGAGTCGTTCGACCCTCCCGCGCCCGCGAGTTATCAGATTAGAGGTCGAAGTAGATGTGCTGCCAGGGCCAGATCCACTGCCAGCCAGAGCCGCGGAAGAAGCTCCCGGCAAGCACGGTGACGGCGAAGAAGATGGCGAACATAGTGAACAGTGTGATCGAGACCTTGCGGTCCTCGAAGGCGCGGCTGGGATTGCGGTCCACGTACGGCAGGATGGCCAATCCGACGAGGGTGAAGCCCGGCAGGAGCACGCCGGCGACGGTCGGCGGGAAGTAGTGGAGCTGCTCTTGCAGGCCGAGGAAGTACCACGGGGCTTTGGCCGGGTTCGGCGTGAGGTTGGGGTTGGAGTGATCGCGCAGGGGCGCGTCCACGGCGAGGCTGACGATCGTCAAGACGACGGTCATCAACATGGCGGCGAGGAATTCGCGCACGAGAAGATGCGGCCAGACGAAGACGGAATCTTCGAGCTGCTTCTCGACGCGGGTGATGGCCTCTTGCTTGACGACGGCCAGCGTGCGATACCGCTTCTGGGTCGCAGCAGTTCTCGGCTCGGTCGTTGCCATACGATTCTCCTCACCAGGATGGACGACTACCTACGGACGGCCCAGTTACCTCGCGGCGCCGGCGACGACCTCTTGCCGCGCCTGCTCGATCTCACGGCGCGAAGGCGGCGGCGGACCAGCCTCGCCACCATCCTTGCGGATGCGCCAGAAATGTACGGCCATCATGATGGCGCCGACCAGCGGCAGCCCGATGACGTGCAGCGTGTAGAAGCGGATCAAGGTGGCCTGGTTGACACCAACGGGGTTGCCGGTCAAGACGTTGTGCGCCTGGGTGCCGAGCAGCGGGGCGTAGCTCGCCATGTTGGAGCCGACGGTGATGGCCCAGTAGCCGATCTGATCCCACGGGAGCAAATAGCCTGTGAAGCTGAGGAGCAGGGTTACAAGGAAGAGTACGACGCCGACGATCCAGTTGAATTCGCGCGGAGGCTTGTAAGCGCCGTGGTAGAAGACGCGGATCATGTGCAGCGTGACGGTGACGACCATCAAGTGCGCCGCCCAGCGGTGCATGTTGCGCACGAGGTTGCCGAAGGCCACCGCGCTCGTGATCTGCTGGATGTTGTTGTAGGCGACGTTCTGCTCCGGCACGAAGTAGAACATGAGGAACACGCCGGTGATGGTGAGCACGAGGAAGAGGAAGAAGGAAAGTCCGCCGAGGCACCACGTATAGGTAATGCGCATGGCTTTGCGACTGACCTTGACGGGGTGGAGGTGCAGGAAGACGTTGCCCATCATGACCAGGGATTGGTTGAGGGGCGTGTCGGGGTAGCCGTGGCGGAAGATGGAGCGCCAGAGCTGGCTCTCGGTGATGTAGTTCGAGGCTTTGTCTAGCAGCCCTCGATTGCTCGTGCTCACGCTGCCTCCTCCAGGGGTGCCGGCAAGCCGATACGCGGCGGCTCCGGGGGTCGAGATGGTTGCTGCCGAAAGAGGACGCGATCGGTGCATCCTCAGGGTTTTGGTCGCGAGCGCAAACGCCCAGAGTACTGAAAGAGAGTATACCAGCAATTCGAGGCGATGCAATCGAACGACCCGATCGGTCGATCATCGCCGCGCGGGCGAGGCCGCCTCAGGTCGAGTGTGCCGGGTCGCGTTGAGGAAGAACGGGGGTTGCGCCGCGAGCTCGTCCATTGCGCCCGGAGCATGGGCCATTGCCATACGTAAGATTTTAGTCGATCTCTGTGGGCTTCCATATACGGTATTCACCTGATTTTTTCGTGGGTGTGGTGGGCCATCGTCCTTGACCGCGATCTAAAGCGCATGGTAGGATCGCGCCGGGTCGGTGGGCTGGTCCGCGGGGACGTTTTATCATTCATCCTTCTCCGTTCCGCCGCGAAGGCCGCCGCGAAGGGCTTGCCCAGCCAGGAAAAGTGAGTGCCTTGTGATGAGCGACATTGTATGCGCGGTCTGTGGCCGAACGGCCACGGTGGACGAGAACACGACGACGTGTCCCAGTTGCGGCGCACCGTTGGCGCTGCCCGTACAGCAGGAGCCGGCGGCAGTTGCCGCTGATTCGGCTGGTCCGGCGGTTATGACGGGCGACCCTACCGATAGCGCTGCCGCCCAGGTGATTCCGGTGGCGGACGTGGCGGGCGAGGGTCCGGTGGACGCCTCGGGCGTGCAGGTGGACACGAGCGCGACGGCCGCGCCGGATGCTCAGGAGGCCGCGCAAGAGCCAGAGGTACTGGCTGTCGAGGCCGTCGAGGTCCTCACTCCAATCGGGGACGCCGCCGACGCATTCGTGGTGGCCTACGCCTCGGACGGCGGGGCGCAGAATGGCGCGGGGACGTATGCCACCGCCGATTCATTCGAGCCGGTAGCCGTCGCCTACGAGACAGTCTCGTACGAGGCGCCGACCCCCGACGCCTATGTGCCGCCGGTGCCCGAGACGACCGACGGCGGCTTCGGCACCGCGGACGCCAGCGAGGCGGCGGCCGATTCGACCGACGCGGGTCTGGAGTCGTGGCAGACGCCCGAAGTGGTGATCGACACGATCGGCGTGGATACGGCGACGGGCGAGGTGGTGGAGGTCGTGGAGGTCTTCGCCGCCGAGCCGGATGCGCCCACCGAGAGCGCCCCGGCGGAAACGAGCGCGCCCGTCGCGGAGGCCGCTCCTGCCGCGGCGATCACCGATGTACCTCCCCCGCCGGTCACTACGCCTGAGCCGGTTGCGGCGTCCGCGCCGGTTGCCGAACCGGTTGCCGCGCCGGTTGCCGAACCGGTTGCCGAACCGGTTGCCGCGCCGGTTGCCGAACCGGTTGCCGAACCGGTTGCGGTGGCAGCCCCCATGGCAACGGCAACTCCAGTCGCGGCGGCCGCCCCGGCGGTGGCACGCATGACCACGGCGACGCCGAGCGAGGTGAGCGACGGTGGCGGCGTTCCTGCTGCGCTAATCGGATTGCTGGCACTGATCGTGTTAGCGGCGGTCGTCGTCGTCGTTCTGTATTTGACGGGGACGATTCTTCAGTAGTGATCCGCCGATGGTTCACCGGAACGGTACCCTGCGTGTACACGTGAAGACGCATGACGCTGGGTGCCGCTCCTGCGCCGCGGACCGCTCCTTTGCGAGTCCGCGAATAGATGGCCACTGCCGCGTGCGACTTGCGCGTTGGCGCAAAGATGCGAGGATGAAAGCATGTCGCAGCAGTGGCCGCCGCAATCGCCCGATCAGGGCCAACCCGGCAATCCATATGGCAACCCGAATCCGTACGGGCAGTACGGACCGCCGAGTCAGCACGGCCAGCCGGGGCAGCCGGGCCAAGCTGGGCCGCCGTCGCAGGGATTTCCGCCTCCCGGCGGTGGCTATCCCTCCTATCCGACGTATCCACCGTATCCGGGGCAGCAGCCTGGCCAGCCAGGGACGTGGGGACCGCCGAGCCAGTTCGGCGCGGGGCAATATCCCCCTGGCTATCCGCAGATGGGCTACGGCACGCCCCCGCCACCCAAGAAATCTGCCGGCTGGATCGTGCCGGTCATCATTGGGGTGATCCTCGTCGTGGCGCTGGGCGGAGCTGGTACAGTCTTCGCATGGTCGCACGGAGGCACGCCCAAAGTCTCTGGCACGCCGACGGCCACCACCGCGCCGACGGCCACGGCGACGCCCGCCGCGCCCGCGGGATTCAAGCTGTATACCGATAGCACCGCTTCCTATTCGCTGTTCGTGCCCGACTCGTGGGACTCGAATGGGAGTAGCGCCCTGGCACTGTTCACATCGGCGTCGACGGGCGATGTCTTCGAGATCGAGTATCTCGGTGTGCCGTTGAGCGGCCAAGGAGACGCGGTGGCGAACAGTTTCTTCAGCTCTGTCGGAAACGCGTCGAACCGGGCGGGACCGACGAGCGTGTCGCTGTCCGGCGCCACGTGGTCGAAGTACACCGGGGATGTCGCGCTCGCGGGAACGACCGACCACGCCGTGCTGCTGATCACGGGGCATAGCGACAGCACCGCGGTGATCGCCTATCTCGCGCCGACGGACTCGTTCAGCAGCGAAGATTCCCACTATTTCCAAACCATGTTGCAGAGTTTCACCTTCTTGAAATAGCCTGTAGGCCGGAAGGGGTGCGCGAGAGCATGTCGCAACAGTGGCCGCCAGAATCGAATCCGCCCGAGCCAGGCGATCCCCGCGCACCCGTCGCTTGGAACGGGCAGGGAGATGCGCCCAGGGTTGACACTGCTCCGACCGAACCGATGGGCGCCGTGACGCCCGATACGCTGCCGACGGCGCCAATGCCCGCCGTCCCGCGGCAGGCAAGCGTGCCCGAGCAGCCGTCGTCGTGGCTTATAGTCGAGCGGCCCGCGGTCAGGCCGACCAGCCCGATCAGCCCGGCGAGGCCGACCAGCGGGCCCCCGCCCCCCGTGACGAGCGGGATCGCGTACGCAGGGGCGGGGCGCCGTTCGATGACGCCGCTGATCGTGGGGTTGCTCGTGCTGCTGGTGCTGGGCGGCGGCGGCGCAATCTTCGCGCTCATGCGCGGCGGACAGGCCGCGGCGACGCCGCCCAGCTCGAACAGCGCGTTCACGAAGTACACCGACGATGACGGCGTCTACTCGCTCAACGCGCCGACGGCGTGGCTTTCCACCGGCAATGCCGCACTGACGACCATCGGGCCAGCCGCGCAGCCGGGCGTGCGCGTGGAGATAGCGCGCGTCGAAGTGGCGCTCAATAATCAGCAGGACGCGGTGGCAGGCAGCTTCTTCGACTCCGCGGCGAGCAGCAGCGGCGGCAGCGTGTCGAATAAGACGGGTCCGACCTCGGTGACGCTGGCGGGGACGACGTGGTCGCAATACGCGGGCGACCTGACCACCGGCACGACGACGGAGCATATCGTGCTGCTAATCGCGGGGCACACGACCGACACCATCATTCTCGCCACGATCGCTCCCGGCGGCTCGTTCAGCAGCGACGATGCGCAGTATTTCCAGCCGATGCTCAAGAGCTTCGCCTTCTTGAAGTAGACGAGAAGCGGGGGGATCGCGGCACTGAGGTGCCGGCGAACGGCGGGCGCGGCCTGCAGTCCGCTCCATGAAAAACGGCAGGTCGGTGCTATGCCAGGCGAGGCGTGGAGTCAGCCGAAGGCAACGGCGCCAAGCTCGGCCAGCGCGCGGATCTCGTCCTCGGTGTAGCCCGCCTCGCGGAGGGCTTCGGCGGTATCGGCACCCAGCGTGGGAACACCGCCACCGACCGGGAAAGGCACGTCGCTGATGCGCGGGGCGGTGCGCAAGGCGAGGCCAGCCTCGGATTCGGCGACGAGGCCGCGCGCGCGGACCTGCGGGTCGGAAAGCGCCTCCGAAAGCGTGTTGACGGGGCCGAGGCAGACATCCGCTTCACCGAGCTTTGCCAGCCAAGCGTCGCGCGTGCGCGTGCGGAAGATGGCCGCGAGCTCGTCCTTGGTACGCTGGCGGTCGGCGGCGTCGGCTGGCAACTGGTGGGCGATGAGTTCGGGGCGGCCCACGCGGCGGCAAAACTCCTCGAAGAATTTCGGTTCGAGCGCGCCGAGGGTGACGTACCTGCCGTCGGCGGTCTCGTAGACGCCGTAGCCGGGCAGCGCGCCCGCGAGCCACGCCTCGCCGGGGACTGGCTCTGGCTCGCCACCGAGCACCATGGAGGCGAGGATCGGCAGCAGGGCGAGGGCGCCGTCGAGCATCGAGACGTCCACGTAGCGCCCGTCGCCGTCCGCCCCGCGGCCAATCAGGGCGGCCATAATGCCGACGACGGCCATCAGCGCGCCGCCGGCGATGTCGGCGAACTGCGCGCCCGGGAGCGTCGGCGGCTGGCCCGGCGCGGTGAGGTGCTGGAGCAGGCCAGCGTAGCCGATGTAGTTGAGATCGTGGCCGGGACGCTGGTTGTAGGGGCCATCCTGCCCGTAGCCGCTGAGCGAGCAGACGACAAGGCGGCGGTTGCGCCCGCGGAGGGTGTCGTAGTCCAGGCCGAGGCGGGCCATGACGCCGGGGCGGTAGCTCTCGATCAGCACGTCGGCGCGCTCGACCATGCGCAGCAGCGCCTCACGGGCGGCGGGCTGCTTGAGGTTGATCGCGGCGCTGCGCTTGTTGCGGTTGACGGCGAGGAAGAACTGGCCAATGCCGTCCTTCAGCGGCGGCATGCTGCGCGCATAGTCACCCGGCCCCGGCTCCTCGATCTTGAGGACGCCGGCGCCGAGATCGGCGAGCATCTGTGTGGCATACGCTCCGGGGAGCAGCCGCGTGAGGTCGAGGATACGTATGCCGGCGAGCGGCAGCGGGCGAGACGCGGGGGATGTGGCCATTGGCGGTCCTCCAACCGGTTCAGAGCGGGCGTTGCGGGCGGTAAGCACCAGCGCGCGAGAGCGGCAGTTGCCACGGGGTCTCGCAGGGCGTAGTGTACGCGCATCGAGCCGGCGGAGCCTAGTCCCGCCAACGCGCTTGATGGGCACTATATCGTACCCTAGTATCGCGGTGTCGTTGGCGGGATCGGCGCGAATCGTGCCGGCGTGGCGCATCGGTCGCGGAGCGGCGAACGGGAGGCATGCGATGGCTGTTGAGCATGTGGACGTGCTGATCGTCGGCGCGGGGCTTTCCGGCATCTCCGCCGCCTACTACGTGCAAACGCGCTGCCCGAAGAAATCCTACGCCGTGATCGAGGCGCGCGATGCCATCGGCGGGACGTGGGACCTCTTCCGCTATCCCGGCGTACGCTCCGATTCGGATATGCACACGCTCGGCTACTCCTTCCGGCCCTGGCGCGAGGCGAAGGCCATCGCCGACGGACCCGCGATCCTGCGCTACGTGCGCGAGACGGCGGAGGCATTCGGCATCGACCGCAAGATCCGCTACAACATGCGGCTGCGGTGCGCGAATTGGTCCACGGAGGATGCGCGGTGGGATGTGGAGGCGGAGCGCGGGCCGGGGGGCGAAATCGTGTCGCTGACCTGCGGATTCCTCTTCATGTGCACGGGTTACTATGACTACGCGCAGGGCTACATGCCGGAGTGGCGGGGCGTCGAGCGCTTCCGCGGACGGATCGTGCATCCGCAGCAGTGGCCGGAGGACCTGGACTATGCGAACAAGCGTGCGGTGATCATCGGCAGCGGCGCGACGGCGGTGACGCTGGCGCCCGCGTTGGCCGAGACCGCCGCGCACGTCACGGTGGTGCAGCGCTCCCCGACCTACATCGTCGCGCGGCCTTCGCAGGATCGCATCGCCAACCGGCTGCATCGCGTGCTGCCGTCACGGTTGGCGCACTGGCTGGTGCGGAGCAAGAATATCGGCCTGGGCATGTTCTTTTATACGCTCGCCCGGCGGCGGCCCGCAGGCGTCAAAGAGTCGATCCTGAAGATGGCGCGCGAGCAGTTGCCGCCCGGCTACGACGTCGAGAAGGACTTCTCGCCGCGCTACAACCCGTGGGATCAGCGGCTCTGCCTGGCGCCGGACGGTGACTTCTTCGCCGCGATACGCAAAGGCACGGTCTCGGTGGTGACGGGCGAGATCGAGACGTTCACCGAGACGGGGCTGACGATGCGCCCCGGCGAGGAGGTGCCCGCCGACGTGATCATCACGGCGACAGGGCTGAACATGCGCTTGATGAGCGGCGTGCGGCTCAGCGTGGACGGTGTGCCGGTCGAGCCGGGGACGACGCTGAGCTACCGCGGCACGATGACGAGCGGCGTGCCCAACCTCGCCGCATCCTTCGGCTACACCAACGCCTCGTGGACGCTGAAGTGCGAGCAGATCGCGCGCTACGTCTGCCGCTTGCTGAACTACATGGACCGCCACGGCTACGTCGAGTGCCTGCCGCAGCGACCGGAGGGGCCGATGGATGAGGTGCCGGCGGTGAACCTGACCTCCGGATACGTGCAGCGCGCCCTCGCCACGCTGCCGCGCCAGGGGCCGCGCCGGCCGTGGCGAACGTACCAGAACTACGTCAAGGACATCTTCAATTATCGTCTCTCGCGACTGAACGACGGGGCGATGCGCTACCGGCGGCGGGGCGCGGCCACGCCAGTGACGGCTGCGCGCGACGCGGCGGTGCGCGCGGGAGGCGCGCGATGAAGCTGGTGCCCGGAACGGTCGCCGCGATTACGGGCGCGGGCAGCGGCATCGGACGTGCCGTGGCGCTGGCGCTGGCCCACGAGAGATGCGCTCTGGCGCTCGCCGACGTGCAGGCGGCGGGCCTGGAGGAGACAGCGGCGCTCGCCCGCGGCGCGCAGTCGCCAGCAGTGACGACGCACGTAGTAGATGTTTCCGACCGAGAGGCTGTCCAACGCTTCGCCGACGAGGCGGTGGAGCGGCACGGCGGCGTGCAATTGCTCATGAACAATGCGGGGGTCGCGCTGGGCGGCACCTTCGCCGAGGTGACGCTAGAGGATTTCGCCTGGCTGATAGGCATCAACTTCTGGGGCGTTGTCTACGGGGTGAAGGAGTTCTTGCCGACTCTGCTGCGCCAATCAGAGGCGCACATCGTCAACGTCTCAAGCGTCTTCGGGCTGGCGGCTCCCCCTGGGCAGACCGCCTATGCCGCCAGCAAGTTCGCGGTGCGCGGCTTCACAGAGTCGCTGCGCGGCGAGCTACGGGGAACGTCCGTCCATGTCACCACGGTGCACCCGGGCGGCGTGCGGACGAATATCGCGCGCAACGCGCGGGTGAGCACGAGCGAGGGCGCGGAGCGCATACAGGCGGGTCAGTCTCAGTTCGAGAAGGTGCTGCGGATGCCGCCGGAGCAGGCGGCGGCGATCATCGTGCGCGGCATCCAGGCGAACCGCGAGCGCATCCTCGTCGGGAACGACGCGCGGCTGCTCGATACGCTAGCACGCCTCTTCCCAGTGCGCGTGGGGCGCATCCTCGCGTCGCGAACGAGCTGAGATGGCGCGAGACCCGCACGGGCACGACAGACTTCTGCCCCGCCTACGCCGGCACTGCAGTGCCGCGATCCCCGACGACGACAATCCAGCGCCACTTGGTATGACATGCTCGCGGGCACAAAGTGGCCGCCGCGCGGAAATGACTGAGCGAAGAGGTGCGAATGAGAACGCCAGGCGCTCCGCGGCGACGGCACGCCTCCGGTGATACACCCGGCGTCATGGCGCGTCAAGTGCCTTATTCGGCTCGTATCCCCGGCATGATGGACTTTCACGATGCGATACGGGCACCGCGGGACGCGCGAGCGAGCTTCGTGGCCGCCGGGCCTTTAGCCGCGGCTTCAGCCTCCGACAGGCTAGGGGGCGTTGGTTGAGGGGAAGGAGGTCCAGTGCTGCGCGACGGCGAGCTGCTGCGCGAAGCCCCAGTCCAGCAGAGTGGCGGCGTCGGTGAAGCGCCAGAAGTATTCGTCCGGATCGGGGTCGTCGAAGTTGCCGTCGTGCAGCACGACGCCGAGCAGGTGGCCCTGCGCCCGCGTGGCGGAGAAGACGAGGCAGTAGCCCGACGCGACCTCGGAGCCGGTCTTAACGCCGGTGATGCCGTCGTAGGCATAGCTGGTGAAGAGATCGTTCGTGCTCGACCAGTCGTACACGGCATGCTCGCCGGTCGCGGGAAGCTTGTATTCGGGGGTGCCGACGATCGCGGCGAAGAGCGGTGAACGCATGGCGAAGGCTGCGAGGTGGGCTAGATCGGCGGCGGTGGTGTAGAGGCAATTTGCTTCATAGCCCGCCAGGTGCGCGTAGTCGCAGTTGGGGGCGTCGAGGCCGTGGACGTCGGTGTAGTGGGTGTGGGTGAGGCCGAGCAGCGCCGCTTCGGCGTTCATCAGCGCGACGAAGGTGGCCTGCGAGCCGGCGACGCCGTCGGCGATGGCGACGGCGGCATCATCACCGGAGGGCAGCAGCAGCGCGTAGAGGAGGTCGCGCAGCGGTATCTTATCGCCCTGCTGGAGAAAGGCGAGGCTGGAGCCAGACGGTACGCCGACGGCGTCCGCGCCGATGGTGATGGTTGCGTCCAGCTTGCCATAGGTGATGGCGACGAGCGCTGTCATGATCTTGGTGGTGCTCGCCATGGCGACTTCCTGGTCGGCGTTGTGCGAGAGGTACACGACTCCGGTCGCGGGATCGAAGAGATAGGCGATGGGAGCATTGATGGTCGGCGGCTTGGGCACGGTGGGGTTCTGCGTCGGCGCGAGGGTGGAGGTTGCCGTAGGATGCGGCGTCTGCGTGGCGGCAGGGTGCCCCGCGCTGGAGCTTCCGTCGCAGGCGACGACGACGAGCGCGAGCAGCATACCGAGTGCATAGAGCGCGTGCTTTCGCGGACTGCGACCCCTCACGGCTTCTCTCCCCCAGCACCCTAACCCTAGTCTCCACACGCGTCTTGCTGGCAGGATCACCGCCAAGCTTCTCCCCGCCTCGCGCATTGTAGCATTGCATGCTGCCCACGACGATGACACAGATCACAGCGCGTCGCCCTCATACCAGCTTCCCATCTGGAGTTTGACTTCGGCGGTGCGCGCCGAGCGGGATTCGCCCCGGCCTGAAGGCCGGGGAGCGGCATCATGCTCCAACAAGGCAACACGGCGTCGCTCCTCTTGCGTCTCCTCCGAAAGTCGTGGTATACTCAATACTAGAACATATATTCTGACACATCTCGTAGCGCGTCCCTCTAGTCCATGCCCCAACTTCCGCCTTCCGCCTTCGCGCCTCGCCCCCTCTCGAACGCCTCGCATCCTCGCAAAAAGAGGTCGCGAAGACGCAAAAGCGGAAGGAAACGGAAATTGCCGATCCCCAGAAATCCCGGCTTCTCGGGTGTGCCCTCACGGGGATGACCCGCCGCCGATCCTGAATCCAACAGCGCTCACCCCGCATTTCCGCACCACGTCGCCCAGGAGCGGCTTCCTGCCACGTCCTGCCCGATTCCCGCGATCCCCAACGACCACGCCCGGCTGTTCGAGGTCACAGGCGCACGGCGGAGATGCAGGCCATGGGGACGGTCATGGTCAGCTCGCCGCCGGAGGCTTGCATGCGTGCGGTGAGGCGACGCTCGACTTCGTTGAAGACGAGCCGGCGCACCGTCGTGTCGGGGATGATGCTGCGCCAAGCGGGCATGTAGGTCGTCTGGACCAGGGGAGAGCCGAGGAAGGTCTTGGGGTCGGGGAAGCGCAGCGTGAAGCTGTCGGTGACGACGCGGCGCACCTCGAAGCCTGCGCGCTCGACGAGCGTCCGCGCTTGCTCGGTGGTGGGGCGCGCGGCGGTCAGCTGGGCGAAGGCGCGCATGGCGTCGTCAAGTTTGAGGTCGCGCAGGGTCAGGTAGTAGGTGTCGAGGAACTCGCGCAGGGCGGATTGTAGCGGCAGCGTCATGAGGAACTGCCCCTCGGGGCGCAGCAGCCGCCAGATCGCCCCGAGCGCCGCCGCGCGGTCGGCGAAGCTGGGGAGGCCGAGATTACAGGTGATGGTGTCGAAGGTGCGCTCCGGCAAACCGCTGGTGGTGACGTCGGCAACGAGGAAGCTGACGTTGCGCAGCCACTCTTCCTGCGCGCGACGGCGGGCGAGCTGGATCGCCTCGGGCCAGACGTCGATGCCGGCGATGTCGCAGTCCGAGCCGAGGAAACGCGCGAGTTCCAGCGTCGGATAACCGGTGCCACAGGCGACGTCGAGCACCTGCCAGGCGCCGTCGCGCGGGAGGGTGAGGAAGACACTGAGCAGCAGCCGCCCGAACGGCGCGGACCACTGCGGGACGATGACGGCGTCCTGGATCTCGACGAAGCCTGGGTCGGTCAGCTCGTAGCTGGCGGTGAGGTAGTCTTCGCTGGCGACGCGAGCGCTGGCGGCGAGCCCCGCGGGGCCGAGGGCGCCGCCGGCGCCGGGCGCGTGCTGGCGGCCCGTCGGGGCAGGGAGGTCGATGACGGGATCGCGCGGCAGGTCGAGGTCGCGCAGGGCGCGGACATGGCCGGTGTAGCCGCGTCGGGCGCCGTTGGGGTCCCAGTCGGCCCAGTGGTCGTCGTCGTCCGCGCCGCCGAGGGAGCCGGGCGGGGGAAAGCGGCCATCGCGAAAGGACATGCCACTCCTCCCAGACCGTTTGCGGAGATGCTAAACTGCCCGGCCCGAAGGCCGCGCCGAATCCTCTAATGCTGCGACGAGGCGCATGCCCCAGGTCGAGATAATGCCGAGTGGGCCGAGCCGCCTACGGGTAGTGTACACCGCCGCGCCAATGCCCTCCGCTCGATACCTGCCCAGTCATCTCTGCTCTCGCGTGACGGCGGCCGAGCGGCCAGGACGGGCACGATCACCGCCAGGCGGCACCGCGCCTACGCGAGAGTACGCGGACCGACCCAGGCGATCGGCGCGGGCGCCGAGGCGTGCTGCGTCGGCGATGGCGTCCCGCCGGGCGAACCCGTGCCACCGGGCGTACCCGTGCCGGGGGTGCCGCTGGGTATGGGCGTCGCCTCAAAGGCGGCGAAGTAAATCGTCGCGACGAGCGCCGGATCCTTGGCATCGTCCCTCGTGTCGCTACTCGGGCGATCGACGTAGATCTTGGCGTGGTAGTTGCCGGGCTGCGGGAGTAGGATGCCGAATTCGATAGGCCGGGCCGATGCCTGGCCTTGAACGGGCACGGGACTATTATTCGGAGGGTTGATGTCCAAGCTACCGAGGAACCACCGAATTGAGAACGAGTGGGTCGTGTTCAGCGTGAACGGCTGAACCTGTGCGTAGATACAGACATAATCCTTGACGGTGAAGCGCGAGGTAAGGGTTGCGGGCGGGTAGGAGCACTTATAGCCCACTCCACGAGCTGTCACGACGGTGGAAAGCAAAGCAGACTGCGGCCCCGCCGTAGCCACGGGGGTCACCGGAACGTTAGCCGTCGATACGAAGACCGGGGTGGCGGTGCTGCTGACCGGGCCGATGCAGGAAACCGAGGATGGTGTTCCTGCCGAGCAGGCCCGCCAGGGCGCAACTCGCGATGCAGACGAGCATAACGCTGAGCACGCCGCTGGTGACACGCCAGGTGCCGAGCTTGCGCTTACGCTCGCCGGTGGCCGGGATGTAGACGGGGCGGCGGATGCCGAAGGCGCGCTCTTCCTCGTCGGTCTGCGGCATGCCGGGCAGCGCGGGTACGCCCGCTCCCATGCCCGAGGGGTCCATCGGCAGCAGGTCATCATGGACGGGGACGAGCGCGCGGCCCAGGTCGACGTCTTCGTAGTCCTGCCGGCCACCCCGACGGTTGCGGCCACCGGAGCGCGAGGGGGGAGCATCCTCGTAGCCACCCTCGTCCCACCCGCCGCGTTGCAGGTTCGCGCCCGAGCCGCGCCCGCGGCCAGCGGCGGGACCCTCCGCGGAGCCCGGCGTGTCACGCCACTGACGCATGGATGAGTACGTGCCTGGAGGCGGCGCGCCACAATTCGGGCAAGGGCCGGACCTAGGCCGACGAGCGCCACACTGGTCGCACTCCATGAAGCAGACTCCTCTATGTCGTCGCTCTGGTGTTGTTCGTCGCGGATGCTCGTCGCCGGATCCAAACCGCAGCACGGGTCTGCGCCGGTCTGCAGGAAGCGCGCTCATCATACTACCAGGTGACAGACACACGGTATCCTATATAGGATAAAGAGGGGGGCGGGAGGGTATCGCACGCCGCAGCTACTGCGGGGGATCGCGTCACGAAGTGCCGGCGAACAATCCGCGCGGACTTTGGTCCACTGGTGCCGCGCCGTGTGCCAGGCTAAAGGATAGCCCGTCAAGCCGCTGGGCTTCAGCCCATGCGGATGAAAGGGCTTGCGCGGCTTTAGCCGAAAGCCTGTTAGCTTGCTTCATTGTATGGCGATATGCTATACTTCTTCCATGAGGAAACGTACAACGGTCTGGCTTGATGACGTTGACCGCGCCGCACTGACCAGGATTCGTGAGCGATATGGCGTGGCGAGCGACAGTGATGCGATCCGACTGGCCGTGCGCCTCCTTGCCGAGTCAAGGCGCGTCAATCTCGAAACGCCAGACAAGAGGAAGCCACCGCCGTGAGCGACGAGAGCCAGCGCAAAGCCTACACATACAAGCCAAGACCTCCTCAAGCCGACGCCCGCACAGGAGCGCCGGCTTGAGGAGGTCTTGTGGCGTTGCCGCACGCTCTACAACTCGGCGCTTGAAGAGCGCATCACCGCGTATCGCCGCCGTGGCGTCGCGCTCACCTGCTAGCAGCAGCACGCCGAGTTGCCCGAGCTGAAAGCGGCGTTCCCGGAGTACGAAGCCATCCCTACTGACACTCCACGGGGGCAAAAGCCCCATGGGTTCTCAGGCGACGGGTCTGCTGGGATGATTGTCTCCACCCCTGCCCGTGCGCGCCTGAAGGCGGTGCCCCCGCCCACGCGGACGGTGCAGGCATCGCCAGGCGAGCTAGGCTCTCGAAAAAACGCTGGCTCAACCGCATGGCACCTCGTCCACGGCCCGTTGCTGCTGTTACCCGTGGGAACGATGGACCACGGAACCGGCACACCGCATGCCATCGGCACGGGGCAAAGCGTCCACTGCGGGAGTCTGCCTGCTGGGCGGGAAAACGGCACGGCCACCAGGCGGTGGGCGACAGCCATGGACGCCTCACCGCCTGGGTGAAAACCCAGCGGCTTGCGGCGGGCTAAAGCCCTCTTCTGTCAGGTCTTGCAAGACGTGCTGACGCGGCTGGATAAGACCTACCAGGCGTTCTTTCGCCGGCTGAAGACGGGGCAGACGCCGGGCTTCCCCCGCTTCCAGGGGCGTAATCGCTACCATTCCTTCACCTACAAGCAGTACGGCAACGGCGCGCGGCTGGAGAACGGTATCCTCGTGCTCAGCAAGATTGGTCGGATGGCCGTGCGCTGGAGCCGCCCGCTGGCAGGGACGCCCAAGACCGTCACCCTCTCGCGCGAGGCGGATGGCTGGTACGCCTGCTGCTCCCGCGCCGCGGTTCCGGCCCAGCCGTTGCCGCCGACCGGACGCGAGACGGGCATCGACGTGGGCCTGCAGGTGTTCCTCGTCACCGCCGAGGGGGACGCCGTGGAGCATCCGCGCCACTATCGGCGGGCCGAGAAGAGGCTGGCGAAGGCGCAACGGCGGGTGAGCCGTCGCAAGAAGGGCAGCCACCGCAGGCGCAAGGCCGTGGGCTACCTCCAGCGGGCGCACCAGACGGTGCAGCGCCAACGGCCGGGACTTCCACCACAAGGCCGCGCTGGCCCTGTTGCGGCAGTACGACTCCATCTACCTCGAAGATTTGCGGGTCGCCAATTTGGTACGGAACCGCCACCTGGCCAAGAGCATCAGCGATGCCGGCTGGGCCGCGTTCCGCGCCATCCTCGAGGGCAAGGCAGCATGCGCCGGGCGTCGGGTGGTGGCGGTGTCACCCGCGTATACCTCGCAGGACTGTAGCGGCCGTGGGACGCGCGTGCCGAAGAGTTTGAGCGTGCGCACCCACGTCTGCCCCTCCTGCGGGCTGATGCTGGACCGCGATGAGAACGCGGCCAGGACTATCCAATGGGCCGGGCAGGCCCTTCGGGGAGTCGTGGCGGTGGCCGCGGGGACGAACCGAGCATCCATCGGGCTTTAGCTCGTGTGGAGTGTCAAGTTGCCGCGCGGCGGGGTGCGTGCTACGATGTCCGCCACCGGCGAGAGCGGCGTGCGAGGAGACGCGAGATGACGGAGTCGCAGCAGCACTGGCTCGATCATCAAGCCATCGAGCGCCTGGCTCAACATATCCCCTTCGAGACGGACCCGCAGACGAAGGCCGAGTGCATCGAGATGTTGCGCGGGTTGGTCCTCCGCTCCGGTCACCACATGCGTCGCGACGACTTCGGCTTCGAGGCGCAGCAAGAGCTGCAGCGGCTCGGTCTCTGGGATTGGCTGAGCACCGGCCAACCAACCCTGACGCCGGCGGCGAGAGTGAGCCAGGGATGCCGCGAGCGCTGATAGAAATGGGCTTTCGCCCGCCGCAAGCCGCCATCACGTTCGGGCGAGCGGTTAGGCGTCGTGGCTTCAGCCAGCAGTCTTCCTCTTGTTCTGTATCCCATCGTGTGATAGAACGGATACATGGATGAGGCACCAAAGAGCGAGCGGCGCATCTCGATACGTTTCCCGTTCGACGTACTCGCCGCCGTCCGCACACTCGCCAAACAGCAGGAACGGTCGTGCGACGGCGAAGTCATCTGGGCCTTGCGCGAGTAGGCCGACCGGCACGGGAATGCAGTTGAGGGCAGGTAGCCGTGAGTGAGGGGCGGCGCAAAAGCTACAAGTTCAAGCTCAAGCCAACGCCTGACCAGGAGCGGCGGTTGGACGAGACGCTGTGGCGCTGTCGTGACCTCTACAATACGGCACTGCCCAGCGCATCTGGGCGTACCACACGTGCGGCGTCACGGTCACGCGGTATCGGCAAGAAGCGGAGTTGAAAGGCCTGCGCGCGAGCATGCCAGACGATGCGGCCATGCACCGCCCTGTGCTGCAAGACGTGCTGGCGCGGCTCGACAAAACGTATCACGCCTTTTTTCGGCGCGTGAAGGCGGGCCAGACGTCGGGATTTCCCCGCTTCCAGGGCCGTAACCGCTAGCATAGTCTCACCTGCGAGGAGTTTGGCAACGGCGCGCGATTGGAGAACGGCTTCTTGGTGCTGTCCAAGATTGGCCGCGTGGCGGTGCGGTGGTCACGCCCCATTGAGGGCGAACCCAAAACGGTCACCATCGCACGGGAGCCCGACGGCTGGTCTGTGATCCTCTCCTGCGCCGACGTGCCCGCCCAGCCCTTGCCACCAACCGGCCAAGCGACGGGCATCGACGTGGGGTTGCAGGTCTTCCTCGTCACCGCCGCGGGGGAGGTGATCGAGAACCCGCGCCACTATCGGCAGGCCGAGAAGCGCCTGATCAAGGCCCAGCGCAAGGTCGCTCGCGCGCGGCAACCGCGCGGCTCACGCCGCGAGAAGGGCGGCTCACGCCGCGAGAAGGGCGGCTCACGGCGCGAGAAGGGGGCGCCGGGCGGCGGCACTGCTCGCCAAGGCGCACCAGCAGGTCAAGCGCCAGCGCGCCGACTTCCACCACAAGACCGCGCTGGCGTTACTGCGCCAGTACGACGCCATCTATCTCGAAGATCTGCGAGTCGCCAACCTGGTCCGGAATCGTCACCTCGCCACGTCCATCGCGGACGCGGGCTGGGCGCAGTTCCGCACCGTCCTCGACGCCACGGCAGCATGCGCCGGCCGTCGGGTGATTGCGGTTCCGCCCGCCTACACGGCGCAGGATTGCAGCGCCTGCGGGGCGCGCGTGCCCAAGAGCTTGAGCGTGCGCACCCACGTCTGCACCAACTGCGGCCTGGTGCTCGATCGGGATGAGAACGCGGCCAGGAACATCCCACGGGCCGGGCGGGGGCCCTTCGGGGACTCGCGGCGCTGGCCGCGGGGACGAACCGAGAATCCGCCGCGCTTTAGAGCGTGCGGAGTGTCAAACGATTAGGGACCACGGAGATATTCAGCGCCTGCGCATGTCTGGGCAAAATATCCGACGCACTATCAGTCACGACCCGCACTCGCGAGGCCGCAAACTGCCGCGACGCGGGTCGGTCGCGCGAGAGAGCGTCGGTTCTCCACTCCATTCGCAACCTCCCGCACCTCTTGGCCGGTCGCGCAACACTGCGCGCTCCAGCATGCACCGAGTGGGTCGGTATCCTCCGTGTTCAGACTGTGACGAACGACTGTGCGGAGCGTAACAAGCGACGCATGATCCCACAATGCACTGGCCGACGGCGAGCGTGAGCGATCTGCGACGGTCATGGCGCTGAACGACCGCGCTTCTCATCAACTTTCAACAAACCGTCGGTATCATTCAACTTTGGCACAGGTGTGACCCGGGATCGACGGCTACACGAACGACACCTCGCAGCGGACAGGGTAACGCATGAATCAGGCGGCCAAGAAAGTGCTTGTGTCGGCGATCGTCGTCGGCGGTTTCATCATCTACAGCCTGATCCATGGTCGGGC
Organism: uncultured Chloroflexia bacterium; assembly: GCA_963841205.1. GTDB lineage: Bacteria > Chloroflexota > Ktedonobacteria > Ktedonobacterales > JADMIN01 > CAWAWP01. The sequence continues at coordinate 34,301 of CAWJCH010000033.1, read as the reverse complement.
CGCCGCCACTACGCCGATCGCGCTGGTCCCGCGGACCGCGACGGCGACGAACACCGATACGCCTTCGCCCACTGTGTCGAATGGCACGACCATCCCCGGCGCGACAAATACGGCGACCGCGACCCCCGGCACGGTCTATAAGAACGGCACCTACGACGGCAGCGTTGCCGACGCGCAGTGGGGCTACATCCAGGTGCAGGCGGTGATCCAGGGCGGCAAGATCACGGACGTGAAGTTCTTGCAGTATCCGAACGAGCGCCAGCGCTCCGTGGAGATCAACAGCTACGCCGACCCGATCCTGACGAGCGAAGCGATCCAGGCGCAGAGCGCGAACGTCGACCTCGTCAGCGGGGCGACCGACTCCAGCTACGCCTTCATCCAATCGCTGGGCGACGCGCTCAGCAAAGCGAAGGCGTAAGTCGGGCCATCATGAAACAGACGCGCCTGCTGATGGGCATGCCGATCACCGTCGAGATCCTCGATCCCCGCGTCACCCTGGCGGAGATCGACGCCGTGTTCGCGTACTTCGCCGATGTCGACGAGACGTTCAGCACCTATAAGGCGACGAGCACGATCTCGCGGATCAATCGCGGCGAGCTTTCGCCCCAGGCGTGCGGCGGCGATGTGCGCACCATCCTCGCGCTGGCCGACGAGACCCGGTGCGAAACGGACGGCTATTTCGATATCGAGCGCGACGGCCAGATCGATCCGTCAGGCATCGTCAAGGGCTGGGCGATCCGCAACGCGGCGCAGCTCCTGGCCGATCGCGGCTTTCGCGACTACTACGTGGACGCAGGAGGTGACGCGCAGATCGGCGGCACGAAGCGGGGCGAGCCGTGGCGAGTGGGCATCCGCAACCCCTTCAACCGCGACGAGAACGTGAAGATCCTCGCGCTGACGAACTGCGGCATCGCGACCTCCGGCACAGCCATCCGGGGGCAGCACATCTACGATCCGCACCGGCCGGGGGAATCGATCCTCGACGTGGTCAGCCTCAGCGTGGTCGGACCGGACGTGTATGAGGCGGATCGCTTCGCCACGGCTGCCTTCGCGATGGGCGCGCACGGCATCCGATTCATCGAACGGCGTCATGGACTGGAGGGCTATCAGATCGACCGCAACGGCATCGCCACCTTCACCAGCGGATTTGAAAGGCTTGTCCTCCACCTATGATGGCGCCCATCGATTACTTTCTCGACCGCATCACGATGTACCGGCTGACGCTCTACGTGCTGATCGGCTACGTCGTCGTTGCCGCGATCCTCTGCCAGGTCGGACTGCTGCCGTACTCGCCGGCGTGGCTGATCGTCTCGGCGGCGTTCCTCGCCTTCGCCTGCTGGGCGGTGAACGCGATCCTGGCGTGGGCCTTCGAGGTGCCGACCAACGTCGAATCGGCTTTCATCACGGCGCTGATCCTCGCGTTGATTCTCGATCCCGTCGGATCGCTCGACGGGTTGCAACTGCTGGGATGGGCGGCGGTGCTGGCGATGGCCGCGAAGTACCTGTTGGCGCTCCACGGCAAGCACATCTTCAATCCCGCTGCGATCGCCGTGGTGATCACCGCGTTCGCGCTGGGCGAGCCGGCGAGCTGGTGGGTCGGCACGGGCAGCATGCTCCCGGCGGTGGTGATCGGCGGCATACTGATCGTGCGCAAGGTGCGGCAGGAGGAGATGGCCGGCTTCTTCCTCGCGGCGGCGCTCGTCACGGTCGTCGGCGTGAGCGTGGCATCGCAGCTCAACCTGGGGCGCGAGCTGCAACAACTGGTCTTCGAGTCGCCGCTGATCTTCTTCGCGTCGATCATGCTGACCGAGCCGATCTCGTCGCCGCCGACGCGCGACTTCAAGCGCATCTACGCGGTGCTCACTGGTTTCCTCTTCATCCCGCAGATCCACGTGCTCTCGCTCTATTCCACGCCGGAGCTGGCGCTCGTCACCGGCAACGTCTTCGCGTATCTCTTCAGCCCCAAGTGGCGCGTCGTGCTCAGTCTGAAGAAGAAGACCAGGCTCGCGCCGGACATCCTCGATTTCACCTTCACACCTTCGCACCGGCTGGCCTTCGCCCCCGGCCAGTACATCGAGTGTACGCTGGAGCACCCGCACCCCGACAGCCGAGGTAATCGTCGCTACTTCACGCTGGCCTCGTCGCCGACGGAGGACACGATTCACCTTGGCGTGCGCTTCTACCCGCGCGGCAGCAGCTTCAAGCGCGCGATGGCGGCGATGCCAAACCGGGCGAGCCTCGCCGCCGGGCAGGTCGCCGGGGATTTCACACTGCCCGCCGACCGCAGGCAGAAGCTTGCCTTCATCGCCGGCGGCGTCGGCATCACGCCGTATCGCAGTATGCTGAAGTATCTGGTGGACACGAAGCAGCGGCGCGACATCACGCTGCTCTATGCGAATCGGGTTGCGGGCGAGATCGCCTATCGCGACGTGCTGGCCGAAGCGCAGTCGGCGCTCGGCGCGCGGGTTGCATACACGCTGACCGACACGTCCGCGCTGCCGAAGGACTGGAACGGCCATACGGGGCGGATCACCGAGCGCATGATAGCGTCGGCGATCCCCGATTATCGCGAGCGCACCTTCTACATCTCTGGGCCGCCCGATATGGTCCGCGCGACGGAGCAGGCGCTGCATCACTTGGGCGTGCGGCGCGCGCGCATCAAGACAGACTTCTTCCCGGGGCTAGTGTGATGGCGGTGGGGTGCTCGCAACCTCCCGGCGTGAGTTCCGGTGCGAGTCGCGGGTTGGCGGGATGCGCAGACGCCACCGGTCGATTCTAAGCGAGCTTAATCCGCTCAGGCGGCGCGCTCAGTTCGTGCAGTCGCTTTCTGGGGCGGAGGGCCAGCGCGGCCTCTTTGAGGATGCTGCGGCTGGTGTAGCTGTGGACGTAGACCATCGCGCGGAGGACGCTCGGCAGCGCGGCGCGGTCGGCAACGACGAGATACCGTGGCTCCCACGCTGGCTGGAACTCGCCTTTGCATCGTGCCAGCGCTGCGTAGTTGCCGAGCAGCAGCCTGCGCCGCTGGAGATAGGCCGCGCCGAGCTCGACGAGCGATGGAGCGACGCCACCCTCGCCGTCACATGTCGTGTCTTCGCAGAGGCCCGCCAGCGGGACCAGGCCCAGCGACGCGCGGGCGCAGCCGCGTTCGCGTGCCCAGGCGAAGCCCTCGGCGACCAGCAGCTCCATCGCGCCGGGGGTCGCGTCGGGCAGGCGGCGCATGGCGTCCAGCGCCCAGCCATTGCCAGCGTAGAGCGGCGTCCACGTGGTGAAAGCTTGCACCTCGCCCTCGGCATCGAGCGCCACGGCGGTGAGCAGATCGGGCGACCACTCTGCGGGGAAGCGTCCCATGCTGAAACCCATCTGCGACGAGGCGCCATGGCCGCCCATCCAGGCAGCAGAGACGCGCTTCATCCCGGCGAAGATGGCGTCGGGAATCGCCTCGCCCTGCCAGATCCGCACAGTGACACCGCCGCGCCTGGCGCGCGAGACGGCGTGACGCACGCGCTCGCCGATCTTGCCTTGCTGGGTGAACGTGCCGAGGTCTACGACCGCCTCTTCGCCGATCTTGTAGTCATGCAGCCCCGCGCGGCGGAAGAGGAGACGCGTCTCCGCGGTCGCCTGATACCACGCTACGGCCCAATCTTGTCGGCGAGAGTAGGCGCAGAACCTCGCGGATGGTCGCCTCGTGCTCCTCCGCCGGTCCACCGATCGCCAGCGCCAGCGCCACGCCGCCGGCCTCTCGATGGCGATAACCGTGCGGCGCGACGCGGACCGAAGTAGCACTTGTCGGCTCCCAGAGCGAAATGCGCGACGGACTTGTGCCGTGCGTCGCGACCACCCGCGCGGCCTCGGTCCGTTCGCCGCCGCGGGCGTGGCGGCCCGCCAGCACCGGACGCAGCAGCGAGACCACGGCGTACGCCAGCACGACGAACCGCGACCAGACGCTATGACGACCGGCCTCCACCATACACCGTGACCCCCCCGCGGAGAGATGAGAAATCTAGAGGACGTGCCGCTCCTTCGCTCACGCGGCGATGAGGCGCTCCCTTCTTTGTCGCGCCGCGAAGCAGCAGCATCACGATTACGCCAGCGTTTTCAGGCGCATCTCAAGAGAGAGCGTCGGATCTCGGCGCGGTCCTTTTCTGATGAGGGCGCTTCCACTTCTGGCATTTTGTACGGCGCAGACGCGAACCAACAGCCTCACGATCTGCTAGCGTCTTCACGGCGATTTAGAAGAGAGGGGCGGATCTTCGGTGTCGAAGCCCACGATGCAAGCGATACGCGTCCATCAGTATGGAGGGCCGGAACAGCTTAGGCTCGAGCAGGTGCCGCGCCCAGAACCGCAGGCGGGCGAGGTACTCGTTCGCATAGTTGCGGCGGGAGTCCTCCCCGCCGAGTGGAAGCTTCGTCAAGGCCTCTTTCAGGCTGTTCGTGCAGTCACATTGCCCCACATCCCCGGCTCTGCTATAGCTGGTGTGGTGGAAGGGATCGGTCCCCACGTGACGACATTCGAGGTCGGGCAAGCGGTGTTTGGACGGAGCACGAATGGCGCGTATGCTGAGTACACACTGACGGCTGCAGCGCCACCGGCCTTGGGTCCGAAGACATTCAGCTTGCTGGCAGAGAAGCCAGATACCCTCCGTTTTGACGAAGCCGCCACCGTCTCCGGTGGAGCGACGATTGCCTGGACAGCCCTCTTTGAAGATGGAGCGTTGCAAGCAGGTCAACGTGTCCTGGTCCATGGGGCGGCTGGTGGCGTTGGCTCATTCGCGGTGCAGTTTGCCAGGTGGAAGGGCGCAAGGGTGATCGGGACGACCTCGACGGCCAACCTGGACTTTGTCAGATCTCTGGGCGCGGAAACCGTGATCGATTACACCTCGACGCCGTTTGAGCAGCGTGTGCGCGACGTGGACCTGGTTTTAGACACGATCGGCGGAGAGACGCTCCAGCGCTCCATGCGAGTGGTCAAGCGTGGCGGAACACTTGTCTCTCTGCTTGAAGAGCCATCTCCCCTATTAGCAGAGCACTATGACATTCACGCCAGGAAAAATGCTGCCCAACCCACCAGCGACCTCTTACGCATGATCGCTCAGTTGATTGGAGAGGGCCAAGTCAAAGCGACGATCGCCCGCACCTTCCCTCTTCGGGAGGCGAGGCAAGCTCACGAATTGAGCCAGAGCGGTCACGGGCGCGGGCGCATTGTCTTGTATATTGCCGAGTGAGCACGAGGACCTCTCCGCCGCAGCAGTATCCCGTACGATGGGCCGAGGTGCGTCCCTCGCCGTCACCTCCCACGAGCGATGGCGAGGACGCCGGGGCGGCCTCGGTGCAACTCGATCTGGAGGTAGTGGCGCAGGCCGCGGCCGTAGAGGTCGTCGCGGCGCGCGGCGCGGGCAGCCATCGCGCGGAGGCCGCTGGCGCTGAGGACGCTGTGGGCGACCCACTCAGCGAATCCCTCGCAGAGCAGCGGATCGCGCAGATCGGGAGCCTGGGTGGCCTGCCAGGCGTGACCCAGCTCGTGGGCAAAGGTGCCGAGCAACAGGCCGCGCGGCAGCGCCCGCTCGACGTAGATCGCGCTGCGGCCCTGTGCGCGGACGAAGAAACCGAGCACGTGGTAGCCATCGGCCATGGTCTGCGCATCCGCCGGGGCGATCGGCTCGTATCGGCGTCGGATCTCACCCATGCGCAGCCGCGAGACGACCTCGAAGCGCGGGCGGTCGTGAAGGGGTCCGGCGATCTGGGCGAAGGCGCGCAAGGCATCGGCGTAGACGGCGGCGACCGCCGAATCACCCAGCACCATCTCGGCGGCGCAGCGCCCGCAGCGATACTGTCCGTCGTCCATGGGGCCGACGTTGGCGGCGACGGGCACGCGACAGATGTCGCAGCGCGGGCGTGACGCGACACAGCGCTCGCAGAAGCGACGCGGCACCGGCGCTGGCATCAACTCCTCGAACGTGTACCAGGAGCCGACGATGGCCTGGGCGCAGGCGGCGCAGCGCGGTGCGGTGCGTGTGCACCGGCGGCAGAGCGTCGGTCCGTGCGCGGGCGAGAGCCGTGCATGCGCCAGCGTGACGTCATCCAGCGGGGCGGAGCAGCGCGGGCAACGCGGGCGTGACGCCGAGCAGGCTTCGCAGAACGTCAGGCCGTTGCTGTGACGGAAGAAACGCGCCTCCAACCGCGTGCCACAGAGGTGGCAGAAGGCAGGGGTGCGCCGGATCGCATGGAGAGTGTCGCGCGTGCGCGGCGTCTCGGCGAGATCAGCCATAGCTGCCCCCTGGCGCGGCCTGCGGCAGTCGTACGTCGCCGCCTGCTAGCGCGGCGCGGACCCGCGCGATGTCGCGCACCGCTTTCTGCTCCTCGAAGAGGAGCAGCGCGCGCTGCAGCTCGGCGTGCGCCAGTTCGGCGTCGCCCGCCGCCCCGCGCCGCTGATAGAGGCCGGAGAGGGCGTAGCGCGTGCGCGCCTCCTCCCATGCCGTCCCCAACTCCAGGTAGCGGCTGAGGGCGGACTGGAGATCGGCGAAGGCGTCGTCCCACTGCTCGTCGGAGACGCCGACGATGCCACGCGCGCGCGCCGCCTGTGCCTGGGCCTTCCGCGCACCGGAGCGCCAGCCGAGCTCCAGCGCCTGCGCGGCGTAGCGATCGAAAAGGGCTCGCTCGCCTGTGCGCGCGCCGAGCTCGGCCAACTCGGCCAGCAGCGCGGGCAGGATGAAGCGGCCCGAACGCGCCTCGACCGCCGAGAGCAGCAGTTGCCGCGCCTCCTTCGTTGCGCCGCGCGCCAGCGCCAGCCGCGCCTTGAAGAGTTCGACGTATTGCTCTTCGCTACGGTCGGCGACCATGCTCACCCGGCGCGTCAGTGCGTCCGCGGCGTCGCGCTCGCCGGTGCGCGCAAGGGCGATGGCCCAGGCGAGCAGCGCCCAGCGGTGGTGCGAGGTCTGCGGGAGGATCGCGCCGCGCGCCACTTGGTTCAACTCCTCACCGGTGCGGATTGTCTCCGGCCACCGATCCCACTCAAAGTAGGCGATGGTCAGGCTTCGCAGGGCGCGCATCCGCAGCAGGTCGGCATCGGTGGCCGTCGCCATCACCAGCGACTCGCGCCCGTGCTCGACCGCATCGGAGAAGTCTCCCACCAGCGTATGCGCCATGCAGACCTCGCCGTGAATATCGACCAGCTCGGCGGTATCTTCGAGCCGCTGCGCCCAATACAGCCGCCGCGACTGGCTTGCCAACGAGCCGCCCAGGTCGGTGGTGATCGCCTGGATGTTGCCGAGGGCGTCGAGCGCCTCGGAGGCGCCGCGCGGCTCCTCGAGCGCCTCAGTGATGCGCACCGCCTCCTGTGCGCCGCGCAGGGCATCCACCAATTCGCGTTCGCCGCGCTGCTCGGGCCAGGACCACCAGAAGAACGCCTTCGCTGCCAGCAGGGCCGCGCCGTCCAGCGTCTCGCGCTGCCGCAGTTCGTCCACCAGGCGTAGCCCTTCTTCGAGATACGGCAGCAACTCCTCGTGGGTTGGCGGCTGCTGGAAAAGGCTCGGAAGGCGCGACGGCAACAGCACGAGCGCGCGGTACAGCCGCAGCCCCCACGAGCGCCAGTCGATCGGCAAGGCAACTGGCCCGGCGCGCAGGCTGGGCGGCGTCAACGAGGCCATCACGCCGTCGGCGCCGACCGGCGCGCGCATGGGGTCGTCGTGCTCGGGCGAGCCAGCCGTGCCGTCCACCATGAAGGCGCTGTACGACGACCAGAGCCGCAGCGCCTCGCGGAAATCGCTCCAGGCCGCATCGCCGCGCAGCTGCGCCCAGTAACTGTCGCCGCGGCGCATGAAAACCTCGACGCGTTTGGGCACGTCTTCGGCGAGGGCATCCTCTTCGAGCATGGTGAGTGCCTCGGTGAAGTAGCGTTCCGCTTTGCCGCCGACGCGACGCGCTGCCGCCTGCTCGCCCGCCAGCAGGAGGTAGTGGATGACCTTGTCGCGCACGGCTTGCCGGCGGGCGTTGTTGCGCGCCCGCGCGAGGTTGGCCTGCTGATAGTAGCGACTGTAGTGCTGGGCGATCAGCTCGGCGAACTGCGCCTCGCGTCCCTGCGCCATCGCCTCGAGCCACTCGGCCACCTTCTGATGCTCGTGCGCGCGTCGCGTGCGCGGGATCGTCGCGTAGGTCACTTCGCGGGTGAGGGCGTGGGTGAAGGTGTAGAGCGTCTCGTCGGGCGGGGCGACGCTGGACTCGGAGCGCTCGCTCTCGCGGATCAAGTCCTTCGCCTGCAAGGCGGCCAGCACGCCGTCAAGGTCGTCTTCGGCGCGGGGATGCAGGTTGCGCAGCGCTCCCGGCCAGAACGAGCGCCCGATCACGGAGGCATGCTGGAGGATATCGCGCTCCACATCGGTCAAGAGATCGAGGCGCGCGGCCAGCACCCCTTGGACGGTATCCGGGATCAGGGGGTCCGTCACCTCCGTGCTGCCCTGCCACTCTGGCGCGACCCGCCACGTCAGGCTCGATTCGCCGTCTAGCGCGAGGATGCCGCGGTCGGCGAGCATGCGGATGATCTCCTCGAAATAGAAGGGGTTGCCCTCGCCCTTGCGCAGGATGCCCTGCCGGAGGCTTTCGGGGATGCCATCGCCGGGCAGTAGTGCCCGCACGAGCCGGTCCGCGTCGTTTGGCGAGAGCGCCTCAAGGCTAATCATCGCGTAGTTGCGCTTGCCGCCGCCCCAGTCTGGCCGGCGCTCCAGCAGTTCGGGGCGCGCGGGGCAGAGCAGCAGCAGCGGCACCCGCGACGCGCGCTCGGCGATATAGCCGAGCAGCGCCAGCAGCGCGCCGTCGGCCCAGTGAATGTCGTCGATCAGTACGATCAGGCCACGCGGGGCGGCAAGCGCTTCGAAGAAGGTACGCCAGGCGCGCAGCAGCCCGTCCTGCAGCTGCTGGCCGTCGCTGGGCAGCAGCGCATCGCGGCGGGCAGTTGACTCGATGCCTATGGTGTAGCCGAGATAGGTCGCAAGGACGTCGGGGTCTTCGGTGCGGCCCGCCTCGCGGAGGGTCACGCGGACCGTGTCGAGCAACTTGGCCCGCGCCGAGGTGGCAGGTTCGAGCGCCGTGAAGCCACAGAGCGCGCGTAGCATCTCGGCGAGCGGCCAGTAGGTGATCGCCTCACCGTACTGCGGGCAGCGGCCCTGCAGCACCACGGGCTGTTCTCCCGCCGCGTCCGCGCCTGCGACGTCAACGACGAACTCGCGCGCCAGCCGCGTCTTGCCGATGCCTGGCGCGCCGAGGATGGTCACGAGATGGGGGCGACGTTCGCCCGTCACTCGCGCGAAGACTGTGCGGAGCAGGCTCAGCTCCACGTCGCGGCCCACCAGCGGCGCGCGCAGCCCCTGCATGCCGCGCGGGCGCGACATCGGCGGCGCACCGGAGTCCACCAGCGCGATGGCCTCCCACGGGCGCGCGGGAGCCGACTTGCCGCGCAGCTTGATCGGCGGCAGCGCCTGCGTTATGACGATTCCCGTTGTCGCGCGATACGTCCGCGGGCCGAGCACGATCGCGCCGGGGGCCGCCACCTGCTGGAGCCGCGCCGCGACGTTGACCGCGTCACCTGTAATGAGGAAATCGCGCCCCTCCGCCGCGCCGCTGGCCGCCACCACATCGCCGGTATTGATGCCGATGCGCATCTGGAGTGGCGGCGCGCTGCCGTCCGCCGCGGCACGCTCGTCGTTGTAGCGCCGCAGGGCCTCGCGCATGTCGAAGGCGGCGCGCACGGCACGGATCGGATCGTCTTCGTGGGCGACGGGCGAGCCGAAGACGGCCATCACGGCGTCGCCGATATACTTCTCGACGGTACCGCCGTGGCGATGGATCTCGCGCGCCATCGTGGCGAAGAAGCCGGCCAGCAGCGAGCGCACATCCTCGGCGTCGAGCCCCTCGGCGAGCGCGGTCGAGCTGGTGATGTCCGCGAAGAGCACGGTGACGATTCGCCGCTCCTCGGCGCGATCCTCGCCATCGTGGGTGATGGCGGCACCTGAAGCCGCCGCGTCACTCGGCGCATCGGCGAACGTCTGAGTGGCGGCGAATGGAACCTCGGACGGCGCGACATGTACGGTGCCGGCCTCTGTCTGCAGCGGATAGCCGCACTGGTTGCAGAAGCGCGCGGCGACGGGATTCTCCGCGCCGCAGTTCGCGCAGAGACGCGGCAACGGGTGACCGCATTCGATGCAGAACTTAGCGTGTGGAGGATTGGCGGTTCCACAATTCGGGCAGATCATGGCGCTCCATACGGCGAATGGCGACGGCGCTGCGCGGCTCGAAGACATTGAGCCAAAGCTGGGGCGGACCCTATGCCTCGCGGCAGGCAATCGCGCGTGCATTCCCCATTGTACTGCGGATGGCAGCGGCTGGATAGGAGGCGAAGCGGCTTGGGCAACGGAGAGGCACAGGGGCGAGGGGGAGCGCGGGCGAAAGGCGACGTGGGAGCGGGGGAGGAAAGGCGGAGATCGCGCCGGGAAAACGAGAAAGGACAGGATGCATCCTGTCCTTTTCAGTGAACCGCGTGTCGCGTACCCGATCACAGCGCCGGGACCTCTGGCGGAAACAGCCCGCACGCGCGGAGATGACGTCGCGGAAAACAGCCCGCTCGGTCGTGTGTGATGGCCCGACAGAAATCAGCCTGTCGCGCCGAGCGAAGCGGAAACAGCCAGCGTTCGCGTCGTGGTTTAGCGAGAAATCAGCCTCGCCTCACCGATGATAATGGAAGTGTACCCGACATAATTGCCAAAGTCCAGCACGCATTTCGGTAACTTTATATTTAGTATTGCTTATGCTAACCGCGGTCGCGGTGCCGCTCATGCGGCGACCCGCAGCGCGTCTCGCGTCGCGCTCGAACTCGCGAACTAGCTGCGGCGGTGGGTGCGCAATCTCCGCCCGCCCGACACCATGAGCGCCGTGCGCGACACGCCGAAGCGGTGCGCGCAGGAGTCGATCTTCCCCAGGCACGCAGTCGTTGCACCCATGACGTGATGCAGATGTGAGGTTGCTCGCGACGCAGGAGATGGCCGCGTGATGCGTCCCCGGCATGCTGCCAGTGGCACAAGCTGCGCGTGTCCCAGCTGCGGTGGCGCGCCGGAGCCGATTGAGAGCCACCCGCGCCGCCTCTGCAAGGGGAAACACCGAGAGGGAGTCGTATGGCGTATCGCTTTCAGGTCAACGAGCACGCATGCATCAACTGCGGCATCTGTATGGACCTGTGCCCGGTGCGTTGCCTCGACATGACGAGGCCCACCGAGCCGGGTGAACTCGCTGCTGCGTCCCAGCGGCGCAGCCCCATCCCCGGCGTCAACGGACTCCGCGCGTGGATGATGCTCGCACCCGTCCAGGTCGCGGAGTGCGTCGGGTGCCAGGTCTGCGCGCAGGAATGCCCGACCAACGCGATCACGATCGAGGGCGGCGTCGCCGAGGTCGCGCTCGCGCGGCGGGGCATCGTCACGCACCTGCCGGCGAGCGACGGCTGGCAGCCGCTCGACGCGTACACCCGCGCCACGCCCGCAGCGCCCGGCGAGATCCCCTGGGGCGCGCGCGACGCCTGGCATGTCGCCGAGCGCACCGCGGTGTGGCAGTCGTACCGCACGTGGCTTGGTGAGCGCGCGGAGGATCTGCGCGCGCCCTGCCAGGCGGCGTGCCCGGTCGGCACCAACGCGGGCCTCTACGTCAGCCTGATCGCCGAAGGCCGCTACGACGAGGCCCTGCGCGTCGCGTCCGAGCCGAACCCCTTCCCCGTGATCTGCGGTCGCATCTGCACGGCGCCCTGCGAAGACGTGTGCCGCCGCGGCGAGTTCGACGCGCCGATCGCCATTCGCGATCTCAAGCGATTCGTGACCGATAACGCGTCGCCGTGGAAGCGTACCGTGCGTCCGCCGCTGCACCAGCACGCGGAGCAGGTCGCCGTCGTCGGGGGAGGGCCGACGGGACTCAGCGCGGCGTACTACCTGGCGCGCCGCGGCTACGGCGTGACCGTCATCGACGCCATGCCGGTCGCCGGCGGCATGCTGGCGATCGGCATCCCGGAGTATCGCCTGCCGCGCGTCGAGCTCCATCGCGACCTCGACGCGATCCGCGACCTCGGCGTGACCTTCCGCCTCAACACGGCGGTCGGCCGCGACGTCGAGCTGACCGAGTTGCAGGCCGAATTCGACGCGGTCCTGCTGGCGGTGGGCGCGCAACAGAGCCAGCGCCTTGGCGTGCCGGGCGAAGCGCTGGAGGGCGTCGTCCCCGCCACGACGTTCCTGAAACAGTTCAACCTCGAGCCCGACACGCAGCTCGCAGGCGTCGTCGCCGTGGTGGGCGGCGGCAGCACGGCGATGGACGCGGCACGCTCGGCCCTGCGCGCGGGTGCGACCGAGGTCCACATCCTCTATCGCCGCAGCCGGGCCGAGATGCCCGCGCAGCAAGACGAGGTGCATGCCGCCGTGGAGGAGGGTATCCACCTGCACGAGCTGGCGGCGCCCGTGCGCATCGTCGGGGGCGATCGCGTGACGGCGATTCGCTGCCAGCGCATGACGCTCGGCGAGCCCGACGAGCAGGGTCGGCGCAGGCCGGTGCCGGTCGCGGACGCCGCGTTCGACCTGGCCTGCGACGTCGTGCTCGTCGCCGTCGGCGAGGCGCCCGATCCCTCGTTCTTGCCGCAAGGCACCAGCGTCGAGGTCGACCGCGTGGGGCGGCCTGCTGATCAACCCCACGACGCTCGCCACCGGCGCGCCCGGCGTCTTCGCGGCGGGCGACGTCACCTACGGCCCCAAGACCGTGATCCACGCCGCCGAGCACGGCAGGTTGGCCGCGCGGTCGATCCACGCCTACCTGCAGAAGCTGCCGCCCGACGCGATCACCGAGCTGCCCGAGGACGAGTACGAGACCCGCTCGACGCTGCCGAAGGGCGGCGTCGTCTCGCTCGACCTGCGTCCCACCCCGCGCGCGGAGATGCCCTTCAAGTCCGGCGTCGCACGCGATCGAAAGCAGGAGTTCGCCGCGGGGTTCACCGAGGAGCAGGCCCGGCATGAGGCGGCCCGCTGCCTGCGCTGCGACCTCGCCTACCTCTGTCCCACCATGCACGTCGTCGGCAGGCAGACGCCAGCGCCGACCGCGACCACCGACTAGCGTCCACCATCGACTCTGCTTGGGGAGGTTCTTCCATGTTATCGGTACTCGCCGCAATTTCGCCGCAAGACCTGACCAACTCCATCGTCTCCGCCATCAACGGCGGCGGCGAGCAGTTCCTCGAGGGGACGCTCGCCGCGGTCCTGCCGATCCTCTGGCTGGTGATCCTCGGCCTGCACCTCGGTCGCCCCTACCTCCTCGACATGATCGACCGCTTCACGTTGCGCCTCGGCGCCGACCTGCTCTGGCTGATCTACGTCGGCCTGCGCGACCTCCTGATCGCCTCCGGCGTGATCATGAGCTTCATGTTCTTCTTCCCGGACGTCGTCGTCACCGACGCCCTGCCGCTGACCGGCGGCCTCGCGGCGGCGTGCCTCTTCGGCGTGCTGCTGATCAAGCTGATGGGCGACCCGGACCAGAACGCGCGCAGCTACAGCGCCGTCACGTATCTGCTGGCGCTCGGCGCCGCCTTCTACTTCATCCCCTACCTCTTCGGCGTGCAGGCCAACGCCGTCGTCACCGGCAGCTTCCTCGATTTCAGCAACGCCCTCGTGACGAACACCAACCCGTCCTGGGCCGTCGGTCTCGCCTACGTCTCGATCGGCTTGCTGGCCCTGATGGGCGCGATCGCGGCGTTCTACGCGCTGCGCACCGGCGGCAGGCCCGAAGACGAGGCGGTAGAGGCTCCCAGCCCAGCGATCCAGCAGGCGATCCAGTAGCGGCAACGTCGACGACCGCATCACTCCCCCCTCGCGGGGACACACAAGAGGAGCCATGCCATGACGCCCGACCAACTGACCCAAGCCCTCACCCAAGCGCTCGTCCAAGGCGGTTCGACCTGGCTGATCGCCACCATCGTCGCCTTCCTGCCCGTCCTCTGGACGATGACCCTGGTGCTGCACCTGGGCCGCCCCTACGTGCTGCGCACCCTCAGACGCTGCGGCCTGCGCCTCGGCGCCGACATCTGGTGGATGACCTACCTCCTGCTGCGCGACGCGCTCATCGTGCTCACCTTCGCGCTGAGCTGGGTCTTCTTCCAGCCCAACATCGTGGCCAACAATCCGCTGCCCCTGACCGGCCCCATCGCCGCGCTCTGCCTGCTGCTGGCGCTCGCCGTCAAGATGGTGCGCCGCGTGGACGACGACCTCCAGGCCTATCGCCTGGCGACGGTCTTCCTCGTGCTCGGCGCGACGCTCTACTATCTGCCGCAGGTCTTCGGCGTCGAGGCGGCCAGCCAGGTGAACCTCGCGTGGTTCGCCAATACCTTGGTGAGTAACGCCAATCCCGTCCCTGGCGTTGGTCATCATGTGGGCCTCGCTCGCGTGCGCCGCGCTCATCGCCGCCTGGCTCTTCGTCCGCGCGCTCGCCTCGGCCAACCGGATGATGGTCAAGCGGCCCTCGCGGACCGCTCCCGTGCGGATCGCCGTCGGCGCGCGCGAAGGGCAGACCGTAGCCTAGACATGAATTCTCATGGCGGTGCGGCTATGTCCAGCACACTGTCTTGGGCAACGCTTCCCGCATTGGGGACAAGCCACTTGTTGGAGTGCTTGCAACTGAGTGAGGATACCGCGAAAGCGCTCAACAGTGCAGGCGTGCCCGCTGGGATCACGGCGAGACGATCGAAGTGCATCGTGACATCGTGTGAACTCTGGCCCGCACGTATTTGTCCGCGCGCGCGCGCGGTGCTATGCTAGGCGGTGTGCGGGCGCACCTGCGAGGAGCTGGTATGCCCGCGTCCCGCTTGCCTCTCTCCCCGCCACAAGGCCCCGTCCTTGAGGGCTAGGGATGAATGGCCCACGGCAATCTCCACGCCGAGATGCTGCACTGCTTGCGAGCTTTCGCTCTCGCCTTGGGGCATCATGGCGTGGGGTTCAACTCCTAGAAGCCCCGGCTTTCAGCCGTGGGGAGATGTCACTAGTCTCGGCAAGGCGTCGCATGCAACCACTGCCCGCTCCTACCACCTGGAACTTCGATCCTGTCGTGCTGTTGGCCTTGGCCTTGCTGCTGGGGGGCTATGTCTACGCCATCGGGCCCCTCCGCCGCCAACGCGGGGAGGAGCCCGTCGAGACGCGGCGTATCGTGCTCTTCGTGCTGGGCTGGCTCTCGCTGGCGTTGACGCTGATCACGCCGCTCGACACGCTGGGCCGCTACTACCTCTTCGCGGCGCATACCTTTCAGCTCTTCATCCTCACCACCGTCACCGCGCCGCTGCTGATGCTTGGCCTGCCGGAGTGGCTCGTCACCCTGTTATTGCCGCTGCGCGCGCTGCGCGACGCCACGCGTGGCCTGTCGTTCACGATTCTCTGCGCGCTGGCCTTCAACCTGATTATCCTGATCTGGCACACCAATCCCCTCTATACCAACGGCTTGCATAATCAGGCGCTGCACAATTTCGAAAGCTTGTGTTTCCTCGTCGCTGGCGTCCTGACGTGGTGGCCGCTGCTGACCCCGATGGATCGCCACACGCGCATGTCGAATCCGCTGCAGATGCTGTATCTCGTGCTGGAGAGCCTGCCGCTGGATATCTTCGGCATCTTCGCGATCTTCGCGCCCGGCCCATTCTATGCCGTCTACACCAATGCGCCGCGCATCTTCGGACTGACCCCCATGACGGATCAAGCACTGGCCGGGGCACTGCTCGCCGTCCCCGGTAACACCATCGACATCGGCCTACTCAGCATCGTCTTCTTCATCTGGCTCGCCCGCAGCGAGCGCGAGCAGCAGGCCCGTGACCGCATCAAGTATGCCGAGGAGGATGCCGCCTTCGAGGCCGCGCAGGTACAGCAGATCGAGGCGGCGCCGTCGGCGGATCAGGCGGGCTAAGACGAGCGCGAAGGGCGTAACTGGCCGCGTGCGCAACCGAGACAGCCGGGCGCGACGCGTCGCGCCCCTACCCCTACCCCTACCCCTGACCTGGACGGACCTGGACGCATCTCAAACTAACGCTCGACAGCGGGCCTCGCCATCTCGGGAGCGCGTGGCGTGCGAGAGGTGGCAAGGGCGTCGAGCAGGGCAGCGGGGTCGTCGCTGCGCAAGAATAGGTCGCTGTTGCCGGAGGGGACGAAGCCCTCGGTTTCGGCGTGTGCCGCCAGCTGCAGCAGCGGGCCGTAGTAGCCGTCTACGTCGAGCAGGCCGATCGGCTTGCGGTGCAGCCCGATCTGCGCCCACGTGACGATCTCGAAGAGCTCGTCGAAGGTGCCGAAACCACCGGGCAGCGCGACGAAGCCATCCGCGAGGTCCGACATCAACGCCTTGCGCTCGTGCATGCTGCCAACCTCGCGCAGTTGCGTCAACCTGGTGTGCGCGACCTCCCGCGAGAAGAGGCCGCGCGGCAGCACGCCGATGACCTCGCCGCCCTCGGCCAGCGCCGCGTCCGCCACCACGCCCATCAGCCCGCGGCTGGCGCCGCCGTAGACGAGGCCCATATTACGCCGCGCAATTTCGCGGCCCAACTCCTCGGCGGCCGAGGCATACGCCTCACGCGCGCCGAGGCTCGATCCTGCAAAGACGCAGATCCGCCGCAATTCCACCGCACACCTCCTCATGTTCCCCGCGATCGGCGACACCCCGGCGCGATCTCGCCAGGCGGCGCCAGAGGCCGCATTCGCCAAGCATAACGCTGCCGTGTAAAGGCGCGGTGAAATGCCGCTCTTCAGTACTACTTGGAACGCGGCACGAGCGTATACATAACTAGGAGAATGATGGGCAGCACGCATGTTCGATGTGGCACGTGGCTTGCATATCACTTCGTCCAAACCCGCTGAGGCCGCGGGTTGACACCGCAGAGTACCCCGGCGACGGCTCATCCCTCGTTCGCGCTGGACCTTTTCCCCGGCGACCCCGGATCCGACCTCCTAGCGGTACCCCCAGCAGTTCCTAGCCCGATCGTCTCCGAAACCTGAGCGCCACCGCTCGACTCGAAGAGAGCAGGAGCGATGGCCCGCACGACAGACGACGAAGTGCTGTCGATGCGGCTGCGAGGATGCCGCGAAGGAGGGTGCGCAGATGTCCACAATGTCCTCAGTGAGCCTCAAAGGCGATGCAGCAGGCTTGCCCGCGCTGCCGATGGTCGCGCATCCGCGGCGCTGGCTGCCGATCGCCGCGACCGGCCTCGGCGTGATGACCCTCGCCGTCAGCAGTGGGATCGCCGCCGTCGCCAATCGCTTCATCGATGAGCTTTCGAGCCCGCACCGCGAGCTCGATGACGCACAACTGGCCCAGATTGGCGGCGTGGCGGGCATGCCCATCACGCTGCCCGATCCGCCGCGGGCCCTGCAACGGGCGCTGACCTTCCGCGCGCCGAAGGGGCCCGAGCTACGTGGCGAGTTCTGGGCGCAGCCGCGCCCCGCGCCGACGGTGATCATCTGCCATGGCTATCGCACGCCGCGCGCCCGCATGCGACCGGTCGCCCTGCTGGAGTACACCCAGGGCTATAACGTGCTGGCCTTCGATTTCCGCGGGCACGGCGACAGTGGTGCCGCCGCCACGACGGGCGGCATGGCAGAGGTTCACGATCTCCGCGCGGCGGTCGATCTCGCGGCGAGCCAGCCCGAGACGCTGTCGGGGCGCATTATCCTCCACGGATTCTCGATGGGGGCGGCCACGGCGCTACTGCTGCCGCCGCATCCCGAGGTCGCCGCGATCATCGCCGATAGTCCGTACGCGCGGCTAGACGAGATCCTGCGGACGCTGGTCGCGTGGCAGCTCATCGCCGAGAGCGCCACGTGGGCGCCTCCCGCGCGGATGCTGAGACGCCTCGTGCCCGCAGTTGCGTGGACCGCCGTGGCGGCGAGCCGCCCGATTTTCCGCCTGCGCTACGGCTATCCGCTGATCGGGCGCCCCGAGTCCGTCTTCAAGCGGACGCGGGCGCTCCGGCACGCCGAGCAGGCGGAGCGTCGGGCGCCGATCCTGCTGATCCACACGGCGGGCGACCCCTTCATCCCCATCGCGCACGCCCGGCGCATCGCTGCCGCCGCCAAGCTCGGCAACGTCCCGCTCGAGACGTATTTCGTGGATGGCGCAGGGCACTGCGGCGCCTATGGCTACGACCCGGACGCCTACGTCGCCACCATGGCGGAGTTCGTCGCTCGCGCCATTGGGGCGCCGGGGTATGACCCGCAGGTCGCCGCTTAGCAACATCAGGGCTCACATCCCCCTGCCTTTAGGCAGGGGGATGTGAGCCCTGTCGCCCGCGGGCGACGCCAACAGTGCGAATAGTCGTCACGCTGTCGTCTCTCGTCGTAGACTGCCTGCATGAACGGCCTGCGCGGCGACCACGACGTCGTCTCTCTCTGTCGGTATCACGTCGTGTGCTGCCCCAAGTACTGGAGCAAGGTGCTGACGCCCCCCATAGATGAACGGCTGAAGGTTGTGCTCGTCGGCGGCACCTCCGATGTGGGATGCACCGGCCGGTGAAGCCCCTGAAAGGCCACTCGTCACATGAGCTGGCCGCGGCGTTCTCTGCGCTCAAGCGGCGCCTGCCCTCGCTGTGGACGAACTTATACTTCGTCAGCACCACGGGCGGGATGACGGCGCAAACGCCGAAACGCTTCGTGGCAAGCCAAAAGGGACACTGATCCGTGGCAGAGCCGACGACGCACAAGAGTTACAAGTACAAGCTCCAGCCCACGCTTGAACAGGAGCGGATACTGGGGCGGACCCTGATGCTCTGCCGCCACGTCTACAACGCCGCCCTTGGCGAGCGGCGTGAGGCGTGGCGGATGCGCGGCGTCTCGGTCAGCTACTACCAGCAGAAGGCCGAATTGCCCGGCATCAAGGAGGCGATGCCCGACTATGCCGAGGTCCACAGCCAGGTCTTGCAGGACGTGGTCTTGCGCGTCGAGAGCGCCTACCAAGCGTTCTTCCGTCGGGTGAAGGCAGGTGAAACGGCGGGCTATCCCCGCTTCCAGGGGCGCAACCGGTACCACAGCTTCACCTATCCGCAGTACGAGAACGGCGCGCGATTGGAGAGCCGCATCCTCATCCTCTCCAAGATCGGCCGCATCGCCGTCCGCTGGTCGCGTCCCCTGGAGGGAACGCCCAAGACCATCACCATCTCCCAGGAGGCGGACGGCTGGTATGTCATTCTCTCCTGCGCCGACGTCCCCGCCCGGCCCTTGCCGGCTACCGGCAAAGCGACGGGTATTGACGTCGGCCTGCGGGTGTTCCTCGTTACCGCCGAGGGGGAGGCGGTTGAGAATCCACGTCACTATCGGAAGGCCGAGAAGCGACTGATCAAGGTCCAGCGCAAGGTTGCTCGCCGCAAGAAGGGCGGCACACGGCGCAAGAAGGCGGTG
Source organism: uncultured Chloroflexia bacterium (assembly GCA_963841205.1). GTDB lineage: Bacteria > Chloroflexota > Ktedonobacteria > Ktedonobacterales > JADMIN01 > CAWAWP01. The sequence continues at coordinate 14,883 of CAWJCH010000033.1, read as the reverse complement.
GCACTGCTCGCCAGGGCGCACCAGCACGTCAAGCGCCAGCGCGCCGACTTCCACCACAAGACGGCCCTGCACCTGCTGCGCCACTACGACACGATCTACCTCGAAGACCTGCGGGTCGCCAACCTGGTGCGGAATCACCACCTCGCCACGTCCATCGCGGACGCGGGCTGGGCGGCGTTCCGCGCCATCCTCGAGGCCAAGGCAGCATGCGCCGGGCGTCGGGTCGTCGCCGTGCCACCCGCCTACACCAGCCAGGACTGCAGCGGCTGTGGGTCACGCATCCCCAAAGCGTTGAGCGTGCGGACCCACGTCTGTCCACACTGCGGCCTCGTCCTCGATCGGGACGAGAACGCGGCGCGCAACATCCAATGGGCCGGGCAGGCCCTTCGGGGACTCGCGGGGTAGCCTGCGGGGACGAACCGAGCATCCCCCGGCTTCAGCCGTAGGGAGTGTCAACGCCAGGGATCGACGCGCTCGCCGTCCACCAGCCACTCAACGGAGCGCGCCTCGGTGACATCGGGGAGGTCGAACCGCCGCGCCATGCGGTCGATCACGTCCTCGGGGACTGGCGCGCTACGGCCGCGGTTGCGCTCCAGTAGCGTGGCATAGGGCGCTTCGAGGTAGACGATGCGGACGCGGGCGTGGTAGGCCGCGAAGAGTTCGATGAGCTGGGCGCGCATCGCCCGCGTGACGTTGGTCGCGTTCCAGGCGAACGAGGTCCGCGTGCGCAGTAGCTCACGTGCGCGTCGCTTGGCCTCCTGCGCGACGGGACCCTGGTCAGCCTCAGGCGAGATACCCTGCTCTCGGCGGATCGCGTCGAGCGAGATGGCGGGCCACTCCGGCAGGTTCGCCCGGAGCCAAGTATCCTTCCCTGCGCCGGGCAGGCCGGAGAGCAGGACGACCTCGCAGGTGGTGTCGTCATAGGCTTCGTAGTCCGGATCGCCAGGGGTGGTGCCGCTGAGATAGATGAAGCGGCTGTGGTCGGTGGGGAAGGCGCGCGCGGTGGTGGCGCACTGCAGCTCTTCGCTGTAGGCGTGGAAGAGATCGATCCGCGCGAGCAGCTCATCCTGGTCGGCGCAGATGCGCCCGCGCACGTCGGCCTCGGCCAAGAGGGCGACGTGGTCGAGCCGCGCGGTCATGCTGGCGGCGATGACGGCCCTCTGGGGATCCTCTTTCTCGAAGAACCAGAGTGGCAAGCCGTGCCAGCGGACGAGGTGGGCCACCGTCTCGCGCCAGGCCGGCGGCGGAGGCGCGTCCAGCCCATCGCCGCGCCAGAGGAGGTAGCGCGCCATCGTCGCGCCGGCGCGGGCGTGCCCCGGCGAAGCGATGCGGCCATCCAGCTCGACGCGAGTGCGCGCGGGCTTGGCGACATCGTGCAGCAGCGCCGCGGCGAAGAGGACGCCGCGATCCTCGGCGGGCAGCGCACGCCATGCCTCCATGCACGCCAGCGCATCCGCAACCATGCGTGTGTGGACGGCGACATCACCCTCAGCGTGGTACTGTGGCTCCTGCGGCACGCCGGCCATCGCGCGGAGCCACGCGAAGCGCAGCAACAGATCGTCCCACTCGATGCGCCACTCTGGCGGCTGCGGCACCTGCGGGAACTGCCACGCGCTCATCGCCACCGCCTCGCGCCTCTTCTTGCCGGCCTACACGATTTCATCGGATGCCTGCAATCCCGCGGCGCGCAGGGCATCGTCGAGGGTGTCGAAGCGGGCGAATTGGGTTACGCGCTCGTCGTCTACCTCGAAGGCAGAGGCCACCAGCTCATCGCCGGTGATCTCACCCGTCTCCGCCGTGCGCCAGATGCCGCGCTGCTCCAACTCCACCGAGGAGTCGCGAGCGAAACGCCGCGACGTCTCCAGAGTCAATCCGGCGCGCGCCAGCCAATCGCGCAGCAGTTGCTGCCCGGATCCAGAGCCGTGCGGCCCGACGATCTCGATCTGGGGATCGGAGAGCGAGACGAGCCGTTCGGCGTCTAGTTCGTTCGCCGCCGCGACCCACGCATCCACAATCTCCAATGGATCCTTCGCCATTGGTCGCCACCTTTCGCTGGCTATGTCGCCGCAGGTCCATTCTACCCGCGCCGCGCATGCGGGGGCATGCCGTTCGCCGTGCCGCATGATCACAGGAATCGGCGCTGGAAGCCCCGGCCATTCATGGCGGGGAGGAATGCGCCACCGTCCGTAGACAGCACTACATCATTGACGCATATCGTCATTGACGTATATCCTCAATTAGCAGTATGCTTGTTCTATGAAACAAACCCTGCTCGTCAAGCTCGCACCGGCACCCGAACAGCATGCCGCGCTCGTGCGGACGCTGGAGACGTTCAATGCCGCCTGCAATGACATCGCGGCGGTGGCCTTTCGCGAACGCATGGCGAACAAGATCGAGTTGCAGAAGCTGGTCTACTACGGCATCCGTGAGCAGTTTGGTCTGTCCTCGCAGATGGCGATACGGGCCATTGCCAAGGTGGTGGAGGCGTACAAGCGGGATCGCACGATTCGGCCGCGCTTCCGCCCGCACGGCGCGATGACCTATGACGAGCGTATCTGCTCGTTCCCGCGCGTGGATCGCGTCTCGCTCTTGACGCTGGATGGGCGTCTCGAAGTGCCGTTCCGCTTTGGTGCCTACGCCGAGGGAATGCTGCAACGCCAGCGCGGGCAAGCCGATCTGCTCTATCGTCACGACACGTTCTTCCTGGCGATCACCGTTGATGCGCCAGAGCCAACACCCACGGCTACCGATGACTTTCTGGGGGTAGACCTGGGTGTGCTCACGCTGGCAGCCACCTCGGACGGCGAGTTCCTGAACCACTCCTCCGGCCCGAAGCATGCCCACGTCAATCAGGTACGCGCCCGCTACAGCCGCTTCCGCGGCAAGCTCCAGAAGAAGGGCACAAAGTCGAGCAAGCGGCTCTTGAAGAAGCGGAGCGGGCGGGAACGGCGTTTCGCTCGCGATGTCAACCACTGTCTGTCGAAGGCCATTGTGCAGACGGCGCAAATTGCCGTTTCGCCTCCTGTCGCCGGGAATAGCATAGAAGCGGCGGCATAAGAAGAAGGCAGAATGAGCAAAACACAGCGCCCGTGGACGGCAGAACAGGATGTGTACCTGACTACCCACTATGCAAATACACCAGTGGACACCTTGGCTGATGTGCTGGGTCACACGGCAATCGGCATTCGTCGGCGGGCACGCTTTCTGGGTGTCTTGCGTGACCGTACCATGGCAACGCAGGCTATTCGCCACGATTATTTCAGCGTGCTGGATACTCCTTTGAAGGCTTATATCGTGGGTCTGCTCGCTGCCGATGGAACCGTCAGCAGTGAGGAGCCACGCATCCGGCTGAAACTTCACACCAAAGATACGCGCCTTGTAGAGTTCGTGCGTGATGAATTGGCCCCCTGTTCGCCACTGCAACAACGAGCGACATCCATCCAGTTTGGTATATCCTCGCCGCAACTCGTGGCTGACCTGGCACGCTTTGGGGTAATACCGCGCAAGAGTTCCTGCCTTGAGTGGCCCGCTCAACTCCCATCCGTGCTGCATCATGCGTTCCTGTTGGGCTACTTCGATGGCGATGGGAGTCTGGTTTCCATGCCGCGCAGCAACTGGGCTTACGCACCGCAGTGGTCGCTGTATGGCTTGCAGGGCTTCTTGGCTACGGCGGCTGATGTGATTGAGCAGCACACAGGCATGCGTCCTCGTGGCCCCGTCCCTGATTCGCGTAAAGTGACCCTGCATTACCTTCGCGCCTACGCCAGCCAAGCGCGGACCATTGATGGCTGGCTGCATCAAGACGGACTCGGCTTGGAACGCAAGCGCATTCCCGCCTAAGACACTTCGCGCGGCATTGCCCTCGAAGACCTCAAAGGCATTCGGCAGCGCATCCGCGCGAAGCGAACGGTTACGGGCAAGCGCCAGCGGAGAGTGCTGCACAGTTGGGCCTTCTTCCAACTCCGGGCCTTCATCGCCTACAAGGCGGCATTGGCCGGTGTCCGGGTCGTCTACGTCAACCCGGCGTATACCAGCCAGACGTGCAGCCAGTGTGGGCACTGTGAGCGGGCGAATCGAAAGTCGCAAGCGCAGTTCCTCTGTGTCGCGTGTGGATACTCTGCCCATGCGGACCTGAACGCGGCCATGAACATTCGTGCTCGTGGCCGGGCGGCCGTCATACCGCCAAACGCGGCGCCCCTCGCGGGGTAGCTGCAAGCCCCCGCTTTCAAGCGGGAGTCTATGACTCCGAGGCATTGCGTCCACCTGTGTGGATGCCGCCCAGCGCAGCGTCCAGCTCGTCGAGGGAGGCAATCGTGGCGTCGGGCCGCACGCCGGCGGGTGGGGCGCCCAAGATACCGTCGCGGTTGAGCCAGACGCCGCGCATGCCGGCCTCCTGCGCGCCGGCAACGTCGTTGATCGGATTGTCGCCGATCATGACGGCCTCGTCCGGCGCGATGCCGAACGCTGTCAGCGTATGGGCGTAGATGCGGGGATCGGGCTTGCCCGCGCCGATATCGCCGGAGGCGACGACCACCGCGAAGTAGTCGTCCAGCCGTGCGCCGGAGACCTTCTCACGCTGGAGGCCGGAGTCGCCGTTGGTGAGGATCGCCAGCTGGTAGGGTCCGCGCAATCGCTCCAGCGCGGGGACGGCGTCGGGGAAGAGGATGTGCGTCGCGCGGCGCTCGGCGAGGAAGGTCGCTTGGAGGCGGTCGAGCAGGGAGTCGTCTGAGGCGTCTCTCCCCAGCGAGGCGAGGGCCGCGTGCCAGGATTGGCGGCGATAGCCGGGCGCCCACGCGGCGAGGGCGCGCACCTCCGGTCGGTCGCCGTCGAAGCGCGCCCAGAGCGCCTCCCACGAAGAGAGGCCGATCGCCTCGGCGTAGGATAGGTGCGGCGAGGCGACCCAGAGGGCGCTGGAGGTCTCCCAGACGGCGCGGGCGAGATCATCGGGCGAGGCGGTGGGAGAATCGCCGTACTGGGTGCGCGCGGCGGCAATGAGGGCGCGGCGCGTCGCCTCCTGGTCCTCCACCAGGGTCTCGTCCAGATCGAAGATCAGCCCCTTCGCGCGCATGTCGCTGCTCCTGCACCTGCCTATGCTGCTCGCGGGTCGTCGGGCGCTACGGATTGGGGCCGGCGGTCGTGTCGTACTCGCGCACGATGATCCAGCCGAGGTACTGGGTGACGAGGCGGTAGTGGGCGTCGAGCCAGGACTCGACGGCGCGCTGCTGGGTCGCGGCGGCGTCGTTGGTGGGCGAGCCGATGATGAAGAAGAGATGCGGATGTTGGGCGGCGTAAGCGGCGAGGGCGGCGTCGTCCACATTCTGCGGGGCGCCGGCCAGCATGGCGGAGACGGCGGGGTCGTCGGTCGGGTAGTAGTGGAACATCGGCACATTGCAGGTCTCCGCCGCGTAGACCTCACAGAGGGCGCCGTCGTTCGGCTGGTAGCGCTGCTGGACCCACTGCACGGGTGTGCGCCAGTCCTCGCGGAAGAGGCCGAAGTACTGCGGCAGGGTGAGCGCCATGATGGCGACGATGGCGACGCCCGCGCCCCAGGCGGCCGGACGCCAGGGGATGCTGGTGGCGGCGAAGGCGAGCAGAAGGCCGAGCGCGGGCACGAGCATGACGAGGTGCGCGTCGGAGAAGTAGCGGTATGAGGGGCCGATCTGCGAGATGAAGTAGGCCAGGATCAGCGGGACGACAGCCCAGAGTATCAGGGCAGCGAGGAGCACCGCGCGCTCGTCCACCCGGGCGAGCAAGGCGCTGGCCGAGGCACGCCACCGCGCGAGGAAGGCGAACCAAGCGGGATCGCGTCCGCGCAGGGCGACGAAGCTGGCGCCGGCGGCGATGGCGAGTACGAGCACGAAGGCGAGGAAGGTCTTGCTGCTGTTGGGTCCGAGGACCATATAGGCATGTACGACGTCGCGCGGGTGCGGCGCGGAGAGCCACTGCACCTTGGCGGCGCCGCCGCTCACCAGGCCCAACGGGAGGACGAGTGCGAGGATGACGGCGAAGCTGACGAGCATCGGGCGGAACAATTCGCGGGCGCGGGGGCGATAGGGAGTCGGCAGGATCAGGAGCAGCGCGAAGATGCCCGCCTGAGTGACGAGGACGAGCGCGCTGATGGCGTGGGCGTAGCTGGCCAGCACACTTGACAGGATGTAGCCAGCCCACCAGCCGCGGCCCGATTGGCGGAGGAGGAGGGTGAGGAAGCAGCCCCACATGACGACGACGAGGAAGACCTGCATGCTATACGAGCGGGCCTCTTGCGCGGCGAGGAGCTGCTGCTGGTTGAAGAGGAAGACGCCGGTGGCGGCTATGGCGGCGAGCAGGCCGAGGAAGCGCTGGGCGAGCAGATAGACGCTGGCGGCGGCGAGCGCGGCGAAGAAGGCCGACGGCACGCGGATGAGGAACTCGGTCTGCTGGAGGCCGAGGGCGGAGACGAGGCCCAGCCAGAAGTGGAGCAGGGCGTAGTAGAGTACCATGTTCACTTCGCCGCCGGTGAAGGTCTGCCAGACGCCGGCCAACGACATGCGGGCGACGTTGACGGAGAAGGCCTCGTCGGTCCACAGCGAGGCGTTGCCGAGGTGGTACAGCATGAAGGCGAAGGCGAGCAGGCCGATCCCCAGCGCCTGGAGCCAGACGGAGCCTGCAAGGCGCGTGAACTGGACGCGCGCCTTGGGGACGCTGAGGGTTGCCTGGGAGCTGATCATGGGTCCACCACTCCACCGCATCTGTTACGTACCGCCGCGATGCGCTTGTGGCGTCGCAGGAAACCGCAGGGAACGGCTACCACTATAACGTCCGTAGGGTGGGCCGTCCACAGCCGGGTAATATTGGGAGATGACGGTCGCACGCAGTCGGTGGAGCGCTCGCGAACGCTTTCCGCTTTCTTCCGCTTTTGCGTCGGAAAGCGAGGTCCGAGGGTGAATTCAAAGGGATTGGGCATCCCAGGGACGGAAAAGATCGCGAGGCGGAAGTGGCGGCGCGGGGTGCGAACACCTGCGGGCGCGCCAGAAAGGAAGCACGGGAGCGGCGTTGGCATGCACGGCGGCCTCCTTGGAGGGCGAGGGATCGGGGGGAAATGCGATACGGGGGATAGTGGAAGAGCCAGTCAGAACTTTTGTTCTCATACGGTACCACGACGGCGCACGGAAAGCAAGGGCGGTGTTGAATGTCTCGCTCAAGGGGAGTGTGGCGCTGAAGTACCAGCGTACAAAGGGGCGGGCTGAAGTCCGTTTGGTAGGAGACACGACGCTTTACACCCGCACGGCGCTCTGCTAGAATCGGGCGCGACAAGCGGCTAGCACCCGACGATTCGTGCGACGTGGTGACCGCTTCACGTGGAGGGGGAAGTGCCATGACCTCTGGATTGCCGGGGAACAACAATCTGCCAGGGCAGTTCGGCACGTGGGACGTCTACCCACTCTTCGTCGAGGATACCGCGAAGATCACCGATCGACGCCAGACCGCCAATAGTCTTTATCTTTCGATCAACTCGCTGCTGGTGGGCGCTATCGCATTTCTGGCGCAGCAGGGCGCGCTGACGAGCACCTCGCTGCTCGTAGTCCAGGTGTTCATCGCGTTCGCCGGATATGTGATCAGCCGGCAGTGGCATCGCCTCCTCGAGAAGTATCGAGCAATGCTCAATTTCCGCTACGCCCAACTGCAGAGCATCGAGGAACAGCCCGGATTCCCGGGCGTATTGAAGATGTATCAGATCGAGAGCAAGACTCCCTCGCTCTTTGGCTTCTCGAACATTGAGGAGTTCATCCCCCGGCTCTTCCGCTTCCTCTACGTCATTGGGACCCTGCTGCTCATCGCAGGCACCTTCGCCGTCAAGCTTCACTTCGGTGCGTGGCTCGCGCAATTCGTCAGCATCCCCGTGCTGAAGTAGGCGCAATTCTTCACCTCACCGCATTGCCCCTCCGTGCTCGCAGCGATACAATGGCTGAGAATGGCCGCCGCGAGCGACCGGTGCTCATATCGGCTCGCCGCGAGCGGTCGGGGCGACGTGAGGGGGTGGCGCATGGCGAGCGTGGCTGCGAAGAAGATTCCTGTGGCACGGGAGAGGGCGGGGAAGTCAAGGAGCTACATCCACGTTCCGCATGGACTGGGCGAGCGTGCGGCGGACGCCATCACCGGGTTTGTCGGGTCCTGGCTCTTCGTCGGCATCCATTCATGTTGGTTCTTGCTATGGATTCTGTTCCGTTTCGAGCCGTTTCCGTTCGGTTTGCTCACTCTGCTGGTGAGCCTCGAAGCGATATTTCTCAGCACCTTTGTGATGATGAGCCAGAATCGGTCGGCGCAGAAGGATCACATTCGCGACGACCACGAAGCCGAAGAAGTTGATCTGCTGTACACGATCAACGAGCAGCAGATGGAGATCCTGCACCTGCTGCGCAACCAAATCTGTCCGGATGGGCGGGGCGACTCCACAGCCGCCGCGAGTATGACCTCGACAGCGGCAACGGTGAAAACTGCGCGGAAAGACGCGACGCCGACGCGGCGACGACGCTGATGCCCGTGGTCACGCGCGCTCGACGCGAACGGGCGTGCCGCTGAGCAGGGCGTTACCGGAGAGCGGCTCGATCCGCGTGTCCGCCGTCAGGCGATTGAGATTTACGCCGGCATGCTCCGCCGCCACGCGCAGGCGCGCACCGGGCTGGCCGTGGCCCCAGCCATGCGGCAGGCTCACCACGCCGGGCATCACCGTCTCCGTCAGCGCGACGGGCGCCGTCACACAGCTCGCCTCCGAGGTGACACGCGCCGTGGCGTCGTCCACCAGGCCCAGGCGGGCCGCGTCGGCGGGGTGCATCAGCAGTGTGCAAGGGTCGTCGCCCTTCACCAGCGCGGGCAGGTTGTGCATCCACGAGTTGTTGGAGCGCAGCTCACGACGCCCGATCAGCACGAGATCGGGCCGCGGCTGGGTGAGCGAGGCCCGCAAGCGTTCGACATCCGCCAGCAGCGGCTGCGGCGCAAGCTCGACCTTGCCCGAGGGGGTGCGGAGCACCTCGGGGATGCGCGGCTGGAGGGGGCCGAGATCAATGCCGTTCGGTTCGGCTTCCAGGCGCGACAAGGTCAGGCCTTCGGGGGTCGCGCCGAAAGCGTCGCCGTAGGGTCCGACGCGCAGCAGGAAGTCGAGCAGTCGCACGGGACCGCGCCTCGGCTGGAGTGTGGCCAGCATCTCCATCGCGTCGCGCCCCGCGACAGGCGATCCGGCCGTCCGCACCTCGCGACTGACGAGTTGGTGGGCGATGAGATCGTCGAGCGCGGCGAGGTCGGCGTCGGGACCCTGGCCTGCGGCGATGCCCGTGAGGCGTAGCAGGATCTCCCATTCATCCATCGCGGCCGTGTCGCGCGGGAAGACCGGCGGCGAGTAATGGGCAATGTTGCGGATGGAGAGTTGATAGAAGGCGAGATCGTAGTGCGCGCGCTCCAGCGGCGAGGGCGGCGGCAGGATGACGTGCGCGTGGCGCGAGGTCTCGTTGAGGTAGGCGTCGACGCAGACGAGGCATTCGAGGGTGTCGAGCGCGGCGGCCAGCCGGTCGCCGTTGGGCGCGCTGAGGGCGGGATTGCCGGCGATGGTGATCAGCGCGCGGACCTGTCCCACGCCCGGCGTCTCGATCTCCTCGGCGAGGCATGCCGTCGGAAGTTCGCCGTAGATCTGCGGGAAGTCGCGGACGCGGCTGTGCTTGGGTCCGAAGCGAACTCCCGGGCCGGTCCCCGGTGCGCCGCTGGTGTTGCGCCCGCCCGCCGCGGCCTTGGGGAAGAGCGCGCCGCCGGGGCGGTCGAGGTTGCCGGTGAGGGCGTTGAGGACATCCACCAGCCAGCTCGCCAGTGTGCCGAACTCCTGCGTGCAGGTGCCGATGCGCCCGTAGACCACCGCGCGCTCGGCGGCTGCCAGCTCGCGTGCCAGACGGCGGATCGTGTCGGGCGCGACGCCGGTGATCGATGCGACGGCCTCGGGCGTGAACGGCTCGGACGCGGCGCGCACCTCCTCGATCCCGCTCAGATGATCTGCAAGGCGTCCAGGGCGGGTGAGGCCTTCGGCGAAGAGGACGTGGACCATCGCGAAGAGGAGTTGCGCGTCGGCGCCGGGGCGCAGGAAGACGTGCTCGCTGGCTTCTTCGGCGGTGCGCGTGCGTCGCGGATCGAGCACGACGACTTTGCCGCCGCGGGCGAGGATCGCGCGGATACGTCCCCGCATATCTGGAGCGGTCATCAGGCTGCCATTGGAGACGAGCGGGTTGGCGCCGAGGATCAGCACGTATTCGGTGGTGTCGACGTCGGGGATAGGGATGCTGAGGCTGGTACCGAACATCAGCCCGGCAGCGACCTGCTTCGGCATCTGGTCCAGCGTGCTGGCGGAGAAGATATTGCGCGTGCCGAGGGTGCGCAACAGGGGCGTGTTGTAGAGCTGGCCGGCGAGATTGTGGACGTTGGGGTTGCCGAGATAGACGGCGACGGCGTCGTGCCCGTCGCGCTGGAGGATCGGCGTCAGCAGGCGCTCGACCTCGGCGAATGCCTCATCCCACGTGGCCTCGCGCCACGTCTCGCCGTCGCGAATGAGCGGTGCACGCAGGCGGTCGGGGTCCGCGTCGAGCTCTTTGAGCGCATGGGCCTTGGGGCAGATGTAGCCGTGGCTGAAGACGTCGTCTTTGTTGCCGCGGATGCTGAGCACGGCGCGTCCGCTGGTGGTGACCTCTAGCCCGCAAGTGGCCTCGCAGAGCGGGCATGTTATGCGGTGCGTGGCGGCAGTTGAGCCTGTGCTGGCTGGCTCGCTCGCGGTGGTCATAGCGCTCATGGGGCAATCCTCCTTCGCTGGCAACGCGGCGGTGCGCGCAGTATACGAGCGCGGCGCGGAGCCGGTCAATCGCCAACGGGGATAGGAGATAGAGCCCCGCGAAACTGGCCCCCCCCATCCCTCGGTTCGCGCCTCGCCACACCGTCGCACTCCCCCGCTATCTCACCCTCGCGGCATCGTCCTATGTCGGCCGCCCCCCACTGCCTGCGAATGTTGGGGATCACGCAGACCTGCCGATTTCAGGACAAGTCACTTCTGCAGTTCCATGCGGCAGATCAGGCGAAGGCGGGAGCGTCATCACGTACGTCGGCTCGGACAGTTCGGCTATGCCGTCACCCTCGCTCCCGCTCAGGTTACTAACCTTGGCGTCCCAGTAGCAGTTCATCTTGTATCGCACCCTCTATCATCTCACCAATTGACCGTGCGGACAGTGGAATGTTACAGTGCGATGAGGTAAATGGACGCCCTGACGGTAGGCGGCCGCACAGGCACGTTCCTGGCAAGCTCTGAGGAGAATGGCAATGGCAGACGGACTTCCGGCGTTTCCCTTTCCGCAGGAGGCCATCCAGGCGCAGGCCCAGGGCAATGTCAACGCGATGATTCTGGGCGGGCTCGCCTACGCCAAGGCGCAGGGGCACGACAGCCGCCACTGGGCGGCATTCGTGGGAGCAGCGTTCGCGCCGGGATGGACGGGCATCACGACGGCGCGCGAGGCGGCGACGGCGCTCGCGCTGAACTGCGCGAGCGCGGGGATGAACGTGCTCTCGGTGGAGGGGGACGACGCCCGCAGCGAGGTGGTGACAGGCACCTGGCCCGACCAGGAGCTGCTTGGTATGTTTAGGCTCTCGCCGGAGGAAGTGGAGGGGTTCTGGTGGATGTTCGAGCCGATCGCGAAGTCGCGGGGTCTGACGTATAGCTGGCGGCGCGAGGGGAGCGAGTTGCGCTTCACGTTCATCCGGTAGCGGCAGCCGACGCGCACGGGTGACAGCCGCGTGAGTGGGACCAGGCCCAGGTACATGGTGGGGGGCCTGGTCCCACTTGCCGTATCGAGGGGCCGGCGTCGTGGGAAAATGCGAGATTCGCACCAACCGCTCGTGCGGAATGTGGGCAGTAGAGAAGGACATCGACCAGTTCCGCCGCCAAATGAGATCACGACGTGTCGGCATGGGGAAGGCGTAATCGGGACTCGTGCTATATGCCTCGACGTAGCCGTCTGCACTAGTACTACAGTGACGGTTGTTGACGGGCAGTGCTAGACTTTCCAGCAAGACTGGAGAGGGGAAGCACATGGCAGAGCACCTCCTGGCAGCGGACGAGCGGCAGGCTGACGAGGTCTTGGCAGCGGTGGGAGCGGTGGGGGCACTGGACGAGGTCCACGGGCGTATCGGGGGCTATTTCCACCGGCGGGAGATGCGCGAACGGGTGCGGCGCTACCTGGAGGGGCTGCTGGATCAGGTGGAGCGCAAGAATAGCTGGCAGCTCGCCGAAGGGCTCGGCGAGGCGGGTCCACAAGGGGTCCAGCGGCTCTTCACCGACGCCGACTGGGACGCGGAGGCCGTGCGCGACGAGCTGCGCCGGTACGTCGTGGAGCACCTGGGCGACGAGCGCAGTGGGGTACTGGTCATCGACGAGACGGGGTTCGTGAAGAAGGGGACCAAGTCGGCGGGGGTCGCACGGCAATACAGCGGCACGGCGGGCCGACGCGAGAATCAGCAGATCGGGGTCTTCCTGCTCTACGCCGCCGAGCGGGGCGCCGCCTTCATCGACCGCGCGCTGTATCTGCCCGACGAGTGGATGGGGGACGCCGACCGGCGCGCGGAGGCGCATATCCCCGCAGGCGTGGGCTTCGCCACCAAGGGCGAGATCGCCCGGGAGCTCTTGGCGCGCGCCTTTGCGGCCGGGGTTCCCGCGCAGTGGGTGGTCGGCGACACGGTCTATAGCGCCGACGAACTGCGGCGCTGGCTGGAAGGACAAGGGCGCCACTACGTGCTGGCGGTGGCCCAGACGCATGCCATCTGGACCCGTGGCCACCAGCGCACGGTGGAGCATTTGGTCGCGGACCTGCCCGCCGAGGCCTGGACACGGCTGTCGGCAGGGATGGGCACTCAAGGTCCGCGCTGGTATGACTGGGCGTGTCTGGCGCTGCCGTACGCCGGAGCGGCGGGCAAGGCCCATTGGCTGCTCGCGCGCCGCAGCCGCAGCGATCCTACCAAGCTGGCCTACTACCGGGTGTACGGCCCCGTGGACACGCCGGTGACCGAGATGGTGCGGGTAGCGGGCCGGCGCTGGACGATTGAGGAAGGCTTTGAGCAGGCCAAGGGGGAGGTGGGGCTCGATCAGTACGAGGTGCGTCGTTACGACGCCTGGTCTCGCTACATCACCCTGGCCCTGCTCGCCCATGCCGCGCTCGAAGTCACCCGCGACCTCACCCGCCAGAGCACTGCCCTGGACGGGAAAGGGGGGGAGCTTCCCACGAGCACATCCCCCTGACCCTGCCCGAGGTACGGCGTCTCTTGCTTCTGCTTGCCGAGCCCAGCGGCGCCGCGCGCGCGCAGCGGCTGCACTGGTCGCAGTGGCGTCGCCAGCACCAAGCGGTCGCGCGCCGGGGGCATGTCGCGCGGCGGGCAGTCCGCCAGCCGCGGCATCAGCCTCCTGACCCACCACTCCCGACCGCGCTCGCTGGGACAGCGGCGCTCAGCGACTCCCTCTGGCAGCAGATTGCCTCCCTCTTGCCACCGCAAAAGCCCCCTCGTGGCCGGCCGGCACTCGACCACCGCCGTCTGCTCGAGGGCCTGCTCGCGATCATGCGCACCGGGGTTCCCTGGCGAGAGATGCCGGCGGCCTACGGCTCTTGGCATACCGCCTACAGCCGCTATCAGCGCTGGTGTGAGGACGGTCTGTGGGACCGCATCTGTGCGATCCTGCACCCTACGCCCACTCCCGCGAACCCTGGATAGACGAGTAACCGTCACTGTAGTACTAGAGCGTGTCTGAGAAGGGCACGGATCGTGCGGGGACAGGAGGTGGCGAGCCGGCGGGAGGAGCCACGCGGCGCCAGCGAAAGAGGTGCCGTATGCCCCGTCGTCGGTATCCGAGCGATCTGCATGATGCGGAATGGGCGCTGCTCGCCCCCTTGTTGCCCGCGGCCCAGCCGGGCGGGCGGCCGCGCAGCGTGGACCTGCGCGAGATCGTCGATGCCGTCAGCTACTGGCTGCGTGGGGGGGTCGCCTGGCGGGCGCTGCCGCACGACGTCCCGCCGTGCAAGACGGTCTCCCACTACTGGCGGGCCTGGCGGTTGAGCGGCGACTGGGAGCGGATCCACACGATCCTGCGCGAGCGCCTGCGGGTGCACGCGGGCCGAGCCACGACCCCCAGCGCCGGGATTGTCGACAGCCAGAGTGTGAAGACCACGGAAAAAGGGGCCCGCCCAGCTCATCGGGGTTTGACGGCGGCAAGAAAGTGAAGGGGCGCAAACGCCACCTGTTGGTCGAGACGACCGGCCTGGTCGTCAAAGCCCTGGTCCACCCGGCCAACGTGCCCGATGGCGTGGGCGGGCAGCGGTTGCTCGAAGCGATTGCCGACCGGGCGCACGCCCTGCCCCGCCTGCGGCATCTGTGGGTCGATACCGCCTACCAAGGCAGCTTCAAGGAGTGGGTGGAGCAGACGCTGGGCTGGACGGTGGCGGTCGTGCGCAAGCCACGCCGCTGGCGTTGGGTGGGACCGGGGCAGGAGCCGCCGGAGCTGCCGCGGGGCTTCCAGGTGCTGCCGCGGCGATGGGTCGTCGAACGCACGTTCGGCTGGATCGGGCGCTGGCGTCGCACCAGCAAGGACTATGAGTTCCTGCCCACGACCTCGGAGTGCGTCCTCTATGCCATCATGACCCGCGTCATGCTGCGACGCCTCGCGACCAGCGAAGGCTAATCCCTTCTCAGACACGCTCTTAAAGCAACTTTCAAGTAGGTTCAGCAGGCAGGGGGTAGCCGGCGTGAGCGAACCAGGCGAGCGCATCCTGGCGAGTGATCGCGTCGACTGCCACCCCCACCGCCTGCTCTAACGCCTCGCGGGTACGGGCACCAAGCCCG
>CAWJCH010000032.1:0-242720 GCA_963841205.1 uncultured Chloroflexia bacterium | reverse complement strand
CGCCTCCCGGCGGATCTCGCGCTCCTCGTCAAGACGCTGGGCATGGATGAGGGGCTTGGCGTGGCGCTCGATCCCCGCTTCGACATGATGGAGGTCTACGTCCCCTACGCGGAGGCGTACCTGCGGCGCCAGTTCTCGCCGCACGCATGGCTGAAGAGCATGACCGTCTTCGGGCTCGACTCCCTGCAGATGGGCATGGAGCTGCCGCGGCAGCTCCACCGCATCCTCGGCGATATCGAGCGCGGCGGCTTTGAGGTCAACGTGCAACCCGAGAGCTTCGACGCGTACCTCGGCGCGTATTGAGGTGTTGGCAAATCGCATCATCCTGGGCATCCTGGCGGCGGCGTTCACCGTCGGCATGGCGCTGCTTGTCGCGGCGTATCATCCAAGCGGATTCGACGGCTTCGCTCACGTGTTGTTCCTGTTGGTGCTGGTGCTCTCCGGCTCGTTTGGGACCTACCTCCTCGCGCTGATTGTCCTCTCCAAGCGGCGCTCGCGCTAGCGCCCCGCATGGATTCGCTGCCCGGCAAAGAAGCCGCATCTCCACACCTCAGTGTGGCTGCGAGCAACGAGAGCTCACCCGTGATGGACGCGAGAGAGCCGGTCTCCTCCGCGTGATTGGCATGCGCGGCGACGGTGCGATTGATGTTCGTGGGTGCTGGACAGGCACTCGTTCCCCAGAGACAGGAGGCATGGTATGTCAATGCAAAGGTGGGAACCTATTTCAGAGTTGACCCCGCTGCGTGATGCGGTCAATCGGCTGCTGGAAGGCAGCGTTGTGGGGCTTGAGCGTCTGGACGTGTTTGGGCGCACCTTCCCGGTGGACATCCGCGAGCTGGAGGGCGAGTACGTCGTTGAAGCGTCGCTGCCCGGGATTCAAGCCCGACGATCTGCACATCATGGCAACGGACGACACGTTGACCATCCGCGCGGAGAGGAAGACGGAGAAAGAGGAGAAGGCGGGAGCCCTCCTGCGGCAGGAGCGCTATGAAGGCGAGTTCTTCCGCACGATCACCGTGCCACGTGGACTCCGTCCAGAGGCCGTCACGGCGACCTATGAGCACGGCGTGTTGACGTTGCACGCACCCAAGGCCGAATTGATCAAGCCGAAGACGGTCAAGGTCGAGGTCAAGGCAGGCCCAGCGAACTGAGTGTTCAACTGCCTCGACACGTCGTGTCCTAAGTAAACCAGGCTGGCGGTTACAGAGGTGGCCGCCAGCCTGCTACTACATTCCCTGCATCCTTCCGCATGCGAGGTCCTCTTCAAAGAAGGTCATAGGTTGTAGACTGCACCGCTGACGCCTCGGATCGCGATCACGCGCCGTGCCCGCACTGTGTAGGTCACCGTGATGGCCTCCGCCGCGGCTCGACCCGCCTGCGTGAACACGACGGGTAGTCGAGGTACGCCTTGCTCCGCTCGTCCACCTCGTTCACGGGGGCCGGCACGGTGAAGCCTGCCACGTCCAGCGCCCAGAGCGCCTCCCCTGCGGCCGCGGCCGACCCGCAGAAAGACAGGCAGCAGGTCGCGGAAGACCTGGATCTTCCCCTCGACGAGCAACACCACAATCTCCAATTGCGCCACCTCGGGCGGGGGCGTCAGGTCCTCGGCCCACGGTGTCGGCTTCTTGCACGGCTTGTTTGGCATGCTCTGCGCGGCGCGCGGCGCCGCTTCTCCTCTCATGCTAGTCGTTCTCACTCGCCAGGGCATGATCACTCAGAGAGGTACGCTCACCAGCCGGGCGGGTCGACGTCCATTCGAGCGCTGCCCGATATGCAGTCACCTCGGCTTGAAACGCCACCTCCAATTCCTCCAAGACCCGCCGCGCGACACCGCAGCCGCCGCCAATCGTCCCCATGCCTCCGTCACTCGGGCATCGGCGGCTGCCGCGCGCGCGAGGTCAGCGTCTTTGATATTGCCCGCATTCAGCGCCAGATCGCCGACGTGCAGAGGACTGGGCTCCTCCGCAGGATCCTCGGTCGGTTTGACGCGGAAGGGGAGGACCTTGTCGGCGATGGGCAGCGACAGCCCACGCGGCCTCCTCCGCTCGCGCACCATCTCGCCAAAATCGATGCCCCGTTCCCGCTCAACCGCCTCCAGCTGGGGCAGCGCCTCGCTCATAGCCCGCGAGAGGGTCCACTTGACGTGCAACCCGAAATAGCGACCAGCGGATGTGAGACAATCCCGACAGCAGAGGAGCGGATCACATGCGTAAGAGTCGGTTCAGTGAAGAGCAGATCATTGGCATCTTGAAGCGCGTCGAACGGGGTCAGGCGCTTTCCGACGTCTGCCGCGAGACGGGCATCAGCGACGCGACCTACTATCGCTGGAAAGCCCAATATGGCGGCCTCGAGGTCAACCAACTCCGGCGGTTGCGTCAGTTAGAAGACGAGAATCGGCAGCTCAAGCAGGTGGTAGCAGACTTGACGCTGGATAATCGGGCGCTGAAGGACATTACCGCAAAAAACGGGTGACGCCCACGGCCCGCCGGCGGGCCGTGGGCTACCTGCAAGAGACCTACCGATTCTCCGAGCGACGCGCCTGTCGGCTGATCCAGGCGCATCGGACGACGATGCGGTATCGACAGCGGCGACGTGCCGACGAGACGGCGCTGCGCGAGCGGTTGCGCGCCTTGGCGGGCCTGCGGCCGCGTTGGGGGTATCGCCGCTTGCACGTGCTGCTGCAGCGCGAGCACGGGGAACGGGGAGCGATCAATCGGAAACGGGTCTACCGGCTCTATCGCCTGGAGGGCTTGGCCGTGCGTCGGCGCAAACGCAAGCGGGTGGCGGTCCCGCCCCGTGTGGCAGGAGTGCGCAGCTGGACCCGCGGACAGGCCTGGGCGATGGACTTCATGCAGGACACCCTGGCCAATGGCCGGCGCTTTCGGACCTTGAACGTGCTCGACACGGTCACGCGCGAATGCCTGGCGATCGAGGTCGACACGTCACTTCCTGGGCAGCGGGTCGTCCGCGTGCTCGACCAGCTCGTCGACCACTACGGCGTGCCCCAGCAGATTACGGTGGATAACGGGCCAGAGTTCGCCGGGCTCGCGCTCGACGTCTGGGCTGCAGCCCGCAAGGTGACCCTGGACTTCATCGAGCCGGGCAAGCCGTCCCAGAACGGTTATCTGGAGAGTTTCAACGGCAAATTCCGCGACGAATGCCTCAATGCCCACTGGTTCCTCACCCTCGCCCAGGCGCGGCAGATCATCATAGAGTGGAAGGAGGATTACAACACCCAGCGCCCGCACAGCGCCTTGCAGCAGCTGCCGCCAGCCATCTTCGCCCAGTCTATACCAGCCTAGCGGAGTCTCTCATTATCGTTGGTCATACACCGGGTAGCAGGTCACACTGCCCGCCCTCGAGGTGCAGGATCGCCGTCCAGCACCTTCACGTCGTGCCCACGCTGCTTGCGGCGGATCAGCCCTCGCGCCTCGGTTGGGGCGTCGGTGAAAATTGCGGATTGCACCACCCGCCAGGTCGAGACGGTAGGCCAGCGCGAGCGTCGGGAGTCACCCTCATCTGGGACCACGCGGCGGATCCACGTCACATCCACTGCGTCGGGGCACGCCTCCGACCAGCCGACCACGGCGAAGACGTCCCCTTCTAATGCTTCAAGAATTCCCATAGGTTGTCTAGGCACAGGCACAGATTAGGCGATAACGCAGTTCACGGACCGCAGGACTTCGGAGCTGAGCCTCGTGGCGCGTGATAGTTCAGAAGCGGGCGCTACTGTACCATCCAACTACTCATCCTTCGCTCCAACGAGTGCAGTCTCACGCAATTCCTCGGTCACTCGTTCAGCGACCAAACGGGCACAGACGAGTGCAGTGGGCACGCCCGTTCCCGGATGGGTGCTGGCGCCGACAAAGTACAGATTGTGGTAGTGAGCATGACGGTTGTGTGGGCGCAAATATCCCAACTGCGTGATCGTGTGCGACAACCCATGCGTGGCCCCCTTCATCAGGTTGTATCGCTTACGCCAGGACAGGGGGGTGTAGTTCACCTCGAACTTCAGATGCGCCTGCAAGTCGTCGATCCCCAGCAGCGCCAACCGTCGAAACACGGATTGCCGTGCCGTGTCCCTGAGCTGTGGCCAGTCCTGCGCGCCGATGTCATCGAGATGCCCGACAGGGACCACCGCCATCACGGTGTCTTGGCCCGGTGGGGACACTGACGGATCGAGTCGCGCTGGCGCATGAATATATAGGCTCGGATTCTCAGGTACCGTCAGTCCTTGCGTGATGCTCTCGAAGTTTTCCCGATAATCGTCTGCGATGAAGAGGGTGTGCGGGCCTAGTGCCGGATACACCTTATCGACGCCCCAAAAGAAGCTGATTGCCGAACACGAGTACCGCTTGTTGGCCAATTCATGTGCATACGGGTCTTCCGGGAGCAGATGCTGGTAGACATAGGGGAGATCGGCATTTGCCACGAGCACGTCCGCCTGCAGGTGCCAGCCATCCTCCAGAACGACCCCGGTGGCATGCGTCCCTTCGACCTCGATCCGATCCACCGCGCTATGGAACACAAATTCAACCCCTGCGTCGCGAGCAACCTCCATCAGTGCCTCCACCACGCTGTACATGCCTCCGGCGGGATACCAGACGCCATGAGCGAGTTCGGTGTAGGGCATCATGGAGAACGTCGACGGCGCCTCGAACGGACTCAGCCCCATGTACACGTCCTGGAAAGTGAAGGCCGCCTTCAGGCGGGGATCGGTGAAGTACGTCGACATGTGCTGGTAATGCGGGAGGAAGGGCTGGAGACTGAACAAGAGGGGAAGGTTGCCAACGGCGAAGAAATCCGAGGCATGGCGAAAATCGCGTTCCACCAAGCGATCCATGGCGACGCGGTAATGACGTTCGCCTTCCTCAAGGTAGCGCAGATAGGCTCCGAAACTGCCCCGTTCGATTGCCTCCAACTGCTCATGCATCGCGCGCAGATCAGACGTGAGGGCGAGTTGACTGCCGTCATCGAAGACCACGTGATAGGTCGGATCCACGCGCTGCAACTCCAGTCGTTCGCGCAGGGCCACACCGAGCGAGGCGAACTCCGCCTCGTAGACCATCGGCATAATTAAGAGGGTGGGACCAGTATTGAAGTGGTGCCCCTCACGCTCGAAGTGGTCGCAACGACCGCCTGGCCACCCATTCTTCTCGAGGACCGTCACCTGCATGCCGAGCTGAGCCAGGTGCGCCGCCGCGGCGATGCCGCCGATCCCGGCTCCGATGATGATGGCAGAGGTACGCTCCATGGTGCTCCCCGCTTTCGCGCATTAGACGACAGTCAAGACCGGAACACTCACGGCGCGGCGAGTCGCGAGTGTGGCAACAGCCCTAGTGCATCGATGAGCAGTGACCAAGTCGTCCTGAGGCCGCCTCGCAGCCCTTTGCCTTCTGGGTATCGGGGCCGAAGCAGGTATCCATCTCGCTCGATGGCCTCCAAAACCGGTGTGAACCGCGCCGTGTAGGTGTAGCCCGCAAGGCGACAGCGGCGATTCTCGACCTGAGCAAGGTAGGCATCTCCTGCCTTGAAAGCGGCACGCGCAGCGGAAACCCTGCTCTCGACCCACGCCCGATACGGCGCGCTCTCCACATCCGAAGGGCCGATGTGGTACTCGTCAAGGAACTCGGCGGGAATATTGAAGTAGCCCGACTCCACATCTTCGAAGGTGTCGCGCAACATGTGCGTGATATGCGCGGCGGAGGCCGCGAGGTAGCGTGAGTCGCCGTGCGGCGCGTACTCTCCGTGGCCTATGTGGTAATGCAACGCATCCGTCACGGCGGTGGCCAGATGGCCCGTGTAGGTCGCAAGCTCCGACGTCGAGATAGTACGCCCTCGCCGCTCGGCGTCGAACGCCATGACAGCCATCATGTTGCAGATATACGACCGCAAGTCGCTGGTAGGCTCACGGTCCCCTCGGATCAAATCGACAAGCATGCATTCCTCTACGGTCAAGGTGGGCAGGCAGGCGTCCTGGTAGCAGGCTTCGACGAGGGCGCGTTGACGCTCAACGAAATCTAGCCGTTCAGATCGCGCAGAGATTTCCTCGTCGAGCAAATCATCCACCCAGCGGAAGTACGCATATGCTCGATACGCGCTGAGCCTACGCTCGCGGTCGACGAGCAGGCGGATGGTGTAATATGTCTGCTTACTGGCGTTTTTCGTAATGATGGCAGGCAGGGCGTCATTACTGCTGACGCCGTGCCGGCTCGCACAATCCAGCACACGGCGTTCCTCGGGGATTTCCACCACGGGCGCACGGGGCGACTCGACGACTTGCTGTACCATAGTGGGCCTCTCCTACCATGTTCACCTTCTCTCACTCCGGTGGTCCTCACTGGAGATCTCGTGCCTTGGAGGGTGACACATCGGGAATCTCATTCCCCTTCAAACCGTATGGCAGCGTCGTCCCGCCTCGGTCACGACACGCAGGGCTTAAATTACAGTGAGGTCACTGGCAAACGCTCGATAGGCTAGACGCGATGGATCCTCCTGCTCAGTGCCGCGTACTTCGCCTGGATGGGGACCGCCTAGCTTAGGTCGCTCAATCACCGGGCGCATGAAGGTTGGGCCTCTGGGCCTTTGAAATCGCACCACGCTGGGACCCCTGGGGGGCAGTCCTCGGTACTTGGGGTGGTGTTCATCGGCCGCGCACTCAGCTTGATGCCTCTGCCCTTGCGCATGCAGCCGTGCGTTAAATCGCTGCTGTCTGTGTGGCACTCGTGATGCCGCACGCCTGGCCGTGACCTCGCTGCGAACTCACCGACGTATGTTCCCAGTGGCGAAGCCCGTGGCAGCGGCGGGCTTTGCCGCGAGAAAGGACACACACCATGGATCCCAACACGCCGCGCGGAGGTACCCTCACTCCTGATAGCCCCGGTGCCGCACCAGAAGCCGCACCACCCGTCTCGTCCGCACCACCTGTTCACGTACCGCCACACTACCCCCTGCCGAACTACGGCTCGCCGATGACCCCGCCGGGCATGGCACCGCGCTACCCGCCATACCCATATGACCCATACGACCCATACGCCTATGGCTATCCCCCAAGAGAGCGCCGCGCGCGGCGCGGCTGGCTCATCGGCGGGATCATCTCCCTAGTGTTCTTCGCCCTCTTCCTAGCGCTGATCGTCGGCCTGATCGCGTTCGTAGTGAACCTCGCTGGCCCCACGTATTCGCGTACCGCGACGCAAACCTTCACCGTCACCGGCGTGCCTATCGTCAACGTCTATGACACTGCAGGCTCTGTGACCATCCGCCAGGGCAACGTCGGGCAGGTCACCGTGCAGATCACCAATAACATCCGCACCTTGGACAACACTGGCGCCCAGCGTGCCCTCAGCGCCAACGCGATTGCCGCCACGCAGTCCGGTAACGCCATCGCCATCGACGGTCACTTCACCACCCGCTGGCAAGACGGTGTCTGGTACAGCCGCACTATGGACATGACGCTCATCGTACCCGCCAGCGCCAACGCCAAAGTGCATGTGGACGCAGGCGCAGTCAACCTCGCGAACGTCTCCGGCGTCCTCACCGTCGAGACCAACGCCGGCATGGTAAGCGCGACCAACGTAACCCTCGGGGACGGTTCCACCGTGACCACCAATGCTGGCGCCATCTCCCTCAGCGGCACGCTGGCGCCGAACGCCGACGTCCGCATCGTCGACAACGCTGGCAGTGTCACGCTGCGGCTGCCCGCCGACACCCCCGCGCGCCTAGACGCCTCGGTCAACGTCGGCTCCATCGCTGTCACTGGCTGGCCAATACCTGTGAGTCGTCCCAGCACCGTTGGCGCCGCCGCCTCGGGCAACCTCGGCACCAGCCCGACCGGCACCATCCACGTCACCGTCAACGTCGGTAACCTCAGTCTCATCGCACAATGATGCCTGCGGTGGTCCGGGGCAGCAGGATGAGAGCGGCGGTGCAGCGCACCGCCGTCTCGATGACTAGTGGGTCACTTGTGCTGGACGTAGCCATGTGCCCGGCAGCGGAAGGAGCGGGCAGCCTGGGCGCCGGAGCCGCCAAGGGCATGACGGCGCTGGCGGGCGCGGACCCGGCGAGCCGCGCGTTTGCCACCCCAGGTGAACGGGGTCGGGTCGGCGTTCCAGGAGCGGGCGGTCGCTTCCAGCCAGGCGATCAGCTGCTGGGAGGACTGCGGGTGCTGCCCCTGCAAGGCACGGCGGATGAGGATGCGCTGGAGGGATTCGGCCATAATAAGCCAACTCCCCGACAGCGGGGTGTAGAGCACCATGACGCCGTGGGCGAAGAGCCAGAGCACGAGTTCGGGGGTATGGTGGCCCGCCAGGTTATCCCAGACGAGCAGGAGGCGCAGCGGTGGGAGCTCCGCCGGCAAGGTAATGCGGACCCGCAAGCCCGCCTGCCAGCGCGTCCACTGCGCGCGGTGCACGACGGGAGCGGCATGTCCGGTGCCCGCATCGCCCGCATCGAGGGCCGGCACCGCTCGACCGGGGGCGGCAACGCGTTGCGCGCAGCCGTGCTCGGTGCCAGCGACGGCTTGACCTCGAACCTCAGCCTGGTGATGGGGGTGGCCGGCGCCAACTTGGCGGGCCGTGCCATCCTCTTGACCGGCCTCGCCGGGATGCTGGCGGGCGGCCTCTCGATGGCGATCGGCGAGTGGCTCTCGGTGCAGAGCGCCCGCGATCTCTACGAGCACCAGATCGGCATCGAGCGCCAGGAACTGGCCGAGACGCCGGAGGAAGAGCGCCAGGAGTTGGCGCAGATTTACGAGGCGAAGGGGATCGACTGCGTGCTCGCCGAGGCGCTCGCGCAACAACTCATCAGTCGCGGGGACGCCGCGCTCGACACCCTCGCCCGCGAGGAGCTGGGGCTCGATCCCGCGGAATCAAACTCCGCGGCATTCGTCGCCGCATTCACCTCATTCCTGCTGTTCTCCTTCGGCGCCATCGTGCCGGTGCTCGCCTTCTTCTTCCTCGGCGGCTTGACCGCCGTCGCGGTCAGCCTGATCCTCAGCGTGGGCGGACTCTTTCTGATCGGCGTCGGCATCAGCCTCACGACAGGCGTCGCCGTGCTCAAGACGGGCGGGCGCCAGGTCGCGCTCGGCTTGCTCGCCGCCTTGGTGACTTTCGGCATCGGCAAACTCATCGGTCAAGCGATAGGCTAGAATCCCCCAGATGCGCTTAGAGCCTATCCGAATAACCCAGCAGCCCGCAAGGCAATCAGGCCACAGGCGAAATGCAGAAACGCCAGGTAGTTCTGCGGTTTCTTGTCCCAGCGGATCAGCAGACGACGGAAGCGGTTCATCCACGAGTGCGCCCGCTCCACCACCCAGCGCCGCGCTTTGAAGCCCGCTTCGTCTTTGATCGCTTTCGCTTCCTCCCCGCGCGGACGCACATGGGCCGTAAAGCCAAACTCCCGCAGCATGGCATAGACCGCATCGTAGTCGTAGCCCGCATCCAAGCACATCCCCTGCGGTCGCTCGGGGGTCGGGGCGGGACGCGCGACGATCAGGGCGTCCACGGTCGCCCGCGCCAGCTTCATGTCATGCCGATTGGCGCCGGCCACCGCCAGGCCGATCGGCACCCCATGCCCCTCGGTCAGCAGGCTGCGCTTGACGCCGGACTTGCCCCGGTCGGTGGGATTGGGACCGGTTTTCCCCCCGCCCAGGGGCGCCTTGGTCATCGCCCCGTCCATCGCCAGCCAGTCCCATTCGATCCCGCGCAGCTCATCAAACCGCGCCACCCCAGCGTGCCACAGCTGCAGGAAGACGCCGGCTTCTACCCAGGCCTGAAAGCGATCATGGGCCGTCGAATGGGCGCAGAGCTCGGTCTGGTCGAGCGCCGACCACTGGCAGCCGGTCCGCAGCACGTAGAAGATCGCATCGGCACAGGTGCGATCCGACACCCGCGGTCGTCCGCCGCCGAAGCGATGGGTATTGACGTGGACGGGCAGCAGGGGCTCCAGCACCGCCCACAGGGCATCGGAGACGCGAAAGCCGGTGGTAGTCCGGTTATTCGGCGTGCGCTGCCGTTCTCGCTTCTTGGTCTCGTGTGGCTTCATGTGACGTAGTCTACCACAGTTATTCGGATAGGCTCTTAGAAGCAATTTAATGCTGCGCGAGAACCAACGCTCTCGAGCAAAGGCGCTGGAGTAGATGGGTATCTCCACGTGACTTACAGAATAGCCCGGAAAGCCGCTGGGCCTCAGCCCATGCGGATGAAAGGGCTTGCGTGGCTTGAGCCGAAAGCCTGTTGCGGATGCCGGAGTGTAGATACTGCGGTAGGTTTGCTACAGGAGAAACGACGTGGGTAACCTGGAATACCAACGCGACGAGCGTCATGTGCACCGGATTGTTTACCACCTTATCTGGTGTCCCAAACGCCGCCAAAAAGTGGTGGTCGATCAGGTGGGCCGACGCTGTGAAGACCTCATTCGCCAGAAATGCGATGAGAAGGGCTGGACCATTCTCGAACTGGCTGTTCAGCCTGACCACAGCCATGTGTTTGCGCGGGTCTGGCCCTCAGTGAGCGCCGCTGAGGTCGTCAAAGAGTGCACGGACTTTTCCACATTCACGTTGCGCGCGGAGTTTCCTGAATTGCATCGGTTGCCCTCGCTGTGGACACGTTCCTGTTTCGCGTCTACAGCCGGAAATGTGCGTGGTGAAATCATTCAACGCTACATTGAAGCCCAAAGTCGTCAGTAGTTAGGAATCCATCACCATGAGGGTGCGCAAGAGCTACAAGGACAAACTCAAGCCAACCACCGAGCAAGAACGGGTGTTGGATGAGATGTTGTGGCATTGCCGCGACCTCTATAACGCTGGTCTCGAACAACGCATCTCCGCCTACCGCCACTGTGGCGTCACCGGACCCATGCCATGCAGGAAGCTGAACTGCCGGATCTGCGCGCCACGATGCCGGAATACGCCGCTCTCCATAGCCAGGTGTTGCAAGATGTGCTGACCCGATTGGACAAGGCGCATCGAGCGTTCTTCACGCGCGTGAAAGCCGGGCAAACGCCAGGATTTCCCCGCTTTCAGGGACGTAACCGCTACCACAGTTTCACCTACAAGCAATTCGGCAATGGTGCACAATCAGACAATGGGTTCCTGATCCTGTCCAAGATTGGCCGTATCGCAGTGCGATGGTCGCGCCCGATTGAGGGTCAGCCGAAAACCGTCACCGTGAGCCATGAGCCAGACGGCTGGTATGCCATCTTCTCCTGCGCCGAAGTTCCTGAGCAGCCGTTGCCTATGACGGGCAAGGAAACCGGCATTGATATCGGGCTGAAAGTGTTTCTCGTCACCGCCGATGGGCTGGTGGTACACGACCCGCGCTACCATCGCCATGCCGAAAAACACCTGGCGAAAGCCCAACGGTGTGTCTCCAAACGTCAAAAGGGGAGCACGCGCCGCAAGAAGGCCGCGCAGTGTTGCGCCAGGCAGTAGCAGACAGTCAAGCACCAGCGCGCCGATTTCCACCATAAGACGGCGCGCATGCTGATTCAAACCTACGACACTATCTATCTCGAAGATTTGCAGGTCAGCAACCTGGTGCGGAGTCGCCATCTGGCCAAGAGCATCCATGATGCCGGTTGGGCGCGATTCCGGTCCATCCTCGTTTTCAAGGCAGCATGCGCCGGAAAACGAGTGATTGCGGTCCCGCCTCACTATTCCAGCCAGGATTGTAGTGGCTGTGGGGAGCGCGTGCCGAAAAGCCTCAGTGTGCGGACCCATGTTTGCTCCATGTGTGGGCTGGTGATGGACCGCGATGAGAACGCGGCGCGCAACATCCAATGGGCCGGGCAGGCCCTTCGAGGACTCGCGGGGGTAGCCTGCGGGGACGAACCGAGCATCCGCTAGGGCTGTAGCCTATGCGGAGTGTCAACAGGACGCCTAAGTACTCGCGCGCTCAAGGCGTAACACAGGGGCTGTGAAGCGCGCAAGAGGATCAGAGAAGTCAAGTGGAACACATTCAAATGAGTTTCCGGTGTGCTTCTCGCAACGCCTACTGCGGAGATTCTCTTCACCTCCGCAGCCTCCTTCGTAGGGAATGACATCCCAATGAGGCGACAGGCGGTAGCCAGCGCAGGCGCCTGCGCTGGCTACCGCCTGTCGCCGAGAAGGTACAGCCCTTTCGCGTGTCTACTGCTCCGCCTACAGCAAACGGGCCACAGATAGAGCCCTTCCTACCGAGGTGCCCGGTAACCAGATAGGTATCATTGGAACTGGCGAGGGGAGGCTCACCGAGGTTCGCGTGGCCGAGGCGTGGCTAGCCCTGGAACAAGCTTACTGGCACGAGCCACAAACATGGATGGTGTCGCACGGACGTAGCGGCCAAGACGGTATACAAGCTCCCTGATGGGAGAACCGTCGCCACCTTGCACAGAGGTGTTCGAAATGCCACTTTCCGTAGCCGAGCACGTTCGCGGTCGTCAGGGTAGCGATTCCAACGCCGTGGGGTTCCATACAAACGGGGGCGGCTCACTTGCAAGGGTGAGCCGCCTCAATATTCGTCTCGACTGACGCTGTGCCTCACCTCCCAATGACTCTACACGGTGCCGACGCTAGACGTGGCCCTGCGGCACGATGTGGTAGTACGCGCGGTTGAAGAGCCTCTTCTCCATGTGGTAGAAGAGGCTGGGCCGCGGCGGCTTGGGCGGATGCTCGTAGTTGAAGACGAGTTGCGTCGCGGCGTTGTGCCCCGTCTCGAGGAAGCACATCACCTCGCCGTCGTACATCGTGTGCTTGGGATCGGGGTCCTGGCCTCGCACCTCAGCGACAAGGCGTGCGGCGAGCACCTTCGCCTCGAAGTGCGCGGCTGACCCGCTCTTCGAGACGGGCAGGTCCGTGGCGTCGCCCAGCGCGTAGATATGCTCTTGCCCTTTGACTTCGAGCGTGTCGCGGTGGGTCGGGATCCACCCTTGCGGGTCGCCCAGGCCGGAGTCCTCGATCAGCTTCGCGCCGCGATGCGGCGGCACCATCACCAACAAGTCGTACGGCACCTCCTCGCCCTCCATCGAGGCGATCACCTGGCGCTCGGTGTCCACCGAGTCGGCGTTGAAGAAGACCGTGTACTTGATGTCGCGCTGGTCGAGCAGCGGCGTGACCATCTCCGCCACGCTCTCGATGGTGAAGACGCGATTGATCGGGTAGAGATAGTGAATCTCCGTGGCCTGGCGGATGCCGCGCTTGCCAAGCCACTCGTCCAACAGGAAGGCGAACTCCAGCGGAGCCGGTGGGCAGCGGTAGGGAATGCCGCCGACGGCGAGCACGATGCGCCCGCCCTCGAAGTTGTGCAGCGCCGTGCGGAGCCGCATCGCACCTTCGAGGCTATAGAAGTCGTGCCACTTGCCCGCGCCCTCGGCCAGCCCCATGAGATCCTCGGGGGCGAGGCGCGCGCCGGTGCCGATCACGAAATAGTCGTACGGCAGGTTGAGCAGCATGGCGCCGCGCTGGCCGGGGAAGGCGAGCCGGTCGCCGCTCGGCGCGACGGTGACTTCGCGGTTCGTGGTATCGATCGCCGAGACATTGCCGATGACGAGCCTGACGTGTCGGTTGAGCAGAGAGCGCTCGTCGTGGGAGAGCTCCAGGCCTTCTGAGCCGTTGAAAGGCAGATAGAGCCAGCCTGGCATGTAGACATGCTGGCCGGTGCTATCGATGACGGTAATCTCCGCCTCATCCTCGTGCAGCTCGCGCGCCACGACGTTCGCCAGGATGGTGCCGCCCACGCCACCACCCAGGATGACGATGCGCTTGGGCATGTCGCGCCTCCTCGTATCAATGCGTCTTGCGGGCGACAAAGCGGGTGTAGCCCTGCTCTGGGAATGCGCCGATGAACTCATGCCCGGCCTTGGCGATCCAGGCGGGAATGTCTTTCGCGGAGCCGGGATCGGAGGAGAGCACGGCGAGGGCGCCGCCGATCTGGCAGCACCTTCATCCCGCGGATCAGTTCCATCAGCGGCCCAGGGCAGAAGCTGCCGCGTGCGTCGATCTCTTTGTCGATGATGATGTCGGTGAGGGTTGCCATTGTATCTGCTCCACTTCGTTTCGTGAGACGGCGGGTGACCGTGTACCATGTCGCCGATCCCCGCCAATGCCGAAGATCTAGATGAACAGGCTGACTTCGCTCTGGCGTGCGCGCTCGACAAAGGTGGCGACGCCGGTGATCTCATCCACGATGGGTTCCATATCCTCAAGCTTGAGGTTGTAGAGCTCCATCGTCATGCTGCAAGCGGCGACGTGGACATTGCCGATCTCCTTCGCACCGAGCAGGTTCTCCATCCAGGTGGAGACGTGCTTCTCGCGCATCGCCTCCTGCATGGCGGGGGCGTAGTCGGCGAAGTCGGCGCTGACGCGTATGTTCGTCTTGTAGTCGTCTCTGCGGAAGGCCACGCAGCCCCACGTGGTCAGGAACAGCTCGACGTCCATCCCCATCGCGGCGGCGCCGGTCGCCAGGATCGAGGCGGCCATCAGCTTATCCACCGTCCCTGAGAAGACGACGATGGACATACGGTGCGCCTTCGCGGCTGGCGTCGTCTGTGGCGTCATGGTAGGTTGTTGCACCGGGATCGCCTCCTCGGGGTTATGTCCGAATCCAAACATCTCGAACGCTCCTCTCGCGGCCTGTGTGCTGGATGTTCAGCGCAGCTACGCCGACTTGCGCACGTAGAAGGTCAGCACGTCGTTATCCTCGGCGGAGTTGAGCAGGGTATTGCCCGTCTTCTCGCACCAGGCGGGGATGTCGGCCTTCGCGCCGGCGTCGGTCGCGGTGATCGCGATCACCTGGCCCGGCTGCAGCTCGCGCATGGCCTTCGCCACCGTGAGGATCGGCATTGGGCACACCTGGCCTTTGGCGTCTACGTAGCGGTCAACGTTCGTGGTCGGTGTCATGACGAATACCCATTCCTTTCAATTCGGGCGCTCAGTGGTGAGCGGGCAGCAGTTGCGCCTAGATGAACAGCGTGGTGTGGGCGCCGGAGGCGAAGTTGAGGAACGTGGCGGCGCCACCGATCTCGACCCCGTCGATCAGGTCTTCGCGCTTGAGGCCGAAGACGTCCATCGTCATCTGGCAAGCGATCAGCTTGACGCCCAGATCGACGCATTGCTGGAGTAGCTCAGGGACGGTGGCGACGTTGTGCTTGGCGAAGTACTGCGTGCGCATCATCCAGGTCGCCATCGGCGTCATGCCGGGCAGCATGCCGATGATGTTGGGCATGGGGACGGGCATCGCGGGGTTGGCGATCGGCGCGACCTTGAGGTGCTCCGGCCCGCCTGTCTTGATGATGTTCAGCCCGTAGAAGGTGAAGAAGATCTCCACGTCCATGCCCATCGCCGCTGCTGCGGACGCCAGGATCAGGGGCGGATAGGCCATGTCCAACGTGCCCTTCGAGGCGATGATGGCGACCGTGTTCTTGGCCGGGTCCTTCTTCATCACGCGCCCGACTTCGTCGCTGACCAGCTGCTTGAGCTGCGCTGAGACGAGCTCATCCACTCGGTCTTGGACGAGCTTTTCCATGTCCACCGTGAGCGTCATGTGCTCGCGATCTGCTACTGAGGCTGCCATACCAGTCTCCTTTGCGGCGATAAAGCATCCCGCCGCGGTGAAGACGGTCTCCCCGGAGATGTGCTCCGCGATGGCCGTATGTACTCAGGGGTCATGTGCAGGTTTAGCGCGTCAGCTTCGCCACCACCTCCACGAAATGGGCGAGCACCGCTTCGGGGCGCTCATCTCGCAAGCAGTTCGCGGCGAAGCGCTCTAGCGCCAGCATCGTGACGGCGTGCGTCGCCGCCCTCAGCGCGGCGAGCTGATCCACGATGGCTTGGCAGTCGCGCCCGTCTTCGAGCATCCGCTGAACGCCGCGCGCCTGGCCCTCGATGGACTTCAATCGCGTGATCAAATCAGTTCGCGTTACGCCGTCGATGGATGTGGTTGCCAGCATCTGGAGCACTCTCCCCTGCGCTTCCGAGGCACCCCACCCCTCAGGGGTGTCCTGCATTACCGAGTAAATCAGGAAGCCCTCACGCCTCGGTCACTGAGGCACGCAAGCGCGTCACTGTCCGGCAACAGGAGAGCTATCGGGGGGGGTTCGCGCGGAAGGATCGAGGAGAAAGCCCGTCTTTGGCCCACTCTATCGCGCGGTCAATGGAAAGGGTGTGCCGTCAATCGCGATGACGTCGAGCATCGGGTTGGCGAACGCACGACGCTAGTTGGGCGGCGTTTGGGAAGCACAACGAAGGCACACTTTTTGCAGCCACCCGGAAATTGGCCCACGCGCTCTGGAGCAATTCTGGCCCTCCTTCAGATCGTGCTCCGAACGAGAGGTGGGGCACGCGAACGCATGGGCCTATGTTGGAGCGCCAAGGTATGGCGCCTCAAACAGTAACCCGCATTGATGATTCACGATTGAGTTGCGGGTGACGAGGCACAGGACACGATGGGAGGTTGCAAGACGGCGGCGATCTGCTCATGTGGGTCTGCGGCTTGCGCTCGCACTGGCCTCCTGCGCCCGACGTCGTGGCTCTGGCTGGCCGACACGGGGAAGAGGCCACATTCGCGGCCGTCGTACCGTCGTCACAGCGTCGCCTGAGCCACTAAAATAGTGGTGCAACGCGTGATGGAGTGTGAGAAGCGAGGCGCCCCCGCAGCGATCGAAGCCCCCTGCAGTAGCGTCACGCCAGCACACACGAAGCGGCCGTCCTGCGCTTGCGGCCGTTGGGAATCGGCCGTCGATAGAGTAGCAGCTCGTCATGTAGCGACTCGTCACGGGCGAGCTCGCCGAGCAGATCCTGACGGCTGCGGCCGAGGCGCACGCGGACCTGATCGCTCTGGGCAGCCGGGGACGCAACACGGCGCAAGGCTTCCTGGCAGGGTCCGTCTCGACGAGCGTCGTCACTCATGCCACCTGCGCCGTCTTGGTCGTGTCGTGCATCCCAAGCACGCAAACGCCCAACGGATGTGTCGTGGACGCGTGCGTCCGCGGCGTGGCTGGCGTCGCGCACTCCGCACGTCGCACCGCCCCCTCCAGGTGGGAAAGCACAACGGACCTGCACTCTTGCGTGGTCGCCGGCGGGTTGCCATCATGCAACGAGTACATGGATGGACGAATTTGGCTTCCTTCGCATTCCGTTCGGTCGTCGCCAGCCAGTGTCTTAGGGCGCTCCATTGTCCGTGATGGCTGCGTGCTCCGCCGCGAGGAGATGTGACTTCGTTGAGACGGCGATGGCGTATCGATGTGGGGAGCGTAGGTGACTTCATCATGCGGCGCTGCAGTTGCTTTGTGCCCGCCGCGTAACGGACATGTCGCTGTCACACTTACCCGCGCAACACGAAGGTCGCACCATGAAAATCGGTATTCCGCGCGAACATCAAGCCGGAGAGACGCGCGTCGCCCTCACGCCGGGCGTGCTGCCCCTGCTGCTGCGAGACGGTCACAGCGTCCTCGTGCAGACGCAGGCGGGCGCACAGGCACACTTCACCGATGGGCAGTACGCGCAGGTGGGCGCCAGCATCGTCGAGTCTACCGAGTCGCTCTATGCGGAGGCAGACGCTGTCTTTCGCGTGCAGCCTCCCCTCACGACTTCGAGCGACGGGCCCCGCGAAGTAGATCAGCTCCGCGAAGGGACTATCCTCCTCGGCCTCCTCGATCCGCTAGCGAACCTCGAACTCGTCGCCGCGCTGGAGGCACACCGCGTCACGAGTTACGCCCTCGAGCTCATCCCCCGCATCTCGCGGGCGCAGGGCATGGACGCGTTGACCTCGATGGCGACCATCGCAGGTTACAAGGCAGTCCTGCTGGCGGCGGATCGGCTCGACAAGATGTTCCCCCTGATGATGACGGCGGCGGGCACCATCGCGCCAGCAACTGTCCTGGTGCTTGGCGCGGGTGTCGCTGGGCTGGAGGCCATCGCGACGGCGAAGCGGCTCGGCGCCAAGGTCGTTGCCTTCGACCCGCGCGCCGTCGTGCGCGAGCAGATCCAGAGTCTCGGCGCCTCTTTCCTGGAAATGGCGGTCACGGAGGCAGTGGAGACGGCGGGCGGTTACGCGCTCGAGCAGTCCAGCGCGTTCCTGCGATCCGAGCAGACGACCATCGCCCAGCAGCTTCCGATGGTGGATGTGGTGATCTGCGCTGCGCAGGTCTTCGGCAAGCGGGCGCCCGCCCTCATCACAGCGGAGATGGTGGAGCAGATGCGCGCAGGTGCGGTGATCGTCGATCTGGCGGCGGACCAGGGCGGCAATTGCGTGCTCACCGCGCCGGACCGCGAGGTCGAGCATGGCGGCGTGCTCGTCGTCGGCGCGGGGAACCTGCCCGCGCTCGTCCCGGCGGATGCGAGCCAACTCTACGCGCGCAACGTGGTCAACCTCTTCCGCTACCTCTATCCTGCCCATGGGACCGCCGCCCGAAGCCAGCGATGACATCGTGCGTGCGGCATGTGTGACGCGCGACGGCGCGATCGTAAGTGAGACGGTACGCTCGGCGCTTACGAAGGGAGCCGCGGTATGACCAGCATCTCGATCGAGTTGATCTACATCCTCGTGCTCGCCGGCCTCGTCGGGTACGAGGTCATCCGGCACGTGCCGCCACTGCTCCACACGCCGCTGATGTCCGCCACCAACGCGATCTCCGGCATCTCGCTGGTCGGCTCCCTCGTCGCCG
Organism: uncultured Chloroflexia bacterium; assembly: GCA_963841205.1. Classification (GTDB taxonomy): domain Bacteria; phylum Chloroflexota; class Ktedonobacteria; order Ktedonobacterales; family JADMIN01; genus CAWAWP01. The sequence goes on along the minus strand of CAWJCH010000032.1, from coordinate 224,084 downwards.
CTGGCAGCAACCATGGCGTGGTGAGCACGATCCTGGGCACCATCGCTGTTACCGCCGCCACGATCAACGTCGTGGGCGGCTTCATGATCACCGATCGCATGTTGAAGATGTTCCATCGCGGCGACCGCCGGAAGCAGCAAGAGGTGTCGAAATGAATGCCACACTGGTCGACATCTTCTATCTGCTGGCCGCCGTGCTCTTCATCTTCGGCCTCAAGGGGCTCAACTCGCCCGAGACGGCGCGACGCGGGCTGATCCTCGCCGAGGTGGGCATGTTCCTCGCCATCGTCGGCACGCTGCTGCGCAATGAGATCGTGCAGTACCAGTGGATCTTGGTGGGCGTCACCATCGGCTCCGTGATCGGCGCCCTGATGGCGATCTTCATGCCGATGACGGCGATGCCACAACGAATCGCCCTCTCCCACTCCTTCGGCGCGCTCGCCGCCACGCTCGTCGGCATCGTCATCTACACCGAGCAGGCGCCGCACGTCACACGCGTCGAGATGACGGCGCTGGGCTTCGAGGTGCTGCTCGGTTCGCTCACCATCACGGGCAGCCTGATGGCGTTAGGCAAACTCCAAGGCTTCATTTCGAGCGTTCCGATCACTTTCCCGCTACAAAACATCATCACCGTCTCGCTCTTCGTCCTCGCCGTCGGCGGCTTCGTCGGCCTGATCGTCGATCCCGGAGCCATGCCGATCTTCTTCGTCATGGTGGCGACCGGCGTCATCATCGGCGTGCTCCTCGTGCTGCCGATCGGCGGAGCGGACATGCCGGTGGTGCTGGCGCTCTTGAACTCGTACGCGGGACTCGCCTCCGCCGCGACCGGCTTCGCCATCGGCAACACGGTGCTGATCGTCGCGGGCGCGCTGGACGGCACGTCGGGCTTCTTCCTCTCGATGATGATGAGCCGCGCGATGAACCGCTCCTTCACCAACGTCCTCTTTGGCGCGGTGGGCGCCGTCAAGCCGAGCACGCAGGCCGAGACCGAGGAGAAGACGGTCATCCGCTACACACCGGAAGACGCCGCGTTCATCTTGGAGCAGGCGCAGTCTGTCATCATCGTGCCTGGCTACGGCATGGCGGTGGCGCAGGCGCAACAATCCGTGGCCGAATTGGCGACGTTGCTGCGGCAACGGGGCATCGAGGTACGCTTCGCCATCCATCCGGTGGCCGGGCGCATGCCGGGGCACATGAATGTTCTGCTGGCCGAGGCGAACGTGCCGTATGACCTGCTCTTCGAGCCAGAGCAGATCAACGACGACTTCAAGTCCACCGACGTGGCGCTGGTCGTCGGTGCCAATGACGTCGTCAATCCCGCGGCGCGCACCAAGAGGGACAGCCCGCTCTACGGCATGCCCATCCTCGACGCCGATCAGGCGCATACGGTGATGGTACTGAAGCGCAGCCTGCGACCGGGCTTTGCCGGCGAGGACAACGAGCTCTTCTACGACCCGAAGACGATGATGGTCTTCGGCGACGCCAAGGCCACGCTGACGACGCTGATCCAGCTTGTCAAGCAGTCGAAGTCGGGTCAGGCAGGCGCGCGCGACTCAGGTGGCGCCACAGCCGGCGAGCGCGCCTAGCGGTCAGCAGCCCGTGGCCACACATCCTTGAGCGTGCGGACGCTTCCGAGACGTAGGCCATAGCGCGAGATGACTACCGCCCTACGCCGCTGGCCGCTCGATGCCGAGGCCGCGACGGATCTCGACGTAGCGCAGGATGGCATCGCGAGTCGGCATCCCCACGAGGCGCCCGGTCGCGTCGACGACGGGGAGATGGTTCACGTCGCGCCCCGTCATGCGTGGCAGCACGTCGTTCAGGTTCTCCTCGGGATTGGCCACGTGCAAGCGGTCGAGGGCCATCATGGCGTCGCCAACCGTCGTCGTAGCCCAGCGCTCGCGCGGCACGAAACCGCCGGAGATCGTCGTCCTGGGCATGCAGCCAGGCGTGATTGAGCTGGGATGGGATCTCTCGCCAGAGATCGAGCGTGAGCTTGGCGCACTGGTCGAGGCCGCCGCAGATCAGCTTGGTGCGTGGGATATCCTTGACACGTCGAGAGCCGGTGCATTGAAGGGAGCCGTCCCATGCACGAAGTAGCCGCGATGCGTGGCGTGGTCACCGCCGTGCTGGCCCGCATGCGCGAGGAGCACGCCACCGAGGTCACGCGCGTCAAGCTCGTGCTTGGCGCCTCGGGCCACCTCGCCGAAGATGCCGCCCGCCAGCATTTCGCCGTGCTCACGGAGGGAACACCCGCCGAGCGCGCCCAACTGGAGATCGAGTGGCTGCCGGCGACGTACCAATGTTTCGACTGCGTGCACCGCTTTACCAGCACGCAGCCGCCGGATGCGGTGTTGTGTCCCGAGTGTGGCGGCCTCGCACTGGAGATCGCCCACTCCGACGAGTGCTACGCCACCGACATAGATGTCGAGGGAGTCGAGCCGACCACTTCGCCATGACCAAGCGACCAAACTTCTTGGGGTTGCTGCCGACGAAGTGCTATGACCTACTACTATGCATCTATGCATCTCCTAGGAAGACAACGGTCGGAGGGTTTTGTGCCATGTGTTTGACGATGCCCGGTCTGGTGACAGACGTGCAAGGCCCGATGGCCGAGGTTGAGTCGGGCGGACGGCGCGAATGGTACAACGCGCTGGCCCAACCCGATGTGAAGCTCGGCGACTTCGTGCTCACCCACGCCAACCTCATCGTCGCCATTATCTCGCAAGAGGAGGCCGATCGCATGCAAGAGGCGGCAGACGAGGCGGAGCGCCGCCTGCAAGAGGAGGAAGACGCCGAGCAAGCGCGCCAATCGAGAGTGCGAGACTCCGGCAGCACCGATTCGTAGACGTCGCGCGGCCGTTCAGCGCGACCAACGCTGGCAAATGCACACCGACAATGGACACCGTCTGGCTAGTATGCGAAGCGGGAGTACATCATGGCCTCACCAGCGACCAGCGGCGCGACTCGCCGCACCGACGCCCGCACCGGCTACTACTTCGCCGCCCTCAACACCATCATCAGCGGGTTCGCCATCTACATCAACGGCCAGGGCGTGAAGGTGTTCAGCGACTCCACGCTCTACACCGCGCTCAAAAACGCGGTCGTTGGCGTCGCCCTGCTGATCCCGTTTCTCTTCATGACGAGCAATCGCGCCGAGCTGAAGCGCCTCAACCGACGCCAGTGGGGGCTGCTCGCGCTCCTCGCCGTCATCGGCGGCAGTGTGCCTTACGCCTTATTCTTCCGTGGATTGCAGCTCACCACGCCCGTCACCAGTTCGCTGCTCAATCACGCACAGTTCTTGATCGTCGCCGTACTCGCGATTCTGTTCCTTGGTGAACGCCTAGGCATCCTCATCTGGTTGGCGATGCTTGCGCTCCTCGTTGGCACGACTCTCGGCTCCAACCTTCATACCCTCGCCTGGAATCAGGGCACGCTGCTTGTCGCGCTCTCGACGGTGCTCTTTGCGGCGGGCGTCGTGTTGGCGAAGAGACTGCTCAGCGAGATCTCCACGCTGACCGTCATGGCCGCGAAGATGTCTGCCGGCTCGGCGCTGCTGCTCGTCTATGTCGGGGCGACCGGCCACCTGGGAGCCGTAACCAGCCTGACGGCCACGCAATGGGAGTACGCGCTCGTAACTGGACTAATTCTGCTCGCCTTCACCTTCACGGCCTTCATGGCGCTGCGCCACGTAACCGCAACAGTAGCGACTGCGATTCCGGCGGCGGCACCGCTCATCACAACGCTCTTGACCGTGATTGCCGCTCCACATATCGAACTGGCCCCAGTAAACGGCCTCGGCCTGGGGATCATCGCGCTTGCCACTGTCGTTGTCTTCATCCTCGGAATGCGTCGCGAGGGGAACTATCCAAGAGGCGCTACCGCATGAGCACGAGCACCAGTCCGCGTACAAGCGCCTCCAGCGCCTCGGGCGCCGTGGTGTTTGGCCGCTACGCCTTCCCGCCCAACCGCCTCGGCTACTGTGGACCGGACGATCACGTGGCGCTGCTGCACTACGTCTCTGAACAGCGGTCGGAGCATGGTCTCATCGAGCTAGAGAAACGGTTCTCAGGAGCATATCCATACCTACGGCTCATCGCCCAGGCGAACAACATTGCCGATCCCTTCGACCGCCGCGTGGTGGAAGCGTACTGGATCGGCAATGCCTGTCTGGAGCGTGTTAGAGCGGCGGAGTTCCACGATTCACTGCATGAGCGCTTCCGCAATCGCATGGACGCGCGCACCTTCGGCTGGCTTGAAACCAAGCTGGAGCTTGGCGCGCGTCCGCACCACAATTTCCACGTCTTCGACATCTATACCCGCGCCGGCTTGATGAACGATCGCACCGCGCCCATTCTCCTGGAGACGATGGATAGCTGCCGCATCAGTTGGGGTCGCGTCCAGGCCGTCGATGGCCCTGAGCTGATCGTGGAACGGACTGCGCTGGTGCTGCGCGACGGCAAGATCGCGCTTGGCGAGCCGAACGCGATACACCTGATGCGCCAGATCGACGGTTTGGGCTTCGCCGACGACGCAAAACCCGGCGACTACGTCGCCATCCACTGGAATTGGGCCTGCGAGGTGCTCACACCCTCCACTCTGCAGCGGCTGATGCGTTCCAACGAGCGCGCGCTGCGGATGGCCAACGAGACGATGTGAACTTCGCAGTGTTCTGTGCGGGCGAGCCGACATGACCGGTGGTCACTCCGACGAACACCGGCGCGCCTCATCCACTATCCCGCGTACTGCGTCGGGAAGCGCCGTCGTCACCGCAGGAGTGACCGGCGCCCCCAACGTGAAATCGCCACCCTCAATGCCGATGACAATGAGGCGCTCTGGCAGGAGAGCGAGTGCACGGGCCAGTTCCACTGCTTGGGCGACGCCAAAGGCGTGAGTCGAGCCAGCGAAAAGCTCGCTCTTCAGCTTGTGCCCGCGCGCGTCGAAACGATGAAGCGTCCCTGGGGATGCGCCGGAGGCCACCGCGTCGACGACGATCACCGCATCCGCTCCTTGAAATGCGTCGAGTAGCGCCATCGCTTCGCCGTCCGCCTCTCGCACCTCGACGTTCGTTGGCAAATCCACCGTTCGTAGGGCACGCGCCACTACCAGGCCCGCGCCGTCATCACCGCGCGAGTCGTTGCCCACGCCGAGAATGCGTACCTTCATGTGGCATCCATCTCAGTCGCGTTCGATGTGCATGCGCAGAAAGTGTGTCGAGCATGAGATACAGGGATCATAGTTGCGCACAGCCTGCTCGCAGCGCAGCGTCAGGGCGTCGTCAGACAGGTCCAGCGACCGCTCGACAACGGCGCGGAGGTCGTCTTCAATCATGCGCTGGTTCTGCGAGGTCGGCGGGACGATCTTCGCCTCCCGGATGAGCCCTTCACCGTCGAGCGCGTAGCGGTGATAGAGAATACCCCGCGGCGCCTCGGTGCAGGCGTATCCAGAAGCAGCATGGGGTGCAACCTCGACCGCCGGCGCGTCTGGGCGCTCGTACTCCTCGATGATGCGCAGCGCCTCGTCGAAGGCGTACAGCGTCTCGACGGCGCGGACAACGATGCTCTTGAAGGGATTTCGGCAGGTCGGTCCAAGCCCCACTGCCTCCGCAGCCTCGCGCGCCAGCGGAGACAGTCGCTCATAGTTGAGGTTGTAACGCGCCAGCGGTCCGACGAGATAGGTATCGCTACCACGTAGCACGGAATGGAGTGCCGTCGAGTAGGAGATGTGCTGTTCGGCGAAGTGTTGCTCATACTCCGTGGCGACAATGTCGAGTCCCCTATTCGAGACGATGCGCCCCTCGTGGAGCGGATACTCGTCAGGAGGCCGCAGCGCAACAAAGGTGTAGTCGCGCTCGATCTCAGGAAACGGCAGTGTCGCCGCCCACGACACGGCATCACGGGCCAAGTCGCGCGCCACCTTCAACTGCTCAGCCAATGGCGCCAGCTCACGCTTCGTCGGCACGGAGTAGAAGCCGCCGACGCGCACGTTCACCGGATGCACCTCTCGGCCCCCAAGCTGAGCCACGATGGCGTTGCCTGCCTTCTTCATCTGCAGCGCGCGCTTCACTACATCTGGGTGATCTTGCGCCAGCGCGATAGCGTCGGGATAACCGAGAAAGTCCGGCGCGTGCAGCATGAAGACGTGCAGTACGTGGCTCTCAATCCACTCTCCGCAATAGAGTAGGCGGCGCAGCGCGCGCAGTTGCCCGCCGACCGTCACGCCAAGGGCGTTCTCCATCGCGTGCACGGCGCTCATCTGGTAGGCGACCGGGCAGATGCCACAGATGCGCGCGGTGATGTCCGGTGCCTCTGTGTAGGCACGTCCGCGCAGCAGCGCCTCGAAGAGCCGGGGAGGCTCGAAGATGCGCAGTTCAACGTCCTCGACTCGTTTGTCGCGGATCTTGATGAAGAGGCCACCCTCGCCCTCCACGCGAGCGAGGAAGCCGACCTTAACCGTTCGTGTCGTCATGGGCTTCGCTCTCCCGTCGGAACGCGTCGGCGTACGCGTTGAATCCACGAAACGCGCGCACTAACCCCTGCTCGCTCGTGCCAAGCTGGACCCATTGCGTGGCGAGCGCGGTTGTGTTGGGCGACTCCTTCGGCCCGTAACAGCCGTAGCAGCCGCGGCCGTATGCCGGGCAGATCGCCCCGCAACCAGCATGCGTCACCGGACCTAGGCATGGCACGCCGCCTGCGACCATGATGCACGGCGTCCCGCGCGCCTTGCACTCCATGCAGACGCTATGTGGCGCGACGTTCGGCTTGCGCCTGTTAAGGTAGGCGGAGATCACCTCGACCAGTTGGCATTTATTCACCGGACAGCCACGTAGCTCGAAGTCTACCTCCACATGGTCGGCAATCGGTGTAGACTTCCTCAACGTGTGGATGTACTGCGGCGAGGCATAGACCATCGGCACCATCTGACGGACGTCGGTGAAGTTCCGCAGCGCTTGGATGCCCCCAGCGGTCGCGCATGCGCCGATGGTGACGAGGAACCGTGACGCGCGCCGCACCTGCTGGATGCGTTCTTCGTCGTGCGGCGTCGTGATCGAACCTTCCACAAGCGACAGGTCGTATCGTCCCTTGACGATAGCGCTCGACGCCTCCGGAAAATTCGCGATGCGTACTGCGCCGGCGACTTCGAGTAATTCGTCTTCGCAGTCCAGCAGGCTCAACTGGCAGCCATCACACGAGGCGAACTTCCAGACGGCGAGCGTCGGTGTCTGCTTGCGGGCCATCTCAGATCTCCCTCTGCGAGAGCAGCGCCCGCACACGACTATACTGAAACACCGGGCCATCTTTGCAGACGAACGCCCCTGCATACTGGCAGTGGCCGCAGAGGCCGACGGCGCATTTCATGTTGCGCTCCATCGAGACGTAGATGCGCTCGGCGCCGATGCCACGCGCCTCCAGCTCCTTCGCGGTGAAGCGGAACATCACCTCTGGCCCGCAGGCCATCGCCAACGCCGTCGCCGGATCGAACTGCGCGCGCGGGATCAGTTTCGTCACCACACCAACGTTGCCATTCCACCCGGAGGTCGCAGCATCCACGGTGATGTGGACATCGATCTCGCTGCGCCACTGCTCCAGCTCACGGATGTAGAGCAGATCGTTCGGCGTGCGTGCGCCGTAGAGCAGCGCCACGTGCCCAAATCGCTCGCGCTCGCGCAGTATGGCGTAAAGTGTGGGCCGTAGCGGCGGCAAGCCAATACCGCCAGCGGCGATCACCACATCACGTCCCGCTGCCAGATCCAGCGGCCACGAGGTGCCGAAGGGGCCTCGCAGTCCGATCACGTCGCCCACGGTCAACTCGCGCATCGCCTGCGAGACTGTTCCCACGGCGCGTGTCGTATGGATGAAGGCGTCACTTCGTGCGGTATCGCCACAGATCGAGATCGGGATCTCGCCGACGCCGAAGACGTACAGCATATTGAATTGGCCCGGCCGGAACGATGGAATCGCGCCCCCACCCTCGGGAACCAGTTCGAGCGTGAAGGTGTCGCGCAGCTCACGCCGGACGCGCCGCACGTGGTACGGGCGCGGCAGCATTGGGTCAACCCGTCCTGCCTGCGCTCCCAAAGCTGTCTGCCCGATCATGGGCGTCCCCGCTTTGTAGCGCCATTGCGCGGTGGCGCACCGTAGACGTCAAGGAGGCGAAGTCTGGTCGCCTGGAGCCGCTCAATGATGACCGCAGACGTGCGCCGCATCAGCTCGTACCCGAAGTCGTGATCCGCCTCGCAGCAGTCGCGAAGCATCGCGGCGTCCAGTGCAATCGCCAGTGTCGGCTCAACGGCTCGCGCGGCGAAGTGCCACATGTACGGCGGGAAGAGCCATGACCAGCCCAACGTCTCGCCGGTGCCAATCGTCTCGATGGTGATATCCCCGCGCTCGGCGGCATGGATCTCCAGCGCCACATGCCCCGACCGCAGCACGTAGAAGTGCGTAGCAGGCGCACCTTCCAAGAAGATGGAGGTGGAGGATGCGAAACTGACCTCCCACGCGCTCGCGGCGAGTCGTTCGAGGTATTCTGGTCGCATCCCGACGAAAAAGGGATGCTCAGCCAGGAGTGATTGCATCGGTGTCACGATGTTGCCTCCTTCGCGGGGTCCGAAAGAGACGCTCGAATGGCACGCGCCTCCTCGGTGATGTCGATGGCGGCAGGGCACCACGTGATGCAGCGTCCGCAGCCCACACATCCCGAGGTACCGAACTGCTCGTACCACGTCGCCAGTTTGTGGGTCATCCATTGGCGGTAGCGCGACTTTGCCGATTTGCGGATGCTGCCGCCGGCGATGTACGAGAAGTCCACGGTGAAGCACGAGTCCCAGCGCCGCGTGCGCTCGGCGTGCTTGCCGGAAAGGTCGGTCACGTCCTCAACGGTCGTACAGAAACAGGTTGGGCAGACCGAGGTGCAGTTGCCGCAGGTCAGGCAGCGACTCGCCACGTCGTCCCATCGGGGATGATCGGCGTTCGACACGAGCAGCGTGGCAATATTATTTGTGTCGAGCGACCGTATCTGCTCGGTCGCCTGGGCAGAGACGCGATCCACCGCCTCCAAATCGCCTTGCGTGGCCTCGGCGTGGGCCAGCTCGGCTAGCAGTTCCTCGCCCAGCGTGGTGCCAGCCTCCGCGACGAAGTAGTGGCGGTCGCCGTCGAGTAGTTCGGTCAAGCAGAGGTCATGGCCACTTGTCACACGCGGCCCAGTGCCCATCGACGTACAGAAGCAGGTCGCCGATGCCTGGCCGCAGTTGACCGCGATCAAGCACGCCCGCTCACGCCGCGCCGCATAGTGGGGATCGGTATACGCATCGCCCATAAAGACACGATCCTGTACGGCGATAGCCGCCAACTCGCAGGCACGAACGCCGAGGAAGGCATATTTTGGCGCCTCACCAGCCTGTGCCTCAACACGGAATCCCCTTCCCTCGCGCGTGGCTGACAAGAGGCGCAGTTCCGGCGGGTGCAGAAACTGCTTCCAGGAGTGTGGGCCGACGGTATAGCCGAAGAGCGCGTCGTCCCTCCGTCGCGTCAACCGATACGAGGCTGCCTCCTGGGTATCGGTGAGGCCGACGGGAAGATCCTCAGTCGTGGCGATCTCGCTATAGACGATCGCCCCGGCCCGCTCAGTCGGCCCCACGACGACATAGCCGCGCCTACGCAACACGTCGATCAGCGTGTCCAGGGTGACGCGGTCGAACGTGACAGCGCCTTGGGACGAGGCGCCTTCGCCTGAGATGGATTCTCGTCGCGTACTCATATTGCAATCTTCAAACGTTCCTAGATCGCACGACCAACAGGTGAATCGCAATGTATCAGAGACGCTGCAATCCAATCATACCTCTGACATCTCACGAGCGTGTCACGCACGTTGGCCAAATTCGACATGGGGCCCACGAACAGGATCATGTTCAACAGGTACACCGCCTTGTGACCGCCGATGTACTGAAGCGTTGCGATCCCGCCCGGCAGGCCCCCGGTCTAGCCCGTGCTCAGGAACAGCAACAAGAACATGACGATCTTCGGGCTTGACTCCCTCCCGATGGGGTTGGAGCTTCCGCAGCAGCTACACCACATCCTCGGAGACATCGAGTGCGGCGGCGTCGAGGTCAGCATCAGCCGGAGAGCTTCGAGCCCTGTCTCGCGCGGCTTGAGGTACTCGCCAACTGCATCATCCTCGGCATCCTCATCGCAGGCTTCACGGTCGGCATGGCGCTGCTCGTCGCGGCGTATCATCCCGAAGGAATCGGCGGCTTCTCGCTGTTGCTGTTCCTGCTGGTCCTCGTGCTCTCCAGCTCCTTCCGCACGTACCTCCTCATGCTGATCATCCTTTCCAGGCGCCGCTCGCGCTAGGCACAGAGTGTGCGGTTGCCCATTTGTGAAGCCCGCGAGAGGGTATGCGTCCGGTGGTGACGTGATTGTGCTGGCAATGCGAGCTTCATAGGAGTGGACGCCTGGACGACGCCCAGCAAGTCTCTCTGTTGGAGGTAAGTCTATGTCGATGCAACGATGGGAGCCGATGTCGGAGCTCACGCCACTGCGCGACGCAGTCAACCGGCTATTCGAGGACAGCTTCGTCGGCCTGGAGCGTTTCGACCTCTTCGGTCGCACATTCCCGGTGGATATCCGCGAGCTCGCCGGCGAGTACGTCATCGAGGCGTCGCTGCCCGGGATCAAACCCGAGGATCTGAAAGTGACCGCGACGGGGGACACCCTGACGATCGAAGCCGCGCGGAAGACCGAGACGACGGGTGAGAAATCCGGTGCGTATGTGCGCCACGAGCGCTACGAGGGCGAGCTGCGCCGCTCGATCACCTTGCCTGCTGGCTTGCGCCCCGAGGACGTTACGGCGGCCTACGAGCATGGTGTGTTGACGCTGTATGTGCCGAAGGCCGAGCAGATCAAGCCCAAGACGATCGCCGTCGAAGTAAAGAGGGAGACCACGCACTGAGTCTTGCGGCGCCACAGTGATGGCGCCACCGATGAACGCGGCTGGCGACCACTGTTCGTGGTCGCCAGTTTGCGCCTTCGGCCTATTGCACCGCCAGCCCACCGGCCACTTGTCCTATCTCCCGAAGAGATCCGCCAACCGCTGGCCGGTGCCGGCTCCATGCCGCACGCCAACAACCCATGCGCCAAAATGGATGAATGCAACGAGGTCGCTTCACTAATTCACTCAGGTCGCCTTAGCTAGACTTTGGCCAATGTGAGGGATGGAGAAAGGCAGAATACGCTGGGAATCACTTCAGCCAAGAGGTGGTCCTCTGCCTTCCTACCCGCCGAGCGTGTCGCATGCGTTGCGCCGTTCGTGCCGCCCTTCTCCCGCCCGGCGTGGCGTCACGGCCAAATGCTCGTGCTCAACCCCGCGGTCTGGTCGGGCCTGGGAGTCCGTCGGATCCTCCTCGGGCTGCTTGTGGCGACGTTCGCTCCCTCGGGTCCGCTCGTTATGAGCATCGACGAAACGATCGAACGGCGGCTCGGAGCCACGATCGCGGCGGCTGGCATCTCTCGCGACCCGGTGCGTTCGAACGAGAGGCGTCGCGGCATCCAGTCTTTCGGGTCGCTCCAACTCCAACCGCATAGAAACAAGCAGCACGATTGGCGGCGAAAAGGTGGCTCTTGACGTCGAGCCGGTTGGGTACGACATCTCAATGGGGTCGCGACCGGAGCGGCCGCATTGCCCGCGCGAAGTTGAAAAACCTATTTCGAGTCTGATGCAGCATCCTCGGTCGCCGCGGCAGGTGCGTGTACAAGGCCGCGATTGCGCCGCACAACGAGTATCATGTGCTTCGGTAGTGGATGTTTCTGGTGCGCCTCTCGACGAGGGGGTACCTGGCGAGTGCTGGTTGCGCAGGTCAGCGCCGAAGGTAATGGAGACTTCCTGAGATGAACAGAGCCGCTTTCCTAAACCGCGTGTCGGCCACAATGGAACGAGTCGCGTTGACCACAATCCTGACCACAACCTGGACGAACGAGCACGACATCTGGTGAACACGTTTGGGCAGTGGGATCAGAATCTGGCGTGCGGAGCGACGCGCTGCGACACTGGGCGGACACTTGCCATGGTGTTCGACTCTCCACCATCGTGACAGCAAAACTGACAGCAAACGGGGCGGACAAGTGTGGACGTTGACGGACAGACCGCCCACGTCAGGCGGCCTGAATTAGGCGGTTTTGGACGACCGTGGACGTTGGCGAACGGGCGATAAAGAATCCCGTATGCGCTACCTTGTATGCGCTCAGGGTCATACCTGAGCGCATCTTTTTGCCTTGAACTCCGGCACGGCGGCATGCGTGCGGCGTTGCGTGGGTGGCTCGTGGGGCGTCTACTGATGCGATTGCCCCGAAAAACCACCTCCTACCCCCACAAACGGTCAAGCGAATCGGTGGCCTCGCCGAGCGCCGCGCCCATGATGTGCAGGTAGATTTCTTGCGTGACGGCGATGCTGCTGTGCCCCAGGATCTTCGAGATCACTTCGATCCTGATGCCCTGGCGGTAGAAGAGGGACGCGGCGGTGTGCCTGAGGTCGTGCAGGCGGATGCGCGGCAATCCCAAGCGAGCGACCAGGGGATCGAAATGGCGATCAAGGATGTGATTCCCGCGCAGCGCCCCGCCAGTCTTGGATGTGAAGAGTAGGCCGCGAGTGTCTAGTACTCAGTCCACGTAGGAATTGACAGGAAGGGTAGGGTGAGGAGGACGAAAGGAGCGTCCCATGTCACCTACTTCCACAGCCCGGTCGACGGTCGTGAGCCTCTCGGAGAGCGAGCGTGCCCATCTGCAGACGTACGTACATCGGGGACACGCCAGCGCCCGGACGCGTACGCGGGCGCAGGTGTTGCTCAAACTGGCCGACGGCTGGAGCGAGGCCGCAGTCAGCGACGCCTTCGATGTCTGCCGCAACACGGTCAAAGCGGTGGTGGCGCGCTTCCGCGACGGTGGGGTGGAAGCAGTGCTGACCGACCGGCGACAGGAGCGACGGCGCGCGGCGTTGACCGGCGCGCAGCAGGCCCATCTGATCGCCACCGCCTGCAGCCCCGTCCCCGACGGCCACGACCATTGGACGCTGCGGATGCTGGCGGGCAAGGCGATCGAATTGGGCTTCGTGGAGGGCATCTCGATCGAGACCATCCGCGCCCTCTTGGGAAGAACGAGCTCAAGCCGTGGCGGCACGCGCATTGGTGTGTCCCAGCGGTAGGGGCGGAGTTCGTCGCGGCGATGGAGGACGTCCTCGACCTCTACGAGGAGCCCTACGACCCACGCTACCCGACGGTCTGCCTCGACGAGAAACCCGTGGTATTGCATGAGCAGACGCGCCCCGTCCAACGCGTGGCCCCTGGTCGGCCGGAGCGGCGCGATTACGAGTACGTCCGGCAGGGCACCGCCAACCTCTTCGTGTTGGTCGAGCCCCTGGCGGGCTGGCGCCACGTCGCCGCGACACGGCGGCGCACCAAGGCCGACTACGCCGAGCAGTTGCGCTTCCTGGCGGATGAAGCCTATCCGGGTGCGGAATACATTCGCCTGGTCCAGGACAATCTCAACACCCATGCCCTCGCCGCGCTCTACGAGGTCTTCCCGCCCGCCGAGGCGCGTCGGCTGGCCAGCCGCTTCGAGCTGCACCACACCCCCAAGCACGGCAGTTGGCTCAACATGGCCGAGATCGAGATTAGCGTCTTCGAGCGCGGCTGCCTCTCGCGTCCGGTGGGCGACCTGCCGACGCTGCACACCCGGGTGGACGCCTTGGAGCGTGAGCGCAATGCTGCGCGGTGCACCATCCACTGGCAATTCACCTCCCACAAGGCTCGGGCCACCTTGGCCGACCTCTATCCCGTCAAAGAATCCAAACTGGACTGAGTACTAGCCACGCCGCGCCCATCTGCAAGCGCTGCTCTGCCTGTCGCGTGCGGTGGCGTCTGAGGGCGGCGAGCGCCGTCTGATTCAGCGGCACGCGGCGCTTGCTCTGATCGGTCTTGGTGGGCGCGTATATGAACACGCCGCGCTTGTCGTCGCGCAGGCTGTACGCCACGTCCACATACGGCTTTGTATTCGGCGTTGGGGATACCGATTGCTTTGCTGCTCGGAATGCTATTTTACTTCGCCGCCATCCTTTCAAAGCGAAGTCTCGCGGTTCTCGGACTCGTCTTCACATTGCTCGGCATCGCCACTCAATTTGTGGCACCTGTCCTAGACTTGCTCAAAATCAAAGTCGTGTGAGTTGGTGTGGAAATCCACGCCTCTATCCACCGTCTACATTTTGGGCAAACGTTCGACTTCTTGGGCAGGAAAAGCACTTTTTGGGCAAGGCCACGTCGCCATTTGTCGAGGGCGGTGCGCTTTTTCGGACGGCGCGCCGCCTTCGCTTTGTCTCTCTGCCCTAGTGGGCGCGTGCTGCCACGGGTGCGGGTGCATCTTCTTGCGCTTGGCGGGGGTGTTCCTGTTCCCACAGGCGGCGATATTTCGATGCCGTGCTTTCGGAGACCTTCGCGGCACGGGCTAGGGTCTTGATGCTGGCATTGGGGTTCTCAGCCAGGACGCGCCGTACTTTGCGCTCGGCAAGCTCGTAATTCTTCGGGGCTGGCGTGAGCCTCAGCACAGCGGGGCGTCCACGTCTGGGCGCGCTGATCTGGCCCCTGTCATTCGAGCTACCTGACGGAGTTCCACCGTCCGTGGGGGGTGTCGGCGGCATGCTCCGCGCCTCTTCGCGCACCAAGACTGCGCCCGTTTGGCCGCGCTCGGCCCGATCAAGCCCCTCCGCGATCAGGGCCACGCGTCGCGCGCCGTCCGCGCTTGGAATCGGTAGGTCGTAGAGCGCCGGAGCTTCGCCAAAGTTCCGGACGGCGAATGCGCGCATATCCTACTCCTCATGTCGGGCCCGCTCAACACCCTATACCTACCCTTCTCGCCCGTACGCTCTGCGATGCGGATGCGGGGCCAGGGGCGCCACGACGCAAGAGGGTCAAGGCGAGGACGGGGAAGATGAGGACAGAGAGCAGCCCCGCCACGATGAGCGCTGCTCCCGTCGCCCTCGTGATCACGCCGAGGACCAGGCCGATCTGCGTTGCGGCCACGATGAACGTGAGCGAGGTGGCTTGCAGCAGTCCCGCGACGACGGACCGGCGAGCGCCGACCAGCGGACGGTAGAGGAGGGCTGGGACCCCGCGCACGACGAGCAGCGCGGCCAGGATGATGGGCACGCGCAGGATGGTCGAGGCGCTCGAGCGGAGCGCAGCCAGGTCGACCTGGATGCCACTGGCGACGAAAAAGACGGGGATGAAGACCCCGAAGCCGATCGCTTCGAGCTTCTGGCGAAACTCCGGGTGCGTCATCATGCGGTCTTGATCGACGAAACGCAGGATCACCCCGGCGACAAAGGCGCCGAGGATCGTTTCGAGCCCGAGCAGCGAGGCCAACGTGGCGAAGCCGACCAGCAAGAGGAAGGCACCGCGCACGCGCAGCTGCGCGGTCGTGTCCTGGAGCCGCAGGAGGACCGCCGCAATGCGCTTGGAACGTTCCACGCGGAGCAGCGCGAAGGCTAAGGCCACTGCCCCCAGCGCAAAGACGAGCAGCAGCACGACCTTGGTCGCGGTGCCGGTCGCCTCTCGGGAGAAGAACAGCGACAGCAGGATGATGGAACCGAACTCGGCAAACATGGCCCCGGCGATGACGAGCTGGCCAAACCCCGTGTCAGCTCTCGCCCGCATCAGTCAGCAGCGGCGTCACGATGCCGAGCGCCGTTGCCACCAGGATGATGGCGAGGAAGAGCGGCGCTCGCACCTGCGCGGATGCCGCCAGGGCATAGCCGACCAGTAACGCCAGCCCCAGAGAAGCGGCGAAGGCCACCCCCACGTATTTCAGCAGGCGACCTCGCAAGCGCTCCAGTTCGACCTCCAGCCCCGACAGAAAGAGCAGGAAGGCCAGGCCGATGACCGAGAGCACCGTAATCGGCAGATCGAGGCGTACCCACCTGAGCACGGACGGGCCGATCACGATCCCCGCCACGATTTCGATCACCACGCGGGGGAGGCGGCGGGCCGGAGAGAGGCCGAGCAGGAGCGGGGTCAGAAAGGCCACCAGGGCAACGATCAGCAGTCCGACGAATGAGACAGGCGCCATACGACCCTCACGGTCGCCTACTTTAAGAGCATTCCAGGCCGTCCTCCGGGCACCGAGGAGTCCCAGCTGACAGCCACGTATCGGGTGAACCAAATAGGAGGGCGGCCCGCCGTGTTGGTCGGCGCTGCCGCGCCCGAGCAGTTCGCACCGTGTTCAGGGCGGCGCCACTGCCGCGCGCTGCACCACCTTGCCCTGGTCGGCGGCGACGATATCCTCAAGGCGCACCTTCGTGCGCGCCCGACGTGGCGACGATCCGGTACGGCCGAGGTGATCGTCACCGTGCTGGACTTCAACCGCTCGCTGCGCACGGAAGCGGCGACCACGCCGCCGATGCGTCTGATCGACACGGATCAGCCAACCAGAGGGCAGTCCGTCGCCCACGACCCAGACCCGGATCCACCAGCCCTGACCGCCGCAGATCGCACCGCGGGAGCGAGCGCCGCGGTGCGCACGATGCGGCACACCGCGGCTGCTACGAAACGCCCGCCGGAATGGACGACGCGGACAGGAAGCGCTTGACAGCCACTGCCGTGTCGTCCGGGTTGTCTTCCGGGAAGAAGTGGCCGCCCTTGATCGCCTGTCCCTGCGCGCGCGGCGCCCATTGCCGCCAAATGCCGAGCGGACCCCCGTCTCGTGCGTAGTACGTGTCGAGCCAGCCCCCCTCGGCCCAGAGGTGCAGCATCGGGCAATCGATGTGCCGGGATGCGTCCTTGTCGGCGCGATCGTGCTCGACGTCGATCGTCGCGGCGGCGCGATATTCCTCGCAGATGCCATGGACGCGGGCCGGATCGCGATAGGTTGCAACGTATTCCTCGAGAATCTCAGGGCCAAAGGAGCCGTGCCCGAAGGGATTGTCGAAGACGGCCTGGGGAGCGCCGAGCAGATAGCGCTCCGGGAGCGGCGGCGCCTGGGCCAGGAGACTCCAGGGCCAGTAGGTCTGGGCGAAGCGCGCATCCGCTCGGCTCCACGCTTCGAGGATCGGGATCACGTCGCAGACCGCGAGCCGCTCCACGCGCTGCGGGTGGTCCAGGGCCATCCGGTAGGAGACGCGCCCTCCGCGATCGTGGCCGATCAGCGTGAAGGTCGGGAAGCCGAGGCGATCCATCACGTCGACCAATTCCCGCGCCATCGCGCGCTTGGAATACGGGAAGTGGTCATCGGTCGACGCGGGGATCCCGCTGCGGCCGTAGGCGCGCAAGTCCGCGCAGATCACGGTGTGGTCCTCCGCCAGCCTGGGCGCGAGGTCCCGCCACATCAAGCTGGTGCGCGGGAAGCCGTGCACCAGCAGAATGGCCGGCCCTTGTCCATAGCGACGCACGAAGATCGTGTTGCCCGCCACCTCGACCTCTGCGGTCGCTGAACGCACCCTGACCAGTGAAATTCGCGCCCGCCTCTTGTGCACCCTGCGCTCCCGCACGTGCTGAGGAAGCGCCCTCCCCTGAGGACGTTGGTGACATGTTCTTGCTCCTTCTGTCGGTGGGAGAGTGGTTCATGCGGCTGAACATGCGCGCCCGAGGAAGGTGCGGATCGCCGTCGCGATGTCGTCAGCACGAGCGTGGGCGAGCGCACCACACCGAGGTCAGCGACGAGGATGATCTCACCGTGGCGCAATGGCAGTATGAGCCGAGATGGTTAAACGGAGGCGCGGCCATCGTGCAGATCGATTACGTTTGCTGCGCACTCAATTCTGGCCGTGCGCGGCCTCAGCCGATGTGGTGGTCCCTGACGTTTCGAGCGGCTGACCAGAATAGCTTCCTGGGTGACACGTTTCTTGCCGTCCTGCTCATACCAGGA
Organism: uncultured Chloroflexia bacterium; assembly: GCA_963841205.1. Classification (GTDB taxonomy): domain Bacteria; phylum Chloroflexota; class Ktedonobacteria; order Ktedonobacterales; family JADMIN01; genus CAWAWP01. The sequence goes on along the minus strand of CAWJCH010000032.1, from coordinate 206,184 downwards.
TGCGCTTAGATGCCCGTCAGTGCTCGATACACCGGGCTGGCATCACCCATTGCTAGGGCCGTCGCTTGATTATGCGCACGCGCCTCCTGCTTGGCAACTATCGGACGCACATGCTATGCCCATACGTGCGTCTAAGATGCGATTCCACGCGTGGGGGTGCTAGGACTGCTCGAATATTCTCGCGGCCCTCCCTTGCTTTTCCTGGCGCGTTCTCGGCGCATTTCTTGGCGTATTTGTTGGCGTTCCATCCTGGCATTTTGCGAGATTCCCCTAACGATCTTCGCGTCGCCGTACGTCCTGAACCCTTCGCTCGATAGCTGACAAAACAGAAAAACTGCATGGATGAGTTTCGAGAGCGTTCGTCGGCGGTGCACCGGGGGGATATCGGCGATTGCGAAACCCTAGTACCTGCCACGCGTGGGGATATCGCCGACCTTGCCGCGAAAGTCTTGGATCGCGAACGCTCCGAAGTAGAGGACACCCACGCCGAATCCGATTATCCCATGGAGGCTGCTGCCCTTGATGCTGAGGATCGTCAGATAGGCGCACACTACTGCCATCATGGGCACGACAGCGGCGAAGAGATAGCGCGCGATCCTGCTCTGCTCCTGCTGTTGCTTCGCCATGTATCGCTAATCCTCCGTGTCGCACGCTTGCCGACACGCCCCCAGGTTACCAAAACGAGTCCCGAAGGGCGATCGCGGCAAAGGCAAGCACAGCGGCGAAATGGGTTGAAGCGGGGGACGGCGCGGCGAAAAAACAAGGCGACTATGGACTTGACGCACCCATCGCGAGGATGTGCCAGGATCGACCACGCTCTACCCGCCTCACTCTTCGGCTGCCCCGTCGTAAACTATAGCAAGCGGCGAGTCGGAGAACGTGAGGGGTGTCTGATGATCAGCGAGCACAGTTCGGTGCGCCGCGCCGCGTCGACCGTAACCCGCATCGCCGCGTTGGCGGCGGTCTTCTGCGCGGCGGGCTGCGACATGAGAACATCGACAAGCGCACACCGAGTGTCGACGGCGACTCCCTCACCGACGACGGGTCCGCACGTCACCTGGTTCACCCTGCCCGCCGACCTGCCGCCGGTGACGGCCATGTCCGTCGGGCCCGACGGCAACCTCTGGCTCACCGCCAGTCGGCAAATCGAGTTCCTCGTGCCCGACCAGCCGCCCCCCGAGAGCTACGTCGCGCGTGCTACCACGGGTGGAGACGTCACGTTCACCTTCTCGCTGCCCAACCCCGGCGCCAACCCCGTCGCCATCGTCGCCGGGCCCGACGGGGCACTGTGGGTCGCCGAGGTCTACGGGAACGCTGTCGCCCGCGTCACGACGCAGGGGCAGGTCACCGAGTATCCCGTGCCGCCGACCCCCGCCGTCCCGCCGGGCAGCGGCCCCAACAGCCAGCCGGGCGCCCTCGCCGTCGGGCCGGATGGCGACCTCTGGTTGACCGACCTCGGCGACGGCGCGCACTGGCGGCTCACCCCCGCCGGGCACCTGACCGAATACCCCCTGCCCGCCCATGGCGGGGAACCGGCCCGTCCCTGGTTCGGCCTCGCGACCGGCCCGGACGGCGGCATCTGGTTCACCGATGGGATCGGTCGTATCGGGCGCTTTGACCCGGCCACCGGCGCCATCGTCGAGTACCCGCTGCCCGACCTCGACCAGGAGCCGAGCTTCATAGTTGCCGCCCACGACGGCAACCTCTGGTTCGTGGTGCCGAACGAGAGCTTGGTGGGGCGCATCTCGCCGCGCGGGGCCATCGCCGAGTTCCCACTGCCGCATGCGCCCTGCTACATGCCCGGCGTCGACGGGAGCAACGGGGAGCCGTGCCAGGTGGACAGCCTAGCCGTCGGCCCGGGCGGCACCGTCTGGTTCGGCGAGCGGTGGCGCGGTGCGGTGGGCCGGGTTGACGCAAGCGGCGCCGTCACCGAGTACACCCTACCGCCGGCGCCAGGCGGGTCGACGGACGTCTTCCCGCTCGGGCTCGGCCCCGATGGTGCCCTGTGGCTCGCTGCGGATGGGGCGCTGGGCCGCTTCGTGCCTTGACCTCGCAGGAGGACGCAGAGAGGTCGCCAGCTGAACGTGCACAGCCCTCTCGAGTTTGATGCCCATGCGCGGTGCGGCGGTTCTCTTCACCTGCGCAATGGTGTCACCACAGGCGCAGACACTCGATGCGTCAGCGGACCCGTTTGACGACAAAAGTGACATCCCGACGACACCAGGCGACGAGCGGCGATATCTGGCACAGCATTAATCCCATGACTTGGGCTTTGGCGACCCTCAGCGATCCTCAGCAAACAGTTGGGCCAAAAAGAGGAACATCTGAGTGCCGACGAGGCATGACGACTGCCGAATTCTTCGTCGCTGACTCGACTGCACATTAGAAGAACTGTCCAGTGACGAAGTCGAAGCGACGTGTGATACTCCCACCGCCCGCGGTCGTGAAGGTGACTGCATCGCCAGCGACCGCGATCAGCTGGACGTGGCCCTGTTGGAAGGGCGTGTCGTAGTATGTCCACACTGTGCCGGACGCCGGGTTGGCGCATGGGTCGCGTGCCAGCCGCATGACTATCAGCAGGCCCTGCGCTGGAACGACTTTCCGATTACCGGCCAAGATGACGTAGTCATACAACGGCTGATCAGCAGGCATGACGGCGGTCGAATTGTCCACGACGGCATCGAGATAGCCCTGTGTGGGCAGGCTCGGGGCGAAGATACCCGGCTGGGGCGTTGGCATGGGACACGAGGTGATCGGCGTCACCGATCCGGGGTGCTTCTGGGGGTAGGGCGTGTTGGAGATCGCCGTTGCTCCCGCTGCTGTTGTCGCCAGTGCCGCCTGCTTCGGCGTCAATGTCGATGTCGGCACGGTTCCATCCCCCGCGCGGTTGGTCGCCTGTTGACAGCCAACGAGCGCCAGCAGCACCGTGAGCGAACAGCCCAGGACGACCAGCGGTCGCAGCGCGCGTGGACGCGGCGCGGAACATTTCGAGCGCATGAGATACCCCCTCGTAGCTCATCCATCGGCCATCGATGCATGTCAGGTAGGCAGGCGACCCACCCGCCGTCGCCTGCGCCGCCGATGCGTGACACATCACGACGTATCACGCCGTATACGCAGCGACGGCGGGTGGGTCGCCATTCGCGCCCGTGGCCGCAGGAACTGCCCACAGGATGCCGAGCTCCGGCGTCGGGCAGTACACCACAATCGGCTGAGACAGCGCCCCGAGTGGTTGCATTTGCGCGGACCCGCTGGCGAGGCGAAAGAGCGCACCAGGTCCGGATGCGAGCAGCGCGCCGTCGGAGGTGATGTCGACAAGGTTGGCGTCGAACGGTAAGGCCGTCCGGGCTTGCCAGGTTTGGCCGCCGTCGACCGTGCATGTCAGCGCTTGGCCGTTGTTGACGGGCATGACCTCGGCGACGCAGATAGAGAATCGCCCCTGTATCGAACGCGCCACGATGCCTTTCGCCGGCACTCCGAGGCTGGCGTAGCGCGCCGGCCAAAAGGTCGGGAGCGTGCCGGGGGCGGCGAGCTGCCGCCAGGTCGCGCCATCCGACGCGATCCAGAGCTGGGATGGCGCTCCCGTGGCGCCGCCGCTCAACACGAGGAGGATCCCCACACCATCGGGCTGCAGCCAAAACCCCGCATCGTCCAGCAGAGCGCCCTGCGAAATGCCCCGATCGACCTGGCGCCAGGTGCGCATGCGGTCGCTGCTGGCCCACAGATGATAGCCGGCAGAGCCGGAGCTATCGACCGTCTCGCGGAGCGCGAAGATCTCGCCATCGCGTGAGTCGAGCTGGTCGATCTGCTCCGTGGTGCTCGAGGACGCGTCCTGCCACGTGACGCCGCTGTCGACCGTGGTCATGAGTCCGGTGTACGGGTCGCCCGCGCCGCCCCCGCGCGGCACCCAGGCGAGCGCAGCGACGGACGGATCGGACGCGTCCACCACGAGCTCGCACCCGTTGGCCGTGGGCTCGCTCGGCACCACGCGCGCCGGGCTCCAGTCCGTCCCCCGGTCCGAAGTGTGCCAGATCTCCAGGGTGCTGTCGCCGTGTGGGTCGCTGCCCACGACGCAGGCGTAGGCCGACTCGCCGTCGCCAGCGGGCCGGAGCGCCCCCAGCTGGGCTACTCCATTCGGGAGGCCGACGGGCCGCCAGGTGAGCGGGTGCGGGGCGAGCAGGCTGGGCGTGGCGGTCGAGGTCGGCGAGGGCGACGGCGTCGCGGGCGCGGGCGTCGCCGTGGGGACCTGCTGCGTAGGTGCATGCGGACGGTGGAGCATCAGCAGCGTCACCAAGCCGACGGTGACGAGGATCGCCGCGGCGATGGCGCGGAGCCCGCGCATCGTGGGGCGCGAAAGGCCCGCGCGCACCCGGTGGCCGTATCGGAGTCGGGGCAGCGGGGCGCGCTTGGTCGATATCGCCGCGGTCGCGACCGATTGCCACAGCCGATCATCGGGCTCGGGAGGCCGCTCGGAGCGCAGTCGGGAGGAAAGGGCGGAGAATGCGGAGAGGCGATCGCGACAGGCGGCGCAGGTCTCGACATGCGAGGCGAGTCGCGCAGCCTCGGCCCGGCCTAAGGCGTCGTCGCGGAAGGCGGAGAGCGTGCGAGTGGAGACGCCGAGGGGACACCTCGGACGGCTCGGGGCGTCGGGCGTTGCCATCAGCGGTCCTCCTCGGCGTAGCGGCTGCGGAACTCGTCGCGGGCACGCCAGAGCAGCGTCTTGGCGCCGCCGACCGAGGTTCCGAGCGTCGCGGCCACCTGGTCGCAGGGGAGGCCGTAGACCTCGCGCAGGATGAGCGCCGCCCGCTGCCGGGGCGAGACCGCCATGAGCGCGCGGCGCACCAGGTCGGCCTCGGCGACACGCCCGGCGAGGTCGTCCGTGTGACCCTCGGGCCATGCCGCTGGGCGCGGCGTGGGCCTGCCCGATTCACCGGAGTGGGTGGGACGCGGGACGCCGAAGCGCGCGGACCGGTCGCGGAGGTGGTTCAGCGCGAGGTGGGTGGCGACGCGGAAGAGCCAACCGCCGGGGCGCTCGAAGTCGCGGATCCGGGCGAAGTGCTGCCACGCGCGCAGGAAGGTCTCCTGCGCGAGATCGTTGGCGCCATGCTCATCGCCGGTCATGCGCCAGAGGTACGCGAAGATCTCGCGCTCGTGCCGGCGGAAGAATGGCTCGAAGTCCTCGATCGCCTCTGGTCTCGGGACCGCGGGTGCCGGGGATGCCGAGGACGAGGCCGTCGTCCTCGCACCCTCCTGGATCGCCATGACCAGGCGATCCCAGAGCGGGATCCCCCCAAACCTGCCGCCCCGCCGGGTTTCGACAGCGCGGACACGGCCAGCATCCTCTCGCTCACCCCAAACGCCCCTCTCCGCTCCGTGCCCGGGCGCGCCGGCGATCATACGCCACGGACGCTTACCCCTCAGTGCATATCCATAACGGACATACACCGCACGAGCAGGAAAGGTCACACCAAGGCAAGTAGCTGAGTAATATCACCTGCAGCGGTGCTCTTCATCTCTGCAGGCATCGGGCGCAGTCGAGATGAGTCCGACGGTTCAGACGTTGGTCGCCAAGGCATCGAGGGCGACCATGTCCTCGGCCGAGATGTCGAAATCGACGTCGGCATTCTCCGCGATGTACTCGTCGTGGGTCGATTTCGGCAGGGGCAAGGTATCGTGCTGCAGGCAGTAGCGAATGGAGATCTGCGCCACCGTCTTGCCGTAGTTCCCGGCCACCTTCTTCAGTTCGTGGTCGCCCAGGATGCTCCCGGTGGCGAGCGGCGAATACGCCTCGACCAGCACGCCCATGCTCTTGCTGAAATCCGTGATGTCGTCTTCGGTGTACCCAATAAACCAGCGAATTTGGTTGGCCGCAGGCACGACGCTGCCATTCTCCAGGATGGCGGTCAGATCATCGACGTTGAAGTTCGACACGCCGATAGCCTTCGCCCGTCCGCTCCGGTAGAGATTTTCCATCTCGTGCCAGACGGCGATGTTCTCTTTGGTGTAGTCGGCACCCTGCTCTCCCCAGGGCCACGGGGCGTGGATGAGGTATAGATCGACGTAGTCCACGCCGAGCGTCCTCAGTGACGTTTGGAAGGTCTCCTCGACCCTGCTGGCGTCCTTCAGTTCGGCGGGGAGTTTGGTGGTCAGGAATATCTCGTCGCGCGGTATGCCGCTCTCCTTGAGAGCGCGTCCGACGCTGGCCTCATTGCCGTAGACTCTGGCCGTATCGATATGGCGATAGCCGGTTTTCAGGGCGCTCAGGACCGAGCTATAGGCGATGTCTCCGTTAGGCGTCTGCCATGTCCCGAAGCCAATCTTTGGGATCTTGGCGCCCGTGTTCAACGTATAGCTCTCCGTCAGGATGCCCATTCTGCTCTCCTATCGCTCGCGATTTGCATAGATAACATAGTCCCGCTGGTACGACGCGCACCAATAGACGCTCCCGCCTATGGCTCAACATGGCTCGAGATGGCTCGGAATAGCTCGAGCGAGCTAACGTGCGCAAGCTCAGCTCGTTTGACGAATATTCCGATGACAGTCCTGGCAGCGCCAGCCGACAATTGGCCCTCTCTAGGGTCTGTCGACGAGCTGACCGGGGTGTGCGTGTTACTCTGGTCCTGGACGCGAGCAGAACGGAGGAAGTGCCTTCGTCCCCAAGCGTGTCAACCTAGCGGTGCGCCCGTGCCCATCGCAAGCACGTTGCCGGTGTGTGCGTCGAACATAATGTAGGCGGCGCTGTTGGGGGGCGCGGTGCCTCCCCTGGAATGGAGACGTAGAACGTGCCGCGCAACCCGGCGTAGCAGACGAGCAGGTCGCCGGGGTAATTGGCCTCCCACTCGCTGTCGTGCGATACGCGGCCGAGGTCGCCGATGGTGACGAATAGGATCTGCGTGACGGTCGGCTGTCCGTCGGACGATATCTTGCCCAGGTTCGCGCCATGCGCCACATAGTCGGCCACGTCCTGCTGCGAAAATGACGGCGTGCAGTCGTTGCGCGGACGGATGCCACCGCCGCCTTGGCCGCTCACGGGATCGGGCGGCCCCGGACACACGACGGCGACGGGCGCGTCTGGGCCCGGATACGACGCCCGCGTGTGTAGCGTATATACGACAACGCCGATGGCCGCCACCACGACGACGATAGCGAGCGTGCCGATCAGGACGTTTCGTCTCCGCATGGCGCATCCCCCCACCCATGGGCTGCCATCACCTCCCACCAGTATACGTGCAAGCAGCCGCCTTGAACAGCCGAGCGGCAGTCTGTAAGGCAAGCGCAGCGGCGAAACGGGTTGACGTGAGGGGGGCGGCGAAAAAACAAGGCGACTATGGACTTGACGGACCCACAATGCACTCCGCTCCTCATCCGTTCCAACCAGGGAGCCACCATCGGCGCGTTCGCCCGGCAGTGCGTGGCGAGCCCCACAGGTGGCGCGCCCTCCAGCCGCTGCGCGGTGAATCGGCCGCACAACGGTTCGAAGAGCGCCGTGAGCAGGGCGGATGTGCGCGGGCAGTCGAACGCAGCGGAACAATTTCCGCCCCGCAGTCGTCTTAGGACCAGGACCGGCGGAGTGTCGCCGGCACGCACTGGGCGAGGGGCGCCGTACCGGAAGATGAGCGCGTGGTCAGAGGCAGTGCTGTCGCCGAGGAGGGTCAGATGCATGCACCGACCGGTCGCTGCCGCCTCAGCGTAGGGAGCGCCCGATCGGTCGCGCTCGCGGCGGTGGTGGGGCTGGCCGTCCTGGGGCTGGCCGCCTGTGGAGTCGCCACGGGCACTGCCTACACGCCGCCCGCGGATTGGCACGACAGCACCCCGCCGACCGGCGAACAGATCACATCGTACGCCGTCAGCCCGGACGTTCCCGGCTTGATCGTCGCCTGCATCGGCGACCAGACCGCCCACACCAGCGCCGCGCCCATGGGACCGGCCCATATCTGGCGCACGCGTGACGCTGGCGTCCATTGGCAGATGCTGCCGACCACACAATTCTACGGGGGATGCCAGGTCGCCCTGCCTGCCGGCGGAAACGGCACGGTCTTCGCCGAGAACCTAGGCGGCCCGCAGGCGAACTCGCCGCAGTTCATCACCGTCAGTCACGATGCGGGCGATACCTGGCAGGCACTTGCCACCGACGCCACCTACCCGACTACCCTGCAAGCTGTCTTCACCCTGCTCAGTGCGGGGGCCTACCGTGACGGCCAGCTCTCCTCACTGGGCGCCATTGCCCTTGGCCAGGCCGGCAATGCACTCCCTGGCAGCTTCTTCATCAGCGCCGATGATGGCCGCACGTGGCGCTCGCTCGACGCGAGCGCCGATCCGCTTGCGCAGCAGGGCTTCTTCCCGACGGGACTCACCCCGGACTACCACGCGCCCGGTGCCTGGTATCGCCTGATGGCGCGCAGCGAGCAGTGGTTCACCTCAAATGTACAGGGCGGTGCGGGGTCGACATTGCCCGATCTGCCCGCCACGGTGCTCGAACATTCGAGCGATGGCGGCCGGACGTGGACGACACTTGGCGCGGTTGGTCCGCGTGGGCCGCTCTCGTACGGCCAGCCGCTGGCGGAAGGCGGATCGTTCAGCGCCATGCTCGCCACGACGCCAGGCCAGCCCGACCGCCTCTGCGCGGGATTCAACCCAGCGGTGCTTGGCAACACGACGGGGCAGCAAGGCGCGGACGCGCCGGCCGCCGGCAGAGCCTTGGATGCGGTCCACAGGTCGCGCAGCACGCCGTGGAGCAGGCCGCTCCCACCCTATGAGTCGCCGCACCTGGTCGCGCTCTACGGCAGCGATGATGGCGGCGCCACCTGGCGCGGAGCGACGGTCGCCCAATCCAGCCTCGCCGCGCAGCCGGTCGTCGCGATGGATGCGCACGGTGACTGCTATACGGCGGCGAGCACCGGTCCAGCTTTTCCCACGAGCGATGAACTCGACCAGGTCAGCACCACCTTTTGGCGGCTCGCGCCAGGGCCGAGCGCCACAGCGCAGCAGATCGCTCACATGACCCGTCTGGACATCAGCACGCTCGGTGTCACCGACTTGCCGGGCAAGGCCGCTCCATGGCTGCTGGCAGTGGTCTCTACCCCGCAGCCCGAGATCATGTGCCAAGGGGATGTCTGCCCGACCGAGGCGCCCCACCCACCGCACCTGATCTGGCGGGCGGCGCCGGAATCGTGACGGACGCCGTCACTGAGCATCGCGCACCAGGCAACGAGCCGTCCCTGCTCATCGTGTCCCGCCACGGTTGCCCAATGCCCGCGGAATGCCGCGGGATAATCCGCATCCATGCGACCCCAACCCACACCGCCTCGCGCAAATCTGGCACGGACGTGGGCAGCATTGGCGGGTTCAGATCCAGCGTGATCACGCCCATGGCGTCCTCCTTCTCACGCGGCACAACGCTCCGAGCCCGCAAGTCGGAGGCAGAGGAGCCTGATGTGCGGCTGCCGCATGATGTCGCAGCGTCGGCCTCCGGTGGAGGCCCACTGCAGCCGATGGAGATTTGTGAGATGGCTTGGAGTATCGTGGGCGATTCAAGCTGATCGTGCTGGAAGATCAATCCAAGGGTCCCGAGGGGACACGTTATGGACCGCACGGGATGTTGAAGGACCCGTACGCCTGAGGTGAGAAGTCTGCGGTGATGGTGGCGTTACCCGTGCCAGTGCCGAGATTGGCTGGTGCCGACCACGGTACCGTCAGATTCCCGAGGCCATCGGTCTGTCCCGCTGGCTGAAAGGGGACCGACCCCGCTATGCCGGGCAAATAGTTGATGATGACCGAGACATAGATGTTCGGCTGGCTGGTGTGTATGGTGAAGTCGTTGACCTGGCTAGGATGCCAGGTCCCGACCGCAGAACCAGAAACGGTGCCGGAGTTCCCACCTCCGCCGCCTCCGCCACAGTTGGAGGTACAGGGTGTCGCGGTAGCGGTGTTGGTAGGGGTCGGGCTAGGGGTCGCGGTCGGGAGTTGCGTTCCTGAGGCCGGGATTGTGGCATAGGGGATGGCGGCTGCCTGGGCGGGGGTAACGGTGGTGATGGGGAAGGTGGCGACGCCCTTGATATCGCTGCCGGTGCCGCTCGGCTGGTTGGGGCCGTCGTTGGCGGTCACGCCGATCCCCATCGCGCGCAACACCGACGTGGCGCCGGTGGCGACCGCGCCGACGCAGGCGCAGATCGTGATCAGGAAGACCAGGCCGAGCACGCCGGACATCGCGGCGCGATACTGGGGATTGGTCTCCCAGCGATGTTGGAACCGCTCGAGAAGGTCGTCGATCCACGTCTTCCGTGTCATGTATCGTCCACCACTCCCGCTGCCGGAGGCGCTGCGCGAAGGGGAGGCGCCGCTCGTCGCACCTCCAAGATCAACCTTCAGTGGAGGTATTCTAGCAGGTGCACAGAGAGTGAAGCAGCACTCGTACTGTGAAATGGATCTCACTGTGCACTGCACTCACTGAGGAACAGGACACCACTCGGCCGCCCACGGACATCCGCTGACCTAGCGGCGCGGCTGTGGTGCGCGATTCGCCAGTGCGGGAACATGCAGTCCGGCGACTTGCTCGTCAGCGCCGGCGTGGCATTCGGGGAGCTCGTGCGCGCGCACATCCTCCGCCCCTCGGTGTTCTGGTGCCCCGCCGCATTCAGTCGGGCTCACTAGGAGGCGAGAGCAACTGCTCGAGATGGCGCTCGGCGTCTTCGACGCGGCAGGCGTCGTCCGCCTCCGCCTGCACCGCGAGGCGGACCTCTCGTCGGTGGGCGACTTGCTGGTCTACAGCTTGGACGAACGGGAGACGGTGGCAGAGCGCAAGGGCGGCATCCGGAGGCTGCTTGATGAGAAATGGCGCCACGTGTACCGGGCGAACGCACCACAAGGGTTGTTGAGCCGAAGCGAGGTGCGGGCGGCATAGCGCCCCTCCCACCATTACTTCCTCGACCTCGGAGGGGTGACGGCCTGCACCGATTAGGGAGTTCTCGGCACCACGCGAGTTTTCGTCACCACCTAACGCCACGGTCGTTCCAAGCATAGATAGGTAGAGAGCGAATGCTCGATGTCGCGTGAGCGGCCGGCGGAGGCGCCTCCGCTAATGCTCACCAACAAAAGGGGATGGGTGTGTACTTGGAGGACGACGCCGAGGCCATTCGTCGCTGCCAACGGGGTGACGTCGGCGGGCTCGAGCCGCTGATCGCCCGGTACCAGGTTGCGGCGGTTCGCCTGGCCTATTTGCTGGTCGGCGAGCGTACGGCCGCCGAAGATGTCGTGCAAGACAGCTTCTTGCAAGCGTACCAAGGCATCGCGCGCTTCCGTGCGGGCAGTCCGTTCACACCCTGGTTCTACCGCATCGTGACGAATACCGCACGGCAGCAGCGACGAACGACCGCCCGACGAGAAATCACCGTCGGCTGGCTCGCGAGTGACGAGGTGCCAGACGACGGATCTGTGTTCTCGCCCCTGCACACCGAACTGCGCGACCGTGATCCGCTCGCCGACCCGGCGCTACAGGCCGAGCACCATGAGGAGCGCGAGGACATCCTGCGCGCGCTGGCGGGACTGACGCCGAAACAGCGCGAGGCCGTGGTGCTGCGCTACTACCTGGGCTGCTCGGATCGCGAGTTGGCGGCGATCCTCGGGTGCAGCGAGGGCACCGCCCGGCAGCGACTCCACGATGGCCTCGTCGCGCTTAGGCAGATCATCACGCAACGCTTCGCCTGGCTGGATGTGACGACGCCCGCGCGTCCTCAATAAAGGAACCATCGGATCATGTTAGAACAGCATCCCCCCGAGTTTGAGGATCGCCTGCGGACCCTGCTCGCACGCGGTGCAGAGGCGGTTCCGCCGGATGTCGACATCTCGGCCCGGGTCCGCCAGACGATCATGAGTCCCCCACATCGCCGTCGGCTGTTCGGCATCGTCGTCCCGCTGAATGCGCCGGCCATCGTCGCCGCCGTGTTGGTGGTGGCGCTCCTGGCCGCCACGCTCACGCTGGTGCATCCCGGGGGATTGCCGCGACCTGGCGGCATTCTCGGACCGAGCGCCACGCCGACGCCTGTGCTCACGACGGTGCCCGATTTCACCGACATTCAGTTCACCATCGCACAGTCGCAGGCGCTGACGGCACATCTGTACCTGCAAGAAACTCTGCAGCCGAGCCCGACCGTCGCCAAGGGCGTGATCTTCGCTCAGACCCCCCCGGCCGGCACGCAGGAACCGTGGGGCTATGTCATCACCGTGATGGTAAGCGACGGCCCGGCGAAGCAGACCATGCCCGACGAGACTGGCAAGCAGCTCAACATCGCGGAGAGCGATCTGGCCAGCGCGGGCTTCACCACCGTTGTCCCGGTGTTCCAACTATATTCCAGCGTGCCGGCCGGAGTGGTCTTCAAGACCGATCCCACCGCCGGGTCGTCGATCACGCCCGATACTGCGATCACGCTCTACGTCACCACAGAGCCGACGCCGACGCCAGGGAGTTGATGGCGGCAGGAGGGCGAAGCTGAGGACAGTTCGGGCGTGGCGCGCATCCGACCGCGTCCACGCCTAGTCCGTGGGCCACGAACTGGCGTTATCAGTCGATCACCGGGTCGCCCCGCACCACCAATGGTCGGCTCACGCTTCCACCTGGTCGTTGGGTATCGGCAGCAACGGAACGCGTTGACGCGTACCACGAAGCGAGCTCAACTGCTAGAGATGGCGTTGGGCGTCTTCGATGCGGCGGGTGTCGTGCGGCTCCGGTTGCATCGCGGCAAGCGGCGTGCCCCTTGCGCACTGTTAAGCAAGGGGAGCGTCCATGCTCCCCGGTCGGAGTCACATTTGCTTCAGTAGCCGCTCTACGGCGTCCACGCGCGACGATGGCGGCACGCCGCTCGCCTTGTGGCCGATCATGGCGTCCACCGCCGCAGCGTCCAGGCCAAGCACACCCGCGACGTTCACGCCGTTGATCACGCTCGGCACATCGTGCCCGTATGAGGCGAGCGTGTTGGCATAATCGAGCCACGAGCCGAGTACGCACCGTGCTGCGCTCGGCTGCTGCGCGGTTGCGGGCTTCGCGGTCACAAGCCCAGCCTCTTTCAGCAGCGCGGGCCATTCTTTCAGCCGTTCGGCGGCTTGCTGGCGATATTGACATTCCGCGTCGCGCGCCGCTTCCGCCGCCACTTCGGCTTGGCGCACCCTCTCAGCATGCTCGGCGAGTTCACGTTTTGCGGCCCGCAGCGTCACGTCGCCGAGCGCGGCATGCAGCCGCGTCGCCTCGGCGTCCAGATCGTCGGCGAGCGAGCAAAGACCTTCGATCCTCGCTTCGAGCGCACGCGCCTCGGAGTCTTGCGCCTTCGTTTCAAGTTCGGCCACATGGGTCCGCGCCGCGTCGAGCGCGGACGCGGCGTCTGGCGAGGGATCACGGGTGGCATGGGCTTGGGACAGGGCCAAGTCGCGGCGGGCGTCGCGCAGTTCGCCATCGAGCGATTCGGAACGGAGGCGCGCGGCGTCGAGTTGGGCGTCGAGGCGTTCGATCTCGGCGACGGTCGCTTGCAGCGCGGCGCGGGCCTCAGCGAGTCGGGTCGAGATGGTGCTTGATCCCACTTTCCGCACGCTCAATTGGTCGATTTATAGAATTGTTCGTACGAGGGTCCAAGGAGCGCCAGCACCTGCTGGTGGACGGGCTCCAGGCGGAGCACCATCTCCATGGCCGGGGCGGGTCCATGCCGGATGTGGAGCAGATCCACGCCTTCGAAGCACTGGACGACCCAGCGTATCGTCGGGCACGCGGTTGGTTTGCTGAGTTGGTTGGGGACGGTCTTCCCCGACGCGCGCGCCATCGTCACGGGCACCGACGACCCGGCGGTGGCACGCTCGTTCTACGGGAAATACGTTGGCCGCTGAGCCCGTCGCGCTGGAGATTCGGTGGGGGCTTGGGTCCTCGTCTCACCTACGCCGACACGTGATTGCCGCGACCGCGCTTGTTGCCGAACTACACGTCCGCTCACTGGCCCTGGTCATGGCTCGTCAAGGCGTCGGCGTTACCGGGGGCGTTGCCGTTGTATCCGCCGTCCCGTAATACACTGACACCCACTGGCCCTGATCATCGAGCATCAAGCCAGCGGCGTTGTATCCGCTTTTGCCGGTCAGCCAGCCGGAGGTGGTCGAGGTCATCGGGGCGCCCGTCGGATAGGCCGTGAAGTAGAGGATGATCTGCGTCCAGCGACCGGCGCTGTAGTGCCAGGCGACGGTTTGCGGCGTGGTGCTGTTGCCCACTCGCCCGAACGCCAGCCACCACCAGGCCCACACTATTCCCTAGCCAAACCTATCCGCGCGCAGCCCTCGGGATGTCCCTCGTCATGTCCGCCGCGAGATTCTGCCCGTAGATACCCTCGAAGCCCGGCACGCCCAACTGCACGCCAGCCATCTCCAACTGCTGGATCTCGCTCTCGCCGGCGATATGCCATCCTGCCGAGAGCAGCGTCTGCTGCAACGTCGGCGCGTTCGTCACGCACCACCGCGCGCTCGTCGGCTCCTTCGATACGTCTCCCTGCACATACACAGTTCGTTCGTTCTCCATCGCGGCACCTCGTTCCTGCACTCCCGGTAACGGTCAGGCTGTAAGAAGAGTGCCGCACATTCCGTGCCTCTGCAGTGAGGGACGCGATAGGGGCCTCAGACATACCAATGGTGATGTCTCCTCGCCAGTTGCGATGACCGATTCGCGCGCTGGCTCGTCTTGGGTGCGTGTGGCTCTCTTGGATAGCCGAGCCGCCAGCCAGGAGGACAAGCATGGAGTGGTTCAGCGGCAATGCGTTCCTGCATGGTCTCGTCAGCAAGCATGTGCGCGTCGGTCTCGTGGTTGCGGCTGGAAACTATCCCTACACTGTCGTCGGTATCCTCGACGATGTAGCAAGTGGATTCCTGATGATTACCCAAACCGGTCAAGACAATCAAACGATGGTTTTTGCTCAGGCAATCGCGTTTGTACATGAGCAAGCGGAACAATCTGTGGACTACGCACCAAGTCTCTTCGAATAATCCCCCTGGTAGGCCTCCTGCAGCACCAATCGTTCGGGCAGTCGTATACCCACACGAGCGAGCAGGGGGTGCACCATGGGCAACGACGGCATCGTCGACGAGGAGCAGCGACAGCGGTTGGATATGGCGCATGGCGATGCCGGCCAATCCCCGGAAGAGTAGTCGCGGGAGACATCGCCGCCAGGACACTTCGGCTCGGATTGGGATCCTGGCATGCGACAGAGGGAGCGGTGTGGTGCGGAGGTTCTCTTCACCTTTCTCCGGCGCGGAGGCCCCGGCCTTCAGGCATGGGGTAAGCGCCGTCTCTTTTCTTTCGTGGTAGACGACCAAGGTGCTGAGGCACCCTGGTTCGCCGGGGATAACGGTTTGCACCGCACCTTCCCACCCGAACCAGTGCGGCGTTGCTGGCAGGAATCGTTGCCAGCGTAAAATGGTTGGCGTTCGCATCCGATGATGCACCCGCGGCAGGGCTTCGGTTCTGCCGGGCCTCTGTCATCAGGCCAGACGCGGCGGCTTTGTCGTTCCGGGCCAGCTGCAAGCCCCCGACTTCAGTCATGGGGTAGATGACCTCCGCAGCAAGGCAAAATCGTCAGATCGTGTACGCTTGCTTCATGCCCTTAGTGAGGGGCAACTCCCAGCTATTGAACGGCATTTCTTGTGGCGTGTTACCATTTCCCTGACCAGAGCACACCCAACTCTAGCATAGTACTTTGGGCCCCTAGACCAAGAGTAATCGGTGAGCCATCCTCTAGCATTGCCGTCATCTCACGAGTGTCGTTATGGAATGCCACCGTGATCTGCGCTCCACGCCACTGGATCGCGAACCGCAATTCCTTCCAGCTGGTGGGCAGATGGGGATCAAATTGTAACCCGTTGGCGTGCGGATGCAGACCGGCGAAACCCAGGACGGCTGCCTGCCATAGTCCGCCTTGCGTCGCCACATGCACACCTGCACCCCCATCGCGTCGCGTGTTCTCCTCGTCGATCCCTGCCGCTTGGCGGAAGTACCGCTCGGCCGTCTCAACGTCGCCGAGACGTGCCGCAACTAACGCATGTGTCGCGGGGCTGAGGGAGCTGCCTTGACTGCAACGCGGCGCGTAATAGCGGAAGTTTTCCTCTCGCAAGTCGGGCGTGAACCGGTCCCATTGAAGCGCGAGCAGCATGAGCACATCCGACTGCTTGATTATTTGGCTTCGCCGCGTGCGCTCTTGGCCGAGCACTAAGTCTATCGTGGGGTTAGGCGTTTTGAACGTCGCAAGGTCAATGTATTCGAGCTTGGAATACCCCGCGAACTGTTCAATTCGCAGCCTCGCACGATCATAGCCGATAACGATGTGGGCTTTGATGTCGTGCCAGGTCTGCAGCTCTTCATCCGTGAGCTGGATCTGTTGCTGCATCTGAACCCACCGATCAGGCCAGCGTTGTCGCAGCCATTCGACTACCTGCAGCCCACGCACCAGGTTCCACTCCGCCATGCCGTTGGTGTAGGCGTTGTCGTCGACATCCTCATGATACTCGTCTGGACCGATAACCCCGCGGAGATGGTAACTTCCATCAGCCTCGCGCGAGACGCGGCTCGCATAGAAGCGCGCGGTCTCGAGGATGATTTCAGCGCCGGCGTCGCGCAGAAAGTCATCGTCACCCGTAGCCTGCCAGTAATTCCAGATAGCGTAAGCCACATCGGCGCTGACATGGATTCCCTGAGTGGCAGTGGGATAAACCACCTCTCGCCCGTCGGGTCCCAACGCACCGCGCGGCGTCGCCTCGTCGCCGGTGTCAGCAGACTCCCAGGCATAGAATGCGCCACGATAGCCGAGCCGCGTGGCCTTCGCCCGCGCCCCATCCAACATGTTACACCGATACATCAGCAAGGCGCGGGCTGCCTCGGGCCAGGTGTAGATGTAGAACGGCAGCAGAAAAATCTCCGTATCCCAAAAGACGTGCCCATAATACTCATCGCCGGTCAGCCCGCGCGCCGCCACGGAGACTCGCTCGTCTTGCGGATTCGCCGCAGCGAGCAGATGGTAAGTAGCGAAGCGTAACGCGCGCTGGACCGCAGGATCGCCTACTACAACAATGTCGCTCGCCGCCCAGCGCCGTTCCCAGGCGCGAACATGGTCATCCACGAGTGCATGAATACCGCTTTGGAGGATGGATTGTAGGGGCGTGGTCGTCGACTGATGACTCTGGTTCTCGGGGCTATCTTCTCCGCGACTGAGCGCCATGAAGCGGGTGAAAAACGCCTGCTCACCAGGCACCGCCTTCCACTGCCAGCGTTGGCCTTTCTCGGTAATGGTCGGCTGCAACGCCTGGCGAGCAACCTGCAGCGAAGCATCGTGGGCCATCGCGAGCCAGGAATTCCCACGCAGCGGCCGCCAGATATCGCTCGCACCCTCGCGCTCAGCCAGGTGCAAGGACGGTGCGGGGGCCTCGCGGTGAGAGATTTCGAGCGTGAGCGTCGCCGGTTGTTCGACCTCTATGTGCGCGTACTGCATGCCGAGTGCGCGCTGCGCCTGCGAAGCCAGCCTGACCGTGCGCAGTCGCAGGATGCGCCGACCTGGGCTCCGCCAGCGCAGCCGGTGGACGAAAATCGCTTGCCGTATGTCGAGTTCCCGGGCCTCCTCGAGGATCTCTCCGGTAGTGAGCGACACCGGCTCCTCGTCGATCATCAGGTGTAATCTCAACCAATCTGGAGCGGAAAGGAGCACGGGCGTTTGCACGGGGCCTGCTGGCAGATCGAAGAGGCCAGCGACGAAAGTCCGCGACTGCGAAATCGTGGTTGGAAACTCGAGAGAGGCGCGTGTCCCGAATAAACCGTTGGCGATGGCGAGTTCTGCCTCCACTTGGCCCTCGCGTTCGGGCACGTATTCACCGGCGGAGAACAGCCACGCCGGGTCGCTAGGCGACCAGGGGAGCATATCCATGGGCACAGTTTCGTGGTACGTTGTGCCTACCTGACGCTCGAGGAGCTGCGAGGCATCTGGACGCGAGCCATCCTCGAGCAGCGTCGCGACGCTGAGCGCGTCCAGGCGCTCGACGACGAGATCTGCACCAGCGGTATGGAGCAGGGCGGCGTCATCATGTCGGGCGACCCCGATACTAAACATGCCGCCGGCTTTGGCCGCCTCGATCCCCGCTGGCGCGTCCTCTACCACGAAGCATTGCTCCGGGTCGTAGCCCAGCGCGTATGCAGCCGAGAGGAAGAGATCGGGCGCAGGCTTGCCTCGGGCGACATCCTCGCCGTCGACGTCGGCATCGAAGAGATCGAGCAGCGTCGTCTGAGGTGTCACGAATGGGTAGCGTAGCCCTTGCGCAGCGCAGAAAGCACCCACCGAGATCGCGCGCAGAAATGCGTCGGCATTCTTCGAGGATGATGCGGCGCAGAGGCGCACCGCGGCCATCTTGACCTCCAGCAGGAAGCGGAGGGCATCGTCAAAGGCGTGAAAGTCTCCTGCGGCGGCGAGGCGTTCCAGGATAGACTGTTTCAGCTCGGCGTACTGCTGGGTTCGGCTACCATCTGCATCGGGTACGGCGAAGTAGGCGAGGGCCGCTTTTGCCCCGGCCTCGCGCGGCTTGCCCGCCACATAGTCCTGATAGACCTGGCTTGTGAACCTGTCCGGTGCATATGTCGTGGTCGGAGCAAGTTCGCGCCAGGGACCCGCCATGAGTTGCTCGAGCGCCTCTCGCCATGCCCTCTCGTGGGGCGTGTCAAGCACCACCCCATCGATATCAAAGATGCCTCCCTCGAATCGCATGGTGGCGCTCCTGTTCGTCGTTGTCTAGGCATACGCTGAGCTTGGTAATAATCCCTGGGAGCGCGTGTAGGGGTGGCAAGCACGATTCGCCCATCCCTCGCCCGGCCCAAGTAACGCTGTATGCAAGCGTAGCTGAGAGAATGAACGCAGGGCCAACGACCTTAGGCTACAAAATGAGGCACGCCAATTCTGTCTTGGCGTGCCTCATTTTGTTTTGGATGATTGAGCAACGATCGTGGTTGCCGTTGAAGGCTACTGGCGTACCTCGTAGCATATGCGAAGTGTAGGGATGTTGCCCGACCCGGCTAACCTGCAGAGGTTCTCTTCACCTCCGCGGCAGTGTCGATCCCTGTGGTGAGAGATCGGTTAGTGGTGCACGAGCGAGAAGATGGTGACGGCGGCGGCCAGGCCCATGGCGGCGGTGGCGAAGAGATTGATGCCATTGGAGAGTCGGCCGTTTGTGTGCGCACCCATGATCGCGCGGTTGTTCGAGATGAGCAGCAGCAGCCCGAGCAGGGGTACCGCCACGATGCCGTTGAGCACCGCAGCGTAGACGAGCGCCTGGATCGGGTTGACGCCCACGAGATTCAAGAGGATGCCGATCCCCATCGAGGCGGCGATGGCGCCGTAGAACCCCGGGGCGTGCCGGAGCTGGCGCGAGAGCCCCTCGCGCCAGCCGAAGGCCTCCGCCGTGGCGTAGGCCGCCGACCCCGCCAGCGTCGGCACCGCCAGCAGGCCCGCACCCACGATGCCGAGCGTGAAGATCAGGCTGGCGAGTTGCCCGGCGTGCGGGAAACCCTGGACCAGGGGGGCCAGCGCCGCTGCCGCCTGGTCCGCCGAGGTAATGTTCGTCATCCCGTGTGCGAAGAGGGTGCCGCCGGTGGTGATCATGATGAACCACGCCACCGACTCCGAGGCGCCCATCCCGATGATCGTGTCCGCCTTCAGGCGCTTCAGCTGGCGGAGCATCAATTGCCACCGTCGCCACCGGCGCTCCGGCTGGGGCATCGCGCTACGCGCGCTGATCCCCTCGGCCGCGGCCAGTTCGTTGAATTCCTCCACCTCCTCGGAGGCCTGCCAGAAGAACAGGTAGGGGCTGATCGTCGTCCCCAGCAGGCCGACCACGAGGAGGAGGAAGGCGCTGGTGGGCTGGATCTGCGGCAGCAGGGTGGCGCGCAGGATGTGCCCCCAGTCGGGCCGGATCAGGATCCCGGTGACGACGTAGGCCAGCAGCGCCAACGCCAGGAACTTGAGCACGCGGGCGTACTGGCGGTACGGCACGTAAGATCTCGAGGACGAGGATGACCCCGCCGAAGAGGAGCACGACCAGCGCGAAGGGGAGACCCGGCAGCAGCAGCCGCGTGGCCGCCGCCATACCGCCCAAGTCCGCGCCCAAATTGAAGGTATTCGCGACGAAGACGAGCGCCACCGCCGGGTAGAGCACGCCGCGGCTGTAGTGCTTCCGCACGATGCCAGCGACCCCCTGGCGCGTGACGATGCCGATGCGCCCGCACATCTCCTGCACGGCAATCATCAGGGGCAGCATGTAGAGCACCAGCCAGAGTTGGGCGAAGCCGAAGCCGGCGCCCGCCTGTGCGTACGTGCCGATCCCCGAGGGGTCGTCGTCAGCGGCGCCCGTGATCAGCCCGGGGCCCAACACCGCCAATGCCTGGCGCAGCGTGCCGCGCCGCTTCGCGCTCGTCGCGGTGGCGAGCCGCTCGGGCGCAGCATCTTCGTTGTCGGCATCGTCGGCATCACCGGAGGCCGACGCATCGGTGGCCTCCGCAACCTCGGAGAAAGAGTCCGACTGGCGCGCGTTCAATCCGCCGAGAGCGGCAGCGTGCCGCGGCTTGTTGGGCGTAGAGTCTTTGGTCAAACGGCTTCACTCCACTTCCGCGACGAGGCTCCGAGCTAGCTGCCCACCGGGGATTTCCAGCCGTCTTGGCAGTGCTCGAAGGTCGAGGTTGGCAGATCGAGTGTCCTTAGAACGAGTGGCCGTATCGCTGGAGTTATCTCAACCCGATTCTTTGAACTGTTTGCATGGCCTACCGCGCGGACCCCACCGAAGAGCGTGGAAGGAATCCTTCTGCCCCGCAGGGACCTGATGCAGCGCCGCAAGGTACAGGTGCAGGCTGAGCTCGTGCGTTCGTCTGCTCGCCGCCACGAGCGGCTAGAATGATGTGCGATCAGCGCTCAGTCCCATTGGGAGCCCATTTCTCGCCGTTATGGAGAGCGACAGGCATTGGTGGACGCCGGTGAGCGTCTTCATCCCTCGATAGCACGCGTGCAGAGCCCCCCACTCAGCGTTGGGGGGCTCATGATAGCCAACGACGTACACGTAGCTACTCGGCGTACCACCGAGCGCCGAGTCCCGCTGAAGGTGCTACGCGTCGGCTCGGCTCGTGCGGTTGCCGGTGAAGAGGCGCACGACCACGACCAGCAGGATCGCGCCGACCGCCGAAACGATCAGATCACCCACCAACCCGTAGTTTCCAGAGTTGAAGAGGCCGAAAGAGCTGACGATAAAGTTGGCGCCGATGGCCCCGATCACCCCAAACAGCAGGTCGCCCAGCAGGCCGAAGCCCGCGCCGCGCATGGCACGGCCCGTCACGGCGGCGGCGAGCGCGCCGACGATGAACTGCAATACGAGATCGCTCACGGTGAAGGAAACCGATCCGAGTACCATGGTTACGCTCCTCATAAGTCGCGGGCACGCCAGGAGGTGCAACCGCGCGTCAAGCCCATCGCGACAATGCAGGGTTTGCCATGAAAACCGGATCACCTCCAGCGATGCGGGTCGGACCCCAGGAGATGAACTCCGCGGACGCACGACACGGATACGCGTCAGAGATGCTCGAGAGGTGCACGATGATGGTGCCGGGAGGAATCCACTGGGACCCGCTGTCCGTTTTCCCTTATCCCGAGGATCCAAACGAGTTGAACGGACGGAGGGCGTGTCAGGGACCAACCGGCTCAGCGAGCGTAGGTGCAGAGGCGAAGTCGCCCGCATTGCCGTGTTGATTGGAAGCACAATCCTTGCCAATTACAACTAGGCGCTGTGCGCGGCCCTCTCCTCAGTTCGTGGGCTATGGTCGCTCAGGCGAGCTCTCGGCCCATTCCACGCGCAGCGTTCGCCGTATGCCGCGTCTCTGAGCGGATAGCCACGCACCACAAAATGGACGCAAATGGACGCAGACGAGGGTCCCCATCCAGTGCTGTGCCCCACGCCGCATTGTCGCTATTCTGGCTCTGAGAGCGTCGGCTGGCGAGCGCGACGCGTCCGCCGCCACCGCCAGATGCCAGCGCCCAGGCCGCTACACACCACGAGGATGCCAAGCACCAGCAGCCAGGTGGGCACCACCGCGCGCGCCGCCGCCAGCAGCACCAACACGCGGGATCCCTGCCGCACCACGAGCACGCCGAGCCAGAAGTAGGCGAATGACCACAGCAGCGAGGCGACGGCCACGGTGGGGACGAAGATCCGATAGGGGGTGCCGCCGAGTCCCGAGAGGACGGTGGCGGGGATGCGCATGCCGGGGATGAAACGACCGGCGACGAGCGCCAGCCGCTGTCTGCGGGCGAACCAGCGCTCCGTGCGCGCGATCCGCTGCGGGCTCAAGCGCAGGAATTTCCCGTAGCGCTGCAAGAGGCCGCGTCCGCCATGGCGCATCACCAGGTAGAGCAGCGAGGAGCCGGCGGAGACGGCCACGGCGGCGATGCCGATCACCGCAAGACTCGAACCGACCAGCCATCCGGACGCCTGCGTGCCGGCCAACAGGATCAACATGTCGCTGGGGATGGGGATCGGGATGCCAGACTCCTCGATCACGATCAGAATGAAGAGGGTCGGCAGGAGATACATGTGCAGGAAGCGCAGCACCAACGGCCCGAGGTCCTGCAGCGCCGACATGCGCGAACTCCCCCTGTGGTCCCTGCACACCTATCCAGTCGACGGGTGAGGACGACGATCGCCACACGACGATCGCCACACGACGATCGCCACACGAGGGTGAGCGCGGTGCGTGCCGTGCCGGGCACCGGAGCACCGTCCGGAGCACCGTCCGGAGCCAGCCGCCGGAGCACCGTGTGGTACACCGGGAGGACGCCGCCGGGATGAGGCTCCGGCGAACGCAAAACCTCGCGGGTCCGTTGGCGTTGCTCTCGGCCACCCTGTGTGTACGAGGATCATGCTCCCCGGTCTGGTGCGCTCGTGACCTTCTCGACGTGGTGCGCCTCGCCAACCTCATGCACGAGGCGGCTGGCCGCCGCTCGCAAGAGGACCGAGACGGCGATCGCGTAGGCGGCGAAGGCCGCGATGGTGACCATCGCCACATACGTGAGTTGGTCGGGGGGCCAGTGTTGCGTACCCTCGGAGGCCACGAGCAGGGTCACGCCCGCAGCCAACACCCCGCCGAACAGCGCGCTCAATACCACGCGAGAAACTAATCGATCGGTCGTCCCGAGCAGGAACCCCAGGAATTTCATGCGGGCAGCCCCTTTTCTCACCGCGTCGTCTCACCGCGTCGTCTCATCGCGCGAGCGATGCACCTGTCGTCACCGGCACGTCGTCATGAGCAACGGCCGCCGCAGCAGGTGGTGCCGCGCTGATGATCAGCCCCAAGTCACCATTTCCACCGCTTCACGCAGCATGCCACGCTTCTTCGCATTCGTCGCGATGCCAGCCGCCTGCTGCGCGGCCTTCTCTCGCAAGAGGGTCTCCGCCACATGGACAGGGCAAGCGCCGACGCGTCGCCAGAACGCTCGAGCTCTGGCGACTGCGCACGGTGCGACGCCCGACCGTGAAAGGGCTTAGCGGGAGCTGGCTAACTGTTGACTCGCCCCCGACTCCCGGTCAAGAGGTGGACGACCAGCAGCAGCACGACGGCGCCAACCACCGCCACGAGGAAGCCGGAGAGGGTGAAGCTGGTCAGCGTGGTGCTCAACCCGTTGCCGCCGATCCCCACGAGACCGAACAGCAGGCCACCGAGGAAGGCGCCGATGATGCCGACGACGATGTCGCCCACCACCCCGAGCCCGCCGCCTCGGACGATCATGCTGGCCAACCAACCCGCAAGCCCGCCGATGATCAGAAATATGATCAGACCCATGTTGTTCCTCCCCTGGCTTCCGCGAGGGATGCAGCTGCCGTCGCTGCACTACTTATCCTTCGTGACCGCTACGACGCGATCGCGTCTTCATCCCGCATGTCATATGCCAACTTGCTATCCTGGCCAGCCACCACCCGCAACGTCGCACTTCGTCCTTACTCGCCGATGATCCCTTCTTGTCACATCCGCCATCATAGCTTCGGGGCCAGCATCGAGCCTCGATGGTAGCCGTTCCGCGAGGGTGCATGCGATCTCCCGCGGGAATCACTTCGTGCCGCACACCCTGCACGGCGTGGGGCTGAGGAGGAGAGCGATGGCCGAGTCTGACGAGCAGGCGCGGCTCACCGACGGGTCCTTTTCCTTCGATCCCTTCGCCCGCCATCCGTTCTACACCGAGGTGAATCGGGCCCTCGTCGAGCGGACCATCGCCTCCCTGGATCAGACGCGTGCGCCGGGCGCGCCACACGTTGGCACTGGTGCGCCAGCACTGGCCCATCGAGCACCGGCGGCAGTGCCCGCGCGACGTGACCCTGGGCGAGGATGCCTCGCACGTGCGCTCCAGCCACGCGCCGCAGGCCCTCAGCGCGCTTCGCAACGTCGTCGGCGGCGTGCTCCACCGGCACCACGTCGCCAACCTCGCCGCCCTGCGTACCCCTGCGTACCCCTGCCTGGTCCCCGCCGGCGCGCGTCCTCAGCCTGCTCGGCCCGACTCCCTTGCAACTTTGAATGACCCTAACATTAGCGCATGATCGCTTGACGAGATACCGTATGTATGCCTTAGCTCAGATCGTGAAGAAGCCACCGCCCGTGCTCTCCTTGGAAGTAGAGAGCCTCCTCTGCGGCGCACGCCACTCTTCAGTGCCCCTCCTCGTGCTGGGATGCCCAGACTGCTGATGCAGCCGCTCTCGCGAACTCATCGGCATGCTGTTTGGCATGCTCCCGTGACCCAAGCGTTGCATCAGAGAGCGCAACGCGCGCCATCAACCAGGTCCGCCGTGTGGCGAGTCCTGAGTCGGGCAAGCCCTTTCCTCCGCGCGACCAGCAATGCGTCCCACGGCGTCGCCCCCTCGGGGTGCCGTCGCCGGTGCGTGCACGATTTCACCTGAATGGCACGGCTGGCCTGACCGACCAGTTCACGTCCACACGCGGTGTTCATGGGAAGCGCGTGCCCTTCGATGCGGACCTTTCATCGATCCAGGCGCCGGCACACTCTGCGGTGCGCCGGCAAGATTGAGGAGCGTTCCAATGATCCTCGGATCAGTCACCTTCACGTTGAGCGATCTCGCGTTGCAGTTCATCGTCGGCGCCCTCGCCGCCGCCGTTGCGGGCCGCGCCATGGTCGGTGGGGGCCTCGGCCTGCTGGGCGACCTGCTCTTCGGCGTGATCGGCGCCATCGGCGCCAACTTCGTCGTCAGCTACTTCGGCCTCTTCAACTCCCACAGCTACGGCCTGGTGGGCGAATTGATCGTCGCCGCCGTCGGCGCGATCCTGCTGGTCGTGGTCGTCCACGCCTTCACCGGCCGTCGATCCGCGCGCGCCACCGCCTAGCGGAGCGCGTGCGCGCTGAGGATGCGTGCCGCCGTGGTGCGTCGCACAGCGTCGTGCCCACCCCGGCGGGCGCAGTGCTCATGCGACGCTCAACTTGATAGAAAGCCATGGCATCTCGTACTTCAGGAGAAACCATATGCAGCCCGTACCATCCGCTCCACCTACCCAGCCTGCCGAGCGCAGCGAGATCATGTGGCCCACCCCCAACGCGCCGGTCCAATCCGTCGCGCCGGCCGCGCCTGTTCAGCCCCCCCAGCCACGCTACCAGGCGCCGTCCTCCCCGCCACCGACCAGCAACTACTACGTGGACACGTCCGCGGAGCGCCAGCCCGCACGCTCGGCTACGTCGACCTCGGCCACGTCGACCTCGGCCACCTATCGGGTCGCGCAGATCGTCTACCTGCTCCTCGGCATCGGGGAGGCCTTCATGATCGCCCGCGTGGTGCTGAAGTTGCTGGCCGCCAACGCCGACGTCGGCTTCGTGCGCTTCGTCTACGGCGTGTCCGCCCCGCTGGTGGCGCCGTTCCAGGGCATCTTCCCCACGCCGACCGGCAACGGCAGCGTCGTGGAGTTCTCCTCGCTGGTGGCGATCGCCGTCTACGGCGTGGTCGCCTGGGCAATCGTGCAAGTCGTCTCCATCCTGGGGCGACAGGCTGAGATGCCCACCGCTCACTAACCTCGAACGCACTCGACTGCAAGGGCACGCCGGCGAATACGCGCTCGGTGTGCCCTCCTTCCCTGCGTGGGCGCGACGGCACTCGCCATATCCGTGGCGCACAGTCCTCTTCCCCCAGCCCGATTATCGCGGAGAGTGATGCCAGCGCGTGCCGCATCGCGCCCCGTAGCCTCGCCATCAATACTCGATAAATACCGCAAATAAAACACTGAAAATTCACTGATCTGTGCTTGTATACTTGACTAGTAGTAGAATCTGTGGGTAAATTGTGTCGTCCCGCAACCGTTCGGGTCCGCCACTTTGAGGGTGCACATGATGACGGCAGTGCGAGAACAGAAATGAGCCCAAGATGCAATATACAAACGTCGAGACCATCACAACGAAGCCGGGCCAGCTCAGCGACTTCCAGCGCAAGATTGAGGAAGAGCTTCTGCCGAGGTATCGCGCTCTCCCTGGCTTCATTGCATTCACGATCGCGAAGACCGGCGAATCTAATGCGGTCTGCGTCGGCGTCTGGGAGACCAAACAGCAGGTCGATCAGTCGATCGCAACGAGCGACCAATGGCTCAAGGGCGGCATGGGCAAGGCCATCGAGACGTCGCACAACAACGTCGGGGAGCTGCAGTTCCTGGCCCTCGTGAACGGCATCAGCGCGTTCGCTACTCCCGCCGTTGCCGGAACCGGCACGCGCGCCTAATTGACTCGTCGGTTGGGCCAGTTCGCGCGGAAACGCCAATCTGACCCGGCTCGGCTGCTACAGTGACCTGTATGTCCCCGCCGTCGTGCGGGGACGCGCTGTATGGAGTTCATGCGCAGAGCGAACTCATGTCTCATTCTGGGGGTGAAACGCAGGGGTTACTTGCCCGAGACCGCGAGGAAGATGTTGGCCTGGTCGAGGCATTCTTGCATGGCGTCGAGCCGCCTCTGGGATTGCCAGGTGCGCTCATTGGAGAGGCGAAGACGGTCACGCGTTTCTAGAATGAGCGCCTCAATGTCACGTGCATGGGCACGCAGGAAAACTACTACGTCCGCTGTGCGCGCAATGCGCTCCATGCTCTCGCTCACTGCGCATACTCCCTCTTCGCCGTCAACGGCGCTGCCTCTGACCGAGTGTAACCGCTGGGTTTTGCTCTCGCTCAGGCGCAGATTGTGTGCCAGTTCGTTGCACGATGGCTAGGAATGCAGGCCATATAGCTGACATCAGGACTATTTGGGTGGGCAGACCGCTTGTCAACAAAACGTAATCATATACATTGACGGCAATCTCATGTATACTGATACGTCGGCTGGCCGCCGTGAACACACGGCGTTGCGTAGAGGATGGGGACAGGGGCGACTGCGGAGGAGAGCCGACGAGGGCCTCCGCCGTATAGTTCCAGTTGAGGGTGCGCGAGGCACTTACCGTATCCAACCTTCGAGAGGCCTGGAATCCCCGTGCTCCCCATACAGGCTTGTTGACCGCGTACGATGATGTCGCGCTGCCCAGGGATGAGGGGAAGCAGGGCTGGCATGGAAAAAGCGCGCGCGGACAACGTCTCTGAGATGCGCTATGACCTCGTCGTAGTGGGCTCGTCGGCGGGGGGGATCGAGGCGCTCTCGACCCTGGTTTCGACGCTGCCGGAGGACTTCTCCGCGCCGCTCGTCTTCGCGCAGCATCTCGACCCCGAGCACCCCAGCCACCTGGCTGACATCCTTGCCCGGCACACGACGTTGGAGGTGCGCACCGTCAGTGATGGCGCGGCCCAGCCCCTGACGCCCAGCGTGATCTACGTCGTGCCGTCGAACCGCGATGTGGAGATCACCGATCACAGCGTCGGCCTCGGCGCCGCGACATCCAATGAGGCGCCGCGACGCCCGAAGCCGTCCGTGGACCGTTTGCTCGGCAGTGCGGCGGCGCTCTTCGGCGACCGGCTGATCGCGGTGGTCCTGACGGGCACCGGCTCAGACGGCGCCGCCGGGGCACGCGAGGTGAAGCAGGCCGGCGGGGTGGTGATCATCGAGAACCCCGACACCGCGGCGTACTCCGCGATGCCCGCCGCACTGGCGCCCAGCACCGTTGACATCGTCGCCGACCTCGGTCAGATTGGTCCGCTGCTCGGCCAGCTCGTGGCGGGCGCGTATACCCTCGATCCGACGGACGACGCGGCGATCCTCGAAGCGTTTTTGGAGCAGGTGCGCGCGCACAGCGGCATCGATTTCAGCAAGTATAAGCAGGCGACGATCCACCGCCGCCTGCAACGCCGCCTGGCGGCGACCGGGATGACCCGGTTGGGCGACTATATTCGCTATCTCGCGCTTCATCCCCAAGAGTATGCGCGGCTCGTCGCCAGTTTCCTGATCAAAGTGACGGAGTTCTTCCGCGACGCCGAGCTCTTCGCCGCCCTGCGTGACAAGGTGCTGCCAGACCTCATCGCGGAGGCGCGCGGGGCGCATCGCACGGAGATCCGCATCTGGTCGGCGGGTTGCGCCACCGGCGAAGAGGCGTATTCGCTGGCGATCCTGATGTCGGAGGCGCTGGGCGACGAGCTCGATTCGTTCACCGTCCGCATCTTCGCCACCGATCTGGATGCCGAGGCGGTGGCCTACGCCCGGCGTGGCGTGTATCCCGCCGCCGCGCTCACTAGCCTCTCGGCGGATCTGATCGCGCGCTACTTCACGCGAGAAGACACCACGTATGCGGTGAGCGAGCGCGTCCGCAACCTGATCATCTTCGGGCAGCACGATCTTGGTCAGCGAGCGCCGTTCCCGCACATTGATCTCGTCCTGTGCCGTAACGTGCTGATCTACTTCACCGGCACGTTGCAGAAGCGCGCGCTCCAACTTTTCGCCTTTTCGCTGCGCGACGAGGGCTACTTGGCGCTGGGGTCCTCTGAGACGGTCACGCAGCTGGCCAGCTACTTCTCGCCCGCGTATCCAGGCCTCAAGCTCTATCGCCGTCAGGGTCCACGCGTCGTCGCGCCCACCACAGGGAATCGCGCGGCACACGCGGACGCGGCGCTATCATCACCAATACACTTGCCGCCGTTGCCAAGCGCCGTCTTGTCGGCGCAACCAGAGCCGCGATCACACGGGGAAGCTGTGAACGAACATCAGCGGGCAGGGCCGCGGCTCCAGACCTCCGGCGAGAAGTTGGGCAACATCCTGCTCGACCTGCCCATCGGGGTCCTCGTAGTGGATCGCCGCTACGATATCCAGACCATCAATAGCGCCGCCCACCAACTGCTGGGTATCTACCAGCCGGCGGTCGGTGAAGACCTGATCCACCTGGCACAGAGCGTGCCGACTGTAGCGCTGCGGGCGGCTATCGACGCCGCCTTTCGCGTGGCGCCGTCGCTGCTGGTTCCTGCGCTTGTGCATGCCGCCGAGTCGTCGCCAGATTCCGGCGCGTCCGAGATCTCTGAGGCGCTCTCGCTGGCGCCCTCTCTCACCGCGATCGATGGGGCGGCCCTTCCGGGGGCGGTGGCCTCCGAAACCACACTTTCCGTGGAGACGACGCTCGGTGAATCGCGTGCGTTGCAGATCGTCTGCTATCCGTACTATGGCTCGGCGCTGCGCGACGGTGGAGCGGAGGCCGCTCAGGTGAGCGACGCGCCATCGGTGGCCCCAAGCACGGCCACCGATGGCGCGTCGCTGCCGCAGGCGGTGCTGATCCTCGTGTCCGACGTGACGGAAGCTGTGCGCCTGCGCCAGGAGGCCGAGGGAGCTGCGACCCGCGAGGAGCACGCGCGTACTGAGCGTGCCCACCGCGAACAGCGTGGACGGCAGCAGGCTCGTGCACGCGAGCGCGAGGAGCAGGCGCAGGAACACCTCCGCGGCGAGGCGGAGCTCGATCGCCTCCGCGCACGGCTGCGCCAGGTGGCGGCGACGAACCGCGATATGCTGGCGGCCAACCAGCAATTCACCACGGCCAATCTGCGCCTGCGCAATTCCCAGGAGGAGCTGTTGATCAGCACGGAAGAGGTGCAAGCCGGCTCCGAAGAGATTAAGACGTTGAACGAGGAGCTCCAGGCGACCAACGAAGAACTTGAAACGCTCAACGAGGAATTGGAAGCCACCGTCGAGGAACTCCATACCACCAATGACGACTTACAGGCCCGCGGTCGCGAGCTGCAGTCCTCGGCGGAGTCGCTTGAGGCGCAGCGCCAAATCAGCGAAGGCGAGCGATCGCGCATTGAGGCGATCTTGCTGAGTGTGGGCGACGCGCTCCTGGTGGTAGATGGCGAGGGCGCG
This sequence comes from uncultured Chloroflexia bacterium, assembly GCA_963841205.1. Classification (GTDB taxonomy): domain Bacteria; phylum Chloroflexota; class Ktedonobacteria; order Ktedonobacterales; family JADMIN01; genus CAWAWP01. The sequence continues at coordinate 175,864 of CAWJCH010000032.1, read as the reverse complement.
ACCGTGGTGACCAATGCCGCCTACGCGCGGATGTTCGGCAGCGCGACCGCCGCATTCCAAGCGGAGGACGAAGAGGGGCGGCCACTGGCGGTCGAGAGGACGCCGCGACGGCGCGCGGTGAGCGGCGCCGCCTTCACGATGCAGTTCACGCTGGCAGCCCTCGACGGCACGCGGCGCTGGTTCGAGGCCAACGGCCAGCCGATCCGCGGCCATGAGGCAACGCAGGGCGGCGTCGTCACCATCCGGGACATCACCGATCGCAGCGTACAGCGCCTGCAAGAGGAGTTTACGACGTTGGCGAGCCATGAGCTGCGCTCGCCGCTGACCTCGCAGCTTTCAGCTTTGCAGATGCTGCTCCGTGGTCTTCCGCGAACGGATGGCGAGAAACGAGTTCGCTATTTTGCTGAGCTTGCGCTGCGTCAAGCGCGACAATTGGAGCGGCTGACGAACGACCTGCTCGACGTGGGGCGGCTGCGCACCGGCAAATTGCGCCTCCAGCTACGCCCGCTGGATCTGGTGTCGCTCGTGACGGAGACGCTGGAGTCGTTGCGGGTCACTCTGAAGCACACGGACCCGAAGCTGGTGCTCACGGTGCATCCGGTGAGCGTGCCGTTGGTGATCGCCGGCGATGGCACGCGACTTGAGCAGGTGCTCGTCAATCTGGTGACGAACGCGCTGAAGTACGCGCCCGACTCGGAACGCATCGAGGTGACGCTGGGGTGGGTGGAGCAGCGTGAGGGTGGCGCGGCGCGGCGCGAGGTTGAGCTTCAAGTGCGCGATGAAGGTCGCGGTATACCAGAGGCAGACCTGCCGCATCTCTTTACTCGCTTCTATCAGGTGCGGCGGACAGACGTGGGCGCGCCAGCGGGACTTGGCCTGGGTCTTCACATCACGCGTGAACTGGTGATGGCGCAGGGCGGCACCATCGAGGTGGCGTCTCAATTGGGGAGCGGAACGACGTTCACGCTGCGCTTTCCGCTGACGTCAGGAGACTACTGACGTTCGCATTGGTTGATAAATGTGTGCTACGCTGGCGGCATGAGCGCAAAGAAATCGGAGCTCGACTGGCGCGAAGGACGACGGCGCCGCGCCTGGGAGCTCAAACAACAAGGCTGGAAACAGACCGCTATTGCCGCCGCATTGGGTGTGACGCCAGGCGCCGTCAGCCAGTGGCTCAAGCGGGCGCGGGTGCAGGGCGTGGACGCGCTGCGACGCCATCCCGCCCCCGGGCCGCCGCCCAAGCTCACCGTCGCGCAACGAGCCCAGATCCCGGCGGTGCTCGAACGCGGGGCGGAGGCGTATGGCTTCCGCGGGCAGGTCTGGACCTGCAAGCGGGTGGCCGAGGTGATCCGGCGCACGTTCGGCGTCACGTCCCATCCGGCGCACGTCAACCGGCTGCTGCATGCCCTGCGCCACAGCGTCCAACGTCCGGTCGCGCGAGCCACCCAGCGCGACGAGCGGGCGATCCAAGCCTGGTGGCAGGAGCGCTGGCCTGCGCTTGAAAAAAAGCCACCGACGAGGGACGCACGATCGTTTGGGTAGACCAGTCCGGCTTCTACCTGTTGCCCATGGCGGTCCGCGCGTGGGCGCCCCACCGCCACACGCCGCTCGTGCGCGTGCCGCTGACGCATGACCATCTCTCGGCCATGGGCGGCGTGACGCCGGACGGACGGCTCTTCTTGCAGACGCAAGACCAGGCCTACCGCTCGCCCGATGTCGTCCGCTTTCTTCGGGTGTTGCTGCGCAAGGTCCGCGGGAAGTTGCTCGTCATCTGGGATGGCGCGCCGATCCATCGCGGGCAACCGGTAAAGGATTTCCTGCGCGCGGGCGCGGCGAAGCGCCTGCACCTGGAACGCTTGCCGGGCTACGCCCCCGAACTGCACCCGGCCGAAGGTCTCTGGAACGATCTCAAGCGCGTCGAGCTGGGCAACGTGTGCTGCCCCGATCTGCCCGCCTTGACGACGGCGCTGCGACGCGGCAAAGAGCGGCTGCGCCACAAGCGTGCAGTCATCCAGGCGTGCATCCGACAGGTCGGCTACCATGTTTAGCCCTTCATGCGAACGTCAGTAAGTGGCGGGCGGCAGCGGTTCGAATGTCAACAGATGGCGAGCGAGCCGCGTAGGCTTTAGTCAATGTCGAAATATTTGGTGACTATGGACTTGATATACCCTAGCAGGCGGCGTACTCCCAAACACACTACAGGTGGTTTGGCGTTGTTGACATCCCCCCCGAGGGGGGAGGCGAAGGAGCACGACGAACGCGGTAGAGGTCATAGGCCAGCCGAGGAGCAGCGTCTGGAGGTGCTGGGTGACGGGCAGACGACCTGGAGCCCGTGAGGAGCGCGTGCGCTTGGCGGCGGAGAAGACGCTCTCGACCAGCGTGCGCTGGCGGTAGCGGTCGGCGGGGAAGCTCGCCCGCATCTGTGCCCGCACGCCGTGGAGTTGCCGGGTGGGCTTGCCCCGCTTGGCGGGGATGCTGCGGTCGGCGCCCACGTGGTCGCGGATGTGGCGGTGATTGCGCTCGCTGTCGAACCGGCGTCGGCCACGACCAGCCCAATCGCCCCCGCCTGCCGCACCAGATCGACGACCAGACGTAACATCGACGAGGCGTTGGCGGGTCCGGCAGAGGCGAGCTGGCCGAGTACGACGCGCCGTAGGACATCCACGGCCACGACCCACCTCGGCCAGTGCTGACGCGTCCGCTCTGGGCCTCGATTGCGCGTGAGGTCGACTAAGGAGCGGCTGGCTGCCGTCGGGGAGAACCCCGTCGCATCGACCGCGACCACCATGCCCTCCGGGGTAGGCAGCGGCAGGCATGCCACTGCCGCCGTCAACGCGTGCCTCACGACCGCCGTATCGACCCGGCGCAGGAAACGGTAAAGGGTCGTATAATCCGGCACCCGTTCCAGGCCGAGCGCCGTGCGCAGTTCCTGATGTTCTCCCAGCCGCACCTCCGCCTCCCGAAAGGTCCAGTCCTCGTAGCGCATGAGGCAAAGGATGGCCAGCAGCGACGGCTAAGCAAAGAGATGCTTCGAGTATTTACTCCGGTAGCGCGGGAGCACCGTCTCAGCGACCTCACGCGCCACGTGGGCAAAGCGGACCAAGCCGACTTCTGCCATGGGGATCACCTCCACCCCCCAATGGCTGCACTGCCCATGCCAAGATGTCAACAGAGCCAAACCACCTGTAGCTATTCGCCATCGAGACAGAGGCTTACGCCGCCACAGGTGATGCTACGAGGGCCGTCCTGCCATCGCGACGAAACATGTGGCGCTCCCCCTTCGCTCAGTCGGTGTGAAAAACCTCCTGCATGGTCGCCCACCACTCGTTGTCTGCGCGGTCAGGTAGTGGCTCTTGCATGGGATCGGTGAGCTTCCACCAGGATTGTGTGGTGGGGTCGGCGGCCATTTTGGCCATGTCGGCGGCGAAGTCCTCCCCCACATATTCGAAATGGGCGAACAACTGCGTTCCACGGCGGAAGATGGAGTAATTGCGGATATTGCAAGACCGAATCATGGCCAGCACTCCCGGCCAGACCTCGGCATGTAGGCGCTCATAGGCGTCGATCTGGTCCAGCTTGAGGCCGATCTGTTGGCCAAAGCGTGTCAGGGTTGGTCGCTTGGGCTGCGCGTTCTCACGCCAGACCGGGCCGGTGGCGAAGGCGAACGCAGCGATACTGTCCGACTTCATCGTTATGCTGTAGCCGGGTGCCGTAGGTAGCATGTACCGGCCGCGACGCAGCACGACTGGAGCGATGAAGTGCTCGTGAAGGTGATCCACATACTCGATCACACGGCCCTCCAGTGACCCACTGACGGCAATGTAGTCGAACATTGCCAGATGCTGGACGTACTCGCACAGCCCCACTCCGCCAGCATGTGGGCAGACCGGGACGCCGAACTTCGCCGCCAACAGAAGTACCGCCAACACCTCGTTGACGCCACCGAGCCGGCACGCGTCGATCTGGCAGACTCCGAGCGCGTGCGCCTGGAACAACTGCTTGAAGAGCACGCGATTCTGCACCATCTCGCCGGTGGCGACGCGGATCGGCGCGATCGCCTCGGCAATCGCCGCGTGCCCGAGCACATCGTCCGGGCTGGTTGGCTCTTCGATCCACCAGGGATCCACCTCAGCCAGGTCGTGCATCCACGTGATGGCTTGCGGTACATCCCACGCCTGGTTGGCGTCTAGCATCAACGTCCGGTGCGGCCCGATGAGTTCGCGCATCAGGCGGGCGCGCCGCAGGTCGTCGGCGCGATTGGCGCCTACCTTGAGCTTGAAATGCGTCCACCCATCGTCCAGCGCCTTCCGGCACAATCGCGCGAGGTCCGCGTCGTCGTAGCCCAGCCAGCCAGCCGACGTGGTGTACGCGGGATATCCATGCTCCATCAGCGTCGCCATACGTTCGGCTTTCGTCGCGGCCTGTTGTTGGAGCAGGGATGCGGCCTCTTCCGGCGTCAGGACGTCGGTGAGATAGCGGAAGTCGATGCAGCGCACGATCTCTTCAGGCGCCATATCGGCCAGCAAGCGCCATAACGGCTTACCTTGCGTCTTTGCCCAGAGATCCCACACCGCGTTGACGACAGCCGCAGTGGCCAGATGAATGGCGCCCTTCTCCGGCCCGATCCAGCGCAGTTGATCGTCGCTCGTGAGCCGGCGCCAGAATGCGCCCATGTCGGCGGTGATCTCCTCCAAGCTCACTCCCATCACGAGCGGGGCAAGCGCCTGGATGGCGGTGACCACCACCTCATTGCCACGGCCGATGGTAAAGGCCAGTCCATGTCCCTCCCATTCCGCGGTCGTGCGCAAGCAGACGTACGCCGCTGAGTAGTCGGGATGCGGGTGCATCGCATCGGAGCCGTCGAGCTCGCGTGACGTCGGAAAGCGCAGATCATGGGCTTCGACGCCAACGATGGTCACCATCGCGGTTCCCTTTTCACCTTTCTCCGGCGCGGAGGCCCCGGCCTTCAGGCATGGGGTAAGCGCCGTCTCTTTTCTTTCGTGGTAGACGACCAAGGTGCTGAGGCACCCTGGTCCGCCGGGGATAACGGTTTGCACCGCACCTTCCCACCCGAACCAGTGCGGCGTTGCTGGCAGGAATCGTTGCCAGCGTAAAATGGTTGGCGTTCGCATCCGATGATGCACCCGCGGCAGGGCTTCGGTTCTGCCGGGCCTCTGTCATCAGGCCAGACGCGGCGGCTTTGTCGTTCCGGGCCAGCTGCAAGCCCCCGACTTCAGTCATGGGGTAGATGACTCTGCCGCTTCACGCAGTGATTTTGAGCACGCCAATATGCTCACAGGGCTTGTCCGCAGGCAGTTCCACCCGTAAACCTGCCGCATCGCGCACCCAGGAGAGGGGCGTGTCCGCCCCCAACAACTCCACGCGCGTGATCGCAGCCGGGTACAGGCCCGTCTTCTCGGCCAGCGACCTGACGACCACGCTGCCGCTTTGCGGCCACGCCAGGAAAGTGGCATAGAGCGTGTCGCCTCTAGTCGTAAAGCGAATATCTTGAGCGGTAAATTCCCGTTTACTGGCGTCGGTAAAGCTGCCGCTCGCCACCTCCGTGGGACCTTCGCCAAACACTTTCCACGGCCTGCTCTCGTAGATGGCCTCGCCATTTACTGCCAGCCAGCTACCAATGGAGCGCAGCATCTCCTCGTCCCGCTCAGGAATTGCCCCGTCAGCGCGCGGCCCGATGTTCAACAGGAGCGCGCCGTTCTTGCTGACAATGTCTACCAGATCGCCGATCAACTCAGGGACAGTCTTGTAGTCTGGGGAGGCCACATGGCACCAGGAATTACGCATGATGCTGGTGTCGGATTGCCAGAAGCGCGGACGAATCTCGCTCAGTTGCCCGCGCTCGATGTCATACACGGCTGACCTTTCGGCAAAGGCGTGCCGATCCTTGAAATCGCCTTGCTTATAGTTGATGACCACTCCCTGGTTCCATTGTGCCGCCCGGTTATAGTAGTACGCGGCGAACCGCGACAGGTAGGGCTGAAAGGCGGGCTGCTCAATCCACCAGTCGAAGTAGACCAACTGTGGCTGATACTGCTCGACCAACTCGCCAAGACGGGCTATCCAGTCATCCAAAAACGCAGTATCTGGGGGATTATTCTCGGGGTCGACCTGGGCTGGCCCATAGAAATCCAAGTAGCGGGGGTCTTGCACATCAGAGGGAATGTCCTTGCCACCATTGAGAAACCACCAGTGCTCAGCTCGATGATACGAAAGCCCGAATATTAATCCCTGGAGCCTGGTCGCCGCAGCCAGTTCTCCGAGCACATCGCGCTGCGGCCCCATATTGACGGCATTCCAGCGCGTGAAGGAGCAATCGTACATGGCAAAGCCATCGTGATGTTCGGCGACGGGCACGACATATTTCGCTCCCGCCTGCTTAAACAGGGTGGCCCAGGCGTCGGGATCAAAGTGTTCCGCCCTAAACAGGGGCAGAAAGTCCTTATAGCCGAAGGTCGTCTGGGGGCCGAAGGTTTCCACATGGTGTTTGTACGCATCCGAGTCCTTGAGATACATATTGCGCGGGTACCACTCGTTGTCGAACGCAGGCACCGAGTAGGCTCCCCAGTGGATAAAGATGCCAAACTTGCCGTCTTCGTACCACTTGGGAATCGTGTAACCTTTAAGCGACTCCCAGGTCTCGGCGAAGGGGCCGGAGGAAATGACGCGCCGTATGGTCTGGTCAAGAGCTTCGGTGTTCATTGATTGAGATCTCCCAACGGTACGAGGGTCTTCGCTTACGAGCAACGCGTCTCCGTTGCCTCGGGCTGCGCGCAGTCGATCTGCGCAACGTTCGCACGAAGCATCACCAGCCCTCCCACTCCACCCTTAGCCAGCCCGCTGATCGTACAGAGCCAATGCTCACGCCGCGCGGTAGCTGTCATTCATGCCATTGCTCGCCGAAAATCCGCTTCAAGTGAGGCGATTGGTGGTTGTAGGCTCGAAGACGTGCAAGTGCTCAACTTCGACGGCCAGGGTAACGCGGTCGCCGGGAGCGATATGCGCGTCGGCACCCGCGCGCGCGACGACGCTCGGCCCCAGCGCGACCGCGCCGGAGTCATCAGCAGACTCGCGAGCCTTCGCCGCCGCCTCGGGCAGGATCGTGCCAGGTATCTGCAGGTAGATAAGCTGCTCGTTGCCAAGATGCTCAACTACGTCGACTCTCCCCTGCACGACATTCGTACGCTCGCCTGCCTCCGCCGCCAGGTGCAGATGCTCCGGACGGATACCCACAATCACTGGCCGGCCGTCCGGCGTTGCCTGCCCCGCGAGATATTCGCTGGGTGTGCCTGCGAGCGCCAGCGTCGCGGCATTGGCTCCCTCCCCGATCTGCACGACAACCTTGGCGCCATGGCGGATCAATCTTCCGCTGAAGAAGTTCATGGCGGGGCTGCCGATGAAGCCGGCCACAAAGAGATTCGCCGGGGTATCGTAGAGATCCTGAGGTGCGCCGAGTTGCTGAATGGTGCCCGCATTCATGACGGCGATGCGGTCGCCCATCGTCATCGCCTCGATCTGGTCGTGGGTGACGTAGACGAAGGTGGTCCCCGTCTGCTGATGCAGGCGCGCGATTTCCGTCCTGGTCTGCACGCGCAGCTTGGCATCCAGATTGGAGAGCGGCTCATCCAGGAGGAAGACCTTGGGGTCGCGCACGAGCGCCCGCCCGAGCGCCACGCGCTGCCGTTGCCCGCCCGAGAGCGCGCGCGGCTTGCGCGCCAAGTAGTCGCCCAGGCCTAGCATGTTGGCGGCGCGCGTCACCTGTTGCTGGATCTCCGTGTGGCGCCCATGGCGCAGTTTGAGAGCAAAGGCCATGTTGTCGTAGACGCTCATGTGGGGGTAGAGGGCGTAGTTCTGGAAGACCATGGCGATGTCACGGTCTTTGGGGGTGACGTCGTTGATGCGGCGGTCGCCGATGTAGAGGTCGCCGCTAGTGATCTCCTCCAGCCCCGCGATCATGCGGAGCGCCGTCGATTTGCCGCAGCCTGATGGTCCGACCAGCACCATGAACTCGCCGTCAGAGATGTGCAGACTCAGATCCTTGATGACCAGAGCCTGCTGCCCGTATCGCTTCGTCACGTGCTCGAACTTGACCTCTGCCATGATCCTCACTCCTCGCGCTGAGTGACGAAAAATCCGACACTGTGCATAGACTCGCCGCTTTGGCACTGGTTCATGCGACCCGATTCCGTAGCGGAGGCGCCCCAGATGGATGGGGCCATGCCGTCCTCGCGGGTCGCGCCCTCGATCTGATCCGCGGAGGTGGCGGCACCCCAACGAAAGTCTCGTGGAAACGCCATGCAACTCACCAATGGCCAGGGTGCAGCGCGCGAAGTACACACTGGTCAGCCGACCTACCACTTGGGGCGTGAAGTAGCGCGTCTCCGCTAGCCAGTGGCCGCGCCGCTGGCCATCGGATGGAGGATCACGTTCACGTTCCGGTCGGCAGGCATTCCTTGGTAGGTGCCTGCTCGATCGCCGATCGTGAGCTGCCTGCTCCGGTCGTCCCAGCGGAACTCGACCGTCGCGAATGCGCCCTGCTCGTAGGCGTAACCGTCACCCTCGTCTTCGTAGAGGGTGAAGGACGCGTCTCGTCCTGGGTAGACGTGCAGTTCCAAAGGCGCGTCCGGGGCTTCGCTGGTATGCTGCCGAACCGGTCCCATGGGGATGATCGACCCGGCGCGTACGAAGACTGGGATATGGTCGAGCGGAGCATCTACCTCGACAACCTGGCCGCCCGACAGGTGCCGATCCGTCCAGAAGTCGAACCACTCGGCTCCAGCGGGCAGGTAGACGCGTCGCGTGTGTGGCCCCTGCTCAATGGGCGTTGACCCAGGTCCGTACGACGATGGACGGTAGATCGGGCAGACGAGGAAGGCCGGCCCGAGCATGAACTCGTCGGCAACGTCTCTCACGCCGGGATCATCTCTGAAGTCGAACGGCAGCGCTCGGAGCATCGTGTAGTCCCGATGCGTGGTCCAGCCCGCGAGCGAATAGAGATAGGGGAGCAAGCGGTACCTGAGCCGGAGCGCCGAGGCGAGCGCTTCGTACGTCGCATCGCCAGGTTCTCCGAACCGCCAAACCTCACGCGGTGTGTCAGTTCCGTGGGAGCGGAAGACTGGCAGCCATGCCGAGTACTGGAACCAACGGACGTACAGCTCGCGGTATCCGAGATCCGCGACGCCACCGTCGAAGTCGCCCGCCCAGAACCAGAGATCCGGCCGACGGGCCACGAAGAAGGCGCCTGCGTCATTGGTCCAGTATGGCATTCCGGTGGCGGTGAAGCTGAGGCCATCGGCGATCTGCCGGCGCAGCGTCTCCCAGGTGGCAGAAACGTCGCCCGACCAGGTCACGGCCCCGTACCGCTGCTGCCCGAGAAGCGCAGACCGGGTCAGGTTGAAGACTCGCTTCTCCGCAGTTGCGGCCCGCTGCCCGGTGTAGATCCCTTCCGAGTGGGCAAGCGAGTACGCATTGATCAGCTCGGGGTCGAGGTACCGCTTCGCCTCTTGGGTGTTGACGCGCATGCGCTCTTCGGGCTCCGGCTTGACCGCGCCGGTCCAATCGGGATTGAAGGGCTCGGTGCAGTCCGTCCACCAGGCGTCGACCCCGTGTGAAAAGAGGCCACGGTTGGCCTGGTCCCAGTAGAGGTCTCGGGCAGATGGACTGAAGGCATTGTAGGTTGCCTGGTTGCCGAGCAGGTGACCACCGTCCAACAACTCTTTCCAGTCGTCTCCGCCCGGACGCAAGATGGGCCAGATCGACACCATGAGCCGGACGCCCAGGGCGTGCAGCTCTTCCGTCAGCCGGTCAGGATCCGGGAACCGCTCCGGATCCAGCGACTTCTGGCCCCACAGGTCGCCGGTCCACGACTTCCAATCAAGCACGACGCAGTCGAGCGGCAGCTCGCGCTCGCGGTACTCTCGAGCAACCGCGAGCAACTCGGCCTGGCTCGCGTAGCGCTCCTTCGACTGGATGTAGCCCAGGGCCCATTTTGGCAGCATCGGCGCGCGACCGGTGAGCGCGCGTAGCTCTGCGACGATGGCGTCGAACTCGGGGCCGACGACGAAGTAGTAATCCAGCTCCTCATCGACGTCGTCCCAAAGATAGGACCCAAAGGCATCATCGTGGAACGTCATGAGCGACGTGCAGTCGACGAAGACGCCATACCCGCGGCTCGAGAGCAGGACTGGCACAACCACTTTCATGTTCTGCTGGTAAAGGTACTGGTGCTGGCCGCGGAGGTTGAACATCCCCTCTTCGTGCGAGCCAAGGCCGTAGAGCGCCTCACCGTCAGCCCACTCGAACTCGAGCTTCGTGTGATACGCACGGCGATCGACGACCTGCCGGCACGTCGACCGTTTCAATCCGCACTCCATCCGCGTGCGTGCGGCTCTCGACCACCGCTGCCTCGTCGAATACGGAGACGAGCACGTCGATCGCGTCGAGCGTCTTGCCACCCCGCGCTGGTTCCCGCGTGAGTATGCCCCCTGCCGAGTCGCGGTACGTGAAGGCGGCGGTTTGGCGGTCGATCGCAATGGAGAGGGCGTCGGTGGAGAGGACGAGTGCCTCTGGCAGGTCCTCGACGCGGAAGGCCACTGGAAGGGCATCAGCCGGCGGGGGCGTCACAGTCAGGCTCGGCTTGCGGCTCAGCTCATCCTCGCGCGTGTAGCGGATGCGGATGGTGCGAGCCGAACGCGGTTCGAGGGCGATCAGTCCCTGATCCGTCCGGATCGTCAGGCGCGAGGCGTCGACGTCGTGCGAGAGTATCACCGCGATCACCCCTTTACCGCGCCGGACAGCACGCCGGAGAGGATCCAGCGCTGGGCGACGATGAAGATGAGGATGACGGGCAGTATCGTGAGCGCGACGTCAGCGGAGACGTATGCCCAGTTCGATTGGAACTGGCCGAAGAAGTTGTAGACCGAAAGCGTCATTGGCCAGTTGTCAGTGTTGTTCAGGAGATAGAGCGGCAGTGATGAAGTCATTCCAGACGTTGAGAATGTTGAGGACCCCGGCGGTCACCAGCACCGGCGTCAACATCGGTAGGATGATCGTAAAGAAGGTCCGGATCGGCGAGCAGCCGTCGATGAAGGCCGCTTCATCGAGCTCCTTGGGCACTGAGTCGATGAATGCGTAAATCAAAAGGACGTCGAACGGGATCTGCGTCGCCGCGTAGACGAGGACGATCCCGAGCTGGGTGTCGATCAGATGCGTGAACTGCATCACCTTGGTGAGCGTGACGAAGTTGGTCGGAATCGCGATGCCCATGATGAGAATTAAGTAGATAATCTCGTGCCCTCGACTCCGGTGGCGAGCCAGAACGTAGGCGGCGAGAGCGGCCAGGAGTACGGCGAGAATTGTCGATCCGACGGAGTACAGGACGCTGTTGAAGAAGGTCGTCACCAGGTTGCCCTGGTCGATGACGGAGCCGAAGTTGCCCCACTGCGGGTCGAGCGGAGGTTGGGCGGTCATGGAGGCCGCGTCAGCCGCCGTCTTCAGCGCGTTCGCGAAGACGAGGTAGATCGGCACGACGGCGATCAGACCAGCACCGCTGGCGATGAGGTTATTGACGGTGGCTCGGATCGCGCGCACTGGATTCATGACTGGGCAACCTCAGGTCGGCGCATGACCCGAAGGACCACATAGCCGAGCGCAACCGTCACGATCAAGAAGACGGTGGAGAGGGCGGTGGCGACACCCCATTGCCCGAGCGAGAATGCGTCGAAGATGACTGTGTAGACGGTAGAAGTCGCGTAGCCGGGTCCACCGTTTGTCAGCACGAAAACGATGTCGAAAACGCGCAAGGCATACAAGAGGTTGAGCAAGGTCGTCACGGCGAGCACGGGCCTGAGCAGCGGCAGCGTAATGTGGCGGAATGTCTGCCAGCCCGAGGCGCCGTCGATCGACGCCGCCTCGTAGTACTCGCGGGGAATCGCCAGGAGACCGGCGATGAGGATCACCATGATATAGCCAACACCCTTCCAGGTGTCGACGCCGATCACGCTCCAGAGGGCGAGTGAGACGTTGGTGAGCCATTGTTGGGCAAGGGCGCCAAGTCCCACCGACCGGAGCGTCGAGTTCAGCAGGCCTACCCCTGGGTCGAGGATCGACTTGAACACGATGCCGACGGCCACCATCGGGAGCAAGGCCGGCAAGTAGATGAGCGCTCGATAAAGGTAAGAGAATCGACGAACGCCGCTGGTGAGGAGCACGGCGAGTGCGAGCGCGATGACCGTCTTGAGGATAATCGTCGCGATGGCGAAGATCACCGTATTCACTATCGCGGTCCGGTATTGTGACTCCGGATCGAGAATGGTCTTGAAGTTGGCTAGGCCTACCCAGTGGATATCAGTCGAGTAGGCGCTCCAGTCCGTGAACGAGAAGCCGAGGCCCAGCAGGCTGGGCAGCAGGACAAACACCCCATAAACAGCCACTGCCCCACCGGCGAACCAGGTTGGATAGTTGTTTCCCAGGCGATAGTGGCGACTTTGGCGGGGTGAGCCGCGGCGCGCGGTGAGTGTCCGCCCCACCCGCACCGAGGTATCGCGGGCCACTTCGGTCCATCTCATCATATTTCTGTCTGCTGTCCCGCCACCTCGCGAAACCGGCCGGGGTGATGCCTCATCCCAGCCAGTCTCGCGCAGGATATACCAATCGGTCAAGCGATGGTTAAGATGTCGGCCAGGCTGGGTCCTTGGCGGCCTGGGCTTCCTGCGTCCGCCGCTTGTCGGTGTTCACCAACGCCTGGTGTGGCGACTCCTGACCAGTGAACATGGCGACCATGTCCTTGCCGATGTCGGACCACTGCGGATTGACGTAGTTGACGCCGTCTTGCAGGACGAGGGTCGTCGCAGCTGTGTACTGATTGAGGAACGCCTGCTGGTCAGATGTCCACTTTGCCTTGACACCCGAGAAGTCAACCGTCTCGAAGGTCACTTCGTTGTCAACCAGGTACTGCAGGTTCGCTGGTTGTGCGAGGAATTCAAGGAATTGCTTCGCCTGCGCGATGTGCGACCCCTTCGAGTAGACGAAGTTGGTCGGCGCAGCGGGGTGTGTCGGGAGCAGCTGGTTGTCGAGGATCGGCAGGGGGAAGTAACCAAAGTTCGACGCCTGGACGTTCGGGAAGGCCTTGTTGATCGCCTGCGGTTCGGTGAGCGTATTGATCGTCATCGCGTACTTCCCACCGGCCATGTTCTTTTCTGTGTTGGCGAACTGGTCGGACAATGCGGTGGAACCGAAGTATCCCTTCTGGTACAGCTCGTTGATCTGGCTCATGGCCGTGTTGGAGGCCGGGTCGGCGGCGAGGGTCTGCTGGTTGGCGTTGAGCGCGGCGTAGAGGCCCGGCTCGAGCTGCTCCATCCGCGCGCCGCTCTCGGGGTACCACAGGACCTGATGCCATCCGTCGCTGATCGGCTCGTAGATCGGGGTGATGCCAGCGGCCTTGATCTTGGCGCAGTCGGCCACGAAGTCGGCGTATGTCGCCGGGACGCTGGAGATCCCCGCCTGCTGGAAGATGGCCTTGTTGTAGACGATGACCCAATAACCGCTGTAGATGTCCCAGATTTCCTGGCCGTACACCTTGCCGTCGACGGTCGCCTGGGCGAGCGCGTTTGGATCTTCGCGCGACACCCAGTCTTCGTGCGACAGATCGACGGCATTCGTCTCTACGTGGTAATTGACCTTCAGGTCGGACACGCCACTCTGACCGCCGAAAATGTCCGGCCCATTGCCGGTGCTAAGCTTGGTGCTGAGGACCTGGAAGTAGGTGGCGTCCGGGATGGTCTGGAAGTCGATGTGGATGCCGGTCTGGGTCTCGAACTTCTTGGCGAGCTCCATCGTAGGAGCCTTGACCCAATTCTGGTCTTCCAGTACGGTGAGGGTGATCTTCGACTGGCCCGCAGATCCGCCGCAGCCGGCAAGCATCATAGACAAGAGCGCGATGAGCGAGAGTAGAAGCGTGATCGTGCGCTTCTCGAGGCGCAGTGATGAGCGAAGGGGGGGTTGCACCGTAGAAACTCCTAACTCAGGGACGCTGAGTGGGAAACGCTCAACGCCAAATGAGCAACAATGCTTCACCTGAGACCGGGATGGGCGCGGGCACCTGTGCCCTTGTGCAAGTCGAGCGTGAGACTTGGCCGACCAATATAGGGCAAGCCATCCTCCTTTCCGAATGGGATGGTCACTTACGATCGCACGGCATTGCTCGTCTAGATCAGCGGCGACCGTGGTTGCGGCTGATGTCCATGCTTTTCGCTCGTCACAATGCATACGTCGCTTACGGCGCCTCGCCGAGGGTTCTCTCGAGCCGACCGATAGACCTGCATGAGGCCCGGACTACGACCCGTCATGAAGATGCACTTGACGAAGCAATCCAGGGGATGCGCACTCCAGAGGTGCAATCAGCCGCACGGGTGAATAGGTGCCCGGAGAACGCGCTGGGCGATAGCGCCAGATGCGAGGCGATTGGAGAAACACGCCAAAGACAATCGCCGCGCACTGGCGAATCCCTACAGGCCGCTTACCGATGGGATTGCGAGAGGTATAACATGATTAGTCCTACTGTGTCAACCCTCGTCCACGGTCAAATTAACATGATTCATTCGAGTAATCGATCGAAAATGGCGCGATGGGCGTGTCTCGCGTGCTCTCTCTAGGAGTGAGGGTCTGTTCAGCGAACAAGTGTGATGAAGGCTCACGGGGTGGTGCCCTCGACACGCGCCGTTGTGCACGGCCGACGGTTGAGCGCAAGTATGCTGGCAGTTGACGAACCGTATTAATCATGCTACAGTTCCACCAATGCACGGCTAACCTGATCTAAAATTAGTCGTACTAATATCCGGCGAGAGCCGCTGCGCGACCGCTACACGCGCCCCGCACAGCCAGTTGTGCTGCGTGTGCATGCAGATCTGATGAGGGCATCCACTCATGAATAGGTCAGGCAGGCCGACCTATCGGCCTCAATACGAGCGCCTCGCCGAGTTGATCCAGAGCTACATCGCTGAACATCAATTGCGGCCGGGCGACCGGTTGCCCACTGAGCAAGAGTTTGCTCAACAGTTTGGCGTGAGTCGCACAATCGTGCGCGATGCCGTGAAAGTGCTGACACCGCTCGGCCTCCTGCGCACGCGCCGTGGCAGCGGGATCTATGTGGGGCAGGCGGCGAGCATGCCTCAATTGCCCATCCTGACTTCCACCCCGCCCGTGCCTCCGGAGAATATGCGCGAGCTGTTCGAGTTCCGGCGGTTTCAGGAAATGCAGACGGCGTCTCTCGCCACACAGCGCATCACGCTCGCCGAGTTGAAGTCCCTCGAGCAGTGGCTAGCGACCAACCGTGATGCTGCGATATCCGAAGATCGTGATGTATTTCTGAGCAGCGATGATGCTTTCCATCGTGGTATTGCACTGGCCAGTCACAACATGTTTTATGTCCAGTCTGTCACCACCATCCTCCAGTTACAGCGCTGGGCAGTGCAGATTCTCACGGGTGGGGCGCCAGGTTCATCGCTGGCGGCCGTGGAACAGCATGCGGCGATTTTCCAGGCCATATGCGACGGTGATCCCGGTCGAGCAGCCGAAGCGGCTCGCGCCCATGTTGACACGGTCTTCGAGGCATACGAGCGAGAGGTCCGTCGGCGCGTCCTTGAAGGCTCAAATAGCGCCTGATCGGACTCCAGACGACCGTATGGTCCGGCAAGTCCTCATCTCGATACTCCGGGCGGATGGCGCAGAGTCAATCCTAGCGCCTTACGCTTCCATGCTACGGCGAGGCAAGGCAGTCATCGTCGAGCATTCTGCCGCCCTTCGCACGACAGGCAACAACGGAAGGAGTATATGCGCGGGGCGACTCGGTAAAGACCCATGCTGGCACTTAGCCTGATCTTTGCGGACTGCACCCGCGTTCGCAGGACAACTTCATGTGAACGAGCTCTGCCCACACTGTCTATGCGTCTTGCCTAGGTCAAAGGGAGCTCCTCGAGCGAGCGGAGCTGCAAAGGAAAGGTCATAGAGATGCGTGGTGTAGTCCTGGATGCTCCTGGCGACCTACGCCCGCTATTCGCTTCTGGACGTCCGTGAGCCCCGGTCTTCGGAAGCCGTCGTGCGCATTCGACGCGTAGGCGTCTGTGGCACTGACTACCATGCGTTTCACGGTAATCAGCCGTTCTTCTCGTATCCTCGAGTCCTTGGGCATGAGCTTGGTGTCGAGGTCGTCGCCATTGGCGACGAGGTGCGCGATCTGCGGGCAGGAGATCGCTGTGCGGTGCGCCCGTACCTCAACTGCGGTCGCTGCCCGGCATGCCGACGTGGCAAGCCGAACTGCTGCCCGTTTCTCCATGTGCTTGGCGTGCATGTCGACGGGGGCATGTGCGAGTACGCCGTCGTTCCTGCATCGCACCTACATCCTGCTCCAGCGCTCAGTTTTGAGCAGCTTGCGCTTGTCGAGCCCCTGGCCATCGGCGCCCATGCCGTTGCGCGTGCCCAACTCCTGGAAGGCGAGTGCGTGTTAGTCGTTGGGGTCGGCCCGATTGGCTTGGCCGTCACAGAATTTGCGCTCCTGGGGGGGGCGCACGTCATCGCCATGGATATCAACGAACAGCGCCTGGCCTTCTGCAAGCAGCGGTGGCCTACGGTGACCTGCCTGGATGCACGGGACAATCCAGTCAAGACCCTCGAAGAGTTGGTGGGCAGCGACTTGCCGCTGGCGGTTTTCGAAGCAACTGGAAACCCCGTTTCCATGCGTACGTCGTTTTCGTACGTCGGCTACGGCGGTCGAGTGGTGTTCGTCGGCTTGTTTCCGGGAGATGTAGTGCTTCACGATCCACTCTTCCATAGCCGCGAGGTGACATTGCTGGCCAGTCGCAACGCGCTTGCCGACGATTTCCAGCACATCATCGGTGCCTTGCAGTCAGAGAGACTCGATGTCAACGCCTGGGTCACGCATCGGACAGAGCTAGAGAATGTCCCAGGCACCTTTGCTGAGTGGAGTGACCCACAGAGCGGGGTCGTCAAAGGCTTGATCGTGGTTTGAGTACGCCACGCTGGCCGGTCAGGACACCCCAGTCGTGTACGCATGTGCCCCGAAGGGAACAGTACATGTCACAGGCAGCAGGTCTCGTATCAGCCGAGCTTCTCACACGGCTTGTCTTGCGTCCGGCTTCGGTGAGTAGCCAAGATGGCATCGTTTACGGCATCAGTGCGCTCGACAGCAGTCGGCCTCAACTGGCGGTTATCGCCGACGACGTGGTGTCATTGGGCACTTTCGAGGGCGAAACAAGCGATGTCGAGAATCGTAGGCTGCTGCTCGGACCACTTAATGCTGCAAATGCTGTCGCACTCCGGCGCCATCTCCCCTGGTTGCGGCCCCAGGTCCTTGGGCTACAGACGAGTGTCGGACTCGGGGATCGCCTGGGATTGGCAACACCCGGCCATCTACGCGCGTTGCGCGCGGTCGGGGGAAGCCTTGCGCCCATCCCGGCTCAGCAGTCGATTCGGGAGATGGGCCGCACGGGCCGCAGCCCGCAGCAGGTCATGGATGACGCCATGTGGGGCGTCTTCAGCGAAGGCTGGCGCGCCGGCTTTGGAGCGGACGCTGATCACCTCAAAACACTCGACGACGTTGACCGATGTATCGCCGCGGGCTACACATTCTATACCTTCGATCCCGGCGCGTATGTAGACAGTACCGCCGATGCCGCGTCCAACGACGACCTTCGTGATCGCTTTCGAATGCTCCCATGGGAGCAGCTGGCTGATACTCCCAACGATCTGGCAAGGCGCTATCTGGCGTCGTCGATCAACTGCGATGGCCACCGGATTTCCTTCGATGAGATCACCTTGCATCGTGCGGCGGTCAAGTATGGTCGGGCAATCGCCCACGTGTCCTCGCTGTATCAGCGACTGGCGCAGGTGAGCGAGGACCGCACCTGGGAAGCCGAGGTGTCGATAGACGAGACGGAGACGCCTACGACTCATGCCGAGCACGTGTACTGGGCCAGGGAGCTCTCGCGCCTGGGAGTCCGGTGGGTGAGCCTGGCGCCGCGCTTCGTTGGCGCCTTTGAAAAAGGTGTCGACTACATCGGCGACCACACCGCATTCGCCCTGGACGTCGCTGTCCATGCAGCTATTGCCCGATCACATGGCCCCTACAAGCTCAGTCTGCACTCCGGCTCCGACAAGTTCAGCATCTATGACACTTGCGTCGAGGCGACACGTGGCCTGGTGCATCTCAAGACCGCGGGAACCAGTTACCTCGAGGCTTTGCGAACTATCGGCGAGCTGGAGCCATCGCTCCTGCGCGAGATCTACTCATTCACCCGCCAGCATTACGAGGCGGATCGCGTCAGTTATCACGTCTCAGCACGCCTGGATCGCGCTCCCAATACAGCACTGCCTGAGTACGATGTTGCCTTGTTACTCGAGCAGTTCGATGCGCGCGAGATCTTGCACGTGACGTTTGGTTCGGTGCTAACGGCGCGCTCCGCTGATGGCGTCTACCGTTTTCGCGATCGCCTCATGGCGCTGCTGCGCGGCCATCCAGAGGCCTACGCTGAGACACTAACACGCCATTTCGTGCGTCATTTGCAGCCGTTCGCGGCGGCGAGCCAGGCGCACGACTGAGATGAAGATCGCACTGCTCAGGCCGTAGCCTCGGGCATCTTCACCAAATGACGGCAGACAGTTGTCGAAGGGCACGCCATGTTTCGTCTCGACGGCAAAGTCGCGCTCATCACGGGCGCTGGCTCGGGCATCGGCGAGGCGATTGCCCGCCTCTTTGCCCAGCAGGGTGCGCATGTCAAGGTCGTCGATCTGGATGCCGACGCGGCCGAACGCGTCACCACCAGCATCGTCGAGCAGGGGGGCGCCGCCACCGCGCTTACCCTCGACGTAGCTGACGAGGCTCAAGTGCGTGCGGGCTTCGCTGCGGTCGTGGAGCGGCACGGGCGTCTCGACATCGTGGTCAACAACGCCGGCGTCAGCCACGTCGGCAACATCCTGGAGACGAGCCTCGAGGACTGGGATCGGGTGGTGCGCGTCAACGCCCGTGGCGTCTTCCTGTGTGCGCGTGAGGCGGTGCGCCGTCATGGTAAACCAGCAGCCGCAGGGCGGCGTCATCGTGAACATGGCATCCGTCGCGGCCCAGATCGCCGTGGACCGGCGCCTGCCATATTCGGCGAGCAAAGGGGCCGTCCTGGCCATGTCGCGCAGCGTTGCGATAGACTTCGTCGACCAGGGCATCCGCTGCAATGCCATCTGCCCTGGCACGGTGCATACCCCCTTCGTCGAGGGCTTCCTTACGCGTAGCTTTCCCGGTCAGGAAGACGCCGTGCGCCAGACGCTGCACGCGCGCCAGCCGATCGGGCGCATGGGCCGCCCGGAGGAGATCGCCGCTGCCGCGCTCTATCTGGCCTCCGACGAGGCGGCCTTCGTCACCGGCTCGGCTCTGGTCATCGACGGTGGCTGGACGGCGAAATAGACCGCATCGTGAGCGACGAAGAGGTATGTCGCATGCTCGGTATTGACATGTCGCAGCGTCCGCTCGGAACAACCGAGCTGCTCGTGCCGCCGCTCTGCGTCGGCTGCGCGCCGCTCGGCGACATGCCCGAGACCTTTGGCTATGGGGTTGCAGAGGCGCAAGCGCTGGCCACCGTCCGCGCTGCCCTGGACAGCCCCATCTCCTTTCTCGATACCGCAGCGTCCTACGGCGACGGCGAGAGCGAGCGGCGCATCGGCGTGGTGATCCGCGAGCGTGGGGGCGTGCCGCCCGGCGTGGTGATCGCCACCAAGGCTGACCGTGACCTCCACTCCGGCGAGTACAGCGGCGACCAGATGCGTCGCAGCGTCGAGCGCAGCCTGCGGCTCCTCGGGGTCGACCGCTTGCACATGTGCTATCTGCACGATCCCGAGCACATCGGTTACGCTGCGGCGATGGCTCCCGGCGGGCCGGTCGCCGCACTCCAAGCGCTCCACGACGAGGGCGTGATCGAGCATCTGGGCATCGCCGGCGGCCCAATTGACATGATGACGCAGTTCGTGGCGACGGGCCTTTTCGAGGTGGCGATCAGCCATAATCGCTACACGCTGCTCAATCAGGAGGCCGCGCCGTTTTGGGATGCCTGCCAGCAGCACCACGTGGCCGCGCTCAATGCCGCGCCGTATGGCTCTGGCATCCTGGCGAAGGGGCCGAGCGCCTACCCCCGCTACATGTACGGCGGGGCCTCGCCGTACCAGCTGCGGCGGGCGCATGCGTTGGAAGCGCTCTGCCACCGCTACGACGTGCCGCTGGCGGCCGCCGCGCTGCAGTTCTCGACGCGTGACCCGCGGATCGCCTCCACCATCGTCGGCATCAGCAAGCCGCAACGGCTGGCCGAAACGCTGGCGCTCGTGGACCTGGCCATCCCCCCGTCTCTTTGGGAGGAGCTTTCCGTGTTGGACGCTCAACCGAAGGAGATGACGCATGATTGACGGTGCTCTCATCGACTCCCACGTCCACCTGTGGGACCCCGAGACTTTCCCTATGCCGTGGTTGGAGGACGCGCCGTCGCTGCGCCAGGCATACGACGTATACGCTTATGAGCGCCACGTGAAGGGTTTGCCCATCGGCGGCTTCGTCTATGTCGAGGTGGGCGTTGCGCCGCAGTTTGCTCTCCTGGAGGCACGACGTGCGGTGGAGCTGGGAGGGCGGGACGCCCGGCTTCACGGCATCATAGCTGCCGCGCCGCTTGAGTTTGGCGCGGGTGTACGTACCTACCTTGAGGAGCTGCGGGCGTTGGGGCCGCTGATCAAGGGGGTGCGGCGCAATCTGCAAGACGAGGCGGACGCTTCATACTGCTTGCAGCCAGATTTCCTACGCGGCATCCACCTCTTGGCCGACTTCGGGTTTTCGTTCGACATCTGCATCCGCTCCCACCAGATGCCTTCGGTGATCGAGATGGCGCGCCGCTGCCCAGAGGTCCGCTTCGTCCTGGATCACCTCGGCAAGCCAGCCATTGAACGTCACGAGCTCGACCCGTGGCGCGAACATCTCCGGCAACTTGCCGACTGCCCGAACGTATGGTGCAAGCTCAGCGGACTCGTCACCGAGGCGCACTTAAACTCCTGGCAGCCGGCGCAGCTCAAGAATTATGTCGATTGTGCGCTTTCGGTATTCGGCAGTTCACGTCTGATGTTTGGCAGTGACTGGCCCGTGCTGTTGCAGTCCTCGACCTACGCGCGCTGGGCAGAGACTCTGGATGCGCTCATCGCGGATGTACCCCAGCGAGGGCAGCGGGAGATTTGGAAGGACACCGCCCGCAGGTGCTACCGACTCGAGGCGGGCAATTAGCAAAATCAGGGCTTTCATTTCCCCCCGCCTAAAGGCGGGGGGATGAAAGCCCTGTCGCCCGCAGGCGACGCCAGCGATGCTAGTAGTTGTTGTCATGCTATCTATTGTTGTATACTGCCCGTATGCAAGACGTGCGCAGCAACAACAACGTCGTCTACATCTGCCGGTATCGTGTGGTATTCTGCCCGAAATACCGACGTAATGCGTTGACGCCACCAATAGATGAACGGCTCAGGATTATTCTTGCTGAGCAGATTGAACGCTGGGGGCAGGAACGCATTGAGTCTGAGGTCATGCCTGACCACGTTCACCTGCTTGTCGGGTGTGATCCACAATTCGGGATTCACCGGCTGGTGAAGCTCCTGAACGGTCACACGTCACATGCACTACGCGCCGAATTCCCCGCGTTGAAGCGGCGGCTCCCGTCGCTGTGGACCAACTCCTACTTTGTCAGCACCACAGGCGGTGTGACCCTGGAAACGCTGAAACGCTACGTGGAAAGCCAGAAGGGACGCTAAGCGGGTGGACGAACGGACGACGCGCAAGAGCTATAAGTACAAGCTCAAGCCCACGCCCGAACAGGCGGGGATGCTTGACCGTACCCTCATGCTTTGTCGCCACGTCTACAACGCGGCCATTGGCGAGCGGCGGGAAGCGTGGCGCCTATGCAGGGCCTCGGTGCACTACTACCAGCAGAAGGCCGAGTTGCCCGGCATCAAAGAGGCCATGCCCGATTATGCTGAGGTACACAGCCAGGTCTTGCAGGACGTGGTACTGCGCGTCGACCGCGCCTTTCAGTCGTTCTTTCGCCGGGCAAAAGCGGGCGAAACGGCGGGCTACCCGCGTTTCCATGGCCGCCACCGCTACCACAGCTTCACCTATCCGCAATACGACAACGGCGCGCGGCTGGGTAACGGTTTCCTCGTCCTCTCCAAGATTGGCCGCGTAGCCGTGCGCTGGTCGCGTCCGTTGGAGGGGACACCCAAGACCGTCACCCTCTCCCAAGAGGCGGACGGCTGGTACGCCATCATCTCCTGCACCGACGTGCCTGCGCAACCCCTTCCCGCGACGGGGCGCGAGACAGGCATTGACGTGGGGCTGCAGGTGTTCCTCATCACGGCGGATGGTGAAGTGGTAGAGAACCCACGCCACTACCGCCGGGGTGAGAAGAAGCTCGCCAAAGCGCAGCGCCGCGTCTCCAAACGCAAGAAGGGCAGCAAGCGGCGCGGAAAGGCGGTCGCCTGGCTGGGCAAGGCGCATCAGACGGTGAAACGCCAGCGCGCCGACTTCCACCACAAGACCGCGCTCCATCTGGTACGCGACTACGACACCATCTACCTCGAAGATTTGCGGGTCGCCAACCTGGTGCGGAATCACCACCTCGCCAAGTCCATCAGCGATGCGGGCTGGGCGCGGTTCCGTGTCATCCTCGAAGCCACGGCAGCATGCGCCGGGCGTCGGGTCGTCGCCGTGCCACCCGCCTCTACCTCGCAGGATTGTAGCCTCTGTGGGGAGCGTGTGCCCAAATCGTTGAGCGTGCGCACCCACGTCTGTACGTCCTGCGGCCTCTTGCTTGATAGAGACGAGAACGCGGCCAGGACTATCCCATGGGCCGGGCAGGCCCTTCGGGGAGTCGTGGCGTAGGCTGCGGCGTCGAACCGAGCATCCCCCGGCTTCTGCCGTGGGGAGTGTCAACAGTGGAGGACCGTCACGATGGAAGCGCTTGACGCAGGGGAGGAATGTCTCCTCCCATCATTTGGTATCGCGGGCAACACAATCGTGATGACGGGCGGCACGGGCGTGCTGGGGAGGCAGTTAGTTGCGGCGTTGGCGCGGGCAGGTGCGAATCTCGCACTGATTGCCCGAGATCCCGAGAAGGCGCGCACGCTCCTATCGGAGACGACTGTTCCAGCGGCTCGCCTGCTTATCGTAGCAGGCGATGTCACCGATCGCGCTTCGCTGGAAATCGCGCGCGATAGCATCATCGCGCGCTTCTCGCGCGTCGATGCATTGGTCAATGGCGCCGGTGGCAACCGGGCGGAGGCGACCACCGGGCCAGAGCACAGCTTCTTCCAGCTCACCGAGGCCGCACTGCGGGCCGTGATCGATCTCAACCTCATGGGGATGATCCTGCCTTCGCAGGTGTTTGCCGAGATAATGGCGAGGCAAGGCGAAGGGGTTGTGCTCAACATCACATCGATGAACGCTATCCGCCCGCTCACACGAATCCCGGCATACTCCGCCGCGAAGGCAGGAGTTGCGAATTTTACGCAGTGGCTCGCCGTCCATCTGGCGCAGGAGTATTCACCCTGCATCCGCGTCAATGCCATCGCACCGGGCTTCTTCTTAACGGAGCAGAACCGATTCCTCCTGCTCGATCCGGCGAGCGGCGATTTCTCGGCGCGGGGCCAGGCGATCTTGTCGCATACACCGATGAGGCGGTTCGGCAACCCAGGCGACCTAGTCGGAACGTCACTGTGGCTGCTCTCGCCGGCTTCGGCCTTCGTCACCGGCGCGATCATCCCCATCGACGGTGGTTTCTCAGCGTTCGGCGGAGTGTAGACCATGCAAGAGCCATATCCTGAACTCGATGGGACAACGGTCGGGCGAATCGTTGCAGTGAGTTCGTCCCCAGTGTCCTCAGCGGGGAAGCGCCGGAATACGGTGTCTCGCTCGACATCTACATCCGGCGTGACCAGCTGCCGGTGGTGACGGTGCTTGTACGCGAGCGCCTGGCGGTCTCCTTCGTGCTCAATCCTCTGGGCAAACCCACGACCCGCGAGTGACAGATCGATCCCCGGCCCGAACCACTGGCTGCCCTCGCACCGCTGTCGAACGTCGTCTGCAAGCTGAGCGCTCGTCGGCGGCCCACACCTCGACCGTTGCATCGGGGTGAGCAGGCGCTACCGCGCTGACGAGCGGTCGTTATTTTTTGAACGCCGCCTCTTCGCGAGCGTCGGCCCGGGCGTGGCGCCTGGTACCTGTGCTTGAGGCGTTGCAGGCAGTCCCGGTCCAGCCGATACGACACCGGACGCCCCAGGCACCCCGCCACCCACGCCAACCTCGCGGGCCGTCCAGGGGTTCGTTGCGCTCCCGCGCCTACGCCAACGCCTCGCGCAGTTCTTCCTAGAGCGCCGGGGACCGCACCGGCGGTGGACGATAGGAGGTCGTGTGTCGGCGGTTCACCATCCCGCTCGGCCCCTGCTCGCTGTAGCGCTCGGCGATCCGGCCGATCCAGGATGCTCGGTGCCCGATCACCCCCGGATAATTCCGTCGCCGTGCGTCCACGGGCCAGCTGCCACGGGATGTGCCACCGCGTGCGTTCGCTCGAGTTCCTGACCGCCCGATAGCGGTCTCCAAGCTCGCCGACCGTGAGGTGGGGGTGGGTGAAGATGGATGCGACTTGCCCCGCCGACATTCAAGCGGCACCCATCACCATTCAGTATGAGCCGCCCAGCTTGAACAGCGGGTCAAGCACCAGGATGCGGGGGAACGAGCAGCAAGGCGAAGAATTGCTGCATCAGCGCTGGCAATTGTGCCAGCCTGTCACCGCCGAAGAGATAGCGATCTGGCCGCACCAGCGCCAACTGCATGGCGTGCGCGGCGAACCATTCTTGCAGCGCCCCCGTGTGGTCGCGCACGTCGCCCGGCGAGTCTGGATCCGCGCTTGCCTGTGGCGGATCTACACGCACCAGCCGACCGCCTAGTTGGGCAAAGCGCGCCAGCGTCTCGTGGTCCAGGGCGTTCCGCGGATCGCAAGCGTATGCCACCAGCGCGAAACCGAGCCCGAGGGCGTCATCCAGTGGCACGATGCGCCCATCCGGGAGCGTCACCGGTCGTTGCAGCACCTGATGCCCGCGAAGGGATGCGGCCATCTCGCCACGCGTCTTCGACGTGCCCGGCGTTGCGGCGGCCAGGATGCCGTCCGCAAGTGGCGGAGCGATGCCGCCGCTGGGCGCCATCGAGCGCCCCAGCAAGGCTTGCAGCGCTAGCACGCGATCGCGCACCCAGGCCTGCAGCCGATTCGTCGTCTGGATGACCGAGCCGAACGCGATCACGCGCCGAATGATAGCATGAACGTGCGGGCGGCGTTCCTGCTCGTAGCTCGCCAACAAGCTCGCCGGAGCGTGGCCCGGTAGTACCAGTCGGAGCTTCCACGCCAGGTTTATCGCGTCGCGCAGACCCGCGCACGCTCCTTGGCCCAGGAAGGGCGGCATCTGGTGCGCGGCATCGCCGAGCAAGAAGACGCGTCCCTGTTGCCAGCGCTCGGCGATGGTGGCATGGAACGTATAGACCGCCGAGCGTTGAATGGTGATCAGATCGGGATCGATCCCCACCGTGGGCGCCCGCCGGATAAGGTCGCGTATGCGCCCTGGACGGGTCACCACGTCGGGCCTCTCGCTCCGGCGCAGTTTGAACTCCCAGCGCAGATGCTTGCCCCTCCCATGCACGAAGGTGGTGGGACGCGCGGGATGGCACACCTGATAATTCCACATCGGAAAAGGATCCGCCGCGTTCACCTCGGCGTCCACGACGAGCCATGCGGCATCCTGGTGCAAGTCCTGCAAGGGAATGCCCAGCGCCTTGCGGGTGAAACTCCTCGCGCCGTCGCAGCCCATCACGTAGCGAGCGTCCGCCGTCCACGTCTGCCCGCTCGCCAGGTCACGCACAGTCAGATGGACCACATCGGCATCCTGCGCTATGGCTTCCACCTCTTGCCCCGTGCGCACGGTCACGCTAGGATAGCCACCCAGCTTGGCCCGCAGCGCGTCCTCAAGCTCGGGCTGATAGAACGCGCTGACGAAGGGATGGCCGGAGTCGGTAACCATCTCTTTCAGTGGGATATCAACCAGCACGCGCCCGGCGCCGTTGATGTAGCGCGCCCACTCTAGCGGCGCCGTCAGTTCGCCGAGGCGCTCGCCAATGCCGACGGCTTGCAAGATGCGCAGCACCTCATCGTCGAACACGATGGCACGAGGAGAGGGATACAGCACGGTGTCACGCTCGAGGACCAGGGTGCGCAGTTGCGAGTGCCCCAGCAGATTGGCGACCGTTTCACCCGTCAACCCGTAGCCGATCACCACGACATCGAAGATCGCCTTGTCGCTGTTGCTGTCCATACGTCGGAACTCCTCGCCGAGAGGGGCCTCGCCGCCCCGGCCTCGCCGCGTCGCCTCGTCCATCGGCCGGCGTTTCGTCCGCAATCGTCATCGCCCGCCGCTAACGGGCACTGATTCGTGCATCACGAGCTCGTGCGGCGTCGCATAGCGCCCGAGTGTCCGCGCAACATCCGCCCTGAGCGCGTCACTTGTCACCCCGGTCGTGGGCGTCACCTCCACGGCGGCCTTCAGGCCGTGCAGTCGGTCGGGGCTTACGGTGACGCGACAGCTCGCGACACCCTCGACCGCCGATACCTCACCCGCGAGCGCATTTTCGATCTCGCGCTGTATGAGCGCCGGCTTGAAGATCTTGCCAACCGCGGTCGTCGGCAGATCCGAAATGACATGGATGCGCTTGGGGATGGCGGCACGCTCGCCGATATGGGCCTGGGCGAAGGCGAGCAATTCTTCCTCGCTGCTAGTCGCTCCTGGCTTGAGCTGCACATAGGCCACTGGCACTTCGCCCAGGCGGGCATCGGGACGTCCCACCGCAGCGGCCAACAGCACCGCGGGATGCTGATGCAGGGCATGCTCGATGACCTGCGGGTCAATGTTATGCCCGCCGCGAATGATGAGCTCTTTCTTGCGGCCGGTGAGCCAGAAATAGCCGTCCTGGTCCCGGCGGCCCAGATCACCCGTGTTGAGCCAGCGCCCGCCGCCATCGCTGGTCTCGATCCAGAGCCCCTGATTCTGCTCGGCGAGCGTGTAGCCGGGAAAGACGTTCGGGCCGCGAATGATGATGACGCCGACCTCGTCAACCGCGCAGTCGCGCACATAATGCCCATCCTCGAGCACGACGGCCTTCATCTCTTGATAGGGGAGGCGCAGGCCGATCGAGCCCACTCGCCGCTCGCCGTCGGCAGGGTTCACGGACGAGACGCACGCCCCCTCCGTCAGCCCGTAGCCTTCGAGGATGCGCAGTCCCGTGCGCTGCTCGAAGTCCCGAAACACCTCCGGCGGCATCGGAGCCGCCCCGCAGATGGCGTATTCCAGTGAGCGGACGTCGCTGGCACCTACGGGGACGGCGTTGAGCGCGCTGAACACCGTCGGAACACCGCTGAAGAAATTGACGTGGTAGTGCTCGACCATCTTCCAGAAGTTTGGAATCACTCCGTCACCGCGGAACCCGCTGGGCGTGCCGAGCACGACCGTCGCTCCCCGGCTCCAGGGGATCAGGCAACTGACCAGGTAGCTGTTGACATGAAACAGCGGCAGACCGCAGAACTGTGTCTTCCCCGCTCCCACTTCCACGTTCTGCGAAGCCGCCCAAGCGTCGAAGACGTCATTGCCATGCGTATGGGGCGCGATCTTGGGAATCCCCGTGGTGCCCCCAGTATGGAAATAGGCCGAGATCGTGTCAGGACCGATGGTGCGTCCGCTCCTCTGTTGTCGCACGGGAGCGCGCCGCATGGCCTGCCCGAAATCGAGGACGTCGCTGTGTCCCAGGCGCCGCTGGGATGACTGCTGTGCGCGGCTGAGGCCGGCGAGTGGCTGCATCCAGCCGGGGAGATACCGGCGCAGATCCACCCGCAGAATTGTGCGCACGCTCGGGATCTGCTCGGCGATGCCCGCGACCTTCTCCCAGATATCTGTGTGGGGGAACGGTGCGAGCGTGACCAACACGCGCGGCTGGACAGCGAGCAGAATGTCACGTATCGCGTCGGCCTCCAGCAGTGGGTTGATAGGATTGACGGCGCCCGCCACTTCGCCTCCCCAGAGGCTCCAGAGCATCTCGGGGACATTTGGCAAGATGAGGGAGACCGTGTCGCTCGCAGAGACGCCGAGGGACTGGAAGAGATTCGCCGTCTGGTCGATGTTAGCGATGACCTGACGAAAGGTGTAGCGTGCTGAGCGCTGGTATGTTGTGCCTTGCAAGAAGAAGATCAGGGCCGTCGCACCGGGGTTCTGCGCCGCTCCCTCCCGAATCATCTCATAGGTTGACGCTGGCAGCCCTCGCTCCGTGAGCGGAACCGATTCCAGCGCTTCGATGTCACGCATGTCGTGAAATCCGCTCACCGGGCATCCTCACTTCCTCTTCGCTGACAGAAGAGGGCTTTAGCCCGCCGCACGCCACGCCGTTGCAACGGCAGTGGGAAGGCGTGTTCCGGCTTGCGCCCTTGCTTCGGGCAATGTAGTGTGGTACACTTGTTCCAACGGCAGTTTCGTTTTGGAGCGTTCTCCGGTAAACCGGATACATAGACCGTTCCGCTGCCACTAGAACGGTTCGGCGGGGACACCGCCGTCGTGTAAAGCAGTTCCGGTAGGGCTGGCGTCCGTTCCGCCGAGAGCCCTTCCCCGCCGGTCGCGAGAACCCATGGGGCTTTAGCCCGCGTGGAGTGTCAGAAAGTGATACGGTGCTTTGCTGCCCGACGCGTGGCGGGCTAGCGTACGACCAGCGTGACGAGCAACAGCCCGCCCAGCAGCCCCAGGTTCTTCACGAAATGGCTCAGTTGCTCCTGGCGCTTGGGGCCGGCCTCAAGCCAGAACGCATGGCCGAAGATGGTCGTCGGAATGAGCAAGACGATGAGTACCCAGGCCACAATCTGAGCCCACAGACCAAGGGCGAGGAAGAGGCCGCCGACGATCATGGCGAGACCGTTGATGCGCACGGCGACCTGAGCCATAGGAAAACGCAGGCGCGCGATCTGCTTTGCGCGTGGCTCGGGAACCGCCACTGTCGAGGCGCCACCAAGGATGAAGATCAGGGATAGGAGCACTTCCGCGACATGCAATGTGAACATGCGTATACCTCTTCGCGCCGGCTCTCCGCCCCCGGCGCTCCTCACAGCGCTGCGACGACAGCGTAGTCGTTGTGCAATTACTCTGGGTCTCTTGTGTCAGCAGAGCGCTCGTGATCCAACATGAGCCCGACGGCTTCATGCACCGTGCTGAGCAGTTGTGCCATTGCCTCGTGGGCGCGCTGCCCATCGCGTTCGCGTAGGGCGTCCAGCACCGCGCGATGCAGCGCCAGCGCGGTCGCGCGCGCGTGCGCCGTTTTCGGAGTATCCTGGCGGAGCGTGCCCGTGGACACTTGCCGGCTGGCGACCAATCCCTTGCGTAAGGAGAGGAGCAAGCCGACCAGCAGATCGTTGTGCGAGGCCCGAATAATTGCCTCGTGAAACGCCAGGTCCTGGGTCATAAACGCGTTAGGGTCGGCGACCGCGCCCTCCATCGCAGTGAACGTGTCGCCGATCTGTTCCAGCTCGTCGGGCGTAGCGCGTGTTGCGGCAAGCCTGGCAGCGTCCGGCTCGACGATGCGCCGCACCTCGGTGAGCTGGTTCAGAAACGCCCGCAGCTGCTCGCTGTCCTGGGTGGACCAGGCGAGGACGTCCGAGTCGAGGTACTCCCAGACGTGGCGTGGCTGCACCACCGGGCCCACACGTGGGCGGGAGCGGATGAGGCCTTTCGCCGCGAGCACCTTCAGCGCCTCGCGCACGACCGTGCGGCTCACCTCCAACTCAACGGACAGATCCGCCTCGCTCGGCAGCGCGTCACCGGGAAGGTAATCGCCGCGCACGGTGCGCTGCCCCAGCTCCTGCGCCACCTGCTGCGTCAACGTCCCCATCAGAACGCCCATATGTGCTCCTGCCTACGCGTCCGATCGTACGATGCGGCTCACCGCGCCTCCTTGACAATCATATTATAATATTGTATGACAATTAATGTCAAGGGGTGGCGCGTTCCGAACGGTACCCCATCTGGAGGACGGCACTACATCGCCACATACCTGAGGTCGAGAGGGTCGAAACGTTATGGGATGGCAGATCATCCGTTACGCGCAGCGGAATACGACGCAGTGGGGTGTCCTGCGCGACGGTGCCGTGACGCCGGTGCCCGGCACCTATGCAACGCTCGCCGAGTTCTTGACCGACGGCGGCGCCGAGCACGTGCGCACCCTCAGGCGCGATGCCGATCAGGCGCCGTCCATCCCCCTCGCCTCGGTCGAGCCGCTGAGCCCCGTCACGACCCCCTGCCGCGTCATCTGCCAGGGCACGAACTATCAGGCACACCGGCAAGAGACGGGGACACACCGCGGATTCAACCTCCTGTTCGCCAAGGCGGACTCGTCGCTCACCTCCGCGCGGGGGCCGGTCGTCCGTCCGCGCGGAGTGCAGCTCCTGGACTACGAGCTGGAATTGGGCCTGGTGCTTGGTCGCGCCATCACAGGCCCGATTCAAGTGCAAGTGGACCGCCTCGAGGACGTGGTCGCCGGTCTGGTCATGGCCAATGACGTCTCGGCGCGCGATGTCCAGATTCCCGAGGAGCAGTGGTTCCGGGGCAAGAGCTTCCGCACGTTTTGTCCGGCTGGGCCGTACTTCTACCTATTCGACCGCAGCGACTCCCAGCGGCTGAGCCAACTCCGGCTCCGCCTCTGGGTCAACGGCACGCTGCGCCAGGACGCCACCACGGACCAGTTGATCTATGGGCCGGCCCCGACACTCACCCTGCTGAGCGAAACGCTTGACCTGGCGCCGGGCGATCTCTTGCTGACGGGCACGCCTGGCGGAGTCGCGCTGCACCCCCCGACCGGCCTTGCGCGTCGGCTCGGCGGTCTGTTGCCCCCGATGCGGCGGATGCGCGCCTTCGTGGCAGGGCAACGCAAGCGCCCGGAATATCTGCACGACGGCGACATAGTGACCAGTACGATCGCGACGCCTGATGGGGCAATCGATCTCGGGCGGCAGGAGTGGCAGGTCACGTCTGCTGCTCCGGCTGCGCCCAAGGGTGAGCACGTGCGCGTGCCGGGCGACCGAGCGGCGGTCAGCAGAAGTGACTGAGGAACGGGATCGGTGCCCGTGGGCGGTCGCATGGGTTCCTCGACATATTGCCGCCGGTTTCGAAGATGAAAGGGGGCACGCTATGGCGCGAGCAATTGCAACACAGCCAATTCGCGGCGTCGGACACATCGCGATCTTCGTCAACGACACAGCGGCGTCGCGCGCGTTCTATGAGGACGTGCTGGATCTGCAGTGGTCGCAGACCGACACGCCGGACATGACGGCGCTGACCCGCATACTGGGCCAGTCGCTCTGCTTCATGAGCTGCGGGGACCGGCAGCACCACGATCTGGTGCTGGTCGAGCAGTTCACCAAATCGGGCAAGACCATTCCGGTGCAGCCGGATGACCTCCACCATCTCGCCTTCGCCCTCCGCCCAGGACAGACCCTGGAGACGATCGCCGCGCGGGCGCGCGCGCAAGGGCAAGCGGTCGCCGAAGGGCCGGCCTTCCCGGCGCTGACTGGCAGCACGCCCGCCATCCACTTTCGCGACCCGAATGGGCACCTCGTGGAGGTGCTGGCATCATCCGGAGTCGGATGAGCGCTCCTGAAAGGACGTGGCCCAATGGCGAAGATCACCTCGGGCCAGCGGCGCGCTGGCCAGCTCCTGCGCTTCAAGACCGTGCAGCGGCTCGTGCTCGCGCGGGGGCGCAAGCCGAAACTATATGGCCCTCCCGCGCACCCGGCGCGCGTCACTGAGCTGGTCAGCTGCTCTGTGTACGTGAGCGATCTTGACCGCTCGCGGGCCTTCTACCAGTCGGTCGTCGGATTGGAGGCGGGAGAAACGCTCGGTCCGTCGCCGCATCCGTTCGTCGCTGGTCGCACCATCACCTATTGCGCGCTGCACGGGCGCCACCAGCGCAATAGCCTGATCCTGATCGAGCAGCGCGATGCAGAGGGCCGCGTCATCCCGGTCGGCGAGCGTGGGCTGATGCATATGGCCTTCATCCTGGAGGACGGCGAGTCGCCTTACGCGGTCGGGCGCCGCCTGAAGCGCCAGCACATTCCCATCTCCTATGGGCCGATCAAGCACTACGAAGGGCGCGGCGGCGACGGTGGGTCTGGGGGCAACATCGCCGTGTATGTCCACGACCCCGATGCACATATGGTCGAGATCTACTGCTGCATGGACCGCCCGCGGACCGAGCCACCACGCCCAGGCGGCGCCGATCGCGCCGAAATGACCAACGGGACACAGGGAACACTGAGACCGCAACGACTACCGAGACCACCAAGTAACTATCTCAGAACGGATAAGCGGTGGAGACGACGGAACCAGAGCAACGTGCACGCGAACCGGAGCAGCCCGCGGAAGTTGGTGGCATGTTTGTCGTGGCGCACCAGGAGTGCCCGGCACTTTGACAGCCACGCCAGCGTTCGCTCCACCACCCAGCGCCGCGCCGGAAAGCGCTACTCGCTGCTAGTCGGCGGGTACCGCTTCTCCTTCCCGCTACGGCGGATGTGCCCGCTGTAGCCACGCGCCGCGATCACTCCGTGCCCTTTCGGGTTATCGTATTCCTTGTCGAGGCACAGGTGCTGCGG
Organism: uncultured Chloroflexia bacterium; assembly: GCA_963841205.1. GTDB lineage: Bacteria > Chloroflexota > Ktedonobacteria > Ktedonobacterales > JADMIN01 > CAWAWP01. Next base: position 143,051 of record CAWJCH010000032.1, on the reverse strand, counting down.
CCGCCCCCGCATCGGGGTGGGGCGTGCAACGACGATGGCGTCGAGGGTCGCGGCGAGCGAGTTGGTGTCATGCACATTGGCCCCGGCGATCTCCAGACCCAGCGGCCCACCGCCCGCCGCGACCAAGAGACTCCGCTTCACGCCGCGCTAGCCGCGGTCAATGGCATTCGGGCCAATGAGGTCCCCCTGGGCGCGCCTTGCCCATCATCGCGTCCGCCGCCTGCCACTCCCAGTCCACCCCACTCAGCTCTTCGCAGCGCTCGACGCGCGTGGCCCAGATCCGCTCGAAGATGCCGGGGCGCAGTCAGCGTTGGAACGTGCGATGCACCGAGCGATCGTCGGGGAAGCGTTCGGGGAGCTGGTTCGGTTCCACCGGCAGCCGCTGTGCAACCGGAAGATAATGGCATCCAGCGCCGCTCGTGGACTGATACGGGGATGCCCTATCGCTTTGGGCGGATCGAGAGCGCCGCCAAGATCGGAGCGATCACCGCCCACAACGCGTCTGAGACCGTCCAAATCGTCGCCCGTTCGTCCCAGTCGCGCCGCACCTTACGCAGGCGTCCTCTGCTTCTCCCCTACCTGGCTTGCCCGCGCCGTCTCGTGCGCGTCTCCTCGCCTTCTTCAGTTGCGCGATTCACTCGCGCGAGGTGCCGATCTGCCCTTGGCGGGGTCTTTGGTATAGTCGGTGAACCCCAGCACGTTTCCCCAGGGATCGGCACACTCCACGACCCATCCTGTCGCTACTTCGAATGGCTTGTGCAGCAGCGGGATGCCTTGCTCACTCAAGCGCTGTGCCACTGCTCGCGCATCCGGTACCTCCAGCCAGAGCCGCGGCGTCACCCGCTCGGGTGTGGGCGCGATGTCGGCCACTTTGAGCATCAGGCCTGGCTCTTCAGTGCCTAAGCGGTATCCGGCAAGGCCATAGGCATTCACCACAAACTTCAGGGGCAAGCCCAATTGGTCTTCATAGAACTGGCGGGCTTGGGGTAAATCCCCCACGCTCATCATGACATTGTCGATGCCCAACACGTGAATGGTCATGCGCGACCTCCTCGCTCGTGCGCGAACCGGCGCAGTTGGCGTCGTTCTGCCTCGGACAGGGCCATCCATCGCACGCCCTTGGTCGCTCCGACCACGGCGAGCAGCGCATGGACGCATCCCCACTCGGGATCGATCTGCCCGAGCTGCTCCCACGCCGCTTCGGCACCCACTTCCTGCAGTCGATCCAGGGTCGTGATCCCAACCGCACGCAGGCGCTCAGCTAAGACGGGACCAATATTGAGGGCCTCTTCAAGCCTGTTCAAGGCGCCCACTCCTCCAGTCCAAAGTCGTGAACGGCATCCTCAAACGCCTGTGCCAGGGCTCGCAAGTGCGCCTCATCTCCAGCGACGGTGCGCAGCCGGATGGGGCCGGCTACCGGTGCTCGCTCTAACAGGCGGTGCCCCGCGTCGGTGACGCTGACCAAGCGTTGCCGTCGATCATGGGGAGCCGGCGCGAGGCGCACCAGGTGCAATTTTTCCAGGCGCGCCACCAGCTGCCCCAACGTGGCCGGGTGCATGGCCAACCGGGTCCGCAGGGTAGCCAGCGTCACCGGGTCCGCTTCGTGAATCAGGCGAAGCATCGCCAACTGCGCACCCGTCACACCGTACGTGCGCTGCAAATAGCGATTGAACCGGGCAAACGCGATGTCGAGGCGGAGCCACGACCGAATAGCCGCTAGGGCCCCCGCAGGTGGTGGATCCATGCCTCAATTATTATGCATCACATAGGATTTGTCAACCGGATGAGAAACAAGGGGCTTGCTTTATCAAGTGAGATAGTTCGGCCTTGTTGACATCCTTAGGGCAAGCGTGGAGCGAAAGCGAGGCGCATGCGGAGGCGGTAGAGATTGAAGGCCACGCCGAGTAACAGCACCTGCACCTGCACCTGCTGGGTGGCGAACGAATGGCCGGCGGTCCTCGCCAAGACCTTGCGCCTGGTCGGCGACAAGATGGATTCGATGAGCACCCGCTGGCGGAAGGGGACGGCGGGGAAGTTGGCCCGCATTTGCCCCCGGACGCTATGCCGGTGCCACGTCTTCTTGCCCCGCGTGGCGGGAATGCTACCAGGGCGTGTCTGGCGAATCATGAGCGCAAGCAGATGAGAACGGCCGCAATGACCAGCATTGCTCAGCGGTTGGGTGCTCGCATCCCCTTGCGAGGAAACAGAGCGCGCCATGCCTTGAGCTCGCTAATGCACTACTCGGTAACGTTGCGACGTGCGGAGGATACGGACTCCAAGCTAGCAACGCCGCATGTGGCGCGCGTGCGGCACTGCCGAGTGCTCGTGTGTCGTTGCGCAGCACTAGAAGGGGTTGGCATCGCGTGTGCGGCGCAGATGTAGGGCGCATCCGAACTCCAGCACGACCTCCGTGCCGGCGCTGCTGGAGGTGCTCGCGGGGTACGAATGGAGGGGGCGATCGTCATCCACCCAATTAGCAAGAGACGCGCATGACGGCGATGTATACCGAGCTATCCTCACGCCTGCTGATCGTTGACTGCGATCGCCCGACCCGCACCCTTATCCGGAATGTGCTGAGCGAGATGGGCTACAGCTGTGCCGTGGCCGCCGATCCACAGCGGGCGATGCGCGTGCTCCACCGCCAGCCCGTGGACCTGCTCGTGATGCCGCGGGTCCCCTCCCGCATACAACGGGCGCTCGTAGTGCAGGATGCCTGCCTCTTGGTGGGTGCTGCCTTTGCCCTCTCCTGGTGCTTCCTTCTGGCCCCCATTTACGAGAACAGCCAGGGAACCCCGCTAGGCAAGCTGGTGAATCTGAGCTATCCGCTGGGCGATCTAGCCATCTTCTTTGCCCTGACGCTGATCTGGCTCCGGAACCGCGAGTATGAGGTGGAACGCGCGGTCATGGTGCTGCTGATCCAGCCATTGCCAGTTTGGTCATCGCCGATACCTGGTTGGCTGTCCTCATGCTGGAGGCCGCCGGCTACCGGTCGGGCAGTCCTCCTGATCTGTTCTGGATGATAATCTACCTGCTGGTCCCACTGCTAGGTCTGGTGAAGTTCCGGCGTACATAGCGTATGCTGGCAGGTACGAGCGCGAGGCCGCTTCATCAGCAGCCCCCAAACCCCCAGCGGCGAGACCTGATCGATGGCCTTCGGCTCACCTTGCCCGTTGCCGCAGCCTAGCTTGCCAGTACGGTCCTGTTGATCCGAGCGGAACTAGGCCCGAGCGTACTTCATCCCCTGGCTCCTTCCCTGAGCGCCGTGGCACTGCTCTTTCTGGCGCTGGTGCGCCAGAGCCTGACGGCAGTGGAAATCGCCCGCTTGCATCGAGAGCGGGAAGAGACCCTGCGCGAGACGAATGCGCAGATGGAGGCTTTCCTCGGCATCGCAGGGCATGAACTCAGAAACCCGCTGGCAGCCCTGCATCTCGGATTGGGTCTGCTCGAACGGCGCCTGCAGCGCCTGCTCCAGCGGGAGCGAGTTGACGCCACGGATGTTGCGCCCCTCCTGGAACCGCTTGCACAGGCCGACCGGCAGGAGGAGCGAGTGGAGCGGCTCGTCGGCGATCTGGTGGATGTAGTGCGTATCCGGGTAGGCCGGTTGGACCTGCAACTGGCGCCGCCAGACCTAGCCACCGTTGTCTGCGAGGTGGTCGAGGAGCAATGCCAAGTCCATCCAGAGCGCACACTGGTGCTGGAGTGCCCGGAGGAGCGGCGGGTGCCCGTGCTGGCCGTTGCCCAGCGCCTCGGGCAAGTGGTGACCAACTACCAGACCAACGCGCTGAAATATTCAGCCGCGGATCGTCCCGTTGTGGTCGGACTCCAGGTGGACGAGCAGCAGGCACGGGTCTGGGTGCGCGACCAGGGGCCAGGGCTGCCGCCAGAGGAACAGAGGCATATCTGGGACCGCTTCCACCGGGCGCAAGGGATCGAGGTCCAGAGTGGCAGCGGGTCGACCTGGGCCTGGGGTTGCATATTTGTAAGGCCATCATTGAACTCCATCATGGGCAGGTCGGTGTCCAGAGCACACCAGGACAGGGATCGACGTTCTGGTTCAGCCTGCCACTGGCGACCGCAGAGTCAACTCTGGAGACCCTCTATGTCAATCCCTCCGCGTAAATGGTGCATCTGGCAAGTTCTCGCGAGCAACTGGGTAAGGATCATGCCCTCAGCGCGACATATGCGCCCACGACGCCCTTTGCAGGCGTCCGCGGAAGTCCGCCGCGCAACTGAACAGCTCTCTGCCATCCCCCACCTGCGGCATCGGAAATAAGCGCCCGCTTGCAACATAACCGTTGCTCGTGGCAATCGCGTCGTAATCAGTTCAGCATATGGTGCGGGAGACGCGAGACGTCCATGTCTTCGCCGCGCGTTCTGAGCCGCCAGGGAGCGACGTAGACGTGCGGCATAGTCGCCCATGGGGCTGCGTGCGAGCGCGATTCGGGTCATATCGGCACTTTGCCCCTGTTGGCGCACGACGCGCTAGACCGCGACGCCGCAGATGGGTGACCTGGAGAGCGAGCACGCTCATGCCCCGCCACGATTCCACCGATCTGCCAGGGGCGACCGGACACGGCGAGGAGGCCATACGCACCGAGCGCGGGCCGTCGCGACCTCGGGCTGCCGCTCAGAAGATCAGCTCGGGGCGCGAGCACGCGACCGCGGCCGTCCATGCGCGCGACCCTGTCTTGCGTGCACTGTTCGAACGAGCGGACGACGGCATCGCCCAGCTCGCGCTCGACGGCCACTGGCTGCGCTACAACCAGCGCATCTGCGACCTCCTCGGCTACACCCTCGAGGAGGCCGCGCGAGGCACCTTCCGCGACCTCACCCACTCCGACGATCTCGACTTGGACCTTGCCACGCTGCAGCGTCTCCTAGCGGGCGAGATCAAGGTGTACGCGACGGACAAGCTCTACGCCCACAAGGATGGTGAGCCTGTCTGGGGCCACCTCACGGTATCGCTTGTGCGCACTCCAGACGGCACTCCAGACTGCTTCATCGCGACGCTGCACGACGTCACCGAGCGCAAGCGGCTGGAGCAGGGATACGCGATCCTGTTGAAGCGGGAGCAGGCGACGCGTACGCGGGCCGAAGCGACGCGCGCCCAGTTGGACGCGCTCCAAGCCCTGACCGACACCGCCCTCTCCTATTTGACGCTCGACGACCTCCTGCGCGAGTTGCTCGGTCGCGTCACCGAGGTCATGGGCGTCGACCACGTCGGCATCTACCTCCTGGACGAGAACGGCCAGACGCTGACCATGCGAGCGGCAGTCGGACTGGGGGAAGAGTTCGTCGGCCAGATACAGTTCCCGGTGGGGGCAGGATTCGTTAGCCGCATCGCGGTAACACGGGAGCCTTGGAGCGTGGATGACCTCGCCGCCGTGAAGGGGGTGCACTCCTACATGCGGGGGAAGTTCCGCGCGGTGGTTGGAGTCCCGTTGCTCGTCGCAAACGAGGCGGACGGCCAGCTTGTGAGCCGGCTGGTGGGAGTCCTAGCCGTGGGCACGGCCACCCAGCACCGCTTCGACGAGGCGGACGTGCACCTGCTGCAGCGCGCTGCGGACCGCGCGGCGTTGACAATCCATCGCGCTCTCAACCACGCAGCCGAGCAAGACGCCCGCCGACGGGCGGACGTGGCGCTCACCCGCGCCCTGGTGAGCGAGACACAAGCGACTGAGCGCGCCGAGCGCCTGAACACCATCCTGGAGACGATGGCCGATGGCGTGGCCATCTACGATGCGGCGGGGCGTCCCCTCCAGATGAATCGTGCATACCGCGAGCTCTACGCGCTGGAGCGCGGACCGCGGGACTTCGCGTCCCTGTCGGCCCCCGAACGCGTCCGTCTGCTGCACATGCGCGACTTCGCCACCGGTGAGCCGCTCCCCGAGAAACGCATCCCGATCGTCCGCGCGCTGCGCGGGGAGACGGTCACCGGCGCGGAAGCAGACGTGTATCTGCGGGCGTTCGATGGCCGCGAGGCGGAAGTGAACTCTAGCGCCGTCCCGTTACGCGATCCACGGGGGCACGTCGTCGGTGTCATTTCGGTGCTGCATGAACTGACTGAGCGCAACCGCCTGGCGCGCGAAGGAGAGGAGGCCCGGGCCGACGAACGGGCCGCGCGCCAGGCGAGCCAGCACATGGAAGAGTTCCTGGCTACTGCCGCCCACGACCTGCGCTCGCCGTTGACCGCCACTTATGGCTACATCGAGTTGGCGGAGCGCCGGACCGAGCGGCTGGTGGCCGCGGCGCAGAAGACGTGTCCCGACCTTGCTCAGCGTGCGGAAGCCGTAGGCGACCGCGTGGCCGACGCGCGGCGCAGCACCGAGCAGCTGACGCAGCTGTTGACGCGGCTCTTCGACACTGCCGCCGCCCGCACTGGCAAGCTGGCGGTGGTCTTTGCGTCCTGCGACCTGGCGGCGCTCGTGCGCGAGCAGGTGAAGGCGTTGCGCATGGCGGCGCCCGGTCGCCCCATCCGCTTGCATACGCGGGCGGGTGGGACGCCAATCCCCGTCCATGTCGATGCCGGCCGCATCCAGCAGGTTCTCATCAATTACGTGACCAACGCGCTCAAGTATTCCGCGCCTGACCGGCCAGTCGACGTCACCGTGGAGGCGCACCACGGTCAGGCGCGCGTGGCGGTACGCGACACTGGGCCCGGCATCTCGGAGGCCGAGCAGGCGCGCGTGTGGGAGTTGTTCCACCGGGTGCCAGGGGTGGTGGGGCAGGAGGGGGCGGGGTCGTGCGGCAGCCTGGGGCTGGGCCTCTACATCTGCAAGACGATCCTCGAGGCCCATGGCGGACAGGTCGGAGTAGAGAGCACCGTCGGGCGAGGGTCCACCTTCTGGTTTGCGTTGCCGATGGCTTCAACCGAACCATAATCCATCGCACGCGAAGGGGCCGTACGAACGCGCAGCGGTTTTGTCAGTGCCTGGCGGGTCACGCTGGGTTTTCCAGCGAGCGACGGGTCGCCGCTGCCCACGGTGGCGCACTATGGGACCACGTGCCTTACCCTGCGCTCGTGAGCGTCCGCGGGGCCAGGCCAGCACGTCGTGGGATCGTATGAGACGTGCGGAGCGGCGTGGCCGACAAGCTGGCGAATTCTGACGATGGGCGGAGCAGCGCGCCCGTCAGTTCCCTTGCGCCCGACACCCCTGGCAAAGAGGCAAAGAGGCGATGATGCGAGGCGTTGCGGTGTCGGCGCGGGCGCAATCACGCTGCGCAAGGGGCGTGGGCGCGTTGGGCCGACAGGAACGTGTCGGCGGCGTAGCGCTGGTGCTTGAACCACATCGCGTGGACGATGCGCACCCAGACGTTGGCAAGGGCACGCACGGCCATGCTGTGGGTCTTGCCCTCGGCCCGCTTGGCGCGGTAGTAGGCCGCCGCCCAGGGCTCCTGGAAGGTGGATTGCCAGGCGAACTGGAAGAAGACGTTGCGCACGGGTTTGACACACGCATAGCGCCGATGGGCTTTGGCGTACTTGCCGCTCTGGTAGGCCACGGGCGACGTGCCCGCCAAGGCTTGGACACTCGCCGTGCTCACGTACCGCTCCCGGTCGTCGCCCCATCCTGCCAGCAGCCGGGGCGCAAGGCGCTTGCCGGCGCGTGGGAGGCTCGCAAAGACGCTGGTGTAGCTGGCGGCGCTCGTGCCGCGCTATCCAGCAGGCGTTGCACCAGTTCCTGCACAACGCGCCCTGGGACGCCGATGCCTTAAAGCAGCGCCATCTACGGTAGTGGCAGGCGCATCCCTGGCTCGGGCCGCACGCTGGCGGCGTGCTGATTGTCGAGGAGACCGGCGACCCCAAGCGCAGCCAGCACATCGTGCTCGCCGCCCAGCAGTATCTGGGCAAGCTGGGGCACGTCACCAACGGCGTGGTGGCCGTCACCAGCCACTGGGCCGACGGCAGCCGCCATGTGCCGCTGGGCGTCAAGCCCTACCGGCCCGCGCGCCGCTTGCCTCACGGCCGGAACGAGCCCGCGTTCGCCACCAAGCCGCAGCTGGCCTGGCAGTTGATCGCGGAAGCGCGCGCGGCCGGCATTCCCTTCCGCTTGGTGGTCGCCGACAGCGTCTATGGCGAGAGTTCCGCTTTAGAAGCCCAGTTGGTGACCGCGTAGGTCCCGTACATTATGGGCCTGCGTCCGTCGTATGGGACCTGGCAGTTCGTCGACGGCCCGGCCCTCCTCCCGCGCCGCGTCTGAGACACGCACTTCGCTGGACCAACCGAGCTATGTTTCCGCGTATCCGTCTCACGCCCCCGCGACCGTCACACCCTCACGCGCATGCGACCCCGACCGCCGTACGTTGCCTCTTCTGACACGCAGTTCGCTGGACCAATACGGCGATGTTTCTTTGGCGTGGGGATGTCGTCCGTGCAGTCGGGCGACCGGCCCCCTCAGCGCGAGAAGAACAGGTGGGTGGCCCCGCTGGGCACGGTGACCGTCTCGATGGCGTAGCGCTCGTGCAGCCCCGCCAGACCGCTCCAGAGCGGGACACCCCGCCCGAGCACGAGCGGCACCAGCACCACGTGCAGGTAGTCCACCAGAATCGGCGGCCAGGAACTCATTGACGGTGGTGGGTCCGCCCCCCAGCCGGACGTCCAGGCCGCCAGCCGCCTCCTGCGCGCGCTGCAACACTTCGGCCGGGCTCCCGTTGACGAAGTAGAAGGTGGTCTCGCCGGCCTGGATGGGTTCGCGCTCCCAGTGCGTCATCACGAAGCAAGGCGTGTGGAATGGCGGCTCCTCACCCCCGACCCACCAGCCCGGCCAGCCCTCGTCGGGCCAGGGGCCGGTGGTGGGCCGGAACTTGTTGCGGCCCATGATCTCGGCGCCGATCGCGGTGCCCCAGGCGGACGCGATGGCCTCATCCGGGCCGAGCATCCCGTCGGGCTGCCCGCCGCGCCAGATGCGCAGCTTGCCGAACCAGTCGAGGAACTCGGGCTGGGCGTGGCCGAAGCCGGCCTCTTTGGACTGGCCTTCGCCCGAGGCATAGCCATCGAGCGAGACGACAAAGTTGTGGACGCGCAGTTTGAACATGGCAGACCTCCCTAGTCGTGTGCGGAACGCTCAGCCTGACGCCGCGGGCTCGCCCCAACCTGATCAACCAGCGGTAGCGAGATGTACTCGATGGTTTCGAGCCTTCTCACGGGAGTTTCCGTCACGTTGCTCATGACTTCGCGCAGTTGAGGATCCACGAGATGCCGAACGAGTCGTCGCACATGCCGAACCGTCCCGAGGGCATGTCGCTTGGCGGGGTGGTGACCTTGCCGCCTTGCGAGAGCGCCGTGAACAACTGCTCAAGCTCGCCGTTTGAGCTGCAATCGATGAACACGGAGAAGTTATTGTCCTGCAGTGAGGTGTCCGAACCCGATGCAGAGTCCGATGGAGCGTCCGACGCCATGAGCAACGCCTGGCCGCCATGGGCAATCTGGCTGTGCATCAGGCGTGCATTTAGATTCGTGTTCGGTTGGCCGGATGCATCGGGATAGGCCATGACGTCGAGCTCGCCGCCGAAACATGCGCGGTAGAAGGCCATGGCGGCGCGGCAGTTGCCGTTGAAGTGCAGGTACGTGGTGATGCTGTTCATGGTGTGCTCCTGGGTGTTGGTTGACGCTTGGTCGTTTGATTGATCGGTGGGGTCAAGCGGACTCAGCGGGCGCGCTCTGTTCAGCGAGCAGTTCGTCGAGTTGGGGCATCGCTGCGCGCAGCCCTTCTTCCATGCCCGGGATCGTGTGCTCCATGGCTTCAACACTGTCAAACCACGTGACGATGGTAATGCGCGAGCCCGTCGGCGTGGCCGCAAAGGCGAACTTCATCGACGCCGGCATGTGCTCGTCCTCGGCGTTGTCTTCGCCGTCGCGCGCTTCGAACGAACTGATTGGATTGACTGCGGTGAACTCCCAGGAGCCGCTCCACTTTCCGCCGCCCGGCAGGCTCAGGAAGTACTCGGAGCGACCGCCAACTTTGAAATCATGGCGCGTGAAGGTGGAGGGCGCGAAGGGTGGCCCCCAAAAGCGTTCGAGTTGGCGTGGGTCGGCAAAGGCGTCCCAGAGGCGCTGTTGCGGAACGGGATAGTCCCCCACAACGGTGAGGGTGAGCGTTGCGGCGTCTTTGGTGACAGAGGTCAGTGGCATCGTCGGTCTCCTTCGTTTCCTTGCGGTAGAAGAACATCGTCGAGTTGCGCCAAGCGCTGGCGCCAAATGGATTCAAAGTAATCGAGGAGCTCGCTCGCGCGCTGCAGCCGGGCATGATTGGTGGAGACCAGCTGCTCGCGACCGTTTGCACGCTTGTGAATGAGGCCCGCGCGCTCGAGCACGGCGACGTGCTTTTGCACGGCGGCGAAGCTCATCTCGTACCGCGCCGCTAGATCGGACACCGACGGCGTTGCCGTCAGCGACCGCGCCAGGATGTCCCGCCGCGTGCCATCCGCCAAAGCGCGGAAAAGTTGGTTGAGCGACGCGTCGCTCTCGTTTTCATATACAACCATATGGTTGTATATTAGCCCCGCCCGATCAAATTTGCAAGTCGTTTTCGCCTGGAGCCAACTTTTGCCCAACGAAAAACTACACGCTGACGCTGGTTGATCAGGTTGGGGTGACAGGGACGAAATAGCCCGCACTCACCAAACACAAACCGAGCGGCATCGCGCCGCTTTCCTTGGGCGCTCTCGCCGGACTTGATCAACCACCGCCTATTCAAACCCGCATATCGGATCAGTTAGGCCTCGTTGAGATTCTTAGGGCAAGTGTGGAGCGAAAGCGAGGCGCGAGCGGAGGCGGTAGAGGTCGAAGGCACTCCACAGCAACAGCGCTTGCCGCGCCTGGGTGCGGGACGAGCACACCGGCCGCCAGCGCCCAGAGCACACGCTCCACCTCGAGGTCATGCCCGGTGAGATCGGTGTGCAGGGACATGGCGATGAACAGGAGGCCGAGGACCGTGGCGGCGGTGCTGGCCAGGACATAGAAGTCGTGCCACGCGGCGACCTGACCAGCACAGCTGCTCGCCAGTGCGGACGGCATGACGTTCTGTTGCTCACCCCTTCTGCACGTCAGATCGCTTGTCCACGCCGACCATCGCTCGTGTACCCTGCGCTTCGGCGCCCCCATGGCGCAGCCGGGCGTGAAGGAACGCCGTAACCCCGAGATGACCAGCGTGAGCGCCAGTGCTCACGCTGGTCATCACCACGGAGTCGCTCGCCCGTGCTGAAAGAATAGGGCTTTAGCCCGCCGCAAGCCACGCCGTTTCAACGGCAGTGGGATGGCGTGTTCCGGCTTGAGCCCTTGCTTCGGGCAATGTAGTGTGGTACACTTGTTCCAACGGCAGTTTCGTTTTGGAGCGTTCTCCGGTAAACCGGATACATAGACCGTTCCGCTGCCACTAGAACGGTTCGGCGGGGACACCGCCGTCGCGTAAAGCAGTTCCGGTAGGGCTGGCGTCCGTTCCGCCGATGGCCCTCCCCCGCCGGTCGCGAGAACCCATGGGGCGTTAGCCCCCGTGGAGTGTCAGTCTCCGCTGGACCTGGTATGCGAGCGATTCGTTGCTGGCCGCACAGGCCCTCGCCGCCCCTACAGGACCGTCATGGCCCGCGGCGGGGCTTTGCGCACCGCGATCGTGACGAGGTCGTTGTCGAGCTCGCCGATCAACCCATACTGCCGCAGCAGTTCGCCGAGATCCGTGTGCTGCAGGAGCTCGATGAGGTGGTCGGGCAGTTGGAGCCGCTGGCCATCCAGCTGGACGTTCTGGCCATCCGCCTGCAGGTGCTGGCCGTCCCGCAGCACGGCCATCGAGTTGAGCAAGGCGCGGAGGTCGTACTGCGAGCCCCACGGCTCCGGCACGCCGCGCTCGACGCCCAGCAGGGTATAGACTGCCTCCATCGCCGTGCGCACGGAGTATTCTATGGTGAAGATGACGTCGCGCGGGCTGCTTTCGGCGAACTGGCCCAGAAAGGCGAAGTTGACCGCCCCTTGGGGCACGACGGCGGGGCGATCGCCGGCACGCCGGGGCAGGAAGAAGGCCGTGATGTATGGCATCATGCAGGGCTTGCAGTCCACCGAATTGGCCGCCAGCTCGCCGATCTCCTCGAGCGGCACCCCCAGGTGGTAGAGCCACTCCTGGGCGAACTCCTCGCCGCTGCAGTCCTTCATCGCCTTCTTGACGTAGTTGCCGGGCCGGTCGAGACTGTACGCCCCGTAGGCGTGGCCGAGGAGGATGTCCTGCGGCTGCCCCCGGAAGTGCGGCTCGCGTTCGATGTTCCAATTCAGCAGCCAATTGGAGTCACGCACGCTCACCATGCCGCCGGTGACGAGGTTGCCGTCGAAGGCGAACGGGTCCCGCTGGCAGATCTGCTGGATGTAGCGCGGGACCTTGTCGTCCAGGGTCGTGATGCAGACCGAGACATAGCTGCTCCGGTCCGTGTGGGTGCAGAACTTGTCGGGGTGGCCGAAAGTCGGGTCCTGGGCCACGATGTTGCGCCACAGCGCCCAGATGCTCCCCTCGCGGATCTCCCGGTCCCACTGGGGCGGGGTGTGGTGATCGCCCCATGAGGAGCTCTCGACGGGGGAGCCGTTGGTGATGAGGACGAGGTCGTTCTCGGTGACGTCGCGCCCTCCGCGCTGGCCGCCGCGCAGCCATTCGATCCGACGCGCGACCTTGCGCTCCGGCGTGATGTCGAACAGAACATTGGTGACCCGCGTGTTGTACTCGATCGTGACGCCGTGCTGCTCGAGCCAGGCGACCAGCGGTCGGACCAGGGAATCGTACTGATTGTAGCGCGTCCACTTGACGCAGCTAAGATCCGCAAACCCGCCGAAGCAGTGGACGAAGCGATTGGCGTAGAGCTTCATCTCCAAGGCGCCGTGCCACGGCGCGATGGCGAACATCGTCTGCCAGTATACCCAGAAGTTGCTGCGGTAGAAGTCCTCGCCCACCACCTCGTCGAACCGCTTGTCGTAGAGGTCCTCGTTGCGGGCGAAGAACAGCTTCGTCACGTCGTGCTGCGCCTGGGGGGACATGGTCATCTGGCCGTCGGTCTCGTTCGGCTGGCCGCGGTTCTGGGTCGTCCGCCGCAACGAGTAGTTGGGATGGTCCTTGTTGATGCGGTAGAAGTCGTCGAGCACCGAGGCGTCTTCCACGTCGAGTGACGGGATCGAGCGCATGAGATCCCACAGGCACTCGTAGTGGTCCTCCAGCTCGCGTTCGCCGCGGAAGAGGTAACCCCGCTTGGGGTCATGGATGCCGTCCAGGCAGCCGCCGGCGATGGCGCTCGCCTCGTAGATCGTGATGCGGCGGCCGTCCATCCGCCCGTCGCGGATGAGGAAGGCCGCCGCGGCGAGCGAGGCGATGCCCCCGCCGACGAGATGGGCGGACTTCTGGTCCACGCCCTGCGGCTTGCGGGGACGGGCAAACGCTTCGTAGTTGCCATTGCTGTAGTACATCGCTGTCACCTCGTCCGTTCATCCTCCTGCCGACAAATCACGCGTCAAGCAAACTGTGCAAGGGCGATCGTACACGGGCGTGTTACAGAGTTACAGATGTGTTACAGCACCTGCTGACTCTGAACACGGCGTGCGGTCCGCTTCCTACTAGCTGGTCAGCGCGGGCATCTGGCCGAGCGACGAGGCGGCCTCCCGCTGTACAGACGAGCCATCGTGCCTGCCGGCGCCGCTGACCAGGGCCTTCAAGGTGTCGACCGTGAGCTCCTTCCCGGTGAACGCCTTGACGTTGTCGGCCAGGACACGGACATCGTAGACCGGCTCGGGGACCGGGATCGTCGGCTTGGCGAGGCCGGTGAGGCCCCAGACGGCCATCATGGCCGTGCGCACCGACGTCTCGACGGTGAACACGACGTCTTCGGGCAGCTCGACGTACTGGCCCATGAACGCCAGGTTCACGCACCCGTCGGGGATCACCTTGGGTCGGTCGCTGATCGTGCGAGGCATGAACTCGCTGGTGATGTATGGCAGCGCGGCCGTGTGCACCTTGGCCTGCCGCAGGATGGCGTCGATCTGGCCTTGCAGCCCGCAGTGGTAGAGCACCTCGGCGAACACCTCGGCGCCGGTGCAGTCCCGCATCGCCTTCGTGATGTAGTTGCCGGGCACGTTGCTGAGCTGGGCGTAACCGTGGAGGATGGTGACGTCCGCGGGCTGGTCGGGGTGGTACTTGCCGAGTGGGAGGAGGTTGAGCTTCCAATTCGAGTCGACGACCGAGAGCATGCCGCCGCAGCCGGCCTTCGAGCCGGTCTTGGCCTCCATGTAGTCAGTGAACGTGCGGTCGCCCGTCATCGTGACCATGAACGTGTAGAAGTTGGTTTTCTCCACATTGGAGATGAACACCGCGGGGTTGCCGAACTTGGCATTACGCGCCGCCAGTTTCTCCCACACCGTGAAGCAGCCCCGATCGGCGGTGTCGCGGTTCAGCGTGGCGACCGTGTTGGTGTCTCCCCAGGTGGCGTTCTGCACGATGGACCCGTTGGTGAAGAACACGAGGTCGTCGCGCGTGAGCGCGAGACAGTGCTCGCCGGCGGCGTCGCGGAGGGTAACGCCGGTGACGACGGTCTCCCCGCCTCGGTCCGAGAGCCCGAGTTCGGTGACGGTCGTGCCAGTGCGGAACCGCACGCCTTGGCGCTCCAACCAGACGTGGAGCGGCAGGGCAAACGAGTGGTATTCGTTGTACTTCGGGTGCAGGATGCCCTCCAGCGCCCCGACGTTGGACCCCGTGAGGTCCGCATACCGCAGCAAATAGCGCCTGGCCTCTATCACGGAGTGGTAGGGCCAGAACGCGAACATGGTGCTCCAGCACAGCCAGAAGACCGAGTCGAAGAATGCGGGGCTGAACCAGTCGCCCAGCGTGCTGCTCTGAAGCTGCTCCTCGGGTGTGAGGAACAACTCGAGCATCTTGCGACCGTCCTCAGGCGACATCAGCGGCCCGCTCACCTCATACCGCTGCCCTTGGCGCGCCATCAACCGAAAGGTCGAATGGATGGGCTCGCGGACATTGACCTCGTAGGTCTCGTCCAGGATCGTCAACCCGGGGTTCTGCAGTGAGGGTACCTTGCCGCACAGGTACCAGAGGCATTCGTGCGAGGCATGGAGCTCGCGGTGGCCCCTAGGTTTGTACCCCGTTTCGGCGTCACCGCCGGCGTCCATCGCCCCGCCGGTGATGTCGAGCGCCTCATACACGGTGACGTTGGCGGCGGGCAGGTGCGCGTCGTCGACCAAGAATGCCGCGGCGGCCAGCCCCGCGATCCCGCCGCCGAGGATGTGGGCGCGCTTCCGTTCGATGCCCTCGGGTGGCCGAGCGTTGATCCGGTCGTAATTCCGCATCGCGCTTCCTCCATTGGGGTCGAGTGCGCTCGTCTGCGGCGCATCAATGGCGCGCCACGACGCGTATCCCAGGTGGCTAGCTCGACGTCCTCGGCGCAGCCTACCGTGGGGCCGCCACACCCAACGCATGCTCGGTCTCGGCAGGGAGACCTTCGGCGGCCACCTCGGGCTACTTCCACCCTAGTCCGGAAGGGTGACGCGGCCATGATGCCAGCTAGCACGAGTGTTGCAACCACGCCGGCTGGGAATGAACCCACACCTTGCCGAGCATCTGCTGCATCAGCGCCGGCGATTTCGCCGGTGTGCAGTGACTACCTCGGCCGTATGCAGTGGATGTCGTCACGGGTCGCGCTCGCGCTCGCCGGGATCTGGTCGGGATGCAGAATTGGCCGTTCCTGCCCCTGGCGATGCGGTAGCGAGTGGCGGGACCAGTGGCAGCGTAAACCAGAAGGTTGTGCCCTGGCTGGGTGCGCTCTCGACGCCGACTTGGCCATGATGCCCTTCGATGATCGCCTTGCTAATGTAGAGGCCAATGCCAAAGCCAACCTGTGAGCCACTCTTGACGCCCGCCCCCTTTGCCTGGTAGAACCGGTCCCAGATGTGGGGCTGGTCGGCCAGCGGGATGCCGACCCCGTCGTCATGGACCGACACGCGCGCTAGCCCGTCCTCGGTGCGCAAGCTCACTTCCACTGGCTGGTCCGCCCCCGAGAACTTGAGGGCGTTGCTTAGATAGTTCGTCATGACCTGTGCAACGCGGCTGGCATCCGCGAACACCGGGACGAGAGACCCCTCGGAGACCCAGCGGATGGTGCGCTCGGGATTGAGTACCGCCTGCTCTGTAACCGCCTCACCCATCACACTCGCTAGGTTGCGCGGTTCCGGGCGCAAGGTGAGTTGACCATGTCGCACGCGCGTCTCGTCGAGCACATCCTCCACGAGCCGTGCCATGCGGTCCAAACTCTGGTCGCACCAGCCGATCAGCGCACCGAGCACCTCGGCGATGTCGGTGTAATCTTCGTGGTTGCGGACGAGGCGCAACAGCACATCGAGCCGCCGGGCGATCAAGTGGACGTTGCCGACGAGGCTGGTGAGTGGGGTCTTGAGCTCGTGGGCGACCATGCTCAGGAATGCCTCCATGCGTTCATTGGCGATTTGCAATGCGCTCTCCTGGGCGCGCGCGACATTGCGCTCACGACGGAGTTGCTCTTGTTCCAGGAACATGACCGCCGGCCGCAGCATGGCCAGCAGCAGCAGAGCGATGCCCACCGCTTGTGGCGCGCTGAGGCCTGCCGGGCTCGGCGCCGTGCGCTCCGCGAGGACGAGGATCATGACACCAGCCACTACTACCGCGGCGCTGGGTGAGACGAACTGCATGCCGGCCAGCATATCCTGCCAGGTGAGGCGTGCGGCCGGGCCGACGGGCGAGAGGGCAGATCAGCTGGGACGAGGCGCAGCCGGACCAGAGCGGCCAGGGGAAGCAGCAGATAGCAGATGAACCAGAACAGGTCAGGAGCACTGCCCGTACGGTAGGTGTACGGCGGGTGGAGCAGCAGCACGGCGGCCCAGGTGTCCGCGACGAACAGCGAAAGGACGGCCAGGCCCATCAGGGATACGACCAGCTGCTCACTGGTCGCACGACGAGGGCGGGTTAGGGCCACCACGAGGCCATAGAAGAGCATGAGATCGGCGACTTGATGGAGTATACTGGTGCTCTTGCCCAGTGGCGATTCGAGCGTCTGGAGCGAGAGTGGCATCAACACGAAGTACCACGAGAGTGCGGTAACGGCGCTCATCCACAATGCGGCATCGACGATGACCCGCACGTTGGGCAGCCAGCGACCACCCGGGTCGTAAAGGAGTAGGGCGGCGACGAAGCAGGGATACTGCAAGATGAAGAAGAGATCGGGCAGGCTCGGATAGGGCACACCATGCGGATAGATGACCACATCGGCAATCGTAAAGGTTGTACGTGCTACCGCATAGAAGAGCATGCCGAGCGTGATGCAGTATCCGGTGACCGCATCTCGCCGCTGCATCTGGTGGAGACGCACGGCAACCCAGGCTTCGACGGCTAGCGCCGGCCAGGCCAGCGCGGTGCGCAGCCAGTCGGTGACCGGCTTGATCCAGGGCGGCTGGAGCAGAGTGACGCTCAGCTGGTAGCCGATGAGCAGAGCGCAGCACACAAACGCACTCAGCAACAAGCGATCGCCGAGTATGTCCTGGAGCAGGGATCGGCGCGGATGGGGGTCGTACGGTGCAGAGGTGTCCGACATACCGTCTCCCTGCCTTCGCCGCCAGCAGCAGCTTGTCGCGACCGACGATGTGCACCGCGCGTGGCGCATCGTCTCCGGATGAGGACTCCCCTCTTGCCGCACGGCCTCCAGCAAGCCTAGTGTCGGTTCAAAGTGGGTAAGCGAGAATGTGGTATCCTCGCCGGTATGAGACCTCCTATTTTTGTGCGTCCCCTCACGGACGCCGAGCGTACGGGCGTGACCGCGGGGCTGCGCTCGAAGGACACCGTTGTCTTGCGGCGCTGCCAGATCCTGCTGGCCAGCGCCCGCGGCGAGCGCGCGCCCCGCATCGCCGAGCAGGTGGGCTGCGACGACCAAACGGTGCTTGCAGCGCTGCACGCCTTCAACGCGCGTGGGCTCGACGCGTTGCGCCAGGGCTCCTCGCGGGCCCACCATCCCCGTCCGCAAGCCTTCCCCGGCGAACGCGCCGAGCAGTTGCGCGCGCTCTTGCACCGCAGCCCGCGCGAGTTCGGCCACCCCACCAGCGTGTGGACCTTGGAGCTCGCCGCCGCGGTGAGCTGCGCCCAGGGGCTGACGGCGACCCAGGTCAGCGGCGAGACGATTCGCCTCACGCTGAAGCGCCTGGGCCTGAGCTGGATGCGCGCCAAGCAAGGGATCACCAGCCCCGACCCGGAGTACGCCCGAAAAAAAGGCGCCGCGACCGTCTGATCGCGCTGGCCACAGCGCACCCCGACTGGGCGCTGGGCTTTGCCGATGAGGTGTGGTGGAGCCGGTTGGCCCAGCCATTCCTGCACGCCTGGGCCGAAGCGGACCACCCGCTGCGCCTGGTGGAACAGACGGTCGCCAAACACGATCCCGACCCCAAAGCCATGGCCTGCTACGGCGTCTTGCTGCGGCGCGCCCAGCAGGACGAAGCGGTCTGGCTGCGCTTCGTGGACGGCCGCCCCGTCAGCGCGCTGACGACCCCGTTCCTGGACTGGTGTTGCGGCAAACTCGCGGCGCAAGGCGTGCCGGTCTGGGTGCTGATCTGGGACAACGCCTCCTGGCATGTCAGCAAGGCGGTGCGCGCCTGGATCCGTGCCCACAACCGTCAGGTCACGCGCCAAGGCCAGGGTGTCCGCATCCTCGCCTGCTACCTGCCGGTCAAGAGTCCCTGGCTCAACCCGATTGAGCCCAAGTGGGTCCACAGCAAACGCGCGATCGTCGAGCCCACCCGTTTGCTCAGTGCTCACGAGGTGGCCGAGCGCGTCTGCGCCTAGCACGGCTGTGCCCACGAGCCTCACCTCACGCTACCTGATCCTATTCTCGACAAGGCCAGTTGATCACGCACTAGGCATGTCGTGCTCTGTTGGCCACACGTGGGACCGCCGACCGGTTGAGTGCGCCACCATGAGCGTCTTGCTCCCTTCGGGGTCACCGAGAGTGAGTCTACGTGCGAGTCTACGCGCCGAAGATTACCAACGCGGACCGCGGGATTACCACCACATCACCGCCCGTTGAACGCGCGCAATGTGAGGTGACAAAGGCATCCCACACGTGAGCGTGTCCATTAGAGGAGCCACAGCAGTTCGCGTTCGCCTATTTCCTCGGCGTCACCGAGTGTGCCGTGGCGGACGGGGGCCGGGTGGCACGCGTGCATGCTGCGGTGCGGCAAATGGGCCATCAACACGACGGGCCTCAGCTCCTCAATCATCACTGGGCTCGCCTGAGTGGATAGGCCGTGACCGCCCGCAGCACCGTCTCGCCCGTCTCGACAAAGCAGACGACGTGGACCATTGGCGCCAGCCCATCGGCTGCCTCTTGCAAGCGCCGGCGGAGAATGCCTCAGGCGTGATTAGCCCTACAATGGCACGCACTAGCGTCAGAGGCGCAGACTGAGCAGTTGGCAAATGCAGGTATTTACAAACGTTGAGGGCATCTCCGCAAGACAGCAAAACTGACAGCAATGGGGGTGGACAACTGTGGACGATAGCGGACAATTCGCCATCTAAAAGTGCCTCAATTCCGCGTTACTGGACGAACATGGACGTTGGCGAACGAGCAATAAAGAATCCCGTATGCGCTACCAAACCGAGCCCCCGCCGATGAAGCGGGGGCTTTCCTTTATCACAAAGCCTGATTTCATGGTCATTGGTGCCTAACAACCGAACCGGCACGCACCTTGGAGTGATGCTACAGCAAGCTGGCTGACACCAATATTGACACCAACGCGCAGTTCGTCAGTTTTCCGGCGCAGTGTCTGGATGGTCTGCCTCAACTTGACCGTCACCGAGCAACAGATTGAGCGCATCGATCGCGTCGCGCTGCATGTCCGGCAAGACATGGTTATAGATATCCAGCGTCATGCTGATAGTGGAGTGGCCGAGCATCTCCGATACCACCTTGGGATGTATACCTCGCAGAAGCAACAGGGTCGCGGCGGTGTGCCTCAAATCGTGGAATCGAATGGCGGGGAGTCCCGCCTTGACCAGCAACGGCGCGAAGTTCCACTCTAATGCTCCGTTCGTTAAAGGCAGTACCGGATGCGCATGGCCCAGGATCGCGTCGGACACAATGCGCGCCTGATATTGAGCGACGTGCGACAGCGGCGAGACGCCCGTCACATCGCCGATCGCCCAGACGCCTTCCGCGGCCCGGCAGTACTCGTCCACCACGACGCCACGCGGACCCAGCCGCGCACCCACTCGTTCGATCCCGAGCCCCTCGGTACGCGGCATGCACGCGCCCGCCACGACCACCTGGCGCCCGCGCGCGTATGTATCGTCCTCGAGCGTGATCGCGCACTCGTCATCGTCGGCGCGCTCGGCCCGCGCGACGGCCCGACCCAGCAGGACGCGGACGCCTTGTTGGTGGAGATGCTGCGTCATGAGTTGGCCGATTTCGGGGTCCTCGTGGTGCACGAGCTCGTCGTGCCGGGAGATGAGGGTGACCTCCGTGCTGAAATGACGGAACATCCGCTCCAGCTCGATCGCCTGCGCGTCACCTCCCAGGATGACGACCCTCGGTAGCACGGCGCCAGCCATCATGGCTTCGCGATTCGTCCAGAATCCGACCGCAGCGAAGCCGGGAATCGCCGGGATGCGCGGCGCGCTTCCCGTGGCGATGACGATGTGAGTCGCCTTGAGCTGCTGCGGCCCAACATCTACGCGCCCTGGCCCCCCCCAGGCGCGCCTCTTCCCGGAAGAATGTGCCGCCCTCCTGCGAGATGGCGCCGATCTGCTCGGCTTCTTTCAGATACATCTGCACTGCCTCCTGCGACAACAGGCTGCGTGGCCACCCGATCGCCGAGGAAGTAGTGCCAGTCTCTTGCTGAGCGCGCCAGAGGGTGTCGGCTTGCCCGAACAAGGGCGCGCCTGGGATCGACGCCCAATAGGCGGTTTCGCCGCCGATGCGGTCGCGCTCGATGAGTGCCACCCGCATGCCAGCGTGACGCAGGCCGCGCGCGCAGGTCTCGCCGCTGATTCCCGCTCCGATCACGACTACATCAAAGTGTTCTGCCATCGTCTGCCACGGTGGTCTGGCCCTTTCAGTCTCGAGCCGTCTCCATCTCCCATGTCGGCGATCACGTCAGCGGCTATAGCCCGCTCTTATTGAATTTCGCATTCTGCGGCAAATTCAGGGATCGTCACGGCAATCTACATCTGTCGATTGCCTCGATGACTGAGCGGATCGCGCGCGATGAGCCACTCAAGGTCCGTACGCGAAAGGTGGAAACCGTCGGCTCCATCTCACAACGGGTAGTTCACCTGGTCGATGCCTAGCGAGATGCTTAGCCGCTCGCGGGGTAAGCCCAGACGCGCGTGATGCCCCTCGGGCGGCACGGGGAGTCCTTTGATCACTACGGCATGTTTCTGCGCACATCGGCAAGCGAATGCAGATTACCACGAATCGCCCCCGACACTGCTCCTGGTGCGATTCTCTCCACCCGCGCAATGAGGCAAGATAGGTCTTGTCGACAGAGATGCTATCAGGGACCCTGGAGTCAGCAAGAACACGTCGTGCGAACCGGTGCCGCATTCGGGTGTCTGGGTTTCTCGTGACGCGCCCGTGATATCCCACACCGCGGACGCGAGGTGCGCGTGATGTCTGCTCGGTAAGCTGTTCTCGCGACAGGGAACCGCGGAGTGCGGCGAACCGGTCGATGGGCACACATCATCGTGCAGTGAGGAGGCACACATCATGACCAAGGCTATTCGTTGGCGCGTCATCGTCCTGCAGGTCGTCGCGATCCTCGTCCTGGGCTTCGGCTCGTTCGGCGCGTTCTACGCCAGCAGCTTCATCAACGATCAGGTCCATTCCGAGCTCGCCCCGCAGCAGATCTTCTTCCCGGCCAACGCCGCCGCCGGCCTGCCCGCCGACCTCAACGCCTACGCCGGGCAGCAGGTGACGAACGGCGACCAGGCGCACGCCTACGCCGACAAGTTCATCGGCCTGCACCTCGCCAAGATCGGCCAGGGGCATCCGTACTCCTACTGGAGCGGGCAGGCCATCGCGGCGACGGACCCGGCGACGAAGGCGGCGGATCAGGCCATCGCGGACACGCTCTTCAAGGGTGAGACGCTGCGCACGATGCTGACCGAGGCGTGGACCTTCTCGGTCGTCGCGCAGATCGCGCTCTTCGCGGGCATCGGGCTGGCCATCGCCGGCGCCATCGTCCTGGTCGCCTTCGGCTTCGAGGTCGTCGAGGCCCTCGAAGGAAAAGAGACCGTGAAGGAAATCGTCGTCACCGCGGCCACCGACGGCAAGACCGGCAAAGGTGCTCGCGCCCTCAAAGAGCCGTCCATGGTCAACTAGCCGCGGGCAATGCGCCGCGAGGAGCGTTTCTGAGACTGTGGCCGCTGGCATAATGCCAGCGGCTTTCTTCATGTACTCATGCGGTATCTCTAGCAAAGGACTATTTGAAGTTGCAAAGCTTCGGCCCGAGGTAATCTGCGCCGCTAAGCTTGTGGTTTGACCACGAAGAGGCGAGCACCGGACTCGACGAGCAGCTGCTGAGGGTGACCGTTCAGGCAGAACCAGAGTAGAGCAAGACGGCGAAGCGCAATCAGGCTCGTTGCCACCTGCGCGTATTTTGCGGCGAGTTACGTGAATTGACGACCGCGAGGCGTATGCGCGCGCCCGTCTCTGCTGACGCTGCCACATCGGCCAGGAGCCGGGTCAGGCGGACGGCGTGGTCGAAGTCAGGGACGGATGTCGTGGCGTTCGCGATGTCGTCGCGCAACGCCACATACACGCTGGCCACGTTCGCCGCAGGATCCGGCAGCGACACCGCCTCTCCCTCGTCGAGGGACTATGGCACGCCATTGAGCGACAGGCGGATCCGTCCTGCCTGAAAGCCCCACGGTGCGCCGCCGTCGAGCGCGAGCGTGCCGTTCTCGCCCACCACCTCCAGGCGGAATGGCGTGTCGGGCGGGCGCCCGCCAGCGACCTCCACCGCCAGTGCGGCGCCGCCACACAGCCGCGATTGCGTGAGCAGATGATCCGGGATCGAGCGAGCACGCCGCTCGGATTGATCGCCGATCTCCACCTCGATCTCGGGATACTGCGTCGTGGCGAGTGCCGCCACGTCCACCAGGTCGCCGAGGACCGCGCTGGCGACGTCGAGCGCGTGCCCCCCGTTAATGGCGACCAGCGTCGCGCCATTCACCGCCTGCTCCAAGTACAGTCCGGCAGGCTCGACCTTGCGACCCCAGCCGGCGGTGGCTGAATACAGCCGTGCGCTCAACACGCGCCCGATCTGGCCGAGGGCAATCAGCTCACGCGCGCGGCACACCGCGGGACTCATGCGCGCCTGTAGGCCGATCGCCGCATGCACGCCCGCGGCCGTGGCGGCATCGCGCAGCTCCTCGGCTTCCCCGACATCGCGCCCGAGCGGCCATTCGCAGTAGACGTGCTTGCCCGCCGCCAGCGCGCCAAGGACCACCGCGCGATGCTCGGGCACCTTGACGCCCACCGCCACCAGGTCGATCTCGGGATCGCGGAACAGGTCCGTCGCCGTGCCATAGGCCCTCTTGGCGCCGAAGGCGGAGGCGGCAGCGGTGGCCGTCTCCTGGCGGCTGGTCGCCACCGCCGCGAGTTCTACTCCTTCCAGGCTCTGCAGGGCGGGCACGTGCGCTATTCTTGCCCAGCCGCGCTCAGCGCTGGCGCCAACGATCCCCACCCGCAAACGCTTCGTCATCGCCGTATCCTCCTGTGCACTTGCTACCCACCACGCTTCATGATGGTCGTCTGATGTTCTCCCGGTTTTCTCCCGGCGAAGGCCGCCTTGCGCTCAGCACCGCTCCTCCCCGGAAACCCGCAGCAGTTGGTCCATGAGTCGGCCTGATTGCTCCCCAGCGAGATGTTGCCTCACGAGGTGCTGGCGCCGGCGAGACGATTCCGGCGGACGCAGCAGCGCGTGAGCGGTCCGTGCGTGGATGCGTAGGCGCGACCGGAGCCCGCCTGGAATTACCGTACCGCCAAGGAGTTACTCCGGAGTGACGCAGGCCGTACGCGGCGCGACAAAGCGGTTACTATCGTCTTTCTGAACGGCAGCTACTGGCAGCCCGCCGGTAGCAAGTCAGCCCAAGGCAGGATAGAGAGGGTGACCGGCGAAGACGGTCTGCAAGGCGGCAAAGAGCGGCTGGCCCTGCTTGCGCAGGGTCGCCAAGTACCCGCGGAGCCGGGCGAACGCCTCCGCACCCGGATCGCTGCGGAAGCAGCCGGAGACCTTTTGCTGCACCTTCAGCGTCCGCAGGTCGCGCTCCGCTTGGTTATTGTCGAAGGGGATCGTCAGGTCGTCGAGGAAGGCCAGCACCTGCTCCTGCCCCAGCCATAACCGCTCCAAGAGGTTGCGCGCCGGCGTCTGCTTCACTCGTCCGCGCTGGCGAGGACGACGTGCAGGCGGCGGGTTGGCCGCGTGCCCGGCGGCGAGGAGCGCGCGGTAGCGGGTGACGAACGCGGCGTGCAGGGCGTCCGGCAGCTGGCGATGGCCCTGCGCCCGTGCCTGTTCGACCGCCTCCTTCATCTCGCGCAGGAGCGCCTTCAAGTCGGTGGCCCAGCCCTGCTGGTACTGCTCCTCCAGAAAGATGAGCTCGCGGAGGTGGAGGACGCTGGCAGAGCGCATGGCGGCACTGCGTGTACCGCTGCTAGGTCGTGCAGCCGTCATGGACGCTGACCCCGGTGTAGTCGGGCAGGATGCCCATGGCGTCGGTCGCCTCCGCACCACGCGTGGCGTGCACGGCATACCGCGTCAAGCGACTCGTGCTGGCCACGTGCACCCAGGCCAGTTGCCCGCGGCGCCGCACGCCGGTCTCGTCGTTGTGGAGTACCGGCGCCCGGCGCCGCGCCGCGGTCAGCTGCGCCTCCACCGACGCCAGGACCCGGGATGCCTGCTGGATCCAGCGCACCAGCGCACCAGCGTGCCGCGTCCCAGCCGCACGCCGACCAGGTCGCGCAGCAGTTGCTGCACGCGCCCCAGCGGCACGAGTTGCTCCTCGACCAAGTACACCGCCAGCGCCCGCAGCTGCGGCCCATACTGCGCCCAGCTTGGTGCCTCCGCCGGGAAGGTCTCCACGCTCACCGCCTGGCACTGCCCACAGCGCACGCGCAGCGCCTGGTGCTCCGTCACGAACAGCCGCACCGGCGGCACTTCCTGCACCGGGCGCCGCTCGCGGCCCACCACCGCCGCCCCGTCTTCGTCGTCGAGGTCGGCCTCGCACGCTGTTCAGACCACTGGCCGGTGCTCCACCACGGCGTCGGGCGTCGCCACCAGGTGCGGCGTCTCGCCGCGGTGCCCCAGCTGTCCTCCCGCCTTCTTGCCGCTCGGCTTGCGCAGGCGCTTCGCCTTGCGCTTCAGCCCATCCGTGGAAGGCGGCTTGCCGCTGTTGTGGCGGTCTTTGGCGAGTCGCGCTTGGCGTTCTTGGACCTGCGCCACAAGCGCCGCCAACCGCTCCTGCAAGGCGGCGTTCTCGGCTTCCAGCTGGGCAATGCGGTCTTCTGGCGTCATGCTTCAATGCTACACTTGCTCCACAAGCCTGCCCGACCTGCTACTGCTGAGGTGAGGAGAGCAAGCGGTTGGCCGCATTTTGGCAGTTGCGGAGGCGCTCAGGAGGGCCTTGGTGCTGGCGGGAGAGTGCCTCGCGCGGCCCGAGCGCTTGACTTTGGACCTCCCAGGGGAGCGTCCACCGGGTTTTAGAGCGCGTGCCAGGATGGGAAAGCGGGGCAAGCGTGTCGAAAACCCGTGGCGCACTCGCGCCGGGCTGCACGTGCCCACCAGTTGAGGACGCTGCCAAGGGAGGCTTCGGTCCTCGGCGAGTGCACTTGCGAGGCGCAGCTGCGTGTCGGCGTGCAGGACCATCCACCTCCAGCGGTCGGCGCGATTGGGACCGGGCGCATGCCGGGGCGATCGTGCTTGGCCCATGGCGGCGAGCAAGCCCGCCCGCAGTGGGTAGTAGTACGATGCCCGCGCACGGGGCAACCTACTCAAGCGTCCCAGCCCCGCATGCGCCTCCCGCGCGCTCTTCGCCACAACGTGCACAGCCCGAATCAACACTTTTGGCAAGGCCGCGTTTAGCTTCGGCACTGGTGCGGCCTCGGCTCAAGGATCAGCGCGCACATGAAGTTCTGTAGGTTAGGCGAGGTTGCTTGCTCTCTTTTTGCACTCTTGTACTAAGAGCCTATCCGAATAACTGTGGTAGACTACGTCACATGAAGCCACACGAGACCAAGAAGCGAGAACGGCAGCGCACGCCGAATAACCGGACTACCACCGGCTTTCGCGTCTCCGATGCCCTGTGGGCGGTGCTGGAGCCCCTGCTGCCCGTCCACGTCAATACCCATCGCTTCGGCGGCGGACGACCGCGGGTGTCGGATCGCACCTGTGCCGATGCGATCTTCTACGTGCTGCGGACCGGCTGCCAGTGGTCGGCGCTCGACCAGACCGAGCTCTGCGCCCATTCGACGGCCCATGATCGCTTTCAGGCCTGGGTAGAGCCGGCGTCTTCCTGCAGCTGTGGCACGCTGGGGTGGCGCGGTTTGATGAGCTGCGCGGGATCGAATGGGACTGGCTGGCGATGGACGGGGCGATGACCAAGGCGCCCCTGGGCGGGGGGGAAAACCGGTCCCAATCCCACCGACCGGGGCAAGTCCGGCGTCAAGCGCAGCCTGCTGACCGAGGGGCATGGGGTGCCGATCGGCCTGGCGGTGGCCGGCGCCAATCGGCATGACATGAAGCTGGCGCGGGCGACCGTGGACGCCCTGATCGTCGCGCGTCCCGCCCCGACCCCCGAGCGACCGCAGGGGATGTGCTTGGATGCGGGCTACGACTACGATGCGGTCTATGCCATGCTGCGGGAGTTTGGCTTTACGGCCCATGTGCGTCCGCGCGGGGAGGAAGCGAAAGCGATCAAAGACGAAGCGGGCTTCAAAGCGCGGCGCTGGGTGGTGGAGCGGGCGCACTCGTGGATGAACCGCTTCCGTCGTCTGCTGATCCGCTGGGACAAGAAACCGCAGAACTACCTGGCGTTTCTGCATTTCGCCTGTGGCCTGATTGCCTTGCGGGCTGCTGGGTTATTCGGATAGGCTCTAAGAGGGGAGCATCGCGTGCGCCGCAAAGGGTGTCGGGTCCAGATCGGCGAAGATCCCCGCGGTCGCACCTCACGGCGCAATATCGTGCGGCCGGCGAGGTTTTGCCTATGATATTCGGCCTGTTGGCTTCGGGCTCGACGCGGAAAAGAGTGTCCCAGGTTTCCAGGGCAGGCCGAGGGCCGGCAGCAGCACCCGGTCCAGCCCGATCTGCCCGGCGGCTCGCCATGCCAGGACCAGGAACAGCCCGAACATGCCCAGCACCGGGTTAACGCTGACGGTGCCGGCCAGCAGGTAATTCATGTTCATCAAGACGCCGAACCCGGCGGCGATGCCCGTCAGCGCACCGACGAGGAGACCAAGCCCGACCGCCATCTCTCCCCAGGTCACCAGGAAGGAGAAGAGCCCGACGTTGGGCAGCACGAAATCATGGAGGAAATTGGCGTACCAGCCCTGCACCGACGGGTGCGCCCCGGTCGACTTCGCCAGTGCCCCGGCGACGAACCCTTTGAGGGCGACGCCGCTCGTCCCCCACGTGGGATCCTTGGCCTTCTCCCACCCGGCAAGGAACCATTGCGCGCCGACGTTCATCCGCAGGACGAACCACAACTCGGCGGCTCCCCGTCGAACCCAGGAAGAACTTGGCGATGGGGGGCTCCGGCAGTTGTTCGTCCGCGGTGGTGGCCCGCTGCGCCGGGCGATCGCTGAAGTATCGGACGAAGGCCAGGATCAGCGCGAGGAAGAAGAGGACGAGCAGCGCCTGTCCCCAGAAGTCGTCCGCCGTGTGATTGGTCAGATTCCAGATGAGGTGGAACACCGTCCAGGCTCCGGCGACGACCCAAATCGCCGCCGCGCCCCACTGCATGTATGTGTCTTGCTGACGTTGCATCCGATCCACCTTTCCGTTCAATGCAGAGCCTGTGCCCCTGTAGTCGGCGGGCGTCACAGGCTACGCGCATACGAGGCGGGCACTACGTGGACTGTTCGATAAATGCGCTACTCAATAAACTGCTCCCCTCCTCATCGTACTATATGACGTAAGCGAGAATACTGGGGGATTCTAAGTATGCGCGCTTGGCTGGCCGGCGACCTGAGCAGCGCCGACAGAGATGCCAGGCTGAGCGCGTTGCGGCACAGCGTGCATCTGCATCACATCTCGTGAATGCGAATGCATCTCTTGCATTCATGAGATGTGAGCCGTAGAGTGAGCTCGAATGGTGGAGACGTTGATCACCTTGCACTGGGTAGTCAGCCGAAGACTGCCGCGACGCGCCAAGTCAAACACCCTTCCGGAACATGAGGAATGACGGTGGAAAAGCAGCGCACCTCGTCCAAGCGGCAAGGCAGATCGGTAAGCAGCCGCTCCAGCAAGGCTTCTTCCCCGTCTGAGGCCGAGACTGCACTCGAATACACGGAGCAAGTTGTTCGAGGTGCCGACGAACTCCCCCGATCAATGCAAACAATCGACGATCTACCGCAGACGAGCGTCGAGCGACTGTTTCGCGGCGTGCTCGATTTCTCACCGGACGCCGTCGTCGTCGTCGACTCCCACGGACGCATCGCGTTGGCCAACGCGCAGACCGAGGCGCTGTTCGGCTACGCGAGGGTTGAACTGATCGGCCAGCCCGTCGAACGCCTGGTCCCGGCCCGTTTCCACGACGCCCATCGACGTCACCGCGGTCGCTACATGGTGGAGCCGCGTACGCGATCGATGGGCACCGCCCTTCAATTGTTCGGGTGCCGCAAGGATGGGACCGAGTTTCCCGTGGAGGTCAGCCTAAGCCCCCTCCTCATCGAGGGCGAGTCGTTGGTCCTCAGCACGATACGCGACGTCACGGAGCGCAAGGCACTCGAGGCGGCGCTCCGTGAAAGCGAGCAGCGAACACATCGAGAGACGGCGAGTCGCCTTGCTCTCCTGCAGACCATCCTCGATCAGATCCCCGTGGGCGTGTACCTCGTGCGCGGTCGCGACGCGAGACTCGTCCTGGCCAACCGCGCAGTTACCGGCATCTGGGGAGGACATTGGCCAGAAGGGCAGCCGCTGGAAGCGTTCCTCGCCGACGTTGGCACGCGGATCTCGGCGATGTCGGGGCAACCGCTCTCTGGGGACGAGCTCGCGACCCTGCGCGCACTCCGCACGCACGCCCCCGCGCTCCATCAGCAAGAGGTGGTGCGCCACCGAGATGGCACGACGCTGCCCGTGCTCGTCAATGCCATTCCGGTGGATACCGAGGTCGGGCGGCAGGCGGTGGTCGCCGACGACCGGGCCAGTGCCGAGGTCGTGTCCGACGACCAGTCCTTCGCGTTGGTGGTGCACGAAGACGTGACCGCGTTGCGCGAGGCCGAACGCTTGAAGGACGAGTTCGTCGCCATGGCCGCGCATGAGCTGCGCGGCCCGATGGGCACGTTGTCGGTCTACGGGAGCATGTTGCGCCGCGCGGCGCAGCAGCCAGGCCCAGAGAGCGCGGATTGGGGCGACTGGCAGGCCGAGGCGCTTGAGGGCATCCAGCAGATGACGCGCCAGCTCGTCTCGCTCACCGATGATTTGCTGGACGTCACGAAGCTGCAGGCGGGTGGCTTCTGGATGCACGTAGAGCCGCACGATCTTGCCGCGCTCGTGCGCAGGGTCGTTCCGCGCATTCAGCGAACGACCGAGCATCATCGCCTCCTCCTCGACGGTGCCGACGACTCCGCCGTGGTGCAGATCGACGTCAAGCGCATGGAACAGGTCCTCACGAATCTGTTGAGTAACGCGATCAAGTACAGCCCAAGCGGCGGCGATATCACGATCTCGCTCGCGCGGCGGACGGTGGGTGACCGCGAGGTCGTCGACCTCGTCGTGCGCGACTCCGGCATCGGCATCGCGGTTGAAGATCAGCCCCTCATCTTCGGCCGCTTTGCGCGAGGAACCAACGCACGTGCGCAACAAATCGAGGGGACGGGGTTGGGGCTCTATCTCTGCCACGAACTGGTCGAGCGCCAGGGCGGGCAAATCTGGTTCGAGTCGACCGCCGGAGTGGGCTCGACATTCTACGTGCGCTTACCCGTCTTGGAAGGATGACCTCCTGTGGCCGCCGCGACCTGGCCCATGTGACTTGGGTGTGAGCATCGTGCCTGCCCCGAGACGGCGTCGTGATGTCCGTCTCATATCCTGATGACGAAGGCGACGAACTCACCATGAGGCGCGCCCAAAGTCGTTGGGAATTGGAGGGCATCGCATGTCCACCACATCTCCACTGTTCCGCCGCATCCTGGTCGCCACGGACGAGGGCATCGCAGGCGCCACCGCGGCACGGGTTGGTCGCCGTATCGTCGAGCGCGAAGGGGGCAACCTCCTCCTATTGCATGTTGAATCGGAGCGTACCTCGCTCTCGCGGGTCCTCACCGACACCGCCTCGCTGCGGCAACACGCGGAAGAGGTTTGCGAAAGCGGCCATCCCTCACAGTACCGAGTGGAATATGGGAGTCCCGTTGACAACATTGCCGCAATTGCCACCCAGGAAGGCGCGTCGCTGATTGTCCTCGCGCACCATCATCGCGGCTTGCTCGATGGGATGCGCCACCCCAGTGTCACCGCGCGCGTGTTCGCGCGCGCGCCCGTACCCCTGCTCATCTGGCCCGATGACCTCGACGGCGACGCGTATGACGACCTGCTCTCGCTTCCGAATTCCGTCGTGCTCGTGCCCCTGGACGGCAGCGCGGAGGCCGAGCAGGCACTTCCGCTGGCGGTGGAGTTCGCCAAGCGCCACGGGTGCCTGCTCCTGCTGGCGCGCGTGCTGGTTCCGCTGCCGCTCGGCATAGCCGGAAGGGCCTACTACGTTGAGCCGCCGGCCACAGAAGTCGAGAGCAAGGAAGCACGCGAGTATCTCAGCGCCACGCGCAAGCGCCTCGCCGATGAGACTGGCCTGGTGGTACAGTCGCTCGTGCTGAGCGGGCCCGTGGCCGAGGAGATTGGCCGTGTGCTGTCGGCGCACGACGGCAGCCTGATCGTCATGACCACGCACGGCCGCACGGGCTTCGGCAAACTCTTCTTCGGCAGCGTCGCCTCGGACATGATCGATCAGGCACACGTCCCTCTGATCATCGTCCCACGGATAGCCATTGAGCGCGCGAGTGAGGCCGTCGCGACTGACCAGGGGATGATAAAAGGGGCACCAGCCAGCACCTAGGTAGACCAAGGGGCCGTAATCGCTTGATCGTCGCGCAAGTCTGAACGCAAGCGGAGCCGCGAGGGTGCCAGCGCCTGTACGGCTCCGTGTCGTATTGGCACGGTAAGGCTGCACCTAGCCGTCAAGGCTATGCGGGCGGTATGGGGTGGTCTCTAAGCGTTTGCGTCCAGAGGAGTCTCGCCACTGTGACGTGAATGTGATGTTGTAGGCAAGCCTGTGTTGGGGACGTGAGCGCAACCCGCTAAACTGACACCATACGTTTTCCGACTGTATGTCCAAATAGACGATAATTGTGGTGAGACCACGGAGGGAGTCACAGCTTGACGGACAATCGTACTCCCTCAAAGCCAGCTCGCTCAAGGCTCGGGGAATCTGCCCAAAGCGGCACTACGCAAAAGTCCGAGGAGGTCGCGTTGTCTCCGCAGGGCACACGACAGGGGACGACCGATCGCACTCCGCCCGAGCGCGATCGGAGCGAGCATGACGGTTACTCGCCCGAGTTGCTGAGCATCATCAGCCACGAACTGCGCAGTCCGCTTGCAGCAATCAAGGGCTACGCGGCGACGCTCCGGCGGCACGAACGCCGACTCTCGCGCGAGGAGCGCAAAGAATTTCTCGATGCGATAGACGAGGCCAGCGATCGCCTCACGGTCATCGTCGAGCGGATCCTCGAGCTGTCGCAGCTGGAGATGGGACTGGTGGAGATGGCCCGCGAGCCGGTGAGCCTCTCGCGCCTCGTCCGCGAAGCCGTGGCGGCCGCGGAGAGACGCCTCGTCGCCTCACACGAGCTCGCGCAACGCTTCACCTTCCGCTTCGATGAGGAGCGGGTAGAAACGTCGCTGGTCATGGCGGACGTGCGCTACCTGCGCGATGTGCTCGACAACCTGTTGGAGAACGCGATCACGTATTCGCCGAATGGCGGCGTCATCGACATCCGCCTCGCTCCACTACGCCAAGGCCTGCATGCAGACACTGCGCGCCCAGCACTCGATCTGTCTGTCAGCGATCAAGGTATCGGCATTCCTGAAGAACACCTCACGCGGATATTCGACACATTTCAACGCGTCGACACCCGCTCGACGCGGGAGACGGAAGGGATGGGGTTAGGCCTGGCGATCTGCCGCGAAATCGTGGATCAGCACGGTGGCCTACTGTGGGCCGAGAACAGACTGGATGGTGGAAGCGTGTTCCACGTGGTGCTGCCCATGGTCGATGAGATAGACGATCACTAAAGCCGTTCTATTGCACCCCACGAGACAGGCATCCCAGCTCGGCGGCGCCGATAGCGCCCCGACATGACGCCCCTAATTATGAATCGTCTCAGAGGAAATGAGGAACAAGCGATGCCGGCGAAGAAGACCAAAGTCGTGGTGGCGGACGACGATCCGCAATTGCTCCGGCTGGTGACGCGCAACCTCCAGCTCGAGGGGTACGACGTCATCTCGGCGAGCGACGGGCAGCAGGCGTTGGAGCAGATCGAGGCGACCGCGCCCGGACCTCGCGCTGCTCGACGTCATGATGCCGCGCCTCGACGGGTTCAGCGTCTGCGAGCGCGTCCGCGAATTCTCCAGCCTGCCGATCATCATGGTGACGGCGCGCGGCCAGGATCAGGACAAGGTGCGCGGGCTCGACCTCGGCGCCGACGACTACCTGACGAAGCCCTTCAGCGTCGACGAGCTGCTGGCACGCGTCCGCGCGGTCCTGCGCCGGGCACAGTTCGGCGCGGAGTCGGTTCACGGCCTGGCCGCAACGGCCTCCATCGGCGAGCTGTCGGTGGACTACGCGCAGCACCTCGTGAGGATGAATGGTGACGAGGTGCCGCTGACGCCGACGGAGTATCGTATGCTCGCCTACCTGATGCAGAACGCCGGCCGCGTGGTGACGCAGGACCTGCTTTTGGAGCACGTCTGGGGGGCCGAATACATCGGCGAGAGCCACATGCTGCAGGTGAACGTCAACCGCCTCCGGCGGAAGGTCGAGCCCGACGCCGCCCAGCCGCGCTACATCCTGACCAAGGCGGGCGTCGGCTACCTCGTGCCCGCCCAGGTCGCCGTGTAATCGCCCACGAAGCGCAAGCAGCCCGCTCGCCTGCATACCTGACGCCACGCCGTGTGGCGTCTTTTCTTTGCTCGATGCGACCTACCCGTGTTGGGGGATACTGAGTCGTGACTTCTATGTGTGGCTGTGGTGACGACGCCGTGAGTCGATAGATCTACCATTTTCTTGCAAGAAGCGCGCGACAGCACTCCTTTACGGCGATTCGAGCAAGAGGGAGAGGAGCTCCGCATGGCTATCGCCAGAAGAGGTGCGCAAACGGCGGGAGTCTTTGTCGAGGTTTCGACCGTGACGGAGACGGCAGTGGCGAGCGATCTCAGGTTGGCCCGCGACAAAGGCTCCGCCCTAACCTGCGAACGACGCCCCTACGACCTCGACAAGACGCGCGACCTGCGGTCGCGCGTCAGGCGCGTGCTGATCGCATGTAGCGTCTAAGCGCCTCGAGGATCGCTCCGAGTGGCGCACGAAAGGGCAGCGCAATGAGCATTCTCGTCGCCTACGCCAGCAAGTATGGCGCAACCGAAGGTATCGCCCGGCATATTGCCGATTCGCTCCGAAAGGAGGGACATCCGGCGACGGTCAGCTCAATCGAGCACGCGGATCACCTCGCGGCCTACGACGCCATAGTCCTCGGCAGCGCCGTCTACTACGGCTCTTGGCTGAAGGAAGCGATGCAATACGTGCATCACAACCGCTCGACACTCACCCTGCGGCCAATCTGGCTCTTCAGCAGCGGTCCCTTGGGCGAGCATGTCAACGATTCCGAGTCCCAGCCCAAGGAGCTTACCGAGCTTAGTGCATTGCTCCAGCCGCGCGACCATCGCGTCTTCTTCGGCGCCCTCGATCACGCCAAGCTCTCGTTCGCCGAGCGCATGGTCGTCAAGGCGGTACGAGCGCCTGAGGGCGATTTCCGCGACTGGGACGCAATCGAGGCGTGGGCCAAGGGCATCGGCAGCGCAGTCTCTCATGTCCACATGGATTCACGCTCGACATAGGTCCACGCTGCTCGATGAAGGAGGTACCCCATGACGACTTCGGAGACAACGGCACAGCGCGCGACGTCCGAGCCGCGCGTCGCTCCATCACGCCCGACTTCCGCTGACGCTCATCGGGGGTTGCTCACCGGCCTTTCGCTCCTGATCGGTGTCTTGGCATCCATGGCCACGGCGGCAGGGATTGTCACGTCGAACGGCGCACGTCACCGCACGTTCATCTCGCTGCGCGGTCAGGCCATCACGCTCCAGGGAGGTGGGCTCTATGCCAACGACTCCGTGTCGGGCGCCGCGCAGGCGATCGGGCAGGATGCGATCACGCTGCTCGTCGCCGTACCGCTGCTGTTGGCGGCGACCTATCTGGCGGCGCGGGGCTCGCTCAGGGGGCGTCTGCTGCAGTCCGGAGTGCTCTGGTACTTCGGCTACACCTACTTGCTGATGGCGTTCGGCGCGACCTACAACCCGCTCTTCCTCGTCTACGTGGCGCTGTACTCGGCGAGCATCTGCGCTCTCTTCATTTCGGCGCTCTCGATCGACGTCGGGTGGCTTCGTGCCCAATTCTCGCCACGCTTTGCTCGCCGTACGATCGCGTGGTCGATCCTCGGTTTCGGCGCGCTGCTGACGCTGCTGTGGATGGGGCGCATCGTCCCCGCGTTGCTGTCTGGAACGTCCCCCGCAGGGCTAGAGAGCTACAGCACGCTCTTCGTGCAGGCGGGTGACCTCGGCATAGTCGTGCCGTTGGCCGTTGTCACGGGCGTCCTCCTGCTGCTGCGCAACCCAATTGGGTATCTCCTCGCGGGCATGCTGCTGATCAAAGGTGCGACGCTCGGGCTCGCTCTCCTGGCGATGATCGTCTCGATGGCGCTGGCTGGCGTGCCGATCGTCCTGGGTGAGGGGGTGTTCTTCACGCTGGTTGCCCTGTTCTGTGGCGTTGGTGCGGTGCATGTGTTCCGCTGTTTGCCCAGCATCCCATTTGCTCCAACGTTCGACTCGCAACCCCTATCGTAGGAGCGATCTGAGAACGTGTTTAGGAAGCCTTCATTTCTAGCCTCGTGTCAGGCGAGCGAGGAGGAGGCGGAGGCCGACGAGGGAGAGAAACGCTTCGGCGCTGCCCAACAAGCGCTCGTCATTCTTGCTCATGTGGCGCTGTCTGCCGATCCACGAATAGGTCCGCTCGACGATCCAACGCTTGGGCAGGACGCGGCATCCCGGCGCGTAGCCCAGATCAGCGGCCACGTCTGGCGCGTCGCGCTGGAGTTGGCGAGAGGCGGGATAGATGACTTCCAATCGCATCTTCTGCTCCTGAGCGGTCCAGGGGATGCGCTCACCGGTGGAGCCTTGATCCGCCTACATCCGCTGTAAGCGGGGGAATACGTTGCCCGCCATGTTGAGGACCAGCCTCCCGCCCCGTCGGTCTGGGATGTTCGCCGCATGCTCCACGACCGCCAGGAAGAAGCCCTGGATGTCGACGAGGATAGGTCGCTTGCACCCGGCGAGCTCCTTGCCGCCGTCGAAGCCGAGGGTAACCCGGTCAAGGTCCTGACCGACTGGCTCTCGAGAATCGCCGCGCTGGGGGTGGGATCGCGCCCGGCGTGCCACCGCGCCAGCTGGCGCAGCTGGGCATGGATGCGGGCCCAGGTCCCACCCAGCCGCCAGTGGCGGCAATACCACTACACCGTCTGCCACAGGCCGTCTTCCCGCGGGAGGGAGAAGATGCCATGCACCACGCGCCGCATACCCACCGAGCGCGGCCGACCATACGGCTTGGCAGGCGGGATCGACGGCGCGAGCAGCGCCCACTCGTCCTCGCTCACGTCGCTGGGATGGACCGGAGTCGCCACAGATGTCCTCCGAACCTCGCGCAAGACACACGATTCGGGAAGGGTATCTGCTGGCGCCTCTGCCTCGCTTTTCCTCTCTTAAACACTTTCTTACGTTTCGCGCAGGCGCTCACTCGCCTGACGGGGGAATGCCCTACGCAGTGGCCCCAGTATTTCCGCAGTATCGGTGCAAGCCACCCGCGTGTCGTGACCGCGACGTGATGTGAGGATGCGCCCCCGCGAGGTTCGCGTGATGCTGGCTAGGTAAGCTGTTCTTGCGACGGGGGAACCGCGGAGTGCGGCGAAGCGGTCGAAATCAACCACGGGCGTTCAGCCCGAAGGAGGCACACATCATGACCAAGGCTATTCGTTGGCGCGTCATCGTCCTGCAGGTCGTCGCGATCCTCGTCCTGGGCTTCGGCTCGTTCGGCGCGTTCTACGCCAGCAGCTTCATCAACGATCAGGTCCATTCCGAGCTCGCCCCGCAGCAGATCTTCTTCCCGGCCAACGCCGCCGCCGGCCTGCCCGCCGACCTCAACGCCTACGCCGGGCAGCAGGTGACGAACGGCGACCAGGCGCACGCCTACGCCGACAAGTTCATCGGCCTGCACCTCGCCAAGATCGGCCAGGGGCATCCGTACTCGTACTGGAGCGGGCAGGCCATCGCGGCGACGGACCCGGCGACGAAGGCGGCGGATCAGGCCATCGCGGACACGCTCTTCAAGGGTGAGACGCTGCGCACGATGCTGACCGAGGCGTGGACCTTCTCGGTCGTCGCGCAGATCGCGCTCTTCGCGGGCATCGGGCTGGCCGTGGCCGGCGTCATCGTCCTGGTCGCCTTCGGCTTCGAGGTCGTCGAGGCCCTCGAAGGAAAAGAGACCGTGAAAGCGGTCCAGGTGGTGACAGGCTCGCTCAGCAAGGAGGCTGCGCTGGCTCGCCGCGAGCTAGCGTCGGTCAACTAGCAACCAACGCTTCGTAGCGGGTAGCGGGGTATCCGGCGATGAACCGGTTGCCCCTCTTCCCATGTTCGGAAGCGAAGCACACAGATGGGAGACTCCTATGAACACCTCGACTACCCAAAAATCCCTTGCGCAGCTGTTTGATCTGCGCGGGAAGGTCGCCGTCGTGACGGGCGGCGCGATGGGCATCGGGCAGGGGATCGCCCTGCGTCTCGCGGAGGCCGGCGCAGCGGTGATGATCGCCGACATCGATGAGGAGGCAGCGCAACGGGCGGTGGAAATGATCGTCGCGAGGGACGGCAAGGCAAGGGCCGTGCGCGCCGACGCGAGCAGCCAGCGGGACGCCGAGAAGGTGATGGGCGACGCGAAAGCGACGTTCGGACGGCTCGACATCCTCGTCAATAACGCGGGCATCTTCCCGATGAGCCCCGTGCTGGAGACGACGTCCGAGCTGTGGGAGAAGGTCATTGGCGTCAACCTGAGCGGCACGTTCTTCTACGCGCAGGCCGCCGCGCGAGCCATGGTCGCGGACGGTCATGGCGGACGCATCGTCAACATCGCCTCGATCGATGCCCTGCATCCCACGGGGAACCTCGTCCACTACGACGCCTCGAAGGGCGGCGTGGCGATGATGACGAAGTCGCTCGCGCTCGAACTGGGCGGCAGGGGCATTACGGTCAACGCCATCGCCCCTGGCGCCATCAACACTCCAGGGGCACGGGCCTCCACGACGGCGGCTCCGTCGGCGCCCATGCCGAGCGAAGCCGACATGATGGCTATGTTCCTCGCGCGCATCCCGCTGGGACGCCAGGGCGAGCCAGATGACATCGCCAAGGCCGCGCTGTTCCTGGCCAGTGACGCTGCCGACTACATCACCGGCAGCATGCTCGTCGTCGACGGTGGATACCTCCTGTCGTAGCGACGCGACCGGGAATGTCCGGCAACCACTCGCAGCAACGCAGAAGCCCCACCCGGCACAGCCGCCGGGTGGGGCTTCTGCTTGGTGCCGCATGCCGAGTGATCAGGGCTGAGGCGTGTCGTCTCGCTGGCTGCGACGCCGCCGTGATGTGCCCCCCGCGCGCCGTGATGGCTTGGTGACGTTGCGGACGCATGCTGAGGTTCGACGATATCGGAGCAGGAAAGACTCGAGATCAGGGGGCGCGCTATGGCAGCCGATTGGATGACGATCGATGGCAACGAGGCGGCAGCGAGCGTCGCGTACCGGCTCAGCGATGTGATGGCGATCTACCCGATCACGCCGTCCACCCCGATGGGCGAGTC
The DNA here is from genome assembly GCA_963841205.1 of uncultured Chloroflexia bacterium. Taxonomy (GTDB): domain Bacteria; phylum Chloroflexota; class Ktedonobacteria; order Ktedonobacterales; family JADMIN01; genus CAWAWP01. The sequence continues at coordinate 104,643 of CAWJCH010000032.1, read as the reverse complement.
CGCGGACGCTTGGTCGGCGGCGAGCCGGCCAAACCTCTGGGGCGCTGTGCCGAGTGTCATCGAGATGCAGTCCGAGGCCGGCGCGGCGGGCGCCATCCACGGCTCGTTGCAGCGCGGTGCCCTGACGAGCACCTTCACCGCGTCGCAGGGCCTGCTGCTGATGATCCCCAATATGTACAAGATCGCCGGCGAGCTGACGCCCGCCGTCTTCCACGTCGCCGCGCGCGCATTAGCGGCGCAGGCGCTCTCGATCTTCGGCGATCACTCCGACATCATGGCGGCGCGCTCGACCGGCTGGGCGATGCTGGCCTCCGCCACCGTGCAAGAGGCACAGGATCTGGCGCTGGTCGCCCACGTGGCCACGCTGGAGGCACGCATCCCCTTCATCCACTTCTTCGATGGCTTCCGCACCTCGCACGAGATCAACAAGATTCGCCCGCTCGCCGACGACGACCTGCGTGCCCTGATCGATCAGCGCTATGTCGAGGCGCACCGGCTGCGCGCGCTGTCACCGGCGCACCCCGTCCTCCGCGGCACGGCGCAGAACCCCGACGTCTACTTCCAGGCGCGTGAAACGGTCAATCCGTTCTACGCCGCGTGCCCGGAGATCGTGCAGTCGGCGATGGACCGCCTCGCGGCGCGCGTCGGACGGCAGTATCGCCTCTTCGAGTACGCCGGCGCGCCCGATGCGGAGCGTGTGATCGTCGTGATGGGCTCCGGGGCCGAGACCGCGCGCGAGGCAGCGACCGCCCTGGCGGCGCGCGGCGAGAAAGTCGGCGTCGTCACGGTCCATCTCTTCCGTCCGTTCTCCTCGGAGCATCTGATCACCGCGTTACCGCCCACCGTGCGCTCCATCGCGGTGCTCGACCGCGCCAAGGAGGCGGGCGACGTGGGCGAGCCTCTGTATGTCGACGTAGTGACGGCGCTGGAGGAGGCTGAGGAGCAGCGCGAGGCAAAGGGCATCGGGCGGGTGCGCGTGACCGGTGGGCGCTACGGACTCTCCTCTAAGGAGTTCACGCCGGCGATGGCGAGGGCGGTCTTCGACAATCTGAGCGCCGCCAAGCCGAAGCGTCACTTCACCGTGGGCATCCGCGACGACGTGGGCGGCACGAGCCTCGACTACGATCCGGCGTTCTCTATCGAGCCTGCCGAGACGGTGCGCTGCATCTTCTGGGGCCTTGGCTCCGACGGCACCGTCGGCGCGAACAAGAACTCGATCAAGATCATCGGCGAAGAGACGGAGAATCATGCGCAAGGCTACTTCGTCTACGACTCGAAGAAGGCCGGCTCCGTCACCACCTCGCACCTGCGCTTCGGCCCGCAGGCAATCCATGCGCCCTATCTGGTGGAGTCCGCGCAGTTCCTCGCCTGCCACAACTTTGCGCTGCTGGAGCGCTACGACGTGCTGGAGCATGCAGCCCCCGGCGGGGTCTTTTTGCTGAACAGCCCCCATCCGCCGGAACTCGTTTGGGGGCACCTGCCCGCTGAGGTCCAGCGCACCATCCTCGAACGCCACCTGTGCTTCTACGTCATCGACGCTAACGCCGTGGCGCACGACACGGGGATGGGCCGCCGCATCAATACGATCATGCAGACGTGTTTCTTCGCGGTGAGCGGCGTGCTGCCGCGCGAGGAAGCGATTGCGGCGATCAAGCACAGCATTGAGAAGACCTACGCCAAGCGCGGTGATGCCGTCGTTCGGCAGAACTTCGAGGCGGTGGATCGCACGCTGGCGCATCTGTACGAGGTGAACGCGCTCGCAGCTGTCGAGGCACGCGCGGACGGCACGCCGCGTCCGCTACCAGTCGCCGCGGAGGCGCCCGCGTTCGTACGAGACGTGCTTGGCCCGATGATCGCGGGCAAGGGCGATCTGCTGCCGGTGAGCGCGCTGCCCTGCGACGGCACCTATCCGACGGGCACTGCGCGTTGGGAGAAGCGCAACCTCGCCGAGGAGATTCCGATCTGGGACCCACAAATCTGCATCCAGTGCGGCAAATGCGCCATCGTTTGCCCGCACGCCGCCATCCGCATGAAGGTCTGCGAACCGTCAGCGCTGGATGGGGCGCCGGAGTCGTTCGTCGCGGTGGACGCGCACTTCAAAGAGTTCCCCGGCGCGAAGTACGTCTTGCAGGTGGCGCCGGAGGACTGCACGGGCTGCGCACTCTGCTTCGAGGCGTGCCCAGTGAAGGATAAGACGCAGGTCGGGCGGCGAGCCATCAACATGATGTCGCAGCCACCGATTCGGGAGCGCGAGCGCGAGAAGTGGGACTTCTACATGAAGTTGCCTGAGGTCAGCTCGACCAGTATCGCGCTGAATACGATCAAAGGCTCGCAATTAATGGAGCCGCTCTTCGAGTTCTCCGGCGCGTGCTCCGGCTGCGGCGAGACGCCATATCTGAAGCTCTTGACGCAGCTCTTCGGCGATCGCCTGCTGGTCGCCAACGCCACCGGTTGCTCGTCGATCTATGGCGGCAACCTGCCGACGACGCCGTGGAGCGCGAATCGCCTGGGGCGCGGCCCGGCGTGGTCGAACTCGCTCTTCGAGGATAACGCCGAGTACGGGCTGGGCATGCGTGTCGCGCTCGATCAGCAGGAGGAGCAGGCGCGCGAACTCATTGAACGCCTGCGAGCAGAGTTGGGCGACGACTTGGTGGACGGCCTGCTCGCCGCCGACCAATCGACGCCCGCCGGCATCGCCGCCCAGCGCGCACGGATCGAAAGCCTCCGAGGACGACTCGCACTGCTTTCGGAGCAGACTGGCGAACCGGCGATGGCCGTCGCGGCGCGCTCGCTGCTGAGCCTGGCCGAGACGTTGGGGTGCACGAGTGTGTGGATCGTCGGTGGCGACGGCTGGGCTTACGACATCGGCTACGGCGGCCTCGACCACGTACTGGCCTCTGGCCGCAACGTCAACATTCTCGTGCTCGATACCGAGGTCTATTCAAACACCGGCGGGCAGGCGTCGAAGTCCACCCCGCGCGCGGCCGTGGCGAAATTCGCCGCGCGCGGCAAGGGCACGGCGAAGAAAGACCTCGGCATGCTGGCGATGGCCTACGGCAGCGTCTACGTGGCGAAGGTCGCGCTCGGCGCCAACGACGCCCACACCCTGCGCACGCTGCTCGAAGCAGAGGCCTACGACGGTCCCTCGCTGATCATCGCGTACAGCCACTGCATCGCCCATGGCATCGACATGCGCCGTGGGCTGGATCAACAGAAGCTCGCCGTGCAGACGGGCTACTGGCCGCTGTACCACTACGATCCACGGCTGGCCGACGAAGGCAAGAATCCGCTCTCGCTGGACTCGAAGACGCCAGTCGCTGCCGCTGGAGCAGTACGCCTACAACGAGACGCGTTATCGCATGCTGGCGCAGAGCGATCCCGCCCGCGCGGCGGCGCTCATGCAGCAGGCTCAGGGCGACGTGACGCGGCGCTGGGAAGAGTACCACGAGCGGGCGAACGAACCCGCGTCCACGGCGCATCCGAACGCAAACGATGCGGCGGCGCAGGCCAACGGACACTGGGCCGATCTCGCCACGCTCGCCACGCTCGCCGCGCTGAAGTCAACGCCGGACGAGGGCTGAGGCGCGCGAGCCATCACCCACGACCGACCGAGCACGACCATGCAAGAGGAGGCGAGCCATGCCGGATCTCACGACGACCTATCTGGGACTGCGATTGAGAAGTCCGTTGGTTGCCTCCGCCTCGCCGCTCTCCAAGAGCGTGGAGAACGTCCGCAGGCTGCGAGACGCGGGCGCAGGCGCTGTGGTGCTCTATTCGCTCTTCGAGGAGCAGATTACCCATGAGAGCCTGGAACTCGACCACTACTTGCACGTGGGTTCGCACTCCTACGCCGAGAGTATGAGCTACTTCCCCGATCTGGAGCACTACAACATCGGACCGGAGCGTTACCTGAAACATCTAGAGTCGGTCAAGGCTGCGGTAGATATTCCGGTGATCGCAAGCCTCAATGGTGTCTCATCGGGCGGCTGGGTCGAATACGCCCGGCACATGCAGGACGCCGGCGCAGACGCTCTGGAGCTCAATATCTACTATCTCGCAGTCGATCCGCACCTAGCCGCCGCCGAGTTGGAGAATTCGTACGTCGAGCTCGTGCGTGACGTCGCGAGCCAGGTGGATATCCCGGTCGCCGTGAAGCTCAGCCCGTTTTTCAGCTCACTACCGCACCTAGCGCGGAGGCTCGTCGAGGCGGGCGCGCGCGGCCTGGTGCTCTTCAACCGCTTCTACCAGCCAGACTTCGACATCGAGAATCTGGAGGTGATTCCGCGCCTGGAACTCAGCACCTCCCGCGAACTGTTGCTGCCACTCCGTTGGATCGCGCTGCTCTACGGTCGCATCCAGGCGGATTTCGCGCTGACGAGCGGCGTCCACACGCCTGAGGATGCGCTGAAAGCGATGATGGCGGGAGCCAACGTCGCCATGCTAGCCTCCGAACTCCTAGCGCACGACGTCCCACGATTGACGGCGATCCTCGACGGCATGCACGAGTGGATGACGCTGCGCGAGTACGACTCCATCGAACAAATGCGTGGCAGCATGAGCCAGGGCGCCGTGGCTGATCCGGCGGCGTTCGAGCGAGCCAACTACATGAAAGTGCTCGACTCCTTCCGACAGCACCCGTGATGCTCCCGTGCTGGGAGAGCCTGCGGACGTGACACGGGTGAGAGCCAGGTGCGCGATGCTGAGAAGGCGAATCGGGAGCGACCCGCTGAGCGTGCCGCGCTCGGCATGAGGCAACCTGCACCCACCGGGACTCCGACACGCAGTAGCAAGAAGTGAGGTGACGTATGCTGCTCACCACCGAACACGTCCAGCTTATCGAGCTGTTGGACTCGACCGCGGTGCCCACGCGCGGCGTGACGATGAGGGAGCCGCTGCTGGCGTCGCCAGAAACATGGCACGTGCTCGATCTGGAAGGGATCGTGACGGGAGATCCGCCGGCGGGGTATACACTCACCGGCTTCGGCAAAGAGACGGCACGGTTGCTGCGGCGCATGCTCACCGACGGCGCGATGCCGGCCTCGGCGGAGATCGAGCGTGGCTGGCGCTTCCTCGGCTCTGAGGTGCTGGCGGCGTTGGAGGCCGCATCCCGCTGCAACGGTCAGATTGGCCCGCTCACCGGAGAGCTGCTGGCCGAGCGCAGCATGGTGGAGACGCCGAATGACTTTGGCATGGAGATCCAGCACCTCCGGCTGAACGCGTACGGTCGGGCGTGGCTCGACCTCTCGCGACGCTGCTGCCCCAGGCTGGAAGTCACTAGCGGGCTTGCCGCGGCCCTCCTCACCGTCGATCTCTCCAGCGCGGAGGCGTGTGGGGAGCGCCTCACGCTCGCCCATCTGGCCCAGCTAGAGGCTATGGAACTGCTGGTGTGGAGCGTGCCGGACGCCGAGTCGTATATGCTGACCACGCTCGGCCAGGCGGTCTACGACACCCTGCGCGTCGGCACATTCCCGACGAGCGGCATGGTGCTCGACGCCGAAGTGCTGCGCGCGCTCGCGAGGATCACGCAGCGTGGCGTGCAGGTCGTCTCCCCGGCGCAGATCGAGGTGTTGCAGGTTCTCGGATACCTCGACGCGGAAGGCGCACTGACCGCCTCTGGATCGGGCGCAATGCGCGTCTACGCGCTGCTGCGAAGTCCCGCGCCGGGCGAGCTCGCGACATTTGCCATAAGCGGGGGCGAGGTGGAGATCTTGTCCACGCTGCGCAAGCTCTCGCCTGAGGACGGCGACTCACGCGGAGCGACCCGCGCCGCGATCCGCGGCGAACTGGTATCCCAAGTGGAGCACGCCTACGGGGACAGCATCGGGCAGTACGGCGGCGAGCTGGCGGATAGCCGTACCAGCCGCAAGCAAGCAGCGCTCGCCACGCTGGAAGATCTGAAATGGCGCGACCACACGTTCGCCTCGGTCCGCGACGCTGAGGACGAGCTGCTGCACCTGGAGTCGCTGGATCTGGTGCGCTCAGACGGCAGCGGAAGGGCGACTACTTACCAACTGACCTTGCGCGGCAACGAGGTGGTTGACGAGCAGCTTGGCCGGGGTCAGCGCGAGCCACGGACGATCACGACAGACGCCGTGAAGGCGATCACCTGGGGGGGCCATCACCATGCCGCCCCGGCGACGGCCTGGATCGAGGCAGCCCGAGCGCAAGGTCTCTTGGGAGCGGACGGCATCACGCAGTCGGGCCACTGCTATGCCGCCCTGGCAACGAGTGGTGTGCGGCGGCTCACCCTCACCAAACGTGAAGCGCACGTGCTCATCGCCCAGGGAAGTCCCTGTATGCACTCGTCGCGCCCGGTGGACGAGGCGACAGCGGAGGCGCTCGAACATCTCGAGACGCGCGGGCTGATCGCGCGGCAGGTGGACGGCCAGATCGTGAGGACGGAGGCCGGGGAGAAGCTCGCCAGCGCCGTTGCCGAGGCGGCGGATCTCGCCTATCCGGTGACGGCGTCGGTCGTCCGCTTACTCGGGGCGATGCGGCAGGTCGGCGGCGTTGACCCGAAGGAGCGGCACCTCCGAATCGCGCCGGATCAATGGCGTGAGGTGGAGCGGAGGAGTGGATTGAGCCGCGAGGCGTTCGCCGGCGCGCTGCAACTGGCCCGCCTGGCTGAGTATGGTCTCTGCGAATGCAATGGAGGAGAGCGGGAACGAACTGCTCGAGGCGGCGGCGCTGCTGAACGAGCAGCGCTGATCCGTTCGACGGTGCGCTAGGTCATGCTCAACCTCCTCGACCTCAACTGCGACCGCGCGACGCTCGTGATCGCCCATCGCCTCGTCGGGCTTGCTTCTGCGGACGAGATCTCGGTGCTGGATGACGTCCATGTCGTAGAGCGCGGGCGCGAGGACGAATTGCTGCGCCGCCGAGGCCTCCATCACCACCTGTGGTGACTGCAACACCAGATGTTGAGCGACGCCGAGCGCGAGAGTGACGTGCTGTGTCGCGCCCTCAACCTTTGGCGGCGCGCGTCCTCGATGCCGAGATGTCGCCCACAGACGCTCCCGATGTGATGTCCCCGTGACACGGCTCCTCCCATCAGTGATGGGTACGAGACGATCGACCAGCATCATTCGAAGGACCACACTGCGCGTTTCCTCAATGCCGTGGAGCTTCGCAGCCGTTTGAGAGCATCGGGCGCCACCTCTGCAAGAGGAAACACCGAGAGGGAGTCGTATGGCGTATCGCTTTCAGGTCAACGAGCACGCATGCATCAACTGCGGCATCTGTATGGACCTGTGCCCGGTGCGTTGCCTCGACATGACGAGGCCCACCGAGCCGGGTGAACTCGCTGCTGCGTCCCAGCGGCGCAGCCCCATCCCCGGCGTCAACGGACTCCGCGCGTGGATGATGCTCGCACCCGTCCAGGTCGCGGAGTGCATCGGGTGCCAGGTCTGCGCGCAGGAATGCCCGACCAACGCGATCACGATCGAGGGCGGCGTCGCCGAGGTCGCGCTCGCGCGGCGGGGCATCGTCACGCACCTGCCGGCGAGCGACGGCTGGCAGCCGCTCGACGCGTACACCCGCGCCACGCCCGCAGCGCCCGGCGAGATCCCGTGGGGCGCGCGCGACGCCTGGCATGTCGCCGAGCGCACCGCGGTGTGGCAGTCGTACCGCACGTGGCTTGGTGAGCGCGCGGAGGATCTGCGCGCGCCCTGCCAGGCGGCGTGCCCGGTCGGCACCAACGCGGGCCTCTACGTCAGCCTGATCGCCGAAGGCCGCTACGACGAGGCCCTGCGCGTCGCGTCCGAGCCGAACCCCTTCCCCGTGATCTGCGGTCGCATCTGCACGGCGCCCTGCGAAGACGTGTGCCGCCGCGGCGAGTTCGACGCGCCGATCGCCATTCGCGATCTCAAGCGATTCGTGACCGATAACGCGTCGCCGTGGAAGCGTACCGTGCGTCCGCCGCTGCACCAGCACGCGGAGCAGGTCGCCGTCGTCGGGGGAGGGCCGACGGGACTCAGCGCGGCGTACTACCTGGCGCGCCGCGGCTACGGCGTGACCGTCATCGACGCCATGCCGGTCGCCGGCGGCATGCTGGCGATCGGCATCCCGGAGTATCGCCTGCCGCGCGTCGAGCTCCATCGCGACCTCGACGCGATCCGCGACCTCGGCGTGACCTTCCGCCTCAACACGGCGGTCGGCCGCGACGTCGAGCTGACCGAGTTGCAGGCCGAATTCGACGCGGTCCTGCTGGCGGTGGGCGCGCAACAGAGCCAGCGCCTTGGCGTGCCGGGCGAAGCGCTGGAGGGCGTCGTCCCCGCCACGACGTTCCTGAAACATTTCAACCTCGAGCCCGACACGCAGCTCGCAGGCGTCGTCGCCGTGGTGGGCGGCGGCAGCACGGCGATGGACGCGGCACGCTCGGCCCTGCGCGCGGGTGCGACCGAGGTCCACATCCTCTATCGCCGCAGCCGGGCCGAGATGCCCGCGCAGCAAGACGAGGTGCATGCCGCCGTGGAGGAGGGTATCCACCTGCACGAGCTGGCGGCGCCCGTGCGCATCGTCGGGCGCGATCGCGTGACGGCGATCCGCTGCCAGCGCATGACGCTCGGCGAGCCCGACGAGCAGGGTCGGCGTAGGCCGGTGCCCATCGCGGACGCCGCGTTCGACCTCCCCTGCGACAGCGTGCTCGTCGCCGTCGGCGAGGCGCCCGATCCCTCGTTCTTGCCGCAAGGCACCAGCGTCGAGGTGACCGCGTGGGGCGGCCTGCTGATCAACCCCACGACGCTCGCCACCGGCGCGCCCGGCGTCTTCGCGGCGGGCGACGTCACCTACGGCCCCAAGACCGTGATCCACGCCGCCGAGCACGGCAGGTTGGCCGCGCGGTCGATCCACGCCTACCTGCAGAAGCTGCCGCCCGACGCGATCACCGAGCTGCCCGAGGACGAGTACGAGACCCGCTCCACGCTGCCGAAGGGCGGCGTCGTCTCGCTCGACCTGCGTCCCACCCCGCGCGCGGAGATGCCCTTCAAGTCCGGCGTCGCACGCGATCGGGCGCAAGAGTTCGCCGCGGGGTTCACCGAGGAGCAGGCCCGGCATGAGGCGGCCCGCTGCCTGCGCTGCGATCTCGCCTACCTCTGTCCCACCATGCACGTCGTCGGCAGGCAGACGCCAGCGCCGACCGCGACCACCGACTAGCGTCCACCATCGACTCTGCTTGGGGAGGTTCTTCCATGTTATCGGTACTCGCCGCAATTTCGCCGCAAGACCTGACCAACTCTATCGTCTCCGCCATCAACGGCGGCGGCGAGCAGTTCCTCGAGGGGACGCTCGCCGCGGTCCTGCCGATCCTCTGGCTGGTGATCCTCGGCCTGCACCTCGGTCGCCCCTACCTCCTCGACATGATCGACCGCTTCACGTTGCGCCTCGGCGCCGACCTGCTCTGGCTGATCTACGTCGGCCTGCGCGACCTCCTGATCGCCTCCGGCGTGATCATGAGCTTCATGTTCTTCTTCCCGGACGTCGTCGTCACCGACGCCCTGCCGCTGACCGGCGGCCTCGCGGCGGCGTGCCTCTTCGGCGTGCTGCTGATCAAGCTGATGGGCGACCCGGACCAGAACGCGCGCAGCTACAGCGCCGTCACGTATCTGCTGGCGCTCGGCGCCGCCTTCTACTTCATCCCCTACCTCTTCGGCGTGCAGGCCAACGCCGTCGTCACCGGCAGCTTCCTCGACTTCAGCAACGCCCTCGTGACCAACACCAACCCGTCCTGGGCCGTCGGCCTCGCCTACGTCTCGATCGGCTTGCTCGCCCTGATGGGCGCGATCGCGGCGTTCTACGCGCTGCGCACCGGCGGCAGGCCCGAAGACGAGGCGGTAGAGGCTCCCAGCCCAGCGATCCAGCAGGCGATCCAGTAGCGGCAACGTCGACGACCGCATCACTCCCCCCTCGCGGAGACACACAAGAGGAGCCATGCCATGACGCCCGACCAACTGACCCAAGCCCTCACCCAAGCGCTCGTCCAAGGCGGTTCGACCTGGCTGATCGCCACCATCGTCGCCTTCCTGCCCGTCCTCTGGACGATGACCCTGGTGCTGCACCTGGGCCGCCCCTACGTGCTGCGCACCCTCAGACGCTGCGGCCTGCGCCTCGGCGCCGACATCTGGTGGATGACCTACCTCCTGCTGCGCGACGCGCTCATCGTGCTCACCTTCGCGCTGAGCTGGGTCTTCTTCCAGCCCAACATCGTGGCCAACAATCCGCTGCCCCTGACCGGCCCCATCGCCGCGCTCTGCCTGCTGCTGGCGCTCGCCGTCAAGATGGTGCGCCGCGTGGACGACGACCTCCAGGCCTATCGCCTGGCGACGGTCTTCCTCGTGCTCGGCGCGACGCTCTACTATCTGCCGCAGGTCTTCGGCGTCGAGGCGGCCAGCCAGGTGAACCTCGCGTGGTTCGCCAATACCTTGGTGAGTAACGCGAATCCCTCTGTAGCGTTGGTGATCATGTGGGTCTCGCTCGCGTGCGCCGCGCTCATCGCCGCCTGGCTCTTCGTCCGCGCGCTCGCCTCGGCCAACCGGATGATGGTCAAGCGGGCCCACAAGCCCGCACCGGCGCGCATCGCGGCGTAGAATCGCCTAGTGGAAGCGCGATGACCCTGCGAAGGGCGGAGCCTCCTGCCGGAGGATTCGCCCTCGCTGTTCGTTCCGAGCGGACCCGATCCAACAGCATCGTTCTCGACCGATCGGGGCATCATTGTTGCGCGCTTGGCCGTCTCAGGTGGCTTTTCCGATGCCCGTCGCCTATGCCGTCTCCGACGGCGATGAACGGAGTGTGCAGCGATGAATGACGGACACGAAGGCGTCACATCGCCCGTGGCGGCAGGCCCGTCACCGCGCGTGGCAGACCCGACGACCTCTGCCACGCCAGTGGGACTGACGAGCGAGCAGGCGCATGATCTGCTGGCGCAGGTGGGACCGAACGAGCCGGTCTCCGGCGGGCATCTCAGCGCGCCCGCCCAATTCCTCGCCACGTTCCGCAATCCGCTCGTCCTGATCCTGCTCGCCGCCGCGGTCGCCGCCGCGACGCTGGGTGAGCCGGTGGACGCCGCGATCATCATCGTCATCGTCCTCCTCAGCAACACCCTCAACTTCGTGCAGTCCTACCGCTCACAGCGTACGGCGGAGCGTCTGCGCCAATCCGTCGCCCCGACGGCCAGCGTCCTGCGTGATGGCCAGTGGGTCGAGTTGCCGCGCCACGAAGTGGTACCCGGCGATCTCATCCGCCTCGTCGCCGGCGATCTCATCCCCGCCGACGCACACATCCTAGAGGCGCGTGACCTTCACGTCCAGCAGGCGGCGCTGACGGGCGAATCGCTTCCCGCCGAGAAGACAGGCCCCGGCCCGGTCGCGTCGGCGCCGACCGACGCCGATGCGCCGGATCGTCTCTTCCTCGGGACCTCCGTGGTCAGCGGCACGGCGACCGCCGTCGTGATGGCCACCGGCCCGCGCACCGCGTTCGGCGGGATCGCCGCGCGTCTGTCCGAGCGGCCACCCGAGACGGAGTTCGAGCGCGGCATGAAGCGCTTTGGCTTCCTGATCCTGCAAGTCGTCTTCTTCCTGGTGCTCTTCGTCTTCCTCGTCGGCGTCGTTGGTCATCACGATCCGTTCGAGTCGCTGCTCTTCGCCGTCTCGCTCGCCGTCGGGCTGACGCCTGAATTTCTCCCCATGATCACCACGGTGACGCTCTCGCAGGGGGCCGTCCGCATGTCGCGGCAAGGTGTGATCGTCAAGCACCTGGAGGCGATCCAGAACTTCGGCAGCATGGACGTCCTCTGTAGCGACAAGACCGGCACGCTGACCAGCGGTGAGATGCACCTGGAGCAGCACCTCGATCCGACCGGTGCGCCCGCAGATAGACCGTTGCGGCTCGCGTACGTCAATAGCGCCTTCGAGACCGGCATTCGCAGCCCGCTCGACACCGCCATCCTGGCCGTCCCTGGCCTCGATACCGACGGCTGGGAGAAGATCGGCGAGATGCCGTTCGACTTCGAGCGCCGCCGCCTCTCCGTCGTCGTCAAGCGCGGAGACGAACGCATGCTGATCACCAAAGGCGCGCCTGAGAGCGTGCTGGCGGTCTGCGCAAGGGTCGAGGTCCGTGGTCAGGTGAGCGCGCTGGAGGACGCGCATCTGGCGGTCTGCAATGTGACGTATCAGCAGCTCAGCGAACAGGGGTTTCGCGTGCTCGGCGTCGCATACGCCTCGATGCCCGCCCAGGTTTCCTACCACGTAGTCGACGAGCACGATCTCGTCTTCGCCGGCTACATCGCCTTCGCCGATCCGCCCCTTCAGGATGCCGCCGATGCCATTCGCGCCCTGCGAGACGACGGCGTTGCGGTGAAGATCCTCACCGGCGACGGCGATCTCGTCGCGCGCCACGTCTGCGAGCAGGTGGGGCTGGACGTACGCCGCATCGTGCTCGGCGCGGACCTGGAGAAGATGACCGACGGTGCGCTCTTCCACGTCGTCGAGCAGGTGGACGTCTTCGCCCGCGTCTCCCCGGCGCAGAAGAACCGCATCATCCTGGCGCTCAAAGCGCGCGGACGCGTGGTCGGCTACCTCGGCGACGGCATCAACGACGCGCCCTCGCTCCACGCGGCGGATGTGGGCATTTCCGTGGCGAGCGCCGTGGACGTCGCCAAGGACGCCGCCAACCTGATCCTCCTCAAGCGCGGCCTGGGCGTGCTCCACGCGGGCATCATCGAGGGCCGCAAGTCCTTCGGCAACGTGATGAAGTACCTGCTGATGGGCACCAGTTCGAACTTCGGCAACATGTTCAGCATGGCCGGCGCCTTCGTCTTCCTGTCGTTCCTGCCGATGCTGCCGACGCAGATCCTGCTCAACAACTTCCTCTACGACCTCTCCCAGATCACCATCCCGACGGACAACGTGGACGCGACGTACATCCACAAGCCGCGCCGATGGGATATCTCCCTCATCCGCAACTTCATGCTCTCTATCGGCCCAATTAGCTCGATCTATGACTTCCTCACATTCTTGGTGCTGCTCACGGTCTTCCACGCCACGCCCGCCTTCTTCCACACGGGTTGGTTCGTCGAATCGCTCGCCACGCAGACGCTGGTCCTCTTCGTCATTCGCACGGCGGGCAATCCGTTCAAGAGCCGTCCCAGCCGCCCGCTGACGGTGACGGTGCTCGCCGTCGTCCTTGTCGGGCTACTGCTGCCGTTCACCCCCCTCGCGCCGACGCTGGGCTTCGTGCCCCTGCCCCCGCTCTACTTCGCCTATCTCGTCCTCTTCACCGCCACCTACCTCGGCCTCGTCGAGTTGGTCAAGCGGCGCCTCATGCGCAAGCTGATGAGATGATGAGCGATCTTTCTCGCCTCGTGACGAGGCTGTGACCTTGGCTCTCCGCGCCAATACCTCCTCGTGACCTCGCTCCTGTTAACTATGAGTGCCAGAATGTCGCGCCGAGGCGCACCGGCAACGTCGCCGGGAGGGCCATCGAAAGGAAGGACGACAATGTCCAACACTGAGAACAACACTACTGCCGAGCATCAGGAAGACGAAGAACCCCTTTCACCGATCGTGGCGCATCATGCGACGGTCGACGCGCTACACGCGGCGGGCGCTGGCCAAGCAGAGACGATGGAGGTGCGACGGCACGGCATCGTGGAGGCGGAAACGCATCGCATCTCCGAGGACGTCACGGCGCAGGCCCGCGAGCGATTGCACGCTGCCGTGCTGGGCGTACCGCCTGCAACTCCGGAACCCGTCAACCCAGCCCTGCGCACGCTGCCAGCCGCGCTGCCCATCCAGCAGATCGTCGTCCCGCTGGATGGCACGCCCGAGGCCGAGTGCGCACTGCCCTACGCCGCTGCCGTGGCAGAATTGACTGGCGCCGCGATCACCCTCGTCAACGTGGCCGGACCAGAGATGCCGAGCATCGCCGCAGTGACCGATCGGGTGATCAGCAGCGTGTTCGCCTCCAAGGATGCTGCCCCGGGCGACATGCCCGCGTACCTGGCGGCGCTGCGCGAGCGCATGGCCGCGACGGCTCCACGGGTGAGCTATCAGGTACTCCACGCGGCCTCCGTGATCGAGGCGCTGGTCGCCTACGAGGCGCGCGCACACGCCGATCTGGCGATCCTGGCCACTCGGCATCATGAGCGAAGCAGCCTCTTCCCGGTTGGCCGCCTCGCCGACTCGTTGCTGCGTCGCGGACCCGCCGCGCTTCTGCTCGTACCTATCGAGGCGAGTCAGCGCGACATCCCCATGGCCACAGTGACTCGCCTGCTCGTCCCGCTGGACGGCTCGCCGCTCTCCGAGGCGGCGCTCGCTCCGCTGCGGACGCTGCTCTCCGGCACGAACGAGCAGGCCGTCCCTCGTCACGTCACGCTCTTGAACGTGGACGAGCGCTCGGTGGAGCGTTCGGATAGCCACGCATATCTCGATCAGGTGCGCACCACGCTGGCCGCAACGCTGGCCCCCGCGCCGGTGGAGTTCGAGACGCTGGTGGCGCACGGCATAGCCGCCGAGGTGCTCGCCTCTGCCGCGCACGGCACCCTCAACGCCGATGGCTCGCGGGCGCCATACGACCTCGTGCTGATGGCGACCCACGGGCGCGGCGGGATCGGGCGCTGGCTCTTCGGCAGCGTGGCGGAGTACGCGCTGCGCTCGCTCACGGTGCCGATGCTGCTCATGCGCGTCCAGCACGCGGAATAGCCCGCCGTGCCGAGCCGCCCCGGCGAGATCGCGTGCGTTGCGCCTGCTTTCTCGCCGAGCGCCAGGGTTTCGCAGCTAGGATGCTCGTCGCAGATGCCGAGGGAGTCGTCCCTCATCGATCGTCGGGAGGGACAGGAGCTGTCCTATGTCTACGTCTTTCGATCGACTTATCCTGACACAACTCGATCGCGTGCTCGCCACCTACAAGCACGAGGCAATCCTCGTCGTAGCCTGGGGAGCACTCTTCGCGCTATTCGGCGCTGCTCTCGTCGAGTGCGTGGGCATCGTGGCAAGCGGCGGCGTCCCCGCCTGGCCGGTCCATCTCGCCGCCGTGCTGGCCGGCCTCACCTTCGGCTACGTCGCCGCCAGCACCGTCGCGTGTCTGGCCGTCGCCAGGGCGCTCACTGTCGTCGTCTGTTGGGTGAGCATCGAGGCTGAGCGCGCGGCGAGCGCGGCGATGCGCGGGATCGTGGACGATGCCAACTCCTACGTGCAGGGCATGACTCACGCTGCCGCCGCGCCGTGCCCACCAGCCGCACCTGTGGTTCCCCTGCGAGCGCGCCCCGCCTCGACGCAGCGATTTGTCGCGCCGCTCAGCCCGGTCGTAATGCGAGACGCCCTCAACTGATCCACCACGCGCCGCTCATGCGCACCGGCGAGCATAAAAAACATTCGCTCGCATCCTCCTGCCTTGGAAGGTGCGGGCGATGTCTGGATTGATCACTTGGCACACGCCATCTTGTGTCACTCCTCCTGTCAAAGGCGGAACGGACTCATGATCGCCTGCACTAAGGGCTATCTAGACCACTACGGGCTAACGCGCCCACGAGACGAATTTGCGAAAAGCCAAATAGCCTGACCAGCGACAAACCTCTTCCCCCACGGGGAAGGGGAGCAGGGGTTAGGTCGCCCCTAGAGCAGATGCAGCGCCCGTGCCGCGACGGTCAACTCCTCGCGGAACTCCGGCGCGGCGATGGAGATCAGCAGCCGGGCACGTTCGGCGAGGTCGCGCCCGTGGAGCTCCGCCACGCCATACTCCGTGACGACGTAGCGCACGTGCGCGCGGGTACTCGTCACCGCGGCGCCGGGAGCTAGCACCGGCACGATGCGCGAGATCTGCTTGTTGACCGGCGTGATGCCGAGTGGCGACGGCAGCGAGGTGGCCGTGGCAGGCTGTCGTGCCGAAGACGGTAGCGCGATGATCGGCCTGCCGTCCTCGGCGAGCGCCGCCCCGCGCAGGAAGTCCATCTGCCCGCCCACGCCGCTGAAGACGCGCGTGCCGACCGACTCGGCGCAGACCTGCCCGGTCAGATCGACCTCGATGGCGCTGTTGATGGCGACCATGCGGCTGAGTTGCCGGATCACGCGCGTGTCGTTGGTGTAATCCGCCGGGCGCAGGTCGACCATCGGGTTGTCGTCCGCGAAGTCTAGGACACGGCGCGAGCCGGCGATGAAGCACGCGACGATCTTGCCAGTATCGATCTCCTTGCGTGCCCCCGTGATGACGCCCGCCTCGACGAGATCGACCACCCCATCCGAGAACATCTCGCTGTGAATGCCGAGGTCATGCTTGTCGCGCAGTTGCGAGAGCACTGCATCCGGGATCGCGCCGATGCCAAGCTGGAGGGTGGCGCCGTCGTCGATCAGGTTCGCGACATGCTTGCCGATCTGGCAGTGAACCTGGCTCGGCGGGCGCTCCGGATACTCCAGCAGTTCGCCCTCCCACCTCACCGCGCGCTCGACGTCGCTCATCCGGATGAAGCCGTCACCGTGGATGCGCGGGACGCGCGGATTCACCAATGCCACCACATGGCGTGCATGCCGCACCGCAGAGAGCGTGGCATCCACCGAGGGACCGAGCGAGCAGAACCCATGCGCATCCGGCGGGCTCACCTGCACGAGGGCAACGTCGAGCGGCAGCTCGCCGCCCGGCGCGAACATCGCCGGGATGTCCGAGAGGAAGACTGGCGTATAGCTGGCGCGTCCGGCGTTGACGGCATCCCGCACGTTCTCCGCGACGAAGAGCGCCCGCGTCGCGAAGTGTCCTTGCCACTCCGCCTCGGAGTAGCGCGCGGGGCCGTGCGTGTGCAGGTGCGTGATCTCCACGTTCCACAACTCGTTGCCGCGCGCGATCAGCCCCTCGATCAGCGGCAGGGGCGTCGAGCACGCCCCCTGGATAAAGACCCGATTGCCCGATTCCACCACCTGGACGGCCTCGGACGCGTCGCACCACATGGTCATACGAAGCCCACCTCTCACCGGCGCGAGCCCGCTCGGTCGCCGCGCACCACGTCCCTCACACGAAGGGCGAGCCCATGAACTGATGAGCCCGCCCCCGAAACGACCCAATCATCACGTCGCGTGTGCCTACCCTCTGTCCACGATCTCGTGCTGCCAGATGGGTGGTTCCGTCGTGCGCGTCGGATGGAACTCCTCGGCGGTCGGCGGAATCACCAGGACCGGCGCCTCGATCTCCTCCATGATGCGAGCGGCAACACTTCCGAGGAAGGTGCCAACGGGCGCGCTGCGCCCGTGGCTGGCGATCACAATCAGCCCGGCGTCGAATTCGCGCCAAAGCCGATCGATCACGCTGAACGGTGTCCCGCGTTGGACGGATACCGCCGCGCGCCCGCCACGCGCCTCAACCTGGCCGCGTACGCGATGGAGGTATGCCTCGGCCCTGCGCTCGGCGGCGATCTCATCTTCGAGCGTCGCGCCAGGCTCAACCGCGTGCGCCAACAGCAAATAGAGGCCGAAGGTCTTCGCCAGCGTCTCGGCCGGGCCAAGGGCACGCTCCGCAAAGGTCGAGCCATCCAGCGGTACCATAATTGGCGATTCAGTCCTCGCCAGCCGCGGCGGACGCTCGTCCACATCCGGACCTCCGTCCTCTTCAAGCGCCCCCGACACGCGCCACACCAGGATCGGCGTCCGCGTGCGCCCGAAGAGCTGCAGCGTCGTGCTCGGTCCGCCCGACGGATCGACCTTCCAGCGCAGATGTGTCGTCATGACGATGACGTCCGCGTGGTCAAGTTCCGCGATCGCCGCGATGCCCACATCGGGCAGGGAGTGGCGCAGCGACATGTCCGCTTTGTAACCCTGTTCGCGGAGCAGATCCACGATGCGGCGGAGGTACGTGTCCGCATCGTCGATACGGCCCAGTGCGATCATCTCGTCATCGGCGAAGGCGGCGGATGGGATATCGTCGGGACTGAGCGCACGGACGATCTCGAGGCGCGCGTTGAACGCTCGCGCCAATTCTCGCGCGGGTGCGAGCGCGGCCTCTGAAAAGCAGGTCCCGTCGAGAGGGACGACGATGCGACGAAACATAACCTGCCCCCTTCAAATGTCGGAGCCGTTGTGCCTCAGCCACAGGCCGATTGCAGGTTTCGTCAGTGACGGCGCAACTCCTATCTACAGGTTCGCAGGTCGATGTCACGGCCCAGTCACGCCGGGCGCCCATCTCCTCACGAGGGAGTCATCGACTTGCGCCCGTGGCGCGTACGAGCGAGCGAGCATATCCGCTAGCTGCAGCAACTCCGGCGTCACCTTCTGGCACGGCGCTATGGCGAGATCCAGCGGTTTCCTGGTCGGTTTGCCCTTCCACCCCATAACGACACCCCATCGCCCTGCCAACAGAGAGTCAACCGCGGAGGAACCCAGTCGACTGGCGAGGGTGCGGTCGAAGGCCGTCGGCGAGCCGCCGCACTGGACATGCCCAAGTACGCTCAGTCGCGCCTCGAAGGCGCATGGGTGGGCACAGAGATACCCCGCGAGGTCGCGCGCGGCCACAAGGATGCACCCTCGGCCACCACCGCGATAGAGTGTCGCTTGCCACGTGCATTCTGCTTCTGCACATCCTTGGCAATGGCCTCTGCGGCGATCTCCCACTCCGGGACGGGGGCCGACTCCGCGCGGGTGGCGATGGCGGACATGAGGGCGAGGTAGCCGGATTTGCGTCCCATCACCTCGATGATGGACGCGCGGTGGTGCGAGGTCGCCGTTGTATTCGGCTTATCGATGCACTCCACCGCCGTATTGAGCGCCGTATCGAACCCGATCGTCGTCTCCGTCTCGGCGAGGTCGTTGTCGATGGTAGAAGCGATGCCGACCACGGGCAGGCCGAGTTGATGCAGGGCCAGTGCGCCTTGCTGCGAGCCGTTGCCGCCGATCACTTGCAGGCCATCCACATCCAGCTCGTCGAGTGTCGCGATCGCGACGCGCTGCTGTTCATCCTCGCGGAATGAGGAACAGCGTGCCGTGCCGAGGATTGTCCCACCCGACTGAATAATACCAGCGACTGAGCGATCATCCAGCAGGCAGGTATCCCCCCTCGGCAGCCCCGAATACCCATTCTGGACGCCGACGACCTCGACGCCCGAAGCGGAAGCGGTTCGCACAATAGCGCGAATAGCCACATTCATCCCCGGCGCGTCACCGCCACTCGTCAGTACGGCGAGACGGCTGCTGCGTGGAGTCACGTTGAGGACCCTCCTCCCACTCGTCTACCAAAAGAATTGGCTGAGTGCCCCTGCCTTCAGGCATGGGGATGACAGCCGGGCCGCTTGAAAGCCGAGTCACCTGAAAGGCGACAACTGTCCCAGGCGATATCCGCTTTTCCAGCCGCCGAGCGGAATAGGAGAGCATGGAACGTGACCGCGTGCGCAAGACCTTCAAGTACCGGTTGCAGCCAACGCCCGAGCAAGCACGGGCGTTGGCGGTGGTCGTGTGGCGCTGTCGCGAGCTGTACAACGCGGGCCTGGAAGAGCGGAAGGTGGCCTGGGAGCAATGTGGCGTCTCGGTCAGCTTTGCCCTGCAATCGGCACAACTGCCGAGCATCAAGGAGGCGCGCCCCGAGTACCGGGACCTCAACGCCCAGGTGTTGCAGGACGTGTTGCACCGCCTGGAGAAGGCGTTCCAGGCGTTCTTCCGGCGCGTGAAAGCGGGCGAGAAGCCAGGGTATCCGCGTTTCCAGGGCAAGGACCGCTACACCAGCTTCACCTATCCGCAGGCGGGGGAGCATGGCGGCGCCCGGCTGGACAACGGCTTCCTGGTGCTGTCCAAGATCGGCAGGTTCGCGGTACGCTGGTCGCGTCCCTTGGAGGGCACGCCCCAGACCGTCACGATCTCGCGTGAGGCCGATGGCTGGTAGGTCTCCTTCTCCTGTGCCGACGTGCCGACCGAGCCGCTCCCTCTCACCGGCAGAGAAACCGGCATAGACGTGGGGCCTGACGGTGTTCCTGGTGACGGCGGAGGGGGAGGCGGCCGAGAATCCGCGCCACTCTCGCCGGGGGGAGCAGCGGCTGGCACGAGCGCAGCGGCGGGTCTCGCGGCGGAAGAAGGGGCGCCATCGCCGCAAGAAGGCGGTGGTCCTGCTGGCCCGCGCCCAGCAGACGGTGCAGCGCCAACGCGCCGACCACCACCACAAGACGGCGCTCGCCCTGCTCCGGCAGCACGACGTGCTCTAGCTCGAAGATTTGCCGGTCCGCACCATGGTGCGCAATCGCCACCTGGCCAAGAGCATCGGCGATGCTGGCTGGGGGCAGTTCCGCACCATCCTTGAAGCCAAAGCAGTGTAGGCTGGGCGTCGAGTGATTGCGGTACCCCCTGCGTTCACCAGCCAGGAGTGCAGCGATTGTGGGGCGCGCGCGCCGAAAAGTCTCAGCGTGCGCACCCATGTCTGCCCGCACTGCGGGCTGGTGCTGGACCGTGATGAGAACGCGGCCAGGAACATGCAACGGGCCGGGCAGGCCCGTCAGGGAGCCGTGGCGTTAGCCGTGGCGTTAGCCGTGGCGTTAGCTGCGGTGGTGAACTGAGCATCCCCCGGCCTGAGCCGTGGGGAGTGTCAAAGAACTTCGTCTGCAGAACCTAATCACCCGGAATCGGGTACGTTCGCTTGCCGCTGCACAACGCGGCGCCCAAGCGCACGCACCCATTGAATGGCTCGGTCCGCACGAGAACGTCACAGATGTGGTGCCTCATCTCGCGAGTACCTCACGCAACGGGCCAGTGACGCAGTCGCTGTAGCTCCTGTCATCGGCCGGATCCTCCGGTCGGGCGCTGCCGCGTGAGGGTATCGTGATAGACGTCGCGCTCGCGAGATGCAGCTGAGAGGATGTGGATCCATAATGGGGGCGAACGTGGGAAACATGAGCAGCGCAAGAGGGGATCGCTATGTCATCTCCATCATCCGAGTTGACGCCACCTCTGGAAGCACCATCTCCTCATTCTGAACACGAGGTCCCGTGCGTCCTGCCGCCAAATGCGGCGCGCTTCGCCGAGCCGTTTCAGATGCGGGATGGTCGAACGGTCATGATACGTGCGATCCAACCAGATGATGCGGAGCGACTCCGCGCTTTCCATCGACGGTTGAAGCCCGAGACGGTGATCTACCGCTTCTTCCACTACATGCCTGAGCTGTCCGGGGAGGATGCCTACTGTTTCACGCATCTCGACTATTATCAGCGCATGGCGCTGGTCGCCACGTCATCCGCGGACACCGACGGTGGAGAGGCGATCCGCGCGGTAGGACGCTATGAGAGCCTAGGATCGGGCCGTGCCGAGGTGGCTTTTGTGGTCGAGGATGCGTGGCAAGGGAACGGGCTCGCCTCGACGCTCCTTCAGGGCCTCGCTCGCATTGCACGCGACCGCGGCCTGACCACGTTCGTCGCCGTAACGATGAGGTCGAACGCACGGATGCAGGACGTCTTCCGCCATTCAGGCTTCCCCTGCAAGGTGCACTACGAGGGAGGCGAGATCGCCGTCACCCTCGACGTGTCGCAAAGACCTGACGATGACTCACCCGAAGCAGTCTCCGAGTCAGAGTCGGTCACGTCGGTATTGGCAGCAGATGTGCCACGAGCGGAAAGCGACTTCTGGTAGTATTCCGGAGGGGCGCGGTGACATGCGCGCATGCGCCAATCGCCTATACAGCCCACATAATCCTGCCCCACTCGGTGACAGGAGATCGAGCGGACACCGGGAACGATCGGATGATGGTCCGGGCGTAAACGCGAGACGGACGACGATGGGGACTGTGACGCCGATGCGGCCTGGATGCGGGCGCATGTGGCGAGGATGAGATGCGCGGTTAGTCTGGTGTGCGTGATGGCGTCGCTTGGAGACTCGGCGCTTATCTTGGATAGGAGGCAGGGCTCAATGTCAAAGCCCGCCCGCATCGACAATGCCGGTGCCCTGCGCCGGCTCGTGCATCGTCTCCAGCCCGACCGCAGCAGGCTATCCGCACGGCGAGTTGCAAGCCGCGAGTGCGCTCTCCCCGCATGGTTGCGCGCAGCGGATCGCCGCCGCCTTCCTGAAGGACCTTCCTTCGCGCCTGATATGACCTGCATTGCCGGTCAAAACGCCCTCACCTTCGCCTGAGTCCGGGCATCCCGACGTGCTCCGGCTGCTCACCCAGACAATCGACCGGGGCGAATCACCTCCGCGTATCTCGAGCGGGACTCAACAAAATGAAAGCCTCATGTGAGGTGACGCCTATCTGTCGTGATGCCCTTGTGCGTCTCTGGTGACTGACTGAAGGAAGCGGGGGTATATAGTTGGTGCAGGGCGGTCGGGATCGCCATCTCGCGAGCGATGCTGAGCGCGTCAGAGATCCGCGTCTCCCTCGGCGGCTCGACATCTCGCCCGTCGCCAGCCAACTCGCCCGACGCACCGTCGCGTCGAGCGGCTTTCTCAGGTAGCGACGCCGCTGTGGCGCCGGGCACGGGGACGTGCACAGGAGGCATGGTATGCTGAAACGTCTTGGCTTTGCGGGACTCGCGCTCCTGCTCTTCACCTTCGTCAGCGCCCTTCCGGCAAGCGCTGCTGCTCAACCACCCGCCGCGCCGCAGGCTAGCGCCGCGCCACAAGCCGTCTCGCTGTCGAACAAGGTGACGCTCTGGGGCGAGACCAGCGTGGACGGGCCCGCCCTCTCCAGCATCACCGACAACTTCGAGGGCGTCCACGAGATCACCACCATCGGCTGGACCGGCACCGACACGCTGCATCACCTCAACCTGCTGCAGAGCAGCGACAACCCAGCCCTCGGCGCGCTGCACTTCGGCAACACAATCACCCTGCCCGACACCTCGTTCGCCCGACCCGCCATCTACCAGTTCGGCGGCGGCATCGGTACGACCGCCGTCGCGTGGACGGGCACCGACAGTAATCACTCGCTCAACCTCGCGACCTTCTACAGCACCGGCCAGGTGGCGCAACGGTGGACCTTCCGCCATGAGTCGAGCAACTACGCCCCAGCGCTCGCCTACTTCGGCAGCGACCTGATCCTCGCCTGGACGGGAACCGACGCCAACCACTCGCTGAACGTGCTCCCCATCAACTTCTCCACCAAAATGGTGGGCACCAAGACCATCCTGTCGCAGTTCAGCAGCTCCGCAGGCCCGAACCTCGCGGTCTATGCCCTCGGCTCGGGCGCGCAGTTAGTGCTCAATTGGGCCACGCCCACGCAGCACCTCAACCTCGCGACCTCGACCGATGGCAGCCACTTCACCAATACGCTCGGCGCGGCGGGCACGCTCCAGCTCAGCGCGCAGGCGCCGTCCTCGTTGTACGTCGCCGCCGAAGGCGGCCCGGACTACTGGATGGCCTGGACGGGCACCGATCCCGCGCACCACCTCAACATCCAGTGGACGCAGAACTTCCCTCAGTGGCCCGACGCCGCCACCACCAAGACGGTCCTCGCCGACAGCGCCTTCGGTGGGCCGCAGATCGCCTCGAACCAGGGCCTCATCATCGCCTGGACGGGCACCGACCCCGGCCACACCCTCAACGTCGCCCTGTTCCAGGGCTCCTAAACCTCGCACGCGTCCCGCGTGGGACGCCTCGACGGGCCGGGCAGCCCCTGCCCGCGCCCGCCTTTGTCCGTGCTTACCTCCAGATGCTTCCGGGTGAGGCTGCGCCGTGAAATCCGCGAGCTCAAAATCCGCGAGAACAATGGAGAGTTGGCGGACACGTCATCGCTATTGCCTCGTGATGTTGAGCTTACCGTGGTGATGGCTGTTTGAAGCTATCGTCAACCGACAGGGGGACTGCGCTGTGCCACAGATGTGTGACGCGAACAGGTGTGCGTGGCGTCGATGTGATACGCGCGTGGTCTTGTGGAGTCGATGGCGTCGCTTGGAGACTCGGCGCTTATCTCGGACAGGAGGCAGGGCTCGATGACAAAGCCCACCGTCACCAAGGTGTGGATCTCCGGAGTGATCGTGATGGTCGCTGGACTGGTTTTCGGCGGGATCTTCCTGGCGTTGATGCTGATCAACGGTGGCCACTGGGAGCCGGTGGCGGGCACAAACAGCTCGAATTTCGTGCCCAACCAGGATAACTACTTCTGGACGACGCTCAGCCTGATGATCACCGGCTTCAGTATCGCCGCGGTCGGCGGCCTCGTGCAGGTGGTGGCCTGGATCGGCGCGCTCGCCAATACGTCTCGACTGCAGGACAGGACGTGGTTCCTCATCCTGCTTGTCGGCGGCCTGGTGGGTCTGGGGACCGGCTTCGTCGGCTTCGCCGCGATGGTTGCCTACCTCGTTGCCGGACCTGCTGACGCGGCCTTGGCGACGCCATACCCGCCATATCCCCGGCGCCTTCGGAGCGGCCGTCCACGCTCGCACCGACGGCATAGCAGTCGTCGAGGCGACGTCGGTCACTCATGGGACGGCATATGGCGAGCTATGAGAGAGTCATGAACCCCGAACCCCATGGCTTTAGCCAGGGGCTTGCAGCTCGCCTGGAACGACGAAGCTGCCGCGGGTGGCCGCATGACCTCAGCCCGGCAAAGGCGGGCCCCTGCCGCGTCTGCGCCATCGGGCGCGTACGTCAAACATTTTCGGTGGGCGACGATTTCCGCCCACAACGCCGGCATGTTCGGTTGGGAAGGTGCGGTGCAAACCGTTCGCTCCGTCCGAAGGGCGGAGTGCCTTAGCACGCAAGCAGTATAGCATACGAGGAGACGGCGCTCACCCCGTGCCTGAAGGCAGGGGCCTCCGCGCCGCAGAAGAGTGAGAGATATGCCATGAACAGCATCGTGATCTACGCATCGCACTTCGGCAACACCAAGCGTATCGCGGAGGCTATCGCCGACGGACTGCGCGCGCAGGGGACGGCGTGGGTGCTCTCGGTTGAAGAGGCGCCCACCACGCTGCCACCTGGGACCGATCTGGTGGTCATCGGCGGCCCGACGGAGGCGTTTCGCATGACGCAGCCGATGAGCCATTACCTCGATAGCCTGGAGGCGGGTGCGCTGCACGGCATCGCCGCGGCGGCATTCGATACGCGCCTACACATGCCGCGCTGGCTCCTCGGCTCGGCGGCGGTCGGCGTCGAACGGCGACTCGTCGAGGCGGGCGCGCGGGTGATCGCGCCGCGCGAGAGCTTCTTCGTCGTGGGCAGCCCAGCCGACCTCGTGCCGGGTGAGGTCGAGCGCGCGAATGCGTGGGGTGCCTCGCTCGCGACGCAGGTTGCGGCGCGTGCGGCGGCTCTGCCAGTCTGAGGCGTCGCCGAGGAGGCATACCATGCGGATCTCCACTGAACGTCTCGCGCTGGTTGCTGCCGACGCGTTCGCGGCGGTATCGGCGGTCGGCGGTGGCGTCGCGTTGGTGGCGGGACTGGAGGGCGATCGATTCCCCCGCGGCATGCTCGAGGGGACGCCGTTCACCAGCTACGTGCTTCCTGGTTTGATTCTGGCGCTCGTGGTGGGCGGGAGCGCCACCGTCGCCACGACCGCCACGCTTGTGAGCGCCGGTGTCGGTGCGACCGCCTCGACGGTCGCCGGCGCGATCATGTTTGGTTGGATCATCGGCGAGGCGCTGATCCTTAACCAGCCGTCGGTGCCATCACCGACCGAAATTCTGTACGGAGTGGTTGGACTCTTGATGGTGGGGTTGGGATTGGCGGGCAGACGCCAAAAGGAGGCTCGATATGAGCGCGCCAGTGGGCCGAAAGGATAGAGAAAACCTGACGGTGGGGCAACGCTTTGGCGAGTTTGTGACGATGGTGATCACCTTCTTGTTCTTCGGCTTCTTCGCTTACCACCAGCAGGCCAACACGGGTTTCTTCACCGCCAAGTTCGGATCGCAGGAAATGTTCTGCTTCTACGGCCCGATGCTGCTGTCGCTGGCGGCGCCCGCTACCAGGGCGGTGACCGGCCTGCGCAATCCGGCGCGACCGCTGGAGGTGGCGACGAACCTGTTCACGGCGATTGGCGCGCTCTGGCTGCTAACGGTCTTCCCGCTCGACTTCACCCACCTGGCGGATGCGTTGCCGAGCGGCATTCGTTTCTTGCTCGCCTGGGTCAACAACGACATCGGCAGGATTCCCATCATCCTCGCAGCGATCTTCTGCCCAATCGCCGCGCTGGTGACGGCCATCGTCTACTTTTCGCATCGAGAGAGAGCGTCGGGAGACTCGTGCCATTTGTTCGCCGGAAGATGATCAGATGGCATATTCGACCCACGTCACAGGCACTCCTCGGCGACGCGACGGCGTTGGCATTGGATTCCTGGGTACGAAGGGAGGCTAGTTCATGACTTCGGCGATCAACGGCGTCCGGCCGGCTGCGCGCCTGCGAGCGGATACCTCCGCTGAATCGATCCATGACTCTACTTGGAAGCCGCTCTTCAGGGCCGGGGGAATCGCCGCACTGCTCTTTTTAACGCTCACGCTCGTCTCAGTCGCGGTGCTCGCCGTCACGCCGCAGCCCCCGAGTACGGGCCAGACTGGGGGCCTGCCGGGCGGGATCGCAACGCTTCAGTACATCGGCGACCACAAGGCGGTGTACCTGCTGAACATGATCCTGTTCGTAGGCCCCGTGTCGCTGAGCGTGGTCATGTTCCCGGCGCTCTTCGTCGCGCTCAGAGCGGTGAGCAAGAGTGCTGCCACCATTGGCGGCGTCATCGGCATCCTATCGGTCGTACTGTGCATTTCTCCGCTCAGCCTGCTCTTTGGCCTCGTCCAATTGAGCGATGAGTACGCTGCGGCTGCCACCTCAGCGGGGCGCGCGTCGATCGCGGCGACGGCCGACGGTCTGCTGGCGCAGATCAACACAGTGAGTCTCGGCGGGGTACTCTACGCGGTCGCGGTGCTCGTCATCTCCGTGGCCATGCTCCGAGGGGTCTTCTACCGGGGCGTCGCGTACCTGGGCATCCTCACGGGTGTCGTCGGCATCGTGTGCGAGAGCCTGCGACCGGTGATGGGGACCTGGTACGGGATCTACGGAGTCATGCTGATCTGGCTGCTGGCTGTCGGGTGGAAACTACTCCGACTGGGCAGGGCGCCGAGTGTCACTCCATGATGTTCGCGCATCTGTGGGAGCCGCGCCGCGTATGAGAGGGTACGGTGATGTCATGCCCAAGGTGTATCGCGCGAGTCTGGCGACTCATGCACGAAACGCTCTGATTTTGGCCCTGTTGCGCTCTGGCGTGCGCATGGGGAAGACCATGTTGTTGACGGTGTCGGGGCGCAGGACCGGTGCGTTGCGTATGGTTGCGCTGATCCCGTTGGAACGCGATGGAGAGCGCTTTCTGGTCGCGCCCTACGGCGAAGTCCAATGGGTCCACAATCTCCGCGCGGCGGGCACGGCGCGACTGACTCGCGGTCACGTGTCGGAAATGATCACCGCGACGGAGTTATCCGCACGCCAAGCGGCACCCGTGCTCAAGCAATATCTCTCTGAGGTCATGTGGGTACGGCCGTACTTCGGTGTCACGCCCGAAGCGCCGCTCGACGAATTCGAGCAAGAGGCGTCGCGGCATCCAGTCTTTCAGATTGCTCCAACTCCAACCGCATAGAAACAAGCAGCACGTTTGGCGGCGAAAAGGTGGCTTCTTGACGTCGAGCCCGTTGGGTACGACATCTCAATGGGGTCGCGACCGGAGCGGCCCCAATGCCCGCGCGAAGGTGAATACCTATTTCGAGTCTGATGCAGCATCCTCGGTCGCCGCGGCAGGTGCGTGTACAAGGCCGCGATTGCGCCGCACAACGAGCATCATGTGCTTCGGTGGTGGGTGTTTCTAGTGCGCCTCTCGACGAGGGGGTACCTGGCGAGTGCTGGTTGCGTAGGTCAGCGCCGAAGGTAATGGAGACTTCCTGAGATGAACAGAGCCGCTTACCTAAATCGCGTGTCGGCCGCAATGGAACGAGTCGCGTTGACGCCAACCTTGACACTGGTGGCGAAATGCTAGCGGAGCAGGCAGCGAGAGGAGTTCCGGGAGAGAGAGTGAGCGACACGGTAGGAGGAGATGGTCAAGAAGGAGCTCATCCATGTCGCTCAAAGCGCTGCCCGTTCCCCCGATTCCCGACGAAACGGCTCGTGTCGCCCGCGCCGCCTTCCCGGGTGGCACGCGGTGTCTGCAGCTGCGTGACGCGCTGGGGACGCGGTACCCCGATGCGGATTTTGCTGACCTGTTGCCGACGCGCGGTCAGCCGGCCGAGGTACCCTGGCGGCTGGCGCTGGTCACGGTGCTGCCGTTTCTCGAAGGACTGTCAGATCGGCAGGCGGCAGATGCCGTGCGGAGTCGGCTGGATTGGCAGTAGGCCCGCAGCCTCGAGTTGACCGATCCCGGCTTCGACCACACGGTCTTGAGTGAGTTCCGCGCCCGGCTGGTCCAGGGAGACGCGGCGCAGCGGCTGCTCGATGGTCTGCTCGAGCAGGGCAAGGCGCGCGGCTGGCGCAAAGCCCGGGGGCGCCAGCGGACCGATGCCACGCCTGTGCTAGCCACGGTGCGTGCCCGCAACCGGTTGGAGGGCGTGGGCGAGACGCTGCGCCATGCGCTCACTGTGCTCGCGGAGGTGGCTCCGGACTGGCTGCAGGCCGATGTCGCGCAGGCGCATCCGGAGTGGGT
Source organism: uncultured Chloroflexia bacterium (assembly GCA_963841205.1). Taxonomy (GTDB): domain Bacteria; phylum Chloroflexota; class Ktedonobacteria; order Ktedonobacterales; family JADMIN01; genus CAWAWP01. The sequence continues at coordinate 76,097 of CAWJCH010000032.1, read as the reverse complement.
CGAGCGCTCTAGCCGCCGCATCGAGGAGTATCGTCTGCCGACCGGCACGGTCGCTCGCCAGGGCTACGCAGAAGGCGTCGGGGCAGAAGGCGTCGGGGCAGATGGCTGGGACCTCCTGGGCGCGCTGGAGGAGCCACCCGCCCCGCCGTGGCGGCGCGAGCTGCCAGCGCTGCAGCGCCTGCAGCGCGTCTGGGCGCAGCAGTACCAGCCGCGTGCGGCGGGCGGTCACTGGCGCCACGCCGAGGAGCTGCCGCCCGCTGGGCAGGGGCAGCACTCGCCCGACGACCCGGACGCGCGCTACGGGAAGAAGCGGGAGACCACCTGGGTCGGCTACAAGGTGCATCGCACCGAGACCTGCGACCCGGATCGGCCGCATCCGCTCATCCAGGTCACTACCACCCCGGCAGCGACCGCGGACGAGACGACGCTGCCAGCGATCCAGGACGACTTGGCGCAGCACGGGCTGCTGCCCAGCACGCAGCTGGTCGACGCCGGCTCCATCGACGCCGGCTCCATCGACGCCGGCTCCATCGACGCCGGCTCCATCGACGCCGGCTCCATCGACGCCGGCTCCATCGACGCCGGCTCCATCGACGCCGGCTCCATCGACGCCGAAAGGCTGGCCACCAGCCGCACGCAGTTCGGCCTTGACCTCGTCGGGCCCACGCGTGGCGACTAGCGCTGGCAGGCCCGCGAGCGGGACCTGGAGCCGTTTGACCGCAGCCAGTTCGTCATGGACTGGGCCTGACTGGGCCGCCCAGCACGTGACCTGTCCCGTGGGGCACACCCGTAGCGGGTGGACCCCGGCCGAGGACCGCCGCCCGCGCGTGCCGCGCGCGGTGATCAACGTCGCCTTTGCCGCTGCCGATTGCCGCGCCTGTCCCGGTCGCACGCGCTGTACCAAGCCGTCACGACGCCCCTTGACGCTGCATCCGCAGGCGCACGAGGAAGCCCTCCGCGCCGCACGGGTGCGCGAACACACGCAGGCGTTCGCGCTCGCTTACGCCCAACGGGCCGGCATCGAAAGCGCCCATGCCCAGGGCTTGCGTCGCTGCGACTTGCGTCGCTCGCGCTCTGTCGGTCAGGCCAAGACCCATCTGCAGCCTGGGCGCACGGCGGTGGCGCTCAACCTCGTGCGCCTCAGCGCTTGGCTCGCAGGGACACCCCTGGCGCCGACCCGCCGGTCTACCTTCGCACGGCTCATGACCCAAGCTGCCTAACGGCACCAACTCGAATTCGCCACCAGTGTCAATTTTGACGCCAAGCTGCATGGCCGCGCGGGCCGCAGGCGCGGGTGAAAATGGGCGATACTGGCGCAAGGAGCTGGCGGGTGAGGTTGGAGCCTGCGTCGGCGCCGCAGGAGCCCGTCGCCAAGCTAACCCGGGTGCGCCCAGAGGAGACGACTGTTGCCCCGTCGACCCAGAAGAGGACGACGGCGAGCACGCGGAGGAAACTTGTCGTTCGCTCGCACCCCCGCCCGCTCCATTTCGTCAGGCCGTGTCCGGACTGGAGGAACGGGAGGTGCGCTGTATGCAGGTCGTCTATGCGCGCTGCTGCGGGTTGGATGTGCATCAGAAGACGGTGGTCGCGTGCGTCCTTGTGACGAGCCTAGACGACTCGGTGCACCGACAGGTGCACACGTTCGGCACCATGACCGCCGACCTGTTGGCGCTCAATGACTGGCTCAATAGTTTGGGCGTCGAACAGGTCGCGATGGAGAGCACCGGCGTCTACTGGCGTCCGGTCTTCAACATCTTAGAGGCGGATCACGAAGTGATCCTGGTCAATGCGCAGCACATGAAGGCCGTGCCGGGCCACAAGACCGATGTGAAGGACGCGGAGTGGCTGGCGGACCTGCTGCGCCACGGCCTGCTGCGTGCGAGCTTCATCCCGCCCGCGCCGATCCGCGAGCTGCGTGAGTTGACGCGCTATCGCCAAACGCTGCTGCAGGCGCGAACGCAGGAGGTCAATCGCCTCCACAAGCTGCTGGAGAGCGCCAACCTCAAGCTCGGAGCGGTGGCAACCGATATTCTGGGCCGAAGCGGTCGTGCCATGCTGGACGCGATCCTGGCCGGAGAGCAGCAGCCGGAGACGCTCGCGGAACTGGCTCGCGGTCGCATGCGAGCCAAGCTGCCTGCACTGCGTCAAGCGCTGCAAGGGCGCGTTCAGGCAAGCCAGCGCTTGCTCTTGGGCCATGTGCTGCTGCACATTGACTTCCTCGAGGCACAATTGGAGCAGCTTACGGCCGATATCGACAGGGCTCTCGCGAGCTCCCCACCCGCTGCTGAGGCGGTCGCGCTCTTGGAGACCATTCCCTGTGTCGGTCGCACCGCCGCTGTGGCGATCGTCGCCGAGATCGGGAGTGATATGACCCGCTTCCCCTCGGCCAAACATCTCGCTTCGTGGGCTGGCGTCTGCCCCGGCAACAAGCAGAGCGCCGGCAAACGCTTGGGGGGCAGGACCACGCATGGCGACACCTGGCTCAAAGGCATGCTTGGCGAAGTCGCCTGGTCCATTGCCCACACGTCCGAGGGCTACTTGGCCGCCCAGTACCACCGTCTCGCGCGCCGCTGCGGCAAACCGAAGGCGATCGTGGCGGTTGCCCATACCCTCCTCGTGGTGATCTATCACCTGCTGCGCACCCGGCGACCGTACCGCGATCTCGGGGCCGACTACTTTGACCGCCTGGACACAACACGCCTCCAGCGCCACTACACGCGTCGGCTAGAGCAGCTCGGCTATACGGTTGCCCTCACTCCAACCGTCGTGCCTGACACGACACCCCCAGAGGATTTTCGGAGGAACGCCGGCGGACGCGTGCGGTCAGGGACGAACAACCGGGGGAGCCAACTGTCCATTTCATACGACGTGACAGACGTTGGCGGACGTCGGTGAACGGGCGATGTACAACTCCGTGATGGGCGCGCAGAGCATCAAGCTCCCTAGTAAGCGGAGCTAAGATCCGTCACCAGACGGCCACCTTTCACGTCGACTTCTCGCATCGGCCCGCCTGCCCACCGCCGATGGAGGGCCAACACACACTTGCCAATCCCCTCACATTGCGTTTCCGGTCGACTGGTCCATAACGTTGGCCTCAGCCATCAGCAGAAAGCCCGCATCATTCGGATGGATGCCGTCACCGGATTCGAGAGTCGCGAGGACGCAGATTCCGCGGTAGCCAGCAGGCATACAGTAGGATCGAGATCGCGATCAAGCAGACCAGCAAGAGGATAAGCAGCACGAGGCATAGTAGATGAGTTTGATGTGCCTGTTCGTCCATTTTGAACCGCCAGCCCCCTGCGATACACCTATTCCTCGACAAAGCCCGTTGGGCGATCACTCGGACCGCGCCCGCGGCATCGGGAGGAAGGCAACTTGACCACATGACAACGCCAGATCCCACACTCCTGCTCCGGCAGGTCGCGGACGGCGACGAAGAGGCGTTGCGACAACTGTACGTCGAGTACGGCCCGCGGCTGCGGCGTTATCTGTGGCACCAACTTGACGGCGACGGCAGCGCGGTGGAGGAGTCTCTGCAAGATACCTTCCTTGCGGTCTGGCGGTCGGCACGTGGCTACCGAGGGGAGGCCAAAGTTGCCACGTGGATCTTCCAGATAGCGCACTATGTCGCGCTCCGTGCGCGTAGAGCCGCCGCCCGGCATGGGCATGGCGAAGTCGATCCCGATTCGGGGGACGAAGTGACCGCTCCCATCGCCGCGTCACCCGAGGAGATAGTGATCGGCCAGATGGGAGTCGACGAGGCGCTCAATCGCCTCTCGCCGAAACATCGTGCCGTGCTGGAACTCGTCTTCCTGCACGGCTTCACCACCGAGGAGGTAGCCCGCATTCTTGATGTCCCTCTCGGGACGGTGAAGAGCCGCATGAGCTACGCTCGGCGGGCGCTCCAGACCGCCTTCGCTTACCCATCATCCGAGGATGTACGCCATGACGCCTGATATATCGTGCGAACAGTGCCGGGATGCCGTGCCATGGTACGTCGCGAACTTGCTCTCGGGCCACGAACGGGCCACGGTGGTGCGCCACATGGCGTCCTGCGCGAGTTGCCGCGACGCGCTCGACGTGTGGCGAGAGGTGGTGGCGGCACTCCACCGCACCGACGGGCGCATTCTGCTAGATACCGCCTCTGCAGCTACCTGGGACCACATCTCTGAGCGAATAAGGGAGCAGAACGTGTTGCCGGACAACGACGGTGAAGGGGTCATCGTACGCCTGCAAACTAGAGATGACTCCACGCCTCACCGGTCCTTCAGCGAGCCCCCTGCTGGCCGCCCACACGAGCGCCGCCGCGGTGCTGCCCCCCTTGTCGCGGCGGTCGCGACGGTGGCGCTCATCGCGCTCAGCGTTGGCATCTTCAGCCTCTTCGCTACTACGCGCGGCCATGCGAGCGTGGTCGCGCCGCCGCCGCCAAACTGTGCTTCGTCGCAAGCTACGGCGGACCTCCCGGCGCATACGCAGCTCACCGCCATCGCGCCCTTGGGGACCGACGACGGCTGGGCGGTGGGGAGAGTATGGGACCCCCAAACAACCGCGGCACCTGCCACGCTGATGCTCCGCCTGCAGAACTGCCATTGGACGCCGGTGGGGACGCCGATTTCGGCGGCGGAGCTCCTCGGCATCTCGATGAGTTCTGCGGGTGATGGCTGGGCCGTCGGCGCGACGTTGCTAAAGGATCCCGGCACGGACAGTCAGCCGCTCAACGACTGGTCTGAAGACCAGCTCCTCGTGCTGCACTACACAGGCGGGTCCTGGCAACGCGTATCGGTGACCTCAGACACGCAGATCATCAGTGCAAAGGTGGAGATGGTCTCCGCTGACGAAGGCTGGATGCTGCTCGACCACGGCAAGCGCATGACCATCGTCAACAGCACTACCGCGGTGCCGTCGTACGAGTATTCGCTCTTGCACTACCTCGACGGGGCTTGGACTACGGTCTCCCCGAGTTTCCTGAAGCCCTCCATGCAGGTGTGGGATTTCGATGCGCGCCAACCTGGCGACCTCTGGCTCGTGGGGTTCGACACACAGAGCGATGACGCGCTTGTCGCACACTATTCCAATGGCGGGTGGACGTCGTATCTCGGTGCCACTATCGGCGCTGATGCGGGCCAATTATTCAACGTCAGTGCGATCTCCCCTGCAGACGTATGGGTTGCCAGTAGCAACCTCTACCACTTCGATGGCACCCGCTGGACCAAGGCAAATATCCAGGGCAGCGTTGCTGCCCGTCTCTCCGGCGCCAATTTTAGGCAGATTGGCATGCTCTCTTCCACCCAAGGGTGGTCCTTCCCAGATACATTTGAGTCCCAGTACCAAGCCACACCACAGGCGACGCCGGTGCTGCGCTATGAGGGCGGGATCTGGCGGTGGACCACACTGTCGCTGCAAGGCGCTACGTTGAGCCTGGTCCCCACCGGCTTCGCGCCGTCGTCAGCGACGCAGGGCTGGCTCCTAGGGGATCATCTGGTAGCTACAGACATCGGTACGACTCTCGAATCCACGTTGCTCTACTACGACGCGGGTACATGGGGCGTGGTACGCCAGCAGGCGTAGCGACCAGTTTGACTTTGACGCCAACCGTGACGCCAACCCAGGCGATCACTGGCGAACGCCGGCGGACTGATGAAGAGAAAGTCCTCCCAGTCTTCTGCACTCGGCGGCCATCAGCGAACGGCGGCGAACACGACGCAGCTAGCTTGAAAACAGGGACAGTTCGCTCGGCGCGGGCCGTCTGGAGGCCGCAGCATCCTTACGGGCATCCCGGGCACCTTCTCGCCGTTTCCCCCGGAGGCATTGACGCCGACGATTGCGTTTCTTGGCTCGCCCGGGTACACTGGCAGCCGGTTCGGCCCGGCAGATCGTGCCTGCTGGGCGCGGAGAAAGGAGCGTTGGGCGATGCGTCGTCTCCTGCTATTCGGGGTCCTGTGCTTCGTGCTGTCGGCGTGGTCGGTCGCGCGCCCCCAGATGCGGCCGGGGGTGAGCATGCGGGCGAACCAGCCCGCGGTCGCGTTCCGCCCCTACGGCCCATGCCCGGGCGGGGTCCCCTCCTGCTGAGCCACGCGCCGGCTGTTCGGTTAACCCGCTCGCCGCACATTATGCCAGCCTGTTCGTGAGTTGAGCAGGCTGGAGCTCGCGCCCGGGGGCGTCAGCGAGGTGTGCCGGCGGCATGAGGTACGCCGCAGTCGGTCACGAGGGCGTGTGCCACATCGACCACCATGCTGACCATACCCGGGTGAACGACCGCGTCCCGCGGCGAACACTGGTGGCGCAGGGGTCGAGTTCCGTTCGAGCGGCACGGCGTGTCGCGGCGCCCTGCGGACACGCGCCATGGGTTTCGCCTCTCTACCACCTTGACAGCCAAAGCGACAGCCAACATAGTGGACGACAGTGGACAACCACGGACAATCGAAGACCTTGAGCGCCCGAATTCCCGACGCGGTGGACGTCAGCGGACGTCGGCGAACGACCTACAATGACCTACCCGCAGACTCGCAATCAGAAGGTTGGGGCGCCTGAGGTTGTATACTTCTGCCGTCGCTGCACTTTCACTGCAAAGTTTGTATCGTCTCGCCGGGAGTACTGCGTGAGCGCTAGGAGCCCCCATCTCTTCATAAGCTATTCTCGGCGAAATGCAGAGCTTAGAGTAAAGCTTGGCGGGGATCTCGCGGGCCACGGGTACAAAATCTGGGTAGATCTTCAGCAGATCCACGGTGGAGATGCGTGGGAGCAGCTGGTTGAGGATGCGATAGAGTCTTGCGATGTAGTGTTGGTCATCATCACTGCGGAGTCGCGCAAATCAGTCTACGTCCGGAGGGAATGGATGTATGCCCGCGCGTGTGGCAAACGCATCATCCCGTTGTGCTTCGAGCCTGTCCCAGTGTGCCAATGGGACTCATTGAACTGAGTTATATATCTGACTTCATAACCGATTACGCAAAAGGCCTCGAAAATCTGCTCGCCGACTTGGCGTACCTTGCTGTACCGACCGTGGCAATTCCTGAATTGGATCCAAAGTTGTTCCCCGCAGAGCCAGAACCCTCCGCGTCAGTACGGGATGGTGATGTTGGAGGAGGGTCGCCCGATGACTAAGCTTGACGTTTTCCCCAAGTACATTGCACAGGATGCAGTGAGCTATGACGCAGCCGTGCTCGCAGCATTTGAACGACTGGATACGATCAACGAACTGCGCGAGATGTCGCCGTCGGCATTCGAAGAGTACGTGACGTACGTATTCTCGCGTGCTGGGTACAGTGTCCGAGACAGCGGTGTAAGGGGGGGACGCGACTTCTATCTTTTCATCCCTCCTAGCTCAACTGCCAGCCCGCAGCCTTTCGCCGCCGTGGCAGTTAAGCGATACCTCGTCCAGTTTTGCCCCCAACACCGACGACACACTACGGTAGCTGGCGGCATGTGGTGAACTCATCTTGTAGAAATATTGCGCCACGACGATATTCAGCGACATACTACGAACGCAGGCGAGCCGCTAAGATAGAGACTCCAAAACCGCAGGTTCGCTGAGCGAGACCTCGCCCCTCCGCACCGTTTCGCGACCGTCATCACGCGTTCAGCGCGTAGAGGAAGCCATCGCCTGAGCCTACGTACGCGACGCCGTTTGCCACCACTGGCGCGAGGTACATCCCGCCGCCCGTCTGGTACTTCCAGCGGAGCGCGCCCGTTGCCGCATCCAGCGCATAGGCGTTGTGGTCCGTCTCTGTCGCGCTGACGTAGACCACCCCATTGCTCACCACCGGCGCCGAAACGACCCGATCGCCTGTCTGGTACTTCCAGCGGAGCGCACCCGCCGCCGCGTCTAGCGCATAGACATTGTGGTCATATGAGCCGACGTAGACCACCCCATTGCTCACCACTGGTGTGGTGAATACCTCATTGCCCGCCTGGGCGCGCCAGCGTTGCGCCCCCGTCGCCGCGTCCAGCGCGTAGACGTAGGTGTCAGCCGCGCCGACGTAGACCACCCCATCCGCCACCGCGGGCACCGCGAGCCCCGAACAACAGAAACTGCCAGTCTGTGTGCGCCAGCGGAGCGCGCCCGTCGCCGCGTCTAGCGCGACGACGGAGCCATTCCCCGCTCCGCTGATATCGTAGAGCACCCCATTCGCCACCGCTGGTGCGGCGTACGCGGTGTTGTCGGTCTGCGCCTGCCACCGCTGCGCGCCCGTCGCGGTGTCCAGCGCGAAGACGGGAGCAGACCACGCGCCGAAGTAGACCAGCCCATTGGCCACCGCCGCGTCTATGGAGGGACTTGTACGCGTCCGGATGTGCCAGCGCTGCGCGCCCGTCGCCGCATCGAGCGCATAGACGGCGTAGGCGTAGCTAGCTTGGCTGCTCGAGCTAGTTTGGTCAAGCCCCATGACATAGACCACTCCGTCCGCCACCGCCGACACGAGGGCGAGTGCCGCACCCAGGTCCGCCCGCCAGCGCTGCGCGCCCGTCGCGGTGTCCAGCGCGTAGATGGCGTGGTCACGCCCGGCGAGGTAGAGCATGCCATGCGCCACGAACAGCGGTGTGGCGCGTTGCGTATCGGTGATTCTGGACCCGCCACCGCAGGGTGCCCGGACGTGGCGACGTGGTCGGTCGGGGAGTGGTGCAGGCGCTCAGGAATAGGAGCGCGCCCAGCAGGGCACTGGCGAGTACACGTGGTTGACGCCAGCGCAGCGGCACATGCCTGCATGAGTGTGTCATGGGGCGTATCACCTGCTCTCCGCATCAGGGCACACGGGCTGCTAGCGTATCGTCTCGTGGGATGGTGTCAGATGCCGCCTTCCCTGCCTTGACTGGCCGTCGCCATAGCCGGTCGCTCCACAGGGCTGGCGAAGTGGCGCGGCGTCGTCATGCCGACCCATCTGCTCCCCTCTGGGGGAGCACCCACCGACCGGCTGCCAGGGCAGTGTAGCATACAGTGCGTGCGTGGGTAATCTGGACTCTCGCGCAGCCGAGGAGGACACCCAAGTTCTGGGGTAAGCGGATTAGTCATTCTCATGAGTAGGTGCTCGGCGGCACATCGCGCTGACCACAATTCTGACCATAACCTGGGCGAACGAGCACGACACGTGGTGAACAGAAATGCGAAGCGAACTCAGAAACCCTCAGTCATCGCGACACATAGCGACACTCCGTGGACGCAGGCCATGGTTTTCGACTCTCCCCCATCTTGACAGCCAACACGGCGGACAGCGGCGGACGCAGACGGACGAACTCAGCCGTGCTATCTGCAGGAATTCGACGTTAGTGGACGCTAGCGGATATCCGCGGACACCCTAGTACACGACCACTAGGAAAGTGACGGGTAAAGACGGTGGAGCTTGGCGCGGGCGTCGGCGGTGGTAAAGCGCCAGTGGACGGTGACGCGGTGGGCATTGCGCGCCTGTTCCCACGGGGCAAGCACCGCTTGGACGCGTACCCGACTGGGCAAGCGCTGCGCCAGGCATTGGCGTCCCACCACGCTCAGCTCGATCTCGGCGATGTTGAGCCAACTGCCGTGTTTGGGGGTGTAGTGGAACTCCAACCGCCGCAGGATGCGCCGGGCCTCCTCCGGCGGGAAGGCATCGTAGAGCGCGGCAGGCGTGTGGGTGTTCAGGTTGTCGAGCACCACCCGGATGCAGGTCGCCTCGGGGAAGTGCTCGTCGACCAGCACGCGCATCTGCTGCGCAAAGTCCAGCTTGGTGCGCCGCTCGGTCACCTGGACCTGGCGCCAGCCGCGGAACGGCTCCAGCACGAGGAAGAGGTTGCAGGTCCCTTCGCGCACCTACTCGCTATCCTGCCGCGCCGGCTGGCCTGGCTGCGGCGGCACGGGCGGGCGGGCCTCGTCGAGCAGTTGGTACGGGCACTCGTCGAAGCCCACGCGCGGGCGCTGCGGATCGTCAGGCTCGGCGTACAGGTCCAAGACATCTTCCATATGCCAGACGAAGTCGCTGCCTACCTGGGGAATGCACCACTCTTGGCGTTGCCAGGGCTTGAGCAGGTTTTTTTCAGCGTGCGGCGCACCGTCTCGTCGGAGATGGCGTCCACCACTCCCAACCGCACGAACCGGTCGGCCAGCAACTGCATGGTCCACGTCGTCCGCTCGTCGGGCGGCGCACTGCACGCCAAGGCGATGAGCATGGCTTCCTGCTTGGCGTCCAGCTTCGGCGCTCCGCCGGGCCGCGGCCGCTCGTGCAGCGCGCTCTCCAAGCCATCCGTGCAGTACCGTTGGCGCGTCCGATGGACCGTCGAGAGCCCGACCTGGAGCGCCGCGGCGATCTGGGTATCTGGCGCACCTTCGGCGCTCAGGAGCAGAATCTGCGCCCGGCGGATCGTCCGGGCCGCCGCCTTGCCTTGCCGGGTCAGGCGCTGCACCCGGTCCCGCTCCTCCGGTGACAACTCCACTCGATACGTCTGGGGTCGTCCCATCGATCCCTCCCGTTTTGGACCTACCCTACTCCGGGAGCTATTTCCTGTCAAATCTACTGTGGCGTTGTACTAGCCTCGAACTTCGGAACAGGGGTTCAGCATGCTCACGAGAGCTTACTCTTTGACGACTGGCGAAAGAAGTCGCTCGGCGGCGGCGTACATGTACGTAACGGAAAATGGACATAGAGGCTGTCGGATGCCTCCCTCCGGCGTGTGATTGCAGAGAGGGTCTATGCGCGAGCGATGGAGCACATCGGGAGAGCCTCGGGGGCTTGGCTCCCCCTGGATGTCGAAATGCGCGGACTGGGGCGTGGTCGTGCTCCTTGTCGCGGCCCTCTCGGCTTGTACGCTGCTGCCCCGACCGACCAACACCATCTACCTCCAACACACAGCCCTGGCTCTGGCCGCGGGGCCGGATGGCAACGTGTGGCTCGGGGAGCAGCAATTCCTGGTGGGCCGCATGACCCCGACCGGCGCGCTGACCGAATTCCCGATCCCCGCAGGCAGCTTCCCCTTCGCGCTCGTGGCCGGCCCGGATGGCAACCTCTGGATCGCCGACGGCAACGTGCGGGTGACGATCACGCGGGTCACGCCCAACGGGACGTACACCGAGTTCCCGTCGGGGCTGCAAGGTCCGCTGCGCGGCATCGCGGTGGGGCCGGACGGGGCGCTCTGGTATACCGACGCGCGCGACGACCAAATCGGACGTATCACGACGAGCGGCGCGACCGCTACCTTTTCCTTGCCGCACGACGGCGTCTCGCGGGAGCCCTGGAACATCGTCGCCTGCCCGGACGGCAACCTCTGGTTCACGGAGCAAGGCGACGCAGCGATCGGCCGCCTGACGCCGCACGGCGCCTTCGCCAAGTTCCCGCTGCCGACGCCGGTGCCGACGGCCGGGGTCTACGCCGACGGCCTCGCGGTAGGTTCGGATGGCAACATCTGGTACACCGAATGGCCGAGCGGCGGTGTCGTCCGCCTGACGCCGGAGGGGATCGCCACGGAGTTGACCGTGCCGGCAAGCCCAGATCCCGGCGAAGGGGCGCTCCTCACGCGGGCCATCACGGCCGGGCCGGGCGGCGCGCTGTGGGTCTTCGTCACGGGGAAGAAGACCGGCGCGATCGAGGAGGTGACGACCGACGGTCGCTTCGTCGCGCGCTATCCCGTGGGAGATGAACCCCCGCCGGGAGGCCTGATCGCGGGACCGGATGGCAACCTCTGGTTCATCGAGTACCAATCCCGTCGGATCGGGCGGATGACGCCGACGGGACAGCTTACGACCTTCGCGCTGCCGACCGATAGCGCGTCCGATTAGGCGCCAACTGCCGACGCGGTGGCTGATGCGACAACTTCTACCCGTCCTGCGCGATTTGACGCCAACCGTGACGCCAACCCAGGCGGTCACGGGCGAACGTCGGCGGACGGATGACGGTTCTGAAAGCCGAAATCTCCTCGCTCAGCGGTCATCAGCGAACGGCGGCGAACACGACGCAACTAGCTTGAAAACAGGAGTCCGAAAGGACCGGGGGTTCGAATCCCTCTCCCTCCGCCCCGTATCTCGCGCGATTTGACGCCAATTTTGATACTGGTGGCGAATTCGCACGAGACGTACCGTTAGGCTGCTTGGGCCATGAGGCGGGCAAAGGACGACGGCCGAGTGGGAGACCGGGGAGTGCGGTTGCGCCAGGCGTTGATCCGCAGCAGGTTGATCGCGACGGCGCTGAGGATGTGCTGCAGAGGCGTCTTGGGCTGGCCGACGTCGCGCGAGCGGCGCAGCCCGCAGAGGCGTCTGGCCTGGGCATGGGGGCCTTCAACGCCGGCGCGGTGAGCGGAGGCGCGGGGGAATTCGTCGGTGTGCTCGCGGAGGCGCGCGGCGCGTCAGGCCTGTTCTTGCTCGCGCGGGGGCAAGGTGAGCCCGCGGTGGGCGGAGCGGGTACACCGGGCCCGACGGGGACAGGGGCGGCACTCGCGCGCCGAGAAGGCGACGGTGATCAGGTTGCGCGCGGGCCCCGGCCGCCGATCCTGCATCGGTGCCCCGCTGCGGCTGGCGTGCCCCTGCGGGCCGATCACGCGCTGCGTCTCCCAGTCGACGGCGAAGTGCGGCCCCGCGAAACCGGTCGGCGCCCGGGCCGGCCCGCGCCCATTGCCGCGGGTCGGGCCCCGCATCTCGACGCCGTCGCGCGCCTGGCTGGCGGCGAGCACCTCGGCCTCGAGGTCGCCCGCGTCGACGAGCGGCCGGCTCGGGAGCCGGTGGCGGTCGGCGAGCTGCTCGTGGATCGGGGCGAGGGCGGCCGCCTCCGCGACGCAGGCCGGCGTCGTCGCGACCGGGACGAGGAGGTGGGGCGCGTCTGCGTCGCCGGTCTCGGTCCGGTCTCGGTCACGTGCAGCTTGGCGCCCACCCACCGGGTCTCGCGCGTCTTGCCGTAGCGGGCCTCCGGGTCATCCGGCGAGCGCGGCACCTGGTGCGAGGGCGGCCCGTCCGCTGTCGCGCGCCAGCGGCCCGCGAGTTCACCGTCCTGCCCGCCGCCGTGCCCGCCGCCGTGCGCGCCGTCCAACCCACCGTCCGGCTGGTCGTCGTGCTGGTCGTCGTGCTGGTCGTCGTGCTGCGTCGTCGCGCTGGCCAGATGAGCGACGGGTCGCCTGCGGTCCTCGGGGATGATACGCTGGTCCCACACCCGGCGCAGGGTCTGCACCGCCGGGAGGGCACGCAGCCAGGCCGGGGTGGCGGCCTCTTCCAGGGCGTCGAGCACGTGCCAGCCATCCGCGCCCACCGGGTTGGCATACCGCTCGCGCTCGGCCTTGCCGCGGGGCAGGCGCTCCGCTTCGACGCGATGCGCGTAGCGCTCGACCCCTCCCGCCCGCGCGGGCGCCCGCAGCCAGTCGGGGGCGACGTCCGCCAGCACGTTGCGCGCCTGGCGCAGCGTCTCGCCCCCGCCTTCGAGCCGGGTCAGCGCCCGCACTGCCGCCAGGACGTGGCTGGCGCACGGGGCGCTGCGTGCCCCGCCCCGTGCGCCAGCCGCGGGCGCGCCCCTGGGCGCGCCCCTGCTCCAGGACGAGGTCGAGCCAGCGCTCCTCGGCCCCACCCGCCACGAGGCGGGTACGAAACTCCGACAGGACGGTGTGGTCGAAGCCGGCGTCGGTCAGCTCCAAGCTGAGCGCCTCCTGCCAATCCAGCCGGCGGCGCACCGCGTCCGCCGCCGGCCGGTCGGCTAGCCCTTCCGCACATTGCAGCACCGTGACCACCGCCAAGCGCCACGGCGCTTCGGCGGGTTGCCCACGGGTGGGGAAGAGGTCAGCGAAGTCCTCGTCGCTGTCGAGGCGGCCCAAGGCGTCGCGCCACGGCACGACGAGCGTGCCGTGGGGAAAGCAGGCGCGCACCACACGAGCGGTCTCGGGGGCAATCGGGGGGATAGGAAGCATCTTGCGCGACAGGCGCCAACTCCTTTGGAGGCCGTCTCACGGCGTCCTGTTGTCGCGTACCCTACCGCCAATTTCCTCCCCACTGCTTGCTCTCTGTCGAATTCGCCACCAGTATCAGTTCTGACAGCAATTGGTTTCCAGCCTTTCATGCCCAACGCGCCCGTCAGTCCGGGTTTGCACCGTGTGATGCGTCGGGCACCCTCATCCCAAGGGCGCGGGCCATGGCGGCCGCCGCATCCTCCCGCATGTCCGGCAGCACGTGGGAATAGATATCGAGCGTGATGCTCACCGTGGAGTGGCCGAGCATCTCGGAGACGACCTTCGGAGTCACATTCTGCGCGAGCAACAGCGTCGCCGCGGTGTGGCGCAAGTCGTGGAATCGGATGCGCGGCAAGCCCGCCCGAGCGAGCTGTGGCACAAAGCCTCTCGGCACGAGATGACTCTTGTCGATTGGAGCGCCCGCTTCGGTGGCGAACACAAGATTGAGGTCGCGCTCAGCCCTCCTCCACCGCCGTCATGCCGGCAGGCCTTCGGGCCGCACGCCCCTCCGGCCAGGGGATGTCGAGGCGCTCCCACGAGCGGCCGGCATCGGCCGAGCGGTAGAGGCCGAGGTTGTTGGCCGCGTAGAAGACGCCCGGCTCGGCCGGGTTCGCCGCCAGCACCGAGCCGAGCATGCCGCGCTCGGCCGGCAGTCCCTCCGCCACACGCTGCCACGTGCTCCCGCCGGACCGCCGGTAGATGACCGACGCTGCGGCGGTCGGGTTATGCGCCTGGTCGGGGCTGTGCGCCGCCGACACGATCACCGTTGCGGGATCGCCCGGATCGACCGCCAGCCCCCACAGGTAATGGTGCTCCAGGCCCGTGCCGGGCCGCTCCCACGTGTCGCCCGCGTCGCGGCTCTCGACGAAGCCCTGGCCGGGGCGCATGAAGCCGTCGCCCGCCGCGGCATAGATGCGGCCCGCAAGCTGGCGCGGCAGGCCGAGAGTATGCGTATCGAAGGGGCCGTCGGGTCGGCGGTCCTCCCACGTGCGTGCGCCATCGAGGCTGCGCACGAGCGCGCCAGCCTCGATGGCGACGTAGAGCCGGCCAGCCGTGTTGGGGTCCAGGCCGATGGCGCGCACGTGGCTCGTGGCGGGACGGGGCGGAAAGCTCCATGTTGGCGCCGACGGCAGCGCGAGCAGTTCGGTCAACTCGCGCCAGGTCGCGCCGCCGTCCTCTGAGCGGTAGAGCGCGCTGGGCTCTGTCCCAGCGTAGAGCACGGCCCGCTCGCCAGCCCGCTCCACGCCGCTCAGGGCGACCGCCGTGATCTGCGACGAGCGGAAGGTGTCCGCGCCGACCTGCCCCCAGGTCGTGCCCGCGTCCACGCTGCGCCAGAGGCCGCGGCCAAAGGTGCCGCAGTAAACGATCTCGGGGCGCAGCGGGTCGGCTGCGACGCACTGCGTGGGCAAGCCTTCCAGCCGGCGCTCGCCGTGCCACGCTCCATCTTGCTGCCCCCGCCGCACGACCAGTAACGCGTCGGGCATGGCGATGTAGATGGTACTCATTCGGTACCTCCTTCACGATCCCTCCAGTGGGCTGCGCCGCCGGGACCGATGCCCCACGCCCCGGTGCAGCACCGTGAGGCCGAGTGCTACGCGAGAGACGACCGTACCCCAGAGGAGGGCACTTCCGCACCGCCGCTGATCTCTGGCTCTTTCCCCCTCGTTCGAGCGCCCTGCGCTACCGTGCGAGCATCCGATTGGAACGACACCAGCGGCATCCGAGTGCCCACAACCGCAGCATGGCCGGAGAGGGTTGCCAGAATCCTCCATTGGGTAACGCGTGTCTTGCAGTTCCGCGAGCGTGGCCTATGCATAGCGCGTCCAGAGTGGCGTCTCCGGGAGTTAGGAAACGTGCTCCAGACTGTTACAAGCCGCGCGGTGAGCGGTCGAGCAGAGGAACCTTCGACAGTCACGCCACTCACTTGGTTCTATCGATTGCGATTGCCAACATACTACTGAGCGAAGAACCACTGCGTGAACGTCGCGATGAACGTGATCGCAATCAGAAGGCCGATGGTAGCAGGTCCGGCGGACTTGCAGAGCAAGTGTAGCCTAGAGGCATGACGTCAGAAGAAGAAACCGCCTTGCGAGCCGAGAACGCCGAGCTGCGGGAGCAGGTAAGGGCCCTGCTCGCCCGGGTGCAGGAGTTGGAGGCCCGCGCGGCCAAAGACAGCCACACTAGCGGCAAACCGCCCGCCACTGATGGGCTGAAGCGCAAGGCGAAGCGCCTGCGCAAGCCGAGCGGCAAGAAGGCGGGCGGACAGCTGGGCCACCGCGGCGAGACGCCGCACCTGGTGGCGACGCCCGACGCCGTGGTGGAGCACCGGCCAGTGGTCTGCACAGCGTGCCAGGCGGAGCTCGACGGCGAAGATGGCGCGCCGGTGGTGGGCCACGAGCGACGGCAGGTGCAGGAAGTGCCGCCGGTGCGCTTGCACGTGACGGAGCATCGGGCGCTGCGCGTGCGCTGCCCGCGCTGCCAAGCGGTGAGCGTCGGGGCCTTCCCCGCGGAGGCACCGAGCCGAGCGCAGTATGGGCCACAACTGCGCGCGTTGGCAGTCTATCTGGTGGAGGAGCAGTTCGTGCCGTTGGGACGGGTGCAGCAGGTGCTGCGCGACCTGGTGGGGGTGCGGCTGGGACGCGGCACGCTGGTGCGCTGGATCCAACCGGCGTCGGCGACGCTGGCGCCAGTGGAGGCGCAGCTGACCGCGGCGCGGCGCCGGGCGCCGGTACTCCACAACGACGAGACCGGCGTGCGGCGCCGCGGGCAACTGGCCTGGGTGCACGTGGCCAGCACGAGTCGCTTGACGCGGTATGCCGTGCACGCCACGCGTGGTGCGGAGGCGACCGACGCCATGGGCATCCTGCCCGACTACACCGGGGTCAGCGTCCATGACGGCTGCACGACCTAGCAGCGGTACACGCAGTGCCGCCATGCGCTCTGCCAGCGTCCTCCACCTCCGCGAGCTCATCTTTCTGGAGGAGCAGTACCAGCAGGGCTGGGCCACCGACTTGAAGGCGCTCCTGCGCGAGATGAAGGAGGCGGTCGAACAGGCACGGGCGCAGGGCCATCGCCAGCTGCCGGACGCCCTGCACGCCGCGTTCGTCACCCGCTACCAGTCCGCGCTCGCCGCCGGGCACGCGGCCAACCCGCCGCCTGCACGTCGTCCTCGCCAGCGCGGACGAGTGAAGCAGACGCCGGCGCGCAACCTCTTGGAGCGGTTATGGCTGGGGCAGGAGCAGGTGCTGGCCTTCCTCGACGACCTGACGATCCCCTTCGACAATAACCAAGCGGAGCGCGACCTGCGGACGCTGAAGGTGCAGCAAAAGGTCTCCGGCTGCTTCCGCAGCGATCCGGGTGCGGAGGCGTTCGCCCGGCTCCGCGGGTACTTGGCGACCCTGCGCAAGCAGGGCCAGCCGCTCTTTGCCGCCTTGCAGACCGTCTTCGCCGGTCACCCTCTCTATCCTGCCTTGGGCTGACTTGCTACAAAGTGTGCCGTGACCATTCAGGAGAACTCGGAGTAGGAAGTCTGCGCGACCCGCATGAAACGCGGCTCCCACGGCGCTTGGGGTCGTCGCTGTGTCCTGCGATCAGCTCCGTCGGTGGACCGGGGCGGCTGCTTGGTCGCGCCTTCGCGAGGCGCGGCCTGGAGCACCTGTGCCGGGAATCAACGACCTCCGTGGCGCATCCGCCCTGATGACGACGACGATGTCGGCGGGTGCTCTCTCGATCCTGGGTCCGCCTGAATAGTAAACATGAGTTGCGCTCACCGGCAGGCATGAAAGTGAGGAAGCGCCAAGCCTGCTGGGGAAGATCATCAACTGGATGCGCGTCCGGTAGAAGCCGCCCCTCCTGGCCGCTCCACACTGATCCCCATGCGCGCGCCGCGTGGGATTGGCGCGCGCCCCGGCGGCTGAGTGGGGCGGGGTCCCGCCTCGATGTCGGGGATGGGTCGGGTGACGGGCAGATCCACGGTCAGGAGGACGGCTTCGCCATGGTGGTGAATCGTGAGGTGGTCGCCCGCGAGCAGCTGGTAGGTTGCTTCCGTCGCCTTCACCTCGACGCGTAGTCGGCGGTTGCGGAACATGATGCGGAAGGCGAGCCGGTCGATGCCGGATGGGGAGCTGTGGCGCGAAGAAGAGGGAGGCTTGTTGCAGGCGCAGGCCGCCGAATCCGGCGACCAGCGCCGTCCACGCGCCCGCGAGCGACGCCATGTGCACGCCGTCCTGCACGTTGTGCTCCAGGTCGTCGAGATCCACGAGCGCCGCCTCGCCGAGGTAATCGTAGGCGAGTTGGAGCTGGCCCACCTCGGCGGCCATGACGGCCTGCGTGGCCGCCGACAGCGAGGAGTCGCGCACGGTCAACGCCTCGTAGTAGGCGAAATTGCGCGCCTTCTGCTCAGCGCTGAAGGCGTCGCCACGCAGGTGCATCGCGAGGACAAGATCGGCCTGCTTGACCACCTGCTTGCGATAGAGATCGAAGTACGGGAAGTGCAGCAGCAGTGGGTACTGGTCGGGGGAGGTGGCAGCGAAGTCCCAGACCTCGTGCTCGGTGAACGACTCGTCCTGCGGAGTCACGCCGAGGCGCGCAGTCATGCGGCAGGTACATCCGCTCGGCCGCGTCGCTCCATTGGGCGATCTCTTCGCTCTCCACGCCGAGCGCGCGTGCCTTCTCCGGCCAGCGCACTGCTGCCTCGGCCGCGCAGCGCAGGTTCTGCTGCGCCATGAGGTTGGTATAGACATTGTTGTCGGCGATGCGCGCTGTATTCATCGGGTCCGGTGACACCGTCAATGCGGAAGTGTCCAGCGGCGTTGAGGAAGCCAAGGGACATGAACAGCCGCGCCGTTTCAACGAGCAGCTCGAGGCCGACCTGCTCCTCAAAGACCGTGTCACCGGTCGCCGCGACGTACCGTTCCACGGCATAGGCGATGTCGGCATTGACGTGGAACGCGGCGGTGCCCGCCGGCCAATAGCCCGAGCATTCCGCGCCGTTGATGGTTCGCCAAGGGAAGGCTGCGCCGCGCAGCCCAAGCTGGCTCGCACGCTCCTTGGCCCGATCGAGGATGGAGTGGCGCCAGCGCAGCGCGTCGGCGGCCGCGTCAGGTACCGTCAGCACCAGCACGGGCAGGACGAAGGTTTCGGTATCCCAGAAGGCATGTCCGTCGTAGCCCGGGCCCGTCAACCCCTTGGCGGGGATGGGACGGCGCTCGGCGCGCGCGCTCGCCTGCAACACATGGAACAGCGCGAAGCGCACCGCCTGCTGGATTTCGGGATCGCCGTCCACCTCGACGTCCGCGCGCGCCCAGAAATCGTCCAGAAAGGCGCGCTGCTCGGCGAGCAGGCCCTCCCAGCCCGTCGCGCGCGCGGCGGAGAGCGCGGCCACGATCTGGTCACGGATCGCCGGCTGCGAGCGCGTCGCCGACCAGCCGTAGCCGATGTACTTGACGAGGCGCAACGTCTGGCCTGGCTCCAGGCGAGCGGTGACGGAGACGCGGACGCTGTCGCGATAGCTGGAGGATTCGAGCACCGTCCCGGGTGGTCCCGCAATCTCGTGATTCATTGCCACGCCGACCCGCCGGCCGCTGACCTTGGTGTGATGGACCAGGAGGCCGGAGGCCCCTTTGGCCTCGTGCTCCTCGCTCTGCAGTGGGGCGGCGAGCACAGCCCCGACTCGTGGGTCGTCACCCTGCTCTGGAAGCGTTTCGTTGGCGATCAGCTCTGACTGCACCACGACGCGAGCTGGCGACCTCAATTGCCTCGACTTCGAAGTGGATCGCGGCGATGGCTCGCTGGGTGAACGACACCATCCGCACGGACGAGACCCGCACACTCTGCCCGGCGGGACTCGTCCACTGGACGTTACGGCGTAGTACGCCAGCACGCAGGTCTAATTCGCGCTCATGGCGCTGGACCTCGCCGTAGCGCACGTCGAAGGGCTCGTCGTTGACGAGCAGGCGGATTAGCTTGCCGTTGGTGACGTTGATGATGGTCTGCCCGGACTCTGGGTAGCCGTAGCCGCCCTCGGGATAGGGAAGTGGACGCAGCTCGTAGACAGAGTTCAGATAGCTGCCGGGCAGACCGTATGGCTCGCCCTCGTCGAGGTTGCCGCGCAGGCCGATGTGCCCGTTCGAGAGGGCGAAGACGGATTCGGATTGGGCGAGATGTTCCAGGTTGAGGCTCGCCTCCCGAACGGTCCATCCGTCGCCAGTGTACGCCTGCTGCTTGATCATCATCTAGCTCCGGTCGTGTCATCACCCAGTAGCATCGTGACCTGGACTTCATCCAAGCGCCGTGTCACGAGGTCTGCGCGTTGGGCGAGCAACAACGCGGCGTCGCTGTTGTGTCGTGCTACACCGATCGCGTACATCCCGCCGGCCTTGGCGGCCGCGATGCCCGCGGGCGCGTCTTCTACCACAAAGCAGCGACTCGGCACTATTCCCAACGCGGCGGCGGCGGCCAGGAAGAGCGCTGGGTCAGGCTTGCCTCGTGGGACGTCGCGCCCGTTCACGTTCGCGTCGAAGAGGTCGAGCAGCGTCACGTCGCCGGTAACGAACGAATATTGCATCCCGTGCGCCGCTGCGAACGCACCGACGGAGATGGCGCGCAGGAACTCATCGGCGTTCTTGGACGACGAGGCAGAGCAGATGTGGACACCCGCCGCCTTCACCTCCAACAGAAACCGTACGGCATCCTGGTAGACGCGGACGTCGCCCGCCGCGGCCAGTCGTTCGAGGAGCACCTGTTTGGCCGCGGCATACTCGCGGGTGCGCGTCCCGTCGAGGTCCGGCACGTGGAAGTACGCCAGTGCCGCGGCTGCCCCCGCCTCGCGCGGCTTGCCCGCGACCTGTGCCTCATAGACAGCGGTGGTGAACGCGTCCGGCGTATAGGTCGCCTGCGGCGCAAGCGCCCGCCACGGGCCCGCCATCAACCCTTCGAGTGCCTGGCGCCATGCCGCTTCGTGCGGCGTGTCGAGGAGCACGCCGTCAACATCGAAGATGCCACCCTCTAGGCGCATACGTTTCGCCCTCCCGTTTCCCGCGACAATTGTACTGGCTGCTTTGCCCCGCTGCAAGAGGAAACAGGATGCTCACTAGGCCGCGCAGCCGCGTTGCTTGCGCATACATCTGCCAGGTGCTCGTGCGCCCTTGCGGGCATCGCCACCCGCCGTGGGCGGGGCTGACGCCCCGCTCCGGGGGCGCGGGCCACATGACAACAGCAAGCGCTGTGAGCACGCCTCCTGTCGGGGCGTAGTATGCACGATGGACTCGCATCGCTCGCTCCCTGCCGAGCGTTTCGGTGTGATCAGCGCCCGCCCACCTCCAGCGCGGGACGCCCGAAGAGGAGATGTGCATGAGCGTTCACGACTTCGGCGACCCCATCGCGTCCTCACTCGGCCCGAGGACCACCCAGGGGTCGTCCGGCCGCACGGAGGATCCCGCGCGAGCGCGGATCGCGAGCACATTGCTCCTCCTCGGAGGCCTCTCCGTCCTCGGCAGCCTTGCCCTGCCCTGGCTGAGCGCGGTCACCGTGCAGCTGCCGTCTGGCACCTCGACGTTCGACTTTACCTGGCACGTGTGGGACACCTTCGCAGGCGTCGGGGTATTGCTTGTCCTCCTGCCGCTTCTGTGGCTGCTCCCGGCGGGAGTCCGCGGCATCCGCGGCATGCCGAGCGCCTTGGGTCGCAGGAAGGGTCTCTTCCTCGCGTTCGGCGGGCTGCTGGGAACCGTCGTCTTCTTCCTCGTGCTGTGGATCGCCGCCGTCGTCCGCACGTTCGTCTTCTTGATCCACGTACGTACCAACCACACCCCCGAACTCGGCGCCTTCGTCTGCCTCGCCGGTTACATCCTGCTGTTGGTGGGCGCCGCGCTGCGGCCCGCCCGTGCGCGAACGCGGCCGTAGCTCAGCCTGACGGGGCGGATCGATCTGGCGGGTGCGGCAGGTCCGGGCCGTCCCAGTCGCGCTTGGGCTGCCCGTTCCTGCTCGGCTGCCCCTTCGTCCCCTACACGATCCTCGGGCGACAAGCAGCGTGAGAGCGTGAGTGGCGGGTGCGTAGTATCCGGTGAGATCGGTTCATCGGAGCCGTTGCACGACGACAGGGAGGAGTCCCCCGATGGCATTGCCCGGCCAGATCCAACTCGTGCTCCTCATCACCGTGGTCGCCCTCCCGATCCCTAGCATCATCGGCGTATTCGCCGCATGGGAGGGTGAGGGACACTTCCTCTGGTGTGGTGCGGCGGCGGCGCTCGCTCTGACTGCGCTCGGCCTTGCTGTCCTCTCGGCCCCGCGCGATCCGTTCCCAACCGCGTATATCCGAGTACTCGTCGGCCTGGACCTTTCGGCGTTCGGCCTGCTGGTGGCGATCGGCGTCTGCGCCGACGCGCTGAGCCGATCGCTGCGTGCCCGCCAGTTCGCCTGGTTCGCCGCGCTCCTGCTGACGGCCGCCCTGCCCCTGCTCACCGCGATCATCGCCTTCGACGTCAGCGTGATGACCATTGGGCCTGCCCTCCCCGAACGGGCGGTAAACGGCCAACTCGACCTGCCCGTCTTCAAGCTGCTGCCGATCGGCTCGGCGGCGCTCACCGTCTACGGCGTCTGGACGGCGAGCGGGCCGTGGCGATCGCGTATGGCAGCGTCCTAGCTCGAGGGGAGGCAAGCTGCTCCTCTCGCGCGTTCGCACATGGCGGATAACAATGGCGTCGGAGTTCGCATGCACCTCGGGGTACCCGCAAAGACCAGTCGCCTCGCGCTCCTCTGGTGATCGCCTCTGCGTCGTTGAGGTACTCCATGGACGAGTTCGAGATAGACGCTGTCTGCAACCTCGCGAGAGCGGAGCGCCTCTGGCGACATACTTCTCTCGGTCGGATAGGAGCGATAGCCGACCGAACATCTGTAGGCGAGCAGGGAGGAGTCACCGTGATGGTCCCACCCCCCCACCCGACACGACGGCCGTTGGTGCCCGTGATGCTGTCCCTCTCCTGCCTCCTGCTGGCCGTCGCAGCCTGTACGCTGCCGGACTCGTCGGCAAGGGCGACGTACCCGCCCGGCGGGGGCCTCAGCCTCTCGGTCGGCATCACGGACCAGTTCACCCACCTCGACCTGCCCGACGTCCAGGTCTTGGTCCGCTTCCTCGGCGAAGGGGAGCTCGCGCCCGCCGACGCCGCCACGGTCACCTGCAACGGTCGCGATGTCACACCGCGCAAAGACGGCACCTTGTCCAACCTCGGCCCGCCGCGACCCTGTACGCGCGAGTCGCCGGGGGGGACGTATCGCATCGTCTACACCGATGAGCATGGCACAGCGACCTCCGCGACCATCCCGGTGCCTACTGGGTCGCTGACGTTCCGCTCGCCCGCCGACGGCGGAGAGGTCCCGCTCCCCGACGTGGGCGGGTTCGCGCTCCGCCTCGCCCTCCCAGTACCGCCACCCGGCGGGACGGTTATCCTCGGCGCCATCGACATGGGCTCCTGCTCCGCTTCCAGCACCTCCCAGTCGTGCAACGAGTACCTCGCCGGCCCCGCGACCGCGTACCAAACGCCGGCGGTCATGACGGCCATCGCCTCGGCGGTCGCCGTCGGCGTCACCACGAACGGCGGCGAGTGTACCATCAAGATTGAGGGTTTCTCGGCGGTGGCCGGGCGTGGTGGCGTCTCCGTCTCCGTCGAGGTTGACGAGCCGGCACAACGGAGCGGGTTCGCAGGCGCGAAGATCACCTTCCGCGATACGGGCGACGCCACCTTCACTTGGGTCGAACGCGCCTGATCCGTCGTCGGGGTTTCCAGGCATCGTCATCCTCCTCGCTCAACATGGCAGATCCGGCCCCGCCAGCGCAGGGCCTAGGCGGCGGGATCGTTGATACGCGCGGCGGCGTCGCCCACCGCGCGCACGAACACATCCAGGTTGAAAGGTTTGACCATCACCTGCACGTCCAGGGCGGGCGGCAATGGCGGCAGTGGCCTCGCCGTCGTGAAGGCCGTCGCCGTCAGTAAGACGAACGCACGACGGCGGGCCAGCGTCTCGTCCCCGGCCACCGCGTGCAGCACCTGGATGCCGTCGAGGCCGGGCAGAAGCCAATCCAGCACGACGACCAACGGGCCGGGGTGCGCGCGCAGGTGGGCGAGCGCGGCTTCGCCGTCGCGGACTTCCGCGACCGCGTACTGCTCGATTTCGAGCAGCTCCCGGATCATCGCGCGGGTGTTGTCGTCGTCCTCAACGACCAAGATGTGCGCCATAGCCATGGTCCTCAGCACCCTCAGGACGCGACCTCCATGCTACCCTGCTCTGTATCTCCGGCGGGTGCCAGAGCGGGAAGTCGCAGAGAGGATGCCAAGACTATGCGCCGTTTACAGCGCACCCGCGCCAGTTTATGTCGAAGGGTCCAGCCGATGGCAAGGCCGGTAATGCTCACGGGTCCCGTGCTCGACGCACGTCAAGCCAGACGACCTTGCGCTGCTTCTGCGGCCGGGCACACTGGAGACATGGAGAAGAAAAACCAGCCTTTAATGTCACCGCAAGGGTTCGGTAACCCAGCCGCGGTACGCTGAGGCTGTGCCACCCGGGCGCCGAGGACGTCCGCCGCGTCGCCCAGGTCGCGAGGGCTAGGCGCGAGCGTCGGGAAGGCCCGCCAAACGGCCATGGAGTGCTGCGCGTATGGCCCCACGGCAATGACCGCGCGGCGGGCACAGGAGCAGGGCGCGCTCATGCCCAGGCGGTACCTGTGTCCCAATCATCCCAGAGAGCGAGGGTGACCCATGCCGTATGCGGAGATGCCCGCCGACCCCACGCGGGCCCCGGTCACGGTGAAGATGTCGCGCGCGGGGAGGCTCTGGCGACGAACGCCGAACTGCGCGCGCTGCTGGCCTTGACCGACGCGGCCCTCTCCCACCTGGCGCTCGACGACCTGCTGCGCGAGCTGCTGGGCCGCGTGACGGCGGTGCTGGGCGTGGATAACGTCGCCATCCTCCTGCTCGACGAGGGCAGCAGGACGCTGACGGTGCGGGCGGCGCGCGGGCCGGTGGAAGAGGAGATCGGCAGGACGCGGATCCCGGTGGGGCAGGGCTTCTCCGGTCGCATCGCGGCGAACCGGGAGCCCCTGATCGCGGACGACCTCGCCACCGTCGACGGGGTGCTCCCCACCATGCGGGAGCACCTGCGCTCGGCCGTCGACGTACCGCTGCTGGTGATGGGCAACGGGGAGGACCGAGGCGAGGGTCAGGTGGTGGGCCGGCTGGTGGGAGTGCTCCACGTGGGCAGCGTCGCGCCGCTTCAGCGAGGCGGACGTCCCGCGGTTGCAGACCAGCGACCGCCCCGCGCCGACCGCGCCGACCGCCTGCAGACCATCCTGGAGACGATGGCCGATGGGGTGGCCGTCTACGATGCGCAGGGCCGCCCCGTCCAGATGAATCGGGCGTACCGCGGGCTGCTCGCCCTGGAGCGCGCGCCGGCCGGGTTCACGGGCATGTCCGCCCTCGACCAGGTCCGCCTCCTCGATATGCGCGACGCCGCCACAGGCGGCGTCGCTGCCCCTGGAGCGCATCCGCATCGCCCGTACGCTCGCGGGGAGGTGGTCACGGGGCCGGGGGCGTCACTCCCTGCGTTTCTGGAGATTGCAGAGGCGGTAACTCTGGGGGCTCAGACGACCTCCAGCCCCGCGAGCGCGCGTTGGGGAACTGTATCTCACGACGCGCCGGTCGCCTGCGCTGGCAATTGGACGCGTAGGGCGCGATGCATGGCAACCTCGGCGAGATAGGCCTCCTCGAGCCGATCGAGTACCCGGCGTGGCGCCCCGCGCCGCCCTGCAGACTGCAAAGCCACGTCTGTGTCCGCAATCCGACCCTCGGCGAGGGCCGCTCGGACTTCGAGTGGATCGGTCGTCGAGGGGCCGCTCTCTTCGGTGAGCAATGGGGCATCGCTTGTATCGTCGGGGGTGGAGCTTGGTCGGAACGGCAGGACCTTGTCGGCGAGGGGCAGCGGCAGCCCGCGCTGACCGGCGCTTAATGTGCGCTGCTCAGGGCGACGTGCTACAGTGACGGCGTGACGCGATGCCGTGGCAGGCGGAGGCGTGGAGGACGAGCACATGCAGGGCGACCAGACCGACCCCAATACCGCCGACGAGCTCTCCTCGCTGAGCTGGGTGGACTACCTCGCGCAGAAGGCACCCGAGGCTGCACCCCCGAGACGCCTGTGGTTCGAGCCGCGGGCCCGCGCCTACACGGCGATGATGCTGACGGTCCTCCTGCTGCTCGCGGTCTACGGCCTGGCGAGCGGGAACGCCGCCGGCGTGATCATCGTCGTGGTGCTGGTGGCGTTCCTCCTCCTGCCCGTGGGGATCGTCGTCATCCTCGAAGGCCGTCATCCCCCCGCGTCTCCCGAGACGGCGAGGAGGGCAGGGATCCCGCCGCACCGCACCTGAGGCGCCGTTCTCATGAGGTGGTGTCGCGCGGCGAGAGGTCGGGGCCGTCCCAGTCGCGCTTGGGATGCCCGTTCCAGTTCGGGCCGATCAGCCTGGCCTTCTGCGCCGTTGTGAGCCGCCGCGACGGTTTCCGCGTCGGCTCGGGCAACGCTTTCTCCTCGGGCGGCGTCTGGCGGACGAGGGCGCGCACGGTCCAGGCGAGGGCCTTGTGGTCGCGCTCGATGGCGTAGTCGACGGCGGTCCGCGGGCCCGTCCGCTTGCGTTTCTCGAGGTAGTCGCGGTCGCGTCACATGCGGTTTATCAAAGAATGTGGCGCGAAGACCCCGCGGTTCACCCACGGGAGGAAGCGCCGCGCGCCGTCAGGCGCTCCCGACACCCGGACAACACCGACCAGGTGCGATCTGCCCCCTACCGCAGGGCCTGCGGGAATCACGCGTGTGGAGGTGGCTTCGGGCCACGACAGACCGTGTAAGACGCTCCTAGCTCGCTAGGTGAGCGGTGGTCAGCCCAAGAATCCTCCGGCGTCAGCCGTGGGGAGTGGTCAACAGCTGACGCAGCACGCCGGTGTAGACGTAGCCGCCCGCGTCGGCCCTCGCCAACCCGTGAAAAGCAAGGTGCCTCACAGACGTAGGTATGAAGTTCAACGCCCACCGTGCAACTACACTACACTGGGTACACTCCAAACGGAAGTCTGGTCGACGTGACAAACATACTGGGATACCGTTATTATTGCAGGGTCCTCGCGCGAAGGTGTTGCGTGACCGAACCGCGATATCATGGGATGATGCGCCGTGCAGGCACTAAACGGCCAACAACTTGGCGACTACATCCTTGAAGCCGAGCTCGGGCGCGGCTCCATGGGTGTCGTCTATCGCGCCAAGCACGTCCGCGAGGGTGGACAGTATGCTATCAAGGTGCTGCTCGACGCCCTCACGAGTGATCAATCCTTCATCACCCGTTTCACCCGCGAAGCTCGCATCATCGCCAATCTCTCCCATCCGAACATCGTGCGCGTCTTCGGCGCGGGTCGCCAAGAGCAGTACCTGTACTTCGTTATGGAGTACTTCCACGGCATGACCGCGGGTCGCATGCTCAAGGACCGTCATCGCCTCCCCGTCGGGCAGGCGCTCGAAATCGCCGCGCAGGCCGCCGACGCACTCGCATACGCCCACGAGCAGGGCAAGCTGGTCCATCGCGACATCAAGCCGGAGAACCTCCTCGTCAATCGCTGGTATCGCGTCAAAGTGCTCGACTTCGGCCTTGCTCGCGTCGCCGGGCTCCAGAGCATCACCCGCGTCGGCACGGTCGTCGGTAGTCTCTATTACGTCTCACCCGAGCAGCTCCTCGGCCGCGAGCTCGACGGCCGCTCCGACGTCTACTCCCTTGGCGTCAGCCTCTACGAGATGGTGACCGGCATGCGACCGTATCGCGGCCAGTCCCTCTCCGACATGAGCAAAGCGATCCTCGGCGCCACCGTCACCCCACCAAGCGAGATCGAGCCCTCCGTCAGCCCGCAGCTCGAACAGGTCATCGCCAAAGCAATGGCCCGCGACCTCAACGATCGCTACGCCGACGCTGCCGAGTTCTGTACCGATCTCCGCGCCTTGCAAGCCATCGCCGCGGTTGAGAACGGCCCACCGGCCCAATCAACCACGATGCCACCGGCGCCCTCCGCCACAGCATCGAATGATGCAACAGCCCACGCGCCTCAGGGAAGCGGATTCGTCACGCCGCGCGTCCACCGCACCCTGCGTCCCGCCATGCTTGAGCCGCTCCCCACCAAGCCGCGCAGAGAGCCACCTGGCACGGCCACCAACTCAAACGCCGACTAGGTTCGCTCAGCCTCGAACCGTACCTCCGCCCCGCCAAAGACACCCGGTGCATCCTGTCGTGCAAGCGGCATGGCAAGGTCGAGATTCGCTGGATTATTGTGCGCCATAGAGACCATCGTGACCACCGGCACGACGGGAGTCTCACTGCGCGCCGGGTTCGGCGATTCCGCGGGTAACACCCTCGAGGTCCGTACGCGCAGCTGGCCGCCATCGTTGGCAACCGCCTCGCCGAGTGCGTTCATTAGCAGCATATTGCGCCGTGCCAACAGCGGATGACGCACATGCCTAAAGATCGGCGAGTCGAAGGCCATCAGCGCCTCAGCGATCCGCTCTGGACGTAGGTCGAGCTCCCCGCACACGTCGGTTACTACGGCCAACAGTTCCTCCGCCGAAACCGAAAGTATCGCCTCGAGAGCCAGGGCCAAGTTGAAGCTTCGATTGAGCGCGATCCGCCTGCCATGGCTCAGTCGTCCCGTCAGTGCCGCATCGCCCGAACTCTCGGCCAGCGTGATCTGACGCGTCAACTCCGCGACCGGCGCATCGCCCAGCTTTTCGCTGAGGAAGATGACCACTCCCGCGGACTGCCCGTGCTGCCACGCAAGCAGCAATTCGAGACACCGCCGTCCCTCATACCGCCGGATGCTGCGCGCTGCATCGAGCAAGCGATCTTTGCAATCACAGATCCACAGCGCGCGCAGGTAACGCACGCTCGCGCCCACAGGCACGCGCTCGAATCGCCGCTCACCATGGAACGCCGCGACCAAACGGAAGCTCTCCCTGAAATCCCGCTCGATGGCCTCGAACGCCTCCAGCTTCTGGCGCACCACCGCGTCCAGCTCGCCGGACGCCGCCCCGTCACGAGTATGCATGTCTCCCTCCTCGCGCAAGCTCGCTCGGCGAAACGCTCCGCGGTGTCGCATCCTGCCCTTCCCAGCACGTCGCGTGCCCGATTCGATGGTTACTCCTCCGGCAGCGCCAGCCCGATCAGCTTATAGACCAGCTTCGCCGCTACCACCGGGCTCACGTGCCCTTCCACCAACGGCGACAACTCAACCACGTCGCAACCCACGATGCGCTTCGCGCGACTCACCGCCATCAGCAGGTCGATCACATCGTACCAGCCCAACCCGCCCGGCTCCGGCGTCCCCGTCCCGGGCACCAGCGACGGATCGAACGCGTCGATGTCCACCGTCACGTACACCTCGCCCGAGAGCGAAGCTACCACGCTCTCGATCCAGTCCCGCCGTCCGCGCAGCGTTTGCGCATGGATCTCGCTCGCCAGCCACATCGGCAGCTTCCGCTCCTGAACCAGCCGTGCCTCCGGCTCACTGAGGCTGCGAATGCCCACCTGCGCCGTCCGCGGGCAGACCTCCAGCACACGGCGCATAATCGTCGCGCTGCTCAGCGCCGAACCCTCATACTCATCGCGCAGATCCGCGTGCGCATCGATCTGCAACACGCTCAAGTCCGCGAATCGCCGCGCGAACGCGCGAACCACGCCGATAGAGGTCAGATGATCCCCACCGAGTGTCACCAGCAGTTTCCCGCTCTCCAGCAATGTCTCCGTCACGTGCTCGATGCGCCCCACCATCCCGGCCGCGTTCCCCGCGACGACTTCCACCGACCGCAGCGTGTGAATGCCGGCGCGGTACGGCGAGCGGCGCAGCTCCGCGTCGTACAACTCCAGATTGCGCGACGCGTCGATGATCGCCTGCGGCCCCTCCCGCGTCCCTGGACGGTAGCATGTCGTGCCGTCGAACGGCACCGGCACGATCACCGCGCCCGCGCTCGCAAAATCGGTGAATTTATCGTCGAGATGCATAAAGCCGCGGGCGGGCGCCAGGCTCTCCCCCAGCGAATCGATCGGCTGCAAGATAACACTCCTCCTCGCGCACGCTGCGCTAGACATCGTTATGCGTGACGGCGAGCACCGTGCACCGCAGTTGCCGACGTAGTATATGCCGTGTAGCGTCGCGCCGATTGCCCCCCGCGCCAGCCGTGGCCACCCTTGCGCAACAGCCTTCGTAATGTGATATGCTACGCGCGCAGGTAATCTCGATCGCATGTCCTCTGGTGGTTTCAGGTACCACGCCTCTTGGCTCAGTAAGCCCCCTGAGCGTCTGTCGAGCGAACCGCGTTTGGTGTGTGTTGTTTGGTATTGCTGGCGCAGTGAAGCCAGAACCTGCAGTTTCGAAGGAGCCTGAGTGGCTACCCGCATCTACGTAGGGAACCTCCCCTACAACACGAATGATCAACAGTTGGCGCAACTCTTTAGCGCGTTTGGAGAGGTCGTCGAGGCTACCGTCGTCATCGACCGCGCGACCAATCAGAGTAAGGGCTTCGGCTTTGTCCAGATGGCGGATGACGACGCCGCTCGCAATGCCATCGCATCCCTCAATGGCACGATGCTCGGCAACCGGACGATCCGTGTCAACGAAGCGCAGCCGCGGACCGAGGGCTCTCGCGGTCCTCGGGGTGGCGGCTACGGTGGTGGCGGCGGCGGCTATGGCGGCGGCGGCTACGGCGGCGGCGGCGGTGATTACGGCGGCGGCTATGGCGGCGGCAGCTATGGCGGCGGCGGCGGCGGCGGTCGCAGCGGCGGTGGCCGTGGCGGTTCGCGCGGCGGCTACGGCGGCGACCGAGACTACTAGCCCGCCCTACGCCTTGGTATAGCATGCAACGAGCCGGCTGGGATCAGTGATGATCCCAGCCGGCTCACCGTTTCGCTCCTCGCCCCGATCGGACACCGGCTGGGCACGTCGAATTTCAAGGGATCGACGTGCTTTCAGTGAGAGAGCGGACCGCAATCCGCGCCCCCACGCGCCGGCGCTGTAACGCCGCGAACCTATGTAGCAGCAGCGATCGCCGCGCGCTGTCTCGCTTATTCGCGGAGGCCTGCCCCGCTGATCCCTCCGCCACCCACCATCCTCAGCGCGTCAGGTCGAGTTGGCGCATCAACTCGTCGCGGCTCCCGCGCACCGCGCGCCGTACGGCCCCCAAGCTCGCCGCGGTCTCTGCGAGCGTCACGACCGCCGCATACGCCCCGAGTGGATCGACACTCACGAAGGCATCCTCGAACTCCAACATCGCCGCGACGGTCGGTCCGTGGCCGAGATCCGCGCCCAACGCCTCCGCCGTGCCCAACGCGCTCGCCCCCATCGCCCCCAGCGCCTCCAAAAACCGCACCTCACCGCGCCCCGCCGTCTCGATGGGAAGGCCATCCCGCCCCACCAACACCGCCGACCGCACGCCGGGGATGCTCAGAAAGCGGCCCAGCATGTCACGGATATTCGCCATAGCGCACCGCTCCTGAATCCCTACGCCAGCCCCGCAGCATCCCGTCGATGCATCGCCGCGTCGCACAGCCACCATTCTACTCCCGCGCAGCGGCATCTCTCAACGGCCAAGCGTATAATAGAAACGAACATGTCCGCGATTGCCGAGTGCGGAAGCTCCTCGGCGCGAGGGGTCACCGAGCCATATGTCCAACCAACCAAATGCGGCAACGCTCGGCGGCGAACAGGCGTCGTCCGATCTTAGGCCGCTCACCTCGTCCGTCGAACCCCAAGACCTGTACCGCATCGAGCAGGTCGCCGAACTCACCGGTTTGACCAAGCGAACGCTGCGCTATTACGAAGAGCGCGGCCTCCTCGATCCCCCAACCCGCACCGAGGGGAACTATCGTCTCTACTCCGTCGCAGACGTTGAGCACATCAATCGCGTCAAACGCATACGAGAGCTGCTCGGCGCCTCCCTCGCGGAGATCAGAGAGATGGTAGAGGGCGAAGAGGCGCGCCAGTCGTTTCGCGACGAATGGGCGCGCAATCCAGATCCAGAGGCGCGCATGGCACTGCTCGAACGCGGCTCGGCCGTCGTGGACCGCCAACTAGCAGTCGTGCGCGCAAAATTGGCAGACCTTCACGAGCTTGAGGAAACCCTCGTCTACAAACAACGTCGCTACAAGGATCGGCGCGAGGAACTGGATGGTCAACGAGCGCTGCCGTCCGCCCTGGTAGACCCCGAGCGATCGCCGCACTAGTGGTGTGGATTGAGTACGCCGAATTCAGCGCGGAAGCGGAGGGGCGCGCGTGACGATCAACGAGCCAGCCCGGAACGACCTGCCCATCACGGCGAAAGCCAGGTCGGAAGACGCACGCATATCGTCACGCATGTCTCGCCGCACGCTGCTCTCCGTCGCAGCCGCTGCCAGCCTCGCGGGCTGTTCGTCACCGCTCGTCCGGCAGAAACCCACGCCCACCGCCACGCGCTTCGCTCTCGACCGCACCGCCACGCTCGCCGCCGACGGAACAGTGCCGCCTTCGCTGGCGCAGTCCGCGCTCACTCGGCTGACCGGCACCGCGGGCCTCTCCGACGTTGCGCTCGCCACGCCAGGCGAGGCAGCCGACCTCGTGCTCACGTTCGGGGCACTGCCGGACGGCTACATCCCGACAAGCGTCGGCGTCAGCGCGGTGACGCTCCTCACGCACCTACGCGTCCCGATCGACAACGTCACCGCGAGCCAGGCCAAAGCGCTCCTCACCGGCGGCGTCACCGACTGGAGCAGCGTCGGAGCACCCGCATCGCTTCCGTCGCACCCATTCAAGCTCTCGGGGCTGCCGATCCCCGACGGCGTCTCGCTGGCGGCCAGCGCACAATCCGCTCCGGACGTGGCATCCCTGCTCACCGCCCTACGAGACGCGCCTGGCAGCTTCGCGCTCGTCCCACTCGAGGCCGCCGACTGGTCGCTGCGCAACCTCGGCGTGGACAGTTGGTATCCCGCCCAGGGGCGAGGCAATGCCAATGCTCCCGCGTTCCCAACATTCACGTTGACCATCGGCGTTTCCCGAGCGCTCGCTACGCAGGGACTTGCGCCACACACGCTAGCGGCCGCATTGGCGCCGTTGTTGGCGAGCGCCACGACCACCGTGGACATGGCCGTAGTAGGCGACATCATGCTCGGGCGCGGCGTCAATAACCAGATGGTCTCGCGCGGCGACTACCTCTTCCCCTACCGCGCGATTCACGACGAGCTCCAGTCCGCCGATCTCAGGGTGGCGAACCTCGAATGCACGATAACCGATCTCGTGCCGGTCCCCACCGATCCCTCGACCTTCACCTTCGTCAGCAGCGCCAAAGCGGTGAACGGCCTCACCTACGCCGGATTCGACGTGCTGACGGTCGCCAATAATCACTCCAACGGGCCCGGGCCCGAAGCCTTCCTCGACATGCTCAACACGCTGCACTCCCACGGCATCAAGAGCTGCGGCGGCGGCCACAACATCGGCGAGGCACGCACCCCGGCGATCCACCAGGTCAACGGCACGCGCATCGCCATCCTCGGCTACGACATCATCCCGCCCCAGGGTCCCTTCGCCACCGCGACGGCCACTGGCCTCGCCCCCGTCGACCTGACAACCTTGCCGGACGACATCAATGCCGCGCGTGCCCAGGCCGACCTCGTCTTGCCGTACTTCCACTGGGGCATCGAGTACACAAAAGACCCTACCCAAGAGCAACAGCAGATCGCTCGCGCCGCCATCGACGCCGGTGCCGACATGGTCCTCGGTAATCACCCCCATTGGACGCAAGGCATCGAAACGTACAAAGGTCGCCTGATCATCTATTCGTTTGGCAACTTCATCTTCGATCAAGACTGGTCGCGTCCAACGGAAGAAGGCATGTTGCTGCACCTCTACTGGCGCGGCGCCACCCTCGCCAGCATCCGCTTCGTCCCCGTCATCGACGTTAGTCGCTGCCAGCCGCGCGTCATGACCCCCGTCGAAGCCCAGGACCTCTTCGACCGCATGTGGAGCGGCACCGACCTCCTGGCGAGCGGCCACTACGGGCCAGAGCCGGAGTAGGCTAGCGCGCCTTCCGCCCGAGATTCAAGAAGCCGCCAAATCCACGTCCTTTGCTTGCCTGCTGCGGCACTGATTGCACGAAGGCGTCGAGCAAGGCAAAGGTCGCCTCCGGCTGCTCGAAGTGGGGCAGGTGGCCGGCATCCTGCACGACACTGAACCGTGCGTTCGGGATCGCGGCGGCGAGCGCCTGCCCATAAGCTGGCGTGACGATGCGGTCGCTGTCCCCCCACAGTACGAGTGTCGGAATCCGAATCCGCCCCAGGCGAGTGAGCAAGGTCTGGTCGTACATCGACTCACCGGCGTAGACACGCATGGTGGCAACATTGGCTCGCTGGCGTGCCGCCTGCTCCGGCGGGACGGTGGCCGGATCGACGTAGAAGCGGTCGGGGTCGTGATACGAATACTCGGCGATACCGCGCGCGTCGAGGGCATAGAAGTCGCGAATCGGCTGCCCCTCGATCAGAACGCCCGTCCCGTCGATGATGACGAGGCTGCTGATCATGTGCCCATCATCCTGGATCGCCATCTCGGAGGCAAGCCACCCGCCGACGGAAGAGCCGAGCACCGCGACATCACGACACCCTTCCGCCTTGAGCATCTGCAAGTAGAGGCCAGCAAGCTCAGCGATCGTGGTCAGCGACGCGGGGCGCTCGGTGCCATTCCAGCCAGGATGGGTCGGCGTGATGACGTGCATCGTGGAAGACAGGTGGCTCGCGATACTCTGCACGGTAAACGGACCGCCGCCGCCATGCAGAATCAGTGCGACGGGCCCAATGCCGATCTCCGTCAACGTGACATGCGTATCAGGGCGCAGGGCGACGGTGTGGGTTACTGGTTCGGTCATTCCCGGGCTCCTTGTCACTCAGCTTCGTGTTCGGCGTATTCAGTGGCCGGACTGGTGGCGTAACGGCTCATCACCTGCGTGGTCGCCTCGGCGCTTAACTGACCGCCTTTGGCAAGCATCTCCCGCAGATCGCGGAAATACTGCACATAAAGGTCGGGCGTGAAGGTATTGAGGAGCACCACCGGGTGTTCGCCAGGGTTGGCGAAGGTGTGCGGTGCGCCGGGGGGCACCATCACAAGCGTGCCCGCCGGGGCGTCATACGTGGTAGCCCCCACCGTGAACCGCGCCGTGCCGGAGACGACATAAAAGCCCTCGTCATGCCGTGCATGTCGGTGTTGCGGTGGCCCGTCCGTATGTGGGGCAATCGTGATCTCGCCAACCCCCAGGCGATGTTCCGTCATGCTTCCATCTTCGAGGATACGCATCTGGATCGGCCCCAACTGGATGACTTCACCATCCGTCGGCCCAACGATCGAGATGTGCTCCATAACCCACCTCCTTCGTGACAGCTAACTCTCAAAACGAGGTCTAGCTATCACAACAATAGCAGACTCTACGAGTATATGCAAGTGTACTATCACGACAAGAGTATGGTATCGTAACTGTGGGGAGGACGCTATGCTCAACGACGGCGGCACTGGCCGCACAAACCAGAAGACTCGCACACGCACAGCCATCGTCGACGCATGCCGCGAGCTGATGCAGACTGGCGCGATCGTCACCATGCCCGACGTAGCGCGTTTGGCGCTCGTCTCCGAGGCCACCGCCTATCGCTATTTCCCCGACCTCGCAACCCTCTTAAACGAGGCGCTCGCTGGCCTCTGGCCCAGCCCAGCGGAGGCGCTCGCGCCGATCGCGCAGTCAAACGACCCCGTCGAACGCATCGCATGTTCGTCCGAAATCTTCCTCCAGCGCGTACTTGCCTACCAGGGTGCGATACGCGCGATGATCTCGACCACGATCACCCGGCCCGAGATGAGCGCCACGCGCCCAGGCCTCCGCTTCGCCTGGATCGAGCATGCGCTTGCACCAGCGGAGGCCCGGCTCGGCGACGCGGAATCCTTCGCCCAGCTCAAGCGCGATCTCGCCGTCGTCGTGAGTCCCGAAGCGCTCTTCACCCTCACCGACCTCTGCGGCCTAGATCCCGACGAAGCCGTAAGCAGCACAGTACGACTCGCGGCAACGATCACAGCCACCGCCTTCCGTCACATCCCAACGCAACCGAGGTGAAGTGCCAGGAATCCTCCCAATCAAGTCCGAATGGTGGCTCTTGCGCGATTTTGATGATCGCCGCTGCGCTTGTCACGTCGTTGTAGGTATGACTATGCTGCTGCAGCGGGTTTCGCGACTACACCGATCTCTTCCTCTTGACCCGCTTCCCCCTTCGCCACCCCGATCACCAAAAATGCGCAAGAGCCCGAATGGTTCTGCAAATGGAAGCTCTCTGGCGACTGCTTCGCTGCTCCGGTTCGTCTCCTCCTTACATGGGTGACTATGTAGGCAAACTCAGAGTCGAGTGTGCGATCGGCGACTTTCCGGTTGCGCGGGGCTATCCCCCCAGGACCAGCATCCTAACAGTTCGCCCACGCCGGCCGCCTCTCCTACGAGGACACTACCTGGGCTGCTGTGCGTTGACCCTTTGGTCGGACCTGCATCGTGAAGTGGTCCGGCTTGATCGTCAGCGCCTGCTTGATCTGGAGCTGATAGTTGGTGTGGTCGATCAGCTCGAAGCGCTGTAGGATCATCCCCAATACGAGCGCGGCCTCCTGCATGGCGAATTGCCGCCCGATGCAGGCGCGCTGGCCGGTGCCGAACGGCTTGTAGGCGTTGGCCGGTCGTGCCGCTTCGGCCTCAGGGCTGAAGCGGTCGGGGTTGAACGCATCCGCGTCGTTGCCCCAGATCGCCGGGTCGCGATGTAGCGTGGGCGTCAGGGCCACCAGCCGGTCCGTGGGCGTAATCGCGTAGTGCCCACCCACGGTCGTGTCGTGGTAGGGGCAGCGCGAAAAGGCGGGCGCCGTCGGCCACACGCGCAGTGCCTCCTTGAGGATCTGCGAGATATAGGTCAGCTGGCGGACCTGCTCGTAGGTCGGCTTGGCCCGCGGATCGGCGCCGAGCACCCTCGCCACTTCCGCGTCGGCGCGTGTAAGCACACTGGGGTGTTTGAGCAGGAAATAGAGGGCGAAGGAGAGCAGCCCACTCGTCGTTTCGTGCCCCGCGATCATGAAGGTGATGATCTGGTAGCGGATGTTGGTATCGTCGAGGCGTTCGCCCGTCTGCTTGTCGACACCGGTCAGCATGTAGCTGAGCAGGTCATGGTGCGAGACGAGCGCCGCGGGGCTCTCGGCCTTGCGCGCGCGGATGACCGTATCGACCAGCGTGTTCATGATCGCGTAGTCGCGCTGCTCCTGCGCCTCGTCGTCTTGCGCCGCCGTATGGTTGGCGGCGGGGGCGAATGCGCGCCGCATTGCCCGAGTAAGCGCATCCACCATGGCCTGGATGAAGGGGTGTTCTTTATCGGTGCGATAGAAGGAGTTGAAGCGGTAGCCGAAGCCGCACAGGCCGATGGTATCGAGCGTCAGGCGGGTCATGTCGGTGGGGACGTCGATCGCCTCACCAGGATTGAGGCGCTGCCACCTGAGCATGAGTTGGTCTGCCAGGTCCAGCATCTGCGGCATGTAGCCCTTCATGGCCTGCGTGCTGAAGGTCGGCATCAGGATCGAGTGCGCCTTGCGCCAGTTGGGATTCGACGTGTCGGCGGTGAACAATCCGTCGCCCATAACGCCCCGCATCTCGCCGAGTCCGCCCCCGATGGATTTGTCGAACCGCTGGTCATCGCAGATCTCATCCACCAACGCGAAACTGGAGAGCATCACGGCGCGCGGCCCCGCTCCCGGCAGCTGGACGATCGGGCCGTAGTGTCGCGCCCAAGCCATCTGGATTTCAGTCGGCGTCAGCGCGTGCGCAGCCGGCACACCGCCGGCTGCCAAGGCAGCCGATGGGTCAGCCACTGGGATGCGCGGCGCCGCCGCCGCCGTTGGCACTCGCGAGTCGTCCACTGTGGTATCCGGTGTGGTATGCGGTGTGGTATGCGGTGTGGTGTCCATGGTGAGGTCCTTTCGTTCTGCGAGCGGCTCCTCGTGGCCTGGTACTGTTCCTAAATTGGCCCCGCTGCCACAACGCTCGGCGAGGGGCGGATCGGAGTCCGGTCTCCCTCTCCACACTGCGACGGAGGTCCAGAATGTGCTGACCCGTGCCGAGGTGATGACGACTGCTGGCCGGCCAGCAACTAACAGCCGTGTGGCGCTGGATCAAGCAAAGCATCCTGGTGTTGCACGCGCTGTATGCGGCATCACGAACCGGTGACAGCCTCGTCCATGCGGGGCTGTCTGCCAGCCCACATTCCGAAGCGATCAGAATCCACGATAGGGAGTTTCTAGGAGGATCAAGCCCGCACCAGTAGGTAGGTTGGCATCCCCGTCGCCATGTGCGACTCCCTCCACCGTTCGCGGAACGGCGGTTGACACCGTCCCGCACCACCGCCAGTACGCGGCCATGCCGTAGTAGCGGTGGCCCGTGCTCCATTGCTCATTGACCACTCCCCACGGCTGACGCCGGGGGATTCTTGGGCTGACCACCGCTCACCTAGCGAGCTAGGAGCGTCGTACACGGTCCTGTCGTGGCCCGAAGCCACCTCCACACGCGTACCTTCCCGCAGGCCCTGCGGTAGGGGGCGAGTATCGCACACCTGGTCGGTGGTTGTCCGGTTGTCGGGAGCGCCTGACGGCGCGCGGCGCTTCCTCCCCGTGGGTGCACCGCGGGGTCTTCGCGCCACATTCTTTGATAAATCTCCCTGACCACCGGACCCAGAGACCGCGGACCCCACGCCAAACCGCCTTCCTAAGGTGCCACAATAAGGTCAGGACACAATCCATCTCCTTCGCACCGCGCCGCACCACACGACACCCGTCGATGGCCCAACGATATAGTCTAGTGTGGTCACAATCGGTGAGTCCGAACACGGCGCCGCTTTCTCCAGCAGGAGAAGGCGGCGTTTTCGCGTCTCTGCTACGGAAAGAGCTACAGCATGGAAATTGAAAATCCGGCAGAAACGGCAAGATGCACCAACTCGCAACTCCGAAAATTGGCAAGATCGGCAAAATTCAACGCGAAGAAACGACATTCCGGCAAAAACGGCAATGCAATACCGCCCATATATCTTCAACATGCACCGCACAAATGCCGTCCCATGGGGGTTTATGCAGTACGTGCTTCCCGAAAAAGTTAAAAAGCGGCAGAAACGGCAAGTCCGCTGCTCATCAATGCTTCAATCATCGCCAAGCAGCACAGGCGCCTACGCCCGCCGCATCTCTATCGCACCGGCTGCTCACCCGACCATGCCCCACCCTGCGCCTGATTCGTCGCCTGAGGCGCGTTTGCGGGCCACAATTCGAGGTGATCCCCGGCCAGATGGACCCGCGCACGTCCCCCGAATGCGATGGACTCAAGCAGCGCCTTAGGGATCTGAAGCCGGCCCACGCGGTCGATGATCACCGTCTCTTCCGCCTCCTCGGCATGCACGACCTCGGTGCTGGTCCGTCCATCGCGGATCGCCACAGAGCGATCCATCGCCTCCGCCACCAATTGATCGTGCGTCACGAGGATCGTCGTCAGGCCGAGCTCGGCATTCAGTCGACGCAACAACGACAGCACATCACGCGCCGTCACGCTGTCCAGCTCGCCCGTCGGCTCATCCCCGAGCAGCAGCACCGGGTTATTCGCCAGCGCAACGGCGAGCGCGCCGCGCTGCTGCTCGCCGCCCGAGAGGCGTTCGGGCTTATGGTGCATCCGCGGTCCGAGTCCCACCAGTTCCAACAGCTCCCGTGCGCGCTGTTTCCGCTTGCCCGCGGAAGAGCCCGCCAACACCATCGGTACCATCACATTGTCGAGCAGCGTGAGATCACTCAACAGATTGCGGCTCGTTTGCTGCCATACGTGACCTACGATGCGACGACGATAAATCAAGCGATCCCTTGCGCTGAGGTGGGTGAGATCCACCCCCGCAACCTCGCATTGGCCAGCGCTCGGCGCATCCAAACCGCCCAGAATGTTCAGGAGCGTGCTTTTCCCCGCCCCAGACGGACCCACCAGCGCCAACATCTCTCCGCGTGGCACGCGAAGATCGAGCCCTTGCAGGGCAACCACCTCGATATCCGCCGACTTATATATTTTCACGAGGTTGTGCGCCTCAACCAAGATTTCGGCCACGTCTCTCAACTCCTCACTCCGAAAGCTAATGGAACTCGTCTGCTCGACCGTGTCCTGCACGCGTCCGCCCAGTCGCCCTTCGCGCCGGTACGCACCTGCCATATCAGCGTCATTCGCTGCCCTGTCAAGATAAGGATAGGGCACGCGAGTACTCAGTCCAGATTGATGTGAAAGGAGGTGGTATGGTGAGACGGCAGAAAGGAGCCTCCCATGCCGACCGCGGTGCCGATCCACTTGTCCGACGACGAGCGCGCCCACCTGCAGGCGTTCGTGCATCGCGGGCGGGCCAACGCCCGGACACTGACCCGGGCGCATATCCTGCTCAAGCTGGACGCCGGCCAGAGCGACACGGCGATCCGCGACGCCTTCATGGTGGGGGCCAGCACCATCTGGCGCGTCCGCCAGCGATCGACGGCCAGCGGCCTGGGGGCAGTGCTGCACGACCAGCGGCAGGCGCGGCGGCGCCAGGCGCTGGCGGGCGAGCAGGTGGTCCATCTGGTGGCCATTGCCTGCACCGACGCCCCCGAGGGCCACGACCACTGGACGCTGCGCTTGTTGGCGGGCAAGGCCGTCGAGTTGGGATACGTCACGCACATCTCGCCCGAAACCGTCCGGCAAGTGCTCAAAAAAACGAGCTGAAGCCGTGGCAGCACGAGCAGTGGTGCATCCCCGAAGCCAGCGCCGCGTTCGTCGCCGCCATGGAGGCTGTGCTGGACCTGTACGCCCGCCCAGGCCTACGATCCGCAGCGCCCGGTCGTCTGCCTGGACGAGAAACCGGTGGTGCTGCATGCGGAGGCGCGTCCGCGCCTGCCCGCCCTGCCTGGCCAGGCCGAGCGCCGCGACTATGAGTACGTACGCCAAGGAACCGCCGCCGTCTTCGTGCTGGTCGAGCCGCTGGGCGGCTGGCGGCACTACGCGTCCGGCCCGCGACGCACCGCCCAGGACTACGCCGCGCAGTGGCGCTACCTCGCCGACGAGGTCTATCCCGAGGCCTCGGTCATCCGGCTGGTGCAGGACAAACTCAACACCCATGGGCCGTCGACCCTCGATGCCACCTACCCCGCACAGGAAGCGGGCCGCCTGCGCCAGCGCTTCGAGTTCCACCTGACGCCCAAGCACGGCAGTTGGCTGAACATGGCCGAGATCGAGATCAGCATCTTGACCCGTGGCTGCCTGCGCCGAGCCTGGCCCGACATCGCGATGTCGGGCCAGCGCGGCGCGGCCCTGGAGGCCGAGCGCAACGCGCAGCGTCGCACGATCACATGGCAGTTTACGACGGCTGACGCCCGCACCAAGCTGCACGATCTCTATCCCGCCGTTCAGACTAAAGTGGACTGAGGACTAGTCTTCACCGATCCGCAGCGCTTTGCCGATCCCAATGGTGGCAGCGTACCGCGCCGCT
Source organism: uncultured Chloroflexia bacterium (assembly GCA_963841205.1). Classification (GTDB taxonomy): domain Bacteria; phylum Chloroflexota; class Ktedonobacteria; order Ktedonobacterales; family JADMIN01; genus CAWAWP01. The sequence continues at coordinate 34,603 of CAWJCH010000032.1, read as the reverse complement.
ATCAGCAATGCCAGCGCGAATGCGGCGAGCAGCGCCAGGTAGAACAGCAATATGCCTTGCGCGGTGAAGGCCAATTGATACGGTGGTATGCCGAGCCGGCTTGGATCCACCGCCGTATCACTGAATTGCAGGTAAGGCAGGGTCGCGGTGACGAGCAACAGCCCGAGCAGCGTACCGCCGAGCAGCCCAAATAGATACACCACAACCTGTTCGCCGAGCAGCAATCCGGCCAGTTGGCGGGCCGACATACCGATCGTACGCAGCACCGCAAACTGTGTCGCCCGCTGCCGAGCAGCCAGCAGCGACTGCACGACACTGCCCAATATCGCCAGCAGCGCCGCGGTGATCGCCCCCACCAACAGCAGGCCACGCATCCCCGTCGAGATCGGGTTCGTCGATGCATCGGTAAGCGCATCGCTGAGCGTTAGCACGCTCGTCTGTGTCGGATCGGGCTGGCTCAACGCCTTCAGGAGCGCAGCCTGATGCTGAGCATCGCCGTCGGTACGCAACCAGAATTCGTTAGCTCCTACCTTCGCGCTGTTCGGTGGCGCGCCGCTCGCAGAGCCTATCGCTGCGCCGCCCGAACTTGCATTCGAAAGGACATTGATGATGCCGGCGAAATAGTCGGAGGAGTCAGCCAGGATGAACCCGCCCGAGGCATGCGTCGGGTAGAGCGTGGGGAAATCGGAGACGATCGCTCCGACGACGAACGCCACCGTACCCGAACCAGCCTCGTCAGGCTGCAATGCGAAGCTTTCCCCCGCAACCAAGTGATATCGCGCGGCAAAGGCGCTGCTGACAACGGCCCAGATCGGCGTGCCGCCGCCGCCCGCGGCGGCGCCCTGCACATGGCTCTTCATGCCATCCAACAGGGATGGCAGCGATTCACCAGCATAGTCGCTACGCCACGAAATCGGCCCAACCACCCGACCCAGCGTGGCAGGATCGACTGCCAACACATCTACCGGACTGCCGCCCTCGTCCTGCGTCACCGAAGCCGTGGTGCGATAGGCCGCCGAAACCGCGGTCACTCCCGGCAATGCCGCTAGTCGCGACGCAGTAGTGGCGTCCTGGCCGTTGCCGAGTCCCACATTCTCACCCACGCGAACGTCCGCCCCCACAGTGTACGCCGCGCGATCGGTGGCGTTGCGGACGAGTGACGCGTCGAAGGTGAGGGCAAAGAGGCCCAGACCGACCGCGAGCACAAGCAACAATGTGAGGCGGCTATAGCGCCCAGGGCTCCGTTCCACCTGCGCCAGTGAGAGAAGTGCGGTGGCGCCACGCGCACGGGCGGCGAGCCGTGCGCCCAGAGCAGCTCCTAGCGGAAAGAGCCGCAGCACCACCAGCGCCCCCGACACCAGGAGTAGAGCTGGCGCAGCGAGCAGCAACGGACTCGAACTGACGCCCAATTGCTGACGGGTAGACACAGCGCCGAAGCTGCTCAATTCCAAGTACCCCGCCACGCAGATCACCGCGAGCGCCACATCGAGGTAGTATCGTCGCCAGAACGCTACTGCCGACGTGCGCCCTTGCTCTCGCCGAAATGCCAACACTTCCCGCCGAGACGACTGCCAGGCTGAGAGACATATCGCCGCGATCCCCAGCAGCGCGCCAAATAGTGCGGGGGCGACAACCGTCGACGGACCAGCAAGCGCGGTTAGGTAGCTCGAGGAGGCTCCAATGCGGGCCGACGTGGGTACAAACCACTCGACAAGCGCGAGACTGAGCGCCGCGGCAACGAACGGTCCGGCGATCAGCGCCAACAATGAGAGGAGCACACCCTGAATCGCAAATGTCGTGAGCACCTGGCTCCCACTGGCCCCTCGGCTCTTCAAGGTCGCGATGTCCTGGCCCTGAGTCTCGATCAAGAGGCCAGACATGGAGACGACGAAGAGCAACGCAAGTCCTACCACTTGCGCGACGATGATGTATAGCGGCAGCGCGAGTAACGACTGTTCGTCCTGGACGTTGCCGATGGTCGTGTCAAGCTGCGTGCTGAGCGAGACGGATGTAACCCCGCTAGCTCCCGAGAGTTCGGCATTTAGCTGTTGCCGTAACTCCGCGACGTCGTTGGCGACCGAAGCGCTGTTCGACCCGTTAATCCGCTGAGCTTGGGTGTAATAGATCCACGTCTGCTGCATCCCGACGTCCGTGAATTGCGGAAGGTGCCCAAAAAAGTCGCTCGTGGAGATGAGCACGGGAAACACGGGCGGTGAGGTGTCGTCGGGGTTGAAATCCAGCCCATTCCAATAGGGATCATTCGCTGACCGCTGCTGCCAGACGCCAGCCACCTGCGCCACGAGTTGCTTGGTATGATCGCCGAACTCCGTTACGGCGAGGGAACTGCCCACGGTGAGGTCGAAAGTCGAGGCCATTTCAGGATCAACCACCACCTGCGGGTGCGCGGCGTCTTCGCCCGGTGGTCCCCCCACGAGATACGTCATATGCGGAGCAGCGGCAGAGAAATCGAAGGAGTCAAACGTCACTTGTCGGGCTCGTGGGTCACTCGCGCTGAACGTTTGGGCACCCACCTGCACTAGCAGCATCGGATCGGAAACAACGTAGTGCGTCGACGTACCGGCCACAAAGCCGCTTATATTGCTCTGCACCAGGTGTTCTACCTGAGACGATGTGGCCTGGTCGGCTGCAGTCACCACTTGCTGGCTCTTCACCTGGACCTGGATGTTTCGACCAATAGCTGAGGACTGGCCCAACCCCCGCTGGAGCTGCACGTCGCCAACCAGCGTGGTGTAGAGAGGCACCGTGCATATGAGCACAACCGCGACGAAGATGCCAAGCGCCACCGCAAGGAGCAGCGCCCACCCACGAGACATCCGCATGAATGCAATTCGTGCTGCGGAAAAAGCGCCCGCCCGATGGTTGTTCCGCTGTCCCCCTCGCTGAGTGGGCCGACGCGCCACGCGCGAACGCTGTGCTGAACTTCCGCCGCTGCCGCCGCGCCGAGCCACTCCCACGCGCATGCCGTTCCCCCCGTCGTACGTCTGGTGCATGCCCACCTGGTCAGCGCCTTCGGCGAGCCGGTCGTCATGACCATTGTGACACCCCACGCAAGTGAGACGCACCCCGTTGCGGCGGTTTTCATCACGCATGGCGTCCAGTTAAATGCAGAGCCGTCGCTCCGATCGAGCACATGGCTCGCGAAGTCGACGGCTTCAGGTAATTAGGCTCCGCACCTGGACGCTATTTGGCGTTGGCTTCATGCCGAATAGGCGCGGACTGCACGCCTCCACGGGCGAGGCCAGCAGGCATACCGCGGGCATTTTTGAGCATTTCGAGAGCGCGGGCAGCTTCTCCCTGATTCTCAAGAAAACCCGAAAAGGCCTCATATGCCGATGCGAGAACCGCCGACGCTCCTACGCCCGAGGATCGCAGTGATTCGATTGCCTCCTCGAATCGACTTTCCGCCGAGGGTGCCTGCTGCTGCCGCTCCAAGACCGATGCCAGCGTGACAAGAGCTTGGGCTCGCTGTACGTTATCTTTCAGTACCTCGGCCTGCTTGAGTGACTCCTCAGCTGCGGCGCGAGCTTCATCCAATCGATCGACCTGGAGGAACAACTGCGCCATCGCACGCTGTCCTTCCGCTACGCCCGCAGCATCTTGTTGCGCGGTCGCAGCGTCAAGCGCTAGGCGAAGCTCAGCAAAGGCGTGATCGATCTCACCAGCCTGCGCGAGGGCACGGCCATATTGACCGTGAACAGCGGCGACTTCCCGCCGATTCTTAGCCTCGTCGAATGCGGCGATGCTGCGAATCAGATAGTAGCGAGCGGAGGCAGTGTCACCCCTCGCACTGTAGGTTTGCCCAATAGCGCTGTATGCCTCAGCGAGCGTGCGAGGATCGGAAGCCTGGGGAACCGTCTCAGCCGCCAGTCGCACATACTTGAGAGCTTCGTCGTACGCGCCAAGCTGGCTGTCCTCTTCCGCAAGCCGTGAGAGAGTCGAAACTTTCAACATGGGATCGCGCAGGACGTTCTCATCAAATGCCTGAAGCACACGGCGAAAACTATCCGCAGCCAAGGAGTGGCTGTAGAGCGTAGAGTATGCGAGTCCTAGTTGAAATCTAATTCGCTCTGCGAGGGCGAGGTCGCCTGCACGCTCAGCGGAAACGAGTCCGCGCTGTGCTTCATCGCGCGCCTCGTCGCCGTGCGCAAGGAGCAAATGTGCCTGTGACAGGTAGAGATGAACGAGAGCGGTCTCGCGTGGAGTCAATTGTCGATTTGAGAGGCGCGTCAGCGTCTCGATCGCCTCTACGACTGACTCTGGCCGCCCGTCCCCTATCCCCTTTTGCGCCTCATAGAGCCTTGCTTCGACCTCTTCGCGCCACCGATCCGAACCAGTCTCTCGGCGTTCCGTTGAGAGAGTAGAAAATGACAAATCGGAATGAGCGTCATTGAGGAGATCTGTCAATGGAACGTGCAGGCGCTCGGCTAGCTTCTCCAGGGCACCTAGTGACGGCCTAATTTGCCCACGCTCCACAGCTGAAACGTACGATACCGAAAATTGATTTTTCGCGACCTCACCCTGTGTAAGGTTGCGGGCGAGCCGCGCTCTGCGCAGTCGTTGTCCGAGTCGTTGCGCCGCCGATGCGGCCGCATCGCGAACTGATGCGTTGGTGTCTGTCGGATTCATAGATACCCTGCTCTATTTTCTGAACTCGTAGCCTATGCGCTTCGTCTGCAATCCGAGCACTCTGGCCCTCACCGACAATCGATGAAGGGCCCGTCGAACCACACGTTTCGTCAGCTACAGTTCCAGGTGTTACCACCTGGAGCGAAAGCGGCGGATTTCGAAACGGCTCTAGCTAGGTGGCGCCGCTTACGCTGACACGAGCATGACGCGAAATGTGCTGCCCCCTTTCGTCAAGCGAAAGGGCGCACGTGGACGTCCGAGAAATCCCTTCGGTGCACACGTCGATGCAATAGTCGCGCCACCACTTGGCTGCTGTGCGGAAGCACTCCCTCGCAATCCTACGAAATGAGGCGGCATCGCTACAATTGCTGAGTCGGACACGCGCCGGAAAATGCAAAAAAAGCCGACCTCACCCCAAGGACGTCTGTGGTTCGATCCTCGTTGGATAACCAATGCTACGCCTTCCGCTCGAGTGGTACGCGCCCTATGTGTACCTTTCCTGTCGAACCATGGCACAGTTCGCACCTAACATTCAGCATTTGCTGAGGCTTCCGAGACTAGCGCGAAAGTAAGCAGCTGCCGGGCGATGTGCCGATCCGGACGACCAATCCTGTGTGTTACTCTGGGCACGGTTTGGAAAGGTCTCTCACAATCCACAAAATGTAGCGATGACTCCTACGACCGGGCGCATCAGAAATAATCATTCCTGCGCCACTCGGATAATACAATAACACTTGAACTGTAGCGCGTGTCACGATTGCGTGTCAAGGGCGTTGGTTATTTCGACCAAATTGCACTTCAACCGTGGACCAAGACGCTTGATATCCGTGCTGAATGGTTGGTCACCGCTGCTTCAGGCGGGATGAAGGGACCCAGCTATTCGCCTGACAGGGTCCAGAATATGCCTATCCAATACCCGCAAACAGACTCAAGAGCGAGGCCTCGCGGCAGCCGGCTGGCAAGCGTGCCACCACCAGTTACAACTCATACGCCGTCGCAGCATACCGTTGTATATTTGCCGCTCCCCCAAGCCGCATGCCCGCCGCGGGAGCGGAGAGTCGTTCTACAACGATATGCTTCAACACCGTATCAGCTCATTGTGTTACGCAAGAACCGACCGAGATTATCACTCCCTTAAACGGACTGATCAAAGACGCGCAGCCGCCGGAGGCCCGGTCTAGGATTGATGTTTTAATTTTGGATCTGGTGTGAAATTGCAAGGGGCCGCTTAGAGCGTTGGTCCGAAGGTGGCAGCAGGCCCATCCGCGCCCGTCACTTTCCGGGGATCGAGCCCCTCCGATGCGACGACTCCACACCAACCATTCGCGAACATTTCAAATTGAGCGCTTTAAACCCTGTGCTTGAGCCATCGACACGCTCTACTCATGCATTCTCGCGAGGGCTGCTTCGGACGTGCGTCCAAAGTCAACTTCCCATGCTCCGCCATTTGCTTAGCATCCGAGCATTCATTATACTCCTAAATGTGACAGAACTGAGAGCAGGCGATATCAACTTACTTCGCGCCGAGGACCTATTCTCTGCCAAGTCGGAGCACGCCTCGATTGACTAAATCAGAAGTACAGAAACACGCGCTGGTCGTCGCGACCGGTGTATTCGACATAATCCATATCGGACATCTGCGCTTCCTCGAAGCCGCGAGGGCGCTCGGCGACGACCTGGTCATAGGTGTCGAGTCGGATGCGCGCGTGAGGGGCTGGAAAGGGCCAACACGACCCGTACAATCCCAGGAGGACAGGCTCACCCTTCTCGCGGCACTCCGGGTCGTCGACCGCGTCTTTCTCATCGAGGGCGAGCGCACGGACCCCGATTTCTATGCGGAGCTGCTGCACCCGCTCGGCGCGCGTTACCTTGCGGTGACAGCGGACGATCCCTACCTGGAGGCCAAACGGAGCGCCATGGAAAGCATCGGTGCAGAGCTCAAGGTCGTGACGCCTCGTATCGAAACCTACTCAACTTCGCGTCTGGTGCGCCTATTAGGTCTTGCCTAGCTTCCCGTGCGCGTTATCCGCCGTCGTATGGATCCGTAGCGAATGGTGGCGCCGCAATGGTCGCGCGCGCTATCGTGTCTAGTCGTGCCCGTTTTCGACAGGAGGGTTCGCCGCATGTGCTTCAGCTATGATGCCCAGCCCCCAAATCTACCGCATCACCATGGCGATGGCGGTCAGTTGCCGCCCGGTATTTCCGTTACTGGAGGCGTCGCGTCGGCGCAGGACGTGGTGCTCACTTCGGCGGACGGAACACAGTTCGCCGCGTACATCGCGCGGCCTCAGGCCTCTAGCGGGGCCGGCATTGTCATTCTTCCTGATGTTCGCGGACTTTTCGCCTTTTACAAGGACCTCGCGGAACGATTCGCGACGGCCGGAGTCGAAGCCATTGCGCTCGATTACTTTGGACGAACCGCCGGGCTCACCCCTCGCGGCGACGATTTCGACTACATGCCCTATGTTGCGCAGACGCAACCAGATCAGATTGCCCAAGATGTCGCTGCCGCCATCGCCAAACTCAGGACATCCGGCGTCGAAGCGCCACGAGCCGTGTTTACAGTAGGCTTCTGCTTCGGCGGCTCCAACTCCTTTCTACAAGCAGCGAATCATCAAGGGCTCGCCGGCGTCATCGGGTTCTACGGTGCGCCCGTGCAAAACCGCCGTGGCGGGCCCGCGCCGATCGATCGCCTTTCGGAATTTGAGTGCCCCGTCCTTGGCCTCTTCGGCGGCGACGATCCAGGCGTCCCCGTCGCGGACGTGAAGACCTTCGAGAATGCGCTGCAAGGGGCGGGCATCGAGCACGAGATCGTCGTATATCCCGGCACACCGCACAGCTTCTTCGACCGCAAATACTCAGAGTATGCCGAGCAATCTGCGAACGCGTGGATACGGATGCTGCAGTTCATCGGGACCCACACGCCGCAGACGGCGGCCTAAGCGGTGCCCCCAGCACGGAGTGGCGCACTCACTCCCCGACGAGGGAGGCGCCACTAGCCTCGTTTCGCGCGCCGCAAGCCAAAGTACGCGACGATCAAACATACCCCGGCGAGTAGCTCGCCCCCGATTCCGAGCACACTGTCCATCCCGCTCTTCGGGCCGGTGACGAACAGGATCGCGGCTATCGCCAGGAACCCGATGCCTCCGAGCAGGTAGAACACCGAAAGATCGCGCTGCTTCAACGCACCCACCCTCGCACTCCCTAGCATCGTCCAAGCGCCTCGATGACGCATGACATCGCGTAACGGCAAATACTGCGGCGTGGCGACCCTGTAACTATACCCTCCTTCGCGGAGGAGACATAGACGGGGCCGGCCCGCCGCTCAGCGCAAGGACGGGGACCGACCTATTCTCCGACGACCGCAGGCCTCGCCGACGGGACTCACCTGCTCGCCGCGCATCGCTGCCTCCCGTACCGCGACGACGTTGCGGTCGCGTCCCAACGAAGAGCGCGAGCACGATGCAGGCTGCCGTGGCAATCGTGACGATAAGGAACGTGTCGTTGATCCCCTGCGTGAAACTGTGTGCAATGACGTACTGCTTCGCCGCCGCCTGTCCAATGCACTGCGCGACCGCGCTCGTAGAGGTGTGCCCAAACTGCGCCACGCACGTCGCTTGCGCTTGCTGCCCCGCGGAAGTGGCAAGGAACCTGGACGTCAATGCTGGAGCAGAATCCTGGAAACTGGACGTCGCCGCTGGAGCATGAGACGCCGCTTGCTGGCTGAAGAAAGTTATGATTAAGGAGGCGCCGACCGCGCCCGCCACCTGGCGCATCACGTTCACCAGCGACGAGGCGCGAGCCATCGCCCTGTTGCTGACGCCGAGACGACGAGCGTCTGCAAGGGAATGTTAGTGAAGCCTAGCCCAAGACCGCGGAGAATCAGCCAACCTTGAATCGAGGCGCCCGTGGTCGTAAGGGTGAATTGCGTAAGACCGTAGGTACCGATGGTGGCGAGGATGAAGCCCAGCGTGATGAGGATACGCGGGCCAATGCGATTATACAGCCGGCCAACGACGACAGTGGCAAAGGCGGCGGCGAGCCCCTGATAGATGAAAACCGCGCCGGCGTCAAGTGCGGACAACTGAGGGTTGGGCACAGTCTGGAAGAAGTATCGGCAGAAGGAATACGCTGCCGAAGAAGAGCGCGCTGAATGCCCAGGTCAGGACGTTTGCGGACGAAAACGTGTAAATGCGGAAGAGGCGCACGTCTATGACCGGGTCGCTGATCATCAACTCGTTGACGACGAAGGCAAGGAGGAGCACCACGCCGACGATGAGGAATGCGATCACGGTAGGGTTGTCCCAGCCGACCGTCGTGTTGTCTGGATTCAGGTCGCCAGCGTGCGAGATACCATAGACGAGTGTTGTGAAGCCCGCCATCGACAGCAAGAGACCCAAAAAGTCGAAACGTCTGCTTGGCGTGGGCGCTTCTGGTCCGCCGGGGCCGGTGCCAAGCATGCTGAGCTCGGCCTCTCGCCCTTGCAGGACCAGAGCGCCAAAGATGAACGCCGCGACGCCGATCGGCAGATTCACGGTGAAGATCGCGTTCCAATTGAAGTTGGTCGTGAGGAACCCGCCGATCGTCGGACCGAAGGCCGGCGCCAACAGGACCGGCACGCCAATCACCGCGCTCGCCGGCCCGCGCTCGGCAGGAGGGAAGACGCGGAAGATGATCGCGAACGCGATCGGGAACAGCGCGCCGCCGCCGATTCCTTGGAATATGCGAAATGCGATTAGCAGGTGCTCATTGGGGGCGATAGCACACAGGCCCGATCCGACGGTGAACAGCGCAAGTGCCGAAAGAAACACGATCTTCGTGCCAATTAGGTCGCTTAGGTAGCCACACACTGGAATTACCGCTGCCTGCGCCAGGAAATACGCCGTAGCGACCCAGCGGATCGTCGTCAGATCCGTGTGGAACGCGTCCGCCATCTGCGTCAGCGCAACATTGACGACGGTGTTGTCCAGGATCGCCATGAACAGGCCGACGGCCACGATGATCGCCGCCTGCCACTTATAGCTGAGCCTCACCACAGTCCTCCTGAGTTGTCGATTCCGCGGCCGCTGTATCGAGCACGCCTACCAACACGAGCGATACGAGCTGTTCGCGTGCGCGAACCTTAGCCTCCGGCGAGTTCAAGTCTTTCTCCGGAAAGAGCCCCCGGTAGCGAGGCAGAGAAATGAGATAGATCAGCGTCATGCCCATGATGTTGGCGATCAGCATCTCCGGGTCCACGTCGGCCCGCACGATCCGAACGGCCTGAGCGCGCCGGATCAGGTCGCGCGCGTTCGTCATCCAACTTGCCTGGCCCGGCGACGCGGGGCACGCCGCGTAGGTTAGCCAGCCCTCCGCAGCTTCCCACGCCAGCATGCGGGGTAAACCCGGGTGGTTCACGTACATGTCAAACGTCCATCGAACCGCCGCGGCGATGAATTCGCGCACTCGAGAGGGGTGGAGCGGTGTACCGTCGTCCGGGAAGTACTGGCGCATCAGGTCAAAAATACGTTCCCCATTTTCCCGCTTTAAGTGCGCAATCAGCGTCCGATACAGCGTGATCTTGTCACCGAAGTAGTGGAAGATGAGCGCCTTGTTATAGCCCGCCGAGGCGGCGATAGCCTCCACACGAGCGCCGCTAAAACCGTCTTGAGCGAAGATCTCTTCGGCAGCCGTCGAGGATTGCCGTACGCGCGCCTGCTGAATCGCGCTCGCGTCGCTCCCGTTTGCGTTCCGCTGCTTGCATCGCCGCCCCTCCCGGCGCCTAATTAACTCACCGGTTAAACCGCCTGGTGAAATCCTAGCGCGATGCGTCAAGAGTCAGGACCAGACCGCCGCCCAGGAGGTCGTTGCCCGCGCACGGCGATTCGAAAAAAGCGCCACCCAGGATCTGATCCTGGGTGGCGTGCGGGCGTGATGCCACTACTCGTGATTCAACGGTATCCCGTTTGGCCTCTCCGCCGCAGAAGCGCATCGACGAGAACGGCCAGCAGCAGCACGGCGCCCTGAACGATGTAGACGACCGCGGCAGGCTCATTCAACAAGGCGAGACCATTCACGAGGGTGTAGACGACGAGGGCTCCGGGTATCACCGCCCACACCGAGCCACGTCCGCCGAAGAGGCTCACACCGCCGATTACAGCCGCCGCGATGGAATAGAGGAGCAGCGATTGATCGAGCTGCGTAAACGCTGTTGTCGTGCGCGAAACGCCATAGATGCCGGCTGCCGCCGCGAGGCACGAGGCCGCGCAGAACATCGCGATCTTCAACCCCGCGACGCGCACACCAGCACGACGCGCAGCCTCAAGGTTGCCGCCGACGGCATAGACGTGTCGACCGAACGACGTTTTCGTGAGGACCAGCCACGCGACGGCCACGAGGACCAGAGTCAGGACGAACGCGAGGGGCGTTCCGCCGTTCGGCACCGATGCAAACAGCACCATGATGCCGATAACGACCGCAGCGACGATGCCCAACTGCACGAGGAGCTGCCCAAACGGCTGGACGGTCAGGTTCCGACTCCTTCGTCGCGAATACTGGAGGAGGGTCGCGCCAATGTAGATCGCCAACCCTAATAGCGGCAGCGTAATCGCGAGGAAGTCGTTCAGATTCGTGACGGCGATGGCGTCGATCGTCGTGTCATACACTTGTAGTGATGTCTGGGTTCCGAGGATGAGCTGAAGCACACCCTGGTAACCGATAAACCCCGCAAGCGTGACAATGAACGACGGCATGCGCACGATGGCGACGAAGAAACCGTTCACCGCACCGATCAGGACGCCCACGAGCAGGGCGGCGATCATGCCCTGGACCGCCGGCCAATGGTTGCGCGTAATGAGTACCGCCATCACGGCGCCGCAGAGGGGGGCGACCGCGGACAGCGAAAGGTCGATCTCTCCGAGCAACAACACCATCACGGCGGCGAGCGCGATGATCATGTATTGAATAGTCTGGCCGACGAGGTTGTAGATATTGCCAGGATCGAGAAACAGGTGCTGAGGAGTGGTGATCTCGAAGAAGATCGCCTCAAGGATGAGTGCGACGAACACGGGAAGCGCGCCGAGGTCTCCCTTGAAGTACTCGCGGATCGAAAACCCTTGTGTCTTTCCACCCTTGGACGGCTCGCCACCCGGATGCTCGGTGGCAACGCCGATCGAGGACGAAGCGGCAGGATCCTGACTGACCTTGATTTCCTCACTCATCTCTAGGCCCCCTGCCACTGTTCGTTACCGGATTTCTCTTCCGCCTGAACCTCACCAAACTCCGCGCCCGTGATTGCCGAGACCACCTGCTCAGGAGTGGTATTGCGCACGTCGTATGTGCCGACGCGCTGGCCGAGGCGCAGCACGATGACGCGGTCCACCACCTCAAACACATCGGCGAGGTTGTGCGAGATAACCACGACGGCTAGGCCGCGCTCCTTCAGACGACGAATGAGATTCAGCACCTGCCGCGTCTGTGCGACGCCGAGTGCGGCAGTAGGCTCGTCCAACAGCACGACCTTCGGGTTGCGCAGGATCGTCTTTGCGACGGCGATGGATTGGCGTTGCCCGCCGGAGAGCGTCGCCACCTTCTGTCGAACCGACTGCAGCGTCGTGACCTGCAGCTCGGCCAGCACCTCCAGCGTGCGGGCCTCCATCTCGATCTCATCCATCCAACCGCCGACGCCGGGGATGCGTACCGCGAGGTCCTCGCGACCGAGATAGAGATTGGCTACAACGTCCAAATTGTCAGCAAGGGAGAGGTCCTGATACACCGTCTCGATGCCGAGGCGTTGGGCATCTTTCGGCGTGTTGATCGAGACTCGCTGCCCGGACACAAAGATCGAGCCAGTGTCGGCGGGATTGACTCCGGCGATGACTTTGATCAGGGTCGATTTCCCCGCGCCATTGTCACCTACCAAACCAACCACTTCGTTGTCATAGACCTCGAAGTCGACGTTGGTGAGCGCCCTGACGGCACCAAATGATTTCGAGATGCCGGTCAATTGTAGTCGCGGCTCGGCCCCCGCTGCTCTTCCGGGCACCGTGGATGCGCTTTCAGCCACTTGAGACCCCCCTCTGACGGCAAGTAATTAGAGAAGCAGTGTCGCGAGCGCGCCCGATGGCAGAATCGCGCGAGCAGCGATACAAGGCAAGAATACCGCATAGACCGCAGTGACAGCACGTCCTATTTCGTAGGCATACGAGCCGTTTGCCGGTGGTCATAAGGAAATGGGTAGCGGCGAACCGCTACCCACACGATGCGAGAGGCTCCGAGAGGTGCGGCGTCGGTTCAAAACCAGCGCCCCACATTTGAACGAGCCCAACGCGCTACTAGCAGACACCGCCAGTGCCAGCAGGCACACCCTGGCAGACGTCCGCCTTCGTCACGAAACCGTCAGCGATAACGGTGGAGGCGATGTTGCTGATGTCAACGGACACTACGGCGTTGAGAATCGAAGGAATCGAAGCGTTGCCGTTCGGGTTCTTGACCTGCTGGTTGGCAAGGGCAGATGTGCTGCTGCCGGTGCTGATCTCGCCGACCAACTGACCAACCGAGTCAGCCAGTTTGGAGATCGGCTTGTAGACCGTCATGCTCTGCTGGCCCAACAGGATGCTGCGGATGCCGGAGGCCTGCGCGTCCTGCCCGGTGACGAGCACCTTGCCGGCGAGGCCGGCCTGCTGAAGGGCGGCGATGACCGTGCCGGCCATGCCGTCATTCATCACATAGGCGACAGCGACTTTGTTGTGGACCAGGGCCAGCGCAGCCTGCATCTCGGTCTGAGCAGTGGGGTTGTCCCAGCCAGGGGTGTACTGCTCGTACTTGTTGACAAGCGCGCCGCTCGCGATCAGGGGATCGAGGATCTGGTGAGCGCCCTGGCCGAAGAGGTGGGCGTTGTTGTCGTCGTTCGAGCCCTTGATCATGATCAGATTGTTGTTGCCATTCTGCGTCACATACTGCTGGTAGTGGGCAGCGATGTACTGGCCTTGCGCGACGCCAACGGCGACACCGTCGAACGAGGCGTAGTAGGAGAGGTCGTCGCTGTAGATCAGGCGGTCATATCCGATGACGGGAACGTTCTTTGCCTTGGCCATGGCGACGATCGGGGCGGCGGCGGTGCTATCCACCGGGGCCACGATCAGGATGCAGGCGCCCGCCGTCAGTTCGGACTGCGCCTGGGTGATCTGCGTTGGCTCGCTGCCCTGAGCGTTCGGCGCGTCAACCGTGGCGCCCGGAATAGCCGCCTGAACAGCTTTGACGACATCTGGATGATCCGCGGCTTCCCAGCGTGCCGCCGTGGCGCTCTCGGGGAGCAGGAAACCGATGTGCTTGCAGTTCTTGCCATTCACAATCGTTGCGGTGGTGCCGCTGCTGCCGCCGCAGGCGGAAACCAACGCGGCAACTCCCAACAGGCCCGCCATGGCCAGTCGTGTCCGAGTCATGCGCATTCCGTGTTTCTCCATTCGTGATGATGACACACTCTAGCGTCTCGCGTGTGGCTTGCCCCCAGTAACACCCTCCCTTCTCATTGCTGTGTTCCGGCCCCACTCTGCTCCCTCGCGTTAGACAAGTAAGCCTGCGTTTCACCGAAACAGCTCGACTGATGGGCGTTGCTCACATATGAGGTACGTCGCGTGGAGCGAATTTCTCGCACCCCGGCGAGCATCGCGCGAAATCAAAACCCTTTGCCGTTGGCGCCGTCAGGCGTTCACGGCGAAAGGTGAAAATGGCCGTCAAATGCAAGGTTCAGCGCGGGCGTTACCCGAATTGCTCGCTCGTGCAGCCCGACGGCTAGGTCCCTGGCGGCACGGTGGGGGCGCTGATCCACCAGCGCAGACGTCTCGAGAAGTGACGCCGATCGCGGTGGCAGTGGAGCCGGCGAACTCGGACCGAATGCAGCATCGATCACCGTCACCACGCCGCCGAGCGCGATGGCGTTGTCACTCAAGGCCCCTGTCGCGATGCGCGAATAGCGCGACGCCGCGGCAAGGCTCCGCGCTGCCACAGCTCGTCGAATCGGCTCCAGCAAGAGCTCGCTGGCACGCACCACGCCGCCGTCGAGCAGGACCAACGACGGATTGACCAGATTCACCAGCCCCGCGAGCGCCACGCCGATATGCTCACCCGCGTGTGCTATGGCGGTGCGGCACGATGCGTCGCCGTCGAGAGCTGCCTGAACGACGCGAGAAACGTCGAGATCTTCTGACGAAATATCCACGGGCGGCTCCGCAGTGCCGTCGGTGGCGCGCATGCCCCGTTCGGCCGCCATGAGGCTCCGCGCCTCCTCGACGATCGCGCCACCGCCGGCCACGGCCTCCAGGCAACCGCGATTACCGCAGGCGCACCGCGGACCATTCTCGTCGATCGATACGTGCCCGATTTCGCCCGCGCTGCCGCGGCTCCCGCGATAAATCTGCCCATTGATAACGAGTGCCGCGCCAATCCCAGTCCCAATCTTCACGTAGACAAGATCGGCCACCCCGCGCCCCGCACCGTAGCGGCTCTCGCCCAGCGCGCCCGCGTTCGCGTCATTCTCTACATACACGGGAACACCCAAGCGCTGCCGCAGGATGCGCTCGACGTCGACACCGTGCCATCCCGGCATACGCGGGGGCGAATACAGTTTGTGGAGCGTGGAATCCATCGGTCCAGGGATGCCCACCCCAACGCCGACGACCTGGCTCAGTTGCACGCTCTGTTCGGCAAGAAAACTGATCAATTCGTCGAGCAAAGCAGGCAAACATACATCAGGTCCCCGCTCCGTGTGGAAGGGACCTGTGCGCTTCGCGACCATCTCCGCCGCGAGATCGGTCAGGAGTAACGTAAAGTGACTTCGTCCGAGATCGATGCCCACGATGTAGCCCGCCGCGGCGTTGAAGTTGACCAAAATGGCGCGGCGTCCGCCGGCGGGGGTTGCACTTTGCATCTCCCCTTCGAGCACGAACCCTTCGCGGAGCAGATCATCCATGATGCTGCTAACCGTCGTACGAGAGAGTCCGGTCTGTCTCGCGATGGCAGCACGCGCGATCGGCCCGTGCTCGCGCACGTAGTTCAGCACGAGCAAGCGATTGTGCTGGCGCATGAAGCTGGGATCGGCCCGCTTCATGGCGTCTGAGCCGATCTGCGTCCGCGCCCCCCGGGAACGCATATCGCTGACAATACGCCGAACAGTGCGACTCATCTCGCGCATACCCCCTTTGGTATAGGCGGAGTCTACCTGCCAGCGATTTGTTTGTCAAGACTCTTTACTGGGCCTCAACCTCGACTTCGCCGCAGTCGACAATTCTGTGAGCGCTTCGTGCCGTCTCCGTGCACGTCGATCCAATCACAACGAGACGCGAGGCACTGACACCCCGCTCGCCCTAAAGGGCGGCGGGTTCTCGGTTCATCCCCCCAGCCAACGCTGGGAGTCCCCGAAGGCTCTGTCCGAGCCATAGAATATTCTTGGCCGCGTTCTCATCGCGGTCCAGGATGAGTCCGCAGTTCGTGCAGACATGCGTGCGCACGGACAGACTTTTGTGTATCCGTGTGCCGCACCCGCTGCAATCCTGCGAGGTATATGCCGGGTTGACCGCTTCCACTCGCTTACCGGCGCATGCTGCCGTGTAGGCGAGGATGGAGAGGAATTGGCCCCATCCGGCGTCGTGAATGCTCTTGTTCAGGCCCGCCTTGCGGCTGGCCCCGTTGGGCTCGTAGGTGCCGTTCTCGTCCGGTCTCGGTGTGGGACGGCGGCTCACATTGGCGGCTTGAATGGCCTCGGCGTAGATCGTGTCGTACTGGCGCACCAGGGCGAGCGCCGTCTTATGCTGAAAGTCTTGGCGCTGCCGGCGCACATGCTGATGCTTCTTGGCGCACTGCGCTGCCGCCTGCGCACGTCTCTTACTGCCCTTCTTGCGGCGGGAGACGCGCTTCTGGGCTTTCTTCAGCGCCTTCTCGGCTTTGCGGTAGTGGCGCGGGTTCTCGACGGTCTCCCCGTCTGCCGTGATGAGGAACACCTTCAGGCCCAGATCAATACCCGTCTCGCGCCCCGTCGCTGGCAGCGGCCGTACCGGCACATCGACACACGAGAAGCAGACGTACCACCCATCGGCCTCCTTGGAGACCGTGACGGTCTTGATGCGTGCCCGCCAGCGGGCGGGACCAGCGCACCGCGATGCGCCCGATCTTCGACAGCACCAGGTAGCCCGTTATCCAGCCGAGCGCCGTTGCCGTACTCCTTGTAGGTGAAGGAGTGCCAGCGGGTGCGCCCCTGGAAGCGGGGAAACCCCGGCTGCTCGCCGCTCGCGACGCGGCGGAAGAACGCCTGATAGGTCGTGTCCAGCCGGGCCAGCACGTCCTGCAGCACGTGGCTGTGGAGGGCGGCGTACGCCGGGAACTCGGCGCGGATATCCTTCAGCTCCGCTTCCTGCTGGTAACGCGTGACCGAGACGTGGCACCGTCGCCAGGCGGTGATGCGCTGTTCGAGCGCGGTGTTGTCGAGCGTGCGGCACCGCCAGAGCACGTCGTCCAGCGCCCGCTCCTGGGCGGGCGTCGGGCGCAGCTTCTCCTTGTACGTCTTGCGCACCGTCCCTGACATGGCTATACAGCTCGCGTACGTCGCTGACGGGCACTGTAGTCCCGTACCGCGCGCACGACCTCGCTCTTGATCGAGCGGTCGTGCTCCGTCGCCAGGTGCTTGATGGTAGCCGCTACGTGGCGCGGGAAACGAATGGTGATGCGCGTCGCATCCCGTGTCGTGCGCATGGTGCCCTTGTCTCACCATGCGCGAGCAAGCATAACAGCTCAAGCCGAGAGCGCCTCACCACTGCCGTTGACACGGCGTGGCGTGCGGCGGGCGAAAGCCCTCTCGTGCCAGGCGGGCGACAAGGCGTGGTGCGCCGCCGACCCGCCACCGCAGCGATATCGCCCGTGCTAGATCCAGCTCCCCAGCTCGGCGCTCCGGCGCAACGCATCCATCGCGCGCATATTCGCCCGCGCATCCTCCAGCGGCGTCGGCACTTCGGTGTCATCGAGGATCGCGCGCGCGAACCCATCGGCTTGCAACGTGTACTGGTTGCTCACCGGAAACGAAATCTCCTCCCGCGCGCCGTCGCGCTGCACCCAGATGCCGCAAGGTCGATCCGCCGGCGCGTTGAACGGTATCTCGATCTCAATCAGCGCCTTTGTCCCGACGACGGTGACGCGCTGATGTGGCGCGAGCTGCGTGCCACAGGTGAAGGTCGATGTGCCGCTGCCGAAGTCCAGGATGCCGGAGATCAGCCGATCGGTGTGGAAGAGCGGATCCTTCTCGACAATGGCACTAACACGACGCGGCTCAGCATCGAAGAGAAACCGCGCGACCGAGATCGGATAGCAGCCGATGTCGAGCAACGCGCCGCCCCCGACGTCCGCCCGGTTGCGGATATTGTTTGGATCGTCGAGGAAATACGAGAAGAAGACTTGTATGGTCCGCAAGTCGCCGACCTCACCGCCCTGCACCAAGTCGCGCGTGCGCTGCCACTGCGGATGGAAACGGTACATGAACGCTTCCATCACTTTGAGCTTCGGAAACTGCTTCGCCGCATCGAAGAGTGGCTGGCTTTCGGCCTCGGTGCGCGCGATGGGCTTTTCGCAGAGTACATGCTTGCCCGCCTCGAGCGCCTTGACCGACCAGGGCACATGGAGGTGATTCGGCAGCGGATTATAAATGGCGTCGATCTCAGGATCGGCAAGTAGTGCCTCATACGACCCGTACGACTTCGCGAAGCCAAACTGCTGTGCCACTCGCTCTGCGGCCCGCGGGTCGCGTGACGCAATTCCGGTCAGCTCGCCGAACTGGCACTGCTGCATCGCCGGGATCACTGTTCCCACGCCGATATTCGCAGTGCTCAGCACGCCCCAACGAACCTTGGCCATGTGCTCCCTCTCCGGTGAACTACACGCACGCAGGCGCAACGCCGCACGGCAAGCGCCCCTTATGGTGGTGTATCAGACGGCAGAATACTACGGCGCGCGATCAACCGTGCGCTCAACACGCCTACGGTTGTCGAAGTATCGCGCGCGCCGGCGCGCCGTCGCAGTCGGCGATCGACAGCGGCAGACAGATCAATTCCACGAATCCCGCGGGCGCATGGGTCATATCAAGCCCCTCGATGATCCAGACCCCCGTAGAGAGGAGCACACGATGGATCTCTGGGCCGTCGCTATTGTTGAAACCGCCTACCGAGAGGTAATCCACGCCGACGAGCCGTACGCCGCGCTCGGCCAAGTGACGCGCAGCGCCGAGCGACAGATAGACCGCATCCGGCGTGAAAGCATCCGTCTGCCAACAGCGTGGCGAGTTGGTCGTCTTGAAGAGCACCCGCTCGCCCGGCTGAATCGCATACGGCGCTATCTCCTCAGCGGTGATCTCCTTGGGGTCACGGATCTCAATCACCCGCGCGGGTCCCACCGTCACATTCAGCGGCAGCAGGTCGATCCCGGCGCCGCCATCGATGAAGTGCAGCGGCGCGTCCATATGCGTTCCCGTATGCGCGCCCATCTCCAATTTTGAGACGTTCGCGGCATCGCCCCGATCCCGGCTGAGCGCCCGGGTGATCTCGACGCTAGGATCGCCCGGCCAATGCACCATACCGTCGTGGAGATGAACCGAGATGTCGATCCACTCATTCGCCATTGTGTCGCTCCCCTCTACCGGCCGAAACCGTGAGCATACGTCGCGCGGCCAAACGAAAACAGTGCGTCGAACACGCACTGCGCCACATCACGCGGCGCGATCACCCTTTTCCGGCGCGGAGGCCCCTACCTTTCGGTATGGGGGTAGCGCCGTCTCCTCTCATGCGCGATACTGGTTGTATGCTTAGGCACCCCGGTTCGCCGGGGATAACGGTTTGCACGCGCACCTTCCCATCCCAGGCCATTCTGGCGTTGCTGGCGGGAATCGTTGCCAGCGTAAAATGGTGTGCGTACCGCACCCGATGGTGCATTCGCGGCAGGGCCGTGGTCCTGCCGGGCTGATGTCCTGCAGCCACACGCGGCTCCTTCGTCGTTCACTGGAAGCTGCAAGCCCTTGGGGTTACCCACAGGGTTCATGACTATGCTACACGGCTTAGAGCCAGCATCGCCAGCGACTTTGTCACGCGCACAACCGTCGACTCGTCGCCCGCCACGCTCAGATACACCAGCAGGTTGCCCCGCAGCACGATCAGCCCGTACCCTGAGCCCGCTGGCGCGCCGCCGGGCGTCCCCGAGAACGCCGAGTCGCCCACTCCAGGTACATCAGACACGGCGCCAAAGGTTTGCTTGACCCGAGCGAAAATGCTCGCCGCCGAGGCTGCATCCTTGGCAAATTCATAGTTGATCGTGCCACGCGCGAGAACCGTGTGCGGGTCGCTCGCATCGTCATAGATACAATACACCTCTGCGAGACCTGTGAGCGTGTCGCTCGTCGCACCGGACGTTATCTCAGTGGCAGTGGTGTCTGCGACCTGCGC
Organism: uncultured Chloroflexia bacterium; assembly: GCA_963841205.1. Classification (GTDB taxonomy): domain Bacteria; phylum Chloroflexota; class Ktedonobacteria; order Ktedonobacterales; family JADMIN01; genus CAWAWP01. The sequence continues at coordinate 14,504 of CAWJCH010000032.1, read as the reverse complement.
GAACTCGGCGGGCGAGATCACAGTGCACACACCTATGTCGCCTGGCGTGGGAATGATCGACGTCGGCGTACGCCCGCTCAGCGGTGCGGTAGGCGTGGATGTCGCCCGAACAATGGCAGACGAGGACGAGGCACAAGCGCTCAGCGCAAACACCCCTGCGAAGAGTACACCTATAACACAAAGCCTCGCTTCACTGCGGCTGGACATGGGCTCCGTGTCCCTTCATGCTCTCACCCACGTGGGTGCAGGCTCATGCATCGGCGATCTTCGGCAACAGCAGATGTTTCTGCACCTTACCAAGCGCGTTGCGTGGCAGCGCGTCAACGAAGATTACGCGACGGGGTTTCTTGAAGCTGGCGAGCTGATCGCGACAAAAGGCGACGATCTCCTCCACGCTCGGTGACGAGGCTTCGCGCGGCACGATCACCGCGACCACTTGCTCGCCAAGATCCGCATCAGGTAAGCCGAGCACTGCTACTTCGCCTACATCAGGATGCGTCGCCAGCACATCCTCCACCTCGCGCGGATAGACGTTGTAGCCGCCACTGATGATCAGCTCGCGTGCGCGTCCCGTGATCGTGTAGTAGCCGTCCTCGCTCCGCCAACCGAGATCACCCGTCCGGAACCATCCGTCTGGGCCGAATGCCTCAGTGGTATCGTCGGGTCGGTTCCAGTATCCCGCAAAAACGTGCGGCCCCCGCACCTCGATCTCGCCGATCTCACCTGGCGGCAGCGGCTCGCGGCTGCGCACGTCCACTACACGTGCCTCTTGCCCGGGGAATGGACCGCCCACCGTCCCACGCCGCCGCTCGCCGTCGTGCGGATTCGTCAGATTCATGATCGTCTCGGTCATGCCATATCGTTCGAGGATACGCTGCCCGAATACCCGCTCGAAATCGTCGAAGAGCTGCGCGCTGAGCGGGGCCGAGCCCGACACGAAGAGCCTCGGCAAGTGCTTCGGCACTCGCTTTCCGCCAGGCTTCTTAGCATCCGCAAGCAACCGCCCGTACATCGTCGGTACGCCGAAGAAAAGCGTGATCGACGGATCGTCATTGAGCGTCGCCAGCACATCATCCGCCTCGAACTTGCGCCGCAGCACCGCGCTCGCCCCCGTATAGAGCGTCCCATTGAGGCCCACCAGAAGCCCATGCGCATGGAAGAGGGGCAATGTCAGCAACAAGCGGTCATCCGCGGTCCAGCGCCAGGCCTGCGTCAGTGACGCGATGTTCGCGACGAGGTTGCGATGCAGCAGCACCGCGCCCTTCGCCCGTCCCGTCGTGCCAGAGGTATAGCCGATCACCGCCGGTGCATCCGCCTCTGGCAGCGTCAAATCTCCTGCATCAGTGCTCTCCCGCGCCACGAATTCCGCGTACTTCAGCGGTTGGATAACGTCGCGGCGGTCACCCGCCCCACCCGCGTCGCCGACGATGACGCATGCCTCAAGCGCGGGAATATCCAGATGCGCCAATTCGTTCGCACCCGCCGCGCTTGTCACGCATAGGCGCGCGCCCGAATCGGCCAGGATGTGGCTCAACTCCACCTGCCGATACTGTGTGTTCACCAGCACGACGATCCCACCCGCGAGCTGTGTGCCGAGATACGCAACAGCAAACTCGGGACAATTCTCAAGAAACAAGGCGACGCGGTCGCCAGTGTGCAGCCCCCAAGCGACCGCCGCCCGCGCGAAACGCTGTACCTCTTCCGCAAGGTCGCCATACGAGATCGAGCGGCCTTCGAAGAACAGCACGAGCCGTTCGGGCTGACGCCGGGCGTGAGAAAGCACCGCCTCAACGATGGAATTCATCGGCTCACCGCATTGAGAGGGGCTTGCCGCTCTGCCCATAGTTCATGAAGACCGTCTTCAAGTCGGTGAAGAAGTTCAACCCTTCCTCAGACATCTCGCGCTCGCCGACGCCGGTGGACTTGCTCCCGCCGAACGGCAACTGCGCTTCCCCGCCGACCGTCGCCTCGTTGACATGCACCATGCCAACCTCAGCGTCCTCGACGAAGCGCAGCGCCGCATCGATGTCCTGGGTGAAGATGGACGCTGAGAGCCCATACTCCACACCGTTGGCGATCTCCAGCGCCTGTGCCAGCGACTCAGCCGTGGCAACCGCCAGCACCGGCCCAAAGACCTCTTCCTTGAAGATGCGGCTCGACGGATCGACGGAATCGAAGATCGTCGGCTCGACGAAGTAGCCCGGCAGGCCCTCCGCCTGCCTGCCGCCGCGCACCAACTTTGCGCCCTCCCCGCGCGCCACCTCGACGTATGAGAGATCCGTCTGCCACTGGTCCTCGCTCACCGCCGGTCCCAAATCGGACGACTCATCCAGTCCCGGGCCAATCCTCATCGCGGCAGCTAGCGCACCGATGCGGTCAATTACCGCATCTTTGATATCAGGGTGTGCCACCACGCGCGAGGTCGCGGTGCAGCGCTGCCCCGTCGAGGCGAACGCACCCGCCGAGATCGCCGCCGCGGCCTTCTCCAGATTCGCGTCAGGCAGCACCACCACCGCGTTCTTGCCGCCCATCTCGCACGTAACCTTGATACCGCGCCGCGCCGCCCGCTCGTTCAGCGCTAGGCCCACGGCATTCGACCCGGTGAACGAGATCGCCCGCACGTCTGGGTGTTCCACCAGCGCAGCGCCAACCTCCGAGCCTGGCCCCACCACCAGGTTGAAGACCCCAGCCGGCACCCCCGCCTCTTCGTAAACTTCCGCAAGCAAAGCAGCGGTCGCTGGCGTCAGCTCTGCCGGTTTCAGCACCACCGCGTTCCCCGCGACAAGCGCTGGCGCCGATTTCCAGCAGGGGATCGCCCACGGAAAATTCCACGGCGTGATCAGACCGACGACCCCCAACGGTTGCCGAATCGTGTAGGTGAACGTATCCCGCGCCTCCGCTGGCAGCGTCTTGCCGCCGATGCGGAATCCAGCTCCGGCGTTGTATTCGAGGACGGCGATCCCGCGCGTCACCTCGCCCCGCGCCTCGCGCAGGATTTTCCCCTCTTCCCGCGTCATCGTCCGCGCGATCTCCTCAGCCCGTCGCCGCGCGACATCGGCGGCCTTCCAGAGGATGCGTCCGCGCTCAGGTCCGGGCGTCGCGCGCCACGCGGGCGCGGCAGCCTTCGCCGCTTCAACCGCGCGCACCGTGTCCGCGCCCGTTGCCGAGGGGAACTCCGCGATCACGTCGCTCGGATCGGCGGGGTTGATGTTCCGCGTCAGCCGCGCCGAATTGGGATGGACCCACTGCCCGGCGATATACGATCCGGTCGGCATACTCTGCACCCTCCGCTTCGAGTTCGCACGTCTGAGCCTGCATCCTATCACGGACGTGCGGTGCATAACATGGCGTCGCGAAACGACCGCACAGAAAGCTCAGGCGGGCTTGACGCTATCTCCGCGATGGCCTATAACGAGTCGTACTCTGCCACACAGACCATGAGCGCTGATCCGTGGCGTGTTCCCCCGTGGTCGAGGCCGGCGCTGATTGCCGCCCGCTCACCCCTCTATCCCCGAACTCACCGCATGTCATCCAAGCCTTCAAGCGAGGGAGATACGTTCCCTCTGTCACCTCTTCGTTGTTGTCTCGTAGAGGAGGCCATCCATGGCGGTTGTGCGCAGTGCGCTGATCCAGACCTTCGGCAGCATGAGCATGGAGGAGAACGTCGAGCGGCAGATCAAGTTGATCCACCAGGCCGCCGAGAAGGGCGCGCAGATCACCTGCCTTCAGGAGCTCGCCACCGGCCCCTACTTCTGCCAGGTGCAGGACCCCAAGTACTACGAATTCGCCGAGTCCGTGCCCGACGGCTCCACCGTCAAGCGCATGCAAGAGGTCGCCAAGCAGCACGAGATGGTGCTGGTGGTGCCACTCTACGAGCTGGACCAGGCCGGCGTCTACTACAATACCGCTGCCGTGATCGATGCCGACGGCAGCTATCTCGGCAAGTATCGCAAGACGCACATCCCACAGGTCACTGGCTTCTGGGAGAAGTTCTACTTCCGGCCCGGCAATATGGGCTATCCCGTCTTCCAGACCCGCTACGCCAAGGTTGGCGTCTACATCTGTTACGACCGCCACTTCCCCGAGGGCGCGCGCTGCCTCGGCCTCAACGGCGCCGAGATCGTCTACATCCCCTCAGCCACCTCGCGCGGGCTCTCGATGCACCTGTGGAAGATCGAGCAGGTCTCCCACGCCATCGCCAACGGCTACTGGGTCGGCACCATCAACCGTGTCGGTGTCGAGCCGCTCGGTGACGACGACTTCTACGGTACCAGCTACTTCGTCAACGCCCGCGGCGAGATCACCGCCGAGGCCAGTGACAAGGACGAAGAGGTACTCGTCGCCGACCTCGACCTCGACAAGAACCGCGAGGTCCGCAACGTCTGGCAGTTCTATCGCGACCGCCGTCCTGACCAGTATGGCCCCATCGTCGGCGCATAAAGCTATCCCTTGAGATTCGTGGCCTGAAAGCCACGGCTAATCTCGGCATTGACGTTTCGGCTGATTGGGGGTCGGCACATGCCCAAACACGCAGGGAGCGGGCTATGTTGAACTTCGGGATCACGCTCAAGCCTGATATGGCGCCCGATCGTGTCGTCTCGCTCACCCGACAGGCTGAAGAGGCCGGCTTCGCGTACGGGTGGATCTTCGACTCGCACGTGCTCTGGTTAGAGCCATACCCGCTGCTGACCATGATGGCGCTCAACACCCAGCACATGCGCCTCGGCACCTGCGTCACCAACCCCGCCGTCCGCGATCCCACCGTCACCGCCAGCCTACTCGCCACCCTCAACCGCATCTCTGGCGGACGGATGGATCTCGGCATCGGGCGCGGCGACAGCTCGCGACGCGTGCTCGGCAAGAAACCGACGACCCTCACCGACCTCGAAGCCGCCGTGACGGATATCCGCGCCCTCGCGGCAGGCAAGTCAGTGGAGTACGAGGGCGAGCCAATCACGATGCCATGGGCGAGCGGCGTTCTGCCCGTCTGGATCGCCGGCTACGGCCCCAAAGCGCTACAGCTCACCGGGCGCATCGCCGACGGCGTGATCCTCCAGCTTGCCGACCCGCACATCATCAAGTGGTGCCTCGGCTTCCTGCGTCAGGGCGCGGAAGAAGCTGGACGCGACCCCGCCAGCATCCAGGTGATGGCCGCGGCCCCGGTTTGGGTCTCGGAGGATCTCGCACTGGCCCGCGACCGCGTGCGCTGGTTCCCCGCGCTCGTCTCCAACCACGTCATGGACCTCATCGCCCGCTACGATCCCGCAGAGCTGCCGCCCGAGCTCACCGCCTACGTCCACGACCGGCGCGGCTACGACTACCACCACCATGCCGAGGTCGGCAGCGACAACGCCCAGTTCGTCTCCGACGAGATCGTGGACCGCTTCTGCATCGTCGGCCCCATCGAGGAGCAGAAGCGCCGTCTCCGCGAGCTGGCCGATATCGGCGTCACTCAGTTCAACATTTACCTAATGAACGGCGACGAAGAAGACACCCTCGAGGTCTATGGGCGCGACATCCTCCCGGAGTTTACTGATATGCAGGGGCCAGCGCGCCCAAAGGCAGCGCGAAAGGCGAACACAAAGCAGCGTTAATAGTGGGCTATGGATAGATGCCCTTTGCCTTTCACGCGGGACCAGTCGTATTGCTATCACCGTACGTAGTTCGGGATTAGCCGCGGCCTTCAGGCCGCGAACCGCACGAATCAACTCACTGGCACGCGAAGCCTTAGAAGCGTTGAAAGTAGGAGGCGCGGCGATGCGAACGTTGATCACTGGCGGCACGGTCGTCACGGCAGGCGACACCTACGACGCCGACGTGCTGATCGAAGATGACAAGATTGTGAGCGTCGGGCACGGCCTCAGCGGCGACACTACCATCGACGCCAGCGGCAAGCTCGTCATCCCCGGCGGCATAGACGTCCACACACACCTGGACATGCCCTTCGGCGGTACCGTCGCCTCCGACGACTTCTTCACGGGCCATCGCGCCGCGGCCTTCGGCGGTACCACCACCCACATCGACTTCGCCATCCAGCCGAAGGGCGCGACCCTCCGCGAGACGCTGGACATGTGGCACGCCAAGGCCAACGGCAAGGCCGCGGTGGACTACGGCTTTCACCTCGCCATCACCGACCTCCCCGACAGCGTCATGGACGAGATCCAGCAGGCGCCGGAGTGGGGCGTCACCAGCCTCAAGCTCTTCATGGCCTACAAAGGCTCCTTGATGGTGGACGACGCCACTCTCTTCCGCGCGATGGATCAGGCGGCGCGGCACGGCCTCCTCGTCATGGTACACGCCGAAAACGGTGACGCCATCGACATCCTCGTCCGCCAGGCGCTCGAAGCCGGCAACACCGATCCCAAGTACCACGCGCTGACCCGCCCCGCCGAGCTGGAGGCCGAGGCCACCAACCGCGCCATCCGCTTGGCCGAGGTCGCCGGCGCGCCGCTTTACGTCGTGCACGTCACCAACGCCGGCGCGGTCGAGGCGATTCGCCTGGCGCGGGCGCGCGGCAAGGGGCGCATCTTCGGCGAGACCTGCACGCAATATTTCTTCTTCACCAAAGATGACCTCGCGCGGCCCGGTTTCGAGGGTGCCAAGTGGGTCTGCTCGCCGCCTTTCCGCGAGAAGAGCGACCAGGAGGCGCTGTGGAAGGCCGTCGGCATCAACGACCTGCAGGTGATCTCCACCGACCACTGCGACTTCTGGTACGAGGGCGGCAAAGATGGTCGCAACGCCGGCAAAGAGTTGGGCAAGGGCGACTTCTCCAAGATCCCCAACGGCGTACCGGGCATCGAGGACCGCATGATGGTGCTCTACTCCGAAGGCGTACGCTCGGGCAAATTCTCGCTCAATCGTTGGGTCGAGCTCTGCTGCACCAACCCCGCCAAGCTCTTCGGCCTCTATCCCCAAAAGGGCGTGATCGCCCCCGGCGCCGACGCCGACGTCGTCGTTTGGGATCTTGAAGCGACGCACACCATCAGCGCGGAGACGAGCCACCAGAACACCGACTACAACCTCTACGAGGGTATGAAAGTGACTGGCATGCCCGTTGTCGTGCTCTCGCGCGGCACCGTCGTCGTAGACCACGGCGAGTGGAAAGGCGCAGCCGGCGCCGGGAAATTCCTCCACCGCAACCGCTTCGGCCAAACGGGCCAAGCCAGCGCCGAAAGCTCCGCCCCCGCCCGCGCCAAGTCCGCAGCCGGCGCGAAAGGCAAGTAGCGGACCAAGTAGCGTAATTCAGAATTAGACACGAAGTTACTCGGAGGGACACGGAGGACCAGGTGAAGAGCCAGAAACCGGGTTCGCTGCCAGTCGGGCAGAAATAGACTCCGTGTCACTCCGTCAATCTCCGTTCCCACCGTGTTGAAACTCTGCCTCTGAACGAAGTATCGGAGAAGACTCATGGCGATCGGCGACCTCACCAAGCAGGAAATCCTCGACCTCTCGCGCGAGACCACCCTCTACGAGTGGACCGCACAGAGCGCCATCTCGCCGCTGGTCGTCGATCACGCCAAGGGCATCTATCTCTGGGACGCCGATGGCAAGCGCTACATGGACTTCAACTCGCAGCTCATGTGCGTCAACATCGGCCACGGCGACCAGCGCGTCATCGATGCTGTCACGGCGCAGATGGAGAAGATCTGCTACGTCGCGCCGACCACCTCCACCACCGGCGTCCGCGCCGAATTGGGCCGCATGCTCAAGGAGATCACTCCCGGCAACCTGACCAAGGCCTTCTTCACCAACGGCGGCGCCGAGGCCAACGAGAACGCGATCAAGATCGCGCGCTGGGTGACGGGCCGCCAGAAAATTATTTCCCGCTATCGCTCGTATCACGGCGCCACCGCCGGCGCCATCACCCTGACCGGCGATCCACGGCGCTGGGCCGCCGAGCCGGGCATCCCCGGCGTCGTCCGCGCGATGGACCCCTACCGCTATCGCTGCCGCTGGTGCGGCGAGAAGCCTGCCTGCACGATGGATTGTCTCCAGCACATCGAAGATGTCATCACCTTCGAGGGACCCCAGACGGTCGCTGCCATCATCGTAGAGACCATCACCGGCACGAACGGCGTCATTATCCCGCCCGACGGCTACCTCCAGGGGCTGCGTGAGCTCTGCACCAAGCACGGCATCCTGCTCATCGCCGATGAGATCATGGCCGGCTTCGGGCGCACCGGCAAGTGGTTCGGCGTCGACCACTGGGGCGTCGTGCCCGACATCATGACCGTGGCGAAAGGCCTCACGTCCGCCTACGTCCCCCTCGGCGCCACCATCGTCACCGACGAGATCGCCGCGCAGTTCGAGGACCGCCCGCTCTACGCAGGCCTGACCTACAACTCGCACTCCGTCGGCTGCGCCGCCGCCGTCGCCTGCATCAAAGTCTATAAAGAGGACCACCTGATCGAGAACGCCGCCGCGATGGGCGAGATCCTCTCCGTCGAGCTGAACCAGCTCAAGGAGAGACATCCCTCCGTCGGCGACGTGCGCTCCATCGGCCTCTTTAGCATCATCGAACTGGTGAAGAACCGCGAGACGCGCGAGCCGATGACGCCCTACAACCCCAAGGCCAGCGAGCTCGGCCCCATGCCGAAGCTCAACGCCTACCTTCGCGAGCTCGGTGTCTATACCCTCGTACGCTGGAACACCGTCTTCGTGAACCCGCCACTCACCATCACCGAAGAGCAACTCCGCGAGGGCCTCGCTGTCATAGACCAGGCGCTGGCGATCGCCGATGAAGCCGTCGCGTGACACCTTGGTTCCAGCCACTCGACCCCGACTTTGAGCGGCGCGGACGTCAGAGCTTCGCGCGCCAGACCGTCATGACGACCATCGGCGCGTCAGTCGCTCGCGTCGCCCCCGGCGAGGTGGACGTCGCGTTGCCCTATCGCGCCGATCTCGCCCAGCAGAACGGTTATCTTCATGCCGGCATCGTCACCGCCATTGTGGATACCGCTTGCGGCTATGCGGCACACACGCTGATGCCTGCTGGATACGAAGTCCTCACCGTCGAGTACAAAGTGAACTTCGTCGCCCCGGCGAAAGGGGAGCGCTTCCTGGCCCGCGGCAGGGTCGTCAAGCCGGGCCGTACGCTCACCGTCTGCACCGGCGAGGTCGTCGCCTTCGGGGTGGACGGCACCGAGCGCGCCGTCGCCGTCATGCAAGCGACCATGATGAGCCTCGCCGTACGCGGCGAGGCGTGACCTGAGCAGTGAGTGCCAGGCGGCACCCATGCCACTTTTGGCCGCCAACGTAGGCCACATATGACGGCACTCCTGGGGGTGACACGCTAGCCACCTTATGCAACTTTGGCGGGCTGGGCCCCAGCCCTGAATGCCTGGAACGCAACACGCGCAGCACCGCCCCCCATAAGGGGGCATATATCGTGTGGGGTGTCACTGATGAGGGTGGAGATCTATGCGGGCTATGAGCGGGAAACGCCCGCGCGAGCCATGGCGCAACAGAGGTCGCCCGCGCGTCCCATGGCTGTGGTAGAGTCTGTAGGCGTAGAAGCGCCCGGCGGCGCGTTGTAGAGGCCGCATACAGCGGCGCTCATCGCGCATGCCGAGCCAATCAGGCCGAGGCCCAATCAGGAGTCGAGTCGATGAAGATTCACGAGTACCAAGCGAAGGAGATCCTGCGCCGTTATGGCGTGCCCGTCCAGCCGGGCGTCGTCGCCACTACGCCCGGCGAGGCCGAGGCGGCCGCCCGCGAGTTCGGCGTCCCCGTCGTCGTCAAGGCTCAGGTCTACGTCGGCGGGCGCGGCAAGGCCGGTGGCGTGAAGTTCGGCGAGACCCCGGAGCAGACGCGCGAGGTGGCGGGCAAGATCCTCGGCATGGACATCAAGGGCCTCACCGTCGAGAAGGTGCTTGTCACCCCCGCAATTGACATTGCCGAGGAATATTACATCGGCATCGTCCTCGACCGCGCCAGCCAGGCCCCCGTCGTGATGGTCAGCGCAGCCGGCGGCGTGGACATCGAGCAGGTGGCTGAAGAATCGCCCGAGAAGATCATCAAACTGCCGATGGACGTGCGCTGGGGCCTGCTGCCCGAACAGGCGCGCGACCTCCTCGCCCGCGCCGGCATGCCCTCCACCGTCGTCGCCAAGGGCGGTGCCATCCTCGCCACCCTCGCCAAGGCCTACCTCGACTCCGATGCTACCCTGGCCGAGATCAACCCCCTCGCGCTCACTAAGGACGGCCAGGTGCTGGCCGCCGACGCCAAGATCCTCATAGACGACAACGCCCTGCCCCGCCAGAAAGAGTACGCCAGCTGGGCCGAGCCCGAGGAGGCGAACCCGCTGGAGTTCCAGGCTAAGGCCGAGGGCCTCACCTACGTCAAGCTCGACGGCGACGTCGGCATCATCGGCAACGGCGCCGGGCTCGTCATGACGACGCTCGACATGGTCGCGCGCGCCGGCGGCAATCCCGCCAATTTCCTCGACATCGGCGGTGGCGCCAAGGCCGAGGTGATGAAGAAGGCGCTGCTCTTCGTCGCCCGCGACCCCCAGGTCAAAGGCATCCTCGTCAACATCTTTGGCGGCATCACGCGCGGCGAAGAGGTCGCCGGCGGCATCATCCTCGCCCAGCCTGAGTTGCCTCCAGGCATGCCGATCGTCGCACGCCTCTCCGGCACCGGCGAGGCCGAGGGCCGCGCGCTACTCGCCGACGCCGGCCTCACCTGGGGCGTCGACATGCGCGACGCCGCCGAGAAGATCGTCGCCGAGATACGCGCCAAGAGCGCATGATGCCCCCCGGCATAAATGCTGGGGCCAATCTTCACCCGGGTTGTGAGCGTTGGCGCATTCAGGCATTCAGGATTCGTTGTGGCGTTCTGGCCACATTCTCCTACTGTCAACCACCCACCGGACGGGATAAGCCGTGGCCCACCCAAAGGCCGCGATGCACGAGGTATCGGAACGTGAGCATCCTTTATCACAAGGGCGACAGAGTGCTCGTCCAAGGCATGACCGGCAACGAGGGCAAATACCACACCCCGCGCATGATCGAATCCGGCGTGCGAGTCGTCGGCGGCGTCACGCCCGGCAAAGGCGGCCAGTCGCTCTTCGACGTGCCGATCTTCGACACGGTGCGCGAGGCAGTCGACCAGAGCGGCGCTGCCATCTCCTGCATCTTCGTGCCGCCGGCCGGCGCCGCTGACGCCATCATGGAGGCCGCCGAGGCCGGCATGCAGCTCGTCGTTTGCATCACCGAGAACATCCCCGTCAATGACATGACCCGCGTCGCCGCCTTCCTCAAGGAGCATCCCACGCGCCTCATCGGCCCCAACTGTCCCGGGCTGGCGACCCCCGGCGCCGGCAAGATCGGCATCATGCCGTATCAGATCATGCGCGAGGGGCGGGTCGGCTTTATCTCGCGCTCCGGCACTCTCACCTATGAGGTCGTCGCCCTGCTCACCGCCGCCGGACTCGGCCAGTCTAGCATCATTGGCATCGGCGGTGACCCTATCATCGGCACCACATTCATCGACTGCCTGCGTCAGTTCGAGGCCGACCCACAGACCGACGCCGTTGTCATGTGCGGCGAGATCGGCGGCAGCGACGAGGAGGACGCGGCGGCCTACGCCGCGACGATGTCCAAGCCGGTCGTCGGCTTCATCTCAGGTCGCACCGCCCCCGCCGGCAAGCGCATGGGCCACGCCGGCGCCATCATCTCCGGCAAGACCGGCACCGCCCAAGGCAAAGTGGACGCCCTGCTCGCCGCTGGCGTCCCTGTCGCCGACACTATCTTCGACATCCCTGACCTCACCAAACAGGCACTTGCCCGCGTCAACGGCGCCTAAATCGTAGCGCCAGGACACGCCCGTCGTCCCTCTCGCCGCGCTCGCGAGAGGGAAACCTCGTAGCACGTTAAGTCTCGCTACGTCGTGCGTCGTCTCTGGCTCCTTGCCCGGTGATACAATAGCAGCGCGACCTCGTGCCCGCGCACTTCCGTCCGCTCAGCATATGCACATGGACCGCTCCCACGGTCCGAAGCATCCCCGTCGCGCTTCTGGAAGGGAGGCGGCACGCGTGGAGCAGCGAGCCCCCCTCAGCTTCGGCGCCGCGCTAAAGCGTCACCGCCGCAACGCCAACCTGACGCAAGAGCAGCTTGCCGAGCAAGCGGGCTACAGCGTCAGCTACATCAGCATGCTCGAGCGTGGCGAGCGCGTCCCCGTGCACGCGACCGTCGAGCTGCTCGCCGACGCCCTCGGCCTCACCGCCGGCGAGCAATCGGCATTCGAGCTCGCTGCGCGCGAACGCGACCTCCTCAACTCCGTGCCCGACCCTCCCCGTTTCTCTCGCCTCGTCGCGGCCTCGCCACCGCTAGCTGGCCGAGTCGCCGAGCTCGCCCGGCTAGACCGTCACCTCGCCGGCGACGGACCCCCGCTCCTCCTCCTCTCCGGCGAGCCCGGCATCGGCAAGTCGCGCCTGCTCGCAGAGGCGAAGAGGCGCGCCGACGCGTCCGCGTGGACCACCCTGTCCGGCGCCGCCCAGCGTGGCAGCTCCCGCCAGCCTTATACGCCACTGCTTGAGGCCATCGAGCAACACGTGTCGGCGTTGCCAAGCGAGGCGCTTCGCCGAGTGCTGGCGGACGCGCCCTGGCTCACGCGTCTGCTGCCCGAGCTGGCCGATGCGCCACCCCAAACGTCGTGGATCCTCCCGCCCGAGCAGGAGCGTCGCCTGATCTTCACCGCCGTGGCGCGCTACCTCGCCCACATCGGCACGCACGCAGGCACGCTCCTCATCCTTGACGATCTCCAATGGGCGGGGGCCGATGCACTTGATCTGCTAGCCTCCCTGGTTCGCTCGCCCTCGTCCGCCCACCTCCGCGTGATCGGCGCCTATCGCGAAAGCGAATCCGATCCCTCGACCCCGCTTGGAGGTTTCCTCGCCGACATGGCGGCAGCAGGACTCGTCACACATCTCTCGCTCGGTCCGCTGGTGCCCGATGAGGCCAGCGCACTCATCCGCGATACGCTACCCACCGAGCACGCGGATGGCGCGACAATCGAACGGATCGTCGCCCGCGGCGCAGGCGTTCCCTTCTTCCTCGTCAGCTTCGCCCAATCCCTCACAAGCAGTGAACCAAACGCGAGCGCAACCGTGCACGATGTGCCGTGGGATATCGTCCAGACCATCCGGCACCGCGTCTCCGCGCTCCCAGTCGAGTCGCATGAACTGCTCGAGATCGCCGCGGTCTGCGGGAGCGAGGCGTCGCGCGGGGTGCTGCACTCGGCCAGCCGCGAGATCGCGGACGAAGACGCGTCGGCCGTCGCCCTCGATGCCGCCTGTCATGCGCGCCTGCTCACCGAACGGAGCGACGACCACTACGCCTTCAGTCACGAGCTGGCCCGCGACGTCGTCCTCCACGAGATTGGGCCCGCCCGACGTGCCCTTCTCCATCTCCGCATCGCGGAGGCGTTAGAGACGGCTGCCGGCGAGCGGCTTGCCGAACAGCTCGCCTACCACTTCGCGCGCGGCGGCGACGCGAAACGCGCGATCCCCTACCTTGCCCAGGCGGCCGCTCGGGCCCGTGCCATGCAGGCGTACGCCGCCGCGGCCTCGCGCTACGGCGAGCTTGCCGAGTCACTGGACAACTTCGCACGCCCACGCGAGGCGGCGGCGGCCCGCGAGCGGCTCGGCGAGGTCCTCACCGTCGCCGGCCAGTACCGCGACGCGGTTGACGCCTTGGAGTCGGCGGCTCGCGGTTTCAACGTCGCGGGCGAGCCAGCCGATGTAGACCGGGTCGCCGCGTTGATCGGCCTCGCCTATGCCGCGAGCGGCGAAGCCGTCACCGGCATCGATCGGTTGGAAGCGCTGGCCACCTCCGAACGCGCCACACCAGTCGCGCCAAAAGAGCATGCCGAGTTGTGGGACGCCCTCGCGCAGCTCTACAACGTCGGCGGCCGATATGCCGATCAATTGACAGCGACGGTGCGCGCGGCCAATCTCGCCCGCGAAACCGGCGACTCTCGCCTCCGAGCGCAGATTCAGATACGCCACGGCAATGCATTACGCATGCTAGGCAGAATGGGCGAGGCCACGGCAATCCTTGAAGAGGCGATACAGCTCTCCGCCGCCGCGAGCGATGACCAAAATCTCGCCTTCGCCCTCGAAAACGTCAGCGTCGTCTTCCTGTTGCAAGGCAAGCTCCATCAGTCCAGCGCCTATGTTCAGCGCGCGCTGGAGCTTTCGCAGCGCCTCGGCGACCCCATCGTGCTCGCCTTGATGACCCTACGCCGCGGCATGACCGCCTACGCGCTCGGCTCGTGGGACGCTGCCATGGTGGACTATGAGAGCGCCGAGGCGCGCATGCGCGAGCTCGGCGTAGCCTGGGTCTCGGCTTACACCATGATTGGCCTCGGGCAACTCCACCTGGCGCGCGGCGAGGCCGCATCAGGCTCGCGCCTCCTCGAAGGCGCGGTCGATCTCCAACCACAGCGGCGACCTCCAGGCGATGCGCTGGGCCCAGACCGCCCTTGCCGAGTTGGATATCCTG
>CAWJCH010000031.1:0-72261 GCA_963841205.1 uncultured Chloroflexia bacterium | reverse complement strand
TGGACCCGCTCGTACTTCGCCTCAACCGCCGGCAATGTGAGCCAGGAGACTCTTCAGCGGTATATCGCCGCACAGACGGGGCGGTGAGCCATGGAGCGCGTGCGCAAGACGTGCAAGGAGAAGCTTCGCCCGACGCCCTCGCAGGAACAGGCGTGAGACGAAGTGCTCTGGCGCTGCCGCACGCTCTACAACGTGGCGCTCGAACAGCGCATCACCTGGTGGCGGCGGGGACAAGGCATCGGCGCCACGCGCTTTCAACAGGAAGCGGAGTTGAAGGAGCTCCGGGCGGAGTTCCCGGAGTATGCGGCCATCCACTCGCAGGTCCTGCAGGAGGTGCTGGCCCGGCTGGACAAGACCTAGCAAGCCTTCTTCCGCCGCGTGGCGAATGGCGAGCAGCCCGGCTTTCCCCGCTTCCAGGGCAGAGATCGTGACCACGCGTTCACCTACCAGGAGTATGGCAACGGCACTCGCCTGGAGAACGGCTTCCTGGTGCGCAGCCCGATTCGGGGCGCCTTGCGGTCCGGTGGTCCCGCCCCTTGGAAGGCACGCCCAAGACCGTCACCGTCTCGCGTGAGGCCGATGGCGGGTACGTCGCGCGCTCCTGTGCCGACGGGCCGATCCAGCCGCTCCCCCGCACCGGACGCGAGACGGGCCTTGAGGTGGGGCTGCAGGGGTTCCTGGTGACGGCGGAGGGGGAGATCGTGGGAGATCCCGCCACTATCGCACGGGCGAGAAACGGCTGGCGAAGGCGCAGCGGCGGGTGAGTCGGCGGAAGCAGGGGAGCAAGCGCCGCACGAAGGCGGTCAAGCTGCTGGCCAAAGCCCATCTGCACGTCAAGCGCCAACGTGCCGAGCACCACCACAAGACGGCGCTCGCCCTCGTGCGCCAGTACGACACGATCTACCACGAGGCCATTGCGCCCGCAACCTGAGCCGACGCCCCGCCCCGATCCCCGATGGGCACGGCGGGTATCTCCCGAACGGAGCCAGCCGCAAGGCGGGCCTCAACACGTCCATCCACGACACCGGATGGGGCCGCTTCCTGTCCATTCTCGCGTGCAAGGCAGCATGCGCCGGGAAGCGAGTGGAAGCGGTCAATCCGGCGTACACCTCCCAGGACGGTTCAGGCTGCGGCACACGGATGGAGAAGAGCCTGTCCGTGCGCACGCATGTCTGTACGAACTGCGGGCTGGTGCTGGACCGCGACGAGCACGCGGCCAGGAATAGCCAAGGGCGCGGGCAGCGCCTTCGGGGAGTCCCGGCGATGGCGGGGGCGTTGAAACGAGAACCCGTGGGGCTTTAGCCCCTGCGGAGTGTCAGTGTGCCTTCGATGGGTCGCGACCAGCGCACGGCGAGCCGCCCGATCTTGGCGAGTACGAGGCAGCCGTTATCCAGATAGGCGCCGTTGCCATACTCTTTGTAGGTGAAGGCGCGCCAGCGATTACGCCCCTTGAAGCGTGGGAACCCTCGGTGTTCTCGTTCTTCACCCGGCGGAAGAAGGCCAGATAGGTCCTGTCCAGCCGCGCCAACACGTCTTGCAGCACGTGGCTGTGGATGGCAGCGCAGTCGGGAAAGGCAGCGCGCACCTCCTTCAACTCGGCCTCCTGCTCATGGCGCGAGACCGAGACGCGGCGGCGTCGCCAGGCGGTGATGCGCTGCTCAAGCGCGATGTTCGCGATGTTATAGAGCGCGCGGCAGCGCCAGAGCACGTCCTCCAGCACCCGCTCCTGGCGGGCGTCGGACGCAGCTTCTCCTTGTAGGTTTTGCGCACCGTTGGCTCGTTTATCAGCTCGCGCGGCGTGAAGACCCCTGGCTTGAGCCATGGGGATGAAACGCCGCGCGCCGTCAGGCGCTCCCGACAACTACACCAAACGACCACGTGTGCCATCCTAACCACATACCGCAGGGCCTGCGGGAATCGACGCGTGTGGAGGTGGCTTCGGGCCACGACAGGACCGTGTACGACGATCCGCAGTCGGAGGTGAGCGGTGGTCAGCCCGAGAATCCCCCGACTTCAGCCGTGGGGAGTGGTCAAGGGTATCAATTCTGCCTGATAGGCACAAAACCGGCAAGAGGCTCAAACCGTCACATGCCTTATCACTGACGTTGAAACGGCGTGGCTTGCGGCTCGTTCCAGCCCCATTTCGTCAGCTTGAGAGCTGCTTGCGGGCGTCGGCCAGGGCGCGGACGATTGCTTTGTTGCGCTCGATGTCCTCCTTGGTGAGATTGGGTCCACGCAGGGGGATTGCCTGCTCGCGCTCGCGGAGGCGCTGGCTGGCGGCGGCGCGGCCGGCCCTGCCGGCGTGCTCGGCGTAGCGCGCGGCGACTTCGAGGGCGTGCGCGGCGTTCTGCTCGCGGGCGGCGACGACGATGGCGTCGGCATAGACCGTGGGATGGGCGTCGTAGAAGGTGGCACGCGTGGCGGCGTCGTTCACGCTCGTGGCGACGCGCTCGATGAGTTGCATGGCCCGATGGAAGAGGCCCGCGGCGGCCTCCAGCTCGTTGCCCTCGAGGAGCAGACGGGCTTCGCCCTCGAGCGCCGCCGCCTGGCCGAGCCGATTATCGCTCTCGGTGTAGAGTCGCAGGGCCTCGCCGTAGGCGGCGCGGGCGGCGGCGGTCTCGCCAAGCTGTTGACGCGCCTCGGCGATACCGAACTGGGCGAGGGCGAGCGCGGCAATGTCGCCGCGGCGCGCAGGTGCGCTAGCTGCTCGCCCTCGCCTATGGCCGCCTCCTCGGCGAGGCCGCGCCGCAGCAGCACCTGGGCCAAGCCCAGGCTGGCGACTGCCTCTTGCACCGGGGTCTCGCTGGCCTGCGCGAGCCTCAGCGCCACGTTGTACGCCCTCACGGCGGCATCGAGGTTGCCGGAGCGCAGCTCGACCTCGGCCTGCCCCAGCGCGGCGTCGGTCGGGGCGAGTGC
This sequence comes from uncultured Chloroflexia bacterium, assembly GCA_963841205.1. Lineage (GTDB taxonomy): Bacteria > Chloroflexota > Ktedonobacteria > Ktedonobacterales > JADMIN01 > CAWAWP01. Next base: position 69,345 of record CAWJCH010000031.1, on the reverse strand, counting down.
GTCGCTCTCGCGCTGGGCGGCCGTCGCCGCTTCGGCGCGGGCGCGGGCGACCTCGAGCTGGCCGAGCGCCAGCGCCAACTCCTCTTCGACGCCGGCGACCGCCGCGAGCGGGGAAGTATCGGCTGCCGTGGACTCGGCCTGGGCGGCGAGGGCGCGGGCCTGCTGGGCCAGACGAGCGGCGCGATCGAGCTCGCCGCGGGTGATGGCAAGACGGGCGCGGTCGCGGATTGCCAGGGCGGCGAGGGCGGGACGCGCGGCGTTTTCGAGTCGGCTGGCGGCGTCGTCTAACAGGGCCGCCGCGTGAGCTGACTGGCCGCGCTGACGCGCGATCTGCCCAAGGCCGAGGATGGCGGAGGCGACCAGGACGGCCTGCTCGGTCTCGCCGGCGACTTTGTGTGCCTGGGCGAAGAGGTCGTCGGCCTTGCGTGGTAGCCCTTTGCGGCGGTTGGCTTCCGCGGAGCCGAGCAGCGCGCGGGCGAGGCACGCGCGCATCGGTGGCCTGGAAGGCCCGAGAAGCGCGGTCGAAGAGGGCGATGGCCTGGGCGAGCTGCCCGCGCCGGAGCTGCGCTTCGCCGAGGACGCGGTTGGTTTCGGCGGCGCCGACCCCGTTGCCTTGCTGATCTGAGGCGGCGGCGGCCTTCATGCTGTTGGCGACGACTTGATTCAGCTGCCCGCGCCGGAGGGCTACCTCGGCCAACCCGAGCGTGGCGTCGGCGTCGGCGAGGTCGTATTCGAGCGGGCCTGCCATGGCGATCGCCCTGCCGAGCAGGGTGGTGGCCTCGTCGAGTCGAGCCTGTTCGATGGCGAGCCGCGCCTGGAACAATGGTGTCGATCTCGCCAAAGCGATCGCCGCCACCCCGATAGAAGTCCAGCGCTTCGCCGTAGAGGCGCGCGGCCAACGGCCTCGGCGAGGTTGCCCTGGCCAGCGAGCATGTCGGCCTGGCCGCGGGTGGCGTCGGCTTCGCCGAAGCGGTCGCGCGATTGGGCGTAGAGCGTGCGCGAGGCGGCGGTAGCCCGCTGCCTGTTCCAGACGCCCGCGCTGTCGCTCGACGTGGCCGAGGGCGAGCGAGGCGGCGGCCTGGCCGCTGAGGTTCCGCGCCTTCTCGAAGAGGCGGAGGGCGAGGAAGTAGTGCTCCCAGGCGCGGTCGAGCTGGCCGCGCTGGCGGTCGAGGTGACCGAGCTGCAGGGTTGCCTGCGCCTCGCGGACGGGGACGCCTGCCTCCTTATACAGCGCGACGGCACGTTCATAGCTCTTCGTCGCCTGTTCGACGGCCGCCGCGGCGCCGGACCTCGGCGAGGGCGGAACGGCTGTCGCCGGCGTGCTCGTGGTCGCCGAGCTGGCGCAGGGTGACCTCGGCGTCGACCAACGCCTCGGCGGCCTGCTCGAGCCGGCCCTCGTTGAGGGCGGTGGTGCCTTGACGCAGTTGGGCCAGCGCCTCGTCGCGGATCGCGTCATTCGTTGTCTGGGTCATGGAGATACCTCTCGCATTCGGGGAGCGCGTACCGGAGGTAACTGTAGTCCGGCGCGACTGTTGGCGTCAAAGGCGGAGACGCTGCGCGCGGGGACGGAAGTGGGTTAGGAGGGAAGGAATCTGGTTAACGGCTGATGAGCTGTCCCTTCGGTTGCAGCAGTTACGGGAGGGTGAAATTTCCCGGCTTCCCTTCCCGTTTCCTTCCGCTATTGCGATTTTGGTGGCGCTTCTGGGGTTCCCGTGGGTAACCGAGGCACCTTCGGTGTTGGAACGTTTTCCGGGGTGGAGAGGAGAGCAGCCTAAACGCGGAGGTACACGGAGGTACACGGAGGTACACGGAGAGAGGTGGGGCGGGTTGGGCGGCAACCCCTGGCCTTCAGGCTGAGGACTCATCCATGTTCAGCGCACACCGTCCATAGTCGGCGAACTCAGGCGCATGCAGTGTTCGCACGTGACCAGGGAGGAAATGCTGTTCGCCTGTGCAGAACAAATGGTCTAGTCAGAGTGTAGCACCGGCACGGCGGCGATGCGAGGTACGTTTTGCCAAGTCGAGGTGCGCGGCGATATACGTGCTCAATGCGGTGGGGTGGGAGTAATCGGCGTGGCCGCTCAGTCCCGTTCGCTTGCGAACCGTGAAGAGGCGATGCTAGACTGGTTGCGGTTATGGCGATGGCGCGACTCGGAGGAGGCCGTCTATGTGGAGCGTGTATCTCGACTCGAATCGGCTGCGGGTCCGTCGTGACGCGCTCGGTCGGCATGGCTCTCGCGCCGCGCCTATTACGGGCCGTCTGCGACGGCTCCGCGCCCGGCAGATCCGCAAGGCGCAGTTGCCGGGGACGCAGTGGGTGCGCGTGCGCAATATTCGGGCAGGGGATCTCCGACGGAGGACGTTGCGCGGGTGCTGTTGCGGACAGAGAGCGGGAGCGCCGAACGCGCGCTGCCGCGGATGCGCCGTGCGTACATGGGGCGCGAGGTCTGCGGCGAGGTGATGGAGGTGGGGGCCGAGGTGCAGTTCCTGCGCGTGGGCGACCGCGTGGCGTACCAGGTGGACCAGTGCTGCGCGACGCGCGAGATTGAGCCCCCGTGCCTGCACTGTGCGGCGGGGCGCTATAACCTCTGCGAGAATCGATACCTGGCCGGACCGGAGGGTGTCGGTGGCGGCTGGGGCGATGAGATGATCGTCCATGAGTGGCAGCTTTTCTTAGTGCCGGATGCGCTTTCTAATGAGCAGGCGGCTCTGTCGGCAGCGACGGCGTCGGCGCTGGGGACCGCGCCGCGGCACGCGCCGCAACCGCGCGACAATGTGCTGGTGATCGGCTCGGGGACGCTGGGGTTGCTGACGATCCAGGCGATCCGTGCACTGTCTCCCCATGCGTCGATCATCGTGGAGGCGCGGCATCCGTTCCAGATCGAGACGGCGAATGCGATGGGGGCGTCGCAGGTGCTCTCGCCGGGGGGCGGCTCGGCGGGCGTGGCGAAGTATACGCAGGCGAAGCGATATAAACGCGGGCGTTCGGAGCTGGTGATCGGCGGGTTCGATGCGGTGTATGACACGGTAGGCACGGGCGAGTCGGTACAGAATGCGCTGCGTTGGGTGCGCGGTGGCGGCACGATCGTGCTGGCGGGGGCGCACCTCTCGCGGTTGCGCCTCGATCTCACGCCGGTACGCCAGCAGGAGATTCGGGTGCTGGGCACCTACGGCCATGGCACGGAGCACTGGCCGGGCAATACGGTGCTGGCCGGCTGGGAGGCTGATAGCGGCGGGCGCGTCTCGACATTCCAACTGGCGGCGGCGCTGATGCGCGAGCGGAAGCTGACGCCAGAGCGGTTGGTGACGCATCGCTTTCCGCTGGCGGAGATCCGACACGCCATTCGGGTCGCGAATGGCGCGAAAGAGTATATGTCGATCAAGGTGCTGCTGGACATCAGCGATGCACCGGTGATCTCGCCGCAGGAGCTGGAGTTCGCGGATCAGCCGATGTCGCTCCTGGTGCCGCCGGAGCCGCCGATGCCGATCCAGCCGCCGGGGAGCACTGGATCTTCGAAGAAACAGCGAGCACGGGCATAGGGACGGGACGCCGCTTCAACCAGGGTTGAGCCGTCTGACGGTACGGACGTGCGCGGACGTGGACGCCCGCGTTACCTGCCGCGATGCGCGGCCAGATCGTGCATCCCGAGGCAATGGCCGTCGGCCCAAGGAGTCCGAACCGCGCCGCAAACGCGGCGTGCGAGAGTCGATGGGTTCTCTTGGGATCGGCATCTATCCGCTGTAATAGGTAGCCGTACATACCCTGGAGACCGCTCCAGGCCGCTCCAGTCCGCTTGTTCAGGCCGGAGGCGGACCGTTCGCCCGGCGTTTCCACCATCCCCGATGTCTCCTCTCATCTATGCTCATGGACCATCGTTGCCGCGCAGTGTGCCGTAATCAGTACAATGAGCGCCGGAATCTACGAGCATGTACGCGCGGTGCGCGTTCGAGCAGCCCAATTCTCACTCATACCAAGGACTACGGATGAGTTAAGGAAGAGCGGAGGGTGGGGGATGGCGGTCATGAAGATCGTGCGGTTTCGGCTCCATCCGGGTGCGGACGAGGAAGAGTTCTTGCGGCTGAACTTTCTCTTGCAGCATGAGATCGTGCCCCAGCTGTCGGGATTGTTGCGACGCAAGATGGTGCGCGCTCGCAATGGCGAATGGATTTTTGCCATGCGCTACGCCAACAGGCAGTGCGCCGAAGGCGCGGCTTCGTTCACATTGGGCCACAGATCCACCACTCCCGGGCGGATCGCGTTGCTCGTGGACCTGGATCGATTACGGTCGAATACCGCGAGCTCGCGCACGGATAGCTCGAACGCTTGCCCCGTCGCGGCGCGTGACGCTGTGGCGCGTGTCCCGCTAGCGGATGAGGAAGGGGAGGTCGCCGACGGCGAGGGCGAAGAAGAAGACGACGAGGATGGCGAAGAGCAGGCTGTCCATGCGGTCGAGGATGCCGCCGTGGCCGGGGAAGATTTTGCCGCTGTCTTTGACGCCGGTGCCGCGCTTGAGCAAGGACTCGGCGAGATTGCCGACAGTGGCGACGACGGCGACGAGGATGCCGAGGATGGCGGCTTGATACCAGCTGACATGGAGCGGGTGGCCGAAGGCGGCGGGCAGCGCTATGGTGAAGACGAGGGCGGCGATGACGGTGAAGACGAGCCCGCCGGCGAAGCCTTCCCAGGTCTTCGCGGGGCTGATCACCGGGGCCAGCTTGGTGCGGCCGAGGAAGTGGCCGGTGAAGAAGGCGAAGGTGTCGTTGGCCCAGACGACGAAGAAGAGCGCGAGCATCCACCAGAAGCCGGTGTTGTTTGAGCCAAAGTGTGTTGCCGCGCAGTAGGAGGAAGAACGCGAGTGGCCAGCCGAGGTAGAAGGCGCTGCCCATGGTGAGCGCCCAGTCGAGCACGCTGCTTTCGAGCCTTTGCGCGTGAGGATCAGCCAGGAGAAGGCTGAGGATGAGGATCGCGCTGATGCCGACGCCGAGGATGAGGAGGACGGGACCGGGTTGGGCGCAGGATGTAGACGCGGGCGGCGCTGAGGAAGGTGAGGCCGAGGAGGGCGCTGAGGAGCAGGAGAGGGTGCCAGCCTTTGTGGGTGAACATGGCGTTCAGCTCATATATGCCGAGCAGCAGCGCGAGCACGGCGCCGCCGAAGGCGACCCAGCCACCGAAGAAGACCAGGGCGATCACCAGCGGGATCAGGACGACCGCGGAGAGGGAGCGCTGCATCAGCGCGGCGAGCCACGGCGTGGACGCCTTGGCGGTGGGCGCACTGGATGAAGCGGAGCCCAATTCTTGGCGCCCGCGCCCGATAGTCGAACCGCGTGTGCCGCCTGTCTGTTCATGGCGACCCTCCCGGAAGATTCCCCACCGCACCACCAGATGATAGGCGCGGACGTGTTCGGCGCGTGCCAAGGGCTAGCCCGCCGCTTTGATGGCCGGTACTCGCGCCGCTACGAGCTGCTCGCGCGCGTCGACGGCGGTGGGCGCCGCGGTGAGCTGGTCATCGAGCTTGCCGAAGCGGCGCTTGCGTCCGGCGAAGGCGTCGAGCGCGGCGACGAAGTCGTCATGGTCGAAGTCGGGCCACAGCACGGGCGTCGAGTAGTATTCGGCGTAGGCGACTCGCCAGATGAGATAATTGCTGAGGCGCATCTCGCCGGCGGTGCGGATGACCAGATTGGGATCGGGAAGCCCGCTGTGTAGAGATGCCGCTCGATCAGGTCTTCTGTCACCTCATCGCAGGGGACGCCCGACGCGACGATGGCTTTGACCGCGCTCGACGATCCTCGGCGCGCCCACCATAGTTGAAGCATACGTTGAGTGTCAACTTGTCGTTGTCGCGGGTGAGGGTCTCCATGTGGTCGATGGCGGCGCTGGATGTCGGGGAGAGGCCGTCGCGGCGTCCGACGTGGCGCAGCTTGACGCCTTCGCTGTGAAGGCGGTCGACGTCCGTGCGGATGGTTTCCCAGATAGGCCCATCAGCGCATCGACCTCTTCGGCGGGCGGCCCCAGTTCTCAGTGGAGAAAGCGTAGACCGAGAGCATGGGGACGTGGTAGTCGTGGCAGAGCCGCACGGTGCGCCGCAGCGCCTCGACGCCGGCATGGTGGCCGACGGAGCGCGGCATATGGCGCGACTTGGCCCAGCGCCCCGCCCGTTGCCGTCCATGATAATGGCAATGTGCCGGGGGACGGCGCGCCCCTCCACAAGCGCAGCCGCCCCAGCTCCGTGCGCCGCTCCGCCTCGCGGAGGCGCGCGCCGCCGTTGAGGGCCGCGCCCGCCGTACCCATCCAGCTGCGAATGCGTCCAAGTATCATAGGGCCAACCGTCGTCCTGCTTTCCCCGGCGAATGGTGCTCACACCGCCAGAATCTCTTGCTCTTTGTTCGCGCCGATCTTGTCGACCTCGGCGATGTATTTGTCCGTCTGCTTCTCGCAGGCGATCGTGCCGCGCTTGAGGTCGTCGGCGGAGATCCTTCTTTTTCTCCTGGTCGCGCAGGTGGTCGTGGGCGTCGCGGCGGATGTTGCGGACGGCGACCTTGGCCTCGTCGCTCTTCTTGTGGACGACTTTGACGAGGTCCTTGCGGCGCTCCTCGGTCAGCGGGGGGATGACGATGCGCAGGGCGACGCCGTCATTGGAGGGGTTGAGGCCGAGGTCGCTCTTCTGGATGGCCTTCTCGATGTCGCTGATCGCCTTCTGATCCCACGGCTGGATGGTGATGGTGCGGGCGTCGGGGGCGTGGATCGTGGCGATGTTCTGCAGGGGCTGCGTCGCGCCATAGTATTCGACGGTGACGCGCTCGACCAGGGAGGGGGACTGGCGCGCCCAGTGCGCAGGGTGCCAAGTTCGCGGTTGAGGGACTCGAGGGCGCCTCGCATGCGGTGCTCGGTATCCGCGAAGATATCGTCGGCCATGTGTCGTTCTCCTTCCTGAGGCAGCGACGGCGGTGCGGCGCCGGTTTAGCGCGCCGGACCCCTCGTGCGCTCGTATTCGTCGGCCCAGATGGCGTCGGCGCCCTCGGGCATGGCATGCACCAGTGTGCCACGCGGCTCGCCCCGCACGATGGCGGCGAGCGTGCCAGGGGTATGTTCATATCGAAGACCATGATCGGCAGGCCGTTGTCCTTGCAGAGCGAGAGCGCCGTGCTGTCCATCACGCCGAGGCCCATGGTGAGCGCGCGCATGTAGCCAACCTCACGGAAGCGCCGTGCGTTCGGGTTGCGAGCCGGGTCGGCGTCGTAGACGCCGTCCACCTTCGTGGCCTTCATCAGCACGTCGGCATGCAGCTCGACGGCGCGCAGGGCGGCGGCCGTATCCGTCGTGAAGAACGGATTGCCGGTGCCCGCGGCGAGGATGACAACGCGGCCCTTCTCGCAGGTGGCGGATGGCGCGGCGGCGGATGAACGGCTCGGCGACGACGGCATCTCGATCCCGGTCTGTACGCGCGTCTGATGCCGGCGTTTTCGAGGGCGTCTTGCAGAGCGAGCGCGTTGATGACGGTGGCCAGCATGCCCATGTAGTCCGCCTGCGCACGATCCATGCCCTGCGACGCGGCGGCTTGCCGCGCATGATGTTGCCGCCGCCGATGACGATGGCGATCTGCACGCCGAGGGCGCTGCACGGGACCAGCTCGTCGGCGATATATTGCAGGACGTTGGCGTCGATGCCGTAGCCTTGTTCGCCCTCAAGCATCTCACCGCTCAGCTTGAGCAGGATGCGCTGGTACGTCGTGGCGGGCGTCATGGTCGCTCCTAGGCGCGGGGCGAGGGGCAGTCGGGCGGGCCGATTGCCCACCGCGTGTCCCGCGCCCCGACTCTATTACTCGCCGAGCGCGTAGCGCACGTAGCGCCGCACGACGATATTCTCACCAGTCTTGCGGATGACGTCATCGACCAGCTTACCGACGGTGACCTTGTCGTCCTTCACCCAGGGCTGTTCGAGCAGGACCTGCGCGGAGAGCTGCTTCTTGAGCTTACCTTCGACGATCTGGTCGCGCTTGTCGGCGGGGCGCTTCTTGCACGTCGGGATCGTTGGCATCGGCTTCGCGCAGCTCGCGGACCGTCTCTTCGGGCACGTCGCTCGAAGGAGATGTACTGGGGGTTGGTGCCGGCGATCTGGAAGGTCAACTCGTTGGCGAGGGTCTTGAAGTCATCGCTGCGGGCGACGAAGTCGGTGCTGCAGTTCAACTCGAGCAGCACGCCGAGGTTGCCGCCGTGGTGGAGGTAGGAAGTCACCAGGCCCTCGCGCGTCTCGCGGTCCTGGGCCTTGAGCTTCTCGGCGCGCTTGGCGCCGTGCTCCTCGACGTACTTCACGGCGTCCTCGAAGGTCTTGGACTCGGCGAGCGCCTTTTTGCAGTCGGCGAATCCCGCGCCGGTCAATTCGCGCAGCTTGGCGACATCTTTCGCGGTAGCTTCCATAGCCTCTGTATCTCACTCCCCACACGCGGCGTTTTGTGGCGCAACGTGGCGCTGTTTTCCCGGCGGATTCCATCGTACCATGCGTGACTCGGCTGGGCGCGCACGCGAGTGCGATCTCGACCAATCTCGCAGGCACACAAACGCGCGGCACACCGGGCTGTGCCGCGCGCTCGGAACGCTCCACACCTCCACGAGGCGCGGAAGGTGACTTATGCTTCGACCGTCGCGGACTCGGCGGCTGCCGGTGCTTCGGCGGTGGTGGGCGTTTCGGCAACTGCGGGCGCCTCGGCGGGCGGGGCCGCATTGGCCTCATCCTCGGAGATGCCGAACTCTTCCAGGCTGACGGGCGCCGCGGTGACGGCGCGCTCGCGCTCGCCGGCCTCGGCGCGGTCCTTGATCTGGGCCTCGCGCTGGCGGCGTCCCTCGGCGGCGGCCTCCGACATCTTGTCGGCGAGCAGCTTCACCGCGCGGATGGCGTCGTCGTTGGCCGGGATAGGATAGTCCATCTCGTCGGGGTCGGTGTTGGTGTCGGCCAGCGCGACCACGGGGATCTCCAGCCGCCGCGCCTCGAGCACGGCGGTGTGCTCCTTCTTGGTGTCGATGACGAAGATGGCGCCCGGCAGGCGGCGCATGTCCTTGATGCCGCCGAGCAGCCTGGTCAGGCGATCGAGCTCGTCTTGCAGGCCCTGCGCCTCTTTCTTGGGCAGGCGCTCGAAGTCGCCGCGCTCTTTGCGGGCCTCGAGATCGCGCAGGAAGCGGATGCGCTTCTGGATGGTCTCGAAGTTGGTGAGCATGCCGCCGAGCCAGCGCTGGTTGACGTAGAACTGGCCGGCAGCCGTTGCGGCCTCGGCGATGGCCTCTTGCGCCTGCTTCTTGGTGCCGACGAAGAGCACGGAGTCGCCGTTGGCGACGGTATTGGCGACGAATTTGTACGCCTCGTTGAGGCGCGAGACGGTCTGCTGCAGATCGAGGATGTGGATGCCGTTGCGCGCGGTGAAGATGAACGGGCGCATCTTCGGATTCCAGCGGCGCGTCTGGTGCCCGAAATGGACGCCAGCTTCCAGCAGTTGCTTCATTGATGCGACATTTGTGGCCACGAGGCGAGAGTCCTCCCTTGAATCTGGTGCTTCCTCCGCCTCCGTCGCGCCGTCTGGAGGAGCATGCCGCGCATGCCCAGGGACCCAAACGATTGGGAGGCGTGTGAAATTGGTGAGCGCGCGCATTCCTCGCGAAACGGGCGCACACTCGGGGCAGTATATCATATGACGAAGCGAGGCGCAATGCGGGTACGCGGCCGACGGGCGGGTGACGGCAGAGATCAACCACAGCGTTCATAGAGGACGCGGAGGGAGGAGGGCGCGGAGAGGAGGGTATGAGGGGAGGAGCTTCACGGCCAGGACGGATTTCACCCCGGCCCTCCTCGGAACGACTGGAGGGACTGCGCTGCGCTGGACCTCTCCCTGAGAGGGGAGGCAGAGGCAGGAGAAACGCCGACGGTTGAAACCGCGCCTTGGGTGGCGTGCCGCTGCGAGGCCCGCCTGCGCAGACTCGGAGCCGTACGGGCGCTTTGGGGACCTGGGTAGCGAGTTCTTCAGCGTTGCCGGGGGGAGACGTTTCGTGTTTGTCGGCTGATTGGAGTGGGCGGACGCGGTCGGCGGCATGGGCTGCTATACTGGCAGAACCGCCATCTATCGCGGAATACGCTGAAACATCTGGCCGGTTTGACGCGCTCGAATGGGTCATACTGGCCCACAAACCTCGCGGCCACGGCGCACAGTCAAGGAGCTATCCGTATGAGCGAGCCGTTCCTCGAACGACTGCGGCAGGGGCCGCTGCTCTGTGACGGGGCGATGGGGACGGTGCTCTATGCACGCGCGCCCGAAAGCATCGTTCACGGGCGCTGCTTCGACGAGCTGGTGCTCACGGATCCTGGGCTGGTGCAGGAGATCCACCGCGACTACATCCGCGCGGGGGCGCAGATCATCGAGACGAACACGTTTGGCGCGAATGCGGTGAAGCTGGCCGGCTATGGGCTGGCCGAGAAGACGCGGCTGATCAACCGGCGCGCGACGGAGCTGGCGCGCGAGGCGCGCGATGTGGCGGGGCAGGAGGTCTTCGTCGCGGGCGCGGTCGGCCCGACGGGGCAGCTCAATATCCCACTGGTGGGGGACGACGATCCGCGGCTGGTGGCGCTGCGCGGGGCGTTTCGGGAACAGATCGAGGCGCTGGTCGAGCGGGGGGTCGATCTGCTGATCCTGGAGACGTTCGCCAACTTGGCCGAGCTGCGGCAGGCGGTGCTGGCGGCGCGCGAGGTCGGCAGCGTGCCGCTGGTGGCGCAGGTGACGTTCGGCGAGGAGGGCCAGATGCTCTCTGGCACGACGCCCGCCGCCGCCGCGCTGAGCCTTGCCCGGCTGGAAGTGGACGTGCTTGGCGTGAACTGTAGCATCGGCCCCGCCGGAACGCTGGACGCGCTGGACGAGATGCGCGATGCGCTGCACGCCGCGAGCCAGGACGAGCGGCGCGAGATCTACCTCTCGGTGCAGCCGAACGCCGGATTGCCGGCGCGTGTGGAGAATCGCTTCCTCTACTACTCGACGCCGCGCTACTTCGCGGACTATGCGCACCGCTTCGCCGAGGCGGGGGCGCGCATCATTGGTGGTTGCTGCGGTACGACGCCAGCGCACATCGAGGCGATGCGCGGGGCGCTGACTGAGTACCTGCCGAAGCAGTCGGGGCACGCCTTCGTGGGCGTTGCCACGCCACGCAGCCCGCTCACCGATATCGCGACGCGCGAGCCGCAGGTGGAGACGGCCAGCGAGGGGCCCACGGCGACGCGGCTCCAACGCGCATTGACGGCGGGCGAGTTCGCCGTGTGTGTAGAGCTTGACCCGCCGAAGGGGCTGAACCCAGGCAAGATCCTGGACGGCGCGGCGTACCTGCGCGAGATCGGCGTCGAATTCATCAACATCGCGGACAGCCCGATGGCACGCGTGCGGATGAGCTGCATGTCGCTGGCGCGGCTGCTGCAGGAGCGGCTTGACGTCGAGTCGATCATCCACTTCACGACGCGCGACCGCAACCTGATGGCGATCCAGTCCGATCTGCTCGGGGCGCACGCGCTCGGCATCCACAACATCCTGGCGCTGACGGGCGATCCGGTGCGCGTCGGCAACTACCCGAACTTGACGGGCGTGTGGGACGTGGATTCGGTGGGATTAATCGGCATCTTGCGCGAGATGAACGAGGGGCGCGACGCGGCGGGCGCCTCGCTGGGCATGCCCGCGAGCTTCCACATCGGCGCGGCGCTGAATCTCAACATGGAGGACGAGCCGATCAACCTGGCGCGTGAGCAGGCGCGGCGCAAGCTGGTTGGCGATCTGGCGGAGGTCTCGGCGCAAGACGGCGACGACCACGCGCTGCTGACCGAGACGGAGCTTGAGCTGCACCGCCTGCGCCACAAGCTCGATGCGGGCGCGCAGTACATCATGACGCAGCCGATCTACGACATCGAGCCGCTGGAGCGCTTCAACGCGACGTTTGGCACCGTCAACGTGCCGATCCTACTGGGCATGATCCCGCTGCATAGCTCGAAGCATGCCGAGTACCTGCACAACGAGGTGCCGGGGATCAGCGTGCCGGAGGCGGTGCGGGAGCGCATGCGCGAGGCGGGCGACCGTGGACGTGAGGTGGGGATCGAGCTGGCGCGCGACGTAATAGTGGAAGCGCGGGACCGCGGACTGATCCAGGGCTGCTATCTCGCGCCGTCGTATGGGCGCTTCGATCTCGTCGGGGACCTGGCGCGCGAGCTGCTGCGGACGCAGGAGGTCGGCGCGAGACGGTGAGGGGATGCTGGCGGGCGGGTGTGTTGGCGCGCCAGCTCGCGGCACTGGGGTGCAGGCGCAGCGCGACGCGGACTGAAGTCCGCTCGATGCCTCGTTTCGGCAGCAGGTTAGGATGAGCCGATCCCTGGCCTGAAGGCCAGGGCGAATAGTGATATGCACGCTCGGCACAGAGTCCGAGCATCCGACGTGGTTCAGGGGTGACGCGGTGCGGACGGGCCCTGGTTTGCGGCGCTAGGACCGGACGACTTCGTAGAAGTCGACACCGCTGCCCTGCGCGCCAGACTGGCCGGCGTTGGCGTGGCCTGCGGTGAATTCTGGGCTGTTGGCCCAGCGCTCGTAGTCTTCGCGCGTCTCCCAGCGGGTGAGCACGATGTAGTGGCCGGCCTCGTTGCCGTCGCGCAGCACCTCAAGGCCGCGGAAGCCAGGCATCGCGTCCACGCGGCCCGCGCGCTGCTGCCAGCTCTGCTCGAAGCGCGGGACGGCCTGCTCCGGCACGCGCACCTGGAACATGCTTACGATCATGGTTCTGCTCCTTGCACTGGGAACTCGTCGGATGTTGAGTGAATCGCGGCCTGAAGGCCGCGCGAATCCCTTACTGGTGAGTTGGCCACACATGCGATGGAGTCGGCTCTAACAGTATGGTTCGCCGTCGAGTGTCAGCACGAACTCGGCCTCGTCACGGACCTCTGCCGTCACGACGACCTCGCCAGACGGATTGCGGCGCCAGCGCGCGGACGCTCCGTTGCTGGCGACGACGCGCTGGGGCGAGCGTCCCCCTGGCAGCCAGAGCGTGAAGGCGCCGCTGGCGGTGTGGCCGAGCGACGAGCGCCAGCTCAGTTCGCGCGCATCCGGATCATAGCGCCACGCTGTCACGTCATGGGCGCCCTGTGAGATGTGGAAGCTGGTGGAGAGTAACGTCGGCTCTTCGGTGGCGGGACGCAGGGCGAGCAGCGCAGCCCCATGCGGCGCGATGCGGACGCTGATGCTGCTGGGCGAGACGCCGAGGTACGCGCCCGACCAGAACTCGGTGGCATGGTACGCTCCCCGCGGCAGGCCAAGCTCGCTCCAGGTCAGCGATGCCTCGCGGTCGCGCGTGGTGCCATTAAAGAGGCCGACGAGGTGTACCGTCCCCACCGCGCCCTCCAGCGTGACGGTCGCGCGGGGCGGGATGCCGTAGGCGAAATAGTCACTGGGCAGCGCGCGGGCGGCGAGCGGCGGGAGCAGCCGCGCCAGTATTTCTAGGCGTTCGCTGGGGAGATCAGGTAGGCGATCCGAGACGACGACCATGCCGCCGGTCAGGCCGACTGCCGTGGCGAAGGCGCGCACCTCGTCGAGGGATAGCTCGGAGCGGAGCTCGCGGACCAGCAGGCAGTCTGGATCGTTGGTCCAGAACGTGGGGTGCATCCAGGCGCGCATGAGCGTGTTGCGGATGGCGCCCTCCATCGTCGGCAGGGCGTGCGCCTCGCTGAATGGGACCGGGACGCCCTCATAGCGCGGCGCCCAGTACGGCGCGCTGTCGGGTCCGATGCGCATGGCGTCGACGATGCCGACGGCGTTGAGCAGCGGGCAGCCGCAGCCGAGGATGTAGATGTCATCGCCGACGATCTCGCGGATGAGGGCGAGGCCGTCGCGGAGCGCGCTGGCCCGTGTGGCGCGCGGGTCGTGGCGCTGGCCTTCGAGCGCGCCACAGGCGAGGAAGTCGAGCTTGAGGTAGTCGTAGCCCCACTGGCGGACGATGGTGCTGAAGACGTCACGAAGCCAGTCGCGCGCGCCGGGATGCGTCGTGTCGAGCGCGTGAAGGTCCGCGTTCCAGTTGTGGCCGGCGAAGGCGGCCTTGCCGTTCGCGTCGCGCACGAGCCAGTCGGGGTGATCGCGGGCGAGCAGGCTGTTGGCGGAGACGGTGAACGGGGCGAGCCAGAGGCCGGGACGATACCCGTCGCCGCGGATGCGCTGCGCCAAGGCGGCCATGCCCGAGGGGAACTTGGCATTGATGCTGAGCCAGTCGCCGATGGAAGTCTGGTAGCCGTCATCGATCTGCACCAAGTCCACCGGGACGCGCTTCTCCAGTGAACGGAGCGCCGCTAGATTCTCGACAACGCCCGGTTCGCTGACGCCGGTGAAGTAGTAGTACCAGCTGCACCAGCCGGTCGGCGGCGGCTGGCTCGGACGCGTGCCCAGCTCGGCGGCGACGGCCTCGGCGTAGGCGGGGGGCAGCGCTGATTGCGGGCCGAGCGCGAGCCAGAGCGGCGGCAGCGCCAAGGACGCGCCTGGCTCCAGCACGACGCCGTCGAGGAGCACGGTAGCGGCGAGCGCGCCGTCGTTGCGCGCATAGTAGACCTGGCCGAGCCAGCTATTCGCTGAGAGGAAGCCGGTCAGCAGCGCGGTGGGCAGCGCGGAGTCGCCGAGCATGCCCATCTCTTCGCTGACCACATCCACGCCGCCGCCGTAGGGCTGCGACGGCTGCGCACCACCGGGGCTGTGCCAGACGACCATCGTGCGCACGCGCGGTCGCGGATCGCGCCTGCCCTGCGGCAGCCCGCCGGCATAGCTCCACGACTGCCAGCCGTTTTTGAAGACGGAGAGGCCGGATGAACGACCAGCGAGGCGCAGCGAGCCACGCTTCCACCACGCGCCACTGACGAAAGGGAATGCTCGCCGCAGGGCGACCGCCTCTGCTCCCGTGTTCCGCAGCGTCATGCGCAGCGCGACGGCTGGCTGGCCCGCGTAGACGCGGAGCTCGACCTCTGCCGCGACGGGTAGCTTTTCGGCCTGAAAGGCGCGCGTCACGCTGAGTCCTGACCCCTGCGCATCGTGAAACGGCATGGGATCGGGCGACGTGCCTACGGGGGCAACGCGCATGGGGCCGTAGAGGTTCAGGCGGCGCGCGGCGGCCGGTGTCGCCTCGATCAGCAAGCCACCGGCAATGAAGGTATGGCGGTCGCCGGGGAGTGAGAGGCTCAGTTGACCGTCGGCGGCCCATTCTACCGCGAGCGATGGGGCGATGAGGCGGAGCGCGTCGCCGTCTGCCCCCGGCTCACGGGTGCAGGTGATGTCGCCCAACTGGGTCGTTTTCGTTGCGGTCATCGGCGTTTCACTTCTGTGACAACTCCCCGCGGCTACAGCCGGGGGCTTCTCAGTTCATCTGGCAGCCCATCGGCTCCCGTCCCCGAAGGCGGTGCCCCCGCCCGTAAAATGTTCTTGGCCGCGTCCACGTCGCGATCTTCCGCCATGCCACAGGAGGGACAGATATGCGTCCGCACGCTCAGGCTCTTCTGGACGTACTCCTCGCAGCGGTGGCACTTCTGCGTCGTGAAGCGCGCGGGTACTCGCACCACCGCGTGATCGGCCCTCTCAGTCTTATCCGTGAGGATGTCGAGGAACGCACCCCAGCTCGCGTCGTGAATGCTCTTGGCGAGATGGTGATTGCGCACCATCCCCGCCACGTTGAGGTCTTCCACGCACAGGTGGCGATACCGCTCCGCGTAGTGCTTGGCCGTTTTGAAATGAAAATCACGTCGCTGACGAGCAACCTTCAAGTGCTTTTTCGCCACCTCGCGCTTGGCCGTGCGCCCGCGGCGGCTCCCCTTTGTGCGCCGGTCGCTGACGCGCTGCGCCCTGGCAAGATGCTGCTGTCCGCTCTGGTAGTAGCGCGGGTTCTCCACGAAACCGCCATCGGAGTCGGCCAGGAACACCTTCAAGCCCACGTCCAGCCCAATCGCCGCGTGCATGCACGTTGTTTGCGTGGGATGCGCCTGGCCGAAGGCCTCCTGGGGGACCGTCTCGCAAACGATCAGCGCGTACCAGTGCCCGTCCGCCCGCAACACGAGATTCGCCATGGCCGGCGTACCTTCCAATGGACGGTGCAGTTTGATTTTGATCAGTTGTCCCAGTTTGGCAGGCACATGCAGATGCGCCCCGTCCTCATCCAGCCAGACATCCCGACTCACGGCGTATTGGCGCAATTGGATGCACTGCCAGCGATTGGGCGTCTTGAACCGTGGGAACCCCGCGGGCAGGCCAAGGTCCTTCATCTGGAGATACCGCTTGAGCGCCTTGCTGAAGGCGGTCGGCCAAGGTTTGTATCGTAGTGGCGGGCACACTGCCGCCACTACGTCCCTTGAAGCGCGCCGTCAGGTCATACTTCGTGGGAAACGTGCCGTCCGCGTCGTACTGCGCTTTCAGGCTGGACAGCATCTCGTTCTAGATGGCTCGCGACTCCATGAGGCAAGCCATGAGTTGCTGGCGCTGGGCACGATTGGGATACAACCGGTACTCAAATGTTCTCTCATCCTAATTGTACCCCATAGGATGCGAGGCAGGCAAGCGGTGGGAACAGAAGTCGCCCTGCGGGCGAACGGTTTTCACCCCCATGCCGAAAGGCAGGGGCACTCAGCCGCCACCTTTGATAGGGGGTGAGCGGCGCGCGTCGGCGGCGCGCGTCGGTCGCGCGCGCGGTCGCAGGAGGGCGTACCATGCGACCGCGCGCTGAGGCAACGGCCTCATAACCGTGCGCGCCGTTTGGGCTGGCCGCGTTGTGCCGCCGCGCGTCGGCTGAATATACTGGAGCATCCGCGAGGCGACGAGGATGAGGGGCGCATGGATCAGCAGTATGCAGCCGCACGGCGCAGGGACAATCAATCGAGCGTGCGCGAAAGGGGCGGTACGCCGCGCTGGCTGGGTCCCTTGGGGCGTGTGCCGCTGTTGCTGGGCGTGATCTGCGGTTTGGCGTTCTGTGCCATCGGCGGGCTGGTCCTGACGGTGCTACAGGGGAGCGCACAGCCGTCGCTGCCCACGCCGGACGGCACTGCGCACGAGATCTGCACCGATCTGCTGGGGCAGGGGTACGCGAACCTCTACGGACTGCTCTCCGCCATGCAGCAGGCTAACGGCGCGGAGGCGGAGTTCGCGGCGAGTCAGCGCCAACTCGACATCGCGGCGGGCAGCGTGACGCGGTGCGCGGCGAGCGCCACGACGACGGCGAACGGGCAGGCGCAGGCGCAGATCACGCTGGTGCGCGGCACGGCAGCCGCTACCAGTGGGATGTGCACGCTGATCTATGTGGACGGTGGCTGGCGCCTCGACGCCTACGATGCGTCGGTGATTTAGGGAGTCCAGGGCGTTGAAGGCGCGGGATCCTTGAGCGCGGTTAGCTAATACCGGCTGAAGCCCCTTGCCTTCAGGCAGGGGGATGAAAGCTGGGCCGCCCATAGGCGGCGATGGCGTCGTAGTAGTTGACAGCATGATATCTACTATGATACACTGCTTGCATGGGCAACATGCGTAGCAACAATAACGTCGTCTATGTCTCTCGATATCACGTCGTCTTCTGCCTGAAATAGCGGCGCACGGCATTCGTGTCGCCAATAGATGAACGGCTCAAAACGACGCTTGCCGAGCAGATCGAACGGTGGGGACAGGAACTCATCGAGCTTGCGGTCATGCCCGAGCACGTGCATCTGCTCGTGGGTTGTGACCCGCAGCTCGGCATTCGCCGCCTGATGAAGCTGCTCAACGGCTACTGCTCTCATACCTTGCGCGAGGAGTTTCCCGCGCTGAAGCGGCGGCTACCCTCGCCGTGGACCAATTCGTACGGTGTCGCCACGACTGGCGGCGTCGCGCTGGAAACGCTCACACGCTACGTCCAGAATCAAAAGGGCAAGTAGGGCATGGCCGAGCAGGCGGTCCGCAAGACCTTTAAGTTCACGTTGAAACCGACACGCGAACAGGAGCGGATGCTTGATCGCGCCGTGATGCTCTGCCGCCACGTCTACAACGCCGCCGTCGCGGAACGCCGCGAAGCCTGGCGGAAGTGCGGCGTCTCCGTCGGTTCCTACCAGCAGAAGGCCGAGCATCCCGGCATCACAGCCGAGATGCCGGAGTACGGCGAAGTCCACAGCCAGGTCTTGCAGGACGTGGTGCAGCGAGTAGATCGCGCCTTCCAAGCCTTCTTCCGCCGCGTCAAGGCGGGCGAGACGCCCGGTTATCCGCGCTTCCACGGACGCAACCGCTACAACAGCCTGACGTACCCGCAATTCGGCAACGGGGGCACCCTGGATAATGGCTTCCTGGTCCTGTCGAAGATCGGCAGGATCGCCCTGCGTTGGAGTCGCCCGCTTGAGGGCACCCCCAAGACGGTCACGATCAGTCGAGAAGCGGACGGCTGGTACGTCTGCTTCTCGTGCGCCGAGGTGCCGACGCAGCCGCTCCCACCCACCGGCCAGGAGGCGGGGATAGACCTGGGGCTGGAAGCCTTCGCCACCACGTCGGACGGGACGCGCATCGTCCACCCTGGCTGGTATCGCAAGGCGGAGCGCGCGCTCAAGACGGCCCAACGCCGGGTGAGTCGCCGCAAGCAGGGAAGTAACCGCCGTAGGAAAGCTGTGGGTTTGCTCGCTCAGGCGCACCTGAAGGTGAAGCGCCAGCGCGCCGACTTCCACCACAAGACGGCGTTGGCACTCGTCCAGGCCCACGACACGATCTCGCACGAGGACTTGCAGACGGCCAACATGCTCAAGAACCACCACCTGGCGAAGTCCATTCAGGACGCCGGATGGTCCCAATTCTTGCGCATCCTGAGCGCCAAGGCAGCAGGGGCCGGGCGCCCAGTCGTCGCCGTGCCCATGCTGCCTACACCAGCCAGACCTGTTCTGGCTGCGGCGTCATCGTCGCGAAAGGCGTGTCCGTCCGCTGGCACTCGTGCCCGGACTGCGGCACCAGCCTGCATCGGGACCACAACGCCGCCAAGAACATAGAGAGCCTTGGGCAAAGGCTTCGGGGAGCCGTGGCGTAAGCTGCGGCGGAGAACCGAGCATCCCCCGGCTTCAGCCGTGGGGAGTGTCAATTGAGCATGGAGCGGTCGGGCTTGGCGTGCATGACGCCGCCCTGGAGCTGCCGTGTGAGCGCTTGGGCCTCGTCGCGCAGGATCGCCTTGCCGCGGCGCAATCGCTCTACCAGCGAGGTGATCTCAAGCAGGCGCTGCTTCTCTTCGTCGTCGGTGAGGCACATGCCGATCAGGTACGACAATTCGCGGGCGTCGTCGGGGATCTCGATGTGACGCTCCTCGCCACCGATCAGCGTCATCACCAGGCGAAGGTACGTGCGCAATGCCTCGCGGGCGTCATGGAGCAGCGGGCGGGCCGCGGCATCGCTCTCTTCGGTGTCGCGCACGGGACGCACGAGGCCGGTGAGGTACGATTTATCGTTGCGCAGCTCAGCGATCTCGAAGCGGTGCGTGCCCATCGCCAGGAGGTTGTAGCAGCCGTCAGGCAACTGCTCGTAATCCGCGATGCGCGCGAAGGTACCGATCTTGGTCGTGTCGTTCCGCGCCTCTCCGCCGTCCGTGGCACGATGCATGATGCCGAACGGCGCGTGGTCGGCCAGGCAGTCGGCGGTCATCTCCCGATAACGCGGCTCGAAGATATGCAGCGGCAGCGCCATGCCGGGAAACAACACCACGTTCAGTGGAAACAACGGCACCACAAAGAGCTCATCCGCCATGCCGCGCTCCTAGTCTAGCGGATCGGTGGCACGCCCGCATCGCGTCTGCGGTTGACCTGGGCGAGGTTGCGCGGCCTGCCTGGTCAGTGCTGCGGGGACCTTCCGCAGAATGTATCATGGTGGTAATGGCGTATGCCAACATGCTGTCGCGCTGCGCGGGCTGGCGACGTGTACGGGCGAGAGAGGGGACGCATGCGGGACACGATCGGTCATGTGCAGACCTGGCAGCGGCTGGCCGGGGCGTTCGACCGCGGGCAGGTGCATCATGCCTATCTACTTGCGGGGCCCGAAAGCATCGGCAAGACGACGCTCGCACTCGATTTCGCCAAGTTGCTGGTCTGCGAGGCGAGGGCAGCTTCGACCGAGAAACCGTGCGGCGTCTGCACGACGTGCCTGCGCATCGCGCACGGCAACTATCTTGACGTGGCGATAGTGGAGCCGGAGGAGGGCAAGCGCTTGCTCGGCGTGGAGGCGGTGCGCGGGACGGTCGTGCGGATGGCGAATCAGGCGCCGAGCGCGGGGGCCTGGCGCGTCTTCATTGTGCCGCGCGTGGAGCGCATGACGCCGAGCACCGTCAACGCCCTGCTGAAGACGCTGGAGGAGCCGCCGCCCGGCGTGGTGATCGTGCTGACCACCTCGGAGCCGGAGTCGCTGTTGCCGACAGTGCTCTCGCGCTGCCAACTGCTGACGATGCAGCCGCTTTCGACGGAGCAGGTGGTCGCCGCGCTGCGGGAGCGCTGGCACGCGGCCGAGGACGAGGCGCGGCTGCTGGCGTCGCTGGCGCAGGGTCGGCTCGGGTGGGCGGCGCGTGCGCTGGAAAAGCCGGAGCTGCGCGCGATACGGACGGAGACGCTCGACCGGCTGGCGGAGCTGACGGCAGCGACGCGCGATCAACGACTGCGGCTGACCGGCTCGCTTGCGCCCGACGCTGAGACGGCGCGCGCTACCCTGGCGCTCTGGATTCTCTGGTGGCGCGACGTCACCCTGGCGGCCTGCGGCGCGACGCACCTCGTCGCGGCGGGCGAGCGGCGGGCGGAGGCCGTACGACAGGGGCGGAAGGTGGGTCCGTCGCGGGCGGAGGCGTTCCTGCGCGAGCTGCTGGCGGCGCAGGCGGGATTCGACGCGAACGCGAATCCGCGCTTGACCTACGATGTGTTGCTGCTGGCGTTGCCTTTCCTCGCGGCGATGGACGTCCCACGGCGCTGACCAATCGCGCCGGTCGCAACTGTGACGCACGCGATATTTCTGGGGTCAGGCTGCCGCCTATACTGGCGGTAGGCGTGCGGCGTGGGTTTGCCACCCGGCCGCGCGAAGCTACCGGGGATAGACGCTGGGGAGTGTTCCATGAACACGCGCTACGCGGGGCTCGGGCTGATGCGCCGGTGGGCACCGAAGCTGTGCGTGTCGCGCATTGCGCTGCTGGCGGGATGCAGCTCGTCCGCGACGACCACTGGCCGGCGTAGCCCGACAGTGGCGGCGACGGCCCGCGCGACCGCGGCGACGGCGCCAACCGCGACGAGCGTCGCCTATCCCCTCAAAGTTTACTTCTCGAAGCATCCTGAGTCGGATAGCGACGCGAACGAGGTCTTCGCGGTGGGCCGAACGGCGCCAAGCCTGGCGGTCGCCACCTACGCCTCGCAGCAGTCACTGGCCGGGCCGACGGCGTCGGAAACGGCCGCGGGATACTTTACGCCGTTCCTGGGTGTCCTCTCGGGCGTTTCAACCTGTGGAGGAAACGACTTCACGATCACGCTGAATATAAAGGGATCGACGCCGACGACGGACACGGCGACCTTCAAGTTTTGCCGCATTGTGAACGTGCCGGGCGAGGTCGTCGGCGGCGAGATGAAGGCCGAACTGACGGCGACCCCGAAGCAATTCGCGAACATTCATAGAGCGGTTATCTTGACGCAGGATGGTGGCTGCTTCGAGGACCTCAGCGGTGAGGACATGTGCCTGAGTTAGGCGCTAGATGCAGGCGCTCCCTCGCGCAAGGAACTTGCAGACTCCCTCGCGCGTCGTCTTCTGAAAGTAGAGAGCCGGTGACATTTGGGTGTGGTGAGCATCGATTGCCGAGGACTACGGTACATACTGAGTGGCGGTGAAATAGCTGGCCAGAATCGTGCGGATACTGGCGGATTTGCGCTTCGTCGCTCGCAGCCGGCACGGCGGACCGTGGCTGTGACGCCGGGCGGTCCGCGAGTCCAGGCAGTTCCTGCGCAGATAGCAGCGCAAATAGATGTGGATGGTTGACGCGGGGGAACCGGGAGATATGGACGTTAAGACGGGGGACGAAGGCGCCGGAATGCCGCTCGATGAGCAAGTCGCGGCGGGGCAAGCGTTCCCCGAAGGGCGAGGTTTAGCGACCGCGATGGGGCCGTCTCGCCCAGAAGGCGGGACGCCTACGATCCCTCGGAGGCGGCGGGCAGATTCGCTATCGGGCGCGGAGCATTCGGCTCCGACATACGACGCTGCTTCGCGGCCGGCGCCGGCGCGGCGCCGCAAGAGTTGGCGGCGCCGGCTGATCGTGCTCGCCGTCGTGTTTTCGATCGTGTTGGCGGTCGCCATCCCCGGTGTCGTCGCGGCGGTGAGTGGGCTGCGCGACTACGACGAAATTAAGGCGATCGGCCTCTCCGGCGTACATCACCTGCTCACCGCGAAGGATATCCTCGAAGGCGTGCCGACCAGTGGTACGGCGTCGAGCAGTTGCGCGATATCGACGCCGTCGGGCACGGCGACGCCCGGATCGAGCTCGTCCGGTTTCTCGGTCAGCTCGTTGCTCTCCGGCAGTATCCCGGACGCCACCACGGTGAAGAAGGCGCAGGCCGAGTTGACTGCCGCCGAGGGTGACTTCGCGCAGCTGCAAGGGCGCCTGAATCGTCCCGACTGGATCCTCAACATCGCCGGCGACGTGCCGAAGGTCTCGGGCGAGATGATGACGGCGCGGGGGCTGGCGACCGCGGGATACGACGTGTCCGCGATGGGCGTCGAGCTTTCAAACGCGGCGTTGCCCCTCCTGACGCGACTCCATGGCGCGAGCCTCGGCGGCCAATCGCTGCTGACGCAGGCGGACGTGACTAGCCTCCAAAAGGCGATGGATGACTCCGTCAAGCTGCTGGCCGACATCCAGGTGCAGGTGGCGTCGATCAACGTGGCTGACCTGCCGATCTGCGCCTCACAGAAGACAGAGTTCACGCAGCTTGTCGGCGAGCTGCCCAAGGCGCAGAGCGATCTGCAACAGGCGGATAGTTTGATCCAGCCGATCGGGTGGCTCGCCGGCGTGGACGGGCCGCGTCATTTCCTCGTGGAAGAACTGGACAGTACGGAGCTTCGGTCGAGCGGCGGCTTCAGCGGCCAGTACAGCATTTTGAACGTCCAGGACGGCAAGATCGGCAGTCTTCCCATTCTCTCTATGGATGATTTGGACTACCGCTGCACGTGCGCTAATCCGCCGGGGTATAGCAACGGCTGGATCTTTGGGGACAACGGCAACGGTCGCCATGCGCCTGCGCCGTATTCGTGGTGGCCTATTACCAACTGGGGCCTGCGCGACGCGAACCTAGCCGCCGATTTCCCCACCGACGCTCAATTGCTGATGAGCGTCTTTAAGAGCGAGGCGACGAATCCCTTCTTCAAGAGCCTGGGCGGCGGCAACACAGACGGGGTGATCCAGTTCACGTCGACCGCGATGGGCGATCTCCTGAAGGTGACAGGGCCGCTGACCGTGCCCCTCTTCAACGAGACGGTGACGGCAGATAACCTGGTCGATAAGATTCACTTCTACCAATTGACGCAAGCCGGCGCAGCCGTCGATCAGAGCATCTGCCTGCAACAGGGCGGCTCGACGACCGACTGCGAGCCGTCGGGCAACAACGCACGTCACTACTTCGTCCGGACGATGGCGACGGCACTCGAAGCACGCCTGCGCGGCCTCACCCTCAAGCAGCTGGTGCCGGTGGCGAAGCAGGTGTTCATAGACATGCAAGCGCACAACATTCAGTTTTATGTGACCAATAAGGCGCTCGAGAACCTGCTGCTACAGCATTCGGCAGGCGGCGCGATAGGTTTCCCAGTTGGCACTGACGGCTTCATGGTGGATAGCACGAATTGGTCGGCGGGCAAGGTAGATGCGCACATCAACTCGCTCGAAGAGGACAACGTCACCCTGGACGACAAGGGCGGCGCGACGCATGACGTGACCATTACGTTCGATAACTACGACGCCAACATCGTCCCTGGCGATTTCGTCTCATACTGGGATTACGTGCGCATCTACGCGCCGAAGGGGGCGCAGCTCAAAAGCGCGTATGGATTCCAGAGCACAACGCAGCAATGTACCTCCTCCACCTGCAATGGCAATCCCTATCCCGGCAACCTGGTCTGCACAGGCGGCAGATATACGCCGGGGCCGCGTACCGGTACGCTTCTGCCCGGCAATGACCGCGATCCTCCGTTGATGACGCTCGGCGGGCCGACGGCGACCACCAGCGATGTGGCGAACCTGGCGATGTGGGCCGGCAACGTCGTGGTCCCGCTGGGCTGTACCGCGACGTTGACACTGAGCTGGTATGTGCCGGGCGTGGCGCCGGCATCGACGGCGAACGTGGCGGCGAGCGTGGTGCCGTATACCGACCTCATACGGCGCCAGGGTGGCACGGACTACGAGGCGAAGGTGACCTTGCATCCCGCGCAGCACGTCTCCGCAGAGGGCAAGAAGACCGTCACCTACGACACTCCGCTCTCGACGGACCTGCGCTTCACCTTCGGCGCCGCGCCGCAGCCGCCGTCGCCATGAGTGCCCCCGCGGAGGATCTGACCCTCGGCTTTGACCTTGGCACATCGAGCCTCAAGGCGCTGGTGATGGACGGCGCTGGCCACGTCGTCGCCGGCACGTCGCGGGCATATCCGCTCTCGCGGCCCAAGCCCGGCTGGGCGGAACAGCAGCCGGAGCATTGGTGGCGCGCGGCTGCGGATGCGCTCGCCGAGCTCGATGCGCGTGGCGTGCCGCTCGGGCGCGTTGCATCGATCGGGCTGAGCGGCCAGATGCATGGCTTGCTGTTGCTCGACGCCGAGGGCAAGCCGGTGGCGCCATGCCACACCTGGGCAGATGCTCGCTGCGAGGCAGAGGCACGCTTCATCACACGGCAGGTGGGCGTCGAGCGGCTGCGAGCGATCAGCGGCAGCGCGGCGAGCACCAGCGCGACCGCCGCCAAGCTGCTGTGGCTGCGCGCGCACGAGCCGGAGCACTACGCCGCCGCGCGGCACCTCGTGCTCCCCAAGGACTACCTACGCTGGCGCCTGACCGGCGCGTACGCGACCGATCCCAGCGACGCCAGTGGCACCTTGCTGTGCGACGTTGCCGCACGCGAGTGGTCGGCGGAGCTGCTCGACGCGCTGGAGATTCCAGCAAACCTGCTGCCGCCCATTGTGGCGTCGGCTGAGGTGACGGGTACGCTTACGGGGGTGGCTGCCCGTGAACTGGGGCTGCGCGCGGGGGTGCCGGTGATGGCGGGTGGAGGTGATGCGGAGTGCGCCGCGCTGGGCCTGGGGTTGGTCGGCGAGTCCGGTGACGCGGGCTGTGGGCTGGCGACGCTCGGCACCGCAGGGCAGTTCTCTGCCGTCTGCTCCACGCCAGTGATCGACGCGATGGGGCGGATGCAGACGCTTTGTCACGTCGTGCCCGCTCGCTGGCACCTGATGACGGCGATCTTGGCGGGTGGGTCCGCGCTGGCCTGGCTGGCGGGTCTGCTGCTGCCCGGGCGAGCGCAGGATGATGCGCTCGACGCGCTGCTGACGGAGGCCGAACGCGAACCGCCGGGGGCACGCGGGCTGCTCTTCGTCCCGCACCTCAACGGCATGCGCGTACCGGAGATGGATTCTGGCGTCGCGGGTGCCTTCGTCGGCTTGAGGCCCGAACATACGCGGGCCACGCTGACGCGTGCCGCGGTCGAGGGAGTGGCGCTGGCGCTGCGCGACGGACTAGTGGCGGCGCGGGTCCTCGGCCTCTCCATCGAGCGGGTGCGACTGGCGGGCGGCGTCAATCGAGCGGCGCTCTGGGCACGGGTGCAGGCGGACGTCTTTGGCGTGCCGGTCGAGGTCGGCACCACGGAGGACGCCTCGGCGCTCGGCGCGGCGCTGCTTGCGGCCGCCGGCACGGGGAGGATCGCGTCGCTGGCGAGCGGCGCGGCGGCGGGCTCGTATGTCACGCGAACCTACCAGCCGAATCCCGGCGCTAGCACCCTCTACGAGGAACTGCACGCGCGGATGACGCGCACCATTGCAGCATTGCGATGAGTGGCCACGAGCGGCAGGGGCCGCGCTGCGCCGCCTGAGTATGGATCAGCGAACGCCCTACGATATAGGGGCGAGGCGGGTCAGTTGGAAGGATGGCATCATTTCGCGGTGGGTTGTTGGGGGGTGATGCCGCCCTCTACCTGAAGGCCAGGGCGGATCGTGCGTGACGTATACGGCGGGAATGTCAACAGCTCGCGGGGAATCCCCGTCGAACGTCACGGGGAGCAAGCGCGTTGACCCGCGTGCTATACTGGCGCGTCAACGTACGATATATGCGGGAAGGATCGCCGGCGCATGGCCGCACCAACGAAGTACCCTACGCTGCGCCTCCGTCCGGGGCGCGACTACGCCGTGCAGGCGGGGCATCCGTGGCTCTTCTCGGGCGCCTTCGAGCAACTGCCCGCTGACCTGCCCGCCGGCTCGGTGGCGGATGTGGTGGCGAATAGCGGCGAGTGGGTGGCGCGCGGCCATCTTAACGCCAAGAACAGCCTCGCCTTCCGCGTGCTCACGCGCGATGTCGAGGAGGCTATCGACGAGGATTTCTATGTGCGCCGCGTCGGGCGCGCGCAGCGGCCGCGGGCGCTGCTGGCCACCGACCTGAACGCGTATCGAGTGATCAATGCGGAGGCGGATTTCCTGCCTGGCCTGATCGTGGATCGCTTCGACCGCTGGCTAGTGGCGCAGTTCCACACCGCGGGCGTCGAGCGCCAACGCGCGATGATCATCGAGGCGCTGCGACGTGTGCTGGCGCCGGAGGGCATCCTGGCGCGGGACGACGTGCGCGTGCGGCAGCGCGAGGGCGTGCCGATGGGTGGCGGGAGCATCGCGTGGGGCGCCGTGCCAGAAACGATCGAGATCAACGAGTATGGTGTGCGCTACTTGGTCGATCCGTGGGGCGGGCAGAAGACCGGGTTCTTCCTCGATCAGCGCGAGAAGCGGCGGCTCATCGCGGAGCTCGCCCGCAACGCGACCAGCCTGCTCAATAGCTTCTCGTACTCTGGCGGCTTTGCGTTGGCGGCGCTGGCGAAGAATCCCGCGCTGCGCACGGTGAACGTGGACGCCTCGGCCCCCGCGCTGGATCTCGCGAAGCGCAACTACACCCTCAACGGCCATGATCCCGAGGCGCACGTCTTCATCGAGGGTGATGTGTCGCGCTATCTCCCCGAGGTTGCCAACACGGAGGAGCGGTTCGACGTGGTGGTGGTGGATCCGCCGGCCTTCGCGAAGAACATCGGCATGAAGGATAACGCCCTTCGCGGCTACGAGACGCTGAACATGAACGCCGCGCGCGTCACCGGCCCGGAGGGTCTGCTGTTGACGTGCTCTTGCTCCGGCGCGGTGGACGCAGCCGAGTTCGAAGCCGCCGTGCGTCAGGGGCTGCTGCGCGCGGGCCGCGCTGCCCAATTGATCGCCACCTTCGGTCCCAGTCTGGACCACCCCTGGCTCCTCGGATTCCCTGAGGACCGCTACCTCAAGGCCCTGCTCTTCCGCGTGCTGTGAGCGCGACGGCGTCGGGCGTGGGCGTCGACAGTCCGTTACGCACGCGATACCACCTGATCCACAAAATGTCTCACAGGGGCTCACTGACTTCGATAATTCACGCGAGACGTCGATGAGGCAGAATCCTTGGGTAGGTTCTAGGCTGCAATGCGGGCGTTCGAGCTACATAACGTTAGACTCATCCTGTCAAACGAGCGAGGCACTCGATGAGCACAATCACGATAGAGCTGAACCCGACACTTGCGCCTACATCCGTGCTCGACCTTCGAGAGGCAGTTGGGCGGAGCCGCATGGATTCGGATTACCCAGTGGCACTCCAGCGGTACTGGGCGACCGTGGGCGGCCGCGATGAACGAGGACAACTCGTCGCGTGGTACGCAATTCTCAGCGACGGTATACGCCATGCCGCATTGCTCGACGTGATTGTGCATCCCGACTGGCAAGGGCAGGGCATTGGCAGCCAACTCATTCGAAGCGCCCTCGCGCATATGCGCACCCATGGAATCTCCATCGTCCACGTCGACTATTTGCCAGAGATACGCGGATTTAACGAGCGAATCGGCTTCAGAACAGGTCTGGGGGGAATCCTCGAGCTCACCGCAAAGTGAGATGGAAAGGTCAGTGGACGCTCATGGTGCATGCTCTCCCATTCCAGTGTTGAGTGGCGTTTGCCCGCGCTACATTTCGTTCGGCCCGCCAGCCGCACTCGCAGCCCGGTCGGCGGGATCGCGGCGAGCTTGCCAGCTGCAGAGATGCGCGCGCTGTGTGAAGACATCGTAGCCGTTGCGGCGATATGGCCCTGGATGGCGCGGTAGAGCGCGCCGCCGAGGGCGATGGCGAGCAGGCGCACACCTCATACGCGCTGGCCTCGTCGCTGGCATCGGGCTGGTGGCCGAGCACCGCCGTCATACTCATCCCTACAACTTCCGCGCCAACGCGGCGTAGTAGCAGGGACGTGAACGCGCGACCTTCACCACGCTGCGAAGCGGCACATACACACGACTCGCGCGGACCCCAGAGGAGCCAGGACATATGCGGTTGATTCTTTATCTCGGCAAGGGCGGCGTCGGCAAAACGACGATGGCGGCAGCCACCGCCGCGCGCGCGGCGGCGCTTGGCAAGCGCACGCTCGTCGTCAGCACGGACCTCGCGCACAGCCTCGCCGATGCCCTGGACGTGCCCTTGACCGCCGAGCCGCAGCAGGTGGCGGAGAAGCTCTGGGCGCAGGAGATCAACGTCCTCGACGAGATGCGATCGCACTGGGGCCGCATGCAGGAATACGTCACCACTGTGCTGAAGAAGCAGGGCTTCAACGACGTGGCCGCCGAGGAGATGGCGCTAGTCCCCGGCATGGACGAGATCGTCGGGCTGCTCAACATTCACCGGCAGGCGCGCGATGGCACCTACGACGTGGTGGTGGTGGACGCGGCGCCGACCGGCGAGACGGTGCGCTTGCTGAGCATGCCCGAGACGTTCCTATGGTACGCCAACCAGGCTAAGGGCTGGAAGGGCATGGCGCTGAATGCCGCCAAGCCGCTGCTCAAGGCCTTCCTGCCCGGCGTTAACGTGCTGGAGTCTTTGCAGAAGCTGAACGATCAGGTTACCATGCTGCGCGGCGTGCTGACGGATCCCGACATCAGCTCGTATCGCCTCGTCGTTACGCCGGAGAAGATGGTCATCAAGGAAGCGTTACGCGCCGAGACGTATCTCGCGCTCTTCGGCTATCCCATCGACGGCGTGGTGTGCAATCGCGTCCTGCCCGCGCCGGCGGGTGGGGCGTATGCCGACGCGCTGCTGCGCGACATGGCGTCCCAGCAGCGCGCCTATTACGAGCAGATCCACACGACCTTCGCACCGCTGCCCGTCTGGGACGCGCCGTATCGCTCGCGCGAGATCCTCGGTCCTTCGGCGCTGGCGGAGCTTGGCGCGGAGGTCTGGGGCGGCGCGGACCCGACGCAGGTCTTCCATCGCGGCTCGCCGCAGGAGCTGATCAAGCTGGGCGACACGTACCTGCTGCGGTTGCCGTTGCCGCACGTCGAGATGGCAAAAGTTGGTATGCTGAAGAAGGGCGATGAGTTGATCGTCGAGATCGGCAACTTCAAGCGCGACATCGCCCTGCCGACGGTGCTGGTGCCGCTGGAGGCCACCGTCGCCCGCATGGTCAACGGCGCGCTCGAAGTCACCTTCGGCCCCGTCAGCGCCAATGCGACAGTCGGCGCCACCGCGGCGACCGGCGCCAGGAGCGCTTGATCGCCAACAGAGTTCGGGAGCAACGGACACATGCCCGACGAGCCGAACGCGTCCGCGCCGCGGCAGACTGCCGGAGCCACCAGCAACGGCGGCACGCCACGGATCGTCGAGCGTGGCGTGATGGTGAACGGGCTGCGGCTCGTCGCGGCGATGAACGACGACCAGCGTGGCCTATTGCCCCGCGTGCCGCTGATTGTGCTGCCGGAGATCGGTTTCGTCTGGGGTGACTACGCGCCGCTGCTGGAGCGCTTCGCGGGTGAGCGCCGCGTCTTCGCGCCGGACTGGCCCGGCTTCGGCGCGTCGGCCATCCCGCCGGCGGACTACACGTATTCGGTTGAGGGCTACGTCGAGGTGCTCGCCGGCTGGCTGGACGGGCTGGGTATCGCGCGCGGCGTGCTCGTCGCCAACGGTATCGCGGGGGCGGTCGCGCTGCGCTACGCGGCCGGGCATCCACGACGGGTGCTGGGGCTGGCGCTGCTCGGACCCGTCGGCTTCTCCACCGGCGCGCGCTCCTCACGCCTCGTCTCGCGCCTCGCGAGCAGCGCCTCGCTCGCCGCGTTAATCGATCCGCTGGCTACCTCGCTCGCCCTCGGACCCGACACGACAGCCGAGGTGAAGGCCGCAGCCGCGCGCCACCGCGCCATCCGCGACGCAGCGGGATTTCGCGCGTCGCTCGCCGCTCGTTCCGCCCTCTGGCGCGACGTGACGTCCGCGCACGCGCAGGCGAGCCTCGTGGCGACGGCGAAGACGATCGAATTGCCCACCATCGTGATGCGCGGCGCGTTGGACCCGCTCGTCACGGGACCGGAGGCGCACCTGGCAGCGGAGTCGCTTGGCGGTCACGGCGCGCTGGAGGTGACGCTGCCTGAGGCGGGTCACCTGCCGTTCCTGCAACAGCCACTGCGTTGCTATGCCGCGCTCGACGGGCTGCTCGGCACCGCGGAGCTTGCCGCCGCGCAGATGTCGTAGCGCGCGATGCGAAAGAGGCGAGATATGGATCGGTTCCGCTCGACGCTGGATCGTCTGCGCCGCTGGGGCGAGGACAAGGTAATCGCCGCTCCGACACCGTCCTCCGCCGCGCCTTCCCCCGCCGAAGACGCCGCCGTTTTCCTGGCCGACGTGTTGACGCGCTTCCCCTACACCGACGAGGCGCGGCGCTGGCTCTCGACGCAGATCGCCTTCGAGGTAATCGACCTGCAGAGCACGCGTGGCGGCGGTTTCTGGATTCCCGATCAGAACAAGGTGCAGCTGTTCACCGCGCAGTACGAGGCGGCGATCCACGAGCTGGCGCACGCGTGGTGGCACGGGCGGCGCATCGGGCAGGAGGAGGCGATGATGCAGACGACCATCACGCTCTCAAACGAGACCGATCCGCGTTACGCCCGCATGGCGCGGCTCGCCTACGGCTACATCCACGGCATCCCGGAGCAAGGCTGGGCGGGGATGCTGGTCGAGCGCAACGACTGGGAGATGTACGCCGGGCTGGCGAGCGGCATGATGGCCGACATGCGCCTGATCCCGCCCTACGTCCGCTCGTTCTACGACGGCATGTACGCGCTGCTGCCCGACGATGCGCCCTCGCCCGCCGCGCTCGCGCCCCACGGGTGACGCCCCTTCGCGGTATGGGGTTTCCCGGCACAAATGCTGGGGCGAATTCCTGAAAAGGTGAAGGGCCTCATCCCAGACGCGCTGAATCGAGGCACTGAAGGATCGAGGCACTGAAGGATCGAGGCACTGAAGTGCCAGCGCACGGCGTCGCCGACTGAAGTCCGGCGCGCGTGCGGCGACGATTGCGCTGAACCTGTGCCGCCCTCGCATCAGCCGGCGCTGGTTTCCTGACACTCCACGGGGGCAAAAGCCCCATGGGTGCTCAGGCTACGGGTCTGATGGGATGATTGTATCCACCCCTGCCCGTTCGCGCCTGAAGGCGGTGCCCCCGCCCAAGCGGACGTTGCAGGCATCGCCAGGCGAGCTAGGCTCTCGAAAAAACGCTGGCTCAACCGCATGGCACCGCGTCCAAGGCCCGTTGCTGCTTTTCCCCGTGTGGGAACGAGGTACCACGGAACCGGCAAACAGCATGCACTTGGCGAGGTGCAAAGAGTCCACCGAGGTCGTCTGCCTGATGGGCAGGAAAACGGCAATGCCACCAGGCTGTGGGCGAAAGCCCTGGACGCCGCACCGCCCGGGTTAACACCCAGCGGCTTGCGGCGGGCTAAAGCCCTTTTCTGTCAGGTCAGTTAGCATGCCGAATCGGCTTGGGTTCATGGGCATTGCACCGCGCGCCAAGCGAGATTACCCTGGCCTTCAAGCCGGGAGGCGTCCATTCTCATTCCGCCACGCTGCGGAGGGTGCCTCCCGCCGCGCGGCGAAGGCGATCCCACAGCGCCAGGCCGAGGCCCGCTTGGCCGAAGGTGTGGGCGAGCAGCAGGTCGAGCCCCAGCTCGTCGAGGTCGCGCAGGCCCGCGTAGAGTGTCCGCGAGATCGCGGCGAGATCGCTGCTCATGCCGAGCGTCACCAGCGAGACGGGCAACGTGGCGAGCATGTCGGCCTCGTCGTCGGCCAGCAGCGCGCCGACCCGCTCGCCTCGCGCCAGTGCCGCCAGCGCCTCAGCGCGCATCGCCGCCAGCGCCGCCGCGCCGGACGCGTCGAAGACGACCAAGTGCGCGCTCGGCGCGTAGTGACGCTCCGTCTGTCCCGGCGCGAGGGCGGGCGCATCGCTCGGATACGCGGCGCTCGATCGCGGACCCTGCACGTCAGGCACGAGCTCGCGTAGCGCTTCGAGGGTCACGCCGCCGGGACGCAGCACGCGCGGCGGCTGGCTAGTCAGGTCGAGCACGGTCGATTCGACGCCGACCTCGCAGGGTCCGGCGTCCAGCAGGCAATCGATGCGGCCGTCGAGGTCGGCCAAGACGTGCGCCGCCGTCGTAGGGCTGGTGTGCATGAAGCGATTCGCGCTGGGGGCCGCCACCGGCACGCCAGTCGCGCGTAGCAGCTCGAGCGCCACCGGGTGTCGCGGCACGCGCACACCGACGGTGTCGCCTCCCGCCGAGACGGCGGGGCTGATCGCGAGTCCCCGCGGCAGGATGAGCGTCAGCGGTCCCGGCCAGAATTGCTCGGCCAGTTGCAGCGCAAGGGGGGGGATCGCGGAAGCGACCGTCGCGAGTTCGGTGGCCCCAGGGATGTGCACGATCAGCGGATCGCTGTGCGGTCGTCCTTTCGCGGCGAAGATGGCCTCAACCGCCTCGGGGTTCGTCGCGTTGGCACCGAGGCCGTAGACCGTCTCGGTCGGGAAAGCGACGAGACGCCCGGCGCGCAGCAGCTCGGCTGCCTGCGCCGTCGCGCTCGCTGGTTCACCGCTCAGCGTTACGGGTAAGACCAGCGTCGGTCGAGCGTTACCGCCTCCTGGCATGATGATTGGCGCTTTCTCTCCGGCGGGCACGCTCTTTGCCCTAGAGCGTCACGCGCCCCGCGCCCGCGAGACTGGAACGCTGCCCGCTCAATGTGGTGTGCCGTATGACGAGCCGACTCGTTCTAGAATACGGAGAAGTGTAGGGGATTGTATCGCGTCGCGCGGCTCACGCACCATGCCCAATCGGGCGGACTTCGTTGCCAAGTGGGCGGGCTGGGTGTAGAATGGGCGGCGTCCGCGGGCGTGGGCAGCGGGGAAGGGCAGTAGCGTGGGAAACCCAGTTGGCGGGGGGTTGGTGTTGGGCAAGAGACTTCGCTTGGCCGCCGCCGGGCTGACGGACGTCGGCCGCAGGCGCGAGCGCAACCAGGACAACACGACGCACCACGTCCCGGCGGACGAGGCGGAGCTAGCGAAGAAGGGTGCGCTCTTCGTGGTCTGCGACGGCATGGGCGGCCATGCTGCTGGAGAGGTCGCCGCGGAGATCGGCGTCAATACCATCCGCGACACCTACTTCGCCTCGACCCACACGGATGTCATCGACAACCTCGCTGATGCCATACGCGCCGCCAACGAGCGCATCTTCGAGTACGCCGCAGAACACCCCGAGGTGGCTGGCATGGGCACCACCTGCGTCACGCTGCTGATCAACGGCGGGCGCGCCTACTTCGTCAACATCGGCGACAGCCGTGCCTACATCGCCCGCGATGGCAAGCTGCGCCAGGTGACGCTCGACCACTCGTGGGTTGCCGAGCAGGTGCGCGCGGGGGTGCTGACCGAGGAGCAAGCGCGCGTCCACGCGCATCGCAACGTGATCACGCGGAGCCTGGGCACGCAGCCGAACGTAAACGCCGACCTCTTCATCGAGAAGCTGCAACAGGGTGATCGCATTTTGCTGTGCAGCGACGGCTTGCACGGCTACGTCGAAGAGGATGCCATCGAGCGCACCGTCGTGCAGGCCAACCAGCCCGACGAGAGCGTGCAGGCGCTGGTAGACATGGCGAACGAGAACGGCGGCCCCGACAATATTACCGCCGTGCTGGTGCAGCTGCTCGAAGTGCCCGCGATTACCGACACGCTCTCGTTGCCACCTGAGGCCACCACCAGCCCCGACGGGGCCATCACGCAGCCGCTGCCGATCTACTCCTCGCCGCGCATGCCGGCGGTCAAGCATACCTCGGGTGCGCTGGCGGCGACGCCTACCACCAAACTCGGCGGCAAGAAGAAGGCGCGGCGGTCGACCGCCGGCCGCGTCGCGATCAATGCCTTGCGGCTGCTCGCGGCGGCGGCGGTGATCGCGCTCGCGTTCGGCGTCTGGGACTACACCAACGGGCCCATCGCCGCTTCTCGCGCCGCCACGACGCACGCGCAAAATGACATCAGCGACGCGCGAAACACCATCTCGGCGGCCCCGAGCCAGGACCCCAGCCAGGCGCTCGTCGCGCTCTCGCAGGTGCAGCAGCGGCTGGTCGCCGACCTTCACAACGCGCAGCTCGACTCCGCCAGCGTCGCCAATGTGCGGTCGGTACTGACGACGGAGTTGACGCCGGCCGTACAGAAGACGTTGGATCGCTACAACTCGACCAACGCCATCAGGCTGGTCTCGCCGACCGGCATCGCGACCTACGCGATCTCCTGCGCGCCGCCGGAGGGGACGACCGGCGCGTCCACGACGCTGAGCGCCGTCAGCGGCTTCACCGCCGTCGAGCCGCCCGCCGCCAAGGCCGGTGCCGCGCCGCCCGCCGCGCAGATGCTCTACGCCCTCAGCGGCGGCGTGCTGTACCAGATCAGCACGGCGCTCGATGCCTCCGGCGCACCGGCGTCGGGCGCGACTTGCTACCCGCTCGCCATCGCGGGGACGACCGGGGTCCTCGCCGTGGCCGCCGACGGCGCCACCCTCTTCGCGCTCGTTTCGCTCATCGGCGGCGCGACACAGGTGATCTCGGTGCAGCCAAACGGTGCGAACGCGGACGGTTCGCCGAAGATCACCACCGCACTTGATGTGACGGTGCCTGCGGCCGCGGGGCAGACACCGAGCGTGCTGGCGGTCTCGGGCGCCACGGCCTACGTCGCCTTCGCGGGGACGGGCGGTCCCGGCGTCTGGCAGATCGTGAAGGGCGCCACGGCCGCCGCGCCGGTGCTCGCGCTGCCGCAGCCCGCCGACTCGCTGGCCGCCTCGCCCACCGCGCTCTACGCGCTGCTCGCGGACGGCAGCTTCAGGCAGTTCGACGCGGACCACACCAGCGTCATCGGCACCCTCAGCAAGCGGCCGCCGGTGGACACGAGCTCGCCCGATGCGTACAGCGGCGGGACGGTGCCGACGCCAGTGGCTGGCGAAACGGGCAGGCTAGGGTCGAGCGCCACCGTCGCGCTGGACCCGGCACAGGCGAATCAGGTGTTGGTGGGCGACCCGACGCATTCGCGCATCCTGCGGCTGCCCGGCGGGTTAGGGGGCGGTGCCGCGGCTGGGGTGTCGGACCAGTATGTCTATGGGCATCCCGTGACGCACCCCGGCCTCTTCGCCGTCGCCGCCTACGGCTCGCAGCTCGACGTCTTCCTCTGGGACGGCAGCGACCTGCTCGCCTTCACCGTCGCGGAGCCGGCAGCCTAGCCACCAACTCACGAAAGGCCACGATTGTCACGCCCTGCGTGGCGGCGCGTCCCTCCCCGATCCTTGCGCGCGCCGCCACGCCGTGCTCTACTGGTTTCTAAACAAGCTTTCTGTTCGCGAAGCCGCGCCCACCACCTGTCTCCCCTCCCCGCCGCCTTCGGAATGGAGGCTAGCCCAAACCGAAAACCGAAAAGAGCTTCCGCGCCCGACACCCCGCAAATGCCTTATTTCCCGCCTCCAAGCCGCGATCATGATGCAAAAGCGGGAGGAAGCGGAAAAAGCTCCGACGAAGCACGACGCCGCCCCTGAATTCAAGCGACCTCGCCCACCGGCGGCACCCGCCACAAGCGCGCGAACAGCCCCGCCATCGCCTTCCGCAGAGCCCCTCGGCATCCCCTCGCAGGGCATGACCCCGCCCAATCGCCCAACAGCTCGCGCTTACGCCGGCCCTCGCATTTCCGCCCCCTCGCGGCGTGAGCGCCGTTCATCACAAGTATCCTGCCGTTGAGCGCTCCGGCGGCGTACAATAGGCGGGTGTACGCATACTGGCTCATCCCATCCTCACAAACCCGGAATACAAGGGTTGTCGACCGATTCCGTGCCTCCCCCAAAAAGCCCATTGACGCCAATACTGACGCCGGGAGGCCAAAACTACCCCCTCGCGGACCAGTCAGCTAGGCGACCTATCCGGGTAGCGCAGATCGTCCGTCGAGACACCCAAGGCGTCCGCGAGCTGGCGGATGGTGGGGAAGCTCAAACGGCCCCCATGCTCCGCCTTGTTCACGGTGACGCGCGAGAGCTTCGACGCGGCGGCAAGTTCCGTCTGCGTCATCAGCCGTCGGACGCGCCACTCGGAGAGCCGCGGCACCGCCGCGCTGCTCGCCCGTTCTGCCATCGTTACCACGTCCTCCCCTGTCGCTCGGTGTCAATGTGAGTATAGCGCAGTGATAGCACAGTGTAAAGGTATCACCCAAATAGCATCTTATTCATCGCCTCCGCCAGCGTCTCCTGCATGTCGGGCAGCACGTGCTGGTAGCGGTCCATCGTGATCGACACGGAGGAATGTCCCATCATCTCGGACACCTTCTTGGTCGGCTCCCCCGCGTGGAGGGCCAGCGTCGCCGCGGTATGGCGCAGGTCGTGGACGCGCATGTGCGGAAGCTCCGCCAGTCGCAGCAGCCGGTCGAGGGCCTTCTCGATGCGGTTGGCTCGCGTGTAGAAGCCGTCCTCGCGGCAGAAGACGATGCCGAGGTCCTTCCACACGTTGCCCGCGCGCAACCGCTCAGCGGCCTGCTCGGTGCGATGACGGCGTAATGCGCTCACCACGTCGGGGCCGATGCGGATCTGCCGGTTGCTGGCAGCCGTCTTCGGGGCCTTCGGCTCCAGCGCGCCCTTCTTCGCCATCAGCGTCTTGGACACCGTGACTTTCCCGCGCGCCAGGTCGATGTCCTTCCAGGTGAGGGCCAGCAGCTCACCGATTCGCATGCCGGTGGCGAGGGCCAGCGTCCAGAGCGCGGCGTAGCGGTCCTCGTAGCGTTCGGCGGTCGCCATCAGCAGCTTCGACTCGTCGCGGTTGAGCGCCGCCATCGCGGTCTTCGAGGGACGTGGGGCGCGGACGTTGTCGCTGACGTTGCGCGTGAGAAGCTCCTGGCGCACCGCGTCGGCCAGCATCCGGTGGAGCACTCGATGGACCATCTGCACGGAGGTAGTACCCAGCCCGCCATCGGTGAGGAGATGGGCATAGAGTGATTGCACCTGCGGGGGCGTCAGGCGGGCGAGCCGCACCTTGCCGAGCTGCGGTCGGATGTGGAGGCGGAGGTTGTACTCGTACCGTACCCAGGTCGTCTCGGAGACGGTGGCGCGCACCTGCTCCAGCCACGTCTTCGACCACTGCTCGACGGTGGTACGCTCGTCCGCGGGCTCGACGCCGCGCTCCTCGTACTCGTAGCGCGCCTTAGCAAGCTTCGACTGGACCTCCTGGCGCGTCTTCCCGTACCACGACTTCCGGCGCCCACCGGGGAGCGTGAGCCGTGCCTCCCAGCGCCCGTCGCCGCGCTTGCCGATGGATCCTTCGCCCTTGCCGTGCTTCTGACGGCTCAGGCGTGGCTGCCTCGGTAGCTGCCCGTTCGATTCCATGTCCCTCGCATCCTTCCCGTACCTACGTGGCTAAGCGCCCTCTTGCCCGGCCAGTGGGCGAGTATACGCCTCAATGGCCCACATGGGGATGCGACGGGACCCCCCGATCTTCATCGAAAAGATGCCGCCTGGTGCCGCGATGCCGCTCTCGCCCCGCGCGATGAGCTGCTTCACCTTGGCGAGGCTCATGTGCAGCGCGTACGCCGCCTCCTCGCGCGTCAGCAGCAGACGAGGCACGCCCGGAGGCGCGTCGTCCAGCCCGATCACTTTCCGCCGCTTAGGCGCAGGTTTCGCAGCGGCGGCAGCGCGCCGCCTGTTCACCAGCCCCGTGTTGCTCATCTACGTCGCCCTCCGTGCTGTCCAGACCTCGATCCAAGCGCCCTGCCCGAATGCCTTGCCGCGCACCACCTCGGCGGTGATGGGGCTGAAGTGTTTGTCGTCGATGCCGAGCGCAAGCCTCATCCCGTCAATCGTCAACTTCAGGAGGTTGTCGCCGTCGGCACGCACGCCGTAGAAACTGCACCTCACAACGAGAGGCAATTGTTCCGCGGTGAATGGCGCCGCTTGGAGGCGGAATGCGAGCCAGACCGAGTCGCGCCACGCCACCGCCTCCGCCTTCAGGTAGCGGCCCTTGCCGCCGCGCCGCGTGCCATAGGCGGAGTTGACGCTGACGGGATGCCCCTCTACTCACACGCTCACCCCGTCGGCGGAGAGGGCTCGTCTCGGCGCTTTCGTTGTCATGGTCCCGATCGCTTTCAACTGCATCCGAACCGCTCGGCAGTCATGCGAAGTGATCGCCGAGCGGTCCGCGGCTCCCCTTACGCTCGACCGTACATGGGTGCCAGTCGGCGCTCTTGGCGAAGGCCCTTGTTGTAGACATCCCGAAGCAGCAGGGGGATGGCGACGTCAACGCGACTCCGGACTGAGTAGGCCATGACGTCTTGTGCCTTGTTGCGCAGCGCGGTCACGGACTCGGTGCCGAGGTGTCCGATCAGGACCTGCTCGCGGAAGTTGGGGTCCGCGTGGACGCGGGTGAGGAAGGCGTGCAGCCCGTGGAGCATGTCGCCGTCCGCCATGTGCGCCTGGGCACGTCCGGGGTACGCGCCGGTGAGGATGCGCAGCACCTGGCGCAGGCCTTCGGCCCCGCCGCACGTCTTGCGGTCGTAGATGCGGTACAGCGTGGCGACGGCCAGGACGTAGTCCTGCGTCGCGCGGGGCTTCCCGTCACGGGTATTGCTGCGCCTGGCATCAATGTGGAAGCCGAACTCACGCACGACCTGCTCGATGGCCCTGGCGCGGAAGTCGCCCCCCGCGAGCGAGGCTACGTGTACCTCGTAGCAGGAGAGCTTCTCTTGGCCGGCGTTGGCCTCGACGAAGGCGCGGGCCTCCCGCTGCACGTCCCACCCATAGAACGTCGTGCAGTGCACCTGCGCGATGCCGAGCAACTTCATCGCCCCAAGGCGATGCTGCCCGTCCCACACGTACTTGCCGCCGCCGTTGCGGACGTTGACCTGGACCCGACCCATGCTATCGGGTTCCCACGCCTCGGCCAACTTCTGGATGCGCGTCGGGGTTTCGGGGCGATGATAGGCGTGATCGACGAGGAGGGCGGCGACGGCGAGCAGACAGTCCTCCCCGTATACGAGGGTGTCGTCGATGCCGCGCAGGATGCTCAGTTTCGGTGCTGCTGCCACGGTGTTGTTCCTTCCTCGCCCGCGCTGTGCTAAACTGGCTGCGGGCACTATCTCAGCTTGTCTCGCTTCGTTTCGTCGGGTCTCAGATCGTCTTGGGGCGTCGGCCACCCTCATGGCTGGCGCCTCGCTCGTTTTCCCGGCTCTCCTCGATAGCGCCTCCTTCGCTTCCGGCACCCTGCTTAGTAGCGCATTGCAGTCACTAGTTTAGACCAATGACGCTATATGAGACCAACAAAAAAACGCTAGCTGGCGCGCGCTAGCTGCACCTCCTGGGCGCGTGCGGCATCGTCCAGAGCGAAGGTCCGCTCCAGCCGGATCAGCACCTCAGCCGTCAGTGTGCGGCGCTGCTTGATGCGCTCGGCGTCTAGGCGCGCGCGCAGCTCAAGCGGCATTCGCATGTTGAGATTTGGCTTCTCCGCTTGGTGATCGGTCCAACGTGGCACGGTTCATCGTCCTTTCTTCGTGAAGCGTCTCCGCGTCATCTACCGCAAGTCTACTGCAATAGTTCCTTGTTGTCAATAGATAGTGACCGTGTATGGCAAAACACATACATAGGAATAGCGGCAAGGGTGGACAGTTCTGGGCGTCGTTCGGTATCATCGGCGTGTGATAGGGCGTGCAGCGTGAGAGGGATAACGCGATGATGGACAAGACGAGCGACGGGCATACTCCGCAGCAGCGGCGGCGGCGCGAAGGGGTGACACGGGAGCTGGCGGCGGGCGTGGTGGCCGCGATGCCCGACACCGCACGCGCCCTGTCCGGCACAGCCGCACCCTCGGTGCTGACGGCGCGCCTGACGCGCATGCGGGTGCGCAACTGGGGCATCGTGAGCGCGCGTCGGCTCCAGCGCCTGGGGTACTTCCTCCACCAGCTGCGCGAGGCCGCCGACGAGACGCTCGAAGTTGCGGGCCTGGCGGGCGAGGCCGACGGCGTGCCGGGAAGCTCCCACAAGACGATCTGGAACTTAGAGCAGATGATGGACGCGAAGGTCGCGGCCTCGCGCGAGATCGTCAACCTCCTCCTCGTAGCCTACCTCGCGGAGCGGTGGGGCTCCTCGCTGGGCGAGTGCTGGTCCTTCATGACCGCGGAGGAGGCCGGGGCCGCGGCTGCCAGCGCCGAGCCGGGCGCCCGCGCCACCGCCCGCGACCTGGCCGATCTCTACCTGCACCTGGCGCAGAGCGACCCCGACAAGGCGCGCCAGCTGGTCGAGTTCGCCGCCTTCATCACCAAGGAGTGAGCCCGGGGTGATCACCTCCGAGCCCGTTTGTGGGGCCCCGCCCTAACCGAGTGCAACCATCACGCTGCGTTCTGGCAATCAGCGCACTACTCGTGATTACTTGACGGAGCGTGGCTGGTCAGCCGAAAGCCAATTTCGGGCTCGCCGTGACCATCGCCGTGGTCGCGATCGCGTTCGTCGTCGCACTCCATATGGGAGCGTCCTGGTATTCTGTGCGCCACAAATGCCAGGTGCAGGTGGCTCTCGATACGATAGAGCGCCCGATCAGACAGATCCTGTTCCATCGCCTGCGCTCGAGGCAGCAGTACCCAGAGACGGCGACCTCCCCCTACTTCTGGGTCAATGGCGCACCGCCGACCCCCAAGAGAGTCCGCAATACCTCCAGCTCGCGCATGACCAGTTCCGTGGCTGGTGGTTACAGGTGTGAAGTTGACCCGCTTTGGTGGACACCTGTACGCTTAGGGTGAAGGCCCCGAGGAGGTGTTCGCAGGTCGAAACATATGCCACCCTATCCGCCAGAGTTTCGTACTGAAGCGATCCAACTGGCGCGCACGAGCGACAAGCCCCATGCTGAGATCGCCCGGGAGCTGGGTATGACCGGCGAAACGTTGCGGCTCTGGCTCAAGCAGGCGGATCTCGACGAGGGGAAACGCCGCGACGGGCTGACGAGTGACGACCAGGAGGAGTTGCGCCGACTCCGGCGCGAGAACCGGATCCTGCGCGAGGAGCGCGAGATCCTGAAAAAAAGCCGCGGCGCAACTTCCGCGCAGGAGACCAACTCGATCCGCTAGTCGCCTACGAGTTTGTGGAGCGCGAGCAGGCACACCATGCCGTCGTCACTCTCTGCCGGGTGCTGGGTGTCTCCCCCAGCGGCTATTGGGCGTGGCGCCAGCGCGGCCGCTCGGCACATGCCCAGGCCGACGAGCAGTTGGTCGAGCACATCCGGCTGATCCAACACGCAAGCCGCGGCACCTCTGGCGTGCCGCGCGTCCACGCAGAATTGGCGAGTGCGGGAACGCGCTGCGGGCGCAAGCGCATCGCGCGCCTCATGCGGGGCGCCGGTCTGGTCGGGTGCCATCGCCGGCGCCCGTTCCACACGACGCCGCGCGATCCCCAGGCCGAGCTGGCCCCGGACCTGGTCCAGCGCACCTTCGCGGCGCCCGTCCTCAACGCGCTCTGGGTGGCGGATAGCACGTACGTGCCGACTCAGTATGAGGGGTTCCTGTATCTGGCCGTGATCGTGGACGCGTGCAGCCGCCGGGTCGTGGGCTGGTCCATGGCCGATCACCTGCGCACCGAACGAGTCGTGGCCGCGCTGGAGATGGCCGTCTGGAACCGGCGGCCGGGCGAGGGGGTCATGCACCACTCCGACCATGGCTGCCAGTACACCTCGCTGCTCTTCGGGCAACGCTGCCAGGCGGTCGGCATCCGCTGCTCCATGGGCTCGGTCGGCGACTGCTACGACAACGCCATGGCCGAAAGCTTCTTCGCCACCCTCGAGTGCGAGCTCCTCGCTCGTCAGTCGTTCCCGACCCAGATCGCGGCCCGCACCGCCCTCTTTGAGTACCTCGAAGTCTTCTCCAATCGGCAGCGCCGCCATTCGGCGCTCGACTACCTCTCGCCGGACGTCTCTGAAAGGAGATGGGCTACGCAAACACTGGTCGTCGCCTAACGATGAACTGTCTACCAAACCGGGACAACTTCAGTGAGAGGTCTGGTGCGGCAGCCGCTGAGCCTCTCGCTGGATGACTTGCGTGCCATGCCGCGGGGGGAGCAGATCACCCTCCACCACTGTGTGCAGGGCTGGTCCGGCAGCGGAAAATGGGCGTGGGTACGCCTGCTGGACGTCCTAGAGCACGCTCAGCCCTTACCCGAGGCGCGCTACGTGCTGTGTACCTCCTACGGGCTGGATCAGTTCACCTATGGCGGGCAGC
The DNA here is from genome assembly GCA_963841205.1 of uncultured Chloroflexia bacterium. Lineage (GTDB taxonomy): Bacteria > Chloroflexota > Ktedonobacteria > Ktedonobacterales > JADMIN01 > CAWAWP01. The sequence continues at coordinate 26,529 of CAWJCH010000031.1, read as the reverse complement.
CACGACGACCGTTCTACGAGGTGATCGACCTGGAGCTGGCACGGCATCCCCAGACGATCCTGGCGTACGACTTCAACGATGTGCCGCTGCCCATCCCGCACGGTGCGCCGCTCTGCCTGCGCGTGGAGACCGAGTTGGCCAACAAAATGGTGAAGTATCTGCGCTCCATCGAGTTCATCGCCAAGTACCAGACCGTCGGCGACGGGCAAGGCGGATCGCGTGAAGACACTATGTACTACGGGAGAGGAGCCGAGATCTGAGTGCGCGTCAGGCATCCCTCGATGTCTCTGGACCGAGGGGAGACCGAATGAGTCGTCATAGCGCGATCTAAGCTCTCTGAGCTGAGCGGGCTACACGAAAGCGGGTGAGACGGAGGGTGACGCCGATGCACGAACAGGCGAAGCAGCAACCGGTTCCAGTCAAAGTCTACCGCACTGATAACCGCTTGATGATCGCCGCGCCGATGGCCGGACTGGAACCGGAGAACATTCTGATCGAAGTCACCGACGATGGCCGGCTGATTCTCCATGGAGACCAGCGCGCCCTGCTGAAGGATGTCAAGGAGGTGCTGATCGATGAATGGAGCGTCGGGGTGTATCACCGTGAGCTCGCGCTCCCAGTCCCAGTCAATGCCATGTGCGCCAACGTCACCTATGGCAATGGGGTGGTGATGGTGGCTGTGCCCATCAGTGAGCAGACCTCCCCCGCGCGACTGATGCTCGAACGGGTCACGCCGACCCACGGTGAGCACCGAGGCAACGCAGGCCATCTTGCTACCTGCGCCCAGACGCGCGAATACGAATAAAACGTCTGCCACACGACGAGTACGGCCTATCGGACGAGAGGATATGGCAGACCGCACCAAGGCGTGTCACGTCGAAAAGCCAGAAGGCTTTCGGTATCAGGAGCAGATCCCATGGCAGAGCAAGGCGTGCGAGTAGCGATCAAGCGGATCTACGAGAAGCCTGAGTCGAGTGATGGGACGCGCGTCCTGGTGGATCGCTTGTGGGCGCGCGGGGTCTCCAAGGACGTGGCCGCTCTCGACGCCTGGATGAAGGAGCTTGGGCCCACCGATGAGCTGCGGACCTGGTTCGGCCATCAGCCAAACCGATGGGACGCATTCGTAGAAAAGTATCGGTACGAGCTGGCGACACCGCTGCGCCAGATGCTGCTGGCCGAGCTCCAGGGAGTTGCCGGGGGGGCGCCGGTCACGCTGGTCTACGGCGCGCGCGATACGAAGGAGAATGAGGCCGTTGTCCTGCGCGACTATCTGCTCCAGGAGAGGGCGCATCCAGGTGACACCTGGGACGCCCCGACGAAACTTCTGCTTACGGCGGCAGTCGTGGCGGCGGCGCATCGCGACGCCGTCGCGCCGACCCCAGGGTTGAAGCGGTTGGCGTCCCCGATACTGCGGGTGCACGAGCTCGACAGTGCGCTCAAGGAACTGGTGACACGTGGCGCACTGCGCGAGTCAGCGGGGGGATGGCAGCTGACACCACGCGCCCAGCGGCAGGTGCGACAGCTCTCATGCGCGGACTGAAGCGACGGATTGAAGCGAACGCATCAACCAATTGGGGTCACTGAACTATGAGCACCGTCTCGTTTGCGCTTGATCCTGTGGCGCCTTTCCGGCTGGACTTCTCAGCCTGGACGCTGCGCCGCCGCCCCGAAAATGCCGTGGACAGATGGGACGGCGAAGCCTATCAGCGCACCCTCACCCTAGCGGATTCCATCGTCGAGGTGACGGTGACTCAGGTGGGTGCGCCGGATCAGCCACGGCTGCACATCACGGGCACTGGCATCCGACTCGCCCCCGGGCTGGAAGGGCCTCTCACGCTCGCTCTAGAGCGCCTGCTCGGCCTCCGCATAGACCTGACAACGTTCTACCACTTCGCCGCCGCCGATCCACAGCTAGGTCCCCTAGTGGTACGCTTTCGCGGGATGAAGCCCCCGCGCTTTCCCACGGTGTTCGAAGCACTCGTCAATGGCATCGCCTGCCAGCAAATTACCCTCATCCAGGGCATTCACCTGCTCAATCGATTAGCCGAGCGCTATGGCGTCACGCTCGGCGCACCGGGTGGGTCTGCGCATGCCTTTCCTCAGCCAGCGGACCTTGCCACGCTGGAACCGGGGACCTTGCGGTCGCTCGGGTTCAGCCACCAGAAAGGTCAGGCGATCGTCGCCCTGGCCCGTGCCATCACGGGAGGCCAGGTGGATCTGGAAGGGCTGGCGGATCTGGACGATGCCGCCGCGGCGGCACGGTTGCGCGAGTTGCGGGGCGTCGGGCGCTGGACGGCGGAGTATGTGCTGCTCCGTGGCCTCGGGCGAGTCCATGTCTTCCCAGGTGACGATGTCGGTGCTCGTAACCACCTGCAACACTGGCTGCACCTGAGCGAGTCCCTGACATACACCAGCGTGCGCCAGGCCCTGGCCGGGTGGCAGGATTACGGCGGTCTGATCTACTTCCACCTACTACTGGACCGCCTTGCTGAGGCTGGCTATCTCGCAGCCTGAGCTCCTGCCTAGGAAGGTGTCTCATACGACGTCGCGGCGTGTAGTTGTAGAACGGGGGCATGCCACGACGCATCCACCTCGAACCTCACCTCACCGACGACGAACTCCATGATCGCTATCGCCGCACAGCGGATCCAGTCGAGCGCAGCCACTGGCACTTCCTCTGGCTGCTGGCTGGCGGCATGACGGCGGCAGCCGTGGCCGCCGTGACCGGCTATTCCGCGTATTGGATCGGCCACATCGCCCGGCGTTACAACATCGACGGTCCCGAGGGCATGCGAGACCGTCGCCACGCGCTGTGTGCCGGGCGCCCCGCCCTGCCGGCCTCCCACCTGGCAGACTTGGAAGCGGCTGTGGCCAGCCCGCATCCCGACGGCGACCGCTGGTGCGGGCGGACCGTGGCCGCCTGGCTGAGCCAGCGTCTGGGACGTCAGGTCCGCCGCCAACTGGGCTGGCGGTACCTGCGACGGCTCGGCGCCCGCTGGCTGAAACCCCGGCCTCGCTACGTGTGGGCTGACGCGATGGCCCAAGCTGAGTTTAAGGTCCGCATGCGCCCCTTGCTGCGGCGGGTGGCGACCGCCTTCCCGCACGCGCGGGTTGAGCTGTGGGCAGTCGACGAACACCGTATTGGCCTCAAGCCGATCCTGCGCAAAGTCTGGTGCTTCGACGGCCAGCGCCCGCTGGCCCCGGTCCAGCATCGCTTCGAGTGGCGCTACCTCGTCGGCTTCGTGCATCCCGCCTCGGGGCGAACCGTCTTTCATCTGGCCTCGACGGTCAGCATTGCCCTCTCTGAAGTGGAGTTAGCCGCCTTTGCCCGCCAGGTCGGCGCCAGTCCCACCAAGCAGATCATTCTCGTCTTGGACCGCGCCGGCTGGCACAAAAGCATACGACTGCGCGTGCCCGAGCATATGCATCTGCTCTTCTTGCCGCCCTATTCCCCGGAGCTGCAGCCAGCCGAACATCTGTGGCCGCTGACGAACACCGCATTGGTCACTCGGCACTTCGCCAGCATCGAGGAGTTGGAGAATGCCCAAGCCGAGCGCTGCGTCGCCCTGCAAGGCCGCCCCGACCTCATCCGCTCCACGACGCGCTTCCCCTGGTGGCCGCTGCGGATCAAGAATCGGCAAGGGCCGAGGCAACGTGATTTCAGATCCCGCTTGGGCCAGTTTCCGTCCCCAGACGGCTAGGCCAATGTGAAGTCATCGAGAGCAGACGGATAGCTGAACGTGACCAGGACGGAGCAGCCATTCTTCGTCGTATGGGGACCGTGAGCCGTCATCGGCTTGATATTGATTTCCGTGCCCGCCGGATAGGAGGTGCCTTCGTTTATGAAGTCACCGTCAAGGACGTACGACGTTTCCGTGGTGCGCTCGTGCAGATGTCGTGCAATCTCGCTCCCCGGCTCCATTCTCAGCAGGGCCACTGCAGGACCCAAGGACTGGTCCGCGTTCAAAATCTTCAGCGTGACAGCCCCTTTAGTGTTGGGGAATGGTGCCGGTATCGCCTCGACCTTCGAGGATTCGAGCGTCTGGGTGAAACTCATAGCGCTGGCCGTTCTTTCTCGCTCTTTTGTTGCTTTCTTCGTCTAAGAAGGTGTCATGAACTTGCCCGAAAGGCGGTAGAATCGCGGTAGGATACGGGTACGACGACGAACCTGGCGCCAACCACCCCTGTTTTCGCTCACACCAGAGCAGCAATAGGCCACTCAAGGGCAGGTCATAACACGCTCCAGCATCGCCCTGGCCTCATCCGCTGCACGATCCATGCCCACCGGGGAGCTCTCAACGCATCAAGAAGCGACAAGGCCACCATCGACGAGCTCGAGGACGTCCAAGCCGAGCGCTGTCTCGCCATCCATGGCTACCCCGAGCTCGTCCGCTCCGCCACCCTCTTCCCCTGGTGGCCGCGTCGCATCTTCAAAAGGAAAGGACCGAGGATGACCTAGTATCAGCTCATCTGACGGCTCGCGACGTGACGAGGTGACAAACGACAACACTTCGGCGCGACACGGTATCACTCGCATCCTAGCGAGTGGCCTGAGTCGGGCAAAGTTATGCGGTTTGGTCACCGCCGCGAGCATGGTGAACAAACCGCATAAGATGCGAGCTATCTGTCCACAACTCTCAGCAGCATGGATAGATAGCTCGATTTTGGGTCAGATGTGCGAGAGCAGCCAGACGATCAGCGGCCAAAAGATCTGGCCGACCTTCACGGCTTTCCCCTGCGCACGCCATAGCCTCGCCACGTTGCGTGACGCAACAGAAACGAGTACACGGCTATCTCCAAATCAAACCGCCAGAATCGCATCCTACGCACATACAGAGGCATATGCCATAGCACATGTTCTAGTTCCACAGGCCATCTCATAAAGGGATGGTAGGCTGCATCCAGGAGGATGCAGTGATGGATCTGACGGACGAGCAATGGACGGTGTTGGAGCCAGCGCTGGGGACGATGCCGCGGCGTGCAGACGGACGCGGTCGGCCGTGGCGCAGCAGCCGCGAGGTCTTCAATGGCATCCTATGGATCCTGCGGACCGGGGCGCAGTGGGCTGAGCTGCCCGCAGGGTATCCGCCGTACCAGACCTTCCACCGATGCTTCCAACGCGGGGTCCGCGACGGGACGTTGGAGCGGGTGCTTGAGGCGTTCGCCCGCGACCTGAAGGAGCGTGGGAAGGTTGACCTCGCGGAGTGCTTCATCGACGGCACGTTCATCGTGGCCAAGAAAGGGGGGGATGCGTGGGGCCGACCAAGCGCGGCAAAGGGACGAAGCTCATGGCCGTGGCAGACCGCGCCGGTCTTCCGCTCGCCGTCTGTGCCGCCTCGGCCTCGCCTCACGAGAGCGCCCTCGTCGCTGCCACCCTTCGACTCCCGCTTCGTAAACGCGCTGCCCGAGCGCCTCATCGGTGACCGCGCGTACGATGCTGATCCACTGGATGACGGCCTCGCCGCGCTCGGCATCGAGCTGATCGCGCCCCATCGCCGCGGACGCACGCGTCCCAAGACGCAGGATGGTCGTCCGCTGGCCGCCTCCGTCGCCGCTCGAAGGTCGAGCGGCTCTTCGCCTGGCTCGGCAACTTCCGCCGCCTCGTCGTCCGCTACGAACACCACGCGCTCAATTACCTCGGCTTCGTCCAGCTCGGCTGCATCCTCATCCTGCTCCGCCAGGCGGTACGATGCTACGTCCGCCTCGGTCCTTGGGCTTGCGGATGCGCTTGGGCCACCAGAAGGGTAGCGTGGCTGAGCGGATCAGGACCTGCTACAAGACGCTTACGGAAGAGTGGTGCATCCCGCACATGTGGCATATGGTCTGCTGGCAGATCAGCGTGTAATCTGTGGCCGCATCTCTCCAAGAGGAGAGATGCGGCCACAGCACTGGTTGCAGCAACCGAAAGGGAGTTCACCATGAGGATAGTTGTGCTCGGCGGCAGTGGGCTCATCGGCTCGAAGCTCGTCACTCTGCTCCGTCAGGAAGGCCAAGATGTGGTGTCGGCCTCACACGCGTCTGGGCTGAATACCGTCACCGGAGAAGGCTTAGATGCTGCTCTGGCGGGCGCCCAGGTCGTTGTCGACGTGACAAACTCGCCTTCATTCGAGGACAAGGCAGTGTTGGAGTTCTTTGAAACTTCGGGGCGTCATATCGTGGCTGCTGAAGGGAAGGCCGGCGTCACACATCACGTCGCGTTGTCGGTCGTCGGCACGGACCGTCTCCAGGAAAGCGGCTACATGCGTGCGAAAATGGCGCAGGAAAACCTGATCGAGGAATCGCTCATCCCCTACACGATTCTCCGTTCAACCCAGTTTTTCGAGTTCTTGGGCAGCATTGCACAGGAAGGCACGATCGGACAAACGGTGCACGTGTCTCCTGCACTGGTGCAGCCGATTGCGGCCGATGACGTGGCGGCAACCCTGGCCAACATTGCCATGAGTCCTCCGGTGAATGACATCGTCGAAGTTGCCGGTCCTGAACGTGTCAGCCTGGCTGACCTGATGAAGCAGTTCTTGATCAAAACGGGCGACTCACGCCAGGTTCTAGCAGATGCCAATGCACGCTACTACGGCTACGTGCTGAACGATCAATCGCTCACTCCCGGAGCGAGTCCACGCATTGGTTCCACCACTTTTGAAGAGTGGTTCAACAAATCCAAGCCGAGAACATGAGCGACCAACGAGGCGGGCATGACCTGGCTAACGTTATCGGTAGGTATGCATCGTCGCGGGTGAGGGAGCGGAAGCGTGCCACCCAATTACGGCATTCACAGTCTCGCCCATCACCGCCGACACCTGCTGGAGCACAACGCCTGATTCCGAATCGGACTAGGATGTTGTTCCTTAGGGCATGCCGCGGCCTGGAGCGCCGAGCGTACTCCCGATCGAGGCATCTCCGGAGAGCCACACCGTCCGCGGCCAAAATGGCATGCGTCGCGAGACACATCCGAGCGGATGCAGCAGGACGCGCCACTCCTCTGATCAGATTCGGGCACGATGCTGCTGGACTACTCGTCGTCCTCGGCGGCGAAGCGAGGATGGGTATCTCGGCGAAGCAGGCGTCGCTGCCGAGGAGTCGGCAAAAGGCCGGTGCGATGCCGGCGACTGTTGGTATCGGGACCATTGGTTGGCAGCGGTCACGGACCGACGGCCGCCGGACTCGGCCGCTCGGACACTTCGCCGGCTGGCGCCTGCTGCGCGGCCTGGGCAACGGGCATCGGCTCGTCGCGGCCCAGGCGGATCTCGCTGGTCTCGCTACCGGCGACGGCGCTGAGGGTCCAGTCGAGGAGAAGCCGCGCGCGATTGCGCCAGGAGGGGATATGGCTGAGGTAGTAGCCGTGCCAGATCAGCCACGCCGGGAGGCCGACGAAGATCAGCGGGCCGACGCGGGCGACGCCGGTGCGGCGGCCGAGGAGCGCGAGGTGGCCACGCGGCGCGTAGCGGAACGACGTCGCTTGCCGCCCGTCGAAGCCGGCGGCGATGCAGCGCGCGACGTACGCGCCCATGTGCTCGGAGGCCTGCGCTGTGGGCGGCACCGCGGCGTGGGTCACGGCGTCGAAGGCCCAGGCGCAATCGCCCACCACGTAGACCTCGGGGTGCTCGGGGAGGCGCAGATGGTCGTCCACGACGAGCGCGCCGTTCTGTGCGTGGCGCCCGGGGAGGTCGCGAACGAGTGCTGGCGCGCTAATGCCCGCCGCCCAGAACACCGTGCGGGCGGGGATTGCAGCGTCAGAGGTCTGCACGGCGTGCGGCGACATGCCTACGACGGAGACGCCGGCATGCACCTCGATGCCCTCGCCGTGCAGCACGCGCCGCACCATCTCAGAAGTGTGCGCGTCGCTCATCGGCATGAGCCGGGCCGCCCGTCCGACGAGCACGGTACGCACGTCCTCTTGGGCCAGCCAGGGATACTCCTTGAAAAGGCCACTGTGCAGGTAGGTAGAGATGACGGCGGCCAACTCGACGCCGGTGTCGCCGCCGCCGCTCACGACGAAGGTGAGCCACTCACGCCGTTCCTGCGGATCGTCCGCGGCGTGGGCCGCCTCCACGGCGTCGATGAGCCGGTTGCGTAGCTCGATCGCGTCGGCGGGGGTGTGGAAGACGTGGGCATGCTCGCGCAGCCCGGGCAAGGTGGGGACGGCGGTCAGGCTGCCCGCGGCGATCACCAGGGTGTCATACGGGCGCTCGCCGGCCGTCGTGAACACGACGCGGCGCTCCAGGTCTATCCGGAGCACCGCGGCCTTGAGGACGTGGTAGCCCCGGTGGCGCTGGAAGGCGCGGATGGGCACGACCACGTCATCCGATTCGGCCCTACCCTCGGCGACGGTCCAGAGCAACGGGGTGAAGAGCATGCTATTGTCTTCATCTACCACGAGGACGCTGGTGCCCGATGCGAGAGGCAGGCGAGCCGCGAGCGTCCTCGCGGTCATGAGGCCTCCGAAGCCGGCGCCCAGAATGAGCACACGGTGCCGCGAACGGGCGTATTCCGCGGCGGTTTCGCTCGCATGGGCCTCGTTGCCAGCAGAGCCATGCCTGCGACGTGATCTGGCCCACGCCGCCAGACCGGCGCCAGCCGCGATGCCGAGTAGTCCTGCAGTTCGGGCACGCGCTTTCATGGTGCCGACTCCCCATCGACCTAGCGTGAACCATCCTCCGCAACGGTGTCCGCGCGCTGCCACGCGCAGCATGGACCGGTGGCGGTCGCGGCTGGACGGGCAGACACGTGGGGGAGCATCAAGATGCGGGCCACGGGCGGGAGCGGATGGGCACACCACCGGGAGGCTCTGCGAACGGGCGGCGCGCATCTGCGAGCGGCGCTGATTTTCAATGCTTCGCCCTTCTATATTGGAGTTGGGGTAGGGAGTTGGCTGGGCCTCTACCCGGAGAACTGGCAGGAAACGGTCGTTGTTTCACCCTTCGGCATGACCGACTTTGAAAGACTGCCGTGCCTGCCTCTCGTCAGCGAACGGTCGATGGCCGAACGACTGCGCCCTGGGTGTAGCGCACCGCACCTGCAACCGCAGCCCAGTGAGCGCCCATGGCGAAGGGGACCGCGCCCGGGAGGCCAGGTGGCTGCCAGGCTGGCCCAGCCGTCCACAGCGCTCGGTGAGCCGAGTGAACAGGAGGATGGCATGTTGCCGCCCGAGATCCGCTACGTTGTGGGCATCGACGTAGCCAAGTCTGCGCATGTCGTCTGCGCGCTGGAAGCGCCCAGTGGCATCGTGCGCCTCAAGAGCACGCCGATCCCGGCGACGGCCGACGGCTATGGGCAACTGATCAATTGGCTGCAGGAGTGGACCGCGGGAGCGGATCACCCGACGGCCTTGTGGATCGGGCTGGAGTCGACGGGCAGTCTGTGGGAACCGCTCTACGACGCACTGCGCCACGCTGGCTACGTCGCGGTGCTGCTCAACCCGCACCAGACGGCGTCGTGGGCGGCCAGCTTAGGGCTGCGTGCCAAGACCGATGGCATCGACGCCCACACTCTGGCACGTGGCCTGCTGGCTGGTTGGGCACGGGCGAGCAGTGTGCCCGACGAGACGGTCCAAGCCCTGCGAACGTTGACGCGCACCCGCCGTGACCTGATTGCGAGCCAGAGCGCGGCACGCCAGCGCCTGCACGACGAGCTGGTGCCCGTCTTCCCCGAACTGGTCGGCCACCTGCCCGCTCACGCCGACCTGGGCGCCGCGGCGGTCTTGCGCCTGCTCAGCACCTACAGCTCGGCCCAGGCGTTCGCCCAGGCGCCACTCGACGCGCTGAGCCGGGTGCTGGACGAGGTCAGTGGATGCCGCTGGACGTGCGCTCACGCGCAGGCGCTGCAGGACCTCGCCCGGCACTCGGCGGCCAGTCAACGTGCGGTCCCCGCGCGCTCGGTCGTCGTGCGCACCCTGGCCTTGCACCTGCTCGACCTGCACGCCCGCGTGGCGGAACTGGACGCCGCGCTGGCGGAGTTGCTACGCCACGATCCGCCCAGCCAACAGGTGCAAGCCGAGGTGCCTGGGCTAGGCCCGACCTGGACCGCCACCATCCGTGCGGAGCTCGGCGACGTCACGCGCTTCTGCCGCGTGGATCAGGTGGTGGCGTACGCCGGCCTGGAGCCGCGCACGCACGACAGCGGGCGCTTCGCCGGCCAGCGGCGGCGGTCCAAGCGCGGCCCTGGCGCCTTGCGCCACGCGCTCTACATGGCGACTTTGGTCGCGGTCCGCTTCCGGCCCGAATGGCACGCGCGCTACCAGCGCTTGCTGGACCGCGGGCGGGCCAAGAAGGAGGCCCTCACCATCCTCTCGCGCAAGCGGCTCACCGTCATCTACCATCTGCTCCGTACCGGTGCCTCCTACGATCCTGCCGCCATCAACCCTGTGGCGCCGGCGCCACAGGGTTGACATCCGATATGAACTCTTTTAAGTACCCTGAGTTCCGTATCACTCGTCGCTCTAAATTTCGTAGCTAGCTAGCCAACCGCCGCGAATGCGAACGCCGTGCATGAGGTCGGATACTGTCACCCCGTAGGAATCCGCAGTGCGCTCCAGTACTTCGATGCTTGGATACACGCCGCGCACCCGCCCTCACCAGCTTGCGCTCATCGAGCAGTCAGTGAACCTAATGATCGCCGTCGAGTTGCTCAACATAGCAACAGGGCCAAATTGGTGATTGACCTGGGACCTAGCAAGCGCAGTGTAATGGCAGGCACTGCCGAACTACGGCAGCTGCAGGCACTGCCGCCTGCTCGCACATCGAAATGACATCACTGAATGGTGGAGAGCGCATGGACCCAGTCATGCTTGAACTGTGGTTGCGTTCCGCCGTGCGGGCCGTAGCCATGGAGTACGGAGTCGCCGATGCAAATGTTGAGCCAGGCGGCGTCCGGTTTGTTCCTGGGCTGGTTCACATCACCATAGCGGGTACGCGCTGGGAGCGCCCTATACGGATAGAGCTGACCTACGCAACCGGTCCGGAATATTCCGACGCCCTCACACGGGTCGGCAACTGCGTCATTTTGTGAGTAGCAGCCTGCCATAAGCAGCGCCTAAGAACCATTGACATCAGCACGGGATCGGCGCACCCGTACATGGCCCTGGCCGGGGCCCAGGCGCAGGTTTCGTCGTCTCCGCCGTGTCGCTGCTCACCCGTTTGCCACCTTCCGTAATTGATCAGTGTTAGTCGGCATCCACGACGCGCTCGTCGACTACTTCCATGTGGGGCGTGTGCCGGGGAGATCTCACACCGTACTGTTTGTCGTCGATGAGTTTCAGCTGCGCGCTCCGCGCGGGTTCGGGGAAGCTCCTCGCCTCTCGACGTTTCGCCGCCCAGAGCGCATCCTCTGGTGTCTCATAGTCCTCGTCATCGGCTTGCCATGTTGTCCCCTCTCTATGTCGATAGGAACGCCCGAGCAAGTGGGAGGGCTCGGGCATTCCTCGGTGGCCGTCACCGGGTGCTACCTCGCCCATTTCGAGCGGCGCGATCTTGGCGCCTTCGCCCCACGGTTACGCCGCTCTCTTGTTAGCCAGCCCGTCGAAACATGTTAGCTGGGAAAAGCGGTCAGTGGGATAGATAAGGCTGCTTTTAGGACAATCGTGGCGGGAGAAGCGCGCCGCCTGGACAGTACGGGTGCGCCGACCCCTAGCCCCTGCGCGAGCGAAGCCCATAGTACGTGCCAGCGGCGCCGACGATAAGACCGGCGATGCCAATGAGCACAGCTGCCCATGGGGAGACACCTGTGGATGTGGTGACGGTTGTCGTGGTGGACGTGACCTTATCGCTCTTGCCGCTGGGGTCCACGGCGAAGACGAACGCGCCGAGCGTCGGATCGCCATCCTCGGCGGAGACGTTGTTCCAGTCCACGCGATAGATGTCGGAGCCATCGCCCTTCATTTTGACTGTCGCCGTGTATGGATCGGTCGCCGAGATCTGCGCCGTGCCCGTAGAAACGACGTCGGCCTTGTTGTCGTAGACCGTGATGTGCAGCCCTTGCGGGTCGAGCTTCTGCACGAAGGTGATGGAGACGATGGTGGGCGCAGACTTGAGGACCGAGTTCGCCGCGGGGTTCGAGGACTTATAGGCCGCGTGGAAGGGGCGAGCCTGTGCCGTCAACGTGCCCAGCGCGGCGAGAAAGAGCGCCGCGAAAATCGCCAAGGCCGCCGAGATAGTCCTCCGCGTGCGGTGTGTTTGGTGCATCGTGTTGACCTCCTCAAACACTCGACCATGCGCGATCCGCTGACGCGGCCATGTACCGCATCTGGGACAGAGTCTAGGGTGGGGCATGGTTGGCCGTCTATCCGGATCGTTCCCGGACAAAAGTCAGTACTGCCCCCTTCACGCAGCACCCCCCTGCGTCTATGCCGTCATCGTCAGGAGCGATAGTACTTGCGTTCCATATCAAAAATGCGATACTACCGCTAGCGGAAAGCAATCAAACAATCAAGCCATATTACAGGTTGCACCGGGGTTTGTGGCTGGCGTGCGGAGTGGCACGACGAGCGCCGGCGCGGTACGTCGACGAGACCGGCGTGCCACCATCATGACAATCGAGTGATTGGCATGCTCCCCACTGCAGCACTTCTCTTCACCCCCGCGCCAGATCCAGGGGGCAAGCCATGAGAGGCAGCGTGAACCAGAAGGTGGAGCCCTGGCCGGGGGCGCTGTCGAGCCCCACGTGGCCGTCATGCTGCTCGATGATGGCCTTGCAGACGTACAAGCCGAGGCCCAGGCTGGTGCCGGAGCCGCTCTGGACCGTGGTGCCCTCGACGACGTAGAAGCGTTCCCAGACGTGCGGCTGATCGGCGAGCGGCACGCCGATGCCTTCATCGTGCACCGAGACGCGCGCCTCCTCACGCGTCTCGCCCGCCTCGCCCAGTTCGCCAATGCACTCCCTGGCCCCGCTCGCAATCCTCACCTTCGCCAGGCAGACCGCGACGGGCTGGTCCGCGGCGGAGTACTTGAGCGCGTTCGTCAGGTAGTTGGTGACCACCTGGCCGATCCGCTCGGCGTCGGCGCGGATCGGCAGGGGTTGGCCGCCCACCGGCGGGTGCAGCAGGATGGCCCGCGTCGGCTCCGCCGCGCGCTGCTCCTCGACGGCCGCGCGCGCGATGGTGCCCAGGTCGCACGGTTCCATGCGCAGGGTGAGGCGGCCGTGGACGACGCGCGTGTCGTCCACGAGATCGTCGGCGAGCCGGGCGAGACGGTGGATGCTGTGTTGGGAATAGGCGAGCGCCTCCCGCGGTGGCGGCGAGTCGGGGCGGCGTGCGACGAGGCCGAGGAACATCTCCAGGCTGGTCAGGGGGGTGCGCATCTCGTGGCTGACCACGGCCAGGAACTCGTCCTTGCGCCGATCGAGCTCGCGTCGCGCCCGCTGCTCGGCCTGCGCAGCCAGGACCGATTGGCGTAGCCGCGCCATCTCCAGGAACATGACCGCCTGGCGCACGATGACGAGGAGTAGGAGGACGACGCTCACGAGCACTGGCACGATGAGTTGCTCCCACGTGGCACCCGCCCGGGCATTCATGGCGGCGCGGAGGACGATCGCCATGGTCGCCAGCAGCGCGGCGACGAGCGGCAGGAAGAGGCGGAGAGCCCCCCGGACGCTCACCGCGTCGAGCGTGTGCAGGCGCGGGCGCTCCAGGCCCTCGGGCGCCGCCCGCCCCGCGGACTCGACGCGCTGGACCACGCGCACCTGAACGACGGCCGCGAGCGGGATGAGCAGGTCGGAGGCGAGCCAGAAGAAATCGGGGAACTGCCCCGTCCGGTACTCATGAGGTGGAGGCAGGATGAGGAAGGTGGCCCCGGCATCGGCCACGATCAGGCAGGCGAAGCTCGCAGCGATGAGCCCCACGACCGGGCGATCCTCGTCGTGGCGCAGCGTGCGCAGCAGGATCAGCAAGAGGGCGAGCAGCAGGAAGAGATCGGCGATCGGGTAGCCCAGGCTGACCGCCTTGGCGAGGGGCGAGAACCCGCTCGCCATGTAGAGCGGCGCGAGGAGGAAATACCAGAAAACGGCGGCCGCCGCCCCCATCCAGAGCAGGGCATCCAGCGTCACCAGCAGGCGAGCGCCCCAGACGCCGTCGAGGGGGAAGAGGCTCACCGCGAGGAAGTAGAAGGGGTACTGCAGCACGAAGAAGAGGTCGGGGAGGATCGGGAAGGGGACGCCGTGGTGGTAGATCAGCGCGTCGTCCAGCGTCCACCATGTCCGCGCGATCGCGTAGCACAATGCAGCCCCGCTGAACAGCCACCACGAGAGCGCCTCCGGTCGGTGCCGGCGGCCGAGCCAGAGGCTGACGCTGACCACGATCGCCACTTCGGGCCAACTCAAGGCGGCGCGGAGCCCGTCGATGGCCGGCGCGATCCACGGCGGTTGGCGGAGGAGCAGCGCCAGTTGGAAGCCGAGCAGGAGCGCGCAGGCCACCACGATGCCCAGCAGCAACCGATCGTGCAGCAGGTCCCTGCCCCAACGCCAGCCCGAGGAGGCGCGCGAGGCGCCGGCGAAGTGGGGGACGGATCGTATCGGTGACATCGACGACATGGGAGCAGCCCTGTTTCCAACCCCGAGGGCACGCGCGACAGGAGGGTATCCTTCGGAGGACACCCGAGCGGAGGACACCCGAGGGACGGCCTCCTGAGCATGCGCCACGAGCACGCGTGTCAGGTCACCCCTTTGACCCTGCAAGAAGCTCTCCAGGCGGTGCTGCGCGACGTCACGATGCGGGGCGTCTTCCCAGTAGCCCGTCATTCCGCACGCGTCGAGGCGAAGGCAAAGCGGCGGTCTGGGGCACCTGAAGCGTGAGGACATGGCCACGAACTTCCCGCGTCCTCTGCGGTGAGTGCAGCGAATTGGCCGGCAGGAGCACATGATGACCGCGTGCTGGCGGTGACGTTGCCGAGCTGCTATGCGGAGTCCGCCGGGCAGCGCTCCGAACCTGCGCGAAAGCGCGCCAAGACCATGACTAACCCTACGGTGGTGCATCGCAGTTCGGCGTTGGGCGCCTGGTGGTGCATGAATAAGAACGCCAACATTCCGAAGGCACCAAAGACACCAAAAAAGGGCGGGCCGTGCTCGGCAGCACACGACTCGCCCCGTGCAGTGGTGTTGCTACTGTTCGCTCTCGCTGCGCCTTAGCCAACTCAGCGCCGTACGTCGGTGGTACGCAATCTGTGCGACCGTCTGTGCACGGCGCCGTTTTAGAGCAACATTCACATAGCTTGAGCAGGCAGGGCGTACCCGGCGTGGGCGAACCACGCCGCCGCATCCTTGGGAGTAATCGCCTCGAGGGCGAGGCGGACGGCTTCTTGGAGCGCCTCCTTGGTGCGGGCGCCCAGTCTGCGCAGGTGGGCTTTGACCTTCGAGAACGCCTGCTCGATCGGCGTGCAGTCGGGCGAGTACGGCGGCAAGAAGAGCAGCGAGCAGCCGCGCGCTTCGAGGGCCTGGCGAATGCGGGCGGCCTTGTGGACGCTCACATTATCGAGCACGACCACCTGCCCTGGCCGCAGCGTCGGCCCGAGTTGCTCGGCGATGTACCAGGCGAAGGTTTCGGTATCCATCGCCCCCTCGATCAGCCAGGGCACGTGCAGGCCGTCGGGGGTGAGCGCCGCCACGAGCGTGGTGTTCTTGCCGTGGTTGCGCGGCACCGCGCCAGTGGCTCGCCGGTCGTGGGGCGCCCAGCCGTAGAGGCGCGTCAAGGCGATGTGCGTGCCGCTTTCGTCGACGAAGACGAACTGCTCGGGGTCAAGGTGCGCGACCGCTGCCCGCCAGGCCGCCCGTGCCGCCTCGTCACGCTCGCTGGCTGCCCGTGACTTTTTTTATGCGTCCAGCCGAGGCGATGCAGCGCTCGCCACATGGTCACTTCGCTCAGTTGCTGCCCCTGGTGCTCTGCCCACCAGGCACCATGCTCCAAGACCGTCGCGTCGGGCGCCGCCGCCAGCCGGGCGCGCAGCGTCGGCTCCTGCGCGGGGCCGATCGCGCGCGGGCGACCCGGAATCGGCTTGCGCGCGAGCGAGCCGGTCTCGCTTTGGCGCACCACGGCGCGTTTCACGGTCGTCACGGCCACGTCAAAGCGGCGAGCGGCTTCTCGCATGGGCTGACCGTTCGCCACCGCTCGCACCAAGCGTTCTTTCAGATCGGTCGAATAGGCACGCATACTCGTCCACCCTGCACAACCTATGCCTGCCTCAACTTTTCGGAAGTCGCTCTAGGTCCTCGTAAACCCCACGCTGTATGGGTACTGCCTCGACGAGCCGCTCATAATCCTCCTGCTCAGTGGCGCTCCGCTCCATGCCCTGGCGTTCGAGCGCCTCGAGGCGGAGTCCCCACGACGTCACGAGGTTGGCTGACTCAGCAACCTGTTCAATGAGCGTGGGCAGCTCGGCGCGTAGGCGTTCGGCTTCGATGCCGTGCTGCTCGGCGAAGCCGGCGAATCTGATCCGCCGTTCGTGCGGCTCGCCGACCAGCTCTGGCGGCTGACTGAGCCATTCCGTCGGCAGTTGGCTCACATCTCGTGGTGGCCGCGGCATGAACGACGAAATCGGCTCCGGCCAGTCGGAATCCTCAGGCAGGTCAGGCTTTGGGAGCTGCTTCGGCATGTAGACTGCTACCTCCTGGGCGTTGGATTCAGCCTCAACGATGAAGACGCGGCGATACTCGCCCGCGGCGCGGCGCCCGATGCCCGCCTTCAGCACGATCTCGCCGACGGCCCGCTTCCACGAGCGAGCGTGAGGACCGGGAGAAGCCGGGCGATCACGACCAGGTGTTGAGCGCCGCCATGAGGCTGCCGACGACCATGCCCGCGACGCCGACGGCGCAGAGCCAGAACCCGCCGCCCGGCCCCTGCACCTGGGACGATGGCGCCAAGTAGGCGTCGTAGAGCGGGTAGGCCGCCGCGATCGCCACCAGGAAGCAGGCGAAGCCGGAGCCGGCGCGCCCCGAGCCGTCCCCCGGCGGGACGATCAGGGAGAACAGCGCGACGACGAGTACCGCGGCAGCGGCGAAGGCGGTGAGCAACTGCAGGGTCGCTTCGCCGTGGGCGAGCAGCCCGACGGCGCTCGGGGAGTAGGGGCCCGCGAATCGCAGGGCCACGAGGGCAACCAGCACCAGGGCCGCGGAGAGCGCGAGGAAGAGGCTGCCCCACGCGACGTGCCAGCCCGCATCCTGGTCCAAGTACGCGACATAGCCCCCAGACGGCGACTGCGCATGCGCTTCGGCCTGCCGTCGTGGCCCGGCCAACAGTGGTGGTGGCAGCTGCGGCGGTGGCAGCCGGAGTGGGGCGGCGATGCGGATGGTCGCATCGAACTCGGGCGCGCCCCGGACGTCCGAGCGCCGTCGCCCGTCTTCGCCCTGCCAGTGCCCGGTGGGCACCGCCGGTCGCACGGTCGGCTGCTCGTCCACCGGGCCACTCCGCTCGCATCCACACACGGAACCTTGTCACTCCTAGAACGCGGGCGACCGTGGGTCCGTAACTCAGCCGCAATCGGACGACATCGCACGATGCCGCTGTCGTTTCGCGACTGCTGAGGGCTGCCGCTTACTGAGGGAAGAAGGCGCCGGCAAGGAGATAGACACCGAGGAGGATCAGCGCCACGATCAGGATGAGACCGATCATCCGCAGGACGCGAGGCAATGCGCCTTGGCGTGGTGACCCGAGCAGACGATCCGGGGGTGGAGCCGGTGCGCCAGATGGCGCGGCAGATCGGCGAGGTGCTGGCGTGCTCATGGTGCTACCTCCCGGCGTGCGGGGCGGCGAAGGAACTGAGGAGCAGGGCCATTGTAGCAGCCTAGCAGAAACAGATCAAGACGCGTCTGGCGGTCCGCCCTGTGCGACGCCACCACCATGAGTGCCCGAGGCCGACGGCGCGCAAGGCGCCATCGCACGAGAGGAGGGTGCGTGACGTGAAGACGATGGCCATACACCTCGGCCCGCTGGAGAATCCCACCAGCCTGGCGAATACCCTCAACGGTCTCGCGGGCAGTCAGCAGCACGACGAGTTCCGCGGCGAGACGTTCGTCGTCGAGCGGGTGCTCACTTTCCAGGTCATCCCGTGGGGAGGGGCGCTGCACGTGGTCGCCCTCGTCGAGGTGCGATCCTGAGCCCGCGCAGAAACCGGAAGCCAAATCAATTGTCGCCGCGCTCAGCGCGGCAAGAAGAGGTTCGCGAGGACGAGCAAGCTCCCCACCACCAAGGCAATGATAATCATGATGCTGAGGAAGACCAACGCCCCTCGCAGCTGGCGTCGTGCGCTCGGCCGGAACAGCCACTGCGAAATCTGCGCTGGGTCGTCGTCCGGGGTCTCCGGCGGAAATCGGTCCATGGCGGACCTCGATTCATTTCCGCGTCGTTGCGGCTCCTCCTCCGCGGCGCTGCGGGCCACCGCAGTCGAAGGACCTGCGCGACGAGGTCAAGCGTCATTCTCGCTGGGTCTGGGTCAAGGAAGATAAGCAAGATGATCAGGAGCCGCCCTCGACCCCCTCAGGCCCCACGGGCTGCGCGCTTCCGAAAGGTGGCATGAACTTCGATGACGGAGGAGACCGGACACGCTGGAACCACACCGCCTGCCCAGACCCGTGACATCTGGACCGGCACATTCAGAGCCCCTCCATGCATCACCCGCCTACCGGCATGGAGGCCACGCGATCCCGGCAGGATGGCCCTGCGACGCGCGGCCCGGGCCGCGCTCACCATCCCGTTGGCTGTGGCGTTCGCCGGGTTCGTCATCCGCAACGCGCAGGTGACGGTCTTCGTCGCGTTCGGCTGTATTGCCCTGTTGGTCCTCGCCGACTTCGCCGGCCTCCGGCGACCGCGCGCGGCCGCATACCTGGGCACGACGCTGATCGGGGCCGTCCTACTCTCCCTGGGCACGCTTGCCTCGTTCAGTCCGTGGGTTGCCGCATTGGCGATGCTGCTGAGCGGCTTGGTGGTCTCGTTCGCCGGGGTCTTTGGGGGCTATCTCGCCGCAGCACAATCCGCCTTGCTGCTTGCCTTCGTGCTGGCCGTCACGGTCCCCGCGCCGCCGACGGCGATTCCTTCCCGCCTCCTGGGGTGGGGCATCGCGGGTGCGGTCTCGACGGTCGCGAGCGTCGTGCTCTGGCCAGGGTTCGAACACTCTGCCCTGCGCCGCCAAGCGGCCACCGCCTGCCAGGCCCTCGCCGCGCTGCTGCGCGCCGCGCGGATCAGGCCCGCACCGTCCGATCTCACGCCGGTGCAGCAGGCGGCTGAAACGGCGGTCCAGGCGGTCCGGCGCACCTACGCCGCGACGCCGCATCGCCCCGCTGGCCCCGCGCAGCGCGACTGCGCCTTCGTGGCCCTCTTGGCTGAGCTGGAGCGTCTCCTGGCCTACAGCGGACGGTATGCCGCACAGGCGCTCGCGGCGCAGTATCCCTTTCTCCGCGAAAGCGATGTGCTCGCCGCCACGGTGGCACAGACGCTCGCGGCCAGTGGCGAGGTCCTGATCGGTGGAGCGCCACCCGATTTGGTGGGTCTCCAAGCCGCGCGACTGGCTGACCGTGCTGCGCTCGAGCGCTGGGCGGCTCTTGAGCTGTCGGCGGACAGTCAACCGGAGGACGTGCTGGCCAGGTTCGAGGCCGATAACCCTCTGCGCGTGGTCACCTCGTTGGTGCTGGCGCTGGGGGCAGATGCCCTGATCGCGGCGGGCCTCCCGCTGCCGCCGGAGCTGCGCCTCCCGCTCGCCATCCCCAGTGAGCCGGGCACCGCAGCCCTGCTCCGGCGGAATCGGGGAGAGGGTGCGCATACACCTCCATCTGCACCCCAGTTCGAGCGTGCTGCAGAATAGCCTGCGCGTCGCGGTGGGCCTCGCCCTGGCGGTGTTGCTGGGCGGGGTGCTGCAAGTCGCCCACGCTTTCTGGGTCGTGCTGGGCACCCTTTCGGCGCTCCGCTCGAGCGCGCTTGCCACGGGCCAGTCCACCATCCAAGTGCTGCTCGGCACCGTCATCGGCGTGGCGATTGGCGCCCCCTGCATCGTGCTGGTGGGCCACGACACCACCCTCCTGTGGGTCCTGTACCCGGTCGCGCTGTTCTTCGCGGCGTACGCAGGAACCGTCGTCGGTTTGGTCGCTGGGCAGGCGGGCTTCACGCTCGTCATCATCATCCTCTTCAGCCTCCTCGTGCCCTCCGGCTGGACGGTCGGGCTGGTGCGCCTGGAGGATGTGGCGCTGGGCGTGGGGATCAGCGTGGTTGTTGGGCTGCTGCTGTGGCCGCGGGGCCTGCGCGCCCAGCTGCGCCGGGCGTTGGCGGATCTGTACCACGCGGTCGCCGACGATCTAGCCGCGGCCTTGCACCAGATCCTTGCTCTGGGCTCTTCTGACACGGTGCCCCGAGCGCAAGGCCGGGCGGTCCGCGCAGCCGAACGCGAGCGCGACGCCTTCGATCAATACCTGCGTGAGCGCGGCTCGCGCCATCTCGCACCAGAGATCGCGGGGTCGCTGGGCGCAGCGGGCCGGTACGTCATGGTGGCCGCTGACGTGCTCCACGCGCTGGCCGACACGGGCTACCTCG
Organism: uncultured Chloroflexia bacterium; assembly: GCA_963841205.1. Lineage (GTDB taxonomy): Bacteria > Chloroflexota > Ktedonobacteria > Ktedonobacterales > JADMIN01 > CAWAWP01. The sequence continues at coordinate 6,035 of CAWJCH010000031.1, read as the reverse complement.
TGCGCAACCCTGGCAACCCTGCGGACGCCGATGCGGCGCTCCACAGCCAGGTGCACGCCCTCATTGAGGCCTACACCCACCTGGCGGATCAGCTGAGCGGCGGTACGAGCGTGCCACCTGCTGGGCAGCCGGTGAACGAGACGGTGCTCCACATAGCGGTCCTGGGCTATATGTACCGCTGGAAGGACGACCCTGCAGAGGGGCAGGCCGCGATCGGCGTCGTGGCAGCTGGCCAGTGGATACAGGGCCTAGCCGCGCTTGCAGCCGACCAGGAGGCGTCGGTGGCCCTGGTGGTCGAGGCCGCACAGGTGCCTTGGTGGCGGTGATACGCGGCATGCAGGACACGGAGCCTCTGCCCATGGTTCACCGTGGTGAACCCCCGCGCGCATCCATCTCGTCCATCTCGCGCGCCGAGAGGAAGATGAGGAGCACGACCCGTACTGCCCTCCTCGTTGAGCGCCACCAGAGGATCGGGCTCGCTGCAGCAGGAGCGCGTTCCGTTTTGCCCTGCGGCGCCGCGGCACTCGCATGGGTATTCCACCCAAGCGACGTTCGGCGACCTGGAAGGCCAAGTGAGGACGTCCCACGTTGGCGCGGAAAGATGACCAACGACAACGCGACAAAGTAGAGCGCCAGCTCGCTTGGTTGGCCGACCTCTGGCCCTTGCCGGCTCACGTGCGGTGCGGCCGAGAGATCCAGCAACCCGACGAGGCCGTCGTCCAGGAAGGCATGCGACCAGCGACGCGCCAGCTGTGGATCTCCGCCGGGCTGTCAGCGCCGTAACTCTCGTTGCTGAGGCGTGGGCGTTAGCGAAGGGATCCGCAGCATAGCACACGCCCTCGCCCAGCAACGGGTCGCAGGATTTCCGCCATCGCATGGGGTAACTGCGGTTGGAGTACTCTAAGTCATCTCACAAATGTCATGGCAGACCTGGCATCTCCCAAGCGAAGCCGGCCCCAAAAGGGTCCAGGTTATTTGTGAGATGACTTGTATTCAGGCGGAATCAGAATCGAGATGGCGACTAGTGTGGAGGCGCGGATTGGATCGACGGGAAGCCCGCAGAGCTGTTCGTTCCTCGATTCTCGCGCCATGTCACGGCTCTACAGTACCCGCGGGCGACCGCCTACCTTTTTTCCGGGCCTGAAAACAAAGGGCACATGCTCGTAGCCGGCCGCGATGGCTGGCACTGGCGAGGGTCGCAGCCCGGCCTCCTCGACGCGGAAGTCGGGCATGCGACTCAGTATCTGCTCGAACATGATCCGGAATTGGAGGCGAACCACATCGGGGGCCATGCAGCGATGGCCGCCTAGGCCGAAGGCCATGTGGCGCTTGTTGGCGCGGTCGAAATCCACCTCGTCCGGGTTCTCGAACTCGGTCTCGTCCAGGTTCCCCGATACCCAGCACAACAGCACGCGTTCGCCCCGCTTCAACGACTGCCCGGCCAACTCGACGTCGTGCATCACGGTGCGGCTAAACGCCTGAACGGGCGAGAAGACGCGGAGGAACTCCTCTATCGCGTGCGGCATCAAATGCGGCGTTTCGGCAAGCTGGCGCCGTTGCTCGGGATTACGCGACAGCCAGGCGAAGCTGGACCCCATGCAGGCCGGCGTCGCGACCACGTTGCCGAACAGCATCCAGATGTAGGCTTCAATCTCCCAGCTATCGAGCTTGCGCCCATCGACTGTCGCGTCGAGCAGATGGGCGATCGTCCCGCCGGGCACCGGCTGGGTGTGCTGCCGAACCACCTCAGCTGCGACTCGTTCGCGCAGCTCGCGTTCTGACGGGTTCTTCGTTCTGGGCTGGACGCTGCTGGACCCACCGTTCGCAGACTGGAGGAACCAGGCGTAGTCCGACCAGTCCTCCGGCGGGAGTCCCAGAAACTTCATCGTCCAGATGCTGACCAGCGGCGTGCTCAGATCGCGGGAGAAATCGCCCTCGCCCTTCTCGATGATGGCGTCGATCAGCTGGTCGGTCAGCGCCAACAGCCACGGCGCCAGTTCGGTGACCGCGTGGGGCGAGAACAAGGGGTCTAGGGCTTTGCGGTATGGGCCGTGTAGCGGCGGATCGAGCTCAAGGGGGAGCAAGCTGAGGCGCGGAGCCTCGCCATTCGGGCCGAACGGGCAGGCGGCGAGCGGTCCGGTGCGCTCCTCGCCAAGCAACCCGAACCCTGCCCTGGGCATGTCCGGATTGGCGCTCGGCGAGATCCCGTAGAGCGAGGAGAAGGCTTCGTCATCGGCGTCGACGCGCATGACGTCAGCATATCGCGTCACGACCCAGAAGCCGCCACCCTCATCCGTGTGCGCAACCGGGCAATGGGCGCGCATGTGCCTGTAGATATCCTTGAAGTGAGGTCCATACTCGGGACTGAATTGGTTGAACTGTTGCGCAAACGTTGCGGCGTCAAAGCCGTCACCAGTCTTGTCCATGGCTTCCTCCTTGATCAGTCATTTCGAGTAGGAATAGTCGGCCGTTACGGCCGACTCCCTCGGCGGCGAACCGACGCGCTGTTGCAAGCTCGACACCGCTGCCACCGGTGATCGGGGCCGTTTTCCCTTGAAGCTTCATTGCCATCTCCTCTGCGATGTGGATTCGCCCGGATCGGGGCGCCCAAAGCCGCGCGGCCGCCGATTCAGGGCGACGATCAATCGGGCTGCGTATGCGTGGTATCGTCGTCGGTCTGCCCGAGCGCAGGGAGGTACCGGCCGAAGTTCAATTCGAAGTCGCTTGGAACGCCGTAACCGACATTGCGGACCTTGGCACGGCGCGCCTGTGCACTGGGCAAGGCCAGCAATGCGAAGAACAAGTCGTTGCTCGACTGAAGCTCGGCAGCTGTCGGCGTCCCGAACCGATTGACCTGGGCCTTCGCCGTGGCGAGCGTTTCACGGTCGAACGAGGCCAGACGCCGGACGAGCGCATCGACGAACGAGTCGAGGTCGCCATCGTCCAGCGTGCGGTTCACCCAGCCATAGCGCTCGGCGATATCAGCATCGAAATCGTCGCCGCTGAGCACGATCTCAAGTGCGCGCGAGCGGCCGACCACGCGCGGGAGCCATTCCAGCGCTCCGCCGCCCGGGACCAGTCCGACGCCGATCTCGGGGTTGCCGAAGAGGGCGCGTTGCCGGCTGGCGAAGCGCATGTCGCAGGCCAGCACGAACTCGTTACCGATGCCGCGCGTGCGGCCGCGAATCTTGGCGATGCTCACGACTGGCGTGGACGAGAGGCGCAGCACAAAGTCGCGCCAAAGGTCCAGCACCTCTGGCCGTTCAGCGGCCTTGGCTACATCGAGATGGGCGATGAAGAAATCGGGATTCGCCGACTGGAACACGACGACCTTCACGGACGGGTCCGCCTCGAGGTCGGCCATGAGCGCTCCCAATTCGACGATCGTCGTGGGAACAAACATGTTGATCGGCGGGTTGCTGAAGGTGATCGTCCACCGGCCCGGATAGGTGCGGTCGATGGTGAACTGCGCATCTGCCTGCTGGCTGCCTCGCTGTGTAGCGCTGGATTGGGTCATCATCTTCTCCTCTCTTGTGAAGAACCCTGCTGTAGCGATCGGAGGCCCGCGCGAACCCCTTCTGAAAAGAGCTTCGGCTGTTCCCAGGCCGCAAAGTGCCCGCCCTTGGGAAGCTTGTTGAAGTGAATGAGCGTGGGATAGGCCTTCTCGACGCAGCTGCGCGGAGCGGCATAGAGTTCGTCGGGGACGACGTTCACGGCCGTCGGAATCTTGACCCCTTTCGGGGCGAAAAAGGCGAGCTTGCTTTCCCCAAGAGAGACGAGCCGACGAAACCGCCGTGGTCGTCAACCAGTAGAGCGTGATGTTGTCCAGCACGTCGTCTCGCGTCAGCCCTCGGACGGACCGGCAAAGACGCGGGCGATGAGCGCCTCGCTGGCCGCGTCGTGGTCGAGCATCCAGGCTGCCAGTCCGACCGGGGAATCCGCCGGCGCGCGCAACGCCGTCTCCTGTTCCCGGCTGATCGCACGCGGCCGGCCCGCAATGGGCTTCCGCTCCAGGGAGCCGGTCTCCCGCTGTTGGACCACGGCGCGTTTGACGGTGGTCACGGCGACGTTGAAGCGGCGAGCGGCTGCTCGCATGGGCTGACCGTCAGCCACCGCTCGCACCAAGCGTTCTTTTAGGTCGGTCGAATACGCACGCATGCCCGGCGTTTCTGCAGAACCTGTGCCTGCCGCTGCTTCTCGCAAGTTGCTCTAGAACACATGTGCTACTTCGACAGGATGTAGCACAGACGACGATGCGCCCGATCCTCGTCTGAGGCGGGCGCTTTTTCACGTCAACAAGTGTGTAGCGAGTGCATAGTGAGAGTGCTAGGCATCGGCCTCAGGCTGCACCCTTGCCCGCAACTCTTCTAGGAGTTGGCGCTCTTTGCCGCTGAGAGCATATGCAGGATTCTCAATCTCTTCGATCCGTTCTTGAACAGACTGATAACCCGCAACATGTTTAGGATCAAGGCCGGCGTCCTGTACCCACTTCTCCAACCGGCGCGATTCTGCTTTGAGACGCTTGAGACGTCGCTGTTTCCGCTCAGCATCCCGGTGTTGCTCGCCCAAAGGACGAGAGGACGTGAGCGCATCTTCAGGGACACCGAAAACACCTGCAATGGTGGATAATTCCGCATCGGTCGCGCCGTGAGGGCCACACTCTCAGCCGATTAACCCTCTTCCAGGTCAAGCCAGAACGCTCGGCGAGCGCAACCTGACTCATATCCCGCTCGATGCGCCACGCTGCCAGAAGGCCGTCCTCGTAGAGGTAGTGATGCTCAGTGTCTAGCTGCGCGCGGAGAGCGCGCAGATCTGCCTCCCATGCGGCGATATCCTCGGGGTAGAGCTTCGCGAACTTCTTCCATTCGCGCGGTCGCAGCATGTCCATGAACGGCTGACCGCTAAGCATTCCGTCGTCGTCTGCCTCATCATTTGCCACCGTGCTAACCTCCAGTATCGTCCTCATTGCGAACGGGCGCCGAGTCGGTGTCAGCAACACGACGCCCTGTCAAGTAAAATTCCTGATGCTCGTCGATCATCCCCAAGGGCTCCCGCGTTCGAATGCGCCCATCTCCGCGCGCGGCACGCGGCGCTCATGCCCCACGACGATCGTCTGCAGCTCGATCTGAGGCATCACGATCATCGACTTTCCCCACGTCGTGTCCAGCAACCGACCAACCCTCCCTGCACGCCCCATCGTCAAGCGCCTTCGTGCTACCATCATTCCTGTCTTCCGGGACTCGGGGGCGCTCCCCGCCGCGACTTTCGACGGCTACGGCGGGGGCGTTCGACTCGTTTCTGGCGGGCCTCAGAAGCCCGCCTCCTGGGCCATCGCGGGCCGTCCCTCGTACTCAGGCAGCGCCCAGGCGACGGGCCAATCCTCCATCGAGGTGTATTTCTTGATGCGCCGCAGGGGCAGCGTCACGTTGCCCTCGCCGTCGCGCGCCTTCAGGACCGATAGCTCGCACATCTCCGCGAACATCTGGTTACCGGCGACGCCGTTGGCCTTGTCCCCGTAGGCGCGCAGTGAGTCGAAGTCAGCGGGGCAGTGGAGGGCGAACATCCAGTCGGCGTCCTGCTCCCCCGCGCCCGTGTCGCGGAGGTCGGTCAACTGGAGCCGGGGGTTGTCGCGGTGGACGTTCTCGCGGTTAGCCTGAGCGAGGACCCAGACGGAGATGTCGAGATCCCGCGCGATACCCTTCAGCGCCTGGCTGATCTCGGTCATGCGCTCCGTGCGCCCCGCCTTACTCCCTGCGCCCTCGGCCTGGATGAGCCCGAAGTAATCGATGATGGCGAGCTTGCAGTTGCGCTCCAGGACCGCCTTCCTGAGTTGCCCGTAGAGCCCCTGTACGGTGTAAGAGGCCGCGCACGAAGAGGTAGCCATCTAGCTGCGCCCTCGATGCGTTGATGGCCTCCACGACCGTCTGCATCCGTACGCGGTCGGTGCTACCATCGGGGCGCCGGAAGGCGGCACGCAGGACGCGGGAGTTGGTGTTGGTGATGGAGGAGAGGACGCGCTTGGCCTGCTGCGCCTT
>CAWJCH010000030.1:0-76573 GCA_963841205.1 uncultured Chloroflexia bacterium | reverse complement strand
CAAGCTAGCACAATTCCGGGCTTTAAACAATCATACAGATGGGCGATGTACGCAGCACCAGAAGGGCATGGGCTTGAGGTCGAGGCCACGATTCACTGTACAGCGCATGCCAGCTCATGGGAGCGAACGGCGCTGGGCGCATTCCCCACTAGAGCACGCGCGTTTGCATTACGAGATTGCGCTCGTGAAGAGGAGCCATTGTCAGACACGTGCAGCGTCGTTATGCAGCGCAATCCTCTCAAATTCGTCCGCGGCGCCGACGGCGCCCGGCATGGCGTGGATTACGGCGGCCAGGCGGCTGGCAGAGGCGGCGTACGACGGCTGCCGTAAGACCTCGAGGACTGCTGAGCGGATGGCTTCGGAGCCTGCCTCACCGTCCAGTGCGGTGCCCGCGCCGAGCCGCTGCAGCGTCGTCGCCAGGAACGGTTGGTCTGCCACCGGGTTGGGCAGTGTCACCAGCGGGACGCCATGCGCGAGGGACGCAGCAACCGTCCCGTGGCCGGCGTGGGTCACGGTGACCGCCGCGGACGGCAGGACGAGGGCGTGCGGCACGAAGCGCCGGATCGTTGCGTTCGCTGGCGCGGGACCGACGTCCTCGAGTTGCGCCGCTGAGACCAGCACGCGGACGGGCTCCCCGGCGAGGGCCTCCATGGTGTTGCGGATGCGACCGCGCTGGTCCCACAGCCGCGTCGTGGTGAAGCTGACGAGCACCAACGGGCGATCATCATCGACCGCCCACGGCGAATCCCATTCAAGGGTAGGGTACCGCTCGAAGATCGGCCCCACGTAGCGCACGGAGGGATCCGCGCCCACCGCCGCCGGGTCTAGCTCGGGGATGGTCGTCACCAGGGTTGGATATCCTGCCCAGGCCTCCGTCAAGAGGGTCAAAGTGCCCAGGCCAGCCCGCTCTCGCAGCTGATTGGTGGCCGCCAATCGGGCCGCTCCCATCGGCGAGTTGGGCGGCGGGATCAAGCCCGCGATCGACGAGTGCGCCAAAACCGCGACGGGGGTCGCGAGACGGGTCGCCGCGGCCATCGCGCCTTGCAGCATGAAGTCGACGACCACCACATCGGCGGCACTGCGAGCGACCGCTTCCGGGAGGTCGTCGAGGTGCTCGGGGCAGGCCCAGACGTGAGCCATGAGGCCGGCGATGCGCTCGCTGGGTTCGTGCGCGCGATAGATATCGAAAGAACCGCTCCGCCGCAAGGCGTGGAACGCCAATCCCTGCGCCGCAAAGCGCGGCCGTTGCACCTCATAGCCGAGGAATTCGACGTGATGACCGCGCAGGGACAGCTCCTGCGCCATCCCGACGGCTGGTGGCACATTGCCCCCGCCGTCCCAGGTCACGAAGAGGATATTTGCCATCTCAGTCTGCCCACTTTCCGGCGAGAATGGCGGCAATCAGCCGCGTGACGCGTCCCTCGGCCTGCCCGCGATCGAGCTGTCGGTCGCGACGCAGCAGCTTCCAGGTGTACACGTCCGTCGCCACCACGAGGAGGTCCGCGAGTTCCTCGTGGTCATCCGGCGCGCACGCTTCGAGGTAGGGCGCGAAAACCTTCTCGACCCACTCCCGGTGGATCCGACGGCCCCCGTCCATGCCCGCGCGGATGCGCTCGTTTGTGATTTCCTGCCCGAGCAGCAGCAGGACCGCCTCGCCGTGCCGCTCGTAGTGATCGAAGAGTGCCCGGACAGCCGCCCGAACGTCACCGGCGGGAGCCTGGCGCTCCTCGCGTACTTCCTCCTGAAGCAACGCCTCGACAGCCGCTAGGAGTGCCTCGCGGGTGCCGAAGTGGCGCAGGATGGTCTGGACGGTGACGCCGGAGCGCCCCGCCACATCGTCGAGGGTGATGTCCGCAGAGACCTGCTCCCACAGCAGGTCGGCGCCAGCTCGGAGGATGCGCCGGTGCGTCTCCTGCATGGCCGCTTCGCGGGACGTCATCGCGTAGGGGCGCCTTTTCATGTTAACAGTTACTAACATTAAAATGGCTTATTGTCAACCCCAACCGGTCGTGTGTTTGGCTGAGACAACTTTGACGCAGCAGCACACCGCGCAGTTGCACACCGCGCAGGCACCCTCACGCAGTGGAAAGTGGAAAAGGGCGACGACCTCGCTCATGCCGTAGACACGGCACTATGCAGGCGACCAGCGATCAGGGGAAATGCCTTGTTCTGCCGCCAAGTCAGGCCAGTAGCTCCGCGCGAAGACGTGGGCGACGAGATCGCGTCGGCTACGTACCCCCAGCTTGTCGAAGATGGCCTTGAGGTGCTGCTGAACCGTGAGCATCGAGATACACAAGTGCGCGGCGATCGCTTCCGTGGAGCGTCCCTTAAGGACTAGTGAAGCTACCGCCTGCTCGCGAGCGGTGAGCGCGTACGCCTGCAGCACGAGTGGCGCGATGTCGTTGGGCGTCGCCAGGTCGATGATCACGGCGATCTGGCCTGCTGGAGTCGAAGTGGAAAGGCGTGACGCGTGGAGCGACAACCAGCGGCCCGCGCGACTGCGCAGGTGCGCATGCGGAATGGCGCATGCCGTTCCTTGTGCATCGCGCTCTAACCCTCGTAGTTTGTTGACGACCGCATAGACTGGCAGCGGCAGGGCATCGTTCCGCGTCCACCCGCTCACCTCGTCCAGCAAGAGTTCGGCGCCCGGCGTCGTGGAGACGACGGTGAGATCGTCCGCGAGCAACAGCAGGCCCGGCCCATCGCCGGCCGGAGAGATCTCGGCCACATCGAGCAGAAGTGCACCCCGAAGGCCGGCGGCGAGATGTGGCGCGATCGCGGTGAAGAGGGCGACGTCAGCAGGGGTAAAGTCCCGATCGCGCTTCAGACGATGCAAGCACATGGCGCCCCACACCGATCCCCCGGTTCGAAACACAGCACGCATCTCATTGCCGAGACCCACGGGCTCGAGGATTTCGCGATAGCGCTGGCTTCTCATCAAATCCCCATGCGTGGCCGTCAAGAGCGTAGAAACCGAATGAGGGCCGAGTGCGAGATCGGTGAACTTGTTGAAGTCGTCCTCGAGGAACTCGTTGCCGATGTAGGCAGGAACGACCCGCGGATCGAAGCCAACGCTCACCGCGCTATTGAAGAGCAACGTCTCAGGATCCGTGGTTGCAGCCCAATAGGCCTCGTAGGGCGTTGCGCGCTGGAGATGCTCGAACACTTCGAGACGCAACGCACGGGCATCCAATCCTGAATGGCAGAGACGGATGATCTGCCGCTCGGCCAGCTCGGCGGCCAAATTGGCACTCATACGCACCTCGCAGGTCCGGGGTGCCGTGAGGAATCACCCAACCAGCACGCCCCAACGCGAAGTATAGCATCGTGAGGAGCCATGAGAGATACCACTTATCTGGTATCGCCGGGTGAACGGGGGCACGTCATAGTGTTCCCGGAGGACGCACCTGATGGGGCGTCCTGAAGTCTTCCGGATACCGAGGAAAGAGGAGCACATGATCACGGTGCACATCGACCAGCTAGAGTTACTCAACGTGTGGTCTGAGCAGGACCCGACGGTACACACTCGAGTGAACTTCCCGTTGTCCAAAGCCGCCGGGACCGCAAGCACAGCGGCGGTCTATTTCGAGATCGATCCCGGTCATCGGCTGGCGACCCACACCGACAGTGCTGAGGAGACCCTCCTGATCCTGGAAGGCACGGCCGAAGTCTCAGTGGGAGACGAATTGGGCCAACTGTCTGCCAGGGCGATAGCCGTTGTTCCAGCGATGGTGCCGCATGGCCTGCGCAATACGGGAGTGGGTGTCGTGCGGGTGTTCGGATTCTTTGCCAGCAACACGGTCGTATCGACGTTCGACCAGCCGCTGATGCCCTTCAACCAGCGTGTCGTGGCCACTCCTCCCTCCGCCGAAGCAAGCCAGGTTCCTGCTGGCGCCACGAGGGCGTAGAGACCTTGGCGGGATGATCCCCCGAGACAAAACCGGCAACTGCTAGAGCGTTTGGCTGCATAGCAGTTGCCGGACAAGTTCCATCCCCCTCTGGCCTGCTCACCACCGGCGTCTCGTCCTCGCTGGTGCCAGCCAGCCCAGCCTACTGACCTCGGCATCGTTTGCTAAACCGAGTAGCCACAGTGGACCGAACAGGCCTGGATGAGGTCGCGCTTGTAGCGCAAGCGCTCTTTGGCGCGGCGCAGCTCCAGGTTGAGTTCGGCCAGGTCGCGGCAGCAGCGGTTCTTGAGCTCGACGCGCTTGAGCAAGTTCCAGATCCCCTCGTCCGGATTGAGGTCGGGCGCGTAGCCGGGCAAGCGTTCCAGGTGGAGGCGCTTCGCCGCGCCGCGCGTGAGGAAATCCTTGATCGGCTGCCCCTTGTGGATCGGCGATCCGTCCCAGATGACCAGGACCTTGCCGCGCAGCTTGCGCGTGCCTCACGCGCAGGAAGCCCACGACCCCTTCGGCGTTGAAGGCGTCTTTCCGCGTCTGCAGGTCGAGGCGCCCGTCCAGCGTGATGCCACTGATCGCTGCCAGATGGTCATGGGGCAGGGGGACGTGTAGGATCGGCGTCTGCCCCCGCGGCGCCCACGTGCGCACCGCCAAGGGCAACAGGTAGAAACCGGCTTCGTCTCCCCAGACGATGGTGGAACCTTCCTCAGCTGCTTTTTTTGGAGCGCTGGCCAGCGCTCGGCATACCACTGCGCAATGGCCTGCTCGTCGCGCTGCGTGGCCCGCTCGATAGGCTGCTGGCGACTCCAGCCCGCCTGGCGCAACAAGCGGCTGACCTGATCGCGGTGATAGCGGACACCAAAGGTGCGCCAGATCACCACCGCGACGCGGCTGGCCGTCCACACGTCGCCGCGGAATCCATACGTCTCGGCCCCGCGCGCCAACAACGCCGGGATCTGGGCGCGCTGCTCGACCGTCAACTTGGCGGGGCCACCGGGGCGGGGCTGCGTGCGCAGCGCCTCCACGCCCTTCTCGTGCGCCCGCTTGATCCACTGGCAGACGGCGGCGCAACTGACGCCCAACGCTGCCGCGATGTCCTTCTGCCACCAACCTTGGTGGTGCAACTCCCAGGCGCGCTGACGCTGCCATTCCCAGGAGTCCGCGAGTCTCTTGGATGTACTCATACCCCCAGTGCTCGCAAGATTCATGCTCTCACGCCGAGGTCAGTAATCAGGAGTCTCCAGGAGTCTCAATGAAGAAGCAGCGTATCGTGGCCGTCATGGTGGTCGTGAGTACCACGCTGGCGGCGTTGACAGGATTGGGAGCAACGACCGCCGATGCCGCCAGCGTGTGCACCGGTGACCTTTGTGTCGTGGTCCCTGACACCGTACAGACACCGCTCGGCCTGGCAACCATCACGGTCAGTGCCACCGATGTGGTGACCGTGCAACTCGCCCCGACCACCGCGAACACTCTGGTCGTTGGCATTCCATTCGGCTTCCCGCCGGGGCCGCTGACTTTCGTACGGACCTCCATCGACACTAGCGGGGGCCAAGTAAACATCGACACGTACCTGATCCCGCCAGGCCCGCCGACTCGTCTCGCCCTGCCGAACCTAGCCATTGTGTCGATCCATCCCCCGGGTCCATGCCGGGTACGCACCAACGGAACAATGGTGGTGTTCACCCCAATCATCGGGGATTAGCCTCTCTGGGGGATGCCGGCTGTGTGAGCTTCTCCATTTCCTGGTGGTACGCTGCCTCCAACTCACTTAGTCTTCGCCGCGGCTTCCCATCCTGCTCCGCCGCCGCCAATTGGGCCCAGGCGTCCGCGACCCGCGCCTCGGCACGAGCTACGCGCTGGCGAAGTGGAACGCTAAGCGTGTCGCCGTCGACGGACTCAGTCGCAGGATCATTACCGAGTTGTGCCTCCTCATCTCGGACGGCAGCCCGGAAGGGGAGCACCTTGACGGCGATGGGTAAGGGTAACCCCCGCTGCCTCCGGCGCTCGCGGACGAGCTCGCCAAACTCGATGCCCTGCTCCCGCTCGACGGCCTCCAGCTGCGGCAACGCCTCGCCAAGCGCTCGGGAGAGGGTCCATTGCCCACCCTCAGGGTGCAGGATCGCCGTCCGACTGGCGAGGTAGCCGTACTGCCCATGGTCGAGCACCTTCACGTCGTGCCCACGCTGCTTCCGCCGGATCAGCCTGCGAGCTTCAGCCGGGGCGTCGGCGACGGTGGCGGACTGCACGACACGCCATACGGGGTCGGTCGGCCAGCGCGAGCGGCGCGAGTCGTTCTCCTCGGGCACCACGCGGCGGATCCAGGCGACGTCCACCGCGTCGGGGCACGGCTCTACGTGCCCCACCATGGCGGCGAAGACGTCCTTCTGATGCTTCAAGAACTCCCACGGGTCGTCCAGGCAGGAGCGCAGGTCGTGGGGCAGCCCGAGCTCACGCACGGCGGGGCGGCGCAATCGCGCCTCGTGGCGCGTAACAGGCGCCCCGATCTGCCAGCCCGACGCGGTCCAGATCGGCTCCATATGCCGCTTGCCGGTGTGTCGTGCCTGCAGGGGCTTGTCGTACAGGACCATCGAGACGTCGCCGCCTGGCGAGAACGTCATGCCCGAGATGCGTTGCCCCGAGCGGAAGGTCGTCACGGCGCTCTCCTCGACCGGCACCGGCTCTTTGTCACGGTCACGCTCCGGCACCAGGTCGTCGAACGGGTCGCAGGTGCCGAAACTGTCGTCCTCGTAGGGTTCGCCCCAATCCATCGCGAAGGGTTCAGGACCCTCACCGTCGTCGCCATGGATTGCCCGCATCAACTGCTCCACCTCCGACTTGGCCGCTTCGTAGACCGCCTGGGTGCGCGAGCGCGAGACATACCGGCCGATCTGTTCGGCCGCCAACGGGGCGTTGGCGACGTCCACCGCCAGATGCACCTGGCTCACCTGCCAGCGTGCAGGTTCCGATTTCCGCTCGCGGCGGAAGGGGATCGGGCTAGCCCGCATCCGACGGATGAGCGCGTCGACCTCATCGAGCGCGCGCCGAGGCGTGAGGCGCCAGAGGCATTCCGAGCCGATTCGAGCCTGGGCCACGATGCCGCCGAGCGGTGCCTTGCGGATGAGGAGCGCGAGGGAATTGTTGCGCAGAATGTAGGACCAGGAGACGCCACCGCCCTTCTCGGTGTTTACTCCGGCGCGGTACATGCGCAAGGGGACGCCGTCGTAGACCCAGCGCGTGTCGACCTCCTCCTCGTCCTCCGCCGCTTGTTGTTGCAGCTCATCCAGCTCGCGGCGCAAGGTCGCGGGCAGCCCACTGGGCTCGATGCGGTTGAGATACCAGGTGTCGATGCCCGCCGCAGCGACGTACGGGTCGGACGGCGTGGGCTGCACCGGGAACTGCTCCCGCACCTCGCGATCCACGCCCTTCCACAGGTTGAGGAAGCGATCCTTCCACGTCGGCGAGAGCGCCCACTCGCAGGTGGAGGTGTGCCGCGCGAGGCGGTGTTTTCGCATCAGGTGGAGTGACGCAATCGGCACCTCGCTCTCCACCCCGACCTGCTCGCGCAGGCCGACGAAGGGGAGGCGCGCCCGACGCTTGGGCTGGGCATCGAGCCAACGGCAAATCTGGTCGAAGCCCTCTAACTCGGCGTAGCTGGGCAGGTCCGGGCGCGGACGTTCTGCGAGAGTCCTGCATGGAGTCGGAACAGCCCGAGCACGGAGTGCCGCAATCTTGCCGTACCAGCCGCGCTTGAGATGCCACGCTCGGCGGCGGACAGTCAACCCACGCTCGACCATCGCCTTGAGCGTGGGCTTGGACGGCTTCAGGTCAGCGCTCCAGGCGTCGTCGGACATGCCACCGGCACCCGTTGCCGAGATGGCACCGCAGAGCTCGCGCCAGTACTGTACTTGGACATACGTCGGCGGTGTGAGTCCATCGTTGAAGACGACGGCGCTCTCCGGTTCGGACTCCTCGGTCGTCACTTTTTCGGCGGTAGCGGTGAGCAGAATCGGCTGCATTTCAGGACTCCTTCAAAGTGTCGGATTTAATTGCTGGAGTTAGAAGGGCGCGTGAGACTACTATTGCGCCCGCCGCGATCCGAAGGCCGGATCGCGGCAGTCATGCTGTGCTTACTCGTGGGTCGGCCCGCGCCTCGTGTTCGGGACCCACGGCCCGGCGGCTCGCCCCTACGGGCCTCGCCACCGGCCGTGGGCGGGGCTGACGCCCCGCTCCGTGGGCGCGGGCATCGGTCGGTCGTTATCTCTGCAGTGCCTACTTGGCATAAGACTTGCCCCTCCGTCGCTCATGGTGGGTAGACGCCGCGGTGTCCCGAACGCCCAAGGAGAGGAGTCCCGCGCATGACGTTGCACACGCCGATCTTGGTCGTCGACGACGACCCCGACATCCGCGAGGCGGTGAGCACGCTGTTGGCCGACGAGGGCTACCGCCACGTCGAGCAAGCGAAGGACGGGGTGGAGGCGCTGCTGATCCTGCAGTTGAGCCCCGACCCGATGGTAACGGTCTGCGACTATCGCATGCCGCGCCTCGACGGTTTTCGCCTGCTCCGCACGCTCCGGGGCGACGGCCCCCGGTTGCGGCGCCACGCCCTGGTCCTGATGACCGCCGCCTCGAGCCTGCTCTCGAAGGCTCAGCAGCTGTTCCTCCAGCGCCACGCCGTCCCCGTGGTGCGCAAGCCCTTCGACCTCGATCGCCTGCTGCAGGCCGTCGCGCAGGCCGCCGAACGCGTGCGCCGGCAGTCGGGGGCGGTCAAGGCGGACGCACTCGGCGCGTGAGCGCCATTCCGGGGCGCCGGCGAGGTCTCGACCAACACGGGCGCGCGGGGCGACGAGGTGGGGGCGTGGACCACAACGTGGGCCGGCGCCTCGTCGCCCCGTGCCCCTCTGGGCCCTCCCGTAGTGCTGCTTACCCGGCATAAAATCCGATGTCCCCGAAGGAAAGGACACGCTACGCATGAAGCCCTTGGTTGCTATTCTGGTGGTGGACGACGACCGCGCGATCCGCGAGCTGGTCTGCGCAGTGCTAGCAGATGCGGGCTATGGCCCCGTCTCGGAGGCGCACGACGGCGTGGAGGCGCTCCTCATCCTGCAACTGAGCCCGACGCCAATGCTGGTGGTCTGCGACTCCCGCATGCCGCGCCTGAACGGTCTGGGCCTCCTCGCGGCTCTGACGACCGACGGCCCGGCGTTGTGCCGCCATGCCTTCCTCCTCATGACCGGCAACGCCGACCAGTTCACGCCCACGCAGCGACGGCTTCTCCAGGGACACCGCGTCGCGATCGTGCACAAGCCCTTCGACCTGCAGCTCCTGCTGGATGCGGTCAAGGCGGCCGTCGGACGCCTCCAGCAGGAGCAGGCGGTGGTGGCCACGACCGTCGTGCTCGGCGCCCGCAAGCATCCGAGACGCGCTCCCGATGCGGAGGTGGCGCCACCTGCCATGAGCCAGCCCATCATGACGAAGGCAAGGACGACGAGGGAAGGTCGGGGCCGCCCCAATCCCGCTTCGGCTGGCCGTTCCAACTCGGCCGTCCCTTCGTCCGGGCCCGTTCCTCCGCCGAAAGCCTGCGAGACGGCTTGCGCGGCGGCTTGCGCGGCTCCGGCCTGGCCTTCTCGTCGGCCGGGACGTGCCGGACGAGCGCGCGGATAGCCCAGGCGAACGCCTTCTGGTCGCGGTCGACCGCGTAGTCGTAGGCGGTCCTTCTCCCCTCGGCGGTGCGCTTGGCGAGGTGGTCGCGCTCGCGGTACAGGCGATTGACGAGCTGGCGCAGGACGCTCGTGTAGACCCAGCCCTCGCCGTCGGCCCTACCCAGATAGAACGCCTGCAACTCGTCCAACACCCCGCTGGCCTCGTTGATCGCGGGCATCTTCGTCATGGTCGCGGTCTCCTCGAATAGTCTCGGCGCTCGCCGGTGCGGGTGCCTGTATGAGTTGTGCGTGGTCGTACCTCTCCCGGCCGAGTAGGCTGGATTCGACGAGGCCTGGAAGCGTGTTGCCGGGCCATCGGCCGAGGAGGAGACTGCCCCATGCTCGATTTCGTCTTCACCTGGTGGCCGGTCCTGGTCGCGCTGGAGATCATGGCCGCGACGGCCCTGGTGGTCCTCGCGTCGGTCGGCAGGGTCGGCCCGGTCGGCTTCGCGCGCGCGATGGCGTGCTTTGCCCTCGTTACCCTGATCCCCCTCCTCGCCGCGGACATCGGGATGGTCCAGTACGTCGGCCGCGAGCCGTGGCAGGGTCCGGCCCAGGCGACCGTCCTCTCCCTCCTCTCCACACTGGCGATCGGCCTGTTGAGCTTCTGCGCCTGGTTGACGGCGCTCGGCACCGCGGTCAGTGCAGGCCACCGCGTCCGTGCCGCCATTTTCGCCACGCTCTTCATCCCACCATTTGTCCTGGCCGTCGCGACGAGCCCATTCGGCTCGCAATTCTCCGCCGCACGACAACTGCTGCAATGGGAGTCGCGACTCTCCGGCCCATGGCACGTCGCCGTCGTATTCCTCTGTGCCGGTCTGCCGGCGATCGTCGCGGCCATTTGTTCCCTCCTTCTGGCGTCCAATCGCGGGCGTGGCAGTGTGCGCTCGCTGGACGGTGCCCGACCCGTAGGCACCAGAACGAAAGCTCACGCCGCTTTCGACCGGTGCTTGTCCAGCTTTCTCATCGTGGTGGCTACGGTACCTGCGGTGTATGTACTGGCCACCCCGGACCTGGACGGCACCCTTGGGCTCCTGTTCATCCTGGGTCTCGTGGCTGGGATTCCGGGCGCGCTAGCATTGGCGATCTGGGGCCTCATCGCTTCGATCGCATGGCGCCAGGCCAACGGGCGCGGTGGGGTGAATAGTCTGGGCATTGTCCTCGCCTCCTTCAGCGTTGTCGGCGCCTCGGCAGCGTTCGCCTTTGCGGCCTTTGTCGTGTATGCCGTCCTGGTTGGTCTCGGCTCGATCTAGCCTTCTGGGCTCGCTGCAGATCCGGGCAGGGGAGCCCACTCGGACAAACCGTCACCGGTCGGCCACCGTGTCCGCGCCGTCTGGATGGCCGTGGAGACGTCGAGGTGCAGCAGCTCCTGGTAGAGGCGAAAGCTGTGGCGCATCGGCCCGACCGAGTGAGCGCAGTTGCTGGAAAGACAATGCCAGCTCCAGCCATGCCGCCGATTGAGCACGACGTAGAAGGACGGTGTGCCCGGTCGGCCCAGCGCGTCGGAGGCGCGGTCGTCGTGGAAGGGGCACCAGCCGAGCCAGCCCTGCCCGACCCGCCGCATCTCTGCCTCGGGCACCAGTTCGGCGAGCAGATCGAGCGGCGAGACGTGGGCGTCGACCCAGCGAATCACCGCCGAGGTCGTCCCGACGTGACCGGACGCCGTCGTAGGAGATCTGGTAGGAGGCGAGGTCTCTTCGACGTCGTCACGTGTCTCATCGCTGGGAGCAATCGGCGCGCTGCCATCGCCCTGGAAACGACCCCACGCGCGATGGAAGATCGAGGATGGTATCCGAGGCTTGTCGAGGACGAAGTGCAGGGCCGCGTCAGTGGAAGTGAAGGCGCAGGGGTAGCCGCGATCGTCGAAGAGGGCGTAGCGTCGGCCAGTGAGGCGATGGATCCCCAGCGGCAATCGCACGGGATGTCCCAACGTGCCGGGCACCGAGGCGGTCGGATATAATTCGCAACTCGGCACCGCGATCTCCCCAGATGCGCGGATGGCGGCGAGCGCTTCCACCACCGCCCAGCGAGCTTCGGCGGCGGGTACCAGCTCCTCCAGGAAGATCCAGAGGTGCCCGCCGCGGCGGCTGGATTCCTCCAGCCCGGGCAGGTCGCGAGTCGCGAACGCAGAGCGGAGAGCGAGCAGTTGCGGAAAGGCGTCCATCGCGTCGGCATCGAGGCAGGCCCAGCGCGTCCATCCGCGAGCGTCCGTGGACGAAAGGGCCAGCGTCAACTCGCCGGCGAGATGGGAGCGAAGCACCTCGTCAGAGAGCGTCTGGTGCACCCAGCGATAGGTGCCGTCCCTGCGCTGGAGGGCGTAGGGACGGCTGCGGTTGACCCAGAGCGACCGCCAGGCGTCGAACAGGTCCGGCGCGGGTGCACTCATCTGGTGGCCTCCAATCGGGCGGTGATGCGCTTGGCGCTGTAGCGCATCGACGGCACCGGCCCAAGCTCGTCGTCGGCGTCCTCGCCTGCGGCCTCTTCCTCAGCGGCCTCCGCATCCGCACTGGGGACCGAGGCGTGGGGCAGGGACAGCGGCACGGGAGCGAGCGTGGTGTCGTGGCGTTCGCGGCGATGCAGGCGATCGAGGATGGTGGTATCCTGGCCGCTCGCGGCGACGTTCATTCGCGCCGCCTCCATGACGTCGACCTTGCCGGCCAGGACGAGGGATTGCAGCGCGATGAATTGAGCCGTCTCGGGCGAGCTCGTCGCGGCGGCCAGCGGGGCGAGCGGTTCGCCGCGGGCGGTCATGTCGCGGATCTGTTGCTGGACCTGGGCGTCGTGCGCGGCCAGCCCCTGCTGCGTATGCTTGCGCGCCATCGTCATCGTCAGTTCCTGCTCGGAGCGCACCCGCTCGCCGACGATGCCCGCCAGATACAGGATCACCGTGTAGAATCCGGCGTGGATGTAGAACTTCCATGGCGCAGGCGGCTCGGGGATGCCCGGCACGTGGATGTCCGGCCAGATGGCAGCGTTGAAGACCGTCAGCGAGTAGAAGTTGATCAACGAGATCACCACCAGCGTGATCAGGTTCCTCCGCAGCCATGCATCGGCCCCGACTTGCTTCTTGATACTCTCGTCAAGGGAGAGCACCTCCTGCCTGGCCCACAACATGGCGATCTCGAAGAGTGAGAAGGCGAAGGTCGAGAAGATCGAACTGACGTTGAGGTAGAGACTCGTCAGGTTGATGCCACCCAACACCAGGATCCTGCCCGCGCTGTTGAAGAAGGCCTGGGCCATGATCGTGTTGGCCACCAGTGCGAAGAGGACCAGGCGGATGGCGTTCGAGTGCAGGGAGCGATCGACGCGCTCTACCCAGTTGAGCTTGACGCGGGTGCGGGCGGTGGTCTGCGGCGATAAGGTGTCCGACATGTCGTGCTTCCTTCAATGGGTGCTGGCGGGGACGTGTGCCGAAGTGACATTCTGCCACGAGCAAACTTACATTCGTAAAACATGACCACGGGAGTTCGGCGGGCCCCTGGGAATGGCACCATTCGTGTTGCCTGTGATGACCCGGAAGCCCCTCTCTCGGCAGGGAGTCGACGCAGGACGCGACGGCGGAGGCCCGCCAGGAGGCCGACGGGGAGGATCTCGGGGGAGCGGGTGGCAACCGAGGAGGCGGCGGTCGTACCAAAGGCGATACGGCCGCCGTCCTCCCGTTTCCGCAGGCGCGCGTCGACGGCTAGCGCTTGCGCCCGTTGGTGCCAGCGGCCTCCGGTTCACCAGCGGGATCAGCCTGCGCCTTGGCGGCGTCCTCGGCGGCCTTGCGCTCGCGCATCTGCTTCACGCGGTCGAGGACCTGACTCTCCATCTGCTTGACCCGCTCGGCGTTGCGCTGGGCACGGTACTCGCGCTGCCCCCGCTTGTAGCTGGCCCGCGCGGCCTTTACCGCGGCGTCGAGGGATTTTGCGGCCGAGAGCAGGGACATGCTCGCTCCGGCGAAGACGACCATGGTGTCCAAGTAGGCGGTCTCGTCGTGGACCTTGACCTCCTTACCCTGCCGCCGGTAGGTCTTGTCCTTGTTCTGCATGAACGGCCTTGCCGTCAGGCCGGTACAGAGCTCTTCGACGAGCTCGCCCGATTCGAGCCACTGGTTCAGCAACTGTTCGGCGGGGGCGTCGGAACCTTCGCCGGTGCGGAACTCGATCATGAGCTGGCGCTCGTTGGCAGCCGCCTGGAGCGTGACCTGGAGGCGCTGTTCGAGGTGGAAGCCCTGCTCCGAGTCATCGAGGACGGGGCTAGTGTCGGTTCAAAGTGGGTAAGCGAGAATGTGGTATCCTCGCCGGTATGAGACCTCCTATTTTTGTGCGTCCCCTCACGGACGCCGAGCGTACGGGCGTGACCGCGGGGCTGCGCTCGAAGGACACCGTTGTCTTGCGGCGCTGCCAGATCCTGCTGGCCAGCGCCCGCGGCGAGCGCGCGCCCCGCATCGCCGAGCAGGTGGGCTGCGACGACCAAACGGTGCTTGCAGCGCTGCACGCCTTCAACGCGCGTGGGCTCGACGCGTTGCGCCAGGGCTCCTCGCGGGCCCACCATCCCCGTCCGCAAGCCTTCCCCGGCGAACGCGCCGAGCAGTTGCGCGCGCTCTTGCACCGCAGCCCGCGCGAGTTCGGCCACCCCACCAGCGTGTGGACCTTGGAGCTCGCCGCCGCGGTGAGCTGCGCCCAGGGGCTGACGGCGA
Source organism: uncultured Chloroflexia bacterium (assembly GCA_963841205.1). Lineage (GTDB taxonomy): Bacteria > Chloroflexota > Ktedonobacteria > Ktedonobacterales > JADMIN01 > CAWAWP01. The sequence goes on along the minus strand of CAWJCH010000030.1, from coordinate 62,291 downwards.
CCCAGGTCAGCGGCGAGACGATTCGCCTCACGCTGAAGCGCCTGGGCCTGAGCTGGATGCGCGCCAAGCAAGGGATCACCAGCCCCGACCCGGAGTACGCCCGAAAAAAAGGCGCCGCGACCGTCTGATCGCGCTGGCCACAGCGCACCCCGACTGGGCGCTGGGCTTTGCCGATGAGGTGTGGTGGAGCCGGTTGGCCCAGCCATTCCTGCACGCCTGGGCCGAAGCGGACCACCCGCTGCGCCTGGTGGAACAGACGGTCGCCAAACACGATCCCGACCCCAAAGCCATGGCCTGCTACGGCGTCTTGCTGCGGCGCGCCCAGCAGGACGAAGCGGTCTGGCTGCGCTTCGTGGACGGCCGCCCCGTCAGCGCGCTGACGACCCCGTTCCTGGACTGGTGTTGCGGCAAACTCGCGGCGCAAGGCGTGCCGGTCTGGGTGCTGATCTGGGACAACGCCTCCTGGCATGTCAGCAAGGCGGTGCGCGCCTGGATCCGTGCCCACAACCGTCAGGTCACGCGCCAAGGCCAGGGTGTCCGCATCCTCGCCTGCTACCTGCCGGTCAAGAGTCCCTGGCTCAACCCGATTGAGCCCAAGTGGGTCCACAGCAAACGCGCGATCGTCGAGCCCACCCGTTTGCTCAGTGCTCACGAGGTGGCCGAGCGCGTCTGCGCCTATCACGGCTGTGCCCACGAGCCTCACCTCACGCTACCTGATCCTATTCTCGACAAGGCCAGTTGATCCGCACTAGCATGAGGATGAAGTTGTCGACGGTACCGATACAAACCAACATGGAGGTTACTCCTGTGAAGTGTTGAGGTGAAAGGAACGAGCCAGCAGCCCGGCTAGTGCGAGGCAACCGGGAGGAAGGAAGGGCCGGGCATGGACTCGGGGTCGCAGAAGACGGCGGTGAGCCATACCCCGGCGACGACCTCGCCGAGCACGGTCAGCTGATACGCGAGTGGATCGGCGAGCGTGGGCTCGAGCAGGCCATACTCCCGAGAGGCGAGCGCTCGCGCCGCGGCGAGTTGGCGTCCGGGGTGTGGCGTGAACGGCAGCGGCAGCTCGAGCCAGCGGGGTAGGCCGGCGCGGGCGACGAGGCTGCGCTACAACGGCGTCAGCTAGACGGCGAGGCGCAGGGCTTTGGCCTGCAGTGACTCGCGGGGTGCTTGTGGCGTACGACGTGGGCGAGGTAGACTAGGCATAACACGACCTCCTGACCGAGCCTCGCGGTTCGGCTAGGTTGGCGAGCGGACGGTTCCGACGTCCGCTCGTTGGACAGGTTGGTGGGATCAGCGACCTGAGACGGTACCTGCCAGGGTGAGCCGCTCAGGTCGTTTGCGTTGCGGGTACGGAGTCCCGCGACAGTCGACTGCACGCACGCTCACGCTCACGTCTCCTTTCTCTTGCGCCGAGTCTTGGGAGTATTGGGGGAAGGGAGTCGTCCGCGGCGATTGCCCCCGAGCGCGCGCAGGTCCATGGTGTCGAGGGCCGTGGCCGAGTCGGCCTTGACGATCGTCAGCTCCTGCACCTCGGCGACGTAGTGGTTGGTCATCGCCAGCGTGGTATGGCCCAGCAAGGACTTGAGCGCGAACGGGTCGCGATAGGCCATCAGGTAGTGGCGGGAGAACGTGTGGCGCAGCAGGTGCGGATGCACGCGGGGGACGCCCGCCGCGCGTCCGACGCGCTTGAGCATCCGCTCGACGGCCTTGGGGGCGAGGGGCTCGCCGGGCTCGGGCGCGAGGGCCCCGACCGTGCGCGTCACCCCGCGGCAGGTGAGGAAGACGTGGTCGATCGTCGGCCGGGCGGGCTTGCGCCAGTGCAGCAGGTAGAAGCGCAGCGCCTTGGCCGAGTAGGAGCCGACCCGCACGGGGCGTTCCTTCTTGTTCTTGCCGTAGACCTTGGCGTAGCCCTCGTCGAGGTGGAGGTCGCCCACCCGCAGGCCGCTGAGCTCGGAGAGGCGCATTCCGCTGTCGAGCAGCAGCAGGAAGATCGCCTGGTCGCGCGCGCCGATCTCGGTGTGCGGATTCAGGGTCCTGGCGACCCGGGCGATCTCCTCGGGCGTCAGGATATCCTTGACCTTCTGCGGCAGGCGCGGCGTCTTGAGGCGGGCGAGCGTGTGCTGCGCGGTGTAGCCCTCGTCGAAGAGCCAGTTGGAGAAGGCGCGCAGGGCGCGGAGGTAGGTGTCCACCGTGTGCTCGGAGAGGCGCCGGTCGCGCGTCCGACCCGGCGCGTTGGGATCGAAGGCCGCACGCCCCTGCAGGTCGACGGCGTAGGCGCGCACGCGCTCGAGCGTGAACGTCGCCAGCACCGCCGGAAGACGCTCGCCGTCGAGCCAGCGGCCAAAGTCGTCGAGCGCCCGCTCGTACCACGCGATCGTCTTGGGTGACTTGCCCTCCGAGCGCTTGCCCGTGATCAGGAGCTGGCGCAGGTGCGCCAGGGAGAGTTCCGAGCGTTCCATCCGTTCCCACCTCGTCCTCGGTGCCCGCGCGGCTGTCGGGCGGTTCATCGGCGGGTTCGCGCCTCGCGGCGAACCTACTTTCATGGTATGGTGCCCCTTTCCGTCCCGCAAAAAATCGTGAACGAACCGTGAAGCGGCCGTGAACCAACCGTGAACCGGGTGTGACCTCGAAATTCGATCGAGGCAGGCCACCCGCGTTTCGCGGGCATGGAAAAAGCCGCTCTACAAGCGGTCTAGCACCAACCAATCGGTTTCCTGGAGGGCTTCCGGCTTCCAAGCAGGGCGTCGCGGGTTCGAGTCCCGTCTCCCGCTCCATGCCTCATAAATCCGGGGTTTATGCTCTCTTCAGCAGACACTGTAGGCAGGGTGTCACTACCTCGTTTCCTTCGTGCCCAAGACGGTCAACTCCCGATGCATCCTCTTATTGCACTGAGCGACCGGTGTGTACTGCTTGAAAGCAGGGTGTTGTGTTGCCACCCTCACGTGCAAGTTGCCGAATCGCGCCTCAGCGCGTCAGGCTTGGACCCACACCAAGCATCTGGTGGATCAACCGGCCAAGTAGTTGACGTTGGGGCGTAGACCTGCGACGTGTTCCAGGACGAGAGATACAGGAGGGCAGTGGAGGGAGCGCAGGTCGCAGCCACCAAGTGATGCCATGTCGCACCATACCGTTGGAGTACCGCAGTCTGCTGTTGTGTTGGGCTCGCCGCCTGGCCGGGAGAAAAACGACAACGGAGTGACGCGCTACGGTAAGAGGTGGATGGCACGGATACCGAATAGGCAGTCCATTACCTTCGCTGGCGAGTACCGTTCTCCGGCCCCCAGCGAGGTGCGGGCTTGAACGTAACTACGCGCTTGAAGTCGTGCAGGGACCTCAGCACATCCGTTAGCGGGACACCAGCCTGGAGACCGTCTTGCCAATCGGACCGATCCATAGTCCCGACGACAAGGTAGTCGTTGCCGATGATCTCGGGGGCGCGTTCCGCGAACATTCGCGCCAGCAGATCCTCAAGGATGTCTTTGTGCGCGAGGAGCAGGTCGCAGTGTGGGCAATACTTACAGGTCTTGTTGAGCGCGATGAAGTAGTGCGGCTCGACATGAATGACCAGAGGCAGTTTGCGCTGTCGCATCTTCGCGCCGCACTGTGGGCATGAGGTGAAGCGTAGGTCGGGGTAGGGATTGAGAAAGAAGCTATAACGGGCTGGCAGCTTTCCGAGGCGTGTCATGGGGCGCTGCGCTCCTTTCCGTCTGGACGTGGTGAGATTCTCTCATGAAAAGCTAGGTCAAGCGACCGATCTGACGGTCTTGGTGGCATCAAACGGCTGGCCCGAACGGAAGACCGCCCACGCCCACGCGAGCAACTTGCGCGCAGCGGCGATCAAGGCCAACTTCTTGGGCTTGCCGCGGTCAACGAGGTGCTGGTAGAAGGCGTGGACAGGGTTGGCTCCGCGCAAGGAGCCGAGCGCACCCATGTACAGACGGGCACGCAGGAGGCGATCCCCTTGGCGCGAAATCAGGGCGCGGGGGTGGACGCTCGTCCCACTCACCCGGGGCTGGGGGTCGAGGCCAACGTAGGCGACCATCCCCTTGGCCGTACCGCGCTCGCCTGCCAGCGCAGCGTAGCGTTCGCAGGTCACCAGCAAAGGCAGCACGACACGGACGCCCACCCCTGGCACCGTGCGCAGGCGCTCCTGGGTGGCCTGCAACGCGGCATGGCACTGCACCTGCTCGGCAATCGCCCGCTCCAGGTCGGCCAGTTCATCCTCCAACGCCTTGAGCAGGCGCTCCACGCTGGCACGCACGGTGGCGGAGGCATCGGGCCGCACCCCCAGCTGCTCGGAACGCCGCCGCTCGCGTTGCAGCGCGTCCGTGACGTCGTCGCGTCGGCGCAGCAACTGGTCCAGCTCGCTGACTTCACTCGCCAGGGGCTGCCAGATCGGTAAGGCGGGCTGGGCGCTGGCGCCGTAGCGCGCCAACAGCAACGCATCCTGCTGGTCGGTCTTGGCCCGCAGACCCTGGCTCCGCGCCCAGGCCCGCACCCGGGCGGGGTTCGGGCGATGGACCTGCCAGCCCGGTTGTTGTCGCGCCCAGAGTGCAAACGCCAACTCGTCGCCGCCGGTCGGCTCCAGCACGAGTGCGACCGGCTCTCGGTCCGGCTCTGCGCCCCTGCGGTGTCAGGAGCCCCACGACGGCATCCCGCAGGGCCGCCCACCCGTCGGCGGTCTGCGCGAACGTGCCCAGGGGCGCAGCGCGCCCGTCCCGCCAGGCGGCCGCTTCCAGCGTGGCCTTCGCCACATCGACTCCCACGGTGACCATGGTGTGCTCCTTCCGTCGTCTCCAGCCGTTTCGTTCGACCAGCCATTCGTCATTCCGTGCAGCGCTCGCCTGCGGTCCGCTCACCACCTCGTATACGGGCTCTGGTCGGAGGGTTCGATTCCGCCACACCCACGATTCTCTCCGTCGCGCAGGCCTCTTCTCGACCGTTCTACGCCCAGGCTCACCAGAGCGGGCCTCGGCAGACCTGTTTCCGGTCTCTGCTCCGCACCCTACCACCCGCGAGGAGCGCCGGGGAAATATCTGTATCGCGAGCTCGGGCGCTCCAGGCAGACTCCGTTCTCACCGGCTCTCCCCCATGATACGAGACGCCTGTCTCGGCTGCCGCATACTGAGCCGCATGCTGCGCTTCCGTCCACTACAAGATATGTACTACCGGGTCGCGCTGTCGTGATGGAGAAAGCGAGGAATGGCACGATCCATCCACCTCGAACCGCATCTGAGCGCTGACGCACTCGCGCGCCGCTCCGGGTGCACGAAGGATCCGGTCGGCGTTGACACCGCTGGCACTTCCTCTGGCTCTTGGCGGGTGGGCTGACGGCCAAAGCGATTGCTGGCATTACTGGGTACTCGGCCTACTGGATCGGCCGGATCGCCCGGCGCTACAACGAGCGCGGGCCTGACGGGGTCAAGGACCAGCGGCATCGGGTACGGTCCGGCAGACGGCTATTGACCACAGCGCAGCAGGATGCGCTGCTGGTGGTGCTGGGCGAGCCAGCGCCGCAGCACGAGCACTGGAATGGGCGCACGGTCGCAGAGTGGATCGCCCACTCCCTTGCGCGACCAGTCTGTCGTCAACTGGGCTGGGCGTACCTGCGTCGTCTCGGCGCCCGCCTGCGTCTGCCCCACCCGCGGCACGTCCACGCTGATTTGCAGGCCCAAGCGGACTTCAAGCGACGACTGCGCCCGCTGCTGCGCGCGGTGGCCACCGCCTTCCCCCCGGCGAGCGTCGCGCTGTGGGCGGTCGACGAACAGCGGATCGGACGCAAGCCACTGCAGTGCCGGATCTGGATCTTGCCCACCATCCCCACCATCCCCACCATCCCCACCATCCCTGGCCAGCGCCCCCGACGACCTCTCACTCCCGTCGAGCATCGCTCTGCGTGGCGCTCCCGCGTCGGCTTCGTCCCTCCCGCCTCTTGACGCACCGGGTGGCAGCAGGCAACAACAGGCACCAGCGCGCTCTTCGTGGTGGAGCGGGAGGCATTCGCTCAGCAGGTGGGCGCGAGTCCGACCAAACAGATCGTGCTCGTGCTCGACGATGCGGGCTGGCATGGCCGTCCGCTGGCATGACCGTCCCACGGTGCGTGTACCGGAGTAGGTGTACCTGCTAATGCTGCCGCCCCATTCCCCTGAGCTCAGGCCGGCCGAACATCGGTGGCCGCTCACCAACACGGTGCTCGCCAACCGCCATTTCGCCAGCATCGAGGACCTCGAAGAGGCCCAGGCGGCCCGCTGCGTCGCCCTCCAGGCACGCCGGGACCTCATCCGCTCCACCACGCTGTTCCATTGGTGGCCGCACCGCATCAAGAAACGACAAGGGTCAAGGCGAGACTATTCTTGTGCATTGGCTGGCGGTGGCTCGCCCAGGTTCCCTTCTGCCCTCATGTGTTCGAACATACGGGCAAAGATCGGCCGCAGCGCCTCGGACACTCGGCGGGTGTTCGCTTCGATCGCCTCTTTGGAGGGGACATGGACGGCGACGGCTGTGGCGAGGCGTTCCTCACGGCTCATCCCCTGTTCGTCGAGGCGTTTGTCTGGATGGTCTTCCAGCCAGGCATCCCATGCCTCCATAAGACCATCTTCTGGGCCACCGTGAACACTTCCAAAGAAGTGCGGCACCCAAGGATGGGAAAGTTCCGTCCCCGGTTTGGCCTGGTCTTGAAGCACTCCAGTGACACAGCTGCCGGCAATGAAGGCGTTATAGCTTGCCTCCAGCAGTGCTTCCCAGGAGGGGTAGGCCGATATCGTCCAGGAGCAGCGTTGCCAGCGTGACCAGGTATATTGCAAGGGATCTGACAGTGCTTTCCGCGATTTCCTCGGCATGACGTGCACCCCTCGTGGCTGGCCAATCCCCTCCCAAGGAGGAAGACACATCGAACGGCGGTCACGGCGAAGAAGGGGTCGGTTTCCCCTGGCGATCTGCCTGCAGAGTGATCGCACGTACACACCGGCGTGATGGTTCGGCGACGCTCTCCGACGGACGTCCCGTGCGGAGCGGCTTCCTACAACGATCAAACGCGATTTGGTATCAGCTCGCAATCTCGCTGCCCGTCCAAAGTTGCTTTGCTTCCGGCCGTCTGGCTGCTCAAGGGCACCGCAAGCCACGGGTGCTGTCGCGCCGGTATCCGATTTCGAGGAGCCGGTCGACACGGCCGACCACTCTTATGCTTGGTATTTATTTGCCTGCCAGGCGCACCACCACCGGCGCAAACGCCTCGATGTCTTGAAAGAACACCTGGAAATAGGAGATGCCGAACTGTTCGCGCCGGCGCTGCAGCGTCTCCACCATCTGCTCCACTGTGCCGATGAGCAGATAGGGGTCAGCTAAGACCTGCTCCGGTGTCACCCCCGTCCCCCGTGCACGCGCCTGCTGTTCTGCTGCCTGCCGCCGGTCCTCGGTGAGGATGACCGTGCGAAAGCCATAATTCAATTCGAGAGCCGCGAAGCGCTCTCCCGCCACCTCCCGCAGCATCGCCACCTTTTGCCCCAGCGCTGCCTCCGTACGCTCGCTGGGAACGGCGTGGCCCTGGTCATCCTGTTGCTTGGCCTCCACGCCAATGATGTCGGCCTCGCGTGCCGCCAGCGTGAGCAGCTTCGTGCCGCCCCCGCCGATGAAGATGGGTGGATGCGGACGCTGCGCCGCTTTGGGGATGGCCGGCAGATCCGTGACCCTGTAGTGCTCGCCCGCAAAGGTCACGGAGTCCTGGGTGAAGAACTGCTTGAAGATCGCTACGGACTCCGCCAGGCGCTGGACGCGGACCCCAGGGGGATCGTATGGCAGGCCTATATGGTCGTAATCAACCCGGAGCGCTCCGGCGCCCATGCCCAACTCAAAGCGCCCGCCCGAGAACCAATCAATCGCGGCCACCTCTTTGGCCAGCAGCACCGGGTGGCGATAGTTGACGTCAAACACGCAGCTGCCGATCCGCAGTGTCTTGGTGGCATCGGCGACATACATCAGCGCCGCGATAGGCAGCATGTCGTTGATAACATGATCGGCCACCGAAAACGTTGCATAGCCCAGATCCTCGGCACGGCGCGCCAGGGCGATCCAGCCTTCCCGCGTGGGGATATCGCCCGGATCGGTCGCCACCTTGATGCCAAACCGGAAGGGTCGCAGTTTGCCCATGCCTGTCCTCCTGTGTGCTATGCTGGGGAAAGCGGCCTATGAGAGCTCGGTGAGGCGCTCTACGAAGTAATCCCGCCACGATGGGGACAAGGCCTCCACCGCCACCGCCCGGCGCAGCAGGTCGACGTCATGCTTGCGCTCGCGCTCGAGCCGCACGATATCCAGCACGGTTATCTGGTGCTCGTCACGGCGCAGCAGCGTGATCGGGTCGCCGGCCGCCACATCACCTTCCTGGAGTACGGCGCAGTAGAAGCCGGAGAATCCGCTCTTCAAGAGGCGCTTGAGGACGTCGTCGCGCCCGAACTTGAGGCCGAGCTTGTAGCAGGGCATGCGAGGCTGCGTCACCACCAAGTGCGCCGACCCCACCTGCAGGTGATCGCCGATGTACACGGCATCGTCCCGCAAACCCCAGGTCGTGAGATTCTCCCCGAACACGCCCCACGGCAGCTCCATCGCGGGATACTGCTCGTGCCAGAACGCATAGTATTCGGCGGGATAGACATAGACGGCCATCTGTGGTCCGCCATGGGCCTTCAGGTCCGCCTGCTGATCCCCCTCCAAATTGAGCAGCCTAACGGCTACTCGGCCCGCCACCGGCTCCTTGAAGATGCCTGTCGACACCGTGCGTCCCTTCCAGCGCACCACTCTGGGCAATCCCACGTTGACCGACTGCACACGCAGCGCCGATGTTGGCTGCATGGTTCCACCCTTCCCGTCTGTCAAAACGCCTAAATGCATGTCTCCCGCCCAGACATCTGGTCGGCATTCCCTCCCGTATGCTACGAGCAGTGGCCGTCAGGGGGAATGTCAATCTATATAGGTCTAAAGCGCTTTTGGCCTGTATAAATGAGACTATAACGGCCGCAATTGTACTCGTCAAGATGTGAATAGCTATGTATAATGAGTTTGGAGCGCACAATGGGGTGTCGTCGGGGCACGCAGTGCACAGAAAGGAGTTCGTGATGCCCAAAGCCACACGGCAGACACCCCCACGGCGCCTCACTGCATCCGCCCGTGAGTCCCTGTCGCTGCACGGCGCGTTGGCGCTGGATCTGATCAATACTGAGGTAATAGATCGGGGCAAGCCGCGCGATCTGCTCGCATCGCCCGAGGCGCTGGCACGTTGGTGGGAAGATGCATGCAAGCAGCACCCTGACGAGTGCGCCGTCGAGGGAGCACGAGTACCGATCGCATGGACGAGCGAGCTGCTCGATGCCATCAAAACCCTGCGCACGACGTTGCGCATCCTTATCACCCACGTGGTCGAGCGGCAGGCGGTCGAGGAGGGGGATCTACAGCCGCTCAATGCGGTCCTGGCGCTGGGCTCCTGCGCGCTCGAACGAACGGGACGTGGCGGCGTCAGAGCGGTCACACATCTTCGTGATCCTGAGTGGGGGAGCGTCCTGATCCCCGTCGCCCGCTCCGCGGTGCGGCTCTTCACCGAGTCTGACTGGCTGCGGCTTCATCAGTGCAGGAGTGACCGCTGTGTTTTATTCTTCTATGACGTCACGCGGAGCGCTACCCGCCGCTGGTGTAGTCCAGCTTGCATGAATCGGGCGCGCTCCATCCAGCACTATCAGCTGACCAAAAAGCATATCGAGAACGAGACAGCGCATCTGTAAAGGAGGGTGGCGATTTGGCGAGAAATAGCTCATGCGTGAGAACGGAGCTTTCCGCTTGGCAACGTGATCTTGGCATAATAGACGACCCCTTTTCGTCCAAACAGCTACCTCCGCCCGGTGCGCTGCAGAGCCCCATCTGGCCATTGTGGCGCTTGGTGACGATGCGCCGGCATAGATCCTGAGATATCAACGAAGCTTCCTCGGTTGGAAACCAAGTACATGCCGTGACAGGAACTCTGGGAAATCGGTTGGCAACTGCCGAATTTCAGGGCGTATTACGTACCGTGGGGAGTAGTGTTGGATTCAAAGGAATTCTCTGCTGCCAGGCAGTGAAAATGTAAGTGCCCGCCTTCCGAGCACGGCGTCGCAGATTCGATCCCCGTCTCCCGCTCCAAGCCGGAATAATTCCGGCCTCCCCCGTCTTTCAGGCACCTCCGCAAGCTGGGCGTCAGCCCCTCTCCTCCTCGCGGCCGCAAATCCACGCGAAATGCCCCCTAATACCTGTGGAATTCGACCCTAATGCGCCGAAGTGGCGACGAAATTCGGAGTGAATTCGCGGCGAATTCGAGCGAGAACGCCCGGCAGAGCTTGCGCCAGTACTCGACGTGGGCGCGCGTCGGAGGCAGCACCACATCGTTGAACGCGGGTTGCGTCGCCTCCAACTCCTCGAACATCACTTTTTCGGCGATCGCGGTCGCATGAATGCCGTTCATTTCAGGGCTCCTGGAATGTATTCGTTGCAAGAGCTGTAAATCGAATGGCGCGTGAGACTACTATTGCGCCCACCGCGATCCGGTGACGGATCGCGGCAAGAACGGGCGGGCCTTCGCGGTCAGTTGACCCCTGTTCCTTCGCCTCCTTCCCGCTGTCACTCGTCGCGCGTCGCGCATGCTTGCCTGGAGGCCCGGTCGTGCTAGACTGGTCCGGTGCCGCACGCCTGCCACGGCACCGACCTCTCGTCGCCCGAAGGGGCCTGCCCGTGATCGACATCTATCAGTGGATCCCATTGCTTTACGCCCTGTCTGCGCCGCTGCTGGCCTGGCTCCTCGTCCTCGGCCGACGCGGCCCACGCCGCGCGACCCGACTCGTCGCCCTCGCGGCGGCGCTCGCCGTGCTGGTCCTGCTCGCGATCCTCGCCGTCGAGATCTGGGCCCCGCAACAGATCCACCGGGTTACCGTCCTCGCGAACCTGATGGCCCTCGCGTCCTTCGGCGCCACGTTCATTGCCGGCGCGTTGGGCACCGCGACGTGGGTGCTGCTGCTCACCGATGCCGCGGGTGATGGCGGTGGCCGGCGTCGCCTCGTCCTCCTGGCCCTCATCTTCGCTGTTGCGCTCGACGTCGGCGTCGGGCTCCCCCTGCGCGAGCCGCTGCTGATGCCCTTGTACGACGCGCTACGGAACAACGGCGGGTGGGGCCTGTTGCTCCTGACCGCGCTGCAGAATGTCGCCGCGATCGCGGCCGTCGTGGTGGCCTTCGCCTTCCCGGCGAGCGCGCCGCCGCCGATGCGCCCGTCCGACACGCCGGGTACGTCGGAGCCCACACCTCCCGCGGTTCTCTAGGGAGGAGGCACCATGAGCACGTCATCCGACCCGGCAGCGAGAGCGACCGTGACGAACGAGGCGCAGCGCCGTCGGCGAATTGGCCTCGCGCTGCTCCTCGCCGGGCTTGCCCTGGCGGTCGGCGGCTTCTTTCTCCCCTGGCTTAGCGTCACCTGCGTCGCCAACCTGCGACAAAACCGCATTATGGCTCCTTTCCCTCCCACCCGCGGGCCGGCGCGACCGAAGGCCTCTTCCTCTTCATCTGCCGATCCCGCCTGGGGACTGGCGCTGGTCTTCGTCCTCCTCACCGCGGTGGAGGAGTTCCGCCCCGCCGAGCGCCACACCGCCGTGCCTGCCCTGCTGCTGGCCGGGGCGCTGCTCGTCATGCAGGCGATCGGCCTCGCGTCCAACGTGTTCATAGGGTTCAGCACCGGGCCGCAGCCCATCCTGACCGACACGCTGCTGCCGGGGTGCGCCGTCAGCCTGCTCGGCACGCTGCTCGTGGCCGTTGGCGGCTGGCTCCACTACCACCCCTGGCGGGCGACCCATCCCGCGAGCCTGCCCAGGTCGCCGAGGTCCCAGCCGAGCGCTGACGGCGAGGATACGGGAGGCATCGGTGGTGACGCTGGAGGGGACGTCGGCGCCGAGGCGAGCTCGGGCCCGTCCCAGTCGCGCTTCGGCTGGTGATTCTATGTGGCCTCCACCTCGATGCGCAGCCGCAGTTCGCCGGCGGCCACCAGACGGGCAATGCGCAAGACCCTCCGCGGCAGGGTGGCGTTTGAGTTCATGGAAGATGGTGAAGCCGTACAGCGTCGCGCCACCAAGCAGGAAGAACTTCGCCGCGTCGATTGTAGCCTCGCCTGCTGCCGCCCGACCTGAGCAGTCGCGACTCCGCGTCCGTGCCGCCTCCTACACAGCGACGGTCACCTGGGGCACCGCCATAGACACTCTGATGCCCTCACCGCGAGCCGCCGGGGGGGTCGGGAACTCTCAAGCCCCTCGCCGTTTCGACGAATTGCGCGGAAGAATTGCGCGCGCGACGGCGTCCAACCGCAAGGTGGTGGCGAACAGCTCGACGGTGGTGCGCCGCGGGGTGTGGCGCCAACTGCTCCCAGGTCAGCCCCGCCGCCGCTCGGTACTCCAGCAGCAACTCGCTGAACGCCACGGATTCCCGGTTCGCCACAGTAGGCTATCCACTCCAGGTGACAACTCCCCGCGGCGAAAGCCGGGGGCTTCTCGGCCGAAGCCAGCGCGTGTGGCCCCACTCTCAAAATGTTCTTCCTTGCGTTGAGGTCGCGGTCGAGTACTCCCCCGCCGCAAGGGCAGGTGTCGGGGCGGTCCGAGAGGGAGCGCGCGTGCCGGTGTCCACAACGAGAACCCTCTTGACTCGTGTACGCGGGGTTTACCGCCACCTACGTTCGACCGGCCCAGGCTGCCGTGGACGAAAGGAGGCGCGTGAACTGGCTCCACGCCGCGTCATGCAGGCTCGTGGCGAGACCATGGCTAGGCGTCATCCGATTGACCGACAAATCCTCAACCGCGATGAGATTGAAGGTGGTGGCGAGGCGACGGCCATGGTGGTGGGCCAAGTCACCGCGTCGCCAGGTGATGCGCGCAGGGACGCGGGCTACCACGCGACGCCTGCTGGCGCGCTCCGGCGTTCCCTGCTCTTCTTGCGAGAGACGGCGCGGCGCCTTGGCAATCGCTGTCTCTTCAACCCGCAAGAAACGCGGATTGGCGCTTTCAGTTCCCGTCGCGCGGGTGGCGAACGTCTGCCGTCCAACATCAATACCAACCGGCAAGCCCGTCGTGGGCAGTGGCACGGGCTCGGCGCACGCACACGAGCAGCCGACCTACCACGTGCCCGTGCTACTGCGGCTCATTGTGGCCGTCTTGGGCACGCCTTCGCTTGGACGATGCAGGACAACCTTCACCTGTCCGACATTGGCGATGCGCCGCCGCTTCGTTTCCGCGTCCAGGGTGCAGCCTAGTCCAGGGTGCAGCCTAGTCCAGGGTGCAGCCTGCTGGAGCCTGCGGGAAGGTGAGGCTGGCCTAGCGCTGCGCGCCGCGAAAGCGTGGAGAGCCTGGCGTCTCGCCTCTCGTCACACGGCGAAAGAACGCCTGAAACGCCCGGGCAATGCGCACGGCAACGTCCTGCCACACCGGCGACGGGACCACCGCCAACGCGGGGCGTTCCGCCTTCAGCACGGGCAGCGTCGCCGGCTGGTCCTAGCGGCGCAACGACTCCTGGCACTGGTCCCACGCGGTCGTGCGTTCTTCCAGCAGGTGGTGAGAGCGCCAGCGGCACTCTTCCCACTGCTGGACCAGGAGCCGCGTCTGTGGTTGGTTCGGGTCCATGCTGTACTTGAACGTCTTACGCCTGTTGGCAGTAGGGGCTTAAAGCGTGCGTGCTGTCAATGAGCACGTGTGTTGCGCCTGCGAGCGACAGGGCTTGCATCCCCACGCCTAACGGCAGGGGCCTTCAGCCCTGATCTAAGGTAAGTAGGCTGACACCATACCACACAGCCTAGACAAACGCCGCCCATGAAGCGGTGACGGACCCAAGTTCCGCGAACCATCGCGGTATGCTTGGCGGCAATGTTGCACGAGAGAAGCCTCCCTGACGGATGTTGCTGCGGTGGGGGATTTCTCCCTCATCGTCAGGGTCGTTGTAAGGGTTACTTCGCTTATGTCACTGGTCGCGGGTTGTGGGGTGGCACACTCGATGCGGCGCGTAGTCGGCGCGGATGAAAGGGCAGCGTAGTTGAAGGGAACGTCCGACTAGACCTCCGCCGCTTGCGCGCGTATTGGGACGGAGGCGCAAGGTCCACCCTTTATACATGGCCGCCACAGGCATGAGCAACGAAGGTATACGTCGCCACAGGAACGCGTCGCCCGCGACGACAACGGAGTGCTTGCCATGCGCGAGCGTAGCAACCAGCCAGAACCAGAAAAGGAATACCGGATGCGAAACTACCACCTGGTCGACGGTCGCGCCAACGGACATGGCCGCGTCGAACCCGAAGTGACGGGCCCCACGCTGCTCAACGATCCGATGTTGAATCGCGACACCGCCTTCACCACAGAGGACCGCAAGCAGCTGGGCCTTGTCGGCCTGCTGCCGTCCGTCGTCACCACCCAAGACGAGCAGGCTCGGCGCGCGTATGCCCAGTATCAGCAGCAGCCCACCGATCTGGCCAAGAACGTGTTCCTGACCGCGCTGCAGGATCGCAACGAGGTGCTGTTCTATCGCCTCCTCGCCGACCACCTCACCGAGATGCTGCCGGTCGTCTACGACCCGACGGTGGCCCAGGCGATCGAGCAATATAGCCACGAGTACCGCCGCCCGCGCGGCGTCTATCTCTCGATCGACGCTCCCGATGCCATCGAGGCGTCGCTGCGCAACACCGGCCTGGGGCCGGACGACGTCGACCTGATCGTGGCCACCGACGCGGAGGAGATCCTCGGCATCGGCGACTGGGGCGTCGGCGGCATCGACATCTCGGTCGGCAAGCTCGCCGTCTACACCGCCGCCGCCGGCATCGATCCGGCCCGCGTGATCCCCGTCATGCTGGACGTCGGCACCAATCGTGAAAGCCTGCTCAACGACCCAGTGTACCTGGGCAACCGGCACGCTCGCACGCGCGGCGAGCGGTACGACGCCTTCATCGACGCCTACATCAAGGCGGCGACCAAGCTGTTTCCCAACGTCCTGTTGCACTGGGAGGACTTCGGGCCCAGCAACGGGCGGCGCATCCTGGAGAAGTATCGCCAGCAGGTGTGTACCTTCAACGACGACGTGCAGGGAACCGGCGCCATCACGCTGGCGGGCGTCCTCTCCGCCGTCAAGGTCTCGGGCATCCCCCTGCGCGAGCAGCGCGTGGTGATCTTCGGGTCAGGGACGGCGGGCATCGGCAATGCCGACCAGCTGCGCGCGGCCATGCTGGCGGAGGGGCTGTCGCGGGAAGAGGCGACCCGTCGCTTCTGGTGTGTAGACATCCAGGGCCTGCTGACCGACGACATGGGCGGCGCCCTGCGCGACTTCCAGGTCGCGTACGCCCGTCCGGCCACCGAGGTGAAGGGCTGGACCCACGACATGCCAGGCGGGGGCATCAGCCTCGCGGAAGTCGTACGCCAGATCCATCCGACGATGCTGGTCGGCACCTCCACCGCGCCGGGGACCTTTACGGAAGCCATCGTCAAGGAGATGGCGGCGCATACCGCGCGCCCGATCATCTTCCCCCTTTCCAACCCCACCTCGCTGATGGAGGCGAGCGCCGCCGACCTGATCACGTGGACCGACGGCAAGGCGCTGGTGGCGACCGGCATCCCCTCGCGCCCCATCACCTATAAGGGCGTCACCTACGCCATCGGCCAGGCCAACAATGCGCTGCTCTACCCCGGCCTGGGGCTGGGCACGATCGTTGCGCGGGCGCGCGTGATCAGCGACGGCATGTTCATGGCCGCCGCCCGCGCCGTGGCGAGCCTGGTCGACGCGAAGCAGCCCGGCGCCTCCCTGCTGCCGCTGGTCGAGAACCTGCGGGCGGCCTCGGCGACCGTGGCGGTCGAGGTCGCCAAGACGGCGGCGGCCGAGGGGCTGGCCCGCGCGCCGCTCGGCGACGTCGTCCAGCGGGTGCAGGACGCCATGTGGCAGCCGGTCTACCCACCATTGGCGATCACGCAAGCGGGCGAGCAGAGGACCCTGCAGGGGGCCCATCGCTAGCGGCACGTCCGCTGAGCAATGCTGAGTGCCATCATGGCACTCAGCTCCCCGCGAGCAGAGAGGCAGGGGCACCATGACCGAACAGGGCTCGCTGACCACTGCGCAACTCCTCGTCCAGTGTCTCGAGAACGAGGGCGTCGAGTATGTCTTCGGCATCCCCGGCGAAGAGAACATCCACCTAGCCGACGCCATCGCTCGCTCATCCATCCGGTTCATCGTGGTACGCCATGAACAGGGCGCCTCCTTCATGGCCGACATGTATGGGCGCGTCACTGGCAAGGCTGGTGTCTGCCTAGCCACGTTGGGACCCGGCGCTATCAACCTCTTGCTCGGAACCACGGATGCGACCTCCGACAATGTCCCACTCGTCGCGCTCAGCGCACAGGTGGGCCTCAATCGTATCTATAAGGAGTCGCACCAAACTGTCGATCTAGTCAGCATGTTCAAGCCCGCGACGAAATGGGCCGCGCTCATTCCATCCGCAGAAGCGATCCCGGAAATGGTGCGCAGCGCCTTCAAGCTCGCGCAGACGGAGCGGCCTGGCGCGGCCTATCTCGCCCTCCCGCAGGATGTTGAAGCCTCGACAATCTCTGTCAGATCTCGACCACTGGCGATCAACGTCGTGCACGATGCCTCCCCGTCGGCCTCGCAGGTGGCGCGGGCAGTGGAGGTGCTGCGAGCGGCCAAGAGACCCATCATCCTCGCTGGTCACGGCGCCGTGCGCGATCAAGCACGTGACGCGCTCATCCGCTGCTCCGAACGCCTCCAGATCCCGGTGGCCACCACCTTCATGGGCAAGGGCGTCTTCCCCGACCAGCATCCCAACGCACTGGGGGCGATGGGCTTCATGCGGCATGATTACGTCAATTTTGGCTTTGATGAGGCGGATGTCGTCGTCTGTGTTGGCTACGATCTGCAGGAGTTCGATCCCGCGGAGATCAATCGCGACGGTGAGAAGCGGATCCTGCACATCCACCGCTATCCTGCCCACGTCGATGCGCACTACCCAGTAGCAGTCGGACTTCAAGGCAACATGGCGCAATCGCTCGACGCCTTGACTGAACAGGTGCAGGCGAGGGCCGGCTTGACCCCGATGCGGGTGAAAATACGTGGCCTGCTGCAGGAAGAACTGGAAATTGGTCGGAACGACCGATCCTATCCGGTCAAACCGCAACGTCTAGTTGCCGACATTCGCGCCGCCATGGGCGAAACGGACATCGTCCTTGTCGATACCGGCGCGCTCAAGATGTGGATGGCCCGCCTCTACCCGACATATCAGCCAAACACCTGCCTCATCTCGAACGGGTTGGCGACGATGGCCTTCGCCGTGCCCGGCGCGATCGGCGTCAAGCTCGCCCAACCGCAGCGGAAGGTGCTGGCGGTGACGGGCGATGCCGGCTTTCTCATGAATTCCCAGGAGCTGGAGACGGCGATGCGGGAACGCATCCCGTTCGTCGTGCTCATCTGGGTGGACGATGCCTATGGGCTGATCAAGTGGAAGATGGACATGGAACTGGGTCACCATGCGACCGTCGATTTCACGAATCCGGACCTGGTGAAATACGCGGAGAGCTTCGGTGCCAAGGGATACCGAATCGAGGCTGCCGCCGATCTCTTGCCCACGCTGAAGAAGGCGCTCGCCGAGGATACGGTCTCGGTGATTGCGTGCCCGGTGGACTACGCGGAGAACATCAAGCTTACGGATAAGCTTGGTGAGCTCACCGAGCCCATCTAATCAACAGACACACGCAAAGGGCTGGCGTGTAACGTTCCTTCGCGCAAGGCGAGGCCGCGGGGAGAAAGAGGAAGGAGAAAGAGGAAACGGCATGGCTCGGAAAGACGCCCCGGCTGAACAACAAATCGGGAGTGCGAGCGAGCAGCTAATCGCCTTGGTCGGTGGAAACCGCTACCACGCGGACTGGACGAACCACGGCCACCGCGCCCGGCGGCTGCTAAGCGAGTTCATCGGCACGTTCGGCCTGCTCTTCGTCCTCTCGGCGGGGGCGGGCGCGATCACCGCCGCGGCAGGTGCGCCGCTCGGCAAGGTGACGCTCGTCGCGCTGCTCTCGGCCACCTCGGCGCTCTGGCTGGTGGCGGCCATCTACGCCTTGGGCGACGTGTCCGCCCACTTCAACCCAGCGATGACGTTCGCGTTCGCGCTGCGCGGGGATATGCACTGGTACATGGCGGCAGCCTATTGGGTCGTGCAGTTCGTCGCCGCTACGGCTGGCTCGCTCCTCGCACGCGCGTTCTTCGGCACGGCGAGCGGTCTGGCGGCGACAACGCCCCCACCCGGCCAGGCGTGGCAGGCGGCCAGCATAGAGGCCATCTGCACGGGTGGGTTTGTGCTGATCATCCTGGCGATGGCCGCGGGTCCCAAACTGAACGGCCCGTTCGTCCCGCTCGTCGTGGGGGCCTATATTTTCTCCCTTGGCGTGACGGCCGGCCCGTTCGAAGGGGCGGCGATGAATCCGGCGCGCGCGTTCGGGCCCGATCTCGCGCTGGGAAACTTCGACGCGTATTGGGTCTACGTCATCGGGCCGATGTTCGGCGCCGCCGCAGCCGTGCTGCTGGACACCGTGCTGCGCGGACGGGCGACTGCGCGCGAGGCGGCCACCGCGCAGAGCGTCGCGCTCGATGCCGCGCCGCCGCAAGGCGACCAACACGGTACTGCGAGTGCTAGCTGATTGGCGTCCGCACGCGTGGGTGAACCATCGTTCACCCACGAAGCGGACGAGCTTGCGAGCAATTGACTAGGCGAAGCGAGTTAGGAGAGAAGGAGCGTAGGACGATGACCATGGTGAAGGATACGGAGCTCAAGGACGGCCGGTACGCGGCCGGTGCGCTGGTCGACGAAGGCGGCATCAAATACCGTGTCGAGACCGATTCGCTGGGCGAGGTGCTCGTGCCGGCGGATCGGCTCTGGGGCGCGCAGACGCAGCGCTCGCTCATCCACTTCTCGATCGGCGACGACCACATGCCCAAGGCCGTCTACCACGCCTACGGCTACGTTAAGAAGGCTGCGGCGCTGGTGAACGCCGCGGCCGGTAAGCTTCCCAAGGAGAAGGCGGACCTCATCGTCCGCGTCTGCGACGAGGTCATCGCTGGGAAGCTGGACGACGAGTTCCCGCTCTACGTCTGGCAGACGGGCTCGGGTACGCAGTCGAACATGAACCTCAACGAGGTCATCTCCAACCGGGCCATCCAGCTCGCCGGTGGGACGCTCGGCACGAAGGCGCCGATCCATCCCAACGACGACGTCAACATGTCGCAGTCCTCCAATGACACCTTCCCCACGGCGATGCACATCGCGACGGTACTGGAGTTTGTGGACCACGTCATCCCGCACGTCGAGACGCTGACGCAGGCGATGTGGGCGAAGGCGGTGGCGTGGGTGGACGTCGTCAAGATCGGGCGCACGCACCTGGAGGACGCCACCCCGCTGACGGTAGGGCAAGAGTGGTCCGGCTACGTCACCCAGCTGCGGGACGCGCTCGACCGCGTCAAGGCCTCGATGCAGGGTCTGTACAAGCTGGCGGCGGGTGGCACGGCGGTCGGCACGGGCCTCAACACCCTGCCCGACTTCGGCCCCAAGATCGCGGCCGAGATCGCCACGCTGACTGGTCAGCCGTTCGTCACGGCGCCCAACAAGTTCGCCGCGCAGGGCTCGCTCGACGCGATGGTCGACGCCAGCGCAGCGCTGCGGGCGCTGGCGGTGGCGCTGATGAAGATCGCCAACGACCTGCGCTGGCTGGGCTCGGGCCCCCGCGACGGCCTGCATGAGCTGAACATACCCGCCAACGAGCCGGGCTCCTCGATCATGCCGGGCAAGGTGAACCCGACCCAGGAGGAGGCCATGGTGATGGTCTGCATCCAGGTGATCGGCGACGACAACGCCGTAGCGTTCGCCGGCTCGCAGGGCAACTTCGAGCTCAACGCGATGCGCCCGATCATCATCAACAACGTGCTGCATTCCGCGCGCATCCTCGGCGACGCCTGCGAGAAGCTGCGGCAGTTTAGCATCGAGGGCATCACGCTGGACACCCAAAAGATCGGCACCTACGTCAACGCGTCGCTGATGCTGGTCACCGCCCTCAGCCCGGTGATCGGCTACGACAAGGCGTCGGCTATCGCGCATCACGCCAACGACGAGGGCACCAGCCTGCGCGACGCGGCGATCAAGAGCGGCGCCATCAGCGCGGCGGAGTTCGACAAGATCGTCGTCCCCGCCCACATGGTCGGCAACCCGCATCAGGATTTGGGCCTTCCCGCTGACTCCCACTAGCGCCGGCGCAGGTGCACGCCACGGGGAGGGAACGGAGGCGGCGATGAACGGCGCCCCAACCACTCGGAGGGCCTGCCTGAGCCATCCCGCCTCATCACCTGGCCGCGCCGCCTTCGTCCAATGCGTGACGCTAGCAGTCGCGTGCCTGTTCGCCTTCGAGCTCGTCACGCAGATCCTTCGCCGAGTCTACTCGCTGTCTAGCGGTGATGACCTGCTTGGCGGGTTGTGGGCTGGGGTCGCCACGATCTTCGTCTTCCGAGTCAGCTATGAGGAGAGCGTGACGGCCGCCATCTCGCGCATGGCGGCGACACTGGTCAGCTTCGTCCTCTGTTTGACCTTCCTGCTCTTGTTGCCGTTCACCGCCTGGGGCATGACCCTGCTGATCGGCGTTGGATCCCTCGTCGTCACGCTCATGGGTCGGCCCGGCGACACGGTCACGACGGGCATGACGGGCATGACCACTACGGTCGTGATGGTCGTCGCCGCGCTCGAACCACACAATGCCTGGCAGCAGCCAATCTTGCGCCTGGTTGATACGGCGGCTGGCGTTGCCGTCGGCCTCGCTGCTGCCCGGCTCGGCCTGCGCGACGCCTCTGCGCCGTCGGGCGCCAGCATCACGGAGGTGAGTCAACATATCTGGGTAGGGAGGCGGCGCAACCATTGGCGAGATCGATGCAACCCATCCGCGCGCTCATCGCCCTGCGGCGACGCAGTGGGACTGCTGACGGCAACGCGGGCGCGGACGACTGGGTGTAAGAATTCGCCCAGCGTTCTTCACGCGTCAGCAATATCCCGATCATACGCTCTGTCGAAGTCGACCAACGGAACCTAACGGAAGGGAATGACTATGCAGGTGACACAACAACGACCGGCGGAAGCGAGCGGTAAGCTACCACTCGGCGGCGACCTTGAGGTGTATCGCCTGGGCTTCGGCGCAATGCGCATCACCGGCCCCGGCATCTGGGGTCCCCCGGCCGACAAGCCGCAGGCCTTGGCGGTCCTGCGCCGGGCTCTCGAGTTGGGCATCAACCTGATCGATACCGCCGACTCCTACGGGCCCGAGGTGAGCGAGTCGCTTATCGCCGAAGCCCTGTATCCCTATCCGCGCGATCTGGTCATCGCCACCAAGGGCGGCTATATGCGCCCAGGCCCTGAGCAGTGGGTCCCCGATGGGCGTCCAGAGCACTTGCGTGCGGCGCTGGAAGGAAGTCTGCGCCGGCTGCACCTCACTCGCATCGACGTCTACCAATTCCATCACCCGGACCCCAAGGTGCCGTTCGAGGAGTCGGTCGGGGCGCTCGCGCAGCTGCAAAAGGAGGGCAAGATCCGGCACGTGGGCCTCTCCAACGTGACGCTCGACGAGCTCGCCCGTGCGCAGCGCATCGTGCCGATCGTCAGCGTGCAGAACCACTTCAACCTCGTCAGCCCCCAGTCCGAAGGGATGAGCGTCGCGGATTCTGACCGGATGATCGACGTCTGCGCGAGGCAGGGGATCGCGTTCATCCCGTGGGCGCCGCTCACCGCCGGGGCGCTTACCCAGCCCGGCGGACCGCTCGATGGCGTTGCGCGGGCGCATCATGCCACGCCGAGCCAGATCGCGCTGGCCTGGCTTCTGCGGCGCTCGCCCACCACGCTGCTCATCCCCGGCACGGCGTCGGTAAAGCACCTGGAGGAGAATGTGCTGGGCGCGACCATCCACCTGACAGACGCGGAGTTCCGCACCATCACCGACGAAAGCGGCAGCGAACGCTGACCGCCCCGACGTCTCGAGAAAGGATGCGGCCGCTCGCGCAAGGATACGCGCTCGGTGGGGAAACCATGAGGAGCACGACCGTGGCCTCATACAATCTGGGCGTCGCCTCAGGAGAGGCCGCGCGACCGCGTGGCGCCGCGCCACCGTCGGCGTCGGTGGACAACGGCTCTGCCACCTCCGTGCAGGGTGGGCCCGAGACGCGCACGCCGTCCTTGCGCACAGCGACGGAACGAGAGTCGGAGGAGCGTGCGAACAAATGGGTCGTGCTGGTGCTCTCGGGTACCGCCACGTTCATGACCACCCTCGACGCCTCGATCGTCAACATCGGCCTGCCGTCCATCGGCCGGGCGTTCGGGGTTCCGTTGGGCGGCGCCGTCGAATGGGTGATCATCTGCTACCTCGTGGTGACCGCGGCGGTGCTGCTGACCTTCGGGCGGCTGGCCGACATGATCGGGCGCAAGCCACTCTTCTTGGCAGGGCTGGCAGTCTTCACGCTCGGCTCGGCGATCTGCGGCGCGGCGCCTTCGCTGGGGGTGTTGATCGCCGCGCGCGGGTTCCAGGGGATCGGCGGCGCGCTGATCTTCGCCGTGAACGTCGCCATGATCACCAACGCTTTCCCCGCGGCGCAGCGCGGCCGGGCGCTCGGCCTCAACGCCGTGCTGGTCGCGCTGGGCATCAGCGCCGGCCCCACCATCGGTGGCATCATCACCCAGCAGCTGACCTGGCGCTGGATCTTCTACGTGAACGTGCCGATCGGCATCGTCGCGTTCCTCTCGGCCTCCATGATCCTGACCGAGCGCCCGCAGCGCAACCGTGCGCAGTTCGACCCGGTCGGCGCCGTGTTGCTGGCGGTCGGGCTGGCGGCACTGACGCTAGGCCTGTCGTTCGGGCAGGAGTGGGGCTGGACCTCCTGGCGTCTGTTCGTCGCGCTAGTCCTCGGGCTGGCGGCGCTCGTGGCCGTCGTGCCCGTCGAGCGGCACGTGAATGCGCCGATCCTGGATCTCCATCTGCTGCGCTCCCGCGTCTTCGCGTCGGCGAATGCAAGTTTCGTCCTGGCCATGCTCGCGCTCTTCGCCGTTGGCTTTCTGTTGCCTTTCTACTTTGAGCAGCTGCGCGGCTTCACGATCCTGCAGTCTGGGCTGCTGCTCACGCCGCTGCCGTTGACGATAGCCGTGGTCGCTCCCATCAGCGGCATACTCGCCGATAGCGTCGGCTCGCGCTGGCTGGCCCCCACAGGTCTCGCCATCGCCTGCCTGGGCCTGCTATTGCTCAGCCAGCTCAACGCCACCAGCTCGATCGGCGACGTCGCCTGGCGCCTGATCGTGACGGGCATCGGGCAAGGGCTGTTCCAGTCGCCCAACACGCGGGCGATCATGGGCGCCGCACCGCGCCAGGAGCAAGGTGCAGCGTCCGGCATCCTGTCGACGGGGCGCGTCATCGGGCAAAGCCTGAGCGTGGCGCTGGCTGGTGCGGTCTTTGCGGCGTTCGGCGCCAGCGCCGCGGGAAACCTGCTCGAGGCGCGGGGAAGTGACCTGTCGGCTGCCCAGACGCACGCGCTGCAACAGACGTTCATAGGTGGCCTGCACGCGGCGTTCGTCGTCTGCGCTGCGGTAGCTGCGGTCGGCATTCTGACCGCGCTCGTGCGCGGTGACGAGCGGCCTGCGACCGGCTGATCGGTCACAGTGCAAGTGAGGAGGTAATAGCCTATTCCAGATGAGTCGATAGCGCTTACAGAAGTCAGACCCGCACCCCAACCAGGCCGCGGCCCAACCCAAGTACAGCAGCATCTCAAGTTCATCAGGGAGTGAGGCATGTGTCTATGGCGGTTCAACAACCAACCCGCGAAGCGGCGTCACGCAACGGCCGTCCCGAGCCGATTCAAGACAATCTGGGCGCGACTATCATGGGGCCGCGTAACGTCCCCCTTGAACGCGAAAACCCCGACCTGCTGATGTCTCCGCAGACCGATGAGGGCACGATCCCCAACCTCAAGTTCTCCTTCTCCGCCGCGCGCAACCGCCTGCTCACCGGCGGCTGGTCGCGCGAGGTGACCGACCGCGAGCTGCCGATCGCCACCGAGTTGGCCGGCGTGAACATGCGGCTCAAGCCGGGGGGCATCCGCGAGATGCACTGGCACAAGGAGGCCGAGTGGGCCTACATGCTCGCCGGCCGCTGCCGTATCACCCTCATCGACCAGGACGGGCGCACCTTCATCGACGACGTCGGCGTCGGCGACCTGTGGAACTTCCCCTCCGGGCTCCCCCACTCCATCCAGGGGCTGGAGGAGGGCTGCGAGTTCCTGCTGGTCTTCGACGATGGCCACTTCTCGGAGAACGAGACCTTCCTGCTCACCGACTGGTGCAAGCACACCCCGCGCTCGGTGCTGGCCAAGAACTTCGGCGTGCCCGAGGCGGCGTTCGCCAACCTGCCGACCGATCCGAACTACCAGCGCTACATGTTCGCGGGCAAGGTGCCCCCGCCGATGGCCCAGGATGCGGTCCGCTCGCCAGCCGGCAAGGTGCCGCAGTCGATCAGCCACCACATGCTGGCCCAGAAGCCGATCAAGGTCGCGGGGGGGCAGGTGCGCATCACCGACTCCTCCAACTTCCCCGTCTCGACCACCATCGCGGCGGCGCTGGTGGAGGTCGAGCCCGGCGGGATGCGCGAGCTGCACTGGCACCCCAACGCCGACGAGTGGCAGTACTACATCGCCGGGCAGGGGCGCATGACGGTCTTCGCCTCGAGCGGGAAGGCGCGCACCTTCGACTATCAGGCGGGTGACGTGGGCTACGTGCCATTCGCGATGGGGCACTACATCGAGAACACCGGCACCGAGACGCTGACCTTCCTGGAGATGTTCCGCAGCAATCGCTTCGCCGATGTCTCGCTGGCCCAGTGGCTGGCGCTGACGCCGCCCGAGCTGGTGCAGGCCCACCTCAACGTGGACGACAAGACGATGAAGGTCATCTCCGCGCGCAAGGACAAGCCCATCGTCGTCAAGTGACGCGTAGGCGCATCGGAGATCCGGAAGCCCTCTGCGCGTCGCTGGCGCCCATCTTCCCGACAGGAAGTACCACGTGGCGCGCGCAGGGCGGCTGCCGGTCTGGCGCATCGCCCCCAGACCCGGGCGGATGAGGAATGCGCCCAACAAGCCGCGGGAAAGGAGTGAGAAATGTTACCCTCAAGCGCAGGCGATGTGCCCGGCTTCTTGAAGGGTGGCGCTCAGGACGGACTTTCGCGCGCGGGTAGGCACGCCGAGCCGCGGGAGCGCACCGTGACCCTGCCGGCACTGTTCGCGGCACCGACTCAGCGTGCACTTCGATCGCGCATGTTGTCGCTACTGCTACTCCTGACGCTGGCGGCAGGCTGGACCGATGCGCTCTGCTATCTGGCTCTCGGTGGCGTGTTTGCGTCGTTCATGACCGGCAATATCTTGTTCATCGGCCTGTCCATCGGCCAAGGGAACACCGCGCTGCTCGTGCGCACCAGCACCGTAGTCCTACTGTTCCTCGTGAGCATCACGCTCAGCTCGCTCTATCTGCAGTCGTTGCCGGCGCAAATGCCGCCGGAGAGTTGGCGCGGGACGCTCGCCCGATATCTGCTGGTCCAAGGGCTCATCTTGCTCGCCTTCGCCCTCGTCTGGGCGCTCGGCGGCTCTCCTGCCCAGGATCTGACTCGGCAAGTCGTCTTGCTGGGCATCGCTGCCGTCGGCATGGGGACGCAGGGTGCCTTGGTTGCGAAATTCGCCATCCTTGACGTCGTCTCGGTTGCGATGACCGGTACGGAACTGCTCTTGGGCATCCGACTCGCCCAATTGATCGGCAGACAACCGGCGAATCGGCAGGCAGCGACCAGCGTGCTGTTTCTCGTTGCGTTGATACTCTTGTACTCGCTGGCCGCGCTCATCGTCGCGCTAACCATGTCGTGGATCGGCGCGGTATTCATCCCATGCGCCCTCGTAGTGGTTGCAGTGGCAGCCTTGGAAGTGCCGCCAAGGAACAGGGCGGTTGGGAGCTTGGTGCGCAATGCTGAGTAGGAGCCTGGCCACCGCGAGCCGTCCAGAGCGCGACCGCATGGGTGTGTCGCCACGGGAAGACCAGGCGAACCGGACTGAGCACGACGAACAGTGAGGATTTTATGCACGCGAATAGCGGAGGCCATGACGAGCGCGATCCGCTCGAGGCGGGCGCAGGAGCACCGAGGGGCACGGAAGGGCCGACCGGAAGATTGGAACGTCCGTGTCATCCACTGGAAGTGGAGATCGAAGTCCTGGAGGAGCAGATCAACGTCCTCGAGGACGGGCTGCCGCGCGCACCGGGGATGGAGCGAGCGGCGCTAGCCAAAGAGATAAATGGATACCGACGCCAACTCGATTCCAAGCGTCTGGCGTTGAGTCGATGCCGCGGAGCAGGTGCCTCCCTCCAGAACAACGGATCGGACGCCACCACCTGAGTGGATTGCGGGTCATAGCTGCGGGGGCAGACGTGCCTCTACGCGGCGCGGATTGCGTCGCTCGCCGCGCTTTTGAGCGGCGCGGCGTGTCCCGTACCGTGCGTTGAAAGGAGTGCCGCGATGAAAGCGGTCGTTGTCCGCGGAGAAGGCAAAGTCGCGGTGGAAACCGTGGACGATGCGCGGATCGAGGCTCCCACGGATGTGCTGCTGCGCGTCACGTCGTCGGCTCTCTGTGGGACCGACCTGCACATCTACGAGGGGCGGATGGGCGATGCGGAGGGGATGGTGATCGGGCACGAGCCACTCGGCGTGGTCGAGGAGGTTGGGTCGGCGGTGGTCTCCGTACAGGTTGGCGACCGCGTCACCGTGCCAACGCACATATGCTGCGGATTCTGCGAAAACTGCGTCCGCGGGTACACCGATGCCTGCCTGATGGTCAATCCCGGCCAAGTCGGGGCGGCCTATGGCTATCCACACCTGGGAACGTACCGTGGGGCCCAGTCCGAGTCGCTGCGCGTCCCGTTTGCCGACGCCAACTGTCTGCGGCTGCCGGGAGAGCCGCGCGACGACTGGGAACACGACTTCGTACTGCTAGCCGATGCCTTCACCACGGCATATCACGCCACACAACTGGCGCGGGTGACGCCGGGTGACAGCGTGGTGATCTTCGGCGCGGGCACGATTGGGCTGCTGGCGGCGTACTCGGCGGTGCACCTCCGTGGGGCGTCACAGGTCTACGTGGTGGACAACATCGCGTCGCGGCTCGAAAAGGCCGGGGAGATTGGGGCGATTCCGGTTGATTTTGGTCTGGGAGACCCAGTGGAGCAGATACTGGATCGCCATGGGCGCCTCCGCCAGAGCGCTGGGGCAACCTGGCGCGGCCAACAGGCCATGAACGGGGTGACGTGCGGCATCGACGCGATTGGTTTTCAGGCGCATGATTGGACGACCCCTACTCGGGAGAACCCGGCCATCGTCATCCACGCCCTGGCGCAACTGGTTCAGCCGACGGGACGCCTGGGCATCGCGGGCGTGTTCCTTCCCAACGATGCACATCCCAATGACCCACTCGAGGCCAAGGGCGACCTTGCGACACCATGGGCGACTCTGTTTCGCAAGGACATCACGATCGGGATGGGGCGCGACCACGACAAACGTTACATGGAAGCGCTGCGCGACCTGATCATCGCCGGCCGAGCCAAGCCAAGCGTAGTGGTGACGCAGCGGCTGCCCCTAGCAGACGCGCCAGAGGCGTTTGCGCGCTTCGACCGGCGCGAGGAAGGCTACATCAAGATCGTGCTGGATCCGGGAGCGCCGTAGCGAATGAGCGAGCGGGTTAGCCTGAAGCGGCGAGTGATACGTGCGCGGTGTTGCACCGGAAGTAGAGTCCGTTGCCTGCAGAGGCCGGCGGTCGCGCGAGGCCATCGGTTCAGTTCCGATCGCCTGCTCCGAACGAGACGATCCCACGCGAAACAGGATCGAGCCGCTTCTACATTTCCTTAGTGCGCCACGTTCGACATCCCGAGGCGCGCACATCAGCGATTCTCCACCCTACCACTCTGCGCCCCACGTCGAGTCAGAGGCACGCGTCCGCAGCTTAGCGCGCGTGCCTGGCCCGATCGCGTCCGGCCTGCGGCAGTCGCCCGCGCACCAGCCGTTCCAATCCGCTGCGAATGCGCGCGCCGAGCGGACTACGCACCTGCATAGAGAACGGCAGCGTCCAGATGTTCGCGAGCGTCAACGTCGCGACCTGCCCATCGGTCCTGTAGGGGTCGCCACCGCCGTTCTTGCCTTCCGTCTCCTTGCCGAAGCCCGGACGCGTCCCCTCATCGATCACATAGCCCGTCCGCGCCAGCTCAGAGACGACCAGGTCACGCTCCGCATCGATGTCCGGCGAGATGCCATGTGTGGGCAGGTGATTGGTATTCGATAGCTCCACGCGCACATCACGCGTCCCGCTCCCGATCCAGATGGGGCGGCCATCGTTCCCGGCGCGACCCGTATTCCAGAAGCGAATGTGATCGCGACGGCGAACGTTGCTCCCCGGTCGCTCGAACGCCAGATCCTCCTTGCGACCGAAGAGATAGAGATTGCTCACCGGCGCGGTCGAGTACGCTCGCCCCAGCACAGCGTCCACGCTGATGCGCGCCGACGTGATGAAATCGATCTCGTCCGCGCGATACCACCCCGCGGCGGCGAACGCTGCCCCGATCTGACCGCCCGTCGCAGCGATCTGCACATTGAGGGGATCGCCAGGCTGCCCCGCGCGATTAAACGTCGTCAAAGGCGTGCCTTCGGCTGAAGCCGCCGCCGACGCCGCTCGTCCGGCGCGTGAAGCGTGTCGCAGACGGCGCACGCCAAACAGGATGCGCAGAAAGGCGGCAATCACCAGCACGGCGACCACGCCGAGCGCGATCAGGAGCGGCAAGACCACCACACCGGATGCCGAAGCGAGCGCGGAAACGGTCATGCTTCACTCCTCTTCAGCCGTGCAGACCGCGCACAGGGTCGCAACCAGCACACGCGCCCAACGATGCCCGGATAATGCCACCTTCATCCATTGGTCTACGCTCACGACGCAAGCGGCGGAGAGAAACCAATTGACGACTCCCCGCGGCTAAAGCCGGGGGATTCCTGCTTCGTCGGGGCGTGCCGTGGCGGGCGTGGCCCGTCCCGGTCTTATCGCCTCTCCACAGGCGTTCACCGCCCGCCCGGCGGCAAGCACGTTCTTGGCGGCGTTGACGTCCCGGTCGTGGCGCGCGCCGCAGGCGGGGCACGTCCAGTGCCGCACCGCCAGCGGCAAGGAGTCGAGGACGTGGCCGCAGGTCGGAGCAGCGCTTGCGTGCTAGGATACCACTTGTCGATCTTGACGAGGGTACGCCCATACCACGCTGCTTTGTACTCCAGTTGGCGCACCAACTCCCCCCAGCTTGCATCCGAGATGGCGTGCGCCAGCCGGTGGTTACGGACCAGATGCCTGATGGCCAGCGTCTCCACGCACACCGTTTGGTTTTCACGGATGAGGCGCGTGGTCAGCTTGTGGAGGCCATCAAGGCGCTGATCGGCGATCATGGCGTGGATCCGGGCGACCTTCCGACGTGCCTTCTCCCGATTCTTCGACCCCTTCTGCTTGCGCGCGAGATCGCGCTGCGCGTGCGCCAGGCGGCGCTGGCCGCGCGCACGACGCTTCGGGTTGCTGATCTTCTCGCCGGTCGAGAGCGTCACCAGCGCGGACACGCCCACGTCCAGCCCGATCGCGGCACGTGCGGGCACGTCGGGCGGCAGCTGCGCTCCCTCCTCCACCAGGAACGAGACGAAGTAGCGCCCCGCCGAGTCCCTGGTGACGGTGACGGTGGTGGGGGCGCCCGTGAAGGCGCGCGACCACCGGATGTCGAGCGGTGCCTCCATCTTCGCCAGCGTCAGGGCGCGTTGTTCCGCGTCCCAGCGGAAGGCCGAGGTGGTGTATTCCGCCGCCTGCCGCCCGCGCTTCTTCCTGAACGTGGGGTACTTGGCCCGGCCCTCGAAGAAATTGCGGAAGGCGCGGTCCAGGTGGCGCAACGCCTGCTGCGACGGGACGCTGGACACGTCATTGAGCCAGGCGGTTGCCGGCTCGCGCTTGAGCGCGGTGAGCGCCGCCGAGGTCTCCGCGTAGCTCAGGCGCTCCCGACGCTGATAGTAGGCAGCCGTCCGCAGGCGCAACGCCCAATTATAGACGAAACGCGCGCAGCCGAAGGTCCGCGCCAGCACGGCGGCTTGGTCGGGCGTCGGGTAGCACCGATAGCGGTAGGCGCGTTTCTGCTCCATGCTCACACGCTAGCGTGTATTGTGTGAGTAGTCAAGAAACCTAGGACGAAAGGAAGGTCGGCGCTCCCTCCCCGTGCCTTCAGGCACGGGGAGGGAGCGCCACCATATAGATGAGTCGTCACGATACGTGCCCGTCCGCGCGACTGATCACCATACGCCGCCGCGAGATGCAGGATACGAAGCTCAGCACGAAACGAACACTAAGCAACAACGTCCCTCGCGCACGAACGTTTCATAAACCGCGTGAACTCATCAAATCATCGCGCGAATTCGGCATGGTACCGGAATCGCGCAGAGTCGGCGGTCTGCGGCGAGGGGCTCGAAACTGTCTACTGGCAATGGCCAGACACGCATCTGGAGGAGCATCGGCCCAACCGCTCGATCGCCACAGTGACATGCCCAACGCGCGAATGCGCAAGAACCGGGAGGAATGCGGTGAATCCGACAGCGCATGCGCAGGATCACAAGGAAACCATAGGGACCACTATCGTTCGTCATTGCCGAACAGTGGGCGTTCCAGCAGTGCCGCCAGCGTCGCACCCCAACGCGCAAAACAGCGTCCCATTCGCGAGACCCAGTCGGGCCGGCGGCCGCTGTCGTGCCGCGATGCGAAGGGACGCTGAGGAGCCACGAGGACAAGCGCGCTGAGGCGTAGTCGCCACTAGCTCTTGTCCGCCTTGGCTTTCTTGGGCTTACGTTTCTCCTTGTTCTTCGGGCTCTTGTCTCCCACGAGTCACCTCCGATCGACGATGCAGGTCCACCCGCGCGAGCTGATCGCGCGCGGGTATGGAGCCATTATAGGCCCGGAAACTCGCCACCGTCCATCAAGATTTCTAGACCTTCCCGGGCCGCGAGCGTGCGCGGGAACACGGCTCGTGCCGCGTCCTGCTGCGCCAACACCTCGGCGTCGGCATAGGCCGGATCGTGGTGGAAAAGCAGCAGCCGGCCCACCTCGGCGTCGCGCGCGATCCCCGCCGCCATCTGCGCCGTGCTGTGCCCGTAGCCACGATGCGGCGTCGCCCCGGCGTAGTCCTCCTCGCTGTACTGCGCGTCGTGCACCAGCACATCGGCACCGCGGGCGAAGCGGATAAAGCGCTGCTCGTCAACGCCGTCGTGCGCGCCAACCTCCACGTCCGTCGCGAAGACGAGGCTCCGCCCGTTCGCACTGAACCGATAGAGCAGCGTACCGTCGCGCGGGTGCAGCGTGGAATGGAGCACGTCCACCGTCAGCGCATCCATCACCGGCGCCTCGTGCAACGCGCTGACCCTCGGTGCGTCGTCCGACTGCCAGACGAGGCGCGATCCATCGCCGACCGCGTGCAGGCTGCGCCGCGATGGCAAGTCGCGAAAGTCGACCGGGAAATAGGGCGAGCGCATGTAGCCCGAGACGATCTCACCGAAGCCGATGCCCGCGAGGTCCGGCCCGAAGAGGCGAATCTCGGCCTCCGGCAGATACAGCGGCGCGAAGAACGGCAGCCCGCAGAGGTGATCGTGGTGCGCGTGCGTCAGCAGCACCGTCAGCGTCGGGCGCGCGCCCGGCGGCAGCGACCGCCACTCGCGCGCCAGCGCTTCGCCGAACGCGATGCACCCCGAGCCCGCGTCCACCATCACCACCTGATTGCCGTAGCGCACCTCCAGGCAGGCGGTGTTGCCGCCCACGCGCGATCCGCTCGCCTGCGCCGCAGGGTGGCTCCCGCGGACGCCCCAGAAGCGCGCGCGCAGCTCAGGCGCCGTGCTGCCCATGCGGCCAACCCCCGACGAAAACCGCAGTTGCGGAGCGTCGGGCCGGCGAGAGGTCGAGACCACCGAGGCGCTGGAGTCTTTGGGTGAGCGGCGAAAGAGGTGCAGCATGGTCGATCTCCGTCGGGTCGGCATGTGTGGTCATGAGTGGGCGCAGTATAACACTCGCGCCGGTCGTTATGTTGTGACGCACGCCGCATCCGCACGCCGCATCCGCACGCCGCATCCGCACGCCGCGCACATCCGCTCCTGCGCCGAGACGCCGTGCGCCCACCCCAAATTCCCCCTCTGGACGCGCCTTACCGCTGAGCCGTATAGTACGCGGAACATCTGCGCCCACTAGAGAGGGGGAGCTTCCGTGCGTGACAACGCCGCCACACCGATCGCTCGCGTCGAGATCCACCGCCACCTCGACGGCTGCATACGGCCACAAACCGTCCTCGACCTCGCCACCAAGTTCAACGTGGACCTGCCGCGCGACCTCGCCGAGCTGCTCCCGCTGATCCAGGTCACCGATCCGGAGCCGAGCCTCGTCGCTTTCCTCGCCAAGATGAGCCGCGCCGTCTCCGTCCTCGGCGACTACGACGCCTGCGCCCGCATCGCCTACGAGGCCGTGGAGGATGCCCGCAACGAAGGCGTCCTCTACCTCGAAGCGCGCTTCAGCCCCGCCTTCATGGGCGAGGCCCATAGCCTCGACGCCGCCGGCGTGACCGAGGCCGTTTGCGACGGCGCGGCCCGCGCGGCGCGTGACTTCGGCGTATCCGTCAACCTGATCGGTATCCTGAGCCGTACCTACGGACCCGACGCCGCCTGGCGCGAGCTCGACGCCCTCCTCGCGCACCGCTCCCGCCTCGTCGCGCTCGATCTAGCCGGCGATGAGGTCGGCATGCCCGGCGAGCTCTTCGTCCCCCACTTCCGCCGCGGGCGCGACGCCGGCTGGCACATCACCATCCACGCTGGCGAGGCGGGCGGCGCGGCCAGCGTCTGGACGGCGCTGCGCCAGCTCGGCGCGGAGCGCATCGGCCACGGCGTGCGCGCGGCGGACGATCCCGCACTGCTCGACGAGCTGGCCGCACGGCGCATCGGCATCGAGATGAGCCTGACCAGCAACGTCCAGACCAGCACCGTGCCAAGCTACGCCGCCCATCCACTCCGCGCGTACCTCGAACGCGGCCTATTAGCATCCATCAACACCGACGACCCCGCCATCAGCGGCATCACGCTGGGCTACGAGCTCGAGCGCGCCGCCACCGCCGCCGGCCTCAGCGCCGCGCAGGTGCGCCAGGCCCAGGCGAACGCCGTCACAACCGCCTTCTGCTCGGACGACGAGCGACGCACCCTCCAGGCGCGTATTCGCAGGGGTGATCCCCGCGTCACGAAAGACACCGCCGCCATGCATATGCCTAGCGGCCTGGCGAATCGCGCACGAGTGAGTCGCGCGCCACGCATACTGTGTGACGGCGTCCGTGCGGGTAACGAGCGCAGTCCGGGCTACTCGGCGTCCGTCGTCGAAGGCTCGAGCAGCCTCGGCTGATCCGTCCGCGTCGGCCTCAGTCGCCTCGGCCTCGGTCGCCGGATGGCCTCATGCAGCCTACGGCGATCCGGCTCCCGGCGTCCGCGCGTCGACGGCTCGAGGCGAGCCTCGGGGCGTCCGTCGCTCGACCCAGCGGCTCGGCCTCGCACCGTGCTCGCGGCCGCCTGGGCTCGATGGCCGCCAGCGTCGGGGAGTCGTCCGCACCGAGCTCGGCATCGGCGCCTCCGAGCCGATGCTCGGCCTCGGCGAGTCTCGGCAGCCGGATCGCCGCAGCAACGGGCGCCTCAGCAGCCGGTGCCGCAGCAACAGGCGCCTCAGCAGCCGGTGCTGCAGCGACGGGCGCCTCGGGGGCGGCAGGCGCCTCGGAGGTGGCAGGCGCAGCGGACGTTGCCGCTGGCGTCTCGGCCTCGGTGACCGCAGTGTCATCCTGTTGCTGCCGGAGCGCGGCGGCGAAGGCGGCGCCCATCGCGGTCGGGGCCTCCTCCTCGCGCCTCGCTCGCGGCGCGGGCTGCTGCTGCGGAGCCGGCGCGGCCTGGGCGGCGGGAGCGACGACCTCGGCGCGGCCTTCCGCGGGGGCCTCGCTACTCACCCGCTCCTGTGGCAACGTCTCCTGCGGCTCCTCGGTGGACTCATCGCTTACCGGCTCGTCGACCTGGCGGATCGAGAGGCCCAGGCGGCGGCGCTCGGCGTCGATGCGCAGGATGCGCACCGTCACCTCTTGCCCCTCGCGCAGGATCTGCTTCGGGTCCTGCACGCCGGCGGGCAGCTCCGACAGGTGGATCAACCCCTCGACGCCGTCCTCGATGCGGGCGAAGGCGCCGAACGGCGCGATCTTCGTGACAGTACCCTTGACGAGCTCGCCGATGACGTAGCGTGTCTCCACCGTCGTCCACGGATCCACCTCGGCGCGCTTGATGGACAGGGCGATCTTCTTCTTCTCCTTGTCCACCGAGAGCACCTGCACCTCAACCTCCTGGCCGACGCGCAGCACCTCGCTCGGGTGGTTGACGCGGCTCCAGGCCAGTTGGCTGATGTGGACGAGGCCATCGGCGCCGCCGAGATCGACGAACGCGCCGAAGTTCGAGAGGTTCGAGACGACGCCCTTGCGCACCTCACCGACCTGCAGCTCGTTGAGCAGCTCCTCGCGCCGCTTCGCGCGCCACTCCTGCACGGCCAGCCGCTCGGAGAGAATCAGACGGTTGCGGTTGCGGTTGATCTCGATGATCTTGAGTTGCAACCGGCGACCGACCATGCTCTGCAGCTTAGACTGCGTCTCGGCGCTGTCGGCGGTGTCTTCGCGCTTCAGGTTCAGGATCTGGCTGATCGGCACGAAGCCACGGATGCCTTCGAGGTTGACGATCAGGCCGCCCTTGTTGAAGTCGATCACCTCGGCCTCGAGCAGATCGCCGCGGTCGAACTGTTCCTGGGCGATTCGCCACTGCCGCTCGAGCCGCGCCCGCTTGATCGAGACGACCGCGTGACCTTCCGGCGTCTCGGGCTGCATGATGTAGACGAGCACATCGTCGCCCACGTGTAGCTCGGAGAGAGAGCCGTACCCGCTGGGCGGCAGCTCTTTCGTGGTGAGCACGCCCTCGCTCTTCAGGCCAATGTCCACCAGAATCTCTTCCGGATCGATGCGGACGATCTGGCCCTCAACGACATCGCCGCGCTTGATGCTCCGAAACTGGACGTCCTGCTCTTCGAGCAGCCGGGCCATCTCGCTCATGTCGGTCGATTCGCCGTCGTCCAGATGGGCCGGGTGCATCACGTCGGCGACCTCGCCGGCGCCCTTGCTGCCGAACCCGTTCAAGCTTTGATCCTGTTGCGCAGTGATGTCATCGTTGTCTACACTCATTTTCTACGTACGGCGCCAAGGCCCGCGCGAACTCGCGCAGGTGGAGAATGCGCCGCATCCCCTTTCGTCTGAAAAATGTGTGGGAGCGGGTTGTGCGGCCCGATCTCCCCTGCCCCAAGATTGAGGCCAGCCGCCGCACCGGAGTGCGCAGATTGGATGCCGCGCGCTGATCGCGTGTTGGCGTAGAGCGGTCGGCGCGCTCTCGAACACACCAGAGTACAAGGAACCAAGGCCGGCGCGCACGGCCGAGGCAGACCTCATCTCTGATGCAGACGAGCAACACGCGTGACTGGTTGCTCCGGCGTCAACAACTCCCCAAAGCGAGCACCATTCATAGCGAGCGGCGCCGCGCAGCCGTCGGAACATTCGCCGGCCGAGACGGAAATCGTACTAGGACGCCGCCGAGCGCGCGAAGAGGAGCGAACGCGCGTGCGCGCACCATTTGAAGCTGGGGGAAGGTCACACGGACGTGAGGAGAAGCGATGCGACGCGCCCACAATTCACGCATGCCTCATCTCAGCATGAGGAACACGTGCAGACGTACGACGCCCGTAGCCAAGCGAATACTGTCAGTACGATGCCCCGGAACGTTTCAATCCTCACCCGGCATGGAATCCGGGTGCGACCATGTCGATCGCGCTGGAACACGAAAGCGCCGCAGGGCGGCCTCTCCGCTCTCGGCTGCTGCGAATCGATTCCAACGCTCGTGTCCCACACGAGCCGCGTTGCAAGCCCCCACTTCAACGGGTAGTATACCAAAGGGCTGTGCCCAGCGCAAGCGAAATCAGCGGCTCCACGGTCATTTTCCAGTTTTATGACAACATTGTCAGAGTAGCGCGATTCAGAGAAGGTGTGGGGTTGCATGGGCGTGGCCCGATCCCGACGGCGTGCGATGCTCGAAGACGCGACGCTCCTGAGCGACTATCTGCGCGAACGGCTGACGCCACTAGCGCCCCTCACCACCGCAATTGACCGTGCGTTGACGCGCGAAGCGGGTGTGCTCGCCCCCCTTTTCGGCCTCGGCGGTCGCCCGCACCTGCTCTTCACCGTGCGCTCACCCGACCTCTCGCGGCACCGCGGCGAAATCGCGTTCCCCGGCGGCGGACGCGACCCCGACGACCTCTCCACCGAGCAGACCGCCCTGCGCGAGGCCGAAGAAGAGTTGGGCCTCGCGCGCGCCGGCGTCAGCGTGCTAGGCCCACTGCCAGCCGTGCAGGCCGGCGGCAGCGACTACCTGATCCTGCCATACGTCGGCTGGCTCGGCGAGGGTCGTCCGCAGTTCACGCCCAACCCCGCCGAGGTCGCCGAGGTCTTCGACGCGCCCCTCGCCGCGCTGGATGAACCCGCCATCATGCACACCGAGCTCTGGCGTCGCGGCGACCAGGAACACCTCGTCCACTTCTTCCAATATGGTGCCTACAACATCTGGGGTGCCACCGGGCGCATCTTGCGCACCCTGCTCGACGTCCTCCCCGACGACTGACCGCCGCCCATCCTGTGAACTATTCGGCTTCGTGTGACATGTCCAGGCCTAGATGAGCCCCGGCCTGAAGGCCGGGGAGTAGTGAAAACGTCGCGCGGCGCACATCTGAAAATCATTCGCACAGTTTTGCGCCCTCCGCATCTCGCCCCTCCCGACATGCCGCCGCCCGTAAAGCACCCCATTCCTTCTTCGGTAGGGGCGTGACTCGTCGTACCCTCCGCCCCTACCGTCGCCACTGCCCCTTGCAACCCATTACGTCGCGTGCTATAGTTGCATGTAGAACAAATATTCACTAGTTCCTCCCTCGTCCCTCCCCCTCCCCCACCAATCACCCCCTAATCGCCCTCACGTCGGGAGCCACCGATGCGCTTCATTTCCTCCTCGCCCCTCGAGAACACGTCATCACACGCGATCCCCTCGCTTAGCGGCCCCTTCCCGCCATGGCGGGAAGGCGGGATTCCCCACGAGCGGGCGCTTGGCAGGAAGTTAGGGACCCTCCCGGTTCCCTTCACCGATCTGACCGCCACTTCCGCATTTCCCACCTTGCAGCCACGAAGCCCCAGAAATCCGCCAGAACTCCCCCGATCAAAATGCAAAAGCGGAAGGAAACGGAAGAGCGCAATGGCGATCGCGGCGTCGTTCCGGGAAACAGGCCTCTGGCCCTCACCAAGCACCACGCCGCCACGCCTCGTCTCACTCTTCCTCCACCCCTGCGCGGCCCTCCCTGTGTCGATTCTTCCGGGTCGTCCACGGGCACAGGTTTTCCGCCGCGGCGCTCGGTCCTGGAGCCGTCCTACGCGCGCGATATGCGCAAAACGTCATGCGCGCTACGCCTGGTTAGCCTGTATACTGGGTCGCGACGCCGGGCCGCGCATTGACAGCCCGGTTGTGAGGACCCGCTAGAGTCGTATGCAGTGGCGCGTGCCGATACGCGGCGACGCGCGACGATGGACGAGGAGCGCTCATGTCGAATCCGTATAATCCGCAAGGCCCGACGAATCCCTACGGCAACCAGCCCAATCCCTACGGGCAGCCGCCGACCAATCCCTATGGCCAACCCGGCTCGCCTACGACGCCCCAGCCCGTCTACCCTCCTGAGGGCTATCCGCAGCAAGGCTATCCGCAGCAAGGCTATCCGCAGCAGGGCTACCCGCAGCCGGGGTACCCGCAAGCGCCCCAACCGGGATATCCCCAGCCCACCTATGGCCAGCCGCAGCCGGGTCAGCCGATGTATCCGCAGCCGGGAATGCCGGGCGCCAGCCCGTTCCAGCCAGCCAAGAAACGCAACCCGCTGCCCCGCATCATCGCCGCCGTCGTCATCTTGCTGGTGATCGTTGGCGCCGTCGTCGCGGTGAGCGCGCTCAATCCGGAGATCTATTCCAACTCGCTCACGGGCGACGTCTCCGGATGGCCCTCGCGCGAGGGTTGCGTGCCCGGCTCAGACGGCTACCATGTCAAGGCCGACGTCTCTTGCTTCGCCCCGACCGACGACATTTCCGACTTCGATCTGACGGTGACGGCCAAGGCAGTCGGCACCGATAAGTCACAGCCTTACGGCGTGACATTCCGTTCGAAGCAGCCGGCAAACGATCAGATCGGTGACACCTACGTCTTCCTGATCGCCAATGATGGAAGCTGGGCGCTCGCCAAGGTTATCGGCGGCAATGCGACCTCGTTAGGACAGAGCACCACCGCCGACCCCACCATCCATCAGGACGGCAGCGCCAACACGATTGAGGTGCATGCCAAGGGTACGTCGCTTACCGTCAAGGTCAATGGGACGCAGATCGTCTCGAAGGACGACAGTGCTCTCTCCAAGGGCCTGATCGGCCTCCAAGGCTTCGACGGCGGCGAGGCGCTCTTCACCAACATCAAGATCACCAAAGTGTAGCGCTACGTCCCGCGCGCTCGAACGGGCCTCCGACGCCGAGCCGGCGGAGGCTCGTCACCATCGCCTCAAGGCAGAGCCCACATGCTGACCGCGAGCTAGGAGACAACGCCATGCAGATCGAAGAGAAGCTAGCGGCGTTAGGCCTGACGCTGCCGCCGCCGATGCAGGCCCCGTCCGGCATGCGGCTGCCGTTCGCCCCCGTCCGCGTCCGCGGTAATCGCGCCTTCGTTTCCGGCGCCGGTCCTCTCGCGCCCGACGGCTCCTTCGCCGAGCCGCTCGGCAAGGTCGGCGCCGAGTTGACCGTCGAGCAGGGCTATCAGGCCGCGCGGTTAACCGGCGTCGCCATCCTCGCCGCGTTGCAGCGCCAGCTCGGTGATCTGGACCGCGTGACGGCCTGGCTGCACGTCTTCGGCATGGTCAACGTCGCTCCCGGCTTCGTGCAGACGCCGAACGTCATCAACGGCTTCTCCGACCTCATCATTGAGCTCTATGGCCCCGATCGCGGCGCCCACGCCCGCTCCGCCGTCGGCCTCGCCGAGCTGCCCATGCGCATCCCCGTCGAGATCGAAGCCGAAGTCGAGATCGACGGCTAACCAGATCGGAGATTTCTCCACAAAGGAGGCAGACGGCACCGAGTTCACAGAATTGTCCCACCTACGTGTGGGCGATTGGCCTTCGCGTCGCGCGCGGCGGGATTCGCCCCGGCCTGACGGAGTTTGACGAAACAGCGCGGGCGACTGCGTCCTCCCCCTCGCCTCCGCAGAGGAGATGCGGGGTCCCCCGCGAGCGAGGGCTTGGCAGGGGGTGAGGAACCCTCGCCCGCTCAGAGTCAAAGTCCCTCAGGCCGGGACGCGTCTAACACCCTAACGCAAGAGGCAGCAACCCATGCCTGCCGTTCCTCTTTGCGGTCCTCTGCGTTCCTTGCGCCTTTGCGGTGAATCTGCAAGCACCCCAGTGAATCTCGCTCCATCACGCCTCGCCAGCCGCCACGACCCGCGAGAAGTACGTCCCGATCTCGCCCTCCGCGAAGGCCTCGACGCCGTCGCCGATGGAGAGCTCGAAGGACCAGACCTCGGGCAGATCCGTCGGCGCCAGATATCTGAACAGCGCCACGCGCTCCGCACGGGCGATCTCCAACGCTTCGTTGAGCATGCGCTCGCGGTCGCCGCGCAGATACACGTGCATCATGTGCGTC
Organism: uncultured Chloroflexia bacterium; assembly: GCA_963841205.1. GTDB lineage: Bacteria > Chloroflexota > Ktedonobacteria > Ktedonobacterales > JADMIN01 > CAWAWP01. The sequence continues at coordinate 22,266 of CAWJCH010000030.1, read as the reverse complement.
TGCGGTGGGTCCGGCTTGACGCTGACGCCAGGGATCGCCCCCAGCGTGGCGGCGACGCCAACGGCCCGCGCGTGGTAATGCGGGAACCGCGACAGGCGCTGCCGCAGCCCGGCGCGCGCCGCCAGCACGTACGGGTAGAGCTGCACCAGATTGCCGCCGTGCCGCACCTTCCAGACCCGCGCCTCCGCGATCACCGCTTCGGGTCCGGCGAGCGCCGCCCCCGCGATGCCGCCGACGCCCTTGTAGAACGAGACGTAGACCGAATCGAAGAGCGCGGCCACCTCCGCGTACGAGCGCTCGTAATACGGCGCGGCCTCCCACAGTCGCGCCCCGTCCATATGGACTGCGGCCCCGTGCGAGCGCGCCCACTGCGCCTGCGCCACCAGCTCGTCCCACTCAGGCAGCATGCCGCCGAGGCTGCGCTGCGGCAGCTCGATCAGCAGCGCCGCGATCGGCTCACGAATGCCACGCAGATCGTCGAGGGTCAGCAGCTGGCGGGGATTGCCGACGACACGCGCGTGCAGACCGTGCAGCCGCTCGTAGGCCCGCTGTTCGCTCGTCTCGAGATGGCAGAGCGGGTGAAAGGCGACCGTCGAGCGGCCGCTTTGCTCGCTCCAGATGCGCAAGGCGATCTGCTGCGCCATCGTGCCGGAGGGCATGAAGACTGCCGCCTCCTTTCCCAGCATCCCGGCGATCTCATGCTCGAACCCCTGGATGATCGCGCCCTCGCCGTAGGCGTCGGCCAGCTCATCCTCCCCGGCCTCCTCGGCGAGCGACGCGAGCACCTGGCGCGGGCGCATCATTCCATGGCCGTTGAGAAAGCGCGTGCAACCCGCCATCGCCGACCGCCATTCGCGCGTCTGCTGCTCGCGGGCTTCTGTGCTGGCCGAGACCGGTGTAGACAAGAGGTGCCTCCTCCTCCGCGCACCAAACGCAGGCGCCGCCAACGCGGCCCACTGTCCTCACGACTCCCACTGTCCTCACGACCCCACTGTCCTCACGACTCACGAGAGGTAGGCGTCACTATAGCCCTTCGTCGTGTCGGCGTCGACAGGGAGCTGCTCGACAGACTTGAGGAAGGCGCCCATCGCCTGCCAACTAGCGCCGGAGATCGTGCCCGCCCCTTGCGAGGGCGGCTTCCACAGCGGGATCGTCGCGTTCAGGACGTCAAGCGCCTGCGCCGTCGAGGCCGCGTCGTCGATGGTCGGCACATACTTGCTCTTCGTGATGTTCACGGCATCCTGCGGGTGCGCGTCCACATACGCCAGCCCGCGCAGCGTCGCCTGGATCAAGGCCTTGATGTCCGCGCCGTTGGCGTCAAGCTCGCTCTGCATCGCCGCGATGCCGTTCGAGATCAGCGCCTGCGTCACCGGGAAGGTGCGGATGGCAAACTTCGCCTCCTGGAGCTGGACGGCCTCGTTGTTGATGTAGCCCATCACGGCGTCCACCTTGTGGCCGATCAGCGCCGCCGGCTGCGTGTAGCCGATGGGCTGGATGGTCACGTCCGACCTACTCAAGCCGGCGCCCGCCAGCAGCGAGAGCAGGCCGATGTAGGTCGCGCCGTATTTGCCCGGAACGCCAACCGTGTGCCCCCTGAGATCCGCCACGCTGGTGATCGATGAGCCCGCCGGCACGATCAGCGCCACCGGATACGACGTGTAGACCTGGGCGACATAGACCAGCGGGGAGCCTTGCGCCCGCGCCTGCATCACCTCGTCACCGCCTGCGAAGATCGCGTTCTCCTGTCCGCTGGATATCGCGGCGAACTCGCTCTCGCTGACGGCGTGATGCCGCAGGGTCACGTCCAGTCCGGCCTGCGTGTAGTAGCCGAGGGACTCCGCGACGTAGAACGGCGCGAACTGAATGTTCGGGATGTAGGTGAGCCCGATGGTCAGGTGATGCACGGGCTTCGAGGCGCCCGCCCCGCAGGCGGCAAGACCCGCCACGATCAGCAGCGCCGGCAGGCATGCCAGCGCGAGACGGGCGGGCAGTGGTCGAGCAGTACGATGTGTTCGCATGAGAGCTAACGAGCCTCCAAATACGAGAAGCGGCGCTCGACCAGGCGGGCGAGCCCATAATAGATCGCCGCCAGCGCGGCGAGCAGCAGCAGCACAGCGTAGACGCCCGCGCTGTTGGAGTCGTAGGAGAAGCCGGTCAGGAGCCCGCCGAGGCCCTCCTCGCCGCCGAGGACGAAGTCGCCGACGATTGCGCCGGTGATGGAGAGCGTGAGGCTAGCGCGCAGGCCCGCGAGGATGCTCGGCAGGGCGAGCGGCAACTCGATCTGCCAGAAAAGCGCCCAGCGGCCCGCTCCCTCGACTCGCGCCGCGTCGAGGACATCACGGTCGAGCCCGCGAAGGCCGAGCGTGGTAGTGACGACGAGCGGGAAGAAGACGACCAGCGCGCAGATGGCGAGACGTGGCGTGATGCCGTAGCCGAGCCACAGCGCGAAGAGCGAGGCGAGCGCGAGCGCCGGTATCGCCTGGCTCGCGGCGAGATAGGGCTGTACAGCGAGCGCGACCAGCCTGCTGCGGGCGATGAGATAGCCAAGCGGTAAGGCGACGAGCGCACCAAGGACACAGCCACCGAGGCTGACCGTGAGGGTGCCGATGATGGGGCCGCGAAACTGCGGCAGCGTCACCAGCAGCCAGAATGAGTGCAGGACGTCACCCGGCACCGGCAGCACGAGCGTCGGCGCGGCATCGGTGGTGCGTGCGAGCTGCCAGAGCGCCAGCACCGCGAGGCCGAGCACCACCGCCGGCAGCACCGCCCGGACCCGCGTGCGCGCTTGATCGGTGCCAAGTGTCTTCGTGGGCGGCGCCTCCAACGCGGCGCCCATCCGCCACGCGCGCACATCGGCCGAGCTCTCGTCGTCCCGCGGCGTCACGGGGGGAGCGGTACCATACGCCATGCCTGCGCCTCCTCGGAATCTCGATCCGGGAGGGCGCATGTTGCCCGTGCAACACAAAGCCGCCCCGGTCCGATCGATTCGACCTGGGGCGGCGTGGGAGCGTCGAGGCGCAATCAACACAGCTACGCCCCCGCGGACACATCGTGTCGCGGGCGCGCACGGGCGCTTCGACCTTCTTCCATCCGGACTGTACCGTCGGCCCCGGCTTCTCACCGGATCTGCCGCGCCGAAGCGCGGCTCGCGGGCTCGGCGTGGTCGCCACGCCATACCGCCGGTCGGGAATCGCACCCTGCCCCGAAGGTCATGTCAACGCGAGGAGCAGCATTTCCAACGTCGCTTCTGCAGCGCCGGACAGCGTCACACGCCTGACTGTCCTAATAATACGGTAGGCTGCCAAGGGTTATCAAAGAATGTGGCGCGAAGACCCCTCGGTGCACCCACGGGGAGGAAGCGCCGCGCGCCGTCAGGCGCTCCCGACAACCGGACAACCACCGACCAGGTGTGCCCTACTCGCCCCCCTACCGCAGGGCCTGCGGGAAGGTACGCGTGTGGAGGTGGCTTCGGGCCACGACAGGACCGTGTAAGACGCTCCTAGCTCGCTAGGTGAGCGGTGGTCAGCCCAAGAATCCTCCGGCTTCAGCCGTGGGGAGTGGTCAACAACAGCAGAATGCGGCGTCTGGCGCGGCCAACTGGACCGAGAGGGCTACTGCCCATTGCATGCTTACACTCTGTGTGCCATACTTGTAAGCATGCAACAGAAACGCGCGTACCGCTATCGGCTCTACCCGACGCCCGAACAAGCCAGCAGGCTCGCGCGGACCTTCGGCAGTGCGCGTTTCGTCTACAATTGGGCGCTGCGTCTGCGGACCGACGCCTACTATGAACGCCAAGAGCGCCTCGGCTATCATGAAGCGTCGGCGGCGCTCACCACCCTCAAACAGCAGCCAGAAACCGCGTGGCTGAACGAGGTGTCCAGCGTGCCGCTGCAACAGGCATTGCGCCACCTGGACAAAGCCTTCCGCGCCTTCTTCGAGGGGTGCGCCAAGTACCCCACCTTCCACAAGAAGCGCGGACGGCAAGCGGCGACCTACGCCAGCAGTGCCTTCCGGTGGGACGCGGAAACGCGCGCGCTCACGCTGGCGAAGCTGGATGCGCCGCTCGACATCCACTGGTCGCGGCCCTTCCCCGGCACGCCCACCACCGTTACCGTCAGTCAAGACACGGCGGGACGCTATTTCGTCTCCTTCCTGGTGGAAGAAGAGGTTGGGGTGCTGCCCACTGTCGAGGCGATGGTGGGGGTCGATGTCGGACTGCGAGACGTGGCCGTGCTCAGCACCGGCGAGAAGATCGCCAACCCGCAGCATCTGCAGCGCAGCGGGCGCCGCCTCAGACAGGCGCAGCGCGGCCTCGCCCGCAAACAGCAGGGATCGAAGAACCGGGAGAAGGCGCGCCGCAAAGTGGCCCGCATCCACGCCCGGATTGCTGACCAGCGCCTTGATGGCCTGCACAAGCTCACAACACGGTTGATTCACGAAAACCAAGTGATCTGCGTCGAGAGTCTTGCCGTCAAGAACCTGGTTCGCATTCATATGCTCGCCAAAGCCATCAGTGATGTCGGTTGGGGGGAGCTGGTGCGGCAACTCGAATACAAAGCGGCGTGGTATGGGCGTACCTTGGTCACGATTGACCGCTGGTATCCCAGTTCCAAGCGCTGTCATGGGTGTGGCCACGTGCTCGACGCCCTGCCACTCGATGTCCGCCAGTGGACGTGTCCGGCATGCGGCGTCCGGCATGACCGAGACGTCAACGCCGCGAAGAATATCCTTGCCGTGGGACGCACGGTGAACGCCTGTGGAGAGGCGGTAAGACCGGGGCGGGCCAAGCCCAACCCGGCACGCCCCGCTGAAGCAGGAATCCCCCGGCTTTAGCCGTGGGGAGTTGTCAACCAGGGGTGTCCTGCGGCACGCGTAGCTACCGTCGCGCAGCCGCGCGCTCACCCCGGCACGCATCGCAGGCGCACGAGGCGCGCAGCCGCTCGAAGGTATAAATGCCGGTGTGATGGCCGTCGCCCCAGGTCGGCGTCAAGCCGTAGCGGCCGACGAGCTCCACCGAATAGACCGTCGTCTGTTGCTCGCTGAACTGCGTCGTCTCGTCGACCAGGCCCTTCTGGCCGCCCTCGCCCGCACACCAAGCGCAGGGGCAGCCGCGGCGCAGCGAGTCATAGGGATGGACGCTCTCATGGCCGTCAGTCCAACTGATGAAGAGCTGCCGGTTCTCTTCGTCGAGGAGGTAGGAGGTGGGCGCGGTGTCGTCGGGTAATCGCATAGGGTCTTGGAGTTCTCCAGATCGCCACAATCCTGCGGCGCCAACGATTCTGCTGGCGGCGCGCGGCGGGTCAATCTAAGTATATCGCCGCTGAAGGACCGCCGGCTTTGTTGAGGCGGCGCCAGCGGTCGATGGCCGGAGGTGCAACCGGGGGCCGAACCACAGCGCGCCGAGCAGCAACAGCGTGAAGACGGCATTGGCAACGAAGACCATCAGGCTCTCCTGCGCCGTCCAGCCCTGATAGTGCGGGCCGGAGAGCACGGACTCCGCGAGCTGCGCCAGCCCCACCGCGCCCGCCGGCAACAGGACCGCCGCGATCCAGAGCACCCGCCGCGAGCCATCGGTGACGAAACGCGCCTGCGCCAGCCACCAGAGCGCGACGAACATGTAGATGTCGAGGAAGTAGTATGGCCAGAGCGTCTTGATGAACAGCGGGAAACACAGCCCCGACACGGCCAGCACAAGGTAGGTATCCGATGCGCCGATGTCGAGATCGCGCCGCAGCAAAAGGGAGACGCCAGTCAGCACCAGTGCCGCGCCCACGATCACGAGGCTGTCGTGCTGCTGCGCGAACGACTCGACTCCAGGGTTGTGCTGGATCGCTGCCCAGATGCTGCCGCCGCCCACGATCAGTGTCGGGCGGAAGGTCAGCAGCGAATAGACCACGTCCTTGCCGTCGGCCAGCAGAAATGGCGCTATTCCGACCAGTGCCGTGCCCCCCGCCACCGCGAGATACACCAGAGATTGCCGCCAGCGCCCCCGCAGCGCCAGCGTCAATGCCAACGGCACCAGGTACAAGATCGCGGTGGTGCGCGTGAGCAGCGCGAGCCCGATCACGACGCCGGCGAAGACGAAGCGTCGCTCGACCAGCGCCCGCACGCTCCACAGCGTCAGCCAGATCATAATCGGCTGCTCTATGTGCCCGTAGAGCAAGACGCTGTGCCATAGCTCGGGCGAGAAGATCAAGATGGCGTACGCCAGCAATCGCCACGCGCCAACGAGCGGCGTAGAGAGCAGCCTATCGAGTGCGAGCAGCGCCTCGCGTGCGAGCAGCAACGGGAACACCGCGAAAGCGCCCATCACCAGCGCGCGCCGAGCCTCATGCCAATCCAGCCAGCCGAGGTGTTGCGCGACCCACGCCACAATCGTCAGCGGCAGGATGCTGAGCGGCCCGTTGGCGTTCGGATAATTGCCTTGAAAGAGTACTTGATAGATGTGTAGCGGGTGCCCCGCCAGGGCGATGCGAGCCGACGGCAGGAAGAAGACGTCGAAATCAGTGTCGTTGATGGTAAAGCTGCCGGTCCATGCCCAAATACCGAGATACAGGAGGATGCCCGCTCCCACCAGAATATGATGCCAGCCGAGATGACGCACAGCGAGCCGGACGCGATTCCCGGGCGCGTCCCGCCACGAAGGAGCCGGCGTCGTGGGATCGCCGATTCGGACCTTCGTCGTCGCCACGCCGATCTCCATTTCGCTGGGGAATTGCCCGCATATCGAGAGGCCCGCACGGAGGCAAAGATAGCGGCTGTGTGCGACTGGGCGACTTGCTATGACGAGCATGACTCGTTCGCCCGGGTGCCATCACTATATGGGTTCGAGGAATGCCGCGCAAGCGACCCCCAAACGCCCGCTAGACGTGCCGCCCACGCCTCCGCCTACCCCGTACGCTGATCCCTGGGAGATGCACATAGAGTCGTGGTCGATGCACTGGGCACTATCTGGTCCAGCGGCTGCCTAGGGGCCATCCAGGGCGCAACCCTCGCGCGCGTTGACGTGGCGATCTCCCCGAGCCTATAGTTCCGGGACGGCGCTTGGTCAACGGTCCGCGGCCGAGCGGGCGAGGCGAGGAGGGCAGCGCATGATCATCGAAGGCACGATCGTCAACAAAGAAACGGGGCTTACGGCGTTCTTCGAGGGGGTCGAGCAGCCGTATGTGCGCTGCACCATCTCGCGACTCGACAACCCCGAGGTCCACGCGGAGGCCCGTATCGTCGGCATAACGGACCTCGACGTGCCGATCGGCGGCGTCGTGCGGCTTGAGGTCGTCCGCACGGTAACGGACCGAAAAGCCGGTGTCGTCAAGTTCGATTGCAGGCTCTTGAGTTAGGGCTCCAGTATGCCCACGTCGGGAATCATCGCCCTGCTTACTGATTTCGGGCGCGCTGACGTCTACGTTGGCGTCATGAAGGGCATCATGCTCGGCATTGCGCCACGTGCCCACCTGGTCGATCTCACCCACGAGGTCCCGCCGCAGGACGTGTCCACAGCAGCATGGCTCCTCTCGACAGCCTGGCGCTCATTTCCGGCGAACACCGTCTTCGTTGCCGTCGTCGATCCAGGCGTGGGCACTGCTCGCCGGCCTATCGCCTTCTCCGCGGGTGAGCGCTACTTCGTCGGCCCTGACAACGGCATCTTCAGCCACGTCCTCGCCGCGGCGCCAGCCGAACGCGCGGTGATTCTGGATGACGCCGCGTACTACGCGACTCCGCAGCCTAGCGCAACCTTTCACGGGCGCGATGTGTTCGCTCCCTGTGCCGCGCACCTCGTTGCGGGTGTGCCGCTCGCCTCGCTCGGATCGCCACTCGCGCCCGACGATCTCGTGTGCCTTGCGATGCGGCGGCCCGAGTGGAGGGATGGCACGCTCGTTGCGCACGCGATCTACGTCGATCACTTCGGCAACATCATCACCGATCTCGGACCCGAGTTGACAGACCAGATCCTCGCTCAGCCAAACGCCAGCGCCGTCGTCGGCTCGCGAACGATCTCGGAGCGTTCGATCACCTTCGGGGAGGGACCGGAAGATGAGCCCTTCCTGCTGCGCGATAGCTCGGGGCAGCTCGCCATTGCCGTTCGCAACGGCTCGGCGGTATCCGCTCTTGGAGTGGGGCCCGGCGACGTGATCGAGATCGCCGGGCTGCTACCGCCCACGTAGCAATCGCCGCGTTCGACATCGTGCCGTTCTGCCCGACGTTCACGATTTGCCCCGTGGTGCGGCGTTTTTCCTCGAAGGAGGTGTGCGCATGCGACTGTACTTCCTGCGCCACGGCCAGGCTGGTGACAAGGATACCTGGCCGGGAGACGACTTTCAGCGGCCACTCACTGCCGGGGGTCGCGCCGAGATGGAGGCCGCGGCGAATGGCTTGCGCGCGCTCAATCTCAAGCCAAACGTGGTACTCAGCAGCCCACTAGTGCGCGCACGACAGACGGCTGAGATCGCCGCCCAGGCGTTCGGCATGGCGATCACCGAAGCGGCACCCCTCGCCCCTGGCTGTGATCTCGACGGCCTCGCCGATGCGCTGCGCCCGTATCGCCAGGTGGACGAGGTGCTCATCGTTGGCCACGAGCCGGACTTTAGTACATTGATCGGCCTACTCATCGCCAGGCAAGGAGACAATGGCGATGATCGAGATGAAGAAGGGCGCTTGCGGTCGGGTGGACCTCTTCGGCAAGGGAGGCGGCGCGAACGCGCTGGCGGGGCGCGGCACGCTCGCATGGCTTCTGACTCCAAAGCAACTGGGCCAAATCGGTGCCAATGATGGACATCCTCTGCCCAATGATGGGTGACCACTTACTGCCGGCGCTTCCGGCGAATCCGGCACGCGAGTTGCGTACGTTATCGCGGGTCCGCCAGATGGCAGGATGGACAGCAATGCGCGTTGCGAGGAGGCCGGCATGCAGGACGACTTCAGCGCTGAGCGAAACGACGTATCGGCGGCCTCTTTTTCTGCCTACGACGCTGCGCGTTCACTCGATCACGGGCACGAGCTGCCGCCGACCATCGCGCGCGGAACACTGACACCTCCCCGGTTGCAGGCGGCTGTGCCCAATGTGACTCACCACTCTTCTCGCGCGACAATTGCCGACCTGCGATTCCCCTCAACTCTCGTGCAGGATCGCGCAGAGGAGATAGCTGGCCGTGCCCGCTCCGGCGGCGCTCCCCACTCCTTGCGTCTCTGGCGCATCGGCTACGAACAGGCGCTGCTCGCGCTGGCGCGTGAAGCCTGCCGCATCAGCGACGCGGCACCTTGCGAGTCCCTGTTCTGGGAGCAGAACGGCGAAGAATTCCTCCTTTCGGTGACGTTCGGTGCGCCCTGTCGAGGTGCGTCCCACTGATGCATCCTCGCTGGGCCGTCGAATTCGCCATCTTCGCCATGCCTGAGCCGTGGCGCCCTCGCATCCGCGCGGCCATCACGTAACGCTGAGCGAACTCCGCCCGTGACAGCACAAACTCGCGGGGCATCCCGGCTAATCCGCTGCGCGTTCAGCTCGCATGGTACGGATGCGCCTGAAACTCGCCGCGTACCGGGTTTGCGCTCGCCTTCTTGCAAGCCTCAGGTTTCGCGTACAATAGAGTCTGCCTGATGTATCGCGGCACTCTTCCTTTTTGGAGGCGTGGGCGGCAATGCCACACGACAGCTCAGTCCTCGGCGCGGCGGGCCGTATGGTGCTCTGCGCTGCCTTCGCCACCGTGCCACGACTCTACTTCCAGATCGAGACGCATGGGCTCGAGCATGACGCGAGGCAGCCGCGCACCTTCTACGCCATCATGCACAAGCGCGACGCGGACGGCATGGCGCCCCTACCCCCCATACTCATCCATCGGGGCTGGCGCGGCCTGACCTCAGACATCCATTTCGCCATGCGCTCGGATGCCTTCGAGCGTGGTTTCCTCGCGCGCCTCGTTTTGCACCCACATTGGTTTTCTTTTCTGCTCCGCCCAATTGACCTTGGGCCGCTGCTGCGCGGCATAGGTGCTCACCCCTTGCGAGACTTGCGCCTGCGACCGGCGGAGACCTGGATTCGCGAGGCGCTGCGAGCGGAAGGTGATCAACCGGCGGGTGCGCTCCTCACTCCGTCGTATTTGGCGGAGCTGGCGACGGCCGTCCGCCAGAAGCCCGAGACCTTCGCACATCTGGCGCTCTCGAAGTTATTGCGTTGGCGCTACCACATCGCGCTGCAGTCGTATTATGGCGCCGAGATCTTCGTAAGTTCAGCGCGGCGGCGGGCAGAAAGGCGTGTCCTCGATACGGCGAAAGCCTACCTGGATGACATCGCTGCATGGCTGCGACGCGGCGGCTCGATCTTCAACGGTCCAGAGGGCAGGCTCACGCCCGACGGACGCCTCAGCCCGATCACCGGTGGCATGTACCGCGTGCTCCGCGCCTCGCCCCCCGACACGAGCGTCCTGCCCATCGCGCTGGTCTACGACTTCATGACGACGGGCCGCCCGCGCCTCTTCGTTGACGTCACGGCGCCCATAGAAAACGCTCCCACATGTTCGCGCCAGGAACTCTTCGCGACCTTGCGTCAATCGTGGCTCCTGGCGGCACGATTCACCTGCACGCAGTTGGCATCCGGCGTGATCACTGCGTACGGGCGCCTGCCCGATCCGGTCTTCAGCACGCCCCGACTCGTCGATGAGGTGCGCGCCCAGGCGCATAAACTCGCCGGCGAGGGGCGTCACGTCGACAAGCGTCTGCTCGACGCGCGTGGCGCGGCTCGACTCGTGGCGCGGTATCTCGAGTTCGCCCGGCGCCGAGGTATTGTGCGACGCGAAGACCGCGATCGATGGCGAGTGCCGCCGACGCGGCCGCTCGAGGTCCCGCCAGGTGGAGTTGGGTATCCAGCGTCGCCGCTCGCCTATGCGGCGAACGAGTTGTCCGAGATGTTGTCCGTCTGATTGGCAGCAGGCGTCTGCATGGACCACCTGCTCAAGAACGTCGCACCCCTGCCATCGTTAGCCTAGATGCCGCCGATATTTAGATATGTTTATGGTACTATAAGTTATTGCAGAGGAGTACAAGGCTATGCTATCATCCTTTCGGTGCGCGTATCGCAAGGCACTTCAATGAAGACCGATGACGATAAGCAGAAAAATGACAGCTCGATCTGGGAAGGCTTCGCCATTCCTGGGCAGGTAGTCGTGTATATCGTCGGCGGCGCGGCGGTTGGATTCATCGCCGGGCACTTCATTGACGACCGATTGCAATCCTCGCCTGTCGCCACACTCATCGGGCTGCTGCTTGGCCTGGCCGCTGGCATCTTTGGAATTGTTCGCCTCGTCTCCTCGCTGAAGTGACCTGACACAGGTGGTCGGCGCGGAGGGCGAGGGCGACCAGAGGTAACGCGCATAAGCGGCAGCCAAGAGACGAAGGGAGATCCTCCGTGCTCTGGAAATTGCCTCATATTGGCGTTCCAGCGGACGCGCTGTTCTACATCGGGCCGTTCCCTGTCTACAACACCTTCATCCTTGCGATCGTCAGCGCGCTGATCGTCATCGGCTTCTTCGCCCTTGCCGCGCGCAAATCGAAGGTCATCCCCGGCCCGCTGCAGAATCTCGCCGAATGGATACTCGAAGCGCTGCTGAACCTCTGCATTGAGGTGGCCGGGCCGCGCAACGGGCGCCGCTTCTTCCCGTGGGTCGCCTCGATGTTCCTGCTGATCCTGATCAGCAACTGGTGGTCGGTGATCCCCGGCATCGAGACCATCGGTACGGTCTCCCATGAGGTGCCTGGCTGCGAGGGCGCGATCACCAGCGTCTTCCTTACCGGCTCGCAGTCCAATTGCATCACGCCGTGGCTGCGTCCGCCCTCGACCGACCTGAACTTCACCATCGCCTTGGCGATCGTCTCCGTCATCGCCACGCAGGCCTATGGCTTCAAGATCCTCGGCGTCGGCGGCCAGTTGGGTCGCTATTTCACACTGAAGGAAGGCCCGATCGGCCTGATCGTCGGACTGCTTGAGCTGGTGCTCGAGCCGCTGCGCGTCCTCTCGCTCAGCTTCCGTCTTTTCGGCAACGTCTTCGCGGGCGACGTGCTGCTACTCGTCATCAACTTCCTGTTGCCGGTCGTCGGCCCGATCCCGTTCTACTTCCTGGAGCTCTTCGTGGGCTTCATCCAAGCCTTCGTCTTCGCCTTCCTGACCCTCATCTTCATGACGCTCGGCTCAACTGGCCACGGCCATGAGGATGCCGAGGTGGAGCACACCGCCGAGGTGTCACACGCCAAGCGTGACGAGGCAGCGGCAGCCTTCGTCGCCGCCGAGAAGGGGGCCCCCGTCGCCTAACCCGGCAATTTCTCGGCTCGTGGGTGTCCATCTCATTTGAGTCTTTCGGCTCTCTTCCTTATCGTCCCAGGTCCCGTTGTCCGGGCCCAGTTCAGGGCAGTGCCCTGAGACGCTGTTCCACGGCGCCTCGGCTCGCAACTGGCGCGAGCCAACAGGCATACTTTGCAGGAGGGATCGCATGAACCCACAGTTCTTCGAGTTGGCCGCCGCCATCGCCATCGGCCTCGGAGCCATCGGCCCCGGCATCGGCGTCGGTTTGATCGCCGGCCCTGCGCTCGCCGCCATGGGCCGCAACCCGGATGCGGCGGGCATGATCCGCACGAACATGATCCTGGCGATCGTGTTTGCCGAGGCCATCTCGATCTACGCCCTGGTCGTGGCGCTCATCATCCTATTCGTCACCGGCAACGTCAAGTAGTGGCATCCCCGGTGCGATGCTGCCGGGGACGTCGCCGCGAGAGCTGAAGGAGACGTCCTATGGATAAATTGGGCATCAATCTCTACAACCTCGTCGCCCAGATCGTCGTGTTCGTGGTCGTCTTGATCGTCCTCGCCAAGTGGGTGTTTCCCATCCTGATGCGGACGATGGATCAGCGCGCGTCGCTGATCCGCGAGGGCGTGCAGAACGCGCAGAAGGCGAAGGAGGATCTCGACCAGGCGCAGAAGCGCGTCGAGGCGCTGCTCGAACAGGCGCGTCGCGATTCGCAGACCGTGCTCGCGCGGGCGAGCCAGGCTGGCGAGCAGCTGCGCGCCGACATCGAGGCGCAGGCGCAGGCGCGATCGAAACAAATCTTGGACCAGGCCGAGCGCCAGATCCAGCAACAGATCGCGCAGGCGCGGTCGCAGCTTCGCCAGGAGGTGGCGGACATCGCCATCCAGGCGGCGGAGCAGGTGGTCGGCACCTCGCTCGACACGGCCACCAACCGTCGCCTCGTCTCTGAGTTCGTCGCGCAGTCGAGGGACCTCCAGTGTTAAAAGGCGCGACCGCGCGTCGCTACGCACAGGCGGTCTTCGAGATCGCGGCGGAGTCGGGCAACGTCGATCGCTGGCGCCAAGATGTCCGCACGATCGCCGATTACCTCGGCAACAAGCGATTGCTATTCGTGCTCAGCGAGCCGAAGATCCCCGCCGCGCGCAAAGAGTTGATGGTCCGCGACCTGCTCGCGGACAAGGTGCAGCCGGAGGCGCTCAACCTGGCCCTGCTGCTGGTCGAGCGTGGCATCGCCGAGATTGCGCCGGGGATCAGCACTGAGTTCGAGCGGCTTTACAACGACTACCGCGGCCAGGCGCCGGCGGAGGTCACCACAGCCGTCGCGCTGGATGATGACCTGCGCGCGCAGATCGCAAGCCAACTCCAGGCGATCACCGGAAAGCGCATTCTCCTGCGTGAGCGCGTCGATCCAGCGATCTTGGGTGGCGCTATCGCCCGCGTTGGTGACACACTGATAGATGGCAGTCTGAGGCGGCGCTTCGCGGTGCTGCGCCAGCAGATCGCCGCCGGCGCGTTCGGCGGCCCTGATGACGGCAGTTCATTTGCCGACATCGTGGGCGGCGATGCTGGCCCAGGCCAGGGCGGCGCACCGGCAGGCTCAGGTCCAGTCGGCGGCACTCCGGTCGCGGACGATGGCTCACCATCGGATACGTCGCCGACGATCACGGGCACGCCGTCCGCGCCGCCGGGGAGCGGCGCCCCGCAGGATAGGCAACCTGACCGCTCGAATGACACGGCACTGCGCCACCATGACGCCCTTCACATGCAGCCCCGGCCACGCCAGGACGAGCCGGTGAAGGTTGGCGCGGCGAGCAAGTCCGGATCGTCGGGCGGCAATCGAAATAATCGTTCGAATAAGCGTCGTCGCCGTTAGCGCTGGCCTCGCCGGGGCGATCCACCATTCACCAGTCGGTGCGCGCTGAGGCGCGTCGCCGGGGCCACTGGGCGACGCGAACCTTCAGAAGTTGACCTTCTCCACGGCTGAAGCCGCGAGATTCCTGGGCTGCTCACCGCTGGATCGGCAAGCCGAGCCAGTCTTACACGAGCATTGGTGGCTTGGATGTCACCACCGCTCCTCAGGCGTAGATTTCGGTAGGCCCTGCGGTATGGGGTACAGTATAGCATACGTACGGTGAGCCAGAGCGCCATTCATCCCTCAGGACGCAAGTCCTGGGTCTTCTGGCGGCGAGATAGATAACCGGAGAACGACATGGCAATCGCGGACGAAATTACCAAAGTCATACGCGATCGAATTGCGAACTTCAGCGGCGCCGACACCGAGGCTCAACTGGTCAGCGTCGGCACCGTGATCGAGGTTGCCGACGGCATCGCGCGCGTCTATGGCCTCTCTGGCGTGGGTTACCTCGAGCTCGTCGAGTTTCCGCGCACCGGCCTGATCGGCATCGCGTTCAACCTCGAAGAGGACTCGGTCGCCGTACCAATCCTCGGTGACTATACCCTCCTGCACGAGGACGACGAGGTGCGCACCACCGGGCGCATCGCCCAGGTGCCGGTCGGCGACGCCTTGATCGGGCGCGTCGTCAACGCGCTTGGGCAGCCCATCGACGACGCCGGCCCGATCGCCACGGATAGGTTCCGCCCGGTCGAGCGCGTCGCTCCCGGTGTCATCACGCGACACCCGGTGGATACTCCGGTGCAGACGGGCCTCAAGGCCATCGACGCACTGATTCCGATAGGTCGTGGCCAGCGCGAGTTGATCATCGGCGACCGGCAGACCGGCAAGACCGCCGTTGCCCTTGACACGATCATCAACCAGAAGGGCAAAAACCTCACCTGCATCTACGTCTCAATCGGGCAGAAGAACTTCCAGGTCGCGCGCATCCGCGAGATCCTGAACCAGTACGGCGCGATGGAGCACACCATCATCGTCCACGCTGGCGCAGAGGACCCCGCACCGCTGAAGTATCTCGCGCCGTATGCCGGCTGTGCGATGGGCGAGGAGATCATGGAGAGCGGGCGCGACGCGCTCGTGATCTACGACGACCTCTCGAAGCACGCGGATGCCTACCGCAACATGTCGCTGATCATCCGCCGTCCGCCGGGGCGCGAGGCGTATCCGGGCGACGTGTTCTATCTGCACAGCCGCCTGTTAGAGCGCGCCGCGCGCCTAAACAAAGACTACGGCGGCGGCTCCTTGACGGCGCTGCCGATCATCGAGACGAAGGCCAACGACGTTTCGGCCTACATCCCGACCAACGTGATCTCGATCACGGACGGTCAGATGTTCCTGGAGACGGACCTCTTCAACGCCGGCGTGCGGCCGGCCCTGAACGTCGGCATCTCGGTCAGCCGCGTGGGTGGCGCCGCGCAGACGCCGGGGATGAAGCAGGTCGCCGGCACCCTCAAACTTGACCTCGCGCAGTTCCGCGACCTCGCGGCCTTCGCGCAGTTCGGCTCCGACCTCGACCGCGCCACCAAGCAGCGCATCGATCGCGGCCAGCGGCAGCAAGAGATCATCAAGCAGAAACAGTATCAGCCGATGGCGGTTGAGCATCAGATCTTGATCATCTATGCGGCCTCGAAGGGCTTCCTCGACGAGGTGCCGGTTGAGAGGGTACCGGACTGGGAGCAACAGTTCCACCAATATATGGACGCGAACTACGCCGACCTGGTGCGGACCATCTACGACACCACGGTGACGAACAAGAAGAAGCTCCCGGACGAGCTGCTCGCGCAGATCGATGCGGCGGTCGCCGATTATCAGAAGGTCGCCCCGCGATAGTCTGTGCGGTGACCGCTCTTGGGCACGTGTCGTCGTGTTCGTGTGGCTGCCCGCAGTGTGCGCGACGACATAGATGCCACTGGCCTCTCCAGAGGCGAGGTGTGAATCCATGCCATCAACGCTTGAGGTCCGACGGCGCATCGCCTCCGTGAAGAACGTCGCGCAGATAACGCGCGCGCTGCAGATGGTGGCAAGCTCGAAGATGCGCCGTGCCCAGGAGCGCGTGCTCGCCGCTCGCCCTTACTCGGAGCAGCTGATCAAGCTGCTCTCGCGGCTCTCCGCCGAGGCCGAGGGCCAGGAGGACCTACCCCTGATGCAGTCGCGCGAGGTGCGCAAGGTGGGCATCCTGCTGGTGACGCCCGACAAGGGGCTGGCCGGCGCGCTGTCGAGCAACGTCAACCGCCGCGCGGGCCAGTTGGCGATCGAGCTTCGCCGCCAGTACGAGAATCCGGCGCTGCCAGTCTCGTTCATCGCGGTCGGGCGCAAGGGGCGCGATTTCGTGCGGCGTACCGGCCAGAACCTCGCCGCAGAATTCACGATGCTGGGCGACCAGCCGAAGGTCAGCGACATGCGCGCGATCGCCCAGGTGGTCAAAGACGCCTATCTCGCTGAGGAGATGGACGCGGTCTATCTGGTCTACCCCAAATACGTCTCCGCCGTGGTCCAAACGCCGACGGTCTTGCAGATCCTGCCGGTGCAGCCCCCCGCGCAAGACGAGGTACAGGGTCCGGTACCGCAGTACATCTTCGAGCCGGACGCCGAGACGATCCTCGGCGCGCTGCTCGAGCGCTACGTCGAGACACTGATCTATCAACCGCTGCTGGAGACCATCGCTAGCTTCTATTCGGCACAGATGGTCGCCATGCGTAACGCGACCGATAACGCGACCGATCTGCTCGACGACCTGACGCTCACCTATAACAAGGCTCGACAGGCCGCCATCACCAACCAGATCCTCGAGATCGTCGCCGGCGCGAACGCCAGCTGACCTCTCAGGAATACATGTTCGTCGGGCGTCGCCCGCACGCCCAACGCCGCCAAAGGACATTCACCATGACTGCTACCGCCCCCGCCCGCACGAAGGGTACCGTCACCCAGGTGCTGGGCAACGTCGTCGACGTCGAGTTCCCGCCCGACAAACTGCCCGCCATCTACAACGCCCTTGAGGTGCAGATCCCCGGCCAGGATCATCTGCTCGTCCTCGAAGTTGAACAGTTGCTCGGCAACAACGTCGTGCGCTGCGTCGGCATGGGGCCGACCGACGGCATGGCGCGAGGTCAGGCGGCGTATGACACGGGCAGCCCGATCACGGTGCCGGTCGGCCCGCTGACGCTGGGACGCATCTTCAACGTGCTCGGCGAGCCGGTGGACAACAAGCCCGCCCCGGTCGGTGCGCCGCGCCTGCCGATTCACCGAGCCGCGCCGACGTTGGAAGATCAGGCGACAAGCGCCGAAGTACTCGTCACCGGCATCAAGGTCATCGACCTGATCGCCCCGTTCATGCGCGGCGGCAAGATTGGCACCTTCGGCGGCGCCGGCACCGGCAAGACCGTCATCATCCAGGAGTTGATCAACAACATCGCCAAGGTGTCCGGTGGCCTCTCGGTCTTTGCCGGCGTGGGCGAGCGTACCCGCGAGGGCAACGACCTCTACGAGGAAATGACCGGCGCTGGCGTGCTCGATAAGCTGGCGATGGTCTTCGGCCAGATGAATGAGCCGCCGGGTTCGCGCCTGCGCGTGGCCCTCTCGGGCCTCACCATCGCGGAGTATTTCCGCGACACTGAAGGGCGCGATATGCTGCTCTTCATCGATAACATCTTCCGCTTCACGCAGGCTGGCGCAGAGGTTTCGGCGCTGCTGGGCCGCATGCCGTCCGCCGTGGGCTATCAGCCGAACCTCGCGGAGGAGATGGGGCAACTCCAGGAGCGCATCACCTCGACGAAGAAGGGCTCGATCACCTCGATGCAGGCGGTGTACGTGCCAGCCGACGACTTCACCGATCCCGCCCCGGCGGCGACCTTCGCCCACCTCGACTCCACGATCGTGCTGGAGCGCGCGCTGGCCTCGCGCGGCCTCTTCCCCGCCGTCGATCCATTGGGCTCGACGAGCCGCATCCTCGACCCGAACATCGTCGGGCAGGAGCACTACGACGTGGCGCAGAATGTGAAGCAGGTTCTCCAGCGCTACAAGGACCTGCAGTCGATCATCGCCATCCTCGGCGTGGACGAGCTCTCCGACGATGACAAGTTGACCGTCGCTCGCGCCCGCAAGATTGAGCAGTTCTTCTCGCAGCCGTTCAACGTGGCCGAGGCGTTCACGGGTCGTCCGGGGCGCACCGTGTCGCTGGCGGACACGATCCGCGGCTTCAAGGAGATCCTCGAGGGCAAGCACGACAATATCTCGGAGGTCCACTTCTACTTGGCGGGGCCGATCGAGGACGTGGTCGAGCGCGGGCAGGCCGACCAATAGGCGTGGTGTGAAGGGAGGCCGACCGTGTCGCAACGTCCGACGCTGCACGTGACGATCGTCACGGCGCAGCAGACAGTCTTCAACGGCGAGGCCGAGATGGTGATCGCGCCTGGCAGTGAGGGGCAGCTTGGCATCCTGCCTCACCACGCGCCGCTGTTGACGACGCTCGCGCTCGGCGAACTGCGCTTGCGCAACCACAATGTGGACGAGGGCATTTTCGTGGCGGGCGGCTTCTTGGAAGTGAATCAGGGCGTCGTCACCATCCTGGCGGACGACGCCGAGCGCGCCTCCGAGATCGACGAGGCCCACGCCGAGGAGGCGCGACGGCGGGCGCAAGCGCTCAGGGATCAGGCGATCAGTTCGAATGACGCAGCTGTTGCCGCCGCGGCGTTGGAGGTCGCAGTGGCCCGGTTGCGCGTCGCCGAGTCGCACCGCCAGCGGCGCGGTGGCCGTCGCCAGACGCTGCCGAGCGAGGAACTTGGCGAGTAGGTGAGCGATGCGCGCACCCAACGACGTAGGTATGCGGGGTCCGACTACGCTTCGGCGTTCGGACCCCGTTGTATAGTGAGGCCAAGTTGCGCTGGGTTGTCGGGGTGTGTTGCCGCTCCCTGACCAGAAGGCCGGGGCCAATCTCGCCCGCGCGCCCGCGGCGCGAAGGCCAACGGCCCGAAGAGTACCCGTATGAGATGCTGCAATCGGCATAGCGTTCGTCGTTTCTTCGGCACGAGCCGTCAGGAACTGCGGAAAGTGGGGGCATGTGAGCCAACAACGACCGTCGCCGGAGAGCGTCACGATCATCCAGGTGGACGTTGAGGAGGTCGAGCTGGTGGCGCCGCTCTTCGACGCGTATCGCCAGTTCTATCGCAGCGCACCGGACATCGAGGGCGCGACCGATTTCCTCACCGAGCGGCTCGGCAACAATGAGTCGGTGATCTTCCTGGCGCTGATCGAGGAGGGCGAGCGGCAGACGCCGATCGGCTTCACCCAGCTCTATCCGCTCTTCAGCTCGACGCGGATGAAGCCGCTGTGGCTGCTGAATGACCTCTTCGTGGCGCCGGAGTGGCGACGCCTGGGCGTGGGGCGCACCCTGCTGGAGCATGCGCGGCTTTTCGGGATCGAGAGCGGCGCGGCAGGCTTGATGCTTGAGACGGCGGTGGACAACACGCCCGCGCAAGCGCTCTACGAGTCGCTGGGGTGGGTGCGCGAGACGCAGTTCTACACCTACAACCTGGAGCTGCCCTGACACACCGCGGGGGCTAAAGCCCCACGGGTTCTCGGTTCTCTGCCGCAGGTATCCCCGCGACTCCCCGAAGGCCCTGTCCGAGCCGTTGGATGTTCTTGGCGGCGTTGTGGTCCCGATGGAGGCTGGTCCCGCAGTCCGGGCATTCGTGCCACCGAACGGACAAACCCTTCTGGACGATGACGCCACAGCCAGAGCACGTCTGACTGGTATAGGCAGGCGGTACGGCTACGACTGAGCGACCGGCGCATACTGCCTTGAAGCTCAGGATGCTCAAGAAGTGACCCCAGCCAGCGTCGCTAATCGACTTGGCCAGGTGGTGGTTCTTGAGCATGTTGACCGTCTGCAAGTCTTCGTGATAGATGGTGTCGTACTGGCGCACAAGGGAGAGCGCGGTCTTGTGGTGAAAGTCCTGGCGCTGCCGCCGCACGTGCTGATGCGCCCTTGCGAGCAGTTGCACCGCTTTGCGTCTGCGCTCGCTCCCTTTCTTGCGACGTGAGACACGCCGCTGGGCTTTCTAGGCGCCGCTCGCCCCGCGATGAGGCGTGGGTTGGCGATGCACGTGCCATCAGCCAACGTGGCGAAGGCTTCCACGCCGAGATCGATCGCCGTCTCTTGGTTGGTGGGGGACAACTGCTGGATGGGCACGCCCTCGCAGGAGAAAAACATATACCACCCATCCGCCTCTTGGCGGATCGTGACCGTCTTGAGCGTGCCTTCCATGGGCGGCTCCAACGGACGGCGAGCCGCCCGATTTTGGCGAGACGAGAAAGCCATTATCCAGATAGCGCGCCGTTGCCATACTCCTTGTAGGTGAAGGCGTGATAGCGACGACGGCCTTGAAGCGCGGGAAGCCCGGTGTTTGCCCGCCTTGACCCGCCGGAAGAAGGCCTGATACGTCTTGTCGAGCCGCGCCAACACGTCCTGGAGCACGGGCTGTGGATGGCAGCGTAGCTCCGGCATAGCAGCGCGGATCTCCTTCAACTCGGCCTCCTGCTGGTAGCGCGAGACCGAGACGCCGCGACGACGGTAGGCGGTGATGCGCTGCTCAAGGCGGTGTTATAGAGCGTGCGGCAGCGCCAGAGCACCTCCTCAAGCACCCGCTCCTGTGCGGGCGTCGGCTTGAGCTTCTCCTTGTAGGTTTTGCGCACGCTCTCCACGTTACCGCTGCTCCCGCTTCTGTACGCGCTGCAACTCATCGGACGATGAGTCGGTCGAGTACCTGCACCATGCGCTCGCCCGTGAGCGCCCCTAGCAATCGCAACGCCCGCAAGGTGCGCGTCCAGATGCGAATGGTGGTGTACGCAGGTGGCGTTGTATTCATGTTGGTATTTTACGACCAATAGGACAAAACCGCAAGAGGCAAAACCGACCCGCCTATCCGCCTGAGCTGAAACGGCGCGGCTTGCGGCGCGTTCCAGCCCTATTTCTGTCAGCCTGAGAGCTGCTTGCGGGCGTCGGCCAGGACGTGGACGATCGCTTTGTTGCGCTCGATTTCCTCCTTGGTGAGATCGGGTCCACGCAGGGGGATTGCCTGCTCGCGCTCGCGGAGGCGCTGGCTGGCGGCGGCGCGGCCGGCCCTGCCGGCGCGCTCGGCGTAGCGCGCGGCGATGTCGAGCGCGTGCGCGGCGTTCTGCTCGCGGGCGGCGACGAGGATGGCGTCGGCATAGACCGTGGGATGGGCGTCGTAGAAGGTGGCACGCGTGGCGGCGTCGTTCACGCTCGTGGCGACGCGCTCGATGAGTTGCATGGCCCGATGGAAGAGGCCCGCGGCGGCCTCCAGCTCGTTGCCCTCGAGGAGCAGACGGGCTTCGCCCTCGAGCGCCGCCGCCTGGCCGAGCCGATCATCGCTCTCGGTGTAGAGTCGCAGGGCCTCGCCGTAGGCCGCGCGAGCGGCGGCGGTCTCGCCAAGCTGCTGACGCGCCTCGGCGATGCCGAACTGGGCGAGGGCGAGCGCGGCAATGTCGTCCGCGGCGCGCAGGTGCGCTAGCTGCTCGCCCTCGCCGATGGCCGCTTCCTCGGCGAGGCCACGCCGCAGCAGCACGCGGGCCAAGCCCAGGCTGGCGACTGCCTCTTGCACTGGGGTCTCGCTGGCCTGCGCGAGCCTCAGCGCCACGTTGTACGCCCTCACGGCGGCATCGAGGTTGCCGGAGCGCAGCTCGACCTCGGCCTGCCCCAGCGCGGCGTCGGTCGGGGCGAGTGCGTCGCTCTCGCGCTGGGCGGCCGTCGCCGCTTCTTCGGCGCGGGCGCGGGCGACCTCGAGCTGGCCGAGCGCCAGTGCCAACTCCTCTTCGACGCCGGCGACCGCCGCGAGCGGGGAAGTATCGGCTGCCGTGGACTCGGCCTGGGCGGCGAGGGCGCGGGCCTGCTGGGCCAGCCGAGCGGCGTGATCGAGCTCGCCGCGGGTGATGGCAAGACGGGCGCGGTCGCGGATCGCCAGGGCGGCGAGGGCGGGACGCGCGGCGTTTTCGAGTCGGCTGGCGGCGTCGTCTAACAGGGCCGCCGCGTGAGCTGACTGGCCG
>CAWJCH010000029.1:0-12977 GCA_963841205.1 uncultured Chloroflexia bacterium | reverse complement strand
GAATGGCCATTTCGCCTTGATAGTACGTATGCTTTAAGCATCTTATACACGTGTGCGTAAGACGTTCAAGTACCGCCTGTACCCGAACAAACAGCAGCGGCGTATCCTCGCGCAACAGCTTGAGGAATGTCGCTGGCTGTACAATGAATTGCTCGCCGCGCGGCGTGATGCCTGGGAGCAGCGACAGGCGTCGGTACGCCTCTATGACCAGCAGGCGACATTGCCGCTGCTCAAAGCGACCCGGCCCGCGCTGGCTGCTGTGCAGTCACAGGTGTTGCAGAACGTCGCGGTTCGCATTGATCTGGCCTTTCAAGCCTTCTTCCGACGCGTGCGCGCTGGCGAGAAACCGGGCTATCCGCGTTTTCGCGGGAAATGGCACTACGACAGCATCACGTATCCCCAGGTGCCGGTGGGCTGCAAGCTCGACACGGAGACTCGGCGCGTTCGTCTGCATGGCGTCGGACAAGTAAAGATCATCCCGCATCGACCGCTGGAAGGCGTACCCAAGACAGCGACCATTTGCCGCAGTAGCACCGACAAATGGTATGTCTGCCTCTCCTGCGAGTGGGTCGAGCCGTCCCCGCTGCCAGCGACTGGTCAACAGGTCGGGATTGACGTTGGTCTCAAGACCTTTGCCACTCTCTCGACGGGTGCTGAAGTCGCCAACCCTCGCTTCTTCCGGGCTGAGGAGAAAGCGCTGGCGAAGGCGCAACGGCGTCTGTCGAAGGAAGAGAACGATACACCGGAACGTGCTAAGCGGCGTAAGGTCGTGGCGCGCGTCCATGAGCGCATGGCCTGGCGGCGCGGCGACTTCACCCATCAGCACAGCCGCCGCATCGTGGACGGATTTGACCTGATCGCAGTAGAAGACCTCTCGGTCAATCGGATGGTGCACAACCACTGTCTCGCCAAGAGCATCCATGACGCAGCGTGGAGTCAGTTCACCAGCCTCCTTTCGTACAAGGCAGCATGGGCCGATCGGAAGTATGTCGCCGTGAACCCCGCGTACACGAGTCAAGATTGCTCACAGTGTGGACATCGGCCAACACGCTCCCTCTCCGACCGCACCTCTGCCTGCCCCTGTTGTGGGGTGGTGTTAGACCGCGACTACAATGCAAGTCTAAATAGTCTGAGACTGGGACAACAGTCTCTGGCTTCGGCCTAGAAGCCCCCGGCTTTCGCCGTAGGGAGTTGTCACATGTTATACAGTATACTGTGAGCATGAAACAGAAACGTGCCTACCGCTATCGATTCTACCCGACGGCCGCACAAGCCGACGTGCTGGCGCGGACGTTCGGCGGTGCGCGTTTCGTCTACAACTGAGCGCTGCGTCTGCGGACGGAGGCCTCCTACGAGCGACAGCAGCGCATCCGCTACGCGGACACCTCGACGGCGTTGACCGAGGTGAAGCGCCAGCCGGAGACGGCGTGGCTCAATGAGGTCTCCAGCGTCCCGACGCAGCAAACGTTGCGGACGCAGCAAACGTTGCGGACGCAGCATACGTTGCGCCATCTCGACCGTGCCTTCCGCAATTTCTTCCCGGGCCGCGCCAAGTACCCCACCTTCCATAGGAAGCGCGGCGCACAAGCGGCCGAGTACACCACCTCCGCGTTTCGCTGGAACGCTGCTACCTCGGCATTGACGCTCGCCAAGATGGATGCCCCGCTCGCCATTCGCTGGTCGCGCCCCGTGCCCGATGGCGCCATGCCAAGCACCGTCACCGTCCGCCGGGATACCGCCGGGCGCTCCTTCGTCAGCATCCTCGTGGAGGAGGACCTCCAGCCCTTGCCGCCCGTCGCGCGAGAAGTCGGCGTTGATCTTGGGGTGCAGGACATGGTGGTGCTCGATACCGGCGAGAAGGCGGGTAATCCCACGTTCTTCCACCGGGATGCGCAGCGACTCGCCAAGGCGCAACGCCGTCTGGCCCGCAAGCAGAAAGGCGCCAAGAACCGCGAGAAGGCCCGCGTCGAAGTGGCCCACATCCACGCCCGTGTCAATGACCGTCGCCGCGACTTCCTGCACACGCTCTCGACCCGCATCATCCGTGAGAACCAAACGGTATGCGTCGAGAGCCTGGACGTGAAGGCGATGGTCAAGAGTCATACGCTAGCAAAAGCCATCTCCGACGTCGGCTGGGGCGAATTCGTGCACCAACTCACCTACAAAGCCGAGTGGTACGGGCGCACGCTGGTCGCCATCGACAAATGGTATCCGAGTAGCAAGCGATGCTCCGTCTGCGGGCATGTGCTCGACTCACTTGCGCTGGCTACCCATCACTGGACGTGTCCTGCTAGACGTGTCCTGCATGCGGATATGTCCACGACCGGGATGTGAACGCTGCGAAGAATGTCAAGGCCGCGGGGCTCGCGGTCTCCGCCTGTGGAGAGGCCGTAAGACCGGGACGGGTTCGCCCGCGTCCGGCTGGCCCGTTGAAACAGGAATCCCCCGGCTTTAGCTGCGGGGAGTGTCAACATACCATGCCGCTCTCTGGCCTCAAAGGCCCGGCGAATCGCGCTCGGCCACGTCTCCCATCGCCATGCCCGAGGCGCGGGCAGCAGGAGGAAACCCTCGCCTGCGCACCGCCTGCGTCCTGTTTGCCCGCCCACTCGCGGCGCCACCCGCGCAATCCCCTAGGGCACGTTCTTGAACACGCTCGCGAAGGTCGAGACGCCGCCGAAGCTGCTCAGCGGCCAGAACACGATCGCCGCCCTGCCGATGATGTTGGAGCGCGCGACTAGCCCGAAATTACGCGAGTCACCCTGCGCGGCGCGGTTGTCGTTCATGATGTAGTATTGGCCGCTCGCCAGCGTGACGGGCTGGACGATGACATTGCTGGAGCCCGTCACCTGCGGCGCGTAGGTCTCGTTGAGGACGACGCCGTTGAGGATCACCTGCGACGCGTTGATGGCGAGTTTGTCGCCCGGCACGGCGATCACGCGCCCGATCAGCTGCTGCGAGGTGCTCGTGGGGTTCGAATAGACCACCACGTCGCCACGTCCGGGGCCGGAGAGGATGTACGAAGTGCGATTGACGACGATGATCTGGTCGGGCAGCAAATGGGGCGACATGTTGGTGCCCGTCACGCGATACGGCTTGATCGCGAACTGCACGATCACGAAGACGATGCCGACGAAAAGCACCACTTCGACCAGCTCGCGCATCAGGTGCGCTCGCCGCTCGGCCGGGGTGTGCAAACGCGCCGGCGCCTGATAGTCCTGCACGTCGCCTCCTCCGCGTCTTGAAAAATCGTGAGCGGGACCTCAGTCCCTCGGCTACTTACTTCGGCGCTCCACCATCGCGATGCCGTGCCCCGGTGCGTCACACGGGCCGTTGACGCCGTTCAGTGCGTGGCACCCGCGAAGATACCTGAATAGGTTGGCAGCCAGTGCAGCGCGTTCAGCGGCCACGCGACGACCTCCGCTTTCCCCACGATGCTCCGCCCCGTCACGATGCCGAAGCTTCGTGAGTCCAGGCTGTCGCGCCGGTTATCGCCCATCACCCAGTACTGGTCTTTCTGCAGTTTCAGGCCCGAAACGACTCCCGTAACGGTCTCGACGCCCTGGGCATCGGCGGGCAGTGGCTCGAGGTACGGCTCCTTGAGTTGCTTCCCGTTCACAAAGACGTCGGTGGCGTTGATCGAGATCGTGTCTCCGGGGATCGCAACGATGCGCTTGATAAGGTAGTCCGCCCCCTGGATGGTGATCGGCGGCTTGAAGACCACCACGTCGCCGCGCTGGGGCGAGCCGAAGCGATAGGACCAGTAGTTCACCATCACCCACTCGCCTTCGTGCAGGTCCGGCTGCATGCTGACCCCGTGGACTGTCGAGGCCTGCACCGAGGAGTGGATCGCGAGGAAGATCACCAGCGTCAGGCCGATGGTTTCCAGAATCTCCCGAGCGATGTGCCGTGATCGGCTCGACGGCTTCACCTTCGGCTTCGCGCTCGACGGAGGAAGTATCTGGGCCTCCTGCACGCTCCGCCCTCCTCGCCCCAGCAGACACCGCGTCGTACGCCTGATGGCGAACCCCTTGCAGCGCGCACTCGCGGCTGAACGTCGCCAATTATAGCACTGCCCGTCGCCGTGCCCAAGCGGCACTAGCCCGAAGCGGCGAGCGGCGCGATCCCTCGCCCCAGTGCCACGCACCAGGTGCTGCCCGGTTGCTGCTGGATGAGCGGCGGAGTTCAGCCCGCGATCCCGCGCTCCGGCACCGTTCGGAGTTTGACTCCTAGCTGCGGGCAGGGGGCGGGGACCCCTTGCCGACCCGCGCTGTCCCCCACCAAGGAAGGGCCAGGCCCGCCTCGCCCACAATCCTTCACCCTTTAGCGGCAGAAGACCCCGCCCGTTCAGGGCTGGCGATGAATGCCGCATCGCCAGCAGGCGAGCAGTAGATGTGCTGTATTGTTTGCTAGCACCTTGTCAATTGAATGATGTTTGCGGGTTCCAAGATAATGGCTGTGGGGCAACACCGCATCGGTGCAAGACCGTAGAAGCCCCGTCCCTTTTAGGAATGGGGAGTTGTCACTTGCCGATCCCCGCGAAGACCTGTGAGAAATTCGGCAGCCATTCGATGGCGCTGATCGGGTAGATCACCACCTGCGCCTTGCCGATGATCAGGTTGCGGGGCACCACGCCGAAGATGCGCGAGTCCGTGCTGTCCTGGCGATTGTCGCCCATCACCCAGTAGTCGTTGGCCCCCAGGACGATCTGGCAGGTCTGTTGGTCGAGCAATACGCCGCTCTCTGGGCATGGCACGCTGCCACCGCCGAGATTATTCTCCCCGCTGCCATCCGGCTCCGGCGCGATATACGGCTCGCTGAGCACCTTGCCATCTACCGCCGTCGTCGTCGGCGTCAGCGTGATGGTGTCGCCGGGGAGGCCGACGATGCGCTTCACGTAATTCTGCGTCACGTCGCTCGGCGGGTGCAGCACCACCACGTCGCCGCGCTGGGGCGAGCCGAAGTCGAAGGTGAGCAGGTTGACCAGCAGCAGATCGTTCGTGTGCAGGCCCGGCTGCATGCTCGGCCCGTCAACGCGATAGGGCTGAATCGAGAAGTGGACCGCGAGGAAGATCAGGAGCGTCAGCCCAACCGTCTCCGCCGCCTCGCGCATCGAGAAGCCGTGCTGGGGCTGCTCGGGCGCCTCCTGCGGAACATCGGCCGCGCGCCGTGACGTTTGTTGCACGCCACATCCTCCTGCGCTGAGTGAGCTGAAAGCCGCCCGCCGCTATGTGAGCAGGTCTGACCGATTCGGCATTGTACCATAGGAGTACAGACGACTCGCCGAGCGCAACCCAATAGGCGGCCCACAACCGTCTCACCGTCTCCCCTTGCCTCTGCCCGTGCCATGTGCTACAATTCCCAAAAGAATATAAGTTCTAAACTCTCGCTCACCCCCCAACTGACGCACCTTCCCAACCAAACACCCGCCCACATCACACCTCTGTGCGCGAATCCGCTCCGCGAGCGACCCCCTCCCTCGCAGGGAAGGGGATAGGTTCCCCCTCCTCCACCACGACAGGGCCGATCAAAACGCAAAAGCGGAAGGAAACGGAAACGAAAATCCCGGCCTTGCAGCCGAATCTTCGGCAGACTCACCTACCATGAAGCCTGAAAAATCCGGACTTCAACCCCATTTCCGCCCCTCCAGGGCGACTTCCGCCTCCGAGGTGACGCGTGCGAGCCATCGAAACCCCTGTGTTATGCTAGAGAGCGTCGTCCCGGCCCCGCTTCGCCGGACGAGCAACCAGAAGGACTGCCCGCGATGGCCTCCACCGACGCGATTCCCCGCCCGCTCGTGCTGATCGTGATGGACGGCTACGGCATCAACCCGCGCGCGGATGCCAACGCCATCGCCATGGCGCGCAAGCCCAACCTCGACCGCATCGCCCGCGACTGGCCGCACACGCAGCTCGCCACCTCCGGACCTGCCGTCGGCCTGCCGGAGGGGCAGATGGGCAATTCCGAGGTCGGCCACCTCAACATCGGCGCGGGCAAGCGCGTTCTGCAAGAGTACACGCGCGTCTCCGCCGCCATCGCCGACGGCTCCTTCTTCGAGAATCCCGCCCTGCTGCACGCCGTCGCGCACGCCAAGCGCAACGAGAGCAAACTGCACTTCTGCGGGCTGATCGGCCCCGGCGGCGTCCACGCGCACCAGAGCCACCTCTACGCCTGCCTCCAGCTCGCCGCCAAGCACGAGGTCGAGCGTGTCTACGTCCACGCCTTCACCGACGGCCGCGACACCTCGCCCTTCGGCGCCAAGGACTACTTGGCCGAGTTGCAGGCACGTGCCGCCGAAATCGGGGGCGATCACCTCGCCAAGGTCGCCACCGTCTCGGGCCGCTACTACGCCATGGACCGCGACAACCGCTGGGACCGCATCGCCCGCGTCTACTGGGCCATGACGCGCGGTGAGGGCAAGCCCGTCGCGGACCCCGTGCAGGCCGTCGCCGCCTCGTATGAGGCCAAAGTCACCGACGAGTTCATCGAGCCGATGGTCGTGATGGAGGACGGCCAACCCGTCGCCACGGTCGAGGCTGGCGACGCCGTCGTCTACTTCAACTTCCGCTCGGATCGTGGCCGCGAGTTGACCAAGGCCTTTGCGCTGCCGGAGCTGCCGCCGCAGGCCGCGGGCATCTTCGACCGTGGGCCGCGCCTGGACGACCTCGCTTTCGTCACCATGACCGAGTACGAGTCCGGCCTGCCGGTCGAGGTCGCCTTCCCCGCCGACAACGTCACGGAGCCGCTGGCCAAGCTCCTCTCCGACCGCGGCATGAAGCAGTTCCACACCGCCGAGACGGAGAAATATGCCCATGTCACCTTCTTCTTCAACGGTGGCCGCGAGGCGCCCTACCCCGGCGAGGATCGCCTGTTAGTCCCCTCACCCAAAGTCGCCACCTATGACCTCAAGCCGGAGATGAGCTCCGTCGAGCTGACTGACGAGGCCGTGCGGCGCATCCAGAGCGGTGTCTACGACGTGGTCATCATGAACTACGCCAACGCCGACATGGTCGGCCACACCGGCGTCATCGTGGCCACCATCAAGGCCGTCGAGGCGGTGGACGCCGGCGTTGGTCGGGTCGTCGAGGCGACGCTGGCCCAGGGCGGCGCCGCGCTGATCACGGCGGACCACGGCAACGCCGAGCAGATGATCGAGTACGATACGGGCAAGCCGCTGACCTCGCACACCACCAATCCGGTGCCGTTCTACTTCGTCGTGCCGCACTGGCCGGGCGTCACCCTCCGCGCCGACGGCATCCTGGCCGACGTCGCCCCGACGATGCTGCAACTGCTGCAGATCCCCCAGCCGAGAGACATGACCGGACGCACGCTGATCCTCGGCCAGCGCTCCTAGCTCCGAACAACCCCAAAGGGGAGGACATGACCACCGTAACCTGCCGCGAGGCGACGCCCCACGACCTGCCCGTCCTCTCCGAGCTGCGCTGGCAGATGGAGACGGAGATGCGCGGTGTCGAGGGGACCTTCGAGGACTTCGCCACGGCGTACAAAAACGCCACGCAGGCCGAGATCGAGTGCGGCGCCCATCAGCCCTGGCTCGCCGAGGTCGATGGCGTCCCCGTCGCCTGCGCCATCCTCATCGTCTGGATCGTGCCGCCGCACATCGGCGAGACGATGCGCAAGCGCGGCTTCGTCTCCAGCGTCTACACCGTGCCCGACCACCGCCGCCAGGGCATCTCCACCCAATTGATGACCCGCCTGATGGACTCCGCACGCGAGCAGGGCATCCAGCGCCTCATCCTCTGGGCCTCCGACATGGGTGCCCCCGTCTACGAGTCCCTCGGCTTCACCCGCAGCCACGCGATGGAGATCAATCTCTAGCATGCATGCGGTTCGCGCCCCGACGACGCGGGTGCCCCCAAAATTTGTGTCAGCTTTTGGTCAGAAACCCTGATACACCTCCAGCGGAACCCGAGCGATACACTACCTGCACCGCGGAGAGACGCCATTGGAAGCATCATCGCCTGATCTCTACCTAGCAAAATCCTGGCTTTCATCCCCCTGCCTCAAGGCAGGGGGATGAAAGCCAGTCCGGTCCAATGGCCGTTGCTCTACCCGTTCGGTAGAAGAGTGCCCTGTCCGGCCGAGCAACGTGGCCTCTTCGGACGCCACCCCGTACCATCGGGCCGGGCAGGCCCGTCAGGCGCTAACGCAGTGGGGTACCCCATGGGGTACCCCATGGGGTACCACACACGTAGCCTGAGCATCCCCGGCGTTTACGCCTGGGGAGTGTCAATTCGCCCCAATCACTCAGCGCTTGAGCATTGGCTGATCGCGGAGCGCCCACGCCTCGTGCGCCTCGCCGCCTTTCTCAGTGGCAGCCGCGACGCGGCGGAGGACTTGACGCAAGAGGCGCTGCTCGAAGCCTGGCGCAACCAGCACAAACTCGCGGGCGGGGTCGAAGCCGGCGGCGTGGCGCAGTGGCTCAACGCCATCACGCGCAATGTCTGCCTGCGCTGGCGGCACGCTCACGGGCGCGCCGAGGCGTATCGCGCGACGCCTCTCGCCGAAGATACGCGCAACGCCGATCCCACCCTCGCGGTGGCCGACGAATTCGATGTCGAGCGCGAGATGGAGCGCGAAGAGCTTGCCTCGCTGCTCGACCGTGCGCTCTCGCACTTGCCCGCGCTCACTCGCATCATCCTCACGCAGCGCTTCGTAGACGATCTGCCGCAGGGCGAGATCGCCGCGCGCCTGGGCATCACGGCGGATGTCGTTGCGCAGCGTATCTCGCGGGGCAAACAGGTGCTCCGGCGTCTCCTCACCACTGACCTCCGCGACGAGGCCGCCACCTTCGGCATCAGCCTCACCCCCGCGGCGGACGAAGACGGATGGCAGCCCACGCGCATCTGGTGCCCATTCTGCGGCCAGCGTTACCTGCGCTACGTCGTCGATCGCGCGAGGGGCGGCGTCGCCTACGCCTGTTCCGGCGGCTGCGTCTATCCGGGTGGTCAGCTCCGTGGTTTGTGCCCCACCGACGCCCTCACCACGCTCGTCAGCCCCAAGAGCATCCTCACCCACGTCCTGCTCAATCTGAATGATCACTATCGCTCAGCGCTGACCCACCATCCCGTCTCCTGCCCAGTGTGCGGCGGAGAAACGACCGTGCAGACCGCTTTCCCCGAAGGCCTCGCCCTCGTGGTAGCCGAACTATGCGGCTTCTATCAGTTCTGCCCTACCTGCGGCCCGGTAGATGGCGCCTCGCTTTGGCACCTCGCCGTTGACCGCCCCGAGACGCAGGCATTCTGGCGCGCGCACCCGCGCATGCACGCCCTCCCCATAGGCGAGATCGAGGCGCAGGGGCGCCCCGCCTACGTCACCGGCTTCGCGAACGCGGACAACAGCCGACGCGTCGAGTACGTCCGCGCCCGCGACACCCTCGAAGTCTTGAGTGTCTACCAGTCCGCATAACGCGGCTAGTCCCTTCTCCCTTCATCGACCGAGCGGCGCCGGTTCGACGGCCTCGCCATGCCCTCATCCGGAGGACGCGACATGTTCGCCACGCTGCGCTAGCGCAACTTCTTCCTGCTCTGGTCCGCCGGCCTCATCTCGCTCGCCGGCGATTGGACCCTCTCCATCGGCCTGCCGATCTACGTCTACGTCGAGACCGGCTCGACCCTGGCGACCGGCATCATGTTCACCGTCGCTCTGCTGCCGGGACTGCTCTTCGGCTCGGTCGCCGGGGACTTCCTGGACCGCTGGAATCGCCGCCGCACGCTGATCGTAGCCGATCTTCCCTCCGTCCTGGCGCTGCTGCCGCTGCTGCTCGTCCACTCCGCCGACACCCTCTGGATCGTTTATCCCGTCGTCTTTCTCGCGGGCACCATCGAGCAATTCTTCGCGCCCACCGAGCGCGCGCTGCTGCCAACCCTGGTGGCGGATCGCTACCTCGTCCCGGCGAACGTGCTGAGCGCGCTCAACATGAACCTCGCGCGGCTGATCGGCCCACCCCTCGGCGGCCTCGTCGCCGGCATATTCGGCCT
This sequence comes from uncultured Chloroflexia bacterium, assembly GCA_963841205.1. Taxonomy (GTDB): domain Bacteria; phylum Chloroflexota; class Ktedonobacteria; order Ktedonobacterales; family JADMIN01; genus CAWAWP01. The sequence goes on along the minus strand of CAWJCH010000029.1, from coordinate 2,979 downwards.
CGGCGGCATCGTCCTGGTGGACGCGTCAAGCTTCGTGTTCGCCGCCTTCCTCATCGCCCTGACCCGTGTCCCCGCCACCAGCCGACGCTCCATGCTCTCATCGCATGCCACAGACGCGACGGATGCTGAAAGCGCGCCACCCGCCCCGGCGGGGTTCCTCGGCGAGTGGCTCGATGGCCTGCGCCTGATCTTCCGCCTGCAACCCCTCCGCGTGCTCCTCGTCTCCCTGCTCCTGACGAGCCTCGGTGAAGGCGTTTTCGGCACGCTGCTGCCCCCATTCGTCTCGAAGATCCTCCACGGCGGCGCGCCGGAGTTTGGCTACCTCATGGCCGCGCAGGCGGTGGGCGGTCTCCTCGGCGGCCTGCTCATCGGCAGAGCGGCGAAAGATGCCCCGGCGAAGGTGCTGATCGGGCTTGGCAGCCTCGGCCTCGGCCCGGGCGATCTGGCGATCTTCAACTACCCCGCTTTCTATCCCAAGCTCGCGCCGGGGTTGGTGCTCTTCGCGCTTGTAGGTGTGCCGGCGGTCTGCGCGAGCATCGGCGTCAGTACGCTCGTCCAGCGCGTCGTCGGCGAGGCCTATCGTGGCAGGGTGTTTGCCAGCGCGGGCGCCGTTGCCGCCTTCGCCAGCCTCCTCGGCGCGGCGGGGGCCGGCCTCCTTGGCGACCGCCTCGGCATCCTCTTCGTCCTCAACACGCAGGGCATCGTCTACATCCTTGCGGGCCTGCTCGCGCTCACCGCCCTGCGCGACGTCCCCCCGAAAGCCGGGCCCGTCGTCTCCAGCCGTGCCGCCGAGGTCCTCGATGCTGTCCCCTCCTCAGGCATGCCGTTGTGACGTGCGACGAGCCGCGCGTGGCGCCTCCGGCTGCGACTCCAGGTGCCACGTCGGCAGCGCCTCTCGGCTCGTGCGCCACTCGGCCGGGATCGCCTCTGCCCTGGTCGCGCACGCGACAATGCCGCCGACGATGGCACAATTCGTGTCTCGGTCGCCGAGTCCGCGCACCGTCGTCCACAATGCCTCTTCGTAACTGTTGAGATTGTGCGCAGCGCACCAGAGCGCGAACGGCACGGTATCCTGCGCCGAGACGAAGACTCCGTTGCCAAGCTCTATCGCCACATACTCCGCCGCCGTCCCCGCCGCGATGTCGCGCCCCCGCTCAATGCCGTTACGCACGGCGCTCGCCGGCACATACCTCAGAACGTCGTCGAGGAACGCCTCTGGCGTGCTCGTTACGCCGCCTTCGCGTTCTCGCGCGGCCCGCGCCGCCGCCACCGCGACGGCTACCGCGCCCGCGATGCCCTCTGGATGCGTATGTGTCACCTCGGCGGAGAGCGCCGCCTGTTCTGCGGCGAGCGTCAGGTCATCCGCGAAGTAGGCGCCGAGCGGGGCGACGCGCATCGCGGCCCCGTTCCCATACGAGCCGCTGCCGCCGAAGAAAGCACGCGCAGCGGTTCGCCATCCCTTGCGGCTGCGAAACTGCACGAGCAGGCCGTGCATCGCCGGCCAATACCCGCGCGATATGTCGTAGCCCTTGCCAAAGCTCTTGGCCAGCGCGTCCTGCTCGATGGTCCCCCTGAAGCCGCAGTATCTCGACCACCGAGAGCGTCATCTGCGTGTCGTCGGTATACCGCCACGGCGGCTCCGGCAGCATCCGCTGGCCGATCATCGAGGTGATCGAGGCCGGATGCGCGAAGAAGCGCTGCCCGAAGGCATCGCCGACCGGGAGCCCCTCCAGCGACTCTAGCGCACGCGCCAGTCGCCCCTCTGTATCAGTTCGCATCATGCTCAATCAACTGCCCGCCGGGAGCGCCCGCAGCCCACGGAACACGATGCTCGGCGCGTATTCCAGCGACTCTTCGGCGCCAGCGACTAGGCGCAGGTTCGGGAAGCGCTTGACGACGGCGGGCAGCACCTCTTCGCCCTCCAGCCGGGCCAGCGGAGCGCCGAGGCAGAAGTGGATGCCGAAGCCGAAGGCCACGTTGCGCGCCTCGGGCCGCGTGATGTCGAGCCGCTCCGGATCGGTGAACTGCGCCGGATCGTGGTTCGCCGCGCCCAGCAGCGTCGTCACGTGCTGGCCCGCGCCGATCTCCACGCCGCTGATGGTGAACGGCTCGCGCACGTTGCGCCCCGTCAGTTGCACGGGGCTGTCGTAGCGCAGCAGCTCGGGCATGGCGGTGGCGGTCAGTTCGTCGTGCGCGCTCCAGAGCCGCAGTTGCTCCGGATTGCGCAGCAGGGCGAGCAATCCGTTGCCGATGAGGTGCGTCGTCGTGCCATGGCCCGCCGCCAGCAGCAGAACCAGATTGGCGAGCAACTCATCCTCGCTCAGGGTATCCTCGCGCTCGCGGGCGGCCAGGAGCGCCTGCAGCAGGTCGTCGCGCGGCTCGGTGGCGCGACGCTCGATGATGGCGCGGAAGTAGTCCATGAAATCGGAGACGCCGAACAGCGCCTGCAGCGCCTGCTCCAGCGTCAGCACCGAGCTATCCAGCAGTCCGCCGAAGTCCTCGGCCCAGTGGATGAACTGCATGCGATCTCCGGCGGCACGCCGAGCATCTCGGCGATGACGATCGCCGGCAGCGGGTAGTCCAGATCGGCGATCACGTCCATCGACCCCTTGGCCTCCGCCGCGTCGAGCATCTCAGCCACCAGCACCCTGACGCGCGGGCGCATGTTCTCGACCAGCCGAGGCGTGAACGCCTTGTTGACCAGCCCGCGCAGCCGGGTATGATCTGGCGGATCCTGAAACAGCAGTTGACGCGGGATGGCGCGAAAGACCTGTTCGGCGGCGCGCTTGAACTCGTCGGGCAGCATGTCCGCCATCGCCGGGCGGTCGAGCCGCTCCGCCGTGACGCGCGGATCGCGCAGCGCCGCCATGCAGTCCGCCAGGCGCGTCAACACCCAGCCGCCCTCCCTGCCGCCATTGGGATCCCAGTGCACCGGCGCCTCGTCGCGGAGCCGCTTATAGAACGGATCGGGATCGCGCC
>CAWJCH010000028.1:0-81165 GCA_963841205.1 uncultured Chloroflexia bacterium | reverse complement strand
CTGGATGCACGCCATCTGGCTGCGCAACGGATGGGACGGCGTCTCGCGGGTGATCCGCGTCGAGTTCCGCTACGAGCGCGAGGTGCTCCGCCAGCTCCAGGTCGAGGACGCTTTCGCCTTCTTCGACCAGCTGCCGGGTTTGTGGGCGTACTCGACCTAATGCTGGCTGCGGCACACCGAGCCCGACGCCGCCGACCCCAACAAATGGCGCTGGCCGCCCTCGCCAGCGTGGCATGCCATTCAGCGGGCCGAGTCCTACGGCCAGGGCGAGCCGGCGGTCCGCGAGAAGCGGGAGAAAGGCGACCTGCGGCTGATCTGCCAGATGCTCGCCGGCTGCTCCACCAAGGCGGCGGCACTGCTGGCGAGCGCACTCCCCAAGGCCAACGCGGCGGACTTCCTCACCTGGTTCTACGACTGGATGGCCGAGTACCACGAGGACAAGGGCCTCACCTTCGAGGCCATCCGCGACGACAAGCGGCAACGCCTGGGCATCCTGGCGTCGCAAATACCCGCGGCTTAGCCGATTCACGAGCGAAAGGAGGAAATGCACATGCCCCAGGAGGAGCTACGGGCGGCAGAAGAACCGCCACGGGCCAGGGTGCTTTTGACCGTGGACGAAGCGTGCAACGCACTTGGCATCAAGCGCACGCGACTCTACGGCTTCCTCGCGACGGGCGAGCTCGCCAGCCGCAAGGTCGGTGGGCGAAGGTTGGTGCCGGTGCGAGCCCTTCACGAATTCGTCGAACAGCTCATCACGTTGCAGAAAGCGAGCTAGCGTATGGCGGGCAGGCGCGCAAACAACGAGGGCAGCATCACGAAGCGTGCGGACGGTCGCTGGGTGGCGCGCGTCACGCTAGAGGGAGGGAGGCGCAAGTACTTCTACGCCAAGACACGGCAAGAAGCGGCTAAACGACTCACCGCCGCTCTTCGTGACCGTGACGTGGGGCTGCCCATCGTCGGCGAGCGTCAGACCTTTGGACAGTATCTCGCATCGTGGCTCACCGCTGTAGAACACAGCGTCAAGCCGCGGAGTCACCAGAGTTATCAAAGAATGTGGCGCGAAGACCCCGCGGTGCACCCACGGGGAGGAAGCGCCGCGCGCCGTCAGGCGCTCCCGACACCCGGACACCAACCGACCAGGTGTGCGATACTCGCCCCCCTACCGCAGGGCCTGCGGGAATCGACGCGTGTGGAGGTGGCTTCGGGCCACGACATGACCCTGTACGACGCTCCTAGCTCGCTAGGTGAGCGGTGGTCAGCCCAAGAATCCCCCGGCGTCAGCCGTGGGGAGTGGTCAAGCGAGCGCCATACGGCTCTACGTGCCCGAGGTCATCAGCAAGGTGGCATTCTGACACTCCGCCGGGGCGAAAGCCCCACGGGTTCTCGGTTCTCCGACGCGGGTAGTCCCACGCCTCCCCGAAGGCGCGGCCCGCGCCTCGCGATGTTCTTGGCGGCGTTGTGGTCCCGATGCAGGCGCGTCGCGCAGTCCGGGCCCTCGTGGCAGCGGACGGACACCCCTTGCTGGACGATCGCCCCACGGCCAGCACACGTCTGGCTGGTGAACGCAGGATCACCCGCGTGCCCTGTTCTCCCAGCATTCGCCGCTGTGACGATCAGGATGGCCAGGAAGGCAGACCCCCCAGCGTCCGCGATGGACTTGGCCAGATGGTGATGCTGCAGCAGGTTGCGACCAGGTTGCGGACCGGCACATCCTCCTGTGCACATCCTCCTGCTAGATCGTGTCGTACTGGCGAACGAGCGCGCGGGCGGCTGTGTGCTGCACGTCGTGCCGCTGGTGGCGAACCTGCTGAGGCCGCCTTGGCGAGCCGTGGCCCCGCCTTCTGGCGTCGCGTGCCGCCCTTCTGGCCGCCCTTCTGGCGACGCGAGACCCGCCGCTGGGCGGTCTGCAAGCGGCGTTCGGCCCTGCGCTAGCCGGCTGGCATTTCGGCCCTGCGCTAGCCGGCTGGCATGAAGAGGCGCTCGCCCTTCGAGCGCGTCGCAAACGCTTCCAGGCCCAGGTCTATGCCGCTCTCGTGCCCGGTGGGTGGCACGGGAGGGAGGGGCACCTCCGCGCACGAGCAGCCGACGTACCAACCAGCCGCCTCCCGGCGGAGCGTGACCGTCGTGGGCGTACCTTCCAGGGGGCGCGACCACGGCACGCGGACGCGTCCGATCTTCGACCGCACCAAGACGCCGTTCGCCAGCGTGGCGCCGTTGCCGTACTCCTTGTCGGGGAAGGAGTGCCAGCGGGTGTGGCCCGTGAAACGCGGGAATCCCGCCTGCTCGCCGTGTTCGATGCGTTCGATGCGTTCGATGCGCTCGATGCGTTCGATGCGTTCGATGCGCCGGAAGAACGCCTGCTAGGTCGTGTCCAGCCGGGCCAGGACGTCCTGCAGGACGTGCGAGTGGAGGGCCGCGTACTCCGGGAAGGCCGCGCGGAGGTCCTGCACCTCCGCTTCCTGCTGCGAGCGCGTGACCGAGACGCAGCACCGCTGCCAGGCCGTGCGGCGCCGTTCGAGGGCGGCGTTGGAGACGTTGGAGCGCGCGCGGCAGCGCCCCCGCACCTCCTCCAGCGCCCGCTCTTGGGCCAGCGTTGGCCGCAGCTTCTCCTGGGAGGTCGTGCGTACCGCTGTCTGGCTCATAGGGTTCTATGCTGCCTGATTGGCCCACACGCGGCAACGGCTCAAGCCGTCATACGCCGTACCACTGCCGTTGCAACGACGTGGCGTGCGGCGGGCGAAAGCCCTTTTTCTGTCAACCGAACAGGCGCGCCAGCTGCTGCAGGCCGCGCAAGGGGAACGTTTTGAAGCCGCCTGCGTGCTCGCACTGACAACGGGGATGCGCGAAGGCGAAATCCTCGGACTAAAATGGGGGGACATCGACTTCGATGGCGGGATTCTCAGGGTCCAAAGGACGCTGAACGTCATCAACTCGCACCTCGTGCTGGCCGAACCGAAGACGGAGATGAGTCGCCGCAAGATCATCCTGCCGCAGCGGGCGATAGGTGCGCTCGCGCAACATCGGGAACGCCAACTGGCGGAACGGGCCGAGTGGGGAGATGTGTGGACGGACCTGGATCTGGTCTTCCCGAACACCATCGGCCGGCCCCAGCATCCCCGCGGATTCTTGCGTCGTGCCTTCCTCCCGATCCTGCATCGGTCGCAGCTGCCACACATCCGGTTTCACGACTTGCGACACACCGCCGCGACGCTGCTGCTGGAGGAGGGCATCAACCCCAAGGTCGTGCAGGAGATGCTCGGGCACTCACACGTCTCCATCACGCTCGGCATCTACGCGCACGTCACGCCGAGGATGCTCCAGGCCGCGGCGCGCACGATGGATAACCTGTTTGGTGTCTAGGCGCCGAATTGGTGTCAGAATTGGTGTCAAAGCAGCCTGGCGATACCCAAGTGGCATCGCCACTGGAGTCACGCATATGCGACAAATGCTGAATTCAAGGCCGGTTTGTAGGAGAGATGCCGCCCACACCTATCGTCGGAGCGCGTTGCCCGCCACGAAGACCAGGTTCGCGGGCCGCTCCGCCATACGCCGCGTCAGGTACGGATACCACTGCGTGCCGTAGGGCACGTACACCCGCACGTTGTAGCCCTCGCGCGCCAGCCCCTCCTGCAAATCGCGACGGATGCCGTAGAGCATCTGGAACTCGAACCGCGCCCGCGCGATGCCGTGCTCCCGCGTGAATCGTCGCGCCTCCGCGATCATCCGCTCGTCGTGCGTCGCGATCGCCGGATACACCCCGCGCTCCAGTAGCGCGTGCATCAGCGTCACGTACGCCGCGTCGACGTCGGCCTTCTTGGGATACGCCAGCGCCGGCGGCTCCAGATACGCGCCCTTCACCAGGCGCACCCGCGTCTTGCTGGCGATCAGCGCCTCCACATCCCGCGGCGTGCGATAGAGCATGCTCTGCATCACCGTGCCGACATTCTCGAATCCCCGCCGCGCCTCCAGCACCATCTCCAGCGTGCGCTCCGTGTAGTCCGAGCCTTCCATATCTACCCGCACGAAGATGCCCAGCTCCGCCGCCCGCGCCAGCACCATGCGCAGATGCTCGTGGCAGAGATCCCCCGACACGTCTAGTCCCAGCGCCGTCAGCTTGATCGAGATGTTCGCCTCCGCGCCCGTCGAGGCGATGCAATCCAGGATCGCCAGGTAGTCGCGCGCCGAGGAACGCGCCTCGCCCGCGTCGGAGACATTCTCACCCAGGTGGTCCAGCGAGACGGCGATGTGCTGCCGATTCAGCGCCCGCGCCACCAGCATCGCCTCGTCGAGCGCTTCGCCCGCCACGAAGCGCCGCGCCACGCGCCGCGCCGCGCCGTTCGTGCTGACGAACCTGCGAATGCCGTCCTGCCGCGCCAGAAAAAGCAACGATTCTTTGAGCATATGCCGTCTCCTCGCCGTTGAGTGAGCGTCATCCGATCATCACCGCCCCACCGGGTACTTGCCTCTTATTCTACTCCACCTATGCCTCCCGTGGCCGCCGACCTTCGCCCCCGCCACTCGCCGTCATCCTCCCTATTACTGCACATCGTCTGCGCCGAGTTACCCCCTCTCCCTGCGGGAGCGGCAAGGTCCACCACGCGTGGGGCTCGCTGGGGGTGGTGTCTCTTGACACGTGACCAAATGGTCACGTATTATCTCTACCGTGGATGACGTGTTCAAAGCTCTCGCCGACCCCACCCGCCGCGGCGTGCTCGACGAACTCTACCAGCGTGACGGCCAGACCCTCAGCGAACTAGAGGGGCGGCTACCCATGACCCGCTTCGGCGTCATGAAGCACCTCCGCGTGCTCGAAGATGCCGGACTCGTCGTCACGCAGCGCCGTGGCCGCGAGAAGCTGCACTTCCTGAACACGGTCCCCATCCGCCTCATCCACGATCGCTGGGTGAGCAAGTTCGCCGAGCCCTGGGCCGCGTCGCTCAGCGGGCTCAAGCAGCGTCTTGAGGAGCAGCAGATGCAGAAAGTCTTCGAGATCTACATCAAGACCAACCCAGAGCGCCTCTGGCAGGCCATCACCGACGACGCATCGCGCCGCACCTATTGGTTTGGCGTCGGCGTCACCTCCGACTGGACCCCCGGCTCGTCCTATGTCGCCGGCAGCCCTATGTCGCCCACCCCCATCTTCCAGGGCGAGAACCTCGAAGTGGACCCGCCGCGCCGCCTCGTCCAGAGCTTCAACGCGCAGTGGAGCGACGACGTCAAGGCCGCGGGCACCTCGCGCGTCACCTGGCTGATCGAGCCGATCGGCGACTCCTGCAAGCTCACCGTCACGCACGACCAACTGCGCGACGACGCCAACGAGCAGGTCTACGGCGGCTGGCCGCAAGTGCTCTCCGGCCTCAAGACCCTGCTGGAGACCGGCGAGATGCTCACCACTCCCGGCTCTCTGATGTACACCCGCCCCTCCACCGACTAACGCCGCGGCACGCCCCCAGCGAGGCGCCGCTGCGCTCCGGCGCGACGCCTCGCCCCATCTACTCGCCCCGTCGCGTGCCATCCATACGCATTCCCGCAGACCTTCGCCCTTCGTGCTTCGAATGCGAAGCAAGGATTACCCCTGGCCTTACGGTCTTGCTTGTCCTTTTCGTAGCAGACACCGGCGCCCGCGCGCTCCCCCTCGCCCCGCGGAGAGAGGCGGGTCCCCCACGGGGGGCTTGGCCGGGGGGTGAGGAACCCCTGTCCGCCATCAAGAGTACAAGTCCATCAGGGCAGCGAGCGACCTCATCGCACTCGCCGCTCGCGCCCTCAGCGGGCTTCAGTCCGCGTCACCTGTGCGCCGGCACTGCAGTTGCCGCGACCCCACCGTCACTCCGTCAGGATCGGCCGCGTGAGGATGTTGAGGTACGCGATCCAGGGACCCACCGCGTCGGAATACTGCCGCGACATCACCTCCACGATCTGCCCGATATGGTTGAGGTCGTGCACCACCCAGGTCGCCAGCAGCTGGCTCAGCGTCACCGATCCCAGCGCCGGATGCGTGCCCTTGAAGCCGAGTCGCTCCGGCGTGATCCCCAACTCGTCGAGCGTCGCCAGATTGCGCGCCCGTGCCCGCTCGAACGTCGCCAACAGCTCGTCGAGGGGGGTATCCGCGGACTTCTCGAACATCGCCGCTCGATTGAACGACTCGAAGGGATGCCCCTCGCTGTGGTCGAGGATCACGTGGGCGCGCACGATCCAATCGAGCTCCTCGCCCTCTAGCAGATGCCCCACCACGTCGTAGGCGCTCCACGTCCCCGGTCCCTCCGTGCCCCTCGTCCACGCCTCGGGTAGCCCGCGCAGCAGCGCCGCCAACGTCGCCGGCGTCCGGCGCAGCAGCTCGACGGCTTGCTCATACTGATACTCCATGCGCCACTCCTCGTGACCCAACGCCGGGACTCACCACGGCCCGCCGCATCCGACCGCCGCCAGTGTATCCCCGTGACCTCGTCGCGGCATCACTGGCTTCCTCGTCGGCAGTAGGGGATCCTTCGCGCTCGGCTGCCTCGTTGCGGGCGTCGTGCTGGTGTTCGGCATCCTCTGCTCCGTCTTTCTGCTCGGCTCGATCGACCATATCCCTACACCGCTGGAGAAATTCGCTGCCAGCCCGAACGCTCCGGCACGTGGCGGCGCAACGACGGCGTAAGAGCAGAGATTGAACCACAGCGGGCATGGAGGTCACGGAGGACGGAATGGACAGGAGATACGTAGCTTTCAGGGGCAGTCAAGAGAGGGACACGGAGGAGTCAACCGATCTCCGCTGTCTCGATTACCCCAAAGTCCACCATAAACTCCCGTCCCCTCCGTTAAACCTGCGTTGATCTCCGCTCCTCCCGCTGTGCCCTCTGTGGTGAAATCCTGCGTCTGCCTTGCCTACACGGCGACTTGCGTGGAGCGCGGGAAGGGGATGTTCGGGTCGGTGAGGACGTTGACGCAGGCGGGCCTGCCCGAGGCGAGCGCGCGCTCCAGCGCGGGGCGGATGTCTGCGGGACGCTCGACCAGCTCGCCGTAGCCGCCGAAGGCCTCCACCACGCGGTCGTAGCGGATGCCAGGGGCCAGCTCCGAGCCGACGGCGTGGCCGAGGAGCGCCTTCTGCGGGTGGGCGATCTCGCCCCACTGGCCGTCGTTGCCGATGACGGCGAGCACCGGCAGATTGTGGCGCACCATCGTCTCGAACTCCATGCCGTTCAGGCCGAAGCTGCCGTCGCCGAAGAGGACGGCGACCTGCTTATCCGGGTGCGCCAGCTTGGCGGCGATGGCGAAGCCTGTGCCCGCGCCGAGCGTGCCGAAAGGGCCGGCGTCGAGCCAGTGGCCCGGCTCCCACGGCGCGAGGATGCGCGCGCCCCAACTGACGATGTCGCCGCCGTCGCCTATGACATACGCGTCGCGGTCGAGCACGTCGCGTAGCTCGCGGCAGAGTCGGGCCGGATGAATCGGTCGAGCATCGGAGGCCATCAGGGCTTCGTCGGCCTCGCGGGCTTTGGTCTCGATCTCGCGCAGAGACTCTAGCCAGGAGGCGTGATCGGGCGTCCTGCCGAGGGCGGCGACCAGGCCGCTGAGCGCGGCAGAGACGTCGCCGGGGATGCCGATGTCCGCGCCGCGATTGACGCCGATGTCCTCGGCTTGGGCGTCGAGCCAGACGATCTTGGCGTCCTTCGGGATCAGCGGTGGCTGGCCGTAGTTGAGGCGGAAGTCGAGCTTGGTGCCAACGAGGAGGAGCACATCGGCATTGGTGAGGGCGCGGCGGCGGGCCATCGCGAAGGAGAGCGGGTGGTCGGGCGGCAGGCTACCACGTCCCGCGCCGTTGAGGAAGACCGGCGCTTGCAGCTGCTCGGCCAGCGCGCGGAGCGGCTCGGCGGCGCCATCCCACCAGACGGTCGCGCCGGCAAAGATCACCGGACGCTCGGACTGCCCAAGGAGAGCGGCGGCACGCTCGATTGCTCGCGGGTCAGGCTGTGCCTTGATCGTGGTGCGGTAGCCGTCGGTCGGGATGACGGCCTCTTCGGTGGGGATGATCGCGTTGAGGACGTCCATCGGGCATTCGAGGAAGACGGGTCCCTGTCTGCCGGTGGTCGCCTCGCGGAAGGCCATCGCGGTGTACTCGGCGAGGCGTCTGGTCTGGACAACGGTGCGCGCCCATTTGGTGATTGGGCGGACGAGGTCGAGGTGGCGCATGTCCTGCAAGGCGCCCTGATCCCAGTTCTGGACTGGGGCGGCGCCGCCGAAGATGACGACAGGGCTGCCGGCGGCGTAGGCGTTGGCGATGCCGGTGATGCCGTCGGTGACGCCGGGGCCGGCGGTGAGCAGCGCGACGCCGGGGCCGCGGGTCAGGCGCGCCCAGCCCTCGGCGGCATGGACGGCGGCCTGCTCGTGGCGGGTATCCATCACGCGGATGCCCTCGCGGGCGCAGCCGTCGTAGATCGCGGCGAGGTGACCCGCGCTGAGCGTGAAGACGATCTCGACTCCTTCGCGCTTGAGTGCCTTGGCGACTAGCAGCCCACCGTGCAGCATCACCTCGTCCATCCGGCTTTCTCCTTACTCGTCAGCACCCCGTCACTTCGAGGAACTATAGTATCCTTTGGCATGGACAAATCTGTCCAGCTACTTGGTTTGCCTTGTTGAAGGGCAGGCTGACTACAACAGCCATCACGCTGCGGCCTTTCGGCGTGGGCGCTGCTTGCTCCGGTCCTGACGCCGGTCTAGCAGGCGTAAGCGATTGGGGCGCAGCGCAAAGGCGTTCACGCCCCGATTCGTGACCTGCGGCGCATACCGGCGCAGGATATTCAGGCTCGCGTTGATGTCAGCGTGAACCCGGCGTCCATCGCTGGCCACAAAGACATCGCGCTGGACCCGCTTGCCGAGATAGCGGTCATGATGGCCAAGGGGCTCGTTGTCGAGGAAACTGCACTTCGAGGTGTGGTTCTCCTCAATCGTCATCACCTGGATACCTGCTAACGCCGCCTTGTACGACAGCATCTCGATGAAACGGGCGTGCGGAATGAACACGAACGCCTGGTTGGTGCGTTTGCCCAGGCGCACATGCTGTTTCCAACAATCGTTCTTCCCAATGACCAACGAACCAATGCCCCGTTGGATGAGCAGATTGATGACCGCCCGGCTGGTGGCATGCAGGTAATAGGTGATGACGCGATTGCGCTTATCGGTCATCGCCTCCAAGGCGCGCGAGGTGTGCTGGTTGTCGGGTAACTGCGCTTGCAATTTGGCGCGTCGTTTGTTGTACCGCTGGTTGCAGCGTTTGAGCGGGCGACCGTTGACCAGAAGCGGCGTGAAGCCGGGCTGGTTTGATGTTATCGCTGCCAGAACGTTGACGCCAATATCGATACTGGCGATGAGCGTCGGATCAAGCGTAGCGGAGGAAGCCGGTTCGCGCTCGTAGACCACTTCGACCACGTAATGGGTCGCCTTGGGAACGAGGCGCACCTGGGCGATCTCGGCGTGGGTCTGTTTGGTTGCGACGCGGATGGGGACCCCAGAAGGAACGACCCAGCCCGCGTTCTTGGGGTCGCGGCTGATGGCCTGATCCGTGTAGACGAGGAGATTGCGCCCCTGCTTGTCCAGGTATTTGGGCAATTTCGGATGCCCGTTGAACTTGTCAGGATGAAGATGCCGCTCCGTGACAGCCGCAAAGTAACTCTTCCAAGCGGCGTCCACCTGCTTCAAGACCCACTGCGCCACCTTGGCAGGCAGCGCGCGATACTCCGCCGTGGATTGGAGAAGCTTATCCAGGTCTTTGTATACTATGACACGGTGATTCTCATGGATATACCCCTGGCGTTTTTGGTAGTTGGCGCAGTTATACAGGTTCTTACTGGCGAACGAAGCGGCGTCTATGGCAGCGAAACGCTGATCGTGGCGGTCAATGCGATGCTGTTCCACCAGTTGCATCCCGTCCCCCTCATGCTGCCACCTGCCAAGGGCGGTCCTACCGCCCGTCACTCTAGGGTGACCTCGTCGGTGAGATTGACTGCTTCCTCGCGCTCCTCGCCTTCACGGGGTTCTTCAAGGATGGCTAGAACGGCCGCCGCTTTGCGTTTGGCGCGTCGTTGACCATACAGGCGCGCGGTAAACGAATAGACGATGGCCACGAGGTCGGTCACCAGATCGCCCGTATCGCTCTCCGCCAGATTGATGACTTCGAGTGTTCGTCCTTGCGCACTTAGCAAGGTTTCGAGATAGTGAAAACCAAAGCGGGTCGCCCGATCTTTCTGCTCAACGACGATATGCGTCACGGCGGGATCCGCGAGCAGCGCCAAAAATTTGGGTCGCTGGTCATTCAAACCAGACCCGACCTCCTTGATAACCTGTTGAACTTGATACCCACGCGCCGCGCAGTATGAGCCAACGCGTTCCGCCTGGGTTTCCAAGCGCGCCCGATGTTCGGCCGAGGACACCCGCACGTAAATGGTGACGCGCGGCCGTCCAGGTGCCAACTCCTTGGTAGCTCCCATATTTTCGAGAATGACCGTCCCTGACGGCATTTGCTTTCCCGGTAGCCTGCCGTCTCTCCACCAACGCCAGGCGGTCTTATAACTAATGCCATGCTGGTGGGCATACTCGCTCAACTTCATAGCAAAAGGATAGCATTATTTAACCATGTTTGTCAATACTTGGCTACATTACTTGTGAACGTTAGTCATACCGCATGACACGAGAGGGCTTTCGCCCCCGCAGGGGGGCACGCCCAAGACCACCCAGACGGTCACGGTCAGCCGGGAGGCCGACGGGTGGGACGGGTGCTGCTCCCGCGCCGACGTGCCCACCGCGCCGTTGCCCTCGACCGGGCGTGAGGCCGCCCCACGTCGAGGCCGGCCGGTGGCCCGCGTCACGGCGGACGGCGACCTGGACGGCGACCTGGTGGAGCACCCGCGGCACTCTCGCAAGGCCGAGCGCACGTTGCAGAAGGTGCCGCAGTGCGTCTCCCGCCGGAAGGAGGGCGGCACCTGCCGCACGAAAGCGATGCAGCTGCTCGCCAAGGCGCACCAGCACGTCAAGTGGCAACGGGAGGGCTTCCACCACAAGACGGCGCTGGCCCGCGTGCGCCAGTATGATGCCATCTACGTCGAGGCGATCCAGCCCGCCGCCCTGCGCCGCCGCCCTGCGCCGAAGCCGGATGGCGCCGGGGGCGACGTTCGCAACGGGGCCGGCCGGAAGGCCGGCCGCAACACCGCGATGCAGGACGCCGGGTGGGGCCAGTTCCTCTCGATCCTCGCCTCCACGGCAGCATGGGCCGGCAAGCGAGTGGCAGCGGCCTCCTCGGCCTCTACCACGCAGGACGGTAGCGGTTGCGGGCGGCGTATCCAGAAAGCGCTGCGCGTACGCACCCACGCCTGCCCGTCCTGCGGCCTGGTCGTGAACCGCGATGCGAACGCGGCCACGGACATCCCCTGGCGCGGGCAGCGTCTTCGGGAAGTCCCGGCGGTGACGGGGGCGACGAACCGAGAACCCGTCGGGCTTTCGCCCGTGCGGCGTATCAGTTGTTTCAGAGGCTGACGAGGACGACGCCCACGAAGATGGCGAGGACGCCGAGCCACTGCCAGCGGTAGAGGCGCTCGCGGAGGAAGATCCAGGCGAGGAGGACGGTGATGGGGCTGAAGAGGGAGGAGAGGACGGCGACGATGGAGGTGAGCGAGACGGTGATGCCGAGGGTGTAGGCAATGTTGGCGCCGGTGTCGAGGATCGCCATCGGCACGACGAAGGCGGCGAAGAGGAGCACCCGTTTGAAGCCGCGCGGTGAGCCTTCGACGGGTGAGCCTTCGACAGGGGCGTCGGGTTTGTTCTTGCGGCGGAAGAGCCAGCGCGGGCTGAGAATGATGGTGAGAATCACCAGGGCGACGAGATTGCCGACCTTCTGGGCGAAGACGACGGTGTATCCGCCGAGCGTCGAGACGGGGTAGCGCATGGCCCAGTACGCCACGCCGAAGATGAAGAGGGAGGCCAGCGCGCCGAGCAGGCCGGGCGCGAGACGGAGAGGTCCCGTGCGGGGGCGTTGCGCGGCCTCAGGCGTGGGGCGGCCAGGCACGAGGCTGGTGAGGATGACGCCGACCAGCGTTATGACTATGCCGGCGAGCTGCGGCGTGGTGGGTTGCTCGCCGCTGAGGGTGAGGGCGAGCAACGCCGTGATGGCCGAGTAGCTGGCGGCGATGGGTGAGACGAGGGCGATGTTGCCGATGGCGAAGGCGTGGTAGAGCAGGCCCGCGCCACCGAGGATGACGAGGCCAATCCCGACGGCGGCAGCGAGCGCTTCGGGGGAGGCGTTCAGGTCCGACGGGCCCAGGAGGCCAAGGGCGAGGCCGCCGGCGAGCATGGCGGGCGCTGCGATGATCTGCACGACGAGCAGCGTGCGGAACGTGCCGCCGGTGCGGCTGGCGCCGCGCGCGAAGATGTCTCCCGCGCCCCAGCAAAGGGCGGCGGCGAGGCCGAAGACGATACCAAAATCCATGAGGGGTCCAGAGGTTTCACCATAGAGGCCATAGAGGTCACAGAGTTAGTAACGAGGGGGACGGTGGAGGTAACGGATGGGGGTGGAATCGGACTGCTTTTGGCGGCGGGGCAGGTCGCGTGCAGCGAGTGGAGGCTTGCTTCGAGGCGGTGAGGGATCAGCGGGGGACGGCGGCGATGGCCTCCACCTCTAGGAGGAACTCTTCGCGGGCGAGGCGGGCGACCTGGACGGCGGTGCTAGCGGGCGGCTGCCGCGTGTTGACGTAGGTGTCGCGCACTTCGCGGAGGAGGGGGAGATTGGCCATGTTGGTGAGGTAGTAGGTGAGCTTGACGACGTCGGCGAAGGTTGCGCCGGCGGCATCGAGCGCGGCTTTGAGGTTCTCGAAGACCTGCTGGGCCTGGGCGCGGAAGTCGTTGGGGCCGACGAGGGCGCCGGTGGGGTCGAGGGCGATCTGGCCGGCGACGTAGACGGTGCGCGCGGCGGGGACGGAGACGACCTGTGTGTAACCGGGAGGAGGCGGCAGCGTGGGGGGATTGAGGAACTGGGGGTTCTCGGACGATGACATGGGGTCCTCGATCCTGAGTGGGTGTTCGGGGTAGAGGGCAGAATCAGAGGGGCAACACGGAGTTTAACGGAGTGGACGGGAGTTACACGGAGTTACTTTGGTGGGAGTGCGTTGGGGTTTGGGCCGGCGCATAGCACCACCATATCACTCTGTGTAACTCTGTTGACCTCAGAAAACTCCGGGTTGCTGTGTACCGTTATCTTGACCTCGAGATGACTGCGCGGGCAGGGGCTAGTTGTCCTTGGCGCGGGAGCGCTCGTGCTGGGTGAGTAGGCGCTTGCGCAGGCGGATGTTCTGCGGGGTGACCTCGACCAGCTCGTCGGAGTTGATGAAGTCCAGCGACTGCTCGAGGCTCAGCTTGACGGGCGGGCTGAGGCGCACGGCGATGTCTGAGGTGGAGGAGCGGACGTTGCTAGCCTTCTTCTCCTTGCAGACGTTCACCGCGAGGTCGTCGGGGCGCGCATTGAGGCCGACGATCATGCCTTCGTAGACGGGTGTGCCGGGGTCGATGAAGGTCTGGCCACGGGCCTGGGCGTTGTTGAGGCCGTAGGTCAGGGCCATGCCAGCCTCGCTGGCGATCAAGACGCCGTTGCGCGAGGTGCCGATGGTGCCGAGCCACGGCTCGTAGCCCTGCAAGAGGCTCGCCATCGCGCCGTTGCCCTGGGTGAGGGTCAAGAAGGCGTTGCGGAAGCCGATCAGCCCGCGCGTGGGGATGTCGTACTCGATGCGGACGTTGCCGCTGCCGTCGTTCTCCATGTTGGCCATGCGCGCCTTGCGCAGCGCGAGCGTCTCGCTGATGGCGCCGATGTACTGCTCGCGCGTGTCGATGACGAGGCGCTCGACCGGCTCGGTCGTCTTGCCGTGGTCGTCCTCGCGGGTGATGACCTCGGGGCGCGAGACCTGGAACTCGTAGCCCTCGCGGCGCATCGTCTCGATCAGCACGGCGAGATGCAGTTCGCCGCGACCGGAAACGACGAATTCGTCGGGGCTGGAGCCCTCATCGACGCGCATGCTGACGTTGGTCTCGAGCTCGCGGAAGAGGCGGGCGCGGAGTTGGCGTGAGGTGCTCCACTTGCTCTCGCGGCCGGAGAAGGGGCTGGTATTGACGCCGAAGGTCATCTTCAGGGTCGGCTCGTCGATGTCGATGGTGGGCAGCGCCTCGGCGTTCTCGGCGTCGGCGAGGGTGTCACTGATGCTGGCGTTGGTGGTGCCGGTCAGCGCGACGATCTCGCCGGCGCTGGCCTCTTCGATCTCGACGCGGCCAAGGTTTTGATAGGTGTAGACGAGGGTGACGCGGCCACGGGTCTGCTCGCCGCTGCGGGCGATCTTGGCGACGGACATGCCGGGGCGGACGCGACCGCGGGTGATGCGCCCGATGGCATACTTGCCCTTGTAGTCATCGTAGTCCAGCGCGGTAACGAGCATCTGGAAGGGGCCGTCCTCGTCCACGACGGGGGCTGGCACGCTGTTCAGGATGGTCTCGAAGAGCGGGACGAGATCGGTGTTGGTGTCGGTGGGGTTGTAGCGCGCGGTGCCCTGGCGACCGATGGCATAGAGCACTGGAAACTCGAGCTGCTCGTCGGTGGTGGCAAGCTCCAGGAAGAGGTCTTGCGTCCAGGAGAGCACCTGCTCGATGCGGGCGTCGCGGCGGTCGATCTTGTTGATGACGAGGATGGGGCGGAGGCCAAGCTCGAAGGCTTTGCGGAGGACGAAGCGCGTCTGCGGCATCGGCCCCTCGACGGCGTCCACCAGCAGGATGCAGCCGTCGGCCATGTTGAGGACGCGCTCGACCTCGCCACCGAAGTCGGCGTGGCCGGGGGTGTCGATGATGTTGATCTTGACGCCCCTGTAGGTGACAGCGGTGTTCTTGGAGAGGATGGTGATGCCGCGCTCGCGCTCAAGGTCGTTCGAGTCCATGATGAGCTCGCCGACCTCCTGATTCTCGCGGAAGACCTTCGCCTGCTTGAGGAGGCCGTCGACGAGGGTGGTCTTGCCGTGATCGACGTGGGCGATGATGGCGACGTTGCGGAGGTCGGAGCGGACGCGCTTCGTCCCCTGCTGCTGGGTGGTGTCTGACATATCTAACGCCTGCATATTGGTGTGCCACATTCCTTCATACGTTAGTGCCGCTTGCCGCCCGTGAGTGAGATCATCGTTGATATTGATGCAGGCGTAGAGGGGCGATGCACGATGCGCGTTGTGGCCCCATTTGGGGCACACTGATTAGAAGTATATCACCTGGATGGGCTTGTTTGCTCACCTTTGGGCGGAATGGGCGGCTCCAGAGTAGCGCAGAGATATCACCACAGAGGGCACGGAGGTCACAGAGGGCAGAAGGAGGGGGATGAGAGGAGATGAGAGATGAGGCGCGGCATGGAACTGGGACGTAGAGGCGGAAATCGGGCGTGATGCCTGAATTTTCCACGGATGGGTGACACGCTGGCACCTCACAGTCGCTCGTGAAACCGTGATTTTTTGCCGATCCGCGATTTCCGCTTTCTACCGCTTTTTCGTTTTTGGTGAGGGGTTCACGGCGGATTTTTGGGGAACTGGAGAGGGCGGAGGACGAGGCGGAAATGGGGGATTGGGAGGGATGCCGGCATGCATGCTGGCGCTATGGGGGAGTATTAACTGGAACATGTGTTCTGTGTTGGGGGTGCCACATGGCGCGTGTGAGTGCAAGGACGGGTGTATGCTGAAGTCTCTCGTCCGAGGTCCGTGGTCTGTACGTTTGTACCGTGGCACGGACATTTGCCGGGTGACAGAAGTGGGCTCAAGCCCGCCGCACGCCGCGCCGTTTGAAGGGCGGCGGTGAGGCGCGCTCGGCCTCGGCCCTTGCCGGTTCCGTGCCAATCAGGCAGAATATCACTCTATGAATCAGCTAGCGGGACGCAAGACCTACAAGGAGAAGTTGCGCCCGACGGCCGCCCAGGAGCGGGCGTTGGACGAGGTGCTCCAGCGGTGTCGCGTGCTCTACAACGCCGCTCTGGAACAGCGCATCACCGCCTGGCGGCGGTGCCGCGTCTCGGTCACGCGCTATCAGCAGGAAGCCGAACTGAAGGCCATCCGGGCGGACTTCCCGGAGTACGCCGCCATCCACAGCCACGTTTTGCAGGATGTCCTGGCGCGCCTCGACAGGACCTACCAAGCCTTCTTCCGGCGAGTGGCGAATGGCGAGCAGCCTGGCTTTCCGCGCTTTCAGGGCCGCGCCCGCTGGCATTCCTTCACGTACAAGGAGTACGGCAACGGCGCCCGGTTGGATAACGGCTGCCTCGTCTTGAGCAAGATCGGGCGTCTCGCCGTCCGGTGGAGTCGCCCGATCGCGGGCACGCCCAAGACCGTCACGCTCTCCAAAGAGGCCGATGGATGGTACGTCTGCTTCTCGTGTGCGGACGTGCCCACACAACCATTGCCGCGCAGCGGACGTGAGACGGGCATCGACGTGGGGCTGAAGGTGTTCCTCGTCACGGCGGACGGCGATGCCGTCGAGAACCCCCGCCACTACCGGAAGGCCGAGCGCGAGCTGAAGAAAGCGCAGCAGCGAGTATCCCGGCGCGAGAAGGGGAGCCATCGCCGCAAGAAGGCGGTGCAACTGTGCGCCAAGCAGCACCAGCACGTCCGTAGGCAGCGCACCGACTTCCACCACAAGACGGCGCTGGCGCTGGTCCGTCAGTACGACGTGATCGACGTAGAGGACATTCAACCAACGAACCTCAGCAGACGCCCCGCCCCCCTGCCAGATGGGCACGGTGGCTATTTCCAGAATGGGGCCAGCCGCAAGGCGGGCCTGAACAAGAGTATCCACGACGCCGGATGGGGCCGATTCCTATCCATCCTCGCGTGCAAGGCAGCATGGGCCGGCAAGCGAGTGGAAGCGGTCCCCCCGGCGTACACCTCGCAGGACTGCAGCGGCTGTGGGGAGCGCATCCAGAAAAGCCTCTCCGTGCGCACCCATGTCTGCCCGTCCTGTGGCCTGGTCTTGGACCGCGACGAGAACGCGGCCAGGAACATTCTATGGCTCGGACAGAGCCTTCGGGGACTCGCGGGGATGCCCGCGGGGACGAACCGAGAACCCGTCGGGCTTTAGCCCGTGCGGAGTGTCAGTATGGTAGATGTGCGTCTTACACGGTTGTGCGCGGCCGTGCGTTGGGCCATGGCCGGCGGGTGAGCCCGCGCCGAAGGGCCGTGCGGCGTTGGCGTTGACCGATGCGAGCGTGATGCGAGAGAGGAGCGACGGGGATGGCGGAGGTGTCGCTCGGCTCGCGGATGGCGGGGAAGCAGGGGTGGGGACGCTATTTTCAGTTCGACCGGAATGTGTATATCCTGCTGTTCCTCACACTGGGGAAGGGCTTTCAGCTTAGCATCGGCGCGCTGACGATCAACCTCTACGTCCATAGCCTGGGCTACCGGAACGATCAGGTGGGCATCGTGGCGGCGGCGAACGCGCTGGGAGCGCTGATCGCGGCGGTGCCGGTGGGAATGCTGGCGGATCGCCTGGGACGCAAGCCGCTGCTGATCATCGGCGGCATCCTGACGCCGGCGACGCTGGTGTTCCTGGCGCTGAGCACGAGCCTGCCGCTGCTGATCCTGGCGAATCTGGTCAACGGCATCATCGCGTCGGCCTATTGGGTGACGAATCTGCCGATGATCACGGAAAGCACGACGGATGAGCAGCGGGTCGTGGCGATGTCGCTGAACAATTTCTTGCTGCTGGGCGTGGGGGCGCTGGGGGCGCTGATCGGCGGCGTGGTGCCGCAACTCGTTGGAGCGATCATGCATCTGCCGGCGAATAGCGCAGTTCCCCTGCGCTGGGGCGTGCTCGCGGCGGCGATCCTGGTGCTGATCCCGGTGGTGCCACTCTTCGCGATTCGGGAGCCGCGACGCGGGATGAAGGCGGCGGGAGCGGACCTCACCCCCTGGCCAAGCCCCCAGTGGGGGACCCCGCCGCTCCCACAAGGAGAGGGGGAAACCGGCGCACTGGCGATGGCTGTCGCAGGTAGCGAGCCGAGCCTACATGACACCACTTTACCGGAGCAATCAGCGACGCGCGGCGGCACGGCGCGGCTCTTCATAAAACTGCTGTTGCCGGATGTGCTCTTCACGACCGGCGAGGGGGCGGTGGTGGGGCTGCTGACGA
Organism: uncultured Chloroflexia bacterium; assembly: GCA_963841205.1. Taxonomy (GTDB): domain Bacteria; phylum Chloroflexota; class Ktedonobacteria; order Ktedonobacterales; family JADMIN01; genus CAWAWP01. Next base: position 63,009 of record CAWJCH010000028.1, on the reverse strand, counting down.
TCTTCCTCGCCGAGCGTTTCTTTTTGCAGCCGGGTCCGCTGGGCGTTTTGCTGACGGGCGCGGGGCTGGCTGGCGGGGCGACCTCGCTGTTGGCGCCGCGACTGGTGCGGCGCTGGGGCCGGCTGAAGCTGGCGACGGGGATGCAGTTCGCCAGCATCCCGGCGATCCTGGGGATCGGGTTCTTGCCGATCTTGCCGCTGGTAGCGCTGGCGGAGTTCGCGCGACAGATCTTGCGCGGAGTCTTCGAGCCGGTGTATTTGACGTTCGCGATGGAGCGGGTGTCGGCGCGCTCTCGCGGGACGTTGAGCGGGTTCTATAGCCTGACGTGGAGTCTGGGCTTCAGCATCGGGCCGATTACTGCCGGGTTCTTGCAGACGAACGTGGGGCTCTCGGCGTCATTCGTGATTGGGGCGGTGCTGGTGGGCGGCTCGGCGACATTGTTGCGGGTGTTCTTTCCGCGGGCGTGACCCGGCGAATCGGCCAAATACTGCTCTCGCGTTAATGCAATGTATCCCTTCACCTAATAGCTTCTTAAGGCGCGCCCGCTATCGTCACAACGGTCAAGCGTCGTTGCTTTCGCGCTTCGCTCGAAGCGCCAAGCCATCTCGCGGAAAGCGACCGTTGTTCATGCGAGCGATCTCATCGCGCCTTGATCTGACACGCCGCGTCACGCTGCTCGCCCTCCTCGCGATCACGCTCGGACTGGTGAGCGCCTGTTCGGCGCCCGGAGGCGGTGCGCCAGCCCTCAGCGGACACCTGACGGTGGACGGCTCGACGGCGCTGCAACCGCTGGTGACGAAGGCGGCGGCGGCATTCATGCAACACAATCCGCGGGTCAAGATCGACGTGGCGGGTGGCGGCAGCCTGCAGGGCGTCTCGGACGTGAATGCGGGGAAAGTGGAGATCGGCGACTCGGATGTGTACGCCGATCCCGCGCTCTTTCCGGATCCGAATCTGACGGATCATCTGGTCTGCCTGATCCCCTTCACGATGATCACCAATACCGACGTCAACGTGCAGTCGCTTACGGTGGATCAGATCATCGCGATCTTCTCGACCGGCACGATTCGCAACTGGAAGGATGTGGGCGGGCCGGATCTGCCGATCGTGCCGGTGGTGCGTCCGGCGACCTCGGGCACGCGGGCCACCTTCCGCAAGTACATCCTTGGCGGGCGCGACCAGAAGGGCACGCTGCTGACGAGCGATTCGTCGCAGACGGTGCTGCAGACGGTGGCGCAGACGCCTGGCGCGATCGGCTACCTCGCCGTGTCGGTGCTCAACCCGACGGTGCAACAGGTGGCGATCGGCGGGAAGCTGCCGACCCCCGCGAATATTCAGGGCGGCCAGTACGCGTTCTGGGGCTTCGAGCATATGTATACGCTGGGCGACGACAATCCGCTGATCGAGGCGTTCCTGACGTTCATGACCGGCTCGGAGGTGCAGCAGCTCGCCGCCCAGCTCGGCTACATCCCTATCGCGAACGCTCAGCTCGCCTCCTCCGCTCCGTCGGGGGGAGCGCAGGTTGCACTGGTGCGAAGGGACGGTGGCTATGAGCAGGCCTGAGCTCGCCCCGCAAGGGCCACCTTCTCAATCCGCGCCGTTTGGAGGGGCATCGCGCCCTGCAGTGGCGCCTCCTCGCGCTGCGCAACGGCGGCGCCACCTCCTCCTCGATCTCCCCATTTTCTGGCGCCTGGCCCTCGGCTTCTTGCTCGCGGCGATGATCGCCGCCATCGCCGCCGGGATTTCCGGCATCCAACGCGCCCAGTCGCTCAGCAAAGAGGCGACGTTTTACCAGAGCCTACTTGCCTCAAATACCTCGCTCACGACCGCTGATGGTTTCCTCCAGCTGATGAATACCGAGGCGCATGGCTTGGTGACCGACGCGACGGCGAATCTCTCGAGTGAAACGATCAGCACCGATCAAGCGGCGCTCCAGGGGCTCACGAGCCGCTACGAGACGATTTTGCAGCAGTTCGCGGGGCAGAGCCTCGTGGGGGAGCACGGTGACCAGGTCGCGTTCCTCGACGAGGGCGGACACGGGGCGCAGGTCGAGCAGCAGCGCACGCTGACGGCGAGCGCCCAGCGTACGTGGCAGTTCTACCGTGATGCCCAGACGCAGCTCGAACAAGACGTGACGACGGGCGACATGGCGGGCGCATCCGCGCTACTACGGGCGCAGGTCGAACCGACCAACGCGGACGCGCAGAGCGCATTGCGCGCGCTGATCCAGTTCGACGGGCGCATCGCGTCCTCGGTGAGCGACGCGGCGGTGGTGGAGCAGCAGGCGCAGTTGATCATCTCGCTGATCGCGGCGGTGGTGGCCTTCGCCTGCGTAGGTTTGGTAGGGTGGCTGATCTCGGGGACGCTGGTGCGACGGCTGCGCGATCTGCGGCAGGTGACGCTGGCGATCGAGCAGGGAGAAGTGGAGCAGCGCGTTGAGGTGGTGGGACGCGACGAGATCGCGGACGTGACGGCTTCGGTGAACGGCATGCTTGATACTATCGTCGGCTTGCTGGACGTGACGCGGCGGCAGAACGACGCGATGGTCAACGCCGCCGAGCGGCTGTTTGCCGACGTGCGCGTGGCGGGTGCGGGCGATCTGCGCGTGAATGCCTCGGTGAGCAGCGATCCGATCGGCATGCTGGCGAACGCGTTCAATTTCACGGTCGGACGTTTCCGGCGGTTCGTCCTGCGCACGCAGACGGCGGTCGAGCAGATTGAGGTGATGCTGCGCCAGCAGGTCGATCGCGCAGAGACGATGTTGAACATCTCGAGTGCAAACCCGCGGAGCGCGTCATCTTTCCCGCTCACGCCGCGCTATGGGCCGCAGACGGAGATGCCGCAGCCTGCTTCTTCGGTCTCGCTGTTCATGCAGACGGACCGGGCGCACGAGCTGGTGCGTCAACTGGCGCGCGAGGGCGCGGGGGCCCATGCACGCGCGGCGCTCGACTATGCCGAGCAGGCGTATCTGTCGGCGGGGCGCCTGGGCCAGCTCGCCGTGGCCGCCAATCTGGCGCTGGCCCAGCGCAACGCGCCGGCGATCGCGGATGTGGTGCGGCGGCAGACTGACGAGGTTCAGTACCTCGGCGAGCTCTTGACGCGGATCGGCAAGTCGGTCCAGACGATTCAGCGTAACGCGACCGCCGGCCTGGCGGAGCTGGATACCGCGTTGCAAGACGTGGCGAACGCTGCGCGCGCGCAGGGCGGCGGAGCGCGGGGCGCGGACGGAGCCGTTGTGAACAGCGCCAGGCAAGAGGAGCTCTTGCGGCTCACGACGAGCTATGCGCAGGACGCGATCGGCTTGGCGCGCCACGTGCTCGGCATCACGCAGGAGATGCGCGCGAACGCGGTGCCATTCCGCCTGAGCCCGCAGCCGGAGGAGAGCATGCTGTACACTCCGGGCACGACCGAGGAGTACGGCGAGTTCTACCAGGGTTATCGGGAGTATCCCGCCGGAGAGGGGATCGCGCAGCCGAGCGGCGGGGCGCGACCGAGTGCGCCGCAGCCGGGTCGTATGTCTATGCCGAATAGGGTCGCACGCACCTATGCTCAAGAGTAGTGGCCACCGTCCTTTGCCCACGGGTACGCCGTGTTACAATCTGGCGGCAACTGGACGTGGATTCACCGCGCGAGGAGGGATGCGGCGATGGCGACTCCGGGGTATGTCGGTCCGGCGGTGTTCGTCCTGGACTGCGACAATACGCTGCTGGACAATGATGCGCTGAAGGCTGACCTCGAGGTGCGACTGCGCGCGCTGCTCGGCGAGGAACGGGCCGAGCGGTTCTGGCGCCTCTATGAGGATGTGCGCGCGCAGACGGGGACGGTGGACTTCCCGCTGACGATCGAGCATTTCCGCTACGAGCTGAATGACAATGCGCTGCTGGAGCGGGTGCGCGCGACGATCATGGACTATCCCTTCGCGGAGCGGCTCTATCCCGGCGCGCTGGAGACGCTGGCGTATCTACGCACGATCGCGTTCCCGGCGATTGTGTCCGACGGGGACGGGGTGTATCAGCCGCTGAAGATCGAGCGCGCGGGGCTGGCGGCGGCGGTTGAGGGCCACGTGCTGATCTACGTCCACAAGGAAGAGCACCTCAGCGGGATTCTGGGGCGGTGGCCGGCGCCGCTGTATGTGATGGTGGACGATAAGAAACGCATCCTGGCGGAGACGAAGGCGCAGATGCCGGATCGCTTCGTGACGGTGCATGTGCGGCAGGGGCACTACGGCATCGACCCGGAGCGGTTCGATCCGGCGCCGGACGTCACCATCGAGCATATCGCCGATCTGCGCGACTTCAGCCTCGCGGAGCTGCGGGGGCATCTGGGCTGAAACGGCGTATCGCTACTCTGCTATACTCGCTCCAGTGCAATTGGGCGGCGTAGCGCGGCGTATGCAGGGAGCGCGGCAATGACGATGGTGAGCCGGCGGCGCAGGGTGCTCGGCTGGCTGCGAGATTGGTGGCCGATTTTCCTGTTCCTCTTTGCCTTCAGCGCCCTATATATCCCCGTTCTCCTCTCACCGTACAGCACGTGGGATGTCGCCGCGAAGGTTCGAATGCAGCTTGCGCTCCTCCTCCCGACGCTCTTGTTCTGTATCCAGTTCCTTCGCGCCGACCTGGGTGGCCTTCCAACCAAGCAACGCATAGCGCTCAGCGGCGGCGGTCTCTACTTCGTCGTTGGTTGTCAACTCCTACTGTTCGCGATGTTTACCTCGACGAACCTCCACATCACACCTTTCTACACGGCCATCATTGCGGGCGCCGTGCTCGCTTTCGTCGTCATACCGGCTATCCTGTATCTCGCTGATCGACTTGAGCGGCGCTTCGGGCATCGTCGCCTGTCGTGGCGTACGCACGCCGCGTGGGGTATCTTGCTGAGCCTGCTGCTCGGGACGGGAGCATGGTTCGTGCGCGCAGCGCCCGAGCTGATCCCGACGTTTACGTATCGCGGGCATACCTCAGACATCACGGCGTTGGCATGGTCGCCGGATGGGAGGCGCATCGCTTCGGGGGATTACCAGGGCAACGTGCTCATCTGGGATGCGTTTACGGGGGAACACGTCAGCAAGCGGCAGACGGCTCCGACGGGCTACGATCCCCAAAACGATCTCTATGAGGTAGGCATTGGCGGGCTGAGTTGGTCGCCGGATGGGAGGCGCATCGCCGTCTGTTCACAAACCGGCAGAGTGGAGATTTGGAACGAGAGCGCCGTCTTCCAACTCCTCCTCACAAGCACCGCTGACTGCACGAGGGCCGCGGCATGGTCGCCTGAGGGAGATCGCATCGCAACGACCGGCACCGAGACCGGCTCTTCCGGTCCCACCTCTCTCCAGGTTTGGGACGCGAGCACCGGCAAACTGCTTGTTACATCGCAGCTCACCGGTTTCGTGTCCAACGATCTCGCCTGGTCACCGGACGGCACTCGTCTAGCGGCTTTAACGATCGGCAAGGTGGACGTGATCGATAGCACGAGCGGCGCAACGTTGTGGACGGCCGCTTCCCATCTGAGCTACGCGCGTGGGAACGAGCTCGCATGGCCCCCTGATGGCAAGGAGGTTGAACTGGTGAGCAACAATCCCGTGGAGGGTGGCGCCGCTGAGGACTACCAGTACAGTTACAGCGTCGTGCTGGAGGAGTTCGCCGCCACCTCGGGAGCATTGCTGCTCCAGAAAACGCTCCCTTGTGAGGAGGCATGCGATGTCTTCTTCAGGCCCGATGGTCGATTTTTGGCGGCGACTGGCCGCAATGACGAAGATAACACTCTGACACTCCACGGGGGCTAAAGCCCCATGGGTTCTCGGTTCATCCCCGCGGGCAGCCCCGCGAGTCCCCGAAGGCGCTGCCCGCGCCATTGAATATTCCTGGCCGCGTTCTCGTCGCGGTCCAGGACGAGGCCGCAGGTGGGACAGACGTGGGTGCGCACGCGCAAGGATTTGGGCACACGCTCCCCACAGCCGCTGCAGTCCTGCGAGGTGTACGCCGGAGGAACCGCTTCCACTCGCTTGCCGGCGCATGCTGCCGTGCAGGCGAGGACGGAGAGGAAGCGGCCCCAGCCGGCGTCGTGAATGCTTTTATTCAGGCCCGCTTTGTGGCTGGCTCCGTTCTGGCGATAGCCGCCGTTTTCATCCGGCATCGGAGCGGGGCGGCGAGTGAGGTTGGCGATCTGGATGGCCTCGTGGAGATCGTGTCGTACCGACGGACCAGTGCCAACGCGGTCTTGTGGTGGAAGTCGACGCGCTGGCGCTGCACGGTCTGGTGTGCGCGGGCAAGACACGCGACGGCCTTGCGGCGGCGGTGGCTGCCCTTCGTGCGGCGTGAGACGCGGCGCTGCGCCTTCGCCAACCGCTGCTCCCCCCGCCGATGGTGGCGCGGGTTCTCGACGACCTGGCCGTCCGCCGTGACGAGGAACACCTTCAACCCCACGTCGACGCCCGTCTCGGCCCCGGTGAGCGGCAACGGCCGTGTGGGCACCTCGGCACACGAGAAACAGACGTACCAGCCGTCCGCCTCGCGGGAGACGGTGACGGTCTTGGGAACGCCCGCCAGGGGACGAGTCCACCGCACCGCGACGCGCCCGATCTTCGACAGGACGAGGAAACCGTTCTCGAGGCGCGCGCCATTGCCGTACTCTTTGTAGGTGAAGGAGTGCCAGCGGCTGCGTCCCCGGAAACGGGGAAAGCCCGGCCTGCTCCCCGTCTCGCACCCGCCGGAAGAACGCCTGGTACGCCGTGTCGAGCCGGGCCAGCACGTCCTGCAGCACGTGGCAGTGGATGGCGGCGTATTCTGGCATCTCCGCCCGGATGTCTTTCAACTCGGCTTCCTGGGCAAAGCGCGAGACGGAGACGTGGCAGCGCTCCCAGGCGGTGATGCGCTGCTCAAGCGCCGTGTTGTAGAGCGTGCGGCAGCGCCAGAGCACGGCATCCAACGCCCGCTCCTGGGCGGGCGTCGGGCGCAGTTGCTCCTTGTAGGTTTTGCGCACGCTCTCGTTCATGAGTCCCTATTCCAACCAGACAGCGCGAAAGCGGTAAACTACCAGGGCTTCTGGCTGAAGCCGCAGAGTGCCTAACCGCCAGGGCTGAAGTCCTGCGGCTTGCGGCAGGCTGAAGCTTTATACCTGTCACCATCTGGGACACGACCACCTTCCACCAGGGTTTCGTCTGGCATGGGAACAATGAGAGCGTTGCTGCGGTCGCGTGGTCCCCTGACGGGCGATTCGTGGCATCGGGTGGATATGATGACACGGTTGATGTGTGGAGACCAGGGAGCGGCGGCTGATAATGCCTGCGAATAGGTAAGAACAACGGAGGGGCTTATGGCGTCGGGGACATTTGCGACGGCGATCGCGTGTATGGACGGGCGGGTGCAGGAGCCAGTGGCGCGCTGGCTGAAGCAGAACATCGGCGTGGACTATGTGGATACCGTGACGATCCCCGGCGCAGATTGGGCGCTGACGCACGGGCATGAGGAGCGCAAGGGGCATGTGCACGAGTATGTGACAATCTCGGTCGATCGGCACGGCTCGCGGGTGATCGCGGTGGCGGGGCACCACGACTGCGCGGCGTATCCCGTCTCGGATGAGCAGCATATCGCGTCGATCCGCGAGGCGGCGCAGGTGGTGGCGCAGTGGCCGTTCTCGGCTCCGGTGCGGGTGATCGGGCTGTGGGTGACCGAGACGGACGGGGTCTGGCGGGCGGAGAAGGTGGTGGATACGGGGGCACCCTAACTCCTACAAGCCCCTGAGGGTGACCCCGCCTTCCCCGCGAGGGAAAGGCGGTAGGGCGAGGCATTGCCCGAAACGGCAATGCCTGAGGCAAGGAGACGCCACACGGGAGATGCGCGGCGCTAGGCTTTGCGGACGACGGCGAGGGTGAAGGTGTGGGTGTCGGGCTGGGGGATGTCGAGACGGTCGCCGTATTCGCGGTCGGCCCAGGCGGTGAGGCGGCGGGCGGATTCGGCAAAGAGGTCGTCGGGGACGGGCCAGGTCTTGGACATCTCGCGCTCGACGATGCTGCGCAGCGCCGGGCGGGGCGTCTCGCTGACGGTCCATTTGGCGATGGTGATGTAGTCCAGTGGAAGGCCGCGCGAGGCGAGCTCGGCGCGGACCTCGGCGGAGTCTTGCGCGCCGACGCGACGGGGCTCGTAGCCCAGCTCGGTGACGATCTCCTCCCACTCGTCGTGGATCTGCTGGCGTGCGGAGCCGTTGTGGCCGTCCTGGCCGATCAGGAGGGCGCCGCCGGGTTTGGTGACGCGGAGGGCTTCGTCGAGCGCGCGCTTCCACTCGGGCACGAGGTGGAAGACGTGGACGGCGACGGTGGAGTCGAAGGTGGCGTCGGGGAAGGGCAGCGCGGACATGTCGGCCATCTCGACGGTGAGCGCGCCCCAGTCGCGGTCGGGCTGCTCGTTACGCAGGGCGGCATATTTCGCGCGGAGCTGGTCGACCATCAGGGGTGAGATGTCGACCCCGGTGACGGCGATGCCTCGCGCGAGTAACGGCAGGGCGATGCGCCCAGTGCCGACGCCGATCTCCAGCATGCTGCCGTGCGGCGGGACGTGGCCCTGTTCGAGTAGGGCGGCGGCGATGCGATCGGCGATCTCGGGCGGATAGGTGCGCGTCTGGTCGTAGCGGTCGGCGACGGGATCGAAGGAGATGGACCCTGGCATGGTACTGCGGCTCCTTGGCTGCTTCGGAGTGACTTACATCAGAGTTGAAGATCGCTGCCTTTAGGCATTGAGATGAAAGCGCTGTCGCCCGCAGGCGAAGTACACCATGCGCTTGACAACACGTATGCTTTACGCGATAATTAGAACATGCGTAAGACATTCAAGTACCGCTTGTACCCGAATAAGCAGCAGCAGCGCCTCCTCGGCCAGCAGCTTGAGGAATGCCGGTGGGTGTACAACCGCTTGCTCGCGGAACGGCGCGATGCGTGGGAACAGCGGCAGGAGTCGGTGCGCCTCTATGATCAGCAGGCGACTTTGCCCGTGTTGAAAGCAGATCGTGCTGCGTTGGCGGGAGTCCAGTCGCAGGTGTTGCAGAACGTTGCGGTACGAATTGACCTAGCATTTCAGGCGTTCTTTCGACGCGTTCGTGCTGGTGAGAAGCTGGATATCCTCGATTTCGCGGCCAAGGACGCTACGATAGCATCACCTTCCCACAGGTTCCTGGTGGCTGCAAGCTGGACAGTGACGCCAAACGCCTGCGCATCGCTAACGTTGGAATGGTGAAGATCGCCCTTCATCGTCTGCTGGAAGGTGTGCCCAAGACGGCCACCATCAGCCGCAGCAGCACGGGCAAGTGGTACGTGTGTTTTTCGTGCGAGTGCGCCGAGCCATCCCCGTTGCCCGAAACTGGAGAAATGGTCGGCATTGACGTAGGCTTGAAAACCTTTGCAATGCTCTCGAACGGACAAGAGATTGCCAACCCGCGTTTCTTCCGCGTTGAAGAGAAGGCACTTGCCACGACACAGCGGCGGCTCTCCAAGGAGGAGAAAGGCATGCCCGAGCGCGCCAGTCGGCGCAAGGTTGTGGCTCGTGTCTGTGAGCGTATTGCGTGGCGTAGGGGTGACTTTATGCATCAGCACAGTCGTCGCATTGTCAACGCATTTGACCTCATCGCCGTGGAAGACCTTGCGGTCAACCGGATGATGCATACCCAGTGTCTCGCCAAGAGCATCAGTGACGCCGCGTGGAGTCAGTTCACAAGCCTCCTTTCGTACAAGGCAGCATGGGCCGGTCGAAAGTATGTCGCTGCGAACCCCGCGTACACCTCGCAAGACTGCTCTAGCTGTGGACATCGGCAAAAGCTCACCTTGGCTGACAGAATATACAGTTGTACTTGTTGTGGCCTTATTTCGCCCCTGCCCGACTCTCTCGCGAGGGGAGCGGGAACTCGGTGCGACGCCGTGAGAGGCGCGCTTGGGAGATGGTGTAGCCGCGACTGCGGTAAAGGTGCAGGGCGGCGTCGTTGTCGAACGAGGTGACGAGCTCGAGGCTGGGCAGCGCTTGATCGTCGAGGAAGTAGCGCTCGGCGGCGTCGAGCAGGTGGTTGGCGACGCCCAGGCGCCGGTACGCCGGGTGGACGAGCAGCTCGTGGATGTAGCCGACCGGCTCTTCGCGCTCGGCGTCGATCTGGACGATGGCGAGGAGCAGGCCGACGAGCTTCTCGCCGCCGCCATTGCCGCCCTCGACGGCGACCCAGAGCACGCCTTGGCCGGCCCGCAACAGCACGAGGCTCGCTCGCCCGCGCGACGTTTCCGGCGAGAGAAGCGAGCGCACGGCGACGCGGTCGGCGTCGGTGGCGGTGCGTACGCTTATCGAGGTTTCGTCGGTTGGCGTCATGATGTAGGTCTCCAGAGTATTTCACCGCGGAGGACAGAGAGGTCACGGAGGGCGGAGGAGAAGAGACGGTTAAACGCGGAGGACGCGGAGCGCAGATGCGGATAAAGAGTGGTTGCTCGACGCTACGCCCTTGGCGCGGTCATGCAGAGTATAGCCGATAACGCAGATTCAGCGCGCTTCAGCCGGCCAGCCGGCGTCGGAGAGGGGCGGCGCGGGCTTGCGGGCGACGGCGGTGAAGTCCAGGCCGGCGGAGCAGAATTCGGGATGGCGTTGGGCAGCCTCGAGGCGAGCGATCAGGTCGTCCAGCGCGGGGTCGTCGATCAGGCCGGCGCTGCGTAGGAGGGCGCGTCCCTGTTGCAGGAGGCGACCGGGGCCGGTGGGTTCGGCTGCAGCTTCATCGCCGCCGGTGGGGGTGGGACGGTCGAGGGCGGTCTCGACGAAGGCGGTTGCGCGCACGTTGACCTCGACGAGGCCGGAGGCGCGGAAGAGGGCGAAGAGCTTGCGGCCCAGCAGCAGGTCGGGGAAGCCGTGCGCACGGGCACGACGGGCGAGCTTGAGCAGCTCGGCAAGCGCCTCGCCGTCCGGGTAGAGGGCACGGGCGCCCCAGTCTGGCTCGACGGCGAGGGCGACCCCGCCGATCTCGGCGACGCGGAACATTTCGGCGACGACGAGGAGCGGGTCGGGTTGGTGCATGAGTAGGCAGCGGCAGACGACGAGGTCGAAGGCGCGCGGCGGATAGGGCAGGCTGGCGGCGTCGGCGCGCTCGAGGCGCAGACGTCCCGAGGCGACGTGATTGGCGAGGGAGGCGCGCGCGTGGGCGAGGAGGCGCTCGTCGCGGTCGGTGGCGAGGACGGCAGCATTGGGCAGCGCTGTGAGAAGTGCGCGGGTGAAGACGCCACCGCCACAACCGAGCTCCAGCACGCGCGCATTCGGCGGGATGGGATGCAGCGTCAGCGCGGCGCGCAGCTCGTCAAGCGCGCCGGCGGCCTGGGCGTCGAGCCGCTGCGCCTCGGCGGCGTCGTCTGCGCCGATGTAGGGATTGGATTCAGGTGAAGTCATGGCGTGGTCCGCAGAGGTTAGAGTAGAGAAGCGAGGGCGAGGCATGCCTCGCCCCTACGCTACGAGGCCACGACGACACACCCGCGCGTCAGGCGAGATCGGCGGCGAGGGTCGCGCGCAGTTCGGCGATGGGCACGCGGCGCTGCTGCATGCTGTCGCGCTCGCGGATGGTGACCTGCTGGTCTTCGAGGCTCTGGAAATCCACGGTGACGCAGTAGGGCGTGCCGATCTCGTCCTGGCGGCGGTAGCGCTTGCCGATGTTGCCGCCGGTGTCGTCGTACTGCGTCAGGCCGAGGGGGCGCACCTCGTTCTGGACGGAGTGGGCCAGCTCGACCAACGGCTCTTTCTTGGAGAGCGGCATGACGGCGACTTTGATCGGCGCCAGGCGCTTGTGCAGGCGCAGGACGACGCGGGTGTCGCCACCCTCGAGTTGCTCCTCGTGGTAGGCGTCGCAAAGGAAGGCCAGCGCGGAGCGATCCGCGCCGACCGAGGTCTCGATGATGTACGGGATGAACTTGCGCTTGGTGGCCTCGTCGAAGTAGGAGAGGTCCCTGCCGCTGAACTCGGCGTGTCGGCGCAGATCCCAGTCCGTGCGGTCGTGGATACCCTCCATCTCCCGCCAGCCGAAGGGGAACTGGTAGTAGATGTCCACGGCGGCGCGGGCGTAGTGGGCCAGCTCGTCTTTGTCGTGCTGGTGCCACATGAGGTGCGCAGGGTTCATGCCGACGGTCTGATACCAGTTCCAGCGCTGTTCTTTCCAGTAATTGAACCAACGATCTTCTTCTTCGGGGTCGATGAAGAACTGCATCTCCATTTGCTCGAACTCGCGCATGCGGAAGATGAAGTTGCCGGGGCTGATCTCGTTGCGGAACGCCTTGCCGATCTGGGCGATGCCGAAGGGCAACTTACGCCGCATGCTGGTCTGCACGTTCTCGAAGTTGACGTAGATGCCCTGCGCCGTCTCGGGGCGCAGGTAGATCAGCGCGGCGTCGTCGGCGACGGGGCCCATGTAGGTCTGGAACATGAGGTTGAACTGGCGCGGCTCGGTGAGCGTGCCCTTCATGCCGCAGTTGGGACAGATGTCGGGCGCGCCGCTCATCTCCTCGACGTGATCGGCGCGGAAGCGGCCCTTGCAGTTGGTGCAGTCCACCATGGGGTCGGTGAAGACGTCTTCGTGGCCGGAGGCCTGCCAGACGCGGCGGGCCATGAGGATGCCGGCGTCGATGCCGACGACGTCGTCGCGCAGGCGGGTCATGGCGTCCCACCAGGCACGCTTGACGTTGTTCTTGAACTCGACGCCGAGGGGGCCGTAATCGAAGACGGCGTTAATGCCGCCGTAGATCTCGCTGCTGGGGAATATGTAGCCTCGCCGCTTGCACAGCGAGATGATGTCTTGCATGCGATCGGGCTCGTGCCCGGCGCGTGTCTCCGGGGTGGACACGGCTAGCGCTCCTCTCCGCGTGCGATTCCGCGGACAACTATCCAGAGGGCGAGTGGTGAGACGAGGGGAGGCCGGGGAACATTCACCGCCCCTGAGACGTCCCGTCGCCGTGCCCTTGGCGCCTTCCTCGCTGCGCCAGCGGCTGGCGTCTTTCCAAGAGGGCATGATATGCCGCGAGGGCATGGGGTGTCAATATAGTGGCAAGCGCCCTGCGAATGCCTGAGCCCGGTACAATTCTTGACACTCCCCAGGCTCAAGCCGGGGGATTCTCGGTTCTGCGCCGCGGCCTACGCCATGGCGCCCCGAAGGCTCTGCCCGAGCCGTTCTCTCTTCCTGGCCGCGTTCACGTCGCGGTGTAGGCTCGGGCCGCAATCCGGGCAGCAAGGCCAGCGGACGGATAAGCCTTTGGCGACGAGCACGCCACAGCCAGAACACGTCTGGCTGGTGTAGGCAGGATTCACCGCAACGACTCGCTTCCCGGCGCACGCTGCCTTGAAAGCAAGGATGCTCACGAACGCGCCCCAGCCGGCGTCCGCGATGGACTTGGCCAGATGGTGGTTCTTAAGCCTGTTGGCCGTCTGCACGTCTTCGTGCGAGATCGCCTCGTACCGCCGCACGAGCTGAAGCGCAGCCTTGTGGGGGAAGTCTCGGCGTTGCCGCCTGACCGTTTGGTGAGCCTTCGCCAGCGAGGCAACCGCCGCAAGAAGGCGGTTGCTGCCTTTCTTCCTGCGGGACACCCGGCGTTGGGCCGTTTTCAGTCTGCGCGCGGCCCGGCGGTAGCCGGCAGGGGTATGCATCATGGTGCCGTTAGCCAAGGTGGCAAACGACCCCACACCCAAGTCTATGCCCGTCGCGTGTCCAGTGCGCCCCAAGGGCTGTACTGGGACATCGACGCACGAGAAACAGGCGTACCAGCCGTCCGCCTCTTGGTGCGAATGGTGACGGTCTTGGGTGCCCCTTCCAGCGCGCGGCTCCACCGCGCCGCCACACGCCCGATTTTCGACAAGACGAGAAACCCGTTATCCAGGCGTGCGCCGTTGTCGGATTGTTTGGAGGTGAAGCTGTCGTCGCGGTTCCGTCCCTGGAAACGTGGGTAGCCCGGTTTCTCCTCGGCCCCGACTTTACCCCGCCGAAAGAACGCCTGGAAGAACGCCTGGAAGAACGCCTGGAAGAACGCCGAGGCGCGATCAAGCCGCGTCAAGACATCCTGCAACACCTGGGCGTGGAGGTCCTGCTCTTCCGGGCGAACGTCCTTGACCCCTGGCAACTGGGCGCTTTGCATGGCGAGGGTGACGCGCACGCCGCGCTTCTGCCAGGCGTCGCGGCGCTCTTGCAAGGCGGCGTTGTAGAGCTCGCGGCAGCGACGCACGACAAACGCCATCGCCCGCTCCTGTTCAGGAGTCGGCCGGAGTTTGTACGTATACGTTTTGCGTACGGCCTGCTCGTTCATGCCTATCTATTCTGCCCGATTGCCGCGACACCGGCAAGTCGAAAATGGGCCATTCTTAAAGCGGGGGGATGAATGGCCCATTTCTGTAAGGAGTCTGTGAGAGCGGCATATTTCATAGTCTCTGCGGGAGTTCGCTGCTGTATAATGTGGCAGCTCCGGGCGGATGGGTCGGTTGCGCCCTTGGTGAGGAGTGAAGGCTCCGGGTGGCGCGGCCCAGAAGTTGCCGGTGCGGGGAGAAGGGATGCCAAACGAGCTGGGCGATTCCGGCGAGTCGCGATCGCGATCCGCGAGGTACGCGACGCGCACGATGACGGTGAGCAGACCTACGACACCTCCAAATCCCGATATCCATACACCTCGCGCGGATGACGGCGAGGCGACGGTTGAGTCGGCAACGGCACAGGCGCAGCCACGCGCGCTGATCGTCGCTGCGGGGATTGTCGCGCTCGTGGTGGCGGTGCTACTCGTCCTCGTCGCGGGGGGCGGCGAGACTTCGGCGGTGGCGCAAGCGACTGGGACGGCAACCGCCAAGCCGCAGGCGACGGCAACGCTCTCGCCGACCACGGCGCCGACAGAGACAACGGTGCCGGTGCCAACGCCGATGAGCGGCTTTAAGGTCTATGTGGACCAGCAGAACGGTTTCTTCTTGCAGTATCCCGTCGGCTGGGCGGCGTCACCGCTGACCGGCGAGGTGGATTTTCAGGACACGGCCAACTCGGACGTGAGCTTCGAGATGTTCGTGTTGACGCCGGACCCGAGCTTACTGGCGAGCAAAAGCACGGAGGTGCAGACGGCGGGCGCTTGGGTCGATCACGTGCTCAACACGGAGTCGCAGCTGCACGGCGGCGCGTTCATCCGCATTCCCGGCCCGATGCCGTCGGGCCAGTTCGCGGGTACGGAGTGGCAGAGCGGCGAGGGTCTGCTCGGCAGCGCGCCGAACCAGGTGCGCGCCCAGGTCTTCGTGACGATCCATGAAGGTGCCCCGTACGTGATCGGGATCGCTGCGGCGGATTCGGCTTTCGACTTCGCCAAGCAGGATTATTTCGAGTCTATGCTGACGAGCTTCACCTTTTTACCCTCCAACCCCTAGAACCGAAGAGCCCTCCCAGAAAGTAGCAATCGCATGCGTCTTCGCTTCGGGGCGACGGCCCGTGGCGCCTCCCTGCCCGCAGATGCGCCACCTGCGGCGTTCGTCGCCGATGCCGCGGCGGACGACGCGCTGGTGAGCCTGCGCTGGTTGCGCATCCTGGTCTTCGTGGCGGGCGTCTGCTCGCTCTCGCTAGAGATGTGCGCGCCGCGCCTGCTGGGCCCCTATTTCGGCACATCGCTTTTCGTGTGGGCCAATACGATCGGCTTCTTCCTGCTGTTCCTCTCGGTGGGCTATTGGCTGGGTGGGCGCGCTGCCGATCGCTACCCCTCCGCGCGGGCGCTCTGCGCGATCACCTACGTCGCGGCGCTCTGGATCGCGATCTTGCCGTGGGCGAGCCATCCGGTGCTGGAGTTCTCGGTGGCGTCGTTCACGACGCTGAACGCGGTGCAGTTCTACGGCTCGATGCTGGCGGTGATCCTGCTCTTCGCGCCGCCGGTGACGCTGCTGGGCTTCGTCTCGCCGTTCGCGATCCGGCTGAGCGTGCGCGGTTTGCGCAGCGCGGGGCATACGTCGGGCGGGCTCTATGCGCTCTCGACGGCGGGCAGCATCCTCGGCGCTTTCCTGCCGGTGCTCCTGCTGATCCCGAACTTGGGCGTGCGGCGCACCCTGTTGGCGACCTCGGTGGTGTTGATCCTGGCCTCGCTATGGGGGCTGGACCTGCCGCTGCAGCTGCCGCAGCCGATCGGTGAGCGGATTCGGGCGCGTTGGGCAGCGGCAATCCCGGCGATCGTGATCCTGGTGCCGCTGCTCTTCCCGAATCTGGCGCCGCTGGGCCCGCTGAAGCAGATCGCCGGGCTGAAGGAGTATCAGGAATCGCTCTACAACTACATCCAAGTGGTGCAGACGCCAGACGGGACGTATGAGCTGGTCCTGAACGAGGGCGCGGCGATCCACTCGGTCTATAACCCGCATCAGTTGCTGACGGGGGAATATTGGGATTACTTCCTCTCGGCGCCGTACTTCAATCCCGGATTCCAGCCGCGCCAGCTGAAGCGCGTGGCGATCGTCGGGCTGGCCGGCGGCACCATCGCCCGCGAGTTCAGCGCGGAGTATCCGGGGGTGCAGATCGACGGGGCCGAGCTCGATCCGGCGATCGTGGCGGTCGGGCGCAAATATTTCGGCATGACGGAGCCGAATCTGCATGTGTCGATCGCCGATGGGCGCACGTTCATCCGCAAGACGACGGAGACGTATGACGTGGTGGTGATCGACGCTTTCGAGCAACCGTACATCCCATTTCAATTGACTACCAAGGAATTTTTCGAAGAGATCAAGGCGCACATGTCACCGGATGGCGTATTGGCTTTGAATACGGGGCACACTCGGACGGACCACCGGCTGCAACAAGCATTCGTTAATACGTTGAGCGAGGTCTTCCCCAGCGTCTATACCTTCGAGCTGCCGTCGCCGTCGATCAACACCGAGGTGATGGCGACGATGCAGCCGACGACGCTGGCGACGTATCAGAAGCAGCTGACCAGCGCGTCGTCGACGGACGCGACGATCGGCGCGGTGGCGAACGAGACGCTGCCGGTGGGCACGACGGCGCACGCGGTGACGGGCGGCACCGTCTTCACCGACGACGAGGCGCCGATCGAGCAGATAACCGATCAGCTGTTGCTTGACTACATCGAGAACGGCGGCTAGCGCGAGATTCGTTCGGGGCGAGGGATGCAGAGAGGGACGACCCGTGACGGTGATGGCGATTGTCGGCGCGCAGTGGGGTGATGAGGGCAAGGGCAAGGTCGTGGATGAGCTTGCCGAACGGGCGGACTACGTCGTGCGCTACCAGGGTGGCGGCAACGCCGGGCATCGCGTGCTGCACGGCGACACGGCGTTCACCTTCCACCTGGTGCCGTCGGGCATCCTGCATGCGGGCGTCGGGAGCGTGATCGGCAACGGCGTGGTGGTGGACCCCAAGGTGCTGCTGAGCGAGATGGAGCAACTGCGGCGCATGCGCGTCGATCTCTCGCGGCTCTACGTGAGCGACCGCGCGCACGTGGTGATGCCCTATCACGTCGAGCTGGATCGGCTGGAGGAGGAGAGCCGCGGGACGAATCGCCTCGGCACGGTGCCGCGCGGCATCGGCCCGGCGTATGTAGATAAATATTCGCGGGTGGGCATCCGCGTCGCGGATTTGTTGGACGTGGATCAGTTTCGCGCGAAGCTGGCCTCGGTGCTGACGCAGAAGAACCGCATGATCACGCAGATCTACGGGCAGCAACCGCTCTCGCTTGAGCAGATCCACACGGAGTATTTCGGGTATGCGCAGGCGCTGCGGCCTTACGTCACCGACACGGAGGCGATCTTGCAGCGGGCGCATCGCGACGGGAAGGCGATCCTGCTGGAGGGGGCGCAGGGCGCGCTGCTGGATGTGGACTTCGGCGCGTACCCGTTCGTGACGAGCTCTTCGACGGTGGTGGGCAACGCCTCGACGGGCGCAGGGCTGCCACCGCGCAGCATCGGGCATGTGATGGGCGTCTTCAAGGCCTATATCACGCGGGTTGGCAGCGGGCCGATGCCGACGGAGCTCTTCAACGGCGAGGGCGAGGCGCTACGCAAGGCGGATGAGGAGTGTGAGGCGGCGGTGGGCGCGACGTGGCGGCGGGGGTGGTTCGACGCGGTGGAGGGGCGCTTCGTGACGCGGCTGAGCGGGCTGGACAGCATGGCGGTCACGAAGCTCGATGTGCTGGACAGCGTGCCGACGATCCGCATCTGCACGGCGTATCGCGTCAACGGCGAGTTGGTGAGCACGCCGCCGGCCTCACCGAGCGTGCTGGCGGACTGCGAGCCGGTCTATGAGGATTGGCCGGGCTGGCAATGCTCGACGCGCGGCGTCAGGCACTGGGAGGACCTCCCGCTAGCGGCGCGGCGCTATCTCGACCGGCTGGCGGAGTTGGTGGAGGCGCCGCTCGCGCTGGTCTCGGTGGGGCCGCGCCGTGGCGAGACGCTGCGGCTGCGCGATCTGCCGCTATAGGGGGGACCTCACCCCCTGCCAACGCCCATGCGTGGGCGACCTCGCCACTCCATTGAGGAGAGGCGTCCGGACGAGGGCGACTCTCCGCCTGACGATTTCACAGCACAGGATGCCACCTCCCGGCGGGATCCCCGCTGGAGGCCGGCAGGGGCCGGGATTTCCGATGCCGGCGCGGTTCGATAAGCACCTCTCCGACACAGGCGGTAATGGCCAGGCGCGCGCGTGTCGTATACTGTACTCTTTGAAGGCGCTGTTTCTGCGGCTCTCCGTGGGAGATCCCGCTGATCGGCGCAGAGTGGCACGCGGTGCGTCGCGCGAGAATCCTCCTTTCATCTCACCGCTTCCATCGCAGGCGCGGCGCCGCTGCATGCAGGAGATGTGTGCGATGAGCAGTGGACATAGTGGGCATAGCGTCCCCAATAATCGCGGGACGCGCAACAATCGTCGAGGCCGGAACGGGCCGCAACACATACCGGTTCCGCCGCGAGCGCAGCAGGCGACGACGGTCGCCCCGACGCCTCGCCCGGCAACCAAGCCTCCTCAGGGTCAGCCAGCGAACCCGCGCCCGCAGCAGCCGGGCCGAGGGCAGATGCCGCCACGCGACGTGGAGCGGCGACAGAACGGGCACACGCCAGCCGCTTCGAGTGCTCGCCAATCGCCGGCCGAGGGTGCGCGGCCGCCGGAGGGCGGCGCGGCGAGCCAGCGGACGGCGCCGAGGGCTGCGGACTCGGTCGCCGAGCCGCCGGCGACGGTTCCCGCGAGCAGCGAGGCGGATGGCTCATTCGTGGTGGCGTATGCCGAGACGACGGCGCCGGAGCACCCTCGCGTGGTGCCCGTCACGCATGCGCGGCCACCCGTGCCGCAGGCGGCGCCGAGCCGCGAGCCGGTCCAGCTGATGCGGGAGTTTGAGGGCGACGACACGCCAGCGACGGGCGTGATGCCGGCGGTGCGCCCGCCGCGACACGAGCGCACGACGCGCGAACGCGAGCGCTACGTACACATCCCCGGGACGGTGGATGTGCGCGGCGACGTGGGGCCGCTGATCGACGATCTCCACGCGATCTTCGAGCGCGACCGGGCGGTGGCGAGCCAGGGCAACACGGCGCGCTGCGGCGTCTGCTACTTTCACTTCTCGCTGGCGGAGCTGGTCTATCGCGACGCGGGGGGATTCTACGTCTGCCCCGATTGCGAACGGGCGCTCGGCCCAACGCGCATCGTGATGGTGCGGCGGCAGCAGCGGGGATGAGGCCGCATACGAGCGTGTAGCGCAGCGAGATCGAGGGCGCCGCTGGGATGCTAGACATCCCAGCGGCGCCCTCACTGTATGGGTCGACGGGGATCGCGGCGCTGAAATGCCGGCGCACGGTAGGACGCGGAATCCGTTTCGCTGGTGGATCACCTCACTCGCAGGGCATGCGTGCGTGTGAGGGGCGTGTGCGGACCTCACCCCCTGTCCCTCTCCCGGCGAGGAGAGGGGGAGTCAGGGGCAGCGAGGGAACGATGGTGGTGCGGCGCATAGGTCCCAAACATCGGTGGCGACCGACGTTAGCGGGGAAACCGGCTGAAGCCCCCTGCCTCGAGGTATGGGGATGAAAGCCGGGTCGCCCGCAGGCGACGAATTGGCCATCCACCCGCCGCTTTTGCGCCTAGCGGGCGGAATGATTTGGTATGGAACAGCAGCATGGCACCCTCCGCAAGACGTTAAGACGTTCAAGTACAAGCTGCTGCCAACGCCCGAACAGGCACGTGCGCTGGCAACCGTCGTGTGGCGCTGTCGCGCGCGCTACAACGCCGCGTTGGAACCGCGCAAGACGTGGTGGGAGCGCGGGCAGGGCGTCAGCGCCACCTACGACCAGCAGAAGGCGGAGCTGCCTGGCCTCAAAGCGGCCTGCCCGGAGTACGCCGCGGTGCACTCGCAGGTCTTGCAGGATGTGCTCTTGCGGCTCGACCGCTCCTTCCGGGCGTTCTCCCGACGCGTCTCGGCGGGCGAGACGGCGGGCTACCCGCGCTTCCAGGGCCATAGTCGCTACAACAGCTTCACCTCCCCGCAGGATGGCAACGGCGCGGCGTTCGACGGCGGCGTGCTCAGCTTGTCGAAGATCGGACGTCTGCTCATCCGCTTGCGTCGTCCCCTGGAGGGCACGCCCAAGACCGTGGCCGTGCGTCGAGAGGCCGACGGGTGGTATGCGTGCATCTCGTGCGCCCAAGTGCCTTCTCTGCGCCGCTCCCCCCAACGGGACGCGAGACGGCAATAGACGTGGGCCGCACGGTGTTCCTCGCGACGGCAGACGGGAAGAGCGTCGAGAACCCCCGCCACTACCGCAGCGCCGAAAGGCCGCTTGCCAAAGCCCAGCGGCGGGTCTCCCGGCGCACGACGGGGAGCCATCGCCGCGCGAAGGCGGTGAGGTGGCTCGCCAAGGCGCCTCAGCACGTGCGCGGGCAGCGCACGGATTTTCACCACAAGACGGCACGCGCGCTGCGCAGGACCTACGACGCGATCGCCCGCGAAGACGTGCGGGTCGCCAACCTGGTACGGAGCCGCCATCTTGCCAAGTCCATCGCGGACGCGGGTTGGGCACAGTTCCGCAGCATCCTCGACGCCAAGGCAGCATGCGCCGGGCGTCGGGTCGTCGCCGTGCCACCCGCCTCTACTAGCCAGGACTGCAGCGGTTGTGGGGCGCGCGTGCCGAAGAGCCTCGGCGTGCGCACCCACGTCTGCACGATCGTGTGGCCGCGTGCTCGATCGAGACGAGGATGCGGCCAGGAACATCCAACGGGCCGGGCAGGCCCGTCGGGGAGTCGCGGCGCTAGCCGCGGCGCTGAACCGAGAAGCCCCTTCCCTTGAGGGACGGGGAGCATGTCACCGGATGGAGTAGGTGACGCCGACGTAGACCTGCACCTGCTGCTGGCCCGGCTGGATCGGCGTGGGCACGTTGCCTTTGTCGACCGCGCCGGCGGCGGCGGCATAGATCGGGGTGGATTGGGTGCCGCAGCCGCCGACCTGGATCGAGGCGGCGGAACCGAGGCCCACACCGGCGGCGTTCGCTATCGCTTGCGCCTGGCGGTGGGCGTCTTGCAGCGCGCTGGTCTGGGCCTGGGTCTGGGCCTGGGTCAGATCGCCGGTGAAGAATTGGATGCCGTTGACGACGACGTTATTGCCGCCGGCCTGCGTCACGGCGTCGACGATCTTGCCGGCGTTGTCGACGGCACGGACGAGGATGGTGACGTTGTTGCTGGCGGTGTAGCCGTTGGTGTGCGTGCCGCCGCTATCGTAGGTGTAGTTCGGGGAGATCGTGAAGTAGCTGGTCTGGATGTCGCTGGCGGCCACGCCGTTGCTCTTAACGGCGGCGAGGACGGCGGTCATGGCGGTGGCAGCCTGGTTGCGGGCGTCCGCCGCGCTGCTGGCGAAGACGGCCACGCCGGCGGTGATTTGCGCGCGATCGGGCGTGCTGGTCGCCATGCCCTGGCCGCAGACGCTGATGCCGGTCTGCTGCGAGGTGACGGGGAGGACTGAGACGGATCCAGCGTGGGCGATGCTGACGACGCCGAGCGTCAGCGCGACAGCCACGATGAAGGCGAGGACGAGCGTGATGGCGAGCGATACGCGCCCAGGGAGCTGGGTGGTCATCGGGGATACCTCCGCATGGGTGGGACGTCGTTTGCATGTCGCATCCGGGCCGCGGTCCCGCGTGTGGCACGGGGACCTAGACGCCGGGGCTCACCGAAAGGTTCCCCGAATAGGCGCACGGTTAGCGGCGGTGGACTGTGAGGCGCATCACACGCGGCGGGCGGCGCTTGGGCTACACTGGTGGTGAAACGGCTACGCTGAGGCGGTAGGCCGAGAGGGTGACGCTGGCACGTGGCGCGGCGGTGTGTGATAAGCAGTCTATATGAGATGGGGGCAGCTGTTGACAGAAAAAGGGCTTTAGCCCGCCGCAAGCCACGTCGTTTCAACGGCGGTGGTAAGGCGTATGACGGCTTGAGCCGTTGCCGCGTTTCTGCCAATCAGACAGAATAGAACCATATGAGCCAGACAGCGGTACGCAAGGCCTACAAGGAGAAACTGCGGCCAACGCTTGCCCAAGAGCGGGCGCTGGAGGAGGTGCTGTGGCGCTGCCGCGCGCTCTACAACGCCGCCCTCGAACAGCGCAGCACGGCCTGGCAGCGGTGCTGCGTCTCGGTCACGCGCTATCAGCAGGAAGCGGAGTTGAAGGACCTCCGCGCGGCGTTCCCGGAGTACGCGGCCATCCACTCGCACGTCCTGCAGGACGTACTGGCCCGGCTGGACAAGACCTATCAGGCGTTCTTCCGGCGCATCGAACACGGCGAGAAGGCGGGATTCCCGCGTTTCAAGGGCCACACCCGCTGGCACTCCTTCACCTACAATGGCCTCTTCACCTACAAGGAGTACGGCAACGGCGCCACGCTGGATAACGGCTTCTTGGTGCTGTCGAAGATCGGACGCGTCCGCGTGCAGTGGTCGCGCCCCCTGGAAGGCACGCCCAAGACGGTCACGATCAGTCGGGAAGCGGACGGCTGGTACGTCTGCTTCTCGTGCGCGGAGGTGCCCGTCCATCCCTTGCCACCCACCGGGCAAGAGATCGGCATAGACCTGGGCCTGGAAGCGTTTGCGACGCTCTCGAATGGCGAGCGCATCTTCATGCCAGCCTGCTATCGCAGGGCCGAACGCCGCTTGAAGATCGCCCAGCGGCGGGTCTCGCGTCGCGAGAAGGGGGGCAAGCGACGCAAGAAGGCGGTGCAACTGCTCGCCAAGGCGCATCAGCAGGTTCGCCGCCAGCGGCAAGACTTTCATCACAAAGCCGCCCTCGCGCTCGTTCGCCAGTACGACACGATCTATCATGAGGATTTGCCGGTCCGCAACATGGTGAAGAATCACCATCTGGCAAAGTCCATCTCGGACGCTGGGTGGTCTGCCTTCCTTGCCATCCTGATCTTCAAAGCTGCGAATGCTGGGAGAACAGTGCAAGCGGTTGATCCTGCGTTCACCAGCCAGACGTGTTCTGGCTGTGGTGCGATCGTCCAGAAAGGGTTGTCCGTCCGCTGGCACGAGTGCCCGGACTGCGGGACGAGCCTGCATCGGGACCACAACGCCGCCAAGAACAGAGAGAGGCGCGGGCAGCGCCTTCGGGGAGGCGTGGGACGGCCCGCGTCGGAGAACCGAGAACCCGTGGGGCTTTAGCCCCGGCGGAGTGTCAGGAGCCAAGTGCAAGGCCGAGCGAATTGGGGCGGAACTGCGTCGAGAGGAGGCGGAGGCAGATGCAACTGGTTGAGCGGCACGACATCCGCAAGACCGACCCGCGCTACGCCGCCATCGACGCGGCGGCGTTCGCCTCCAAGAACCTGTATAACGCCGCCAACTATCTCGTGCGCCAAGCTTTCCTCCGTGAGGGCGTCTATCTGAACCTCGCGGCGGTCTTCCGTCGTATCAAAGATCACGAAGCGTATTGCGCCTTGCCGCGCAAGGTCAGCAATGATGCGCTGCGACAGCTCGACCGAGATTGGTGAGCCTTTTTCGCCGCCCGCGCCGCCTTTCGAGCGGACCCCTCGAAGTTCCTGGGACGGCCCCGCTTGCCCCGCTACAAGGACAAGCAGCGGGGAAGGAACCTGCTGATCTACGATATTCAGGCCATTAGCCTCACGGGGCTACGGAAAGGTGTGATCATCCCATCACAGCTCGGCGTCAGCATCCCAACGAAGCAGGCCGCCGTCAAACAGGTGCGCATCGTGCCGCGCAAAGGCTACTATGTGGCGGAAGTCGTTTACGAGCGGGAACCTATCCCTGCCGCGGTTGATCCATTGTTGTGCGCCGGGATAGACATTGGTCTCAACAATCTGGCTGCGCTAACCTCAAACAAGGCGGGCTTCGTCCCGCGCATTGTTAACGGGCGCCCAGTGAAGGCGATCAATCAGTTCTACAACAAACGCAAGGCGCAATTGCAGCAGAAGCTAGGCGCCACCGGCACCACGACGCAGATGGAGCGTCTCACCACCCATCGCACGCGGCAAATCGATCACTACCTGCACACGGCCAGCCGACGCATCGTGAATTTGCTGGTGGCGGAGGGCATCGGCACGCTCTGCGTTGGCAAGAACCCGCTGTGGAAGCAGGAGGTAGGCCTGGGACTGCGGAACAACCAAAACTTCGTGAGCGTGCCACATGCACGGTTCATCGACATGTTGACCTACAAGGCCGAGTTGGTGGGCATCCAGGTCCTCGTGACCGAGGAGAGCTACACCAGCAAAGCGAGCTTCCTCGATGCGGACCCATTGCACCCGTCTACGGCGAGGCGGGCATTCCGGCGTTCAGCGGGCGACGCGTCAAGCGCGGGCTCTATCGCGCGTCGGATGGTCGACACATCAATGCCGACGTGAACGGCGCGTACAACATCATCCGAAAAGTACTCCCCGACGCCTTCGGCAAGGGGATAGCGGGTGCGGCAGCTCACCCCGTACGGCTCCCCGTACGCACGAAGCACGTGGCCTAATCGTCACCGATCTTCGATACTGTGATACACTGCTGCTGGACGCTCGGGCCGCTTCCAGGCGGCATTTGTGCGCGGGGGGGCGCGACGCGCGATGCCGGTGAGGCCGGGCGTTTCGCCTGTTGACACCCTCGCTTGCACACAGTACAGTAGGCTTGCCATGCGGGGCGGCTGGGCCGTTCGGCGGGCGCGCCTGACGAGGACGACGCCACCAGCGGGCGCGCCTGGAAAGCGGGCGGGCGGGAGGGGTATGGAACTCGAGGTTCTGGGCGACCGCTACGAGATGCAAGAGCCCATCGGACGCGGGGGGATGGCGACGATCTATCGCGCCATCGATCTGCGCATGGGCCGCACGGTGGCCGTCAAGATCCTGCGCGAGGTCTACAGCTCCGATCCCAAGTTCGTGACGCGCTTCCAGCGCGAGGCGCGCGCCGCCTCGGCCTTGCAGCACCCCAACATCGTGCAGGTCTTCGACTACGGCCAGAGCGGCGAGCACTATTACATCGTGATGGAGTTCGTGGCTGGCGCCGATCTGCGTCGCTACCTCAAGCGCCACGGCAACCTCAGTAACGAGCGCGCCATCGAGATCGCGCACGACGTCGGCCTCGGCCTTGGCGCGGCGCACAAGCGCGGCATCGTCCACCGCGACGTGAAGCCGCAGAATGTCATGCTCAACGACGATGGGCTGGTGAAGCTGACCGACTTCGGCATCGCCAGCATGTATAAGGACGCCGGCGACGAGCGGCTGACGACGACGGGCATGACGCTCGGCACGGTGCAGTATTATGCGCCGGAGCAGGCGCAGGGCGAGGTGGTGACGCCGGCGGCGGACATCTACGCACTGGGCATCGTGATGTATGAGATGGTCGTCGGCAAGACGCCGTTCGACGGCGACACGCCGGTGGCGGTGGCGATGCGCCACATTCAGGATACGCCGGAGCCGCCCAGCTCGATCAATCCGCGCGTCAGCCCCGGCTTTGAGCGCATCATCCTGCGCTGCCTGGAGAAAGACCCGCGCGACCGCTATCGCGATGGCGACGCCCTGGCCTATGCGCTGGAGAACCTGGCGCGCTCGCCGCAGCGCAAGACCTCGACGCTCGGCGGGGGGACGCCGCCACGGCAGCCGCAGTTTGCGCCGCTGACCCTGCCCGCGAACGATGGGGGGCGGCCCCAGCAGGGCGGCTTCGGCGCGTATAGCGCGCAGGCCGTGCTGAGCAACCCCCAGCGTGGCGGACGCGGCTCGCCGCCGCTGGTCGGCGGGCGCAGCGGACCATCACAGTATCCCGACGGGCCGCGGGGCGACACGACCTACGACGGCTACGGCCCCGAGACGGCGCTGAACACGCGCCCGCAGGGACCAGCGCCGGGGACGGTCCCGCGCACGCCGGGGACGCGGCGATCGAGCGGCCCATTCGGTCCGCAGCGACCAAATGACCGGCGCGGCAACGGCGCGCTGATCGGCGTGATCGTGTCGGCGGCGGTGCTGTTGCTGGGACTGACGTGTTTCTTGCTGGTCTCGATCACGGGGATCGGGAATGCCATCGGCAACGCCTTTGCCCCCAGCGCGACGGCGACGGCGACGACCGTGCTGACCACCGTGCCCGACTTCACCAACCTGCAATTCCCCGACGCGCAGTCGAAGGCGCAGACCTTCCACCTGACGCTGCAAGAGAAGAAAGCGGCGAGCCCAACCGTCGCCGTGGGCGTCATCTTCGATCAGAACATCAAAGCCGGCCAGCCGGAACCATGGGGCACCATCGTCATAGTGACGGTAAGTGACGGCCCGGCGAAGCAGGCCATGCCCGACGAGACTGGTAAGCTGCTCAACATCGCGGAGAACGATCTGGCCAGCAAGGGCTTCAACACCTTTAACCCGGTGTTCCAATTAAATACCAGTGTGCCGGCCGGAGAGGTCTTCAAGACCGATCCCGCCGCCGGGTCGCCGATCACGCCGGATACCTCGATTACGCTCTACGTCGCAACAGGACCGACGCCGACGCCGACGAATACGCCGACGGTTGGGCCGCCAACCGCCACGCCGACGAACACGTCGACACCGACTGCCACCCCGACCCCCTAGAGGCTCGGCCAGAGTGAAGCAAGTACAGGTACGAGTTCGGCTTCCGATATATGAGACTGCGTGCGGAATGCTACGGTGAGGGTGCGCTTTCCCTTTTTGCATAGCTCGCGTTCTTCCCTGAGATTGCCCCATGCCCGCACACGCTCGCGTCTATTCCACAGAGGCCATCGTGCTGCGCCGGACGGACTTCGGCGAGGCCGACCGCATCCTCACGCTCTTCACGCCCACGTTCGGCAAGGTGCGCGCAATCGCGAAGGGCGCCCGGCGCACGACGAGCCGCCTCGCCGGGCACCTGGAGCTCTTCACGCGGACGCAGCTGCTGCTAGCGACGGGGCGCGAGCTCGACGTGGTGACGCAGGCGGAGGGGCGCGAGCGGCTCGACCGGCTGCGCGACGACCGCTGGCACGCCACCGCCGCGTTCTATAGCTCCGAATTGGTGGATTGCTTCCTCGAAGACGCCGACCCGCATCCGCGCGCCTACGCGCTCTTCACGCGCACGCTGCGGTTGCTGGACGAGGGCGCGGGCAGCGGCGAGACGGGGGGCGGCTGGCTGGCGCTACGCTACTTCGAGCTGCACCTGCTGGATGAGCTGGGCTACCGGCCTGCGCTGCACACCTGCGCCGGCTGCGACACGCCGCTGAAGCCCGAGGAGAACGGCTACAACGCCGAGCTGGGCGGCGCGCTGTGTCCCTCGTGCGCGCGCTACGCCCAGCGGCGGCTCTCGCTCCCCGCGCTGAAGGTGCTGCGCCTGCTGCAGACGACAGAATGGGACGCCCTGCCGCGCCTGCGCTTGGTGGAGGGCGAGCGCGACGAGGTGGAGGACGTGCTGCGTGGGACGCTGCGCTTCCACCTGGACCGCGACCTGAAGTCCTTGGCGTTCCTGGGCGTGCCGCAGGGCGGCTGAGCGGGGGGATGCCGCAGGCTAGCGCGCGGCGGGAACGAGGGCGCGCTCGCGGCGTAGGATCGCCTCGTCGATCATCGAGGCGAGCACCTCGGCGAGATCGCTCGCCAGCGTCACCGATTCGCCGGAGTCGTAGAGGTTGGCGATGGTGAGGTTCCAGGCGGCCTCGGGCTCATGGGACTGCGGGCGGCGGCTAACGAGGTAGCACTTCTCGGCGGCGCGCACTTTGAGGGCGCTGGCGCCGAGCGGCATCGTGCCGCGGAGCAGACGCCGGCAGGCATCGGCGAGCCAGTGCAGATCGTCGGACGCGAGATCGAGCGCGAGGGCGCCGCCACGTCCGTCTAACACTGTCAGCGCCGGCCCGCGCATATAGGAGGCGGTGACGGCGGCGTTGGGGTTGCCTCGTGGATCTGCGTGCGGCGAGCGAGATGCGGTCATGGTGGTGTGGTCCCTTCGCGCGCGGGGAATGGAGGGATGCCGTTCGCACCCAAGCGTACCCACGGCGCGTGAAGCTGGTGTTATGCGCGCATTAAGGTTGCGCACGGGCGGGCCGCACGTTCTGTGGAGGCTGGGGAGGCCGGTTGGGGCGGTCTGTGCCGCGGCGGACGCGCGATCTGTAGGCCCTGGCGTAAGCGCTCGCCTCACGCAATGTTTCGGTGCCGGGCCACGGAAGAGTACTTGACAAGATGCCGCCATTCAGTGAGAATGCCGCGTAACTGCTGGCAGTCCCTACCCGTCCTGCGGCCCTGCGGCCCTTCGGCACGTTTTCTGTAGTCATTTCGAAAGAAACGTGAATCGGGGTGTGAGATTTGCGCGAGAGCGCGCGTACGTATCTCTGAGGACAGGTACACCGGTCAAAGCAGATCTCGTCGTCCAGTGCCGCAGGCATGTGAGCACTCGGCGACACCCCCCGCCGACACGAGGCAGCGTAGGGAGAGACACGGTGCAGATCGACTGGTCCGATGACGCCCTGTACAACGGAGTGCGGGTGCGCGACGCTCGGGCGCTTGAGGCATTAATCCGCCGATATGCGCGCGAGATGTCGTATTTCATTCGGCTTGTCCTCGACGGGATGGGCTCGCAGCAAGACACCGAAGAGTGCGTGAACGACTTGTTCGTCGCGGTTTGGCAGGAGATCGAGAGCTTCGACCCCACGCGCGCCTCATTGCGCACGTGGATGACGATGCGGGCGAAGTACATCGCCCTCGATCGACGGCGCCAGGTGCAGCGGCGACAATCCTTCGCCGCGATGTCGCTCGATGGCGGCGAGCGCGGCGGTACGCACGACGCGGATAGCCTGCTGGCGGAGTTCGCGGCGCAGCGAGTCGCGGACACCAGCATGGAAGGGTTGATGGAGCAGCGCGAGCGCCGCGAAGAACTGCGCCACGCGCTGGAGTCGTTGCCCGAATTGGATCGGCTGCTGGTGTACATGCGCTATTTCAAGCTGTCGAGTACGGAAGAGATTTGCGCGAAGACGGGACTTTCCCGCCACGCGATCGATACACGGCTGTGGCGTACGCGCAAGGCGCTGCGCGATGCGCTGGAGGAGTTGCGGCATGAACGGGTTCGAGCGCGCTGACTGGAGCGCCGCTTGGCCGGACGCCGAGGAACTCACTTTCCCCGACGACTTCACAGCGGACGAGGCGGCGTTCGCGCATGATCTGCGTTCGTTGTACGCGGTCGAGCGCGACGAGCCGCCACCGCTCTATGCCCAGACGTTGCTGAGTTGCGACCGGCCCGAGATGGCCGAGGTTGGCTTCGAGCAGCGCGTCCTCTATGCTGTATCGCGCCGTTTGGCGCTGCCGCGGCCGAGCATCATCGATGGCGCGCCGGCGCTGGCGTGGTTGCGCTCCGCCGGCCACGCGGTCGCCGATTCCATCTTCGGGATTCCCCGCGCCGTCGCCGCGGTGGGCGGAGCGGTCTTGGCGATCATGGCGTTGACGATGATGGTGGCAAGTCCGTCGTTCGCGACGGGGCTGCGCATCTTGCTTGGCAGCACGGGGGTGCAGCAGGTGACGAGCTACCCGGCTCACGTGCGGGTGCCGAGTAACCGCGTCGATCACTCGGGCAAGCCACAGCCGTTGGGGACGCCGGATCCGAACGCGCCGGTGTATTGGATCGGTGAGTCGTTCGGTGGGTTCACCTTCGCGGGCGTTCGCGAGTTGGCCCAGCCGTACTGGGCGCAGGGTCCCTTGCTCGATCTGACGTACGTCGCGGATAGCACTGGGCGGGTGACGACCGACACGCCGGCGGTGCTGAACATTCGCGAGTTCCAGATTGCGAGCGCGGACAGCGCCGTCCTGCAGATGGTGCAGGCGGGCTACGCGACCGCGGTGGCGGCGGGCGATGAGCAGGCGGTCTACGTCGATGGTACTTGGACTGGCGCGCTCGATGACGCACATCTCGGCACGTCCGCCGTCTGGACCCCAGGGCAGAAGAGCGAGTTGATCCTGCAATACGCGGGCGTCATCTTCTGGATAACCGGTGATCAGCGCTACGGCATCGACGAGGCGGCCCTGATCAACGTGGCGCAGCACCTCCTGGTCGCGCAGGTGTCGCAGTTGACCCCGCACGTGCAGTTGACGCGATTGGTCGGCCAAGAGCTGCAAGCCGCGCAGGCCGATCCAGGTGCTGGCGAGATCGTGTCCGTGGTGGCGGCGGGGCAGCCGCTGACCAGCGGAACCGCCTCGTTCGTGACGATTGCCGCTGATCCAGCGAGTAAGTAACCGGCGAGTGAGCCTCCCCGTGGGGGCTATGGGTGTCTTTTCGCGGCGGCGTTGGAGGTGTGCCGCGGGTGCCTTTCCTGGTTGAGCAGAGGATTTCCGGTGCGATGCCGCCATTCGGTATCGCACCGGCGCTCCGCAAACAGCGATGGCTCGACCCGTCGCGCTGTGGTACGTCGGTTGGCTGTCTGGTTCCGCTGGAATCTTTTGGTGTTCGCCAGTCCATCTGACTGGTTGTCCGGTATGGCCGCGCGTGGCGCGACCGTATCCGAAGGGAGGTGGAGCGAGCTCGTAGATCCCTCGCTGAGGATCGCGTTACGCGACGTTGCGCGCGACCTGCACCTGGGAATACTTGTCGTCGCCGCGCATCCATCCAGGGTGACTGACGGCTGACATCCGCCAAGTTGTAAGGGAGACACTGCATGCGATTGGGAATCCGGAAAGTCACACTTCCCGGGCTAGTTGCCACGGCGGGCACACTTGCCCTGCTGCTCTCGGCCTGCGGAGGCTCAAGCTCCGCGGTCGCGACCGGCCCTGCTGGCCCCGCGAAGGGCGCGAACCAGAAGATCATTCTGGATTGGAACTCGTGGCGGCGGCTCGCACGGACATCACGACGATGGACCCTGGCACGGCGCAGGACACGTCCGCTATTCCGATAGTCAACCAGGTCTTCGACCAGCTCGTCACGCTCGACGCCAACCTGAAGCCTGAGCTTTGGGGTGCCGACAAACTGACGATCAGCACCGACGGCCTGACGTACACCTTCCACATCCGCCCGAACCAGAAGTTCGCCGATGGCACGGCGGTGAAGGCCTCCGACTACGCCTTCGCGATCAACCGCTCGGCCAACCCGTGCCTCGCCTCGCCGACCGGCGGCTACCTCACTCCGCTGGTGGACGCCGCGACGTACATCGGTGAGACCTGCGGCAAAGACGGCAAGACGATCGTCGGTTCGGTCCAGACGCTGATCGGCGACTCGGTCAACGCCGACGACAGCGCGAGCACCCTGACGTTGAAGCTGACGGCTGCCGCCGGCTACTTCGAAGAGGCGCTGAGCTATTCGACGGCTTCGCCGATCGAGCAGAGCGTGCTGGGCGACGGCCTTGGCGCCGATGGCAAGTGGACCGACCAGCTCGCCTCGGGCAAGGGCAATAGCGGCATGTTCAACGTGAAGACGTGGGATCATGCTGGCAACCTCGACCTGGTCCCGAATCCCAACTGGTGGGGCGTGGCCGCCGGCAAGAAGATCAACTTCAGCGAAGTTGACTACAAGATCTTCGAGGACGGCGACACCCTCTATAGCACGTACCAGTCCGACCCGACGGCGGCCTTCGCCGATGGCATCCCGTCCGCTCAGGTCGCCGCGGCCAAGAGCGACTCCGACTACAAGGCCAGCCCGATCCTTGAGTTCGGCAGCCTCGAGATGAACTGGAAGGTCAAGCCGTTCGACAACCAGGACGCCCGCCTGGCGCTCTGCGAAGTCATCAACCGCGACTCGGTCGCGACGAACATCGCCAAGGGCACGCACTCAGCCGTCGTGGCACATCGTGCCGCAGGGCATGCCTGGCTATAACGCGAACCTGCAAGGGCCGGACAACACGCCGACCTCTGGCAGCTTGGCGAATGCCCAGCAGCACTGGAACGCGTACCTGGCGACCTTGAACGGCGCCCCGGTCCCGACCATCAAGCTGTCGTTCAACTTCGCGTCTGGCACGAACAAGACGTTCGCCGAGTACCTGCAGTCCACGTGGAATGCGGCGTTCAAGGGCATCAACGTCCAGCTCGACCAGACGGCATGGGCAACCATCCTGCAGGAAGAGGACTCGAAGACCCTTCAGCTCTTCCGCTTCGGCTGGCTGGCTGACTATCCGGACGCGCAGGACTTCCTGACCCTGCTCTTCGACACGACGGCCCCGTACAACCTCGACAACGTCAGCATCCCGGCTGCCGACACGTTGATGGAAGCCGCCGACAAGATGTTCCTGCCGTCCGATCAGGACGCGCGCAACCAGAAGTACAACCAGGCCGAGCAGCTCATCATCAACCAGGGTGGCGACTGCCCGTACTTCTCCTACACCAACTACTACAAGCTGCGCACGTGGGTCTACGGCCTCAATGAGACCGCCCAGGGCAATTTCACGAACGACCAGTGGGTCAATGGCTACCTCACCTCGGCCGAGCCGAGCGCGTAGTCTCCACATCAACCGCTTAGTGGTGGGTGAAGCCTTGTTCCTCGCCTTGCGAGCATAGGGCTTCGCCCCCGGGAGCGGAACGGCGTCACAACCGTTCCGCTCCTTTCTTTACCCCTCGCGGCGTAGAGTCGCCGTCCCATTCGCGCTCGCCGTCGTGCGCTCTGCGGGGGAGTGCTGGCGGGAGCTGGCGCGAGTTGGCGCGTTCGCGCCTCGGTTCCCGAGAGTCGCGCGGTGGCCCGGGCGCTAGGCCAGCGCTGCGTGTAAAAATGGCCGCGTAGCTCGACTGCGCCTAGCCCACCTGTGCTATGATGTGTGCCAATACCTTCACCTGCTATTCCGCTGTATCGCACATTTTGTAAACATTGCCTGCCCTTAAGCGTGATATTTTCGGCAGCGGCCTTGGGCGCGCGACCACGGCATACCGTCTGCTTCGTGGTGCCGATAGTCTCTCGCTCATTGGCGGATTGCCGCCTTCGCCGCTCAACTTCGATGGGTGTGTTCCTGGATGCTTGGCCCGCGCGATCCGCGGCGGCCGGACGTCCGCAACTGCTGTGAATTGGGGGTGACGCGTGGGTGCACTGCTCTCCAGCCTGCCTGCCGTCGTGGTGGTGCTGCTACTCATCGGGCTCTTCGCCTACGCGGGCTATCGCATCGGTCCACGCTTCCTGATTCAGCGCCTGGCCGGCCTCATCTTCGTGCTCCTCGGCATCACCTTCGTCACGTTCATCCTCGGCTACGTCTCGCCTGGCAGCCCGGTGCAGCAGCTCTGTGGCAGCAAATGTACGCTAGACCTGATTCGCCGCCTTGAAGCGAAGTATGGACTCGATCTCCCTTGGTACACGCAATATGGGCATTATCTCAACAATCTGCTGCATTTTAACCTCGGGCTGTCGTACTCGCCGACCGGGCAAGGCGTCTGGGACATCCTGAGCCGCGGCGTGCCGATCTCCGCCCAGATCGGGCTCCTGGCCGTCTTCCTCCAAGTGTTCATCGGCATCCCATTCGGCGTGATCGCGGCCACGCGCGCCGGCACGCGCTTCGACACGTCGGCGATGAGCGTCGCTTTGATTTTCTATGCGCTGCCAACCTTCATCGTGATCCCGTTCTATCAATTGTTCGACACCCTGCTCGCGTTGAACGGTATCCATCTCCTCCCTGTGTCTGGCTGGGGAACGTGGCAAAACGTCGTCGCGCCGGTGGCGCTCCTCGCCTTCGTCGGGTTTGGCTTCTATGCCCGCCTTACGCGGACGACTATGCTCGATACGCTGGGCCAGGATTACGTACGCACCGCGCGCGCCAAGGGGCTGCGCGAGCGCGTGGTGATCTTCCGGCACGCCTTCCGCAATGCGCTCGTCCCGCTGGTGACGGCGATCGGACCCGCCCTGGCCTTCATAGTCGGCGGGGCATTCTTCACCGAAACCCTGTTCAACATACCGGGCATCGGCTTCATCGCCGTCGCCTCCATCCAAACAAAGGACATGCCCGTCGTGCAAGGAACGGTCATCCTCGTCGCCGTGGCGGTGGCCGTGATGAACCTGGTGGTGGACGTGGTCTACGGCATCCTCGATCCGCGCATCAAGCTTGCGTAGCGTCGAGGCAGCCCGCGATCATCCCGATAGTCAAAGAGGCCGCTTGGGACGTCTGGCCTAGGTGGGAGGCACTGAGGCACTATGGATACACTCGAAACGCCGGATCCGACGGTATCTTCGCATCCAGTCATCGGCACAGGTTCCCTCGAACAAATCGAGGTCTTTCAGCTGGAGGAAGAGGAAAAGGGTCAGGCCTCCATCTCGCCGCTTCGCGCGGCCTTCCGCCGGTTTCTGCGAGACAAACGAGCGGTCTTCTGTTTGTCGGTGCTCATTTTCTTCATCGTCGGAAGCTTCGTCTTTCCGCTGCTATATCAGCACATTGGGCCGCAAATCAAAGACGACCTCACCGGCAAGCTGATCGGTCCCGAGTTGTATCACCAGCCCACGCAGGTGGAGATCACGTTCGCGGACCACGGCGGCGATCTCTACTCATTCGGGCCGAACGCGCTGCGCTTCCCGCTGGGGACCGATAGCGACGGCCGCGATCTGGTCGCGCGCATGATGGCGGGGCTGAACATCTCGATCGAACTGGCGATTCTCGTGGAGACGCTCGACATCCTGATCGGCGTAACCGTGGGCACGCTCGCGGGGTGGTATGGTGGCTGGCTCGGCACGGTGCTCGATCGCTTCACGGACATCATCTTCGCCTTCCCCGGACTGCTGCTGATCATCCTGATCGGTGCGAGTCTTGGCCCGCTCTTTGACACGCTCTTCCACGAGCAGGTGTTCGGGCGCATCCTGTTGCTGACGTTGGCGCTCGGCTTACTCGCTTGGCCGCTGATGATGCGGTTCGTCCGCGGGCGGACGCTGGAGCTGAAAGAGCAGCAGTTCGTCGAGGCGGCGCGCACCACCGGTGGCACCGACCGCGCGATCATCCTCCGGCACATCGTGCCCAACTTGATGAATATCGTCGTCGTTGCCGCCACGCTCGACGTCCTCAACACCATCATCGGTGAGGCGGGCATCAGTCTGCTCGGCGCCGGCCTCAAGCCGCCTGCATCCAGCCTCGGCGTCATGATCTCCGACGGGGTCCAGCACATTCACGACAACTGGGTCGAGCTCTTCTGGCCGTGTCTGCTGCTCGTGATCGTCGTCGTTTGCTTCTCCTTCGTCGGCGACGGCGTCCGCGACGCGTTCGACCCGCGAACCAAGGACTAACACCGGCAGATTCGGGGATCGGGCCTCGCCGCCGGACTGGCGGCGCGAGCTTAGCCCGGAGTCTCGACTCATGCATTCGCATTTTGCATTCGCAGAACGAAGTAGAGGCGCACATGGCGGATCGGCTGCTTGATGTCAAGAACATACGGACGCACTTCTTCACCCGATCGGGGGTCGTCAAGGCCGTAGAGGACGTCTCGCTCTATCTCGATGAGAGCGAGACGCTCGGCGTCGTCGGCGAGAGCGGCAGCGGCAAGAGCGTCACCTCGCTCTCGATCATGCGCCTGATCGATAGGCCGGGCAAGATCGTCGGCGGGCAGGTGCTCTACAAGGGCGAAGACGTCCTCGAGATGGATCAGGAGCAGCTCTACGATCTGCGCGGCGGCCAGATCGCGATGATCTTCCAGGATCCGATGACGTCGCTCAACCCGGTGCTGACCATCGGCTATCAGATCGCCGAGGCGGTGAAGGCGCACCTGAAGATGGACGACCGCGCGGCGATGAACCGCGCGGCGGAGATGCTGGATCGCGTGCGCATCCCCGAGGCGCGTCGACGCCTCAACCACTATCCGCACGAGTTCAGCGGCGGCATGCGCCAACGCGTGATGATCGCCATCGCGCTCTCGTGCAATCCGCAATTATTGATTGCCGACGAACCGACTACCGCGCTCGATGTGACCATTCAGGCGCAGGTGCTGGAACTGATGAAGGGCCTCGCGCAGGAGTTCCGTACGGCGACCCTGCTGGTGACGCACGATCTGGGCGTCGTGGCAGGGACCTGCGACCGCGTGAACGTGATGTACGCTGGCCGCATCGTCGAGACAGCGTCGACGCGCACACTCTTCAAAACGCCGGCACACCCGTATACGCAGGCGCTGCTGGAGGCGCTGCCGCGGCCAGATAGCCCACGGGGCACGCGCCTGAACGCGATCGGCGGGCAACCGCCCAACTTGGTCAATTTGCCGCCGGGTTGCCCGTTCGCCCCCCGCTGTCGCAAGGTGCAGCCGAAATGCCGACAAGAGCTCCCGCCGTTGGAAACCAAAGGGCCAAATCAGCAGGCGGCGTGCTTCTTTCCGTATTAGCCGGCCACGCGCTGGCGGAACAACACTGAGAGGGAGACAGCCGTGGCGACTCCGACGCTGCAACCGGCAACGCCGACGAAGACCCGGAACGATACGCTGGTCGACGTCCGCGACCTGAAGGTCCATTTCCCGATTCGCGGTGGGTTGCTGGGTCGCACCGTGGCCTCCGTGAAGGCGGTGGACGGGGTCGATCTCACGATCAAGCGCGGTGAAGTGCTGGGCCTGGTAGGCGAGAGTGGCTGCGGCAAGTCGACGCTCGGTCGCGCCGTGCTGCAGCTCATTCGCCCGACCTCAGGCTCCGTCGTCTTCAATGGAGAAGACCTCACCCAACTGCCGCCCGGACCGCTGCGCCGACGCCGCGCCAACATGCAGATGATCTTCCAAGATCCCTACAGCTCGCTCGATCAGCGCTACACCATCGGGCGCATCATCGCGGAGCCGCTGATCAACTTTGGCCGCGGTTCGCATCAGGAGCAGCAGGACCGCGTGCGGCAGCTGCTGCAGGTTGTCGGGTTGAACCCCAACGTCGTGAACCGCTACGCCCATGAGTTCAGCGGGGGCCAGCGTCAGCGCATCGGCATCGCCCGCGCGCTCGCCCTCAAT
Source organism: uncultured Chloroflexia bacterium (assembly GCA_963841205.1). Classification (GTDB taxonomy): domain Bacteria; phylum Chloroflexota; class Ktedonobacteria; order Ktedonobacterales; family JADMIN01; genus CAWAWP01. The sequence goes on along the minus strand of CAWJCH010000028.1, from coordinate 25,764 downwards.
CCCCAATTCATCGTCGCCGACGAGCCCATCTCCGCGTTGGATGTGTCGATCCAGGCGCAGGTGCTCAATCTGCTGACCGATCTGCAGAACGAGTTCAACCTCACGTACCTGTTCATCAGCCACAGCCTCTCGGCCGTCAAGCACCTGAGCACGCGAGTCGCCGTGATGTACCTCGGGCATATCGTCGAGGTCGGCAGCGGGGACGAGGTCTATTCGAATCCACAGCACCCGTATACGATCGCGCTGCTCTCCGCCAGCCCTTTCCCCGATCCAGACCTCGAAAGCACGCGCAAGCGCATCATCCTGGTCGGCGACGTGCCGAGCCCGGTGCGCCCGCCGTCAGGGTGTCCGTTCCATCCGCGCTGCTGGAAGGCGCAGGCCATTTGCCGAGTGGTCTATCCCGCGCTCGAAGAGAAGCGGGGCGGGCAGCTCGCCGCCTGTCACTTCCCTGGCGCATAGGGAGGGCCCAGGCAGACCGGCGCCAGGGTGTTGTTCTCTGGATTCGCTTTACCCGTGGCCGCCTCATCGCATATGCGGCGCGGAGAGCCTGGCATTTATGCCTGGGAAGGAAGCGCCGCCTCCTTTCGTATGCTATACTGCCTGCATACCGCAGGGCCTGCGGAAATTTACGCCTGTGGAGCGGCGGCAATCACCACGTCGCCAACGAACGTGTAAGACCAAACGGGCTTGCCTGTGCGGCAGTGTTCGGCCCAGGAATCCCCCGCCTTTAGGCATGGGGATAGGCATGGGGAGTGGTCAACTGTTATGATGGCGTCGGGAGACGGGGGTCGGGTCGCACGGCGACGACCCGTTCGGGCGACGAAACTCCCGGCATACCGCGTGCGTACATGTGGCATGCGGAACTGTTCTCTCGCGGCTCGCATGCGCTGATGCGGCGAGCAGGCGGGGCGTTTCGGGCGAGCATCGTTACCTCGGCGTTGGCAACGTTGCCAGCGCCACTCGTGCCTCAGCGTGGAGGGACGGTATGCGACTACGTGGCTTGCGTCAAGTTCGGCAGCGCAGTGGACTCAGCATCAGTCAATTGGCGGAGATGACCGGCCTGCGCCGGGACACCATTACCCACCTCGAACAGGGTAAGGAAGACCCCCAACCGTACGCGTTTCGGCGGCTCGCCGCCGTCCTCAGCGCCACAGACGCGGAGCTGTTGGGCACGCGGCTACTCGACTCGGACGCACTCGTAACGGCCCAGCACGCCGGCATGCTGGGGGCATAGCGCATGAGCAGCCTGTGCGTTCCGCCTCGCGGTCCACACGTTCGCCGCTCACCGCCAACGATCCTGATTCTCTGAGTGCTCACCGACGGGCTCGGCCGAGGCGGGATCGTAGAGGGGCGGCAGTGTGGGTTGCGACGCTGCGGGATCGGCCGTGCGATGGTGGCCGAGATCGTCCGACGACGGTTGCCGCCGCTCGGGCAGGCCCTCGGGCATCTCGGTCGCGGAGGCGGTCGCCTCGAAGGCGGGCGGCCGTAGGCGGCCAAGCGGACCGCTGCCTTCACCGCGCGGCGCGTTCGGTGTGGATAGATTTGGCGTAGACATGTTCGGCGTTGAGGACATCGTGGAAGGTAGGGCGGAGATCGGCTCGGTGGCCGCGTCGTAGAGGCCGAGCGGATGTGTCGGCGCGCCGTAGGGCTGCAGGCTCCAACCGGAGGGCTGGGGGCGCGCGGTGCGGTAGGCGGTGACGGACTGCAAGAGCGATTGGGCGAGATCGACGAAGCGATCCATCGCCTCGCGCATCTGGTCCATGCGGTCGCGCGTGCGCGTGCTGATCTGGGCGGCGCTGGCCATCGAGTAGGAGAGCAGATCCGCCGCGTCGGCCTGCTGCGTGGCCGTCGTGCTCATGCGGCCCACCGAGTCCGCGATGGCCTGGATCACGACGTCCACGTGGTGCAGCGTCGAGGCGGCTTGCTGCACGGCGTCCGACTGGCGGACGATCTCCTCAACGCCATGCTCGATGGTGCCGACGGCGCCGCTGGTCTCTTGTTGGATGTCGCGGATGCGATTGTTGATCTGTTTCGCCGCTTCAGCCGTGCTCGTGGCGAGGTTGCGAATTTCCTGCGCGACGATGGCGAACCCCCTGCCGCCGTCCGAGGCGCGTGCCGCCTCGATGGAGGCATTGAGCGCCAGCAGGTTCGTCTTGGTGGCGATGTCGGAGACGAGCTGCACGATCTCGCCGATCTCCTGACTGCTGTCGCTGAGGCGCTTCATCTTCTTCAGCGATTGCAGGGCGATCTCGCGCGCGACGCCCATCCCCTCCACCGCGCGCTCGGCGTGACCTAGCCCGCTCTGCGAGACCTCGAGCGCATCCGCTGCCGCGTCGGAGGCGTCGCGCGCGATGTCGGCGATGCGGCGCACGCTGGCGGCGGTGATCTCGATGCCCTGCGAGGCCTCGACGATGGTCGTCGCCTGCTGCTGCGCGTCCGAGGCGAGGTAGACGGCGGTCTCGCGCATGTCCGCAGCGGTGCCGTTGACGACGGCGCTGGCGGAGCGTGTCTCGTCGAGCACGGTGGAGACGGCGTCGAGGATGGCGTTGAGCGCCCGCGCGATCGGGGCGAGCATCTCGTCGTCGAGCGTGAGGCGCAGGTCGAGACGCTTGAGGCGCACTTGTTCGAGGATGAGCAGCAACTTCATCAACTGGTCGTCGCGGGCGGCGCGCTCGCGATCGCGCTCCTCGAAGAGCCGTGAGGTCTCGATGGCGAGCGCGGCTTGGCTGGCGAACAACTCGATCATCTCGATGGTCTGGAGCGTGGGCACCTTGCCGTCGTCGGGTTGGTCGAGCGAGAGGATACCGACCAGCTCGCCGTCACGCGGGCTGCTCACCGGCACGAGCAGGACGTCGTCGGGATGCCAGGCGCCCGAACCGCGCGGCGAGGAGGGTGGTTGTGCCGAGTAGAGCGTGACGCCCGGCACGCCCTCCAGCAGGTGCTGGTATTCGTGGCTGATGAAGTACGAGCGGCTCCGGCAGAACTCGGGCCGCATCACGGCCAGGATGCGATCTTTCCGTGGGGGATTCTGGGCGAGGCGCTGCTGATCGGCCTCCGCGAGGCCGGCGGAGGCCACGACCAGCAGGTAATCGCTCTCCGGCTGGATCAGGTTGAGCACGGCCACCTGAAAGCCCAGCGTGCCGCGGATGGATTCGACGATCTGGGCGAGGGTGTGCTCCAGGCCGATATCGGCGCGCAAGCTGGTGCCGAGCCGCACGATCTCGTGGAATTGGCGGGTGCGACGATCCAGGTCGCGATCCGTCGCCGGCTGGCGACCCCAGTTCAAGACCATCCCGCGCCTCCCCTCGCCCAACGCCCCCTACCAGATATGGCCACGCTGTGCCCACGGCGCTGCCTTGTGTTCGACGGCGGCTAGCATAGCATACCAGGCGCTGCGATTCAAACCTCCGCGCCCCGCTTGCGCCACGCGCTCGCCACGCGCTCGCTCCGGCGTGGATGGTCGACACCCTTTATACTCTCTAGTGGGTGTCCGGCTGAGGCCCCCTCGGTTTACCCATGGGGATGAAGGCCGGGTGGCCCGCTAGGGCCACGGACGTCCGATGGTTGCCGTTTTCGTGTCTATCGGGCAGAATAGGTGGAGATGGAAGAAGAGGCGACGCGCAAGAGCTACAAGTACAAACTCAAGCCAGCGCCCGAACAAGCGCGCCAGCTTGACCGTACCCTGATGCTCTGCCGCCACCTCTACAACGCCGCCATCGGCGAGCGTCGGGAAGCGTGGCGTCTGCGTGGCGTCTCGGTGCACTACTACCAACAGAAGGCCGAACTGCCCGGCATCAAGGAGGCCACTGCCCGAGTACGCCGAGGTCAACAGTCAGGTCTTGCAGGACGTGGTGTTGCGCGTCGAACGCGCCTATCAGGCGTTCTTTCACCGCGTGCAGGCGGGCGAGACGGCGGGCTACCCACGCTTCCAGGGGCGCAACCGCTACCACTCGATTACCTATCCGCAGGTGGGCGAGCATGGGAGCGCGCGGCTGGAGAACGGCTGCCTCGTGCTGTCGAAGATCGGCCGCCTGGCGGTGCGTTGGAGCCGCCCATTGGTGGGCACACCCAAGACCGTCACCATCTCGCGCGAGGCGGATGGCTGGTATGCCATCATCTCGTGCGCCGACGTGCCTGCGCGGCCTTTGCCGTCTACTGGGCGTGAGACGGGCATCGACGTCCGTTTGAAGGTGTTCCTCATCACCGCCGAGGGTGAAGCGGTAGAGAATCCACGTCACTATCGCCGAGGCGAGAAGGCGTTGGCGAAGGCGCAACGGCGGGTGAGCCGCCGCAAGAAGGGGAGCCATCGTCGTCGCAAGGCAGTGGGCCACCTCCAGCGGGCGCATCAAACGGTGCAACGGCAACGCGCCGACATCCACCACAAGACCGCGCTGACTCTCTTGCGAGACTACGACACCATCCATCTCGAAGACTTGCGGGTCGCCAACATGCTGCGGAACCGTCACCTCGCCAAGAGCATCAGTGATGCAGGCTGGGCGCAGTTCCGTTCCATCCTCGAAGCCAAGGCAGCATGCGCCGGGCGTCGGGTTGTCGCCGTGCCACCTGCATATACCTCGCAGGACTGCAGCGGCTGTGGGGCGCGCGTGCCCAAGAGCCTGAGCGTGCGTACCCATTGCTGTCCGTCCTGTGGGCTGGTGCTGGACCGCGACGCGAACGCGGCCAGGACTATGCAACGGGCCGGGCAGGCCCGTCAGGGAGCGGTGGCGGTGGCCGCCGTGGTGAACTGAGCATCCCCCGACTTCAGCCGTGGGGAGTGTCAAACAAGGAACTCCCGCGTCATCTGGACCTCTGCAATTCCAGCACAGGAAGGACGTACCCTTTGGCAGATCACCAGGGCGGGCCGCCGCAATTGAATGGGCAGACGCGGTCGTTGCCGAACGGCCTCCAGTTTATCGACGCGGTTGAAGGTGGCGGGCCGGAGGCGCGGTCGGGCCAGCGCGTGTCGGTGCACTACACCGGCTGGCTCACCGACGGCACGAAGTTCGATAGCTCGCGCGACCACGGTCAGCCACTCGAATTCTCTTTAAGCCGAGGAAGTGTTATAGATGGATGGGTTGAAGGCGTAGCAGGCATGCGTGTGGGGGGCAAGAGACGGCTTATTATCCCGTCCGCGATGGGCTACGGTGCTCGTGGATACCCCCCTGTAATCCCCCCAAATGCGACGCTCGTCTTCGACGTCGAATTGCTTGGAGTACGCTAACAGCTGCTATTGACCACAGTTCTGACCACAATTGGAGAGGCATATCACTATGGCCTCCCCATTTCCTACAGAGACCCGAGCTACGGCGAGTTGTGGCCAGTTGCCCCAGGGTTCGGCTTCCCTTCATCATCAGGGGTCGGCTTGTCGTGTCCCTCCGCTAATACCTCATCCATAGTCCGCGCGGCTGCCTCCTGCATATCGGGCGTCACATGCGAATACACGTCCAGCGTAATGCCGATATTGGCATGCCCCAACATCTCACTGACGATTTTTGGGTTCACACCACGACGAAGGAGCAATGTCGCGGCTGTATGGCGCAGGTCGTGAAAGCGGATGTGGGGAAGGCCTGCACGCAGTAGAAGCGGATGAAACTCCCTTTCGCGCAGGTGAGACGGGTGCATTGGCCGTCCCAGGGTGTTAGGAAACACCAAGTGATAGCGACTATCCCATAGGTCTGCACAGCGACGACGCTCTTCGCCTTGACGCTCGCGATGAGCGAGCAGAGATTGTACGGCTGTCTGTGACAGCATGATCCGTCGCCGAGAGTGTGAGGTTTTGGGCTGTCCAAGGATGAAAGTCCCGGATCCCGCCGCGCTTTCCTGTAGCGACTGAGTTACGAGTGCCACGGCTTTATCGAGATCAACATCACTCCAACAGAGTCCCAGCAGCTCTCCGACGCGCATACCTGTGGTAACCGCGAGCACATAGAGAGCTTCGAGCCGATCGCCACGTGCCGCGTGCAGAAATGCCTGCGCTTGTTCCTCGGTGAGCGCTACCGTCTTGGTGCGGCGTCTCGACGGCTTATGGACCAAGTCCGTCACATTCCGCTGGACGAGACCCATGCGCACGGCCTCATCCAGCGCCACATGAAGCACCGTGTGTATATTGGCGACCGATGACAGGGAATAGCCTGCACTCAACTTTGAGATGTAGAACGTCTGCACTTGCTGTGCGGTCAGCTTCGACAATGGAACCTTGCCCAGAGCGGGCAGAATGTGGCATTTGAGATTCGTGTCATATCGTCGATAGCCCGATGGTTTGAGATGATGCTTGGCGGTCTCAAGCCATGAGCGCAAGTATTGCTCCATTGTCTGCCGATCGCCGACGATGGGTAGGCCACTCGCGACGTCTCTCTGCGCTTGGGCCAGTTTGCGCTGAACTGCCTGGCGTGTCCTGCCGTAAAAGCTTTTCCGCGAGCCATTGGGAAGGCTTATGAGCGCCTCCCAACGGCCGTCTGCGCGCTTTCTGATTGAGCCTTCATTGTTCCCGCGACGTGGCATTGTTCACCTCCTATGCGGCCGTCTGATGGCGTACGAACTCCTTCAACGCGGACACCGGCACCCGTCGAAGACGCCCGATTTTGAGACTGGCAATTTGCCCGCTTAGCATGAGTGAATAAAGCGTGTTGCGACCGAGGCTGAGCAGCTGGGCAGCCTCCTCGACGTTCAAGAGAAGCCGTGAGTCAGGCACCGGAGCCTTCTCTTGCGACATTCCTTCAAGCATGGTTCTCCCCTTTGGTTCGTGCCGGATGACTCAGGCAGAGAGCGTGTTTTCGAGCGGCAGCGCGACCTTGTAGACCTTGGCATAGTGCTCGGCGAGCACCCGCCCGACGCCGCCTTTGTCCTCAGCTTCGGCTTCCAAGAGTTCGAGGTGCTGCGTGAGGAGGTCGCCGACGCTCATGACAGGCTTGTCGCCGAGCGCCAAGACGCCGTGCGCGGCGAAGATGCCCAACAGCATCTGCACGAGGTGCTTGACCTTCTCTGGGTGCTCGACCGACGCCCCCATGCCCACCTCGACCCACTGTGGGACTGTGCCTTCGCACTCCTCTGCCGCCGCCTTGCGCGCCTTAAGGCGCTTCTCCTCCTTGGCGGCGATCAGGTCGGCGAGTGTGCCGAGTTGGCGCAGGGAGGCGGAGGCGACCGAGGTGTCCTGCACTTCCAGCGCCTTGACCACGCCCAACGTCATGCGACGTAGGAGGCGTTGTCTGCCCTCGTAGCGGTACGCCCGCACCAGTTCGCGCCCTTCGGCGTCCAATGGCGGCGCGTCAGCCAACCGCGCGAAGCTCGCGCGCAGGAGGTCCCAGGTCGGATTGGTCTTCCACCGCGACCGCACCTTGCCGCGTCCCGGCGTGGTCAACCGGAGCCAATGGGCAGTGAGGTGTTGGAAGAAGGCGTCCGCGTGGGCGAAGAGTTTGGGGAAGGTCGCTAGGTGGGGCAACTCCTCCGCCGAAAGTTCGGCGGCGACCTGGAGGTCGAGATCGTCGCCTTCGCTCGCATCCAACTCCGGCGCGAGGCGAAAGGAGCGCATGCCTTCGCGTCGCACCTGGAATTCCAACCGCCAGACGTTCTTATCGGGGTCGAAAGCGGCGGGGTTCCGAGCCGCCAGGAGGGCGAAATAGCCGTCATCCTGGCGAGTCTTGCGCTCGACGGTCTTGTTGTAGAGCCGTGCCAGGATGGCGTCGGAGCCGAAGCGGTAGCCGGTGCAGCGATTGCCCTCGAAGTAGGGATGCCACTTCACCCGCCTTGGCTTGATGAAGCGTTCCACCTCCCCAGTGTCGAAGGTGGGGGCGAAGCCGCCTTGCCAGTCGATGTGCAGATCGAAGCGGGAGGGGGTGACCGTCTCGAAGGAGCAGAGCGCCCGCGCGTCGCCCGCCTTCTGGTCGTGCAGCAACTTCGCCCGTATCCAGGCCAACGATTCCTCCACCGCGCCCCTGGCACCGCCCTCGTGGGTGTGGAGGAAGAAGCTCCGGAGTTCGACGTAGAGCCCCGGCCACGTCAGCATGTTTTCTCCGGCGACCTTGACCGTGAAGTCTTCGGTCTCGACGATGAAGCTATACCCCCTGCCGCCGTTGGGGAGCAGGTGCGCGCCCAGCCATTCGGGGCAGTAGGTCGCGCCCTCATGGGCCAGCGCTTGGGCGATCTCCTTGTCTTGGTCCAACTTGGCGCGTATGGCTTGGCTGATGCGCGCTTGGCTGGAATAGGTCAGGTTGTCGAAGCCCGCCAGTTGCGGTACCGCATCCAATGGGGGCTGGACTCGTCTCGTTCGCGTCACCATGCAAACTCCAATCGATTTGCCCTCATGGGCTTTTTGCAGAAACAGCAGAGCCGCCGAACCCCTATGCTTGCTGTCAGGGTCCGACGGCTCTTCGTCGTCATTTAACAGGGCCGTGATTACACCACCCGGCCCTTCATCCCCGCGCCGGCGTCCGTGCCGGCGCGGGGACATGGTGTAGACTGTGGCGGGGTGTGATTCCTAAAACCAGTTGCAGCTGGGATAAGCCAACTATGCGCAACGGAGCGGGCAGAGCCAGATGGCCGCATTGCTGCCTTCCTCGGCGCCCTACTCGCGCGTGCCATCGCGTGCCTACTGTTCGCCGCTGCCCCGCTCGGCTCTTCGTGACCCTAGCACCGGTCGCTTCCCCATCAAGGCCAGGCCCCTCCGCTGCGCTGCGGGGTGCCGCTCCCTGCGGTCGCGGCAGCCTTGACGTGGCCCCTTCCGCCCGGTGCTGTCCGGTTCACGAGCCGGTCGGGGCTGGCCGCACCGCACCGGAGGCCTAGACTCGGCGCACCGCTCCCCGCGCGGGCAGATTCCTGGAGCATCCGCATGTCGTTGTGATAGACTGGCGGAACCCCGCGGATTGGGGCATTCGTGTTATCCCTCCCGACTTGTCGTTTGGATGGTGTTGCACCACGCAAGGACTGCTCATGTCGGATAGCGCTGCGGAGGCTGAGGAACTAATCGCCCAGGGCAAGGCACTGCAGCGGGAGGCCAGGAGCGACGAGGCGGTGTCGCTCCTTGAGCGGGCAACGGTCGCGCAGCCCGACTCGTTCGACGCCTGGTTCGAGCTGGGCTTCGTGCTGAATGAGGTGTACCGGTACGAGGAGGCGCTCACCGCCTACGAGCGAGCCCTGGCGCTGCGGCCGGAGCACGCGGTGAGTTGGAACAACAAAGGAGCCGCGTTGAGCGGGTTGCGGCGCAGTGAGGAGGCGCTCGCCGCGCTGGAGCGCTCGCTCGAACTCAACCCCACGTATACCTTCGCCTGGAACGGCAGGGGCAACGCCTTGCGAGATCTCGGGCGCTACGAGGAAGCGCTCGCCGCGTTCGAACGGGCCATCGCCCTCGCGCCCGAGTACACCTTCGCCTGGAACGGCAGGGGCAACGCCCTGTATTTCCTCGATAGGTTCGAGGAAGCCCTCGCGAGTTACGAGCAGGCGCTCGCCTTCGACCCCTCCCACGCGAAGGCGTGGCATGGCACGGGCAACGCGCTTGTGCATCTCGGCCGGGGCGAGGAGGCGCTCGGCGCCTACGAGCGCGCGCTCGCCCTCAAACCGGACGACGCGGTGTACTGGAAAGACCGGGGTGCCACCCTCCAGGTCCTCGGGCGCAACTCAGAGGCGTTGATTGCCCTCGAGCGAAGTGCCGCGCTCGACCCCACCGATCCGCGCGTGTGGCACACCATGAGCACGGTCCTCCTGCAGTTGGAGCGCGGGGAGGATGGGTTGGTGGCAAGTGAGCGTGCCATCGCCCTCCTGCCGGACTCCGCCGGTGGTTGGTACGACAAAGGGCGTGCGCTGCGATTGATGAAGCGTCGCAGGAACGCGCTGACGGCATACGAGCGGGTCGTGGCCCTTGCCCCGCGATTCGCCCCTGCGTGGTACGAATACGGCGCGACCCTGCTCGACCTCGGGCGACGGGCCGAGGCGCTGGTGGCCTTCGACCATGCTTTGACGCTCGCCCCCGACGATGCGTTGGCGTGGAATGGCCGGGCTGTTACCTTGTATCACCTGCATCGCTACGCGGAGATGCTGGACTCCTGCGAGCGAGCCCTGGCCGCCAACCCCGGGCTCGCCCTGCTGTGGAACAACGCAGGCCTGGCCTTGTTCAAACTGAAACGGTTCGAGGACGCGGTGGCGCACTACGACCGCGCCATCGCGCTGGATGCGGCGTTTCGCGATCCCTGGTGGAACAAAGCCCACGCCTTGCTCCGCTTGCATCGCTACCAAGAAGCGATGGATGCGTTTAGCCGTGCGCAGGCGATGCGCAAGTGAGGGGTACGCGGCCGTCCATCCCACCTCACCGCTGACCCATGCGCCCTTCCACGCAAGCTTTGGAAGGATTAGTACGACGGCGAGGGTTACGGCCGATCCCTTGCGGCGAAAGGCCGAGGGCTGCTCGCATCGCATCCCGAGTGGCATAGTCCGTCGCCGTCCAGGTCCGACCGCATGCGACAGGCAGTGTGGTCTGTAGGGCCACGTCAAGCCGACCGGCTATGATGAGCCGAGGCGGCCGAGTCCCAAAGGGGCGAGCAACTCGTCCGCCACCTGCGCCGTCGACGCCGCCGCACCGGCCGGGGCGAGCAGTCCGTCAAGCACCGCCGAGTCCTGCCCTGCGCGCCGGAGGCTCAGCCGTGCGGCATCCAGCGGACTCAGGCTGCCGCTGGTCGCGGCTTCCATGAGGGCGATGCGCTCCGCAGTCTCGGGTGAGGCCAGCGCGGCGGCGACCGCCCCGAGGGGCTGCCCGTCACGCACCATCTGGTCGATCTGGGCCTCCTTCTGCATCCGCCATCGCTCCAAGGCCTGCTGCTCCAATGCCCGCTGGGTGGCGAGGATGACCTCCTTGCCGCTCTAGGCCGCTCGCCGAAGATGCCCGCCAGGAACAGCACCGCCGTGTAGGCGGCGGCGTGCAGGCTGTAGTACAGCCAGTTCCAGGGCTCCGGCAGGTTGTCGAGCGGGAAGGCGGTGGCATGCCCGCCGGTGGAATGCCACGCCAGCGCCAGGAAGTACAAGACGCTCAGGAAGTTGATCAGCGAGGAGACGGCCAGCACGGCGTACCCCCGCTTGATCAGCTTCTCAGCGCCGATATCGGCCTTGATTGAGGCGTCCAGCGCCATCAAGTCGTGCAACTGGAAGATGGTGCTGACCTCGAAGAGCGCGAAGGCGAAGGTCGAGCACACCGCCGAGATCAGCAGGTACCCCACGACGAAGGCGTTGCCCAGCACCAGCTGGCCCGCCGAGTTGTACAGCAGTTGGGCCACCATCGTATTCGTCACCAGCGCGAGGACGACCACCTTGGAGGCGCGCGAGCGCAGGAAGTAGTCGAGACGATCGATGACCGAGATGCGCGCCTTGCGGGGGGATCGAGCAATGCTGTTTTGCATGCTTATCTTTCCTCATGGACGTTCCGCCCGGCGAATTCACACATGCAGTGATCGCCGGTTGGAACGAATAGATTTCAACTTGAGTTCGCTACGCGGACTGCTGGGCCGTTTCCTGCACCACCTGCTTTTGGGCAGCCTTCTCGGCGGCGCGGGCGGCGCGGCGCTGCTTGGCCTGTGTCTTCTGCGCCTTGCGCGCGGCCTGGAGCTGCTTGCGCTCGTCGGCGCTCGCCTCGCGTGCATTCGTCGCCGAGAAGACCACAAAGCTGCCGACGTCCTTCTCACCAACCCGCGCGTTGCTTCGCTTGAAGGCAAGTGCACGCATACCCGTCGCGCTCACCACCAACCAGCTCTCCTCCAGCTCCCACTGGCTAAGCAGATCGGTGGAGGGGGCCAGTTCAAGAGGCAGCTCGACACGCACCCGATCCTGCATGCCGGGAATCACCAGAGAAAGCTGAACTTTCGAGACCGTCTCCTCTTTGCCGTCAGCCGTGGTGCGGGTGTAGGAAGAGTCGTCGGTTTCCTCGCACTTACCAATAATCTGGAAATAGCCGAGCGTCGTGTCGTTCGAGTTGTTGTTTGCCATTGGAAAAGCTCCTGTGTGTTTGTCGTGATTCGCATGAGCGCAGTATTGAGCTGACGCAGAGATGTTTGACGCTTTGAAAGTAGTGACCTATCCCGCGCATTCCTCGGACATGCTCGGCCACCAAGCCACTCGCTCAGGTAGCTTGCCCCAGCGCGCGAGTGCTGCCAGATGCTGATGCCAGCGGCTCGAGTTCCAACCGCGACATTGAAGCGCCTTGAATACTGATAGGTGCTCCTCGCACAATCGCTCTGCCGCGAACTCCGGGAACGGAAGCGCCGAGAGTACGACACAGAACGGACAAAGAGGGTCTGGACTCGGGAGTGATTCGATGACGACGGCGAGAGCTGCCGCCTCAGAACAAAGCGTGACCGCCATCAGATCAGAATTGGCTGTGTCGTAATCACCTCGCTCATCGAGTCCTTGTGAACTGCCATAAATGGACATGGCATCTCCTCAGAACGCCTCCCGTTCATCTCAATAAGCAGAAGCGTCAGGTTCTTAATCATGACCAAGCGGCCAGATTCGATACCCGACGCTTCGCCGTTTCGCGCGACTGGTTGCGCCCCAGGATGCCTAGCTCGGTGTGGGTACTTTTGCACGGACAAGTCCTCGCGTGAGAGCCTGGGACAAGTCACCAGTCGCTCACGACACGTGTGTACCCTCGTGTTGCCCGGAGGTTGATGGCGCAACCTATTCGGTTTTCAAAGTGCAGATGCAAGCGGGTACCGTAGTAACCCACAGGCGACGCGGCGAAAAATCGCCACTGAATATTTCATCAACGACAAGGTGGACAAGTTTTCCAAAGTGCCCACGGCAGCAACTGTACATCGTGGACAATGTTGCTGTCAAGTACAATGTTGACAAGTTTTCCAAGTTGCACGCAGCTACTTTTGGTGCGACAATTGGAAGTGGGTCGAATATGCGGTGCAGGCCCGATCTATCTAATGAGGAGGAGAAAAACTATGAGAACACTCGAAAACGAGGCCGTACTGACTTTCAAAGAGGTGAGCCAGAAATACGAAGTACCCATCACCTGGCTACGGAAGCAATTGGGCAAGCCGGTCCTTCCGGGGGGGAAGACGCTTCGAGTCGTCAAATTTCCTGCGGACAAAAACTATTATTTGTTCGACTCGGAGGCAGAAATAATCGCGAAACCGCGCGTCTTCAGTTCGGAATATATTGAGAAGACGCAAGAGGACTACGAGGCAGATCCCAACAATACCGAAGGCGCAGACGACTTATAGAGTATCGGAAACTACCCATAACACATGGAGCCGGGGGAATACTCCCCCGGCTCTTTTTGACCATAGATTTGCCCACAACGTCGGCAAACACTGGCGGACGGTGACGGATTATGGATAGGTGAAAACCGCCGTAAAATCGCGAGGGCGGACGACGATAAACGCTGGTAAACGCTGAGGACGAGACTCCCAAGCGGCAGAAACGGCGAAACAGCTTCCCACCCACATGGACCGCCGACGAGTTGGGCGAGTGCATCTGCATCGAGCGCTTCTTCGACCGTGTCCTGATCTTCTTCCGCTTACAGCGCCCGCCAGTCTTCGGGTGGTCAGCCAAGGAGATGTGCGTGGCGCTGACCTACGCGATCGTGTGCGCGATCGCACTGGCCACCCAGCTTGGTCTTGGCCCATGTCTGGGATGGGATGGAGATGTGAAACGCCTTTACACTTACTTCTTAAGCAGCTTCACCTATAGCACGGGACGAGGCTACGACGGCCCCCACCATGGCGCGCAGCGCGATGAGTGCCAGCAAGATTGGGAGCACGAGTTCGGCACCTATAATCGCACTAGGGAGGTATAGCAGCGGCCATCCGTACATCTGCCAGCCGTTGATGTCGTAGACGACGAAGGACACCAGGTAGAAGACCATCACGCACATGAGCAGGCTCGCGCCCCCGAGCACGAGGTGCCAGACCCGTTTGCTGATGGCACTGCCAGCGAACGCCAACAGCATGATGCCGACCGCCGCGAAGGGCAGCAACAAGGCGGCAAGGTCCAATACAGCGGTATACAGGTCGAACTGGCGTATCACAGGGATTCCGGGGAGCGGGGAGGCGTGTGAGGCAGTGGCCAGGGCCAGGAGGAACACGACGAGGGGCAGATCAACCCCCAGCACCAGGCCAAGCAGCCGCCACCGTCGCGCGGTGATCGCCTGCGTGCCTTTCACAACGCTGAGAAAGACGACACCCATGAGCGCCTCGAGCTCGCCGAGCACGCTCAAGACCCCCAACGGGGTGGTGACCTCGTACACGTCCCGCTGGACCACCGGTTGCTGGACCAGCCAGGCTTCGACCACGACGGGCGCGGCGAAGCAGATGACGGCGAGCGCCAGGAATCCCCAGTGGCGTCCCGTCACCGCCCAGTAGAGGGCTCCGCCGATGACGAGGGCACTGACCAGCAGGTACACTAGCGGCAGAAGCGGCGGGGTGGAATCCGGGAGGGTATTGCAGGAGACGAAGGTTTCTAGAACCACTCCATGCACCCTGCCAATGTAGGACATATCTGGTGGTGTGGTCGGGGCGCAGGAACTGGGGAACCTGTTGGCGCTGACGAAGACGGACTGGAGGCGGGAATCCACGGTGCTGTAGCCAGTCTGCGCGCGCACGATGAAGCCACCGACCACGGCAAGGAAGAGCCAGGTGGCTTTGCGTGGGCTACTGAGTATCATCAGGCGTGACTCACTTCCATAGTGGGGATCCAGGCGGGCGGTGACCATGCCGAAGAACAGGTCGAGGACGGTCACGACGGTCACGTGATGTTGCTCGAGCACCGCCAGCATCTCCGCTTCGTAGCGCCTGCGCCAGGCTCGCGGATAGAGCCGGACCAGCCAAAGTGCCAGGGGCATGTGCGACGTGCTCCTTCCCGTGTTCACGCGGGGAACAGGCGTTCCTGCCCCGTCGAGACGATGCGCTGGAGGGTTGCGAGTTGCTCGCGTAAGACCCCCATACCAGCCGCAGTGATGCGATAGGGCCGTTTCCGATCCTCGCTGGGCATCGGCTCGATCCAGCCGCGGGTCTCGAGACGCGCGATCGCGCCGTACAAGGTACCCGGCTCGAGGAGGATCCCGCTGAACTCCGCGATGTCTTGCATCATGGCGTAGCCGTGTTTGGGGCCACTCATCAGGCTGGAGAGGATCAGGAGCCCAGGGTCTGAAAAGTGCCCCGTCTCCGACGTGGTCGTCCGCATGCTGCTCGCTCCGCGCACGCTGCTCGTGCACTACCGCATCACGGTATATCGCCAAACTTAGTACGTGCAACTTAGTAATAGCATGATGGAACCAAGTTGTCAACAACAGTCTCGGCACAGTCCAAAGCGTTGCCTAGACTTATGGACTTGAGCGTGGTGGAGGAAACGGTGCTCAATTCCAATGAGGTGACCGGCTAGCTCGCACGCGAGTACCGCAACAGTCTCGGAAACCACTTATAACAAAGAGAGCTGAGGGAATATTCCCCCGCTCTCTTTGACCACAGATTTGACCACAACGTGGGCAAACACTGGCGGACGGTGACGGACTATGGTTAGATGAAAACCGCCGAAAAATCGCGAGGGCGAACGAACATAAACACAGGTAAACGATGAGGATGAGACTCGATAGCTCGCGCGATCGGGGCCAGCCGTTTCAATTCGGCTTGGGCGCGGGCCAGGTGATCAAGGGGTGGGATACCGGCGTGGCGGGGATGCGCGTCGGCGGCCAGCGACGCTTGATCGTCCCATCGGATCTGGGCTACGGGTCGCGCGGCGCCGCAGGCGTGATCCCGCCGAATGCCACGCTGATCTTCGACGTGGAACTGCTCGGGGTGGGTTGATCGACGAACCTTATCAAAGAATGTGGCGCGAAGACCCCGCGGTTCACCCACGGGGAGGAAGCGCCGCGCGCCGTCAGGCGCTCCCGACAACTGGACACCAACCGACCAGGTGTGCGATACTCGCCCCCTACCGCAGGGCCTGCGGGAAGGTACACGTGTGGAGGTGGCTTCGGGCCACGACAGGACCGTGTACGACGCTCCTAGCTCGCTAGGTGAGCGGTGGTCAGCCCAAGAATCCCCCGGCTTCAGCCGTGGGGAGTGGTCAAGTTCGTTGTGATCACGAATAGGGGCGCTGGTCGGGGAGCCTCCCTCTCTTTTTGGGAGTGGGATGGTGACTATACACGCGGATCCACAATCGAGAGAGCGCCCGGTGTGCATAGGAACCTGGTATCCCCGTCACCAGGGCCTTAGATTCCCGGCACGTGAGCACCGAGCAGCACATCCGAGTGGGCGCTGCTACCGCGGGCACGGCCGTGTCCCCAGCGCGCAGCGCGCTGGGGAGACGACGCGCCCGCAGTGCAGCGATCCGCTCATCTGGACGCTCGAGCCACCAGCCCGCCCTGCGCCGTCTGAACGGTCACGCGAAGCGCAGCGTCTATCAGACCAGGCGAACTGCCGCCGCTCGTACGGCTAGAGCCCCCCGGTATGCGGGGACCAATAGGCCAATCATTAAGATGGCTGCAATGTCTTGGTAACTTATCCGCGGTATGCTGCAAAGTACCGCGCCGCCAAGGCAGTGGGCGCCGCTGACGCTATCGCCGCATGACTGGGCCGCGATGGCGCGTCGCTAGGTGCGAGCGCGGGCATCACTCCACACGCCCGCCCCCGGCCCACCAGGCGTCCCAGAGAGCGAGAGCATCATGCAACCCAAGATACCCGGCGGTCTTTTACTGGCCACCGATCGTAGCGAAGCCCCCATGCGCCGCGCCCGCGCGGCCGAGCGGCGGTCCCTGCCGCCAGCGTACGAGGACGACCCACCGGCGCGCGAGCGACTGGAGCGCGAGCGTGCGCGCCTGCTGCGGCGGGAGCGGGCGACGAATGCCCGGCTGCGCGCGCTGCAGGCCCTCGCCGACGCGGCCCTCTCCCACCTGGCACTCGACGACCTGCTGCGCGAGTTGCTCGGCCGCGTGACGGCCGTGCTGGGCGTGGACACCGTCAGCATCGCGCTGCTGGACGACGACGGCCGCACGCTGACCCTGCGCGCGGCGCGCGGGTTGGGGGAAGAGGACGTTGGCCGGGTGCGGATCCCGGCCGGGCAGGGCTTCGTCGGCCGTATCCTGGCGAGTCGGGCGCCCCAGATCGCGGACGTAGACGCCCTGTCCGCCGCCGACTTCGAGGGGGCGCACCCCATCCTGCGGGAGCGGCTGCGCGCGGTCGCCGGCGTGCCGCTGCTGGTGGAAGATCGCGCGGTGGGCCGGGATGCGGACCGGGAGGCGGCGGGCCAGCCGGCGAGCCGGCTGGTGGGGGTGCTCGGCGTCGGCAGTGTCGCGCCGCGCCGCTTCACCAAGGTGGACGTGCAACTGCTGCAGTTGGTGGGCGATCGCATCGCCCTGGCGGTCGACCGCGCCCGCCTGTATGCCGCCGAGCAGGACGCCCGGCGGTGCGCGGAGGCGGCGCTGGCCCGGGTGCAAGCGAGCGAGGCGCAGGCGGCCGCGCGCGCAGCGCACCTGCAAACCATCCTGGAGACCATCGCCGAGGGCGTGGCGGTGACCGACCAAGACGGCCGCTACGTCCTGACCAATCGCGCGTACCGAGCGCTGCTCGGGGCGGATCACCTGCCGGGATTCGACGCCACGGTGCCCGCCGAGCGGGGCGTCCTCCTGGATATGCGCGACCCCATCACCGGCGCGCCGCTCCTCCCCGATCGCGTCCCTACCGCGCGTGCGCTCGCCGGGGAAGTGGTCACCGGGTCAACTGCGGATGTCCTCGTGCGGGCGCTCGATGGCCGCGAGCTGGAGTTGAACTCCAGTGCCGCCCCGCTGCGTGACCTGGACGACGGGCGTATCATGGGGGTTGTCTCGGTGGTGCGCGACGTGACCTGGCGCACGCGGTTGGAGCGCGAGCGCGAGGCCGCCCGCGAACAGGTCGAACGGCGAGCCGAGGAGCTCGACCGCATCTTCGAGGCGGTGACGGACGGGCTGGCCGTCTGGGACGCCGCAGGGCGGATGGTACGCGACAATGCAGCGGGCCGCCGCATAATCGGCCTGGATGCCGCTCCGTCTGACTTCGCTCAATTGTCGGCATACGAACATGCTGCCTTCTTCACAGCGCGCGACGAGCAGGACCGTCCGGTGCCCACCGAGGAGTTGCCGATCATCCGCGCCCTGCAGGGGGAACTGGGGACTGAGCTGGAGGCGCGGGACCTCCGGATGCGTATGTCGGATGGGCGGGAGATTCGAGGTAAACCTCAGCGCGGCGCCGCTGCGGGATCGGGAGGGCCGGCTCGTCGGCGCCGTGAGCGCGCTGCACGACCTGACCGAGCGCAACCGCCTGGTGCGCGAGCGCGCGGCGGCGCGCGCCGACGAGCTGGCCGCCCGCGAGGGAAGCCGCCGGATGGAGGCGTTCCTGGCCACCGCCGCCCACGACCTGCGCTCGCCGCTCACCGCCGTCATCGGCTACCTCGACCTCGCCGAGCACCACTTCGATCAGCTGGCCGCCGTGCTGCGCGAGGCGTCCCCCGCCCTCGTCCCCCGCGTCGCGGGCGTGCACCACGACCTGGAGGAGGCGGATCGCAGTGCCGAACGGCTGACGCGGCTGCTCACGCTGCTCTTCGACACGGCGGCGGCGCGGGCGGACCAGCTCGAGCTGCGCCGCGTGCCCTTCGACCTGGCGGCGCTGGTGCGCGAGCAGGTGGCCGGGCAGCGCGTGGCGGCGCCCGACCGCACCCTCCGGCTGCGCCTGCCGGCCGCCCCCGCCGCCGGCGGGCCGGTGCCGGTCGTCCCGGTCCCGGTGGTGCCGGTGGAGGCCGACGCCGACCGCATCGGGCAGGTGGTCGCCAACTACCTGAGCAACGCGCTCAAGTACGCGCCGCCCGAGCGCCCGATCGACGTCTCCGTGGGGGTGCGCCGGGGGTGGGCACGCGTGGCGGTGCGCGACCGGGGGGCGGGCATCCCGCAGGCGGAGCGGGGGCGGGTGTGGGAGCTGTTCCACCGCGTGCCGGGGGCCGCGGCGCACGGCGGGACGGCCGGCAGCCTGCAAGGGGGCAGCCTGGGGTTGGGGCTCTACATCAGCAAGGCGATCGTCGAGGCGCACGGCGGGCGGGTGGGGGTCGCGAGCGCGGTCGGGGAGGGGTCCACCTTCTGGTTCACCCTCCCCCTGGCCGGCCAGCGGTCGATCCCGCGATCAGGCCCGGCCGGCGCCGCATCCTGAAGCGTCGGGGTGTCGAGGTGCGCCGCGTGCACGGCAACGCCGGCGCTCTTCCGACCCTGGCTCCGCCGGAATCATCACGCGGGGCGATTGCCCTGCATCTAGGCGATCTCGCCACCTGAAAATGGAGCACCCCGCGCCTGCCGGGTCGATGCCATGAGGACGTGTCGACACCGTCGTTTTCTAGCAGCACTCGGCACTCCGCGCCGCAACATGTATGCTAGTGGCACCGACACGCGTCGTAGCACTTCGCGTGGGCAGTCACTTAGTGCGTCGGTCGAGCCCTGAACTCAGGGGACTTTACCGAACAACCAGATGCGACGACGCACAACGCTATGTTGCTCCAACACAGTCGAAACGACTCCCGGCTGAGGTCGGCGTCACGGGGTACTGTGCTAGGTGTGTGGGCCACCGCAATCAGTTTCACCAACGGGGTCCCTACAACGCGGGCAAACATTGGCGGACTACGAAGAACTATGCTTAGATTAGAGCCGCCGAAAAGATGCGGGAGCGGACGGATACAAACGGGGATTAGCCGACTGCCACGCTGATCTTCGGCCTAGAGCCGCTGAGCGTGAACGGAGTTGCACGTTCTCGCGTGACCTTTGTGGTCCCTGACGCAGAAGTGTTCGAGACGGAGGATGCTCGTGCGTACCCTTGAGGACTTGTACACTTACAACGGCTGGGCGAACGCGCGCGTGTTTGCCGTGTGCGAGCAGGTGGATCAGGCAAGATTGGTGGATGCGGCGCCAGGGACCAGGGGCACGATTGCGCAGACCTTGCAGCACCTAGTGGTCGTCGAGGATGTCTATGCACGCCTGCTCCGCGGTGAGCCAACAGAGACGCTCGACTCGCGCGAGGAGCACGATCTCGGTTGGTTCGCCGGGGCCTCGGCCCAGCTCGCCAAGGAGTACACGACGATTCTGCGCGGCGCGGACTCGGCATTCTTGGACGACGAGCTGCGGGTGCCCTGGTTCGATTTTCGCCTCACCAAGCACGACGGGCTGCTCCAGGTGCTGAGCCATTCGGCGTTGCATCGTGCACAAGTCTTCAGCGTGCTGGGTCAGCGCGGCGTCGAGGTGCCGGACCTCGATTATGTGGACTTCGTCGAGAGCCGGTTGGCTGGAGAAGCCTAGTCGGCTAATGATCCTTTATCGCAGGCATAACGGGAGGTACTACGGACATGGCAAAGAGCTACAGACAAGCGCCGGAGATGCAGATCGACCCGAACAAGCAATATTCCGCGGTCTTTCACACTAACCGCGGCGATTTCACGGTCGAGCTGTACGCCCAGCAGGCGCCCGTCACCGTGAACAATTTCGTCTTTCTGGCGGGTGTCCGCTAAGTCTCACCGTTATGAGGAGGTTGCAGCCATGGCGAAACAGTACTCCAGCCCACCAGCAATGACCATAGATCCAAACAAGCAGTATTCCGCGGTCTTTCACACCAATCGTGGCGACTTCACAGTCGAGCTATTCGCCAAGCAGGCGCCGAATACCGTCAATAATTTTGTATTTCTCGCTCGGGACGGATTTTATAATGGCACGACTTTCCACCGAGTGCTGAAAGACTTCATGGCTCAGGGCGGTGATCCGACGGGGACTGGTCGGGGCGGCCCTGGCTATCAGTTCAACGATGAGCCCGGCGCGCTTGCGCTGAAGCATGATGGCTTCGGCGTCCTCTCGATGGCCAACGCGGGGCGCAACACGAACGGCTCGCAGTTCTTCATCACGTTCGGGCCAGCGCCACACCTCAATGGCAAACATGGGGTGTTCGGGCGCGTGGTCTCGGGTGCCGATGTGGTCAAGTCGATCCGCCTGCGCGATCCCGACACCGATCGTCAGCCAGGAGATACGATCATGTCGATCGATATTGTCGAAAGCTAGCGCACGATTCGACATGTCGACGGCTACGGGGCAGATACTTTCGCAACACACCAGCCGTGCATCTTTCGCCTGAAACAATGGCGAGTGCGCGGCTGATCTGCTGTTTTCCATTCGACTTCATCAGCGCAATGCGCGTCCCACACGGCAATGCCCCGTTGCCGCTGCTGTTGCAATTGCTTCCATTGAGACAGTGTTTCAGGGCGATGATCTCGGCAGACGTGTTCATCGACGACTTTCCCCTCTCGCATGCTGGCGGGCCGACCACAGGTGGACATAGCGGTGTGCCCGAGAATCGTCATTTCCATGAAGCAAAAGGGTCCCTGTGCAACTCATCACGCGTCATCGCCTGACCTTCATCATCGTCCCTTTCGTGCTCCTCTCGATGCTCCTCGTCTACGGCCTTGGCGCCTTGCGCGGTGACGCCCAGCCGCAGCGCCCATGGATGGATACCGCGTTGACGCCCGATCAGCGGGCGGACGCGCTCATCGCACAGATGACGCTCAGCGAAAAACTCGCGATGTTGTCCGGCGTCAGCGGCTCGTATGTGGGCAATATTCCCGCGAATGCGCGACTGGGTATCCCGGCGCTCGGATTGGAGGATGGCCCGGCGGGAGTTGCGGACGGCATGACGCAGGTGACGGCCTTCCCCGCGCCCATCAGCGTTGCGGCCAGCTCGTACCCTTCGCCACGAACCACGCGGTCAGGACCTCGGCGCTGAGGAGTATGGCAAGGGCGCGAACGTCGTCCTGGCGCCCACCGTCAACATCCTGCGCAACCCGGTATGGGCCCGCAGTTTCGAGAGTCTGGGCCAGGACCCCTACCTGACCTCGCAACTGGCTGTGGCCGACGTCCAGGGCCTCCAGAGCCAGAACGTCATCGCCACCGTCAAGCACCTCGTCGCCAACAACCAGGAGTACAACCGCACGACGGATAGCTCCAACGTCGACGAGCGCACCCTGCACGAGATCTACATGCCCGCCTTCCAGGCAGCGGTACAGCAGGGCAACGTGGGCGCGGTGATGTGCTCATACAATCGGGTCAACGACATCTATGCCTGCGAGCAGCCGAATGTCCTGAACGACGTGCTCAAGAGCCAGTGGGCCTTTCCTGGTTTCGTGATGTCGGACTGGGGCGCGACGCACTCCGCGCTGCAATCGGCGGCGGCGGGACTCGATATGCAGATGCCCGATCAAACGTATTTCGGGAACGCGCTGCAGACGGCAGTTCAGAACGGCCAGGTGAGGATCGAGACTATCAACGCGATGGCCCATCGCATCCTGCGCACGATGTTCGCCGACGGCCTCTTCGATCACCCCACTACCGGCACGCCGAGCAGTAACGTCGCCACGCCGGCGCACAATCAGTTCACCACCCAGGCCGCCGAGCAGGGGACGGTGCTGCTGCAAAACACGTCGAGCATCCTGCCGCTTAGCGCGAGCACTGTTGGCTCCATCGCGGTGATCGGGTCCGACGCGTCGACCGCGCCGATGGATGCCGGTGGCGGCAGCGCGCACGTGAACGCGCCCTCCGTCGTCACCCCCTTGCAGGGCATCACCACGCGTGCCGGCAGCGGCGTGAACGTCCAATACGCCCAGGGCGTGGGTACCGGTGGTGCGCTGCCGGTCGTACCCTCCTCTGCGCTGAAGCCGACTTCGGGCAGCGGCAATGGGCTCAGCGGGCAGTATTACAACAACATGACGCTCAACGGCTCGCCGGTCTTGACGCGCAACGACGCCACCATCAACTTCAACTACAACGGCAATTCGCCCGCCAGCGGCGTGAACGCGACGCAATGGTCGGCCAGATGGACTGGGACGCTGACGCCGCCCGCGACCGGCAGCTATACCTTCTCGCTCACCAGCGACGACGGCAGCCAGCTGTTGATCAACGGCACCAAGATCAGCGACAACTGGCGCGATCAGGCGGCGAACACGCAGACGGGCACCGTGAGCCTCACCGCCGGACGGGCCGTCTCCATCGAGGTCGACTACTATCAAAATGGCGGCCTCAGCCAGGTGAACCTGGGCTGGCAGTATCCCGGCTCGCCCACGCTGATCACGCAGGCGGCGCAACTGGCGGCGCAATCCAGCGTCGCGATCGTCTTCGCCAACGACGTCGAATCCGAGGGATCGGATCGCAGCAGCCTCAGCCTGCCGAATAAGCAGGACCAGTTGATCCAAGCGGTCGCCCAGGCCAACCCGCACACCATCGTGGTGCTCAACACTGGCGCGCCCGTCCTGATGCCGTGGCTCAGCCAGGTGCAAGGCGTCGTGGAGGCCTGGTATCCTGGGCAGGAAGACGGCAACGCCATCGCGGCGGTGTTGTTCGGCGACGTGAATCCCTCGGGCAAGCTGCCCATGACCTTCCCGGCCAGCGGCAGCCAGATACCGGCCAACACCACGGCGCAGTATCCCGGCGTCAACGACGAGTCGTCGTACTCCGAGGGTTTGGATGTCGGCTATCGCTACTACGACGCCAATAACCTGACGCCGCTCTTCCCCTTCGGCTATGGCCTCTCGTATACGAATTTCAGCTTTAGTAACCTCGCGGTCTCGCCGGGGTCGGGCGCCTTCAATGGCAATGTGACGGTGACGGCCACGATCAAGAATACCGGCTCGCGAACGGGAGCGGACGTGGCGCAACTCTACGTCACTTTCCCTTCCAGCGCGGGCGAGCCGCCCAGGCAGCTCAAGGGCTTCCAGAAGGTCTCGCTGACGGTCGGGCAGTCGCAAACGGTCAGCTTCACCTTGAACGCGAGCGCCTTCTCCTACTGGGACACCACGGCGCACAACTGGGTGGTGCCGCAGGGCACCTTCCAGATCGGCGTCGGCGATTCCTCGCGCGCGTTGCCCTTGCAGGACACCTATCAGGTGACGATGCCGTCGTATAGCACCGTGGCGAGGGCGAACAACAACATCGGCACGAGCGATAGCAGCAATCCCGCGGCGGGCAACTTGGACGGCAAGGGCTACAGCTACTCCGCGCAGTCGCTGGCGGCGGCCGGCCTGACGCCGGGTGCGATCGTGACGCACAACGGCGTCTCGTTCACGTGGCCCAACGTTGCTTCTGGCCAGGCGAACAACATCGTCGCCGCGGGGCAGACCATCACGTATGCGGGCGCGGGCAACACGTTGGGCTTACTCGGCGCGGGGACGTTCGGCACGCAGGGCGGCACGGGCACCATCACCTACACCGACGGGACGACGCAAACGTTTACGCTGACCTTCGCCGACTGGTACGCCAATTTGCCCGTCTCTGGGGACGAAATTGCGGTGACGGCGACCAACTGGAACGCCCCCAGTGGAGACACCGTTGGCAACCATGCCGTCAGCATCTATTACACGGCGGTCGGCTTGCAATCGGGCAAAACGGTGGCGGCGGTCGCCTTGCCGAATAACAACAAGATGCACGTCTTTGCCATGACCGTCCACTAGGGCATGTCGAAGCCCACCTCCTGCTCTCTCTCCCTGACACTTTTTGACCAAGCGCGTGAAAGGCCGGTGTAGCCAAGAAAAAGCGCTCCCTGTACCAGGCATGGGCCGAAAAAACTCCGTGGCATGGGAAGGGAACGCTCACCTGTATGAACGCACCGGAAGGGCTCTGGCGCCAGTGGTCGGGCCAACTGCGGGCCTGCTTGCCGGAGGTGCATGGGCACCGCAGCAAAACGTTGGCCTTCTTTGTCCTGGGCGTCGTGCTCGCGGGTTCGACACGCCTGCCCAGGGTCGCCGAGGCGCTCGTTGGCGTCAGCGCGGCCAAGACGCCTAGCATTGAGCGCCGTCTCGCGCGCGCGCTGGCCAATCAGCAGCTCGTGGTGGTCACGGTGTGGACGCACCTGCTCGGCCGGTTCCTGCGCTTCTGGCGTGATCGCCGCCTGGTCTTCGTGCTCGACGCAACCACCCTGGACGAGCGCGCGACCGTGCTGTATCTCGGCCTGTTGGTGCATTCGCGCCTCTTGCCGGTGAGTTGGCAGGTGCTGCCGGTCCACGAGCCCTGGGAGCAACGGCAGTGGGCGGTGGTCGGCACGCTGCTCGACCGCGTCATTCCGCACCTGGGCAGCGCCGACTGCACGTTGCTGGCCGATCGCGGACTGGTCGGGCATCCGCTGGTCGACTTGTGTGCGCAGCGCGGCTGGCACTACGTCCTGCGCCTCTCGGCGGCGCACACCTGCCAACCCGTGCGTGGACGTTGGGCGCAGCGCTGGCTGCCGTGCCGTCGCCTGGTCCCGCGGCCGGGATGCCAGTGGTACGGCACCGTCCACCTCTGGCAGGAGCGCCCGCTTGCGGCCCAGGTCAGCGCGACGTGGGAGCTCGGCCATACGGACCCCTGGATCGTCGTCTCCGACCAGCCTGCCGGACGGCAGCGCGTGCGGGCGTATGCCCGCCGTATGCGCGTTGAAGCCACCTTTCAGGACCTGAAGCGCCGCGGCTGGGACCTGGAAGGGACGGTGCATCGCGGACCGTGCGCGCCTCGATCGGCTGCTGCTGGTGGTGTTCCTCGGCCTCTGGTGGCTGGCGCATCTGGCGGCGTCGTGCGTCCATCATGGGCAGCGCGCGCGGTTCGACCGCCATGACCGGCGCGACAAGGGCATCTTTCGGCTGGGACGGCTCTGGTTGCTCGATATGCTGCGCCGCGCGGTCACCGAAACGAGTCTGACACGGTGTTTACCCTTCCGGAAAATACCCACGGGCTGGGCCTTCTCGCTCCGCTTCTAAAAAGTGTCAGGGAGA
>CAWJCH010000027.1:0-68146 GCA_963841205.1 uncultured Chloroflexia bacterium | reverse complement strand
TTCGTTCGGCGGATATCGCCGTGTGTCGCAGCAGCGATATCTTGGCCCCTCAGCTGTCCGCCCTATGTCGCCAGGTATCGCGGTTGGTCGCCGGTGTTGGGGGCGGAATTGGGGGCAGTGGCGTGTGACTGGTCAATACTATCGCAGTGGCGAGAGGTGACGCCCTTTCGGCCTCAATGTTTGTTGATGAGCTGCATGTACTCGTCGTGCCCGCCGATCCAGGTCCAAGTGATTTCGTCCCCCATACGTTGGCCGAGGACACGCAGGCCCCGCGAGATGCGAGCCGACCACAGGTGGTGCTTGGTGTCCACTTCCTTGAACTGCAAGCTCGGGTGTGCGGGATCCTGTTGGAAGAGCCGGTAGGCCTTGTACGCGCGCTGGCGTGCATCCGCTGGCAGGGCAGCGAACAACTTCCAGAAGTCCCGGCTGGTGCGCGACGTCACTGGCGCCGCTCAGAGGCTTGCGTCTCGTCCTCCGGGTCGGGATCGCCCATATCAGCGGGTGCGGGGAAGGGGAGAAACGGCCCCTGTTGTGCTTGCGCGGCCAACTCGGCGAAGACGGCTTGACTCCGCGGGTCTGCGAACTGCTGATCCCACAGCGCGTCGTCCAGGGCATCGAGCCACGCCTCAATCCGCGCCGCCAATTGGTCCTGTGCCTCGGGCGGGATGTCGGTAGCATCCTCCACGGCGGCGCGAAGGCGGTCAGTAATCATCAAGTCACCTACCTGCGTACAGTCGAACTGAGTATGGAGCCGTCATGCAGCCTCCATTGTACCCAATCGGGGCGAGGGCGTGTAGTTCTGACGCGGGTGTCACGATCTACCAACTGATGAATAGTCCGTCGGTAGGTCGTTCATCAGCATCCGGTGACGTCCACTATAGTGGCTGTCAGTTGGGCTGTCACGATGGGGGAGAGTCGCACTCCTCGAACGCTGTTCATAGCCGTTCGCCTCTTTCCAGCGGCGGAGCAAATGTCGGCCCTTTCCCCAGCACTCTTGCTGCCATCGTTCATCGCCGGTCGTCGGCGTTGGCGTTGGCGTCGCCATTGGCGTCGGCCGCGGCAATGAAACTAAGTGCATCGTTCCTTAAATCCGATAGATAAATTGGCGCTTGAGGCGGCGCTGGGGCTTGGGCGGGCGGCCCCAGAGGAAGGGTGTTGGGTGCTGATTCCAATCGGCCGCACCAGCGGACACGGCTCGCGTCGACCGCGCTGGGGGCTCGTGCAGTCGCGCCCGGCGAGCGCCCGCTGGGTCAGGATCTTCCAGAAGCCCTCCATGAGGTTGAGCCAAGCCGCCGCTTTGGGCAGCGGGACGAAATGGAACCGCGGGTGGCCCCAGTTCCACCGCAAGGTGTCAACGCTCCAGTGCAAGGGCAGCGCGTCCACGATGAGGAAGGCGTCCCCGTCCGGGGCGAAGGTTTCCAAGCCGTCGAGGAAGTGCCGCCAGGCGGTGGTGTCGCGACAGGCCGTCGTCTCCACGAAGGCCGCGCCGCTGCGATGCGCCAGCGCCCCGAACGCCCAGCGATAGCCGTGCCGGGCGTAGCTGGGGCGGAAGTGTGGGCGATAGGCGTCGTCGCTCCAGCTCGGGCCGGAAGAGCGGCGCGCGGCGACCGGGCCAAGCTCGTCGAGGCCGATCACCGTGCTGCCGCGGCGGTCGTGGCGCCGTACTCTCCAGCCAGGTCCGCGGCTTCTGCCATTTGCTATGCTCGGCCTTGAGCAAGCGTCGGATCTGGCTGCGCTTGCTCAACACCCCCTCCTTGGCCAGCTCAGCTTGGAGCCGATCCAAGGTCCAGTGGCAGGTCGGCGGCACCTCCCCCTCCGCCGGCTTGGGTGGCAGCGCGCGCGCCTTGGCGATCACGCGACTGTACGCCTCCTCGGGGTAGGTCCGCGGGCGTCCCGCGCGAGGGGCGTCGTCCAACCCGTCCAGCCCTGCCGCGTTGAAGCGCTCGACCCAACGCCGCACACCCTTCTCACTCTGCTGCAGCTGCGCGGCGATTGCCGGGGCGGTCACGCCGGCCGCCGCCAGCTGGATGAGGCGCGCGCGTCGCGCCAAGCGCACCGGCGCCGTCTGGGCATGGACTATCCGCTCCAGTTTCGTCCGTTCCTCGTCGGTCAAGGCCCGCAGATGCAGCGTCATGGCGCACACCTCCTCACAGTCCCCCACGGGCCTGCAAGATCCGAGCCTCGACTCGCGGAACGACGCACTAAGGGCACGCACGTTGCTCCTGGCCTCGCCTACGACCTCTACTGCGTTCGTCGTACGCTGTCGCTCCCCCATCGTTGAAGGATGTCAACAGAGCCAAGTCATCATCGTAAACGCAATATGCCCACCCGCAACCTCAAAAGAAGTTCGTGCAGGTCTCCATGGGTGCCATTTCGCAAGTTGGGCTGCTGAATTCGCCATTTGCACGGGAGAGTCAGAAGGTGAAGGGATATTCGGAGAACTCACATACTCCGACCGTGTCATCGAAAAACCGTAACGCATGATAGTAGGAGGTTGTAGCTGCATGAGGAAGAAACGCCATATACAAGCCATCGGTTCGAGGCGCCATTCGCGGGCTGACCATTGTTGCCATTTTGGTCTGTAGTGTGCCGCCCAAGACTCCGGCGATCTGCTGGGCAACGTGGTGTCCGCCCAGTCCCACAGCATCGAGGATCTGGTACGTCGTGATGAAGCCGCTAAGCTCCACTGCCTCGTGTCTCACGCCGAGGATGCGCTTTTTGCTGTGAATCGCGAGCTGCACTTCGCGCCGCACCCACGGTGAGGACCACGACTCCGGGGTAAGCACCGCGAGGAAGACGTCGCGGCTCTCGAGTTCCGTCTCGAGCCTGCTGATCCACTGGTCGCCGACGTAGAGGCCCTGCTTGTCGAACCACACGTCGAACCCGGCGAGGGTGAGCGCGTCCACGAACTGAGAGCACCACGCGTTGTCCAGGTGGCTGTGGCTGACGAAGATGCGCGACGAAGCCATCTGCCGTCGTGCCTCCCGCCCGCACCCTAACCCGCTGCTATCGCGTGGGACCCGTATACGGCAGGTTGGCGCAGCGCTGCCTCAGAAGGCGACGATGGGACCATACAGCAAGAGCGTGCACGGTGGCATCGGTGGCTGATCTTCGACGGCGCAGAACAGCTCAAGCGGGAGCCATTCCAGCGGCTGCAACTCAGTCTCGCGTGCAACGGGCGTCTTGCGCGAGACGCGCGCCATCGAGCCGTCGATTTCCCAGACGTAGAACTCCTCAGAGAGGACGTACGCCGGGATGGCCAGGAGCGGGAGAAGGCGACTGTTGGCGTACCCACATGTTGGGGGTGATGGGTCGCGTCATGATGAGCCTCGGATCGTGCCGGAAGGCTCGGCAGGAGTCATTTCTTGCCAGGCTGGAGAGGGTTGGCGATCAGCTGGAACATACGACATGGCAAGCGTCAAGGCAAGCTGAGCAGCGCCGCGCTACCTCCTCTATCCGTCGGATGTCCGCCGGATGTCCAACGGACGCGACGATCTGCGCCGGGAAAATAATTCTGCAGGGGACGCCCTCGCGCGTGAGCCGCTTGGCTGCTATCCGGCGATCGCGGCTTCCTGCTGTCGCTCCCAGGTGGCGCGCACCGCTTCGGCCTGCTCTGCCGTGTCGTAGAGCGTCACCTCTTGCGTGGAAGCCACCGAGCCATCTGCGGAGAGGGCGAGCCAATGATCGCCGAGCGTGCAAGGCGTGCGCATGCCATATTTGGCCTCGGTGCTGCCCTCGGGGCGCACTCGCGTCAGTTCCCACGCCGCCCACTCCCAACGCCCGTCTCGGCACACCAGTTTCAAGCCCTTCGAGTTGCCCATCCCATGTCCTCCTCGCGGTCACGCGTGACCGTCCGTGACATTGGACCACGGTTGGACTTGGAGTTGGATCGAGCAGCCGAAAATCCTACGCCTCGCGCGCGTGCCGCCTACAGAGTGTCCCTGCTTTCACCGCCTGAAGGGCCACATGAAGCACCCTCCCAGCAGCGCTGCTGGGAGGGTGCTTCATGCCTACTCGGCGCCTGGCCGGTCGAGCGCTCTGCGCGTATTCGGCCGCCAGGACCAGGCTACTCGCCGCAAGGGAGCAGCCGCGAGGTATTAGAAGGGGCGCACAGCGGCGACCGGGCGGGACGCTGCAGAGGCGAACTCGGCCGAGTACACGGCGAGTTCGCCGACCTTGTCGTGGAGGGACTCAACCAGTTTGCCGGCATCCTCTTGCAGCCACTTGTCGGAGACCAAGATCGCCTGATCAGCCTGCGCACGTTGCTGCCAGACGCCGAAAGAGACGGCGGTGGAGTCGCCCGTCGTGGCGATGGTGTAGGCGACGAAGCCGTCTTTCTGGCGATAGGTGGGGAGCAGCTCGGTCTCTATTTTGCGCAGGAAATCGTGCTGTTGTCCGGGCTTGGTCGAGATGGTCGCGATGTTCGCATAGTACATGGTGGACTCGTTTCTGTTCCGGCACGGCCGTCATCAAGAGCACGTCATTGGGCGTACCAGAACGGTTGCGGGAGCCCGGTGAGTATGGCACCGAATCCATTTTATGTCAAGCAAGCGCCCGCAGAGTACGTTTATTTTACCAGCTGAACTCTACAGTATTTATCGAAATTCTCCACTCGCTCCCCGCCGGGATGAGGCAGCGCTCTTTTTCACGCCTCGCGCGTGTGAGTCGCGTGACTTGTGTACGCGTGTTAGCTGCTGAGGCACGATCTCGCCACCCGACATGTTAGTTGGAAGTGTTCGAGGGCACGAAAAAGGCGCCGTGATGTGGACGTGCCACAAAAGAGTCCGAAGACGACCGGCGCCCCGGTCTCGCGGCCCGTGAAGAACCGTCCGACACGCTCGCGAGTAGAGCACGATCGGCTGCTCTCGGTCCCGCGGCGGCTGCCGTGCGCGGGGTGATTGGTGAGAATGGGAGGATAGAGCATTCCCGAGCGAGAGGAGCATCCCCACACATGTGCGGTCGCTATCAACTCGTCAATCCGCGCCTGCTGGCGCAGGTCTACGGCGTGCAGCAAGCGCGCCTCGACGAGCTGCAGCTCGCCTCCAACGTCAACGTGCGCCCGACGCAGCGCGTGCCGGTGCTGCTCGGCGAGCGCGATGGCGGACGCGACCTCGCCCTGATGCGCTGGGGTTTCGTGCCGTCGTGGGCCAAGGACAACCGCGGCTCGATGATCAACGCACGGGCCGAGGGCCTCGCCGAGAAGCCGATGTTCCGCAAGGCGTTCAAATCGCAGCGCTGCGCCATCCCGGCGACCGGCTTCTACGAATGGAAGGCGGCGGCGAACGGCGGCAAGGGCAAGACGCCGTACCTCTTCACCGTCGAGGACGCCGATCTCTTCGCCTTCGCGGGGCTGTGGGACACCTGGCAGGAGTTGCAGACGTGCGCGATCATCACGACGTCGCCGAACGAGCTGGTGGCGCCGGTCCACGACCGCATGCCGGTGATCCTGCGGCGAGACGACATCGACGAGTGGCTCGACGGCGATCTGCGCGACGTCGGACGCCTGGAGGCGATGCTCCGACCCTATCCCGCCGAGGCGATGGCCGCGACGCCGGCGAACGCGGCGGAACTCCGAGGGTAGTGCACGTACCATTCCACAACGCCGAGGCGTACGGCGATCTCGATGCAGCGGACCGGCGCCATCGCCCTTCCTGCGCTGAAAGTTCTAAGGGGTCTCCCGCGCATTTGGTGAAGCGAGCGAGAAGCGTTACCTCGCCGCGTGCTATGCTGACTCCCGCTCAGGAGGAGCGGGAGGGGGCGTATGGTGGACGCGACGATTCTGCCCGATCCAAACCAGCTCGGTCTGCTGCGCTTGACCGCGAGTGACACCAGTATCACGGCGGTCGTGGAGGCCCTTGCCCCCAGCACGCCGTGTCCCGTGTGCGGGGAGGCGGCCACCCGCATCCACTCGCGCTACGCGCGCACGGTCGCCGATCTGCCCTGGCATGGCGTCGCCTTCCGACTGCAGCTGCAGCTGGGGTGCGGCGCTTCTTCTGCGAGCAGGCGCGGTGTCCCCGGGCGATCTTCACCGAACGCCTCCCCACGGTGGTGGCGCCCTACGCTCGTCGGAGCGTGCGGCTGACCGAGGTACTGCAGCTTCTGGGAGGGCTGGTCGGCGGTGAGGCCGGGAGTCGCCTGCTCGTGGCCCTCGGCCTGTACAGGGGCAACCACATCACGCCGGTCGCCAGCCCGGACACCCTGCTGCGGGCCATCCGACGTGCCCCGCTGGCATCCTCCCCTCCGGTCACGCCGCGCGTGCTCAGTGTCGACGACTTCGCGTTCCGCCGCGGGATGCGCTTCGGCACCCTCCTGGTCGATCTCGAGCGCCGCCGCCTGGTCGACCTCTTGCCGGATCGCAGCGCCGCCACCTTCGCCCAGTGGCGGCGCGCGCATCCTGGGGTCGAGGTGATGTGCCGCGATCGCGGCGGGGCGTACGCCGAGGGCGGGCGGCAGGGAGCGCCGCAAGCCACGCAGGTGGCGGACCGCTTCCACCTGCTCAGGAACCTGTTCGAGAGCCTGGACCGACTCCTCATCCGCCACCAACCGCCCCTGACGCACGTGGCGGCCGAGGTCGCCGCCGCCGCCACCGCCGCGCTGCCCGTAAGCGCGGCGGCGGCGCCGCCGGCTCTGCAGGAGCAGTGCCCTGCCGCGCCGCCGCCGCCGGCACCGCGTCGCCGTGCCCCGCGCCATGAACGGGCGAGCGCCGTTCGCCGGGCGCGGCGCCTGGCACGCTATGAGGCGGTCATGGAGGCCCACCGTGCCGGGCTGCCCTTGCAGGCTATCGCGCAGCGTGTGGGAATCGCGCGCAACACGGTGCGGCGCTTCCTCCGTTCGCCGGGGTATCCCGATCCGGCGCTCCGCCGGCGACGGTGGCGCAAGATGACGCCGTTCGAAGGCTATCTGCGGGAGCGCTGGGATGCTGGCGAGCAAAACACCGCCACGCTCTTCCGTGAGCTACAGGCCCAGGGCTATACCGGCGCTGCCTCCACCCTGCGCGAGCACCTCGCTGCGTGGCGGAGCGTGCCTTGGCGGCCGGGACGCCGTCCCGTCGCCCTCACCGGTCAGCCCGCGCCACCGCCAACGCGCACCTTCTCGGCACGGCAGACCCGCTGGCTGCTCATGGGAGCGAGCAGAGGCGACCACGCCGGCATGGACGCGGTGGCTTCGTCCTATGTTGCGGCGCTCGTCGCCCGCAGTCCCTCACTACGGCAGGCTCAGGTCCTCGTCACGGCGTTCTTTGGCTTCGTGCGCGACCGCGATGCCTCTTGCTTGGGGAGGTGGTTGGGGGACGTGCAGCGTAGCGCGATCGGCGAGCTGATCCGTTTCGCGGACGGCATCCGGCGTGACGATGCCGCCGTCGCCGCAGCACTCGGTACCGAGTGGAGCCAGGGCCAGACGGAAGGGCAGGTCAATCGCCTCAAGCTGATCAAGCGCCAGATGTACGGCCGCGCCTGCTTCGACCTGCTGCGCCAGCGCGTCCTCGCTCGCTCGGCAGCCTCGTTCGGCAGCACAGGGCGGCCATGACCCTGGATCATCAAATATGCGGCAGTTCCAATTTCACACCGGCGTTGACAGCAAGTGCACCGAAGGGGCACTATCTCCGCAGTCGAGTGCTCCTCCGGGCACTTGCCCTTCCCCAGCCCCATGCCCCTCAAAGACAAAGCCACTTCGCCCTTACTAAGCTTGACCACCTCCCCCGAAGTAGATGCAATTGGAGACGACGCAAGAGAGGATCGACCGTATCAGGATCGCGGGAAGTCAGCCAGGTGAGCAACTTGTCAAACCACGCGCTGGTGTGCGAGGGGGCGGGCGCAAGGTGGCTCCCTGATCGCTGGCCTCGCCTCGGCAAGGCGCTTCAGGTCGTCGAGAGTATAGCCACGGATTTACCGGGCATCTCGGGAGGCGGAACAGCTTGATTGCCTACGGGGGACGGCGAAGGTGGCGGCGTTCGTGCGCCCCTCGCACTGTTCACGCATTCTGTCGCGGCGAATGCCGTATCACCTTGGCACTACCTTTCAGGGTGACAACCGGAGAACCTAACGGTTGAGGGAGGATAGCGAGTTCCTCGACGCGGACGCGGGACTTTTGATGGGTAGTCTACCGGACCACGGTAAGCGCGGCTGTTGGTATACCGCCTCCGCACGAGCGCGAGACAGATTATCTTGCCAAGTTTTCGGCTCTTACAGCCACACATTTCCCGAGCTGACAGCCCTCCGAACGCCTATCTTGGCAAGATAATCCCCCTTATCACGCCAGTAATTGTTTAGGCAGACCCACCATCGAGAGGACGCCCGGTGTGTCGGCAGGCTGAGCGGATTCACCATCAAGCCCGTTCCTTCCCAGCACATCCGCACCTGGCAGCACACCCACATGGGCGCTGCCGCCGCAGGCACGACCGTGTCGTTGGCGCGCTGCGCCGGGCGAGAGGACGCGCCCGCTGACCCGGCGACTTGCTCATCATGGTACTTGGGCCACTGTTCCGCCCCACGTCTGCCTGCATGGTCACGCGCAGCGCAACGCGCGTCAATCCAGGCGATCTGGCGCCGCTCGCGCGGCCGGCACCTCCCGAGGCGCCATCCTGAAACCTCGCTGGAACGTCTCGGTAACTTCTGCGCGGTACGTTGAGAACTACCGCGCCACTAAGGCGCTGGGCGCCGCCGGCTGACGTCTCTGCCACGTGGTCCGGCACGGCGGGCGGGGCACCGCCCGATACGGCGGCGGCTCCACCACCAGACGCGGATGTTCTGGCCGCCCTAGCAGCTCGTGAAGGCGATCTGGGCCTCGATGCAGGCCAGCGGCACCCCAAAGCAGAATTGGATGCCACTGGCAACGCCACAATACTGGTTGTCCCGCGCACTTTCATGCCCGTCCGGCAGGACAGCATCTGCCCCACCATGAACCGCGGCCAGATCGTCTCCACCGGCGAAATCGGCTCTGCTGGGTAGGTCGACTGGTCAACGGAGACGATCTCATGATCGAACGGGTGGAAGCTGGACGCCTCGATGGGGCGCATGCCCAAGGCGAGGAACCACGCCGTTCTCTCCTCTAAGCGCA
Organism: uncultured Chloroflexia bacterium; assembly: GCA_963841205.1. GTDB lineage: Bacteria > Chloroflexota > Ktedonobacteria > Ktedonobacterales > JADMIN01 > CAWAWP01. The sequence continues at coordinate 59,092 of CAWJCH010000027.1, read as the reverse complement.
GGAGGAAGGCCTCCCAAGGCGAGGAGGTGCCGAAGCTCGCTGGGCGAGCCACATCGAAAGTGCCGAGATGCCCAATGCCACCAGCGCGCCGACCACGGTCGTCGCGACGCGCAACGCCGCATGCGCCGGCCCTTGCGTCGGGCGGCTGAGCAGGAGCAAGGGCAGGGTGAGAAAGAAGACGAAGGCCGTAAAGTTCACCTTCTGAACGGTGACGGAGAGAAATTTGCCGCCCACCGCCAGGCCCGCTAATACGACTGGATCAGGTATCACGTGCAGCACGACATCGGCCAGCCCGGCAGCGAGGACGGTCCCGACGACGCGCTGAGTGGTGAGGCGCAGCGCCGCCATTTGATCTGGTTGGACGGAGAGGAGGACCACGATGGCGGCCCAGTGCGGATACGCAATGCCACTGCCCCAGGCGACTCCGGCAACCAGCGCTGTGCCGGCGGCGCGCAGCATGGCCAAGCGGATCACCGGCATAGCGCTAGTGGAGGGAACGCTGGTCATGCTGCGCGCGGCCACGGTTGCAGTGGGCTCGGGGGTCGCTCGTGTGGCTTCGCCGATGGGATGCGGCACCCGGCAAAGCGCAGACGATGCGAAGACCAGCAGGAGGAAGAACATCCCCCCAAGCAGGAAACCCAGCGCAGTGGGCGCGGCGGTCGCCGGACCGCCATCGCGGCCCAGCGCGAGCGCGACGAGAATGGTCAGGATGAGGCCCACCTGGGCGCATACGGGGCCGTATAGGGGGAGGAGCCCACTGAGGAAAGTCGTCACTGCGAGGGCGGGCACGGCCACCCACCAAGGCCCGCCGATCCGGGATCCCAACCCCAGTAGGAGCGCGCCCGCGATGGTACCCGCTGCCATGGCCTGTGCCCGGATGCGCAAGGAGGGCCCTAGGTCACAGGACGAGACAAACAAGACACCCAGCAGTGTCCCACCGGCGACGTCGCCGCCCCCGCGCGTGCGGCCCAGGACCGCAATGCCGACCAGAGGAGGCAGCATCGCCAGGGCCACTTGCGCTCCTCGGAGCGGAGTGAACGGGGCACCCGCGGTGCGCCGGAAGACCTGCGACATGACCGGCCACCTCTCCTCGCACCCAGCTCCTCTCTCCCGGCACTCCTATTGTTCGTGCTGCTGGCGAGGAGTGGCAGGCTCGCTGTAAGGGGACGACACACTCGCCGGCAAGCAGGCCGCAGCCGCTGCCGACCTGCATCGGACCGGTCCCCTTACCGCTCCCGCATAGAGCATACCCATGCACTCATTGCTCCCCACACTCCGTCAGGCCCTGCTTCTCAACCTTCTTGCGCAGCTTCAACAGTCCCTCGATCAATGCCTCGGGGCGGGGCGGGCAGCCCGGAATGTACACATCGACCGGCACCAGCGCGTCCACCCCTTGCACGGTATAGTAGCTGTCGTGAAACTCACCGCCCGAGTTGGCGCACTGGCCCATGGAAGGGACCCACGTCGGATCGGGCATCTGCTCATAGAGACGCACCAGGCGCGGTGCCATTTTGATCGAGATCCTGCCCGAGACGATCACCAGATCGGCCTGCCGAGAGCTGGAGCGGAATGCTTACCAGCCGAAGCGGGCCATATCAAATTGGGGGGCAGAGGCCGCCCAATCATCTCGATCGCACAACACGCCAGCCCGTAGTTCAGTGGCCAAATCGAGCGGCTGCGCACATGGTTCTGCGCCCAGCGCAGCATATCCGCCACGCTGGTCAGCACGACGCCTGCCTCTTGCTAGCCCGGGACGTGTTCAACCCCACGACGCTCGTAACGGTAGTGCGCGCAGTAGTCGTCGACGAAGGCCGCCGTGGGGGCCGGTTCACGGGCTTTGGTCATGGCGTTCCTTCCTTCCGCCTGGACGAAGTGAACGTCAACGCCTGCAATCTTGATGCCCACAGTGACAGATGAGGAATGACCAGAAAACGGGAATTATCTTGCCAAGATGGCCCCTCGGTGGATCCGCGAGCCCGGGAAACCCGATCCGCTAAGGCCCGAAATCTTGGCAAGATAATGTTTGGCGACTTTGGCTTTGTTACACCTGAACGCTTGGCTAGTTGCTAGCCACCAATTCAGGTTATTTCGGACTTTGTGCCCGTCTTCATTCCCGCTTTGCAATCAGCTAGACAGAATGGTACCCTGTACGGCTGATTCTGCACAGGGCGGTGAGCGATGGGCGACACGACTGGGAGAACGCTGAGAGAGGCCAGCCAGGTACACATATCGGCTTCAGGTTTGGTGGAGCGAGGATGACCAGCGCTTCCTCGTGCAGGTGCCAGAACTTCCGGGCGCGATGGCCGACGGCGCGACGCCCGTAGAAGCCGTCGCCAATGCGCAGGTGGTTACCAGCATCTGGATCGCGGTCGCGCAGGAAGACGGTACCCCGGTGCCAGAACCGGTGAACGAGGCATTTGGCATTGTATAAGCTCCCCACCTGGATCCTGTACGCCCTGATCCGTCTCGGCATCGCCGCCGGATTCGCCGCGGCGGACCTCGGCATCGCATATGTCATCCCGAACGGCGTGACACCGGCGGTCCTTCGGGCGCTCGCATGTGGTGTCGCGGTGACCATCGCGGCGCTCATGTGCGCCCGAGTACGCCCACGCACGCCCACGCGATAGCTCCTGAGTGACTGCAGCACCGCTTTCCGACGGTTTTGCTAGGAGCAGTCCAGTGCACGGGAGTAGCCGCCGGGCCGTTAGGGGGCCGACCACGGCCCGTAGGCCACGGCGACGGATTGGCCCGCGGCCCTGCCGAGCGTATAGCGAACGAGGCTGCCCGCTTGCGACGTTGGCTGCCCGTAGCTCGCGTCGACCGTCGCCGCGAGGAACGACCGCCCGTCGGCAGACCAGGCCGCGTAACTCGCCGCGTCGGGACTGTAGGTGGCAAAACACGGGTCGGCCTTCGTGCCCGGCGAGTCGACGCAGGCGGTGACCACGGCCGGCGAGGGGTACGCGGCGGTGATGGCCACCCGCGTGCCGTCGGGGGATAGGCGCAGGTGGGCCATGGAGCTTGTCGCCAGGTATTGCGCGATGTGAACCTCGTCGCCGCCATCTGCCGCCGCGTAGACGATCTGCGAGGTGGCGATGCCCCCGCTGAGACGGGGTGTCGTGCGCTGGAAGACTACGTGGCCGCCGTCGGCGGAGACGTCCCAGCCTGGGCTGGTGATGAGCCCTGGGCATTCGGAACAGGACGCATAGGCGCCCAGGTCGATGCTGCCGCCGATCGGGGCGCGACGGGTAAGGTCGTAGCGACGCAGGATCGACCGGATGCCGCCCTCGCCGGAGGTCGTCTGGAGATAGAAGAGCGTCGAACCGCGCACCTCGCCCTCCAGCGGGGTTTGCACGCCCGCGAGCTCCTCGGCCTGTCCGGCCCCGAGCGTGTAGAGGAACGTGACGACGGCCGTGTAGGTGTCCTGGAAGAAGGCAAACACCGTGTGATCGTCCGCCCAGCCGTACGAGCGGACTTGGGGCAGCACGGTGGCGCCGCCGGGCAACGGCACGACGCTGGACCGCCCGCTGGCCGTGTCGACGACGAGCAGCGGGCCGGGATCGTCGATCAGCCCGCCACATTCCTCGCCTTCGCTCACCAGGACGTACGTGCCGTCGGGCGAGGGCATCGGCAGCCCCGCGGCGACCATCTGGCAGGTGGCGGCGGCTTGCGTGAGGGTCACCAGCAGACGGGGGGAACCGTCGGGAGCGTCGATCCAGACCTGGATCGCCCCGTCCGCGGCGAACGCGGTCCACGCGACCGACGCGCCCGCTGTGCGCTGCCCGCTCGCCGCCGGCGACGGGGTCGCTGCGCGAGTCGCGGTCGGTGAAGCGGCGGAAGGCGCCGAATCGCAGGCGCCGAGGGCCAAGACCGCGACGGTCAGCGTCGCAAGCATGGGCGACGCCCACCTACCGCGCGCTCGCATGCATGTGCTCCTCCGCTGTGGGATCGTCATCGGAGTGCCTTCGATCATCGGGCGGTCGTCCGCCGGTATCGGGCGTGCCCCCACCACATCGTGTCCGCCACCATTAAACGTCGGTTGTCGCAGGCGTGCGTGTGAAGGCGATCACATCACGACGTCGGCATGTCGGCCTGATCGCCTCACGCGACGTCGCACGGGGGCCCGTCCCGCTGATCCGCGTTAAGCCCAGCGAGCGCCGCCCGTGGGGTCGTACTACGACAACAATCCTGGACACCAATCCTGACAAGAACGCGGCGAGACAACCTGAGACATTGGTGGACAAAGAAGCGCGATTTCCTGAGAAGTGACGGACGGCAGAGACGGCGTGAGACATCGCGAGACGGTTGGCCTCACCCGTTCCAGGCGAAGGTCGCCTCTCGATGCCCCGCCGGTCACGCTGTACCGCGCTTAACACCAACGACGACACCAACCTGGACGGCCGCTGCTGAACTTCAGTGAACGCAATGCTCTTGATTACCAGCCATCTCACAAATCTCCATCGGCTTCAGTGGGTCTCCACCGGAGGCTGAGGCTGCGGCATCATGAGGCAGCCTCACATCATGCTACTATGCCTCGGATATGCCTCCGATTTGAGGGCTCGGAGCGTTGTGCTGCTTGAGGAGGAGGACGCGATGGGCGTGATCACGCTGGATCTGAACCCGCCAATGCTGCCCACATCCGTGCCAGATTTGCGCGAGGCTGTGGGTTGGGATCGCATGGATGGGGATTATCCTGCGGCATTCCAGGGGTATTGGGCAACCGTGGCACCTGGCGCATCCTTTGCCGCCAGCATCGCCGCCAGCTCTGCCTGCCGCTCCTCGCTGATGGGCTGCCCCCACGCATCCGGTGATTTCTCTTGCTCGCTCATGCTGCATATCCCCCCGCCGCCGCTGAAGGACTAGCTCAGTGTTTTGTACGAAGCGGGCAGGGGATGAGTGGCAGACTTTTGCAATTGGCGTGGTATGATGAGTTGCCTGCAAGCTGAGGAGTTGACGATGCCAGGGAAGCGCGGGAACGGCGAGGGGTCAGTCCGCCAGCGACCCAACGGGCTCTGGGAAGCCAGGATCACGCTGGACGGCAAATCCAGGTCGTTCTTCGCTCCCACGCGAGCCGAAGCCGTCAAGAAGCTCACCGTATTCCAGCACGATCGCGACATCGGCAAGCCGCCATCCGTGCACAACGGGATCTCGGTGGAGAAATACCTGGTAGGTTGGCTGGAGATGAAGCGCGGCACGCTCCCCAGTCCGCGGACGTATGACCGCTATCGCGAGTACGTGACGCTACACCTCATCCCGGCGCTCGGGAGGCACGAGGTCGCAAGCCTCTCCGTGCATCACGTCCAGAAGCTCTACAGCGAGAAGCGAGCGACGCTGGCCCCTCGGACGGTCAACCATATCCACGCGGTCTTGCATAACGCCCTCGAACATGCCATGAAGCAAGGGCTGGTCTACCGGAACGTCACCGAGCTCGCCGAGGCGCCCAAGGTGTGCAAGGTGGAGATGCTGGTCTGGACTCAGGAGGAAGCCCGCGCGTTCCTTAGAGTTGCGGAGTCAGATCGGTATTACGCGCTCTATGCGACCGCGCTTGCCACCACCATGCGCCAGTCAGAGTTGTTCGGTCTGCATTGGCGTGATATCGACCTGGAAGCTGGCGTTGTCAACGTCAAGACGGCGGTGCGGCGCTCGCGCTCGGCGGGGTTCCAGATGGCGATCCCTAAGACGGATTCGAGCCGCAGGGTCATCCCGATCGATCCGACCGTCGTGGGCATCCTCAAGGCGCACAAAGAGCGCCAGGACATCGAGCGCGAGACGCTGGGCGACGCGTGGCGGGACAACGACCTGGTGTTTCCCGATACGCTCGGCGGGGCGCTGCGGACGAGCAACTTAGAGCGCCAACGCTTCGGCCCCATGATGGCGAAAGCCGGGGTCCCCAGGATCTGCTTCCACGACATGAGACATACGGCGGCGACTCTGCTTATCAGCTCGCGCGGCGTGAAGACCCCTGGCTTGAGCCATGGGGATGCAACGCCGCGCGCCGTCAGGCGCTCCCGACAACTGGACACCAAACGACCACGTATGCCATACTTACCACATACCGCAGGGCCTGCGGGAATCGACGCTTGTGGAGGTGGCTTCGGGCCACGACATGACCGTGTAAGACTCACCTAGCTCGCTAGGTTAGCGGTGGTCAGCCCAAGAATCCCCCGGCTTCAGCCGTGGGGAGTGGTCAACTCAAAGGGAGTCCCCATCTCCGTGGTGAGCCAAATGCTGGGCCATACCAGCGCGGCGTTCACGCAAGCGGTCTACGTACACACGCTGCCGGGGATGGGGCGCGACGCGGCGGGCGTCATCAGTAGGGCGCTGTGGTAACTGGGTTTGGGCACGGTTTGGGTATGTCGAAGTGACTGATCAACCGCAAACCCTGAATATTTCTGGAGCCGACGGTGGGATTCGAACCCACAACCTGCGGTTTACAAAATTGCGGCGACCTGTCCCACTGCGTCCTGTCGTATTCCATCAGCCCATAATTTCGGCACCCCTTGTCCCGTTGCGTCCCATTCAGGTTGACGGCTTTGCTGCCACTTTTGCTGCCGCACGGTCAGGCATCGGCCATGTCACGCAACACCGTCATGGCTGCATTGCGCCCGTTGATCGCGATGACACTGCCTCCGGGATGAGTACAGGCTCCGCACATGTAGACGCCCGGCATGGGCGTACGATAGCCCAGCCGCTGATCCCACATGTATGGCGGAAGACACTCCCCCTGGAAGATATGACCGCCTGTCAGGCCAACGTGCGCCTCGATGTCTGGAGGGCCTAGCACCTCCATGTCGACAATGGCCTCGGGGAAGTTGCTCACATAGCGCCCGATGGAGCGCACCGCGAGCTGCTTCACCTCGTCACGACGCGCGTCCCAAGTACCTGACGCAAATGCATACGGCACGTACTGGGCGAAAACACTCATCGTCTGCAGGCCATCTGGGGCGACCTGCGGATCGTGGACCGTCTGGAAGTACTGTTCGGTCCAGAGTTGCTCCGGCAGCTCACCACGCTGTGCCGCCGCGAAACCATCACGCCACGCTTGTTTGGAGAGCGGGGTATTGATCTGTCCTGCGTGGTGGGGCTCATGGAGACCGGGCCTGGCGCTGAAGTTCGGCAATTCCCGTAGCAGCAGGTTGCACTTCACGGTACATCCTGTGATCGGGATGGACTCCACTTGCGCCCGCCAGCCGCTGTCAACTTCTTCGCCGAGCAAGCGCAAGGTTACTCGCGGATCGGCATTGCTCACGATCAGGGGCGCGTGGAACACGGTGCCGTCGACGAGTTGCACGCCCTGACCCGGGATGATTGACCGCACCGGCGCACCTGCCGCGACGACTGCACCAAGGGCGCGAGCGATGTCACAGAGGATGAAGGAGACCTGCCCCATCCCGCCGTCCACATACCCCCATACCCCAGCATGCCCATCCAGACGTCCGGAGGAATGATGGAAGTGGATGGACGCCGTGCCCTGGTCGAACGGCGACGCGTTCGTGCCGATGACGCCTTGTCCCAGATACGCGATCTGCAGACGCTCGTCTGACAGGTAGCGCTCGACGAACTCGACCATGCTCCACTCGAAGAGCAGCCCTCGCAAGGCGGCATCATGGCCAATGCGGGCTTCGAGCTGCTCGCGCGAGGGCGGGTCACCAATCCACAGGTCACGCTCGCCGGCGGGGCGCAGGGCATCGCGAAGGCGCGAGATCACGTCCTGCATGGCGTGCCAGCCCATGACATCTCGAGGAGCGAAGCGCCGGATCTCCGCTTCACAGGCCTCCTCATCCTCCCAGAGTTGGATGCTCGAGCCGTCATCGAACGGGACGAACAGGCCGTTCGTCGCGGGAGTCCAGGCAAAACCATGTGCGCGCATCTGCAACTCGTCCACCACCAGCGGGTGGAGCAGTCCAACGAGATACGCGCACGGGGACATCGTCACCCCTTCCCACAGCGTCTCGAGCGTGCACGCCCCACCGACGCGCGGGCGCGCCTCAAGGACGAGCACCCGCTTGCCGGCACGCGCGAGGTAGGCGGCGCACGTCAAACCGTTGTGGCCCGCACCGACGACGATTGCATCCCATCGTTGCGCCGCCAAGTCGCGCAGGGGTGCTGGCAGGCCGACCTGGCCGAGGGCCGTGCGGGCCGACGTCACGGGGGTAGCATGGGCGGTCATGGGGCATCTCCTCCCGTGCGCGTAATACGCCGCGTCTCGTGCTCGCTGCTCGCTGTTCGCGAGCATCCTCATGTCGGGAGATCCGGGTCGGGCAGGTGCACGGCTCGTCGGACAATTATACGCCTGATCTCACGCCGCAAAGGTAGTTCGGTCACCCTGGTCACAGGTACGGACGCGCTCAAGTGCCTTCAAGGCGCACCATGACAATCGAACTGCTCTCGCATCGTCGTTGGGACCGTGCCTGAGAAGCCTTAGGGAGCAAGGAACGAAACAGCCCAGGCCTGCACCTGTGGGTGCGATTCAGAAGGCGACTGGAGGAGAATGCGCGTTGCACGCTTTTGCTGACGTTGGTCTGCGATACGATGAAGCGGCCCCAGGCACATTCGCTCGGTGCTGCTTCTATTCAGGATTTGCTGGGGAGCTGACGGTGGGATTCGGACCCACAACCTGCGGTTTACAAAATCACTTCCCTTGGTTCGCACGCGTCCACACGCAACTGATTGGCCTCCCTGTTCAGGGATTTGCATGTCTGCGTGTTCACCACAGTTCAGTGACGTTCGCCCAGGTTGGGGTAGCCGTTGGGGTAGTCCTTCTTCCGCACCTCTCCGCTTTGCAACCTGTACCACCGCACGCTCGTAACGGACGAAGCTTCGTAGTACAGTCAACGTTGTCAACCACTACGATATCTATTCCGCCAGCTTTGATCTGCTGCATCAGCGTCTCAAGTTCAGGTTGGTCGATGTCCTCACGCTATAGACCTCATGATAGACAGCGATAACCTCATATTCATGGTCTACGCACCACGCTCTGGATCTCGCCTCGTACTCTTCAAGTGACCATTCTCTTTCTGACCTGGCGAGGAGACGCGGCAGTATATGACGGCACGCTTGGAACCGATGGAAATGACTCCGTCAAGGACGGACATATTCAGCTGGTTGCGATGATTCATCTACAGGTCCTCCAGCGTTTCAGCGGCGTTAGCACACTATACGCCCCTGCCAGGTAGCTTGTCATGCGTTGTTAATGCAATGGTCCTGCGCGCACCTCTGGAAAGGGCGCAGTCATCCAGAAATTGATGCCATAAGAGGATTTTCCGGAGGAAGGTGACACATGCCAGGTCTAGCCCGTCTGGGGATTATCGGGCAAATCTGGAAATAAAGTTCTACACTACTCAAGACCTGGGATCACCGTGGTCGTACCATCTCCCCCCTTTGACGCCCAACCCACAGAGTTGATCCAGATCTTTCATGCTCGTATTTCTAGCCATTGGATGAACCGTCTTCAGCCTCGTAACTTGGCAATAACCACCTCCGATGTTCGCATGTGCTTAAGTACCGTGGGAGGAGCGCAGAGCTTGTTGAAAATCGAGTTCACCGTCGCCGATGCTGGTCGGTACAATTCGAAGGGCCCCATTCGCTGGATCCTCTCCCATGTGCTCCGTTACAAGTTGGTGCTGCTCATCTTCGTCGCTGGCACGATCCTCGCTCAGGTGCTAACCGCATTTATCCCCTCGCTCACCGGATCCGCGTTCACAATCGTGCTCCGCCCGAGTGACTCGCTCCGGGTCGACCACTTGTTTGCCGTGACCGTGCAAATCGCGCTGGTCGTGCTGGGACAGTTCCTCACGGGCACGGCCGGAGCATTTGCGAGCGAGGTCCTCGCACAGCGCGTCGAGCGCGACGCGCGCGACGAACTCTACCTCAGCCTGCTCGGCAAGAGTCAGACCTTTCACAATCGCCAGCGCGTGGGTGACGTGATGGCACGTGCGGCGAACGATGTACGCCAGCTGAATCCCATGATCAATCCGGGCATCAGCTTGATCCTCGACTCTTTCACGGGGCTGATAATCCCCGTGGTGTTCATCGGCTTGCTCAACCCACAACTCCTCTTTGCACCTTTGCTGTTCACGTTCGCCTTTCTGCTCGCATTGCGACGATACACTCGTCAACTCAATCCGGTCAGCGCAGAGATGCGGATGCAGTTCGGCTCCATGAATGCGGGTCTCGAAGAGACCATCACCGGTATCGAGGTCGTTAAAGCGTCGGCGCAGGAGGATCAGGAGCGTCGCAAGTTTCGCGTGAACGCGAGTGCCTATCGAGATGCATTCGTCCACAATGGGCAGATCCAGGCGCGATACCTTCCGCCCTTGATCATCGGAGTCGCACTAGTGATTGCCCTGCTGCATGGGTTGTACCTGGTAACGCTGGGCCAGCTCTCTGTCGGCGATCTTGTCGCCTACCTTGGCCTTATGTCCCTGTTGCGCTACCCGTCCTTCATCTCGATTTTTACCTTCAATCTCGTCCAGATGGGCATTGCGGGTGCGAATCGCCTTTTGATGTTGACGCGCCAAGAGACGGAGTTAGACGAGAATACCTCAGGATACGCCGAACGAATGCACGGCGATATCACCTTCGAGCACGTCACGTTCGGGTATGAGGATGGCGCGCCGATCCTCAATGATGTGTCGTTTCACGCCGAGCCGGGGCAGACCGTGGCCATCGTCGGCCAGACCGGCTCCGGCAAGAGTTCGCTTACCAAACTGGTGAACCGCACCTACGATCCGATCGCTGGCAGGATAGTGATCGATGGGGTGGACATACGCGACTGGAGCCTCGACTCGCTGCGCTCACAGATCTCGACCATTGAGCAGGATGTTTTCTTGTTCTCGCGCAGCATCGGCGAGAACATCGGTTTCAGCGTGAGCCAGCGTGCCGATCACGAGGCCATTGAAGTAGCGGCGCGGGAGGCGCAAGCCCACGACTTCATCACCGCATTCGCCGATGGCTACGAGACGGTGATTGGTGAACGCGGCGTGACGCTCTCGGGCGGGCAGCGTCAGCGCTTGGCTATCGCGCGAGCATTGCTCACCGATCCACGCATCTTGATCCTGGATGATTCGACGAGCGCCATCGACAGCGCCACTGAGGACGAGATTCAGCGCGCACTCCAACGGGCACAGCACGGTCGCACGACGCTGCTCATCACGCATCGCCTCTCGCAAATCCGCTGGGCTGACAAGATCTTGGTCATCAAGCAAGGTCAGCTGATCGACCAAGGAACGCACGACGAACTCACGGCGCGATGTGACCTCTACCGGCGCATCTTCTCTCACTACGCTACATCTGCATCTAGCTCGAGTGCTCGAAGCTTGGAGGGGTAAGCCATGGGCTTCATCATGGATGGGCTGGATGCCGAGGCCTACGACAGATCCTATGGGGATCGTACGCTTGTCGTGCGCATCGTTGGCTATTTCCGGCCCCAAGTGCGAGTCATGCTGCTCGTCGCTGGACTCATCGTGTTCAACTCAGTGGCCGATACCGGCCTGCCGATACTCCTTGCGCGAGGAATCGATGCGTTGAGCGCGGCGCGCACGTTGAGCACGTTGGGCTGGCTTGTCGGCGCCATCCTGGCGTCTTCGGTGCTGTCGTGGACGTTCAACTTCTTGCGCCAGCGTAACACAGCGAGAGCAGTCGGCGCGGTGGTGCTAAAGTTGCGCCTCGACGCATTCGGAGCCGTCATGGCGCGCGACATGTCGTTCTACGACGAGTACCCATCGGGCAAGATTGTCAGCCGCGTCACCTCGGACACCGAGGACTTCTCTACGGTCGTCACCCTTGTGCTCAACCTGCTGAGCCAGTGCCTGTTGGTCGTGCTGATTACCATCGCCCTGTTCGTGATCGACGCGCGGCTAGCGCTCCTTGCGCTCGCTATGGCTCCGGCCATCGTCATCGTCGCGCTCGCATTTCGACGAATTGCGAGACGCACCACGACGCGTGCCCGACGCGCCCTCGCACGCGTGAACAACACCGTACAGGAGACCATCAGCGGCATCTCAATCGCGAAGAATTTCCGGCAGGAACAGCAAATCTACGATGAGTTCCGCGGCGTCAACGCCCAATCCTACGCCGTCAATTTGCGACAGGGCCTCGTTTTCACGGGCATCTTCCCCATCCTGAGTACCATCGCTGGTCTCGGTACGGCTCTTGTGGTCTACTTCGGCGGCCTCGCCGTACTGGGTGGCGCAGTCTCCCCAGGCGCCTGGTTCCTCTTCCTCCAAGCCATCACGATCTTGTGGTTCCCTCTCACCAGTATTGCCTCATTTTGGAGTCAGTTCCAGCAGGGGCTTTCCGCCAGTGAGCGCGTCTTCGCGCTGATCGACGCGGAACCACGGGTCGTCCAAAGTGGTCAAATAACCGTTCCGAACATCGAGGGAGCGATCGAATTTCGCCATGTGAGCTTCCGCTATGTGACGAGTGCGCCGGTGCTGACCGACTTTAACCTGGCGATCCGACCACGCGAAACGGTCGCCCTGGTGGGACACACCGGAGCAGGTAAGTCGAGCATCATCAAGCTGATAGAGCGCTTCTACGAGTTCCAGGGCGGCCACATCCTCATCGATGGCCAGGATATTCGCAGTCTGGATCTGAGCGACTTTCGCCACCATATCGGTATTGTCTCCCAGATACCTTTCCTTTTCTCAGGCAGTGTCGCCGACAACATCCGCTATGCAAAACCGGATGCGACCGACAAGGAGGTCGAGCAGGTCGCGCAGCGTATCGGAGGCGGTGATTGGCTGGAAGCGTTGTCGAATGGCCTGATGACGCAAGTCGGGGAGGGTGGAAAAGCACTTTCGATGGGGCAACGACAACTCGTAGCCCTTGCAAGACTGCTGATGCAAGAACCGGCGATCGTCATCCTCGACGAGGCGACGGCAAGCGTTGATCCCCTTACCGAAGCGCAGATTCAAGAAGGCCTCGACGTGCTACTCGGCGACCGGACCGCCATTCTCATCGCCCACAGGCTCACGACCGTTCGTCACGCTGACCGTATCCTCGTGGTACGAGAAGGCGCCATCGTCGAAGAAGGCACCCACGAAGTGCTACTCAAGTTGGGCGGAGAATATGCGTCACTTTACAACACCTATTTCCGCTCTCAAGAACCTGACTACCGTCCTGGGCAGGGTTTCGTGGCAGTGCGGACCTCACCTGAGGCTATGGAGAGCGCCATATAGGGCACTCAAAGTCAACACAGAGCGAGGCATAGCTGGAGTGCACGATTCCTTCAGGCACTGTACTTCTTGGTCCACTGCAATGTGACGGACCAAGTCCGCCCTCCGCGCATGGACCACCGCGAGATGACGACCCTCGCGGAGGCCCAGGCAAAGGTGCTGCTGCTGGCTGCGGCAGGCGACCGCCTCGAGGCGCTCTACGCCGTCGCCCTCGCCACAGGCATGCGGCTTGGCGAACTCCTCGCGCTAAAGTGGAGAGACGTTGACCTGGAGGGGCGCTCGTTGCAGGTGCGCGCCACGCTGCAAAATATCGCCGGTCGGTTCGAGTTCTCGGAACCGAAAACATCGCGCAGCAGGCGGCGCATCGTGCTCTCCCGCCTGGCGACCGAGGCCCTACGCCAGCACAAGGTGCGACAGGAGACGGAACGGCTCAGCGCGGGAGGCGCGTGGGAAGACCTCGACCTGGTGTTCCTGAACACGATCGGGAGGCCGTTAGATGGGCGGAACCTGCTGCACTGCTGGTTCCGTCCCATGGTGAAGAAGGCGGGATTGCCCAGGATGCGGTTCCACGACCTCCGCCACACCGCCGCGACCTTGCTGCTGAGCAGGGGCATCAACCCGAAGATCGTCTCGGAGATGCTCGGCCATTCCTCAGTCTCGGTGACGCTGGACATCTACAGCCACATCATGCCGCATATGCAGCAACAGGCCGCCGACGCGATGGATGCAGCGCTCGACATATCGCTGGATGCTGATCTAAGTATGTTGTCATAAGATTGGCGTGAGTTGAGCGGACGGTGGGGGCGGGAGGTGAAGAGCATGCTCCAGCTCACCCTGACCGCCGAGCAACAGCGCGAACTGCAGTTGGTCAGCCGGCAGACGATAGGCCGGGTGGCGTTGCGCGCGCACATGGTGCTCGTGTCCGGCCGTGGCTGCCCCGTGTCCCAGATCGCCTTGATCCACGAGTGTGGCGAAGATGTGGTGCGCACCTGGCTGCATCGCTACCAACGGCACGGCGTGGCGGGGCTCCACGACCGGCCTAAGAGCGGACGGCCGCCCAAGGAGCGCCTGGCCGGGCCCATCAGTGCTGCGCAGGCGAGCCCATCCCCGCGCTGTTCGGGCCACGTCCACGCCTGCTGGAGCGTGGGGCGCTTGCCCCGCTTCCTGGCCAGCCGCTGCCGCCTGCGGCTCTCGCCGAGCAGCGTGCGGCGGTACCGGTACTGCTGCGGCTGGCGCTGGGCACGGCCGCGCCGGGCGCCTGCCGTGGCGCGGCATCCCGACCCCGCAGCATCGACCAAGTTGGCGGCCATCGCGGACGCCGGGCGCCCGGCGTCCGCGGGCTTGGCGCACCGGCTCTTCCTCGATGAGTCGGACGGGCCCCTGCTGCCGGTCGTCCGGGCGATGGGGATGAACGGGCCACGGGTGCGCCTACCCCCTCCGGGCCAGCATGCTCTGACCTGCTACCCGGTGTATGACCAACGATAATGAGAGACTCCGCTAGGCTGGTATAGACTGGGCGAAGATGGCTGGCGGCAGCTGCTGCAAGGCGCTGTGCGGGCGCTGGGTGTTGTAATCCTCCTTCCACTCTATGATGATCTGCCGCGCCTGGGCGAGGGTGAGGAACCAGTGGGCATTGAGGCATTCGTCGCGGAATTTGCCGTTGAAGCTCTCCAGATAACCGTTCTGGGACGGCTTGCCCGGCTCGATGAAGTCCAGGGTCACCTTGCGGGCGGCAGCCCAGACGTCGAGCGCGAGCCCGGCGAACTCTGGCCCGTTATCCACCGTGATCTGCTGGGGCACGCCGTAGCTGGTCGACGAGCTGGTCGAGCACGCGGACGACCCGCTGCCCAGGAAGTGACGTGTCGACCTCGATCGCCAGGCATTCGCGCGTGACCGTGTCGAGCACGTTCAAGGTCCGAAAGCGCCGGCCATCGGCCAGCGTGTCCTGCATGAAGTCCATCGCCCAGGCCTGTCCGCGGGTCCAGCGTGCGCACTCGCTGCCCACGTGGCGGGACCGCCACCCGCTTGCGTTTGCGCCGACGCACGGCCAAGCCCTCCAGGCGATAGAGCCGGTAGACCCGTTTCCGATTGATCGCTCCCCGTTCCCCGTGCTCGCGCTGCAGCAGCACGTGCAAGCGGCGATACCCCCAGCGCGGCCGCAGGCCCGCCAAGGCGCGCAACCGCTCGCGCAGCGCCGTCTCGTCGGCACGTCGCCGCTGTCGCTTACCGCATGGTCGTCCGATGCGCCTGGATCAGCCGACAGGCGCGTCGCTCGGAGAACTCGGTAGGTCGCTTGCAGGTAGCCCACGGCCCGCCGACGGGCCGTGGGCGTCACCAGTTTTTTGCGGTAATGTCCTTCAGCGCCCGATTGTCCAGCGTCAAGTCGGCGACCACCTGCTTGAGCTGCCGATTCTCGTCTTCCAACTGACGCAACCGCCGGAGTTGGTTGACCTCGAGGCCGCCATATTGGGCTTTCCAGCGATAGTAGGTCGCGTCGCTGATGCCCGTCTCGCGGCAGACGTCGGCCAAGCGCCTGACCCCGTTCGACCCGCTTCAAGATGCCAATGATCTGCTCTTCGCTGAACCGACTCTTGCGCATGTGATCCGCTCCTCTGCTCTCGGGATTGTCTCACATCCGCTGGTCGCTATTTCGGGCTCTTACGCGCTTTTGGTGAACAGGAGACGTCGTCCCCCTGAAGCATCTCCGTCAGGCTGCAGCGTGGAAGAGCACGCGCTGGCGGAGGAGATCGAACTTGGCGCGGCCGTACATCTGCCGCTTGAGCAGCTTGAGGCGATTGACCTGCCCCTCAATCGGCCCTTGGCTCCAGTCAGAGTGCAGGGCCGCGCGTACCGCGGGCTCGTCGCGGCGCAGGCCACGCGCGAAGCCGACCAGTTCGGAGATGCCCGACTGCTCGCACTGCTGCAACCAGGGCTGCAGCTGCTCACTGCACCGCTGTGTGAGGATGGCGCGAAAGGTGGTCAGGAGCCGCTGCGCCTCGGCGATCGGGGGACAGAGCTCCTTGAGCGCCGCCACATAGGCCCCTTCGCGCTCTGACAGTGCCGCTTCCGCCTTCCACAGGAGCCACCGCGTCTTGCGCGTTGAGTAGTAGAGGATCTCTTCCTTGGCCGGTAACGGCGTACCGGGCACGCCCCGCTGCGGCGCGGGCTCGCGCCAGGTGCTCACGATGCGCCGGACGGCGATATCGCTGCAGGGGTAGCCCTGCGCCCGGATTTCGCGCCACAACTGCCGCACGTTGTGTTCGCCGGCATCCCAGCGCTCACGCAGATACGGCAGGTAGCGGTCAATCCGTCGGGGACGGGGATGGAGCGCGATCTCGGGGAAGGCCGCCACCCGCAGGTACTTCGCGACGGTCTCGCGGGCGATGCCGAGGCGTCGGGCGATCGGGTGGGCTGAGACCCCGTGTTGCGTGAGGGCTACCACCTGTTGAAAGTGCTGCTCACGGGCTGCATGCCGCTCCTGTTTGCGGCGCGCGTCCGCCGCCGCGCCCTTCGGCGCACGAGGCACCGCCTCCGCTGGGGCACTGCGCAGCGCCGCCTCGCGCAGGCGCGCATGGTGCCTCGTGAGACAACGCTCCAGGACCTCACCGGCATTGACGAGCAGGTGAAAGCGGTCAGCGATCGGTTCGGCTTGCGGCGCGCCCAGAGCCGCTCCGAGAGCGTAGTCACCGCCGCGATCCCGGCTCACGACCTGCACCTCAGGATGCTGGCGCACCCACAACGCAAAGGCTACCTCCGAGCGTTCTGGCAGCAGGTCGACCACGCGACGCCGCTCGAGGTCGACGAGCATCGTTCCATAGGTGACGCCACGCCGAAAAGCGAAATCGTCGACGCTCAGCGCGTGCAGCGCCTGCGGCAGAAGAAATGTGGCTCGGCGGATGGTCCGCAGCACGCTGTCCCGGCTGCCCAACAGCGCTCCTGGCGCGAGGTGCTGCAGGAGCCGACTGCCCGCACTGCCCCCAAGCAGGAAGCCCACCAGCTCGACCAGCTGGCTCAGGCGCCCCGTGCGCCGTGCGTACGGGGCGACGACTCCTGGGAGGCGCTCGGTGAAGATGGCGCGCGGACAGGTCGACTGGTCACAGAAGAACCGGCGGACGTGCAACTGGAGGCGGACGGCGACGCCACCCCAGGGCAGGTCTGCCACCTGGCGAGTGTACGGCGAATGCACCCGCTCCGACTGAGTACCACAGACCGGACAAGCCGTACTGCTGGCGCGTGCTCGGACCACCGCCGTGATTCCTGATGTAGTGCCGCTCACCGCCACAAGCTCCACCTGCTCGGGATCGGGGAGCATGGTCGCCTGCGCCATACGCTTGCTCCAGTCCTGAAGAGACGGAGCAAACCATAGCGCACGCCCCGGAATCACTACTCTCTTGATTCACCAAAAGTGCGTAAGAGCCCTATTTCGGGTTGCACGTCACTCGTCAGGCCTTCTTCGGCGCCCTGGAGGCCCTCAGCGGGCCGTGGCCCTGGGCCGACCATGCCCGCAAGCTCGCCGTCCATTTCGTCGCCTTCCTTGACCAGTTACTCGCCGCCTATCCGACGGCTCCGCGCTCCTTGGTGCTCGATAATGCTCCCACCCCTACCGCCACGGTGGCGATCCGCTGGGCAGCGGCGCACCCGCAGGCCCACGTGCTCTGGCTGCCGACCTACGCCGCTCACCAATGCAATCCGGTCGAGCGCATCTGGGGCTTGCTCAAAACCGACGTGACCACCGACCGCCTGGAGGGCAGCCTGACCACTTTGGTGGCGCATGCCCAGCGCTTCTGCGCCGAGTTGGCACCCCATCCCGTCAAGCCACCAGTCGCCGCATAATCTCGTGCCTTTCTTATGGTCACATGCTTAGGGCCGAAAGGCTAGGCAGGTGTCCATGGCCTCGAGAGTGACATCTCGAGGCCCATCTGTGCAGCGGTCTCACCCTGAACTCGCCGCTATTTGAAAGCAGGATCGACGTAGGCGATTGCCCAATTGACGCCGCTCGTGACTCCTAGATAGAGTTGATAGCTGCCGTTCTTCCAGCAGGCCCGAAAGTGGAAGTCGGGGACGGTCGGAAGTCCGCATCTGCCATCACCATCAGCGACCAACTGCCACCCAAGCTGGTACAAGTGGTCGTCCATGAAGAACATAACCGAATCTCCCGTGCCCGCGCTGCACATGAATCTGACGCGGAGCCCGGAGGCGTCGTCGTCGTACGAGCGCGTCAACGACGGCAGCGGCACCTGCGCATAGACGGTGGTCTCGGAATAGTTGGAATCTGGCAAGGTCGTCACGTAGGTGGCGCCAAATTGTGTAGCACATCGCGGTGGCGCGAGCGTAGGGGTACCCGCGGTGGTCATGGTGGGACTGGGAACACCGCCGGTCTGGACGGATTGGCTGCAGGCCGTCAGCGCGAGCAGCGCCGCGAACATGAACGCGATACCCCCGATACGGGGGCATGGAGGACGAAAGCAAACGGTGCTTCTTTGAGGGGCTTTCGATGGCATGCCGCACTGCTCCAAATCCAAGCGTGCGCGTCGAGGTACTGCATCCCTCGCCATGACTTCCCCGATTGGGCGTTAGCACCAGCCAACCGCGCGACGTTCGCTACCCAGAGTCTAGGCCGTGCCGGATATGCGGCATATGCATCAGGTCACAGGTGCGGTGAATAACGGTCCGATGACCGGCAAAGCGTTGGGGGCAGAATTGGGGTCAGACCTCTGGTACAAGCGAAAGCGGCTCTGAGCAACACCGCTCAAAGCCGCTTCTATTCAAGGTTTCTGCTGGAGCCGACGGTGGGATTCGAACCCACAACCTGCGGTTTACAAAACCGCTGCTCTGCCGTTGAGCCACGTCGGCGGGGGGGCGCCGCGGACGGTACGCTGCAATATCTTGCGTGTACCGGGTGCGTGCGCGGCAGCCGAAGTATAGCGACGCCGCGGCGGGGCTGTCAAGGATGCTGTGCGCGGAGGGCGCTGGTGGGCCGGGACGAATGACTGTCGCCGGCGGCGCGGGTATGGTACAATAGCTTGGGCCAAACACTCCATCTCGCTCCTCATGAATCCCCTTGAATTCACGGTTTGTTCTCCATCACTCCCTCCCGTTCCGTGGCGACTTCGGCATATCTGCCGACATTGACCCCAAAAACGACCACGCGAAGCGATCAGTCAGCCAGCCGTTTGAGGCTCCACAGCATAGCGAAGATCGTCCGTCGAGACACCAAGCGCGGAGGCAAGCCCGCGCACCGTTTCGTACGAGACGCGCTCTCCGCGCTCTGCACGATTGACGGTGACGCGCGAGACGCCCGCCGCCTGGGCGAGCTCCTCCTGCGTCATCAGCTTGCGATCTCTCCACTCCGCGAGGCGCGGCACGAGCGCGCCTACGACACCATGACCCATCCTTTCCTCCTCCCCTAACCTGCACGCGGCGTTATTTGGTGCTACTCGCATTATACATCAGTGGCGCACGCTTGGCAATCGGTCCTCGTCCGGTGAGGGCTCTGGCGCGAAGAGGACGTCGCTGATGGCCGCGACGGCGTGTTCCTGCATGTCGGGCATGACGTGCCCGTAGACTTCGAGGGTGATGCCGATGTTGGCGTGCCCGAGGATCTCGCTGACCACTTTGACGTTGATCCCCGCCGCCAGCGCGAGCGTGGCGAAGGTGTGGCGCAAGTCGTGGACGCGCACCTGCGGCAATCCTGCGCGCTTCAGCAGCGAGTGGAACTGGGCGCGATTGGTATTGTTGGCGAGGTAATAGCCATCCTGGCGACAGAACACGAGGTCGAGGTCGGTGTGCCACGCCGGGCCCATCGCGAGTCGTTCCTGCGCCTGCCGCGTGCGGTGCTCCTTCAGCGCCGCCACCACGTCGGGCGGGATACGCACCGAGCGCCGCGACCGCTTCGTCTTGGGCTCCTTGACGGCGTAGCCGCCGTCTGCCTCCGCGCGCCGTTTCAGGGTGCGGCGCACATGAACGAGCTTCGCCGGGAGGTCCACCGCGCGCCACGTCAGCGCCAGTATCTCGCCCTGCCGCATGCCCGTCGCCAGCGCCAGCATCCACAAGGCCCGCTGTCGGTCGCCCGTCGCGTTCACCACCTCGATGAGCTTCCGCGCCTGCTCCTTCGTCAGCGGTTGCATCTCCCGCTGCTCTCGCCGGGGCGCGCTGGAGGTCGTCGCCACGTTGCGCGGCACAACTCCCTAACGCTCCGCCGCGCCCAGCGCGTCACGGATGACAGCTCGCACGTCGCGCACCGTCTTGGGCGCCAGCCCCGACTCGATGAGGCGCCCATAGAGCCGGTCGAGGTCGTGGCCCGTCAGCCGCGCCAGTCGGATGCGCCCGATGTGCGGGGTGATGTGCATGTTGACGTGGCTGCGGTAGTTGTGCCAGGAGTCGAGCGAGACTTGCGGCTTCTTCGCCTCCAACCAGCCCGCGAGGTACTGCCCGACGGTCGTTCGCTCGTCAGCGGGGTGAATGCCCTCGCTGAGGTCGCGCTGTCCCTGCTGCATCTTCTGCAAGGCTTCCGTCCGCGTTCGCCCCAGGTAGCTCTTCCGCTCTCCTGGTGCGACCGTGATACGCGCCTCCCAGCGCCCGTCCTGGCGAAGGTAGATGGACCCTTCTCCTCGGCCCCGTCTGCGTGCCATTGTCTACACTCCCCGCCCGAAGGGTGTCGGCATGGCCGCACCGTGCGACAGCCATACGCCTTGGGCGTCCGGCACAGTATCCGCCGACTCGCCCGCCAGTGCACGAGCGAACCGCTCAATCTCCCATACCGGAACGCGACGCATGCGCTGGCCGATGGTGACGGCGCGCAGGCCGCCGAACTCGCCCCTGTCGTTGCGGCAGATCATCCTGCGCGCGTACGCCTCGCTGATGTTCAGCGCCTGCGCCGCCTGCTCAACGGTGTAGAGCAAGAGCGGCACGCTATCGTCAATGCCCGCCACCCGCCGCCGCTTCGAGGGCGCTGGCGCCTGCTTGGGCTTCGCAGACGCCTTCCGCCGATTCTTCAGTCCAGTGTCCATCTGCGAGCTCACCTTCGTATTGGGATGCCGTGCGCCGGAGTGACGCGCGGCATCTGCTCGGAACGGACGTGGGTGTTACGCCACGTTGCCAATGTCGCTGAATCCTGGGAGCGCCTCCTGCGCGAGGGCCGCTTGTGCCTTGCGCATGCGCTTGCACGCCTGCCGGACGGCGTGGAGCACGTCGCCCACCTCCGCCTCCACGATCGGATACTTCTCGTCATCGATGGTGACGTAGAACGACGCAAGCCTCGCGCGAAGGATCTCCATCTGCGCCCGGATAGCGTTGATGCTCTCCAGGCCCACGTTCTGCGCGTTCTCGCTCCTGCCCTTTGGTGGCACGGTCCACAACCCTTCTATCCAGCCAACACTCTTCTATGCTCCAGGCCGACCCGTTGCCGACCTTTCGCCATATGCCGCCGCGAGAGCCCGGAAGGCGCGCTCGATCAGCGCGATTGCTCGCCCGTCATCCAACATGCGGCGAGTGACCCTGATGACGTGCCAGCCGAGGATCGCAGCCTCGGAATACTTCAAACAATCACCCTCGTACCCGAGGATGGAGTTGTGGCGCCCCTGACGCAGGTTGCCCTTCTTGTCGCGGAAGGGCGTGACGCCGCCCTCCACCTCTATCAGGAGCCAGATCGCGCGGTAGCCCGCATCCGCGCGCCACAGGCGCTTAGGATGCCAGCGCACGCCCCACTCTGGCTCTGGCAGCCCTACCGCGCGGATCTGGAGCGCCAACTGCATCTCCAGCGGCGTCTCGGGCCTGCGTGGCGCGGCCACCTTCCTCATGCGGCCCTCCTGCGCGGCCAGGCGGCGAGAATCATGCCGCCGCGATGCCCGAAGGCTTCGGCGAAGGCAGCCGGACGTGGGCCACGGTAGACGAGCACGGAGTCGAAGGTCGCCCCGTTGCGATGCCCTGAGAAGTGGCCTCGCCCCTCGAAGAGGCACATGGGATAGCGGCCCAGAAGCTGCCGCTGAAACCACCGCGTGCCCGTGCGCGAGGGCACGAGCAAGAGCCCTTCCGTGACGAGGGGCTCCGTGCACCACTTGGTGATCCAGGGCTCGATCGGCTTCTTCAGCTTGCGGGAGAATGGTGGGTTGACGCCGACGGCGCCCACCCACGGGATGCTCAGGCCGTCCACCAGGGGCTCGCCCTCCGCCAGCGCGGGGCACGGGTCCATGAAGGGGCCGAGGAACGCCTCCCACTCGGCCATCCAGTCTTTTGGGGTAAACCAGCGGTCGCTCTCGCTGCTCAACAGGATCGGGTCCATGGGCGTGCGCTCCTCCTTCCGGCCCGATACTTGCTAGGCCGACGCCTGCTCGACGGTGGCGCTGGAGTGGACGAGGCTGATCGTCGTCTCCGGCAGCCGCGTGGAGGCGCGACGATGCTTGTTGTAGTGGTTGCGCAGGACGAGCGGCACCACCGAATCGACGCGGTAGCGCAGCGCGTCCGCCATGTTGCGGGCCTCGCGGATCACCTGCTCGGGCGTCACGCCCTGCATGACCTTGATGAGCGCGTCGTCCGAATACATGGGCAAGTCCTGCACGCGCGTGAGGAAGAGGTGCAGGCCGTTGAGCACCTCGACCCGCATGGCGGCTGCCTCGCCGTGCCACGAGGCGGCGAGCACCTGGAGCAGGTGGACGAGCGCGGCGCCCCGCACGACCCGCCGCGTGCGATAGATGCTATAGATGGCATTGACGGCGGCGACGTTGCCCCACATGCGCGCGGCATTCTTCTCCACGAGGTGCAGCCCGTAGCGCGCCAGGATCGTGTCGATCTCCTGCGCCTCCGCGCTGCCAGCGTGATGCACCTGGAAGGGCGTCAAGCCCTTCTGCGTCGTGTCAAGCTCGCGGAAGAGCCACCGCTCGTCCTCCAGGGTGAGCTCGTCGTAGACGAGACACAGCACGAAGGGGACGCCGCACGCATTCACGACGGCGTGGCGATGCTGCCCGTCGATGATGTACAGGTCGCCGTCGCGCCTGCGAGACACCACGAGGCGTCCGACGAGGCGCGGGTCGAACGCCTTGACCATCTTGGCGACGCGTAAGGGGCTGAGAGCCCGCTGATAGCTGGGGTCCACGCGGAGGATCTCGACGCTCGAGAAGCTCCTCGTGTCCGAAGGCGGCGAGGTCGATTTTGGTCTGCGTTGCTTGGGTGGTCACTGCTGGACGTACCTTCCTCAGAGGCCCGCGCCATGCTATACTGGCTGCGGGCGAATTACTCAATGGGTTGACTCTGCTGACTCTTCGGGCGCCGATCATTGCCGTGGTCGGCGTCTCGTGCTCTCTGGGCGTTCCTCTTGCTCCCGATCCTCCTCTCTCAGACGCTCCGAGTCATCGTCAATAACGCAACACGGCGCGCACGAAGCGACGCCTAGCTGGCCCGCTCGATGTTCTCCTGTCGCTCGCGCGTGGCGAGCGCCTCCTCCACGAAGACGATCACCTGCCCCGTCAGCGTGCGCCGCTCGCGCGCTGCCGCCTGCTCCAGGCGCGTCCGCAGGTCAACGGGCATGCGGACGAACACGGCGCTGGCGCCCGGTACGATCTTGTTGGCCACAACCCTTCTCCCTTCCGTCGGCGCATTCACCGCGCCCCTGGTGATAACTATACTCGCCACGTTGCTAAATTGTCAATAACACGGTGCGTTATTTACTGCGAGTCGTCACACAAGGCAACTGAAAGGTAGACACGAACGCACTTCGTCGGGTAGTATTGGCGCGTAAGTTGCACGGAGAGGAGCATTGATGGTGATGACCATGGCTGGACGGAGCAAGCGAGGCCAGGAAGGCGCGCGGACCTCGGCACCCATCGTGAACATAGCGAGCTTGTCGGCGGGCGTCGCGCGCCTGCGCCTCCACGACTGGGGCGCGCTGGAGACGCGTAGGAAGCAACGCCTGGGGCTCTTCCTGCGGCAGTTGCGGGAACGGTCCGACGAGACGATGGACGAGGTGTGCGCAGCGGCTGAGGCCGATGGCGTCACCTCGCTCACGAAGCGGACGCTCTGGTCGCTCGAGCAGTTGACGGATCCAGCCGTCGCGGAGAACCGGGAGCGCATCAACTACATGGTGGTGAACTACCTGCTGGAACGCTACGGCGCCACCGCGCAGGAGGCGTGGGACTTCGCCACCGCCGAGGACGACCTGGCGTCGCGCGGCGAGCGGCCCACCAACAAGCGCGCGGAGGCTCGCGCGCTCGGCGACCTCTACCTGCACCTGACGGAGCATGACCCCAGCCACGCCCGGACGCTGCTGGAGTTCGCGCGCTTCATCCTCGGGGAGTCCGAGCAGGCGCAGTAGCCCGCGCGTGATACACTAGGAACGGCGTCACTCTTTATCCTGAAGCTCCGGCGCCCCCGCCCGCACCAGTGTCAGAGGTGCGGGCATTCTTTTTGGCGATTATCCTGTTGACGCACCCGCAGCAAAGGGGAAGCAACACTGCCGCCACGCGCTGTGCAACATCCACCACCTACGCGAGCTCACCTTCCTCGAGGAGCAGTACCAGCAAGGGTGGGCCCAAGACCTCAAAGCGCTGCTCTTGGAGATGAAAGCGGCCGTCGCACAGGCATGCCTACAGGGGCAGCGCCAGCTCGCCGCTGCCACACAGGATGCCTTCGTCGCCCACTACGAGCGGCTCCTGGAGCGGCTCCTGGCCGCAGGGCTGGCGGCCAATCCACCCCCCGCTCGGCGACCCCACCGCCGGGGCCGCCTGGCGCAGTCGCCTTCCCGCAACCTGCTGCAACGGCTCCTCCTGGACCAGGACGCTGTGCTGGCGTTCTTGGACGACCTGACGATCCCCTTCGACCACCACCAGGCGGAGCGCGACCTGCGGACGCTCAAGCTCCAGCAGAAAGGGTCGGGCTGCGTCCGCAGCGACGCGGGCGCGGAGGCGTTCGCCCGCCTTAGAAGCTATCTGTCGACCTTACGCAAGCAAGGCTACCGCCTCCTCGCGGCCCTGGAGACGCTTTTCGCCGGACAACTCTTCTATCCAGACTTCGTCTGAGCAGTTACCGATCAGCTTACCCGGACAACCTGCAGCACGACCTTGCCCGGCTGGTGCCGTTCTTGGCCGTGGGTGTAGGCTTCGCGTGCTTGCTCCAGCGCGTACACGTCCGCGACGATGGGACGAATCTGTCCGGCGTCGAGCAGCTGCCCCAGCTCCACGAGCTGTGCCTGTTTGGGCTCGACGATGAAGAAGATGCTGCGGATGCCCGCAGCGGTGGCACGCTGCTTCGCCGCTGATTCGGGTGGTGGGGCGATGATGGAAACGAGCACGCCGCCCGGTTTGAGCACGGCCCAGGAGCGCTCCAGCGTCTCGCCCCCCACGGTGTCGAGCACCACATCGACGTCATGGACGGTCTCGTCAAAGCGCTGCGCGGTATAGTCCACCACCTCGTCGGCGCCGAGCTCGCGCGCGAGGGCGGCGTGGCGCGTCGAGGTGGTCCCGATGGTATGCGCCCCCTTCCCGTGCGCCAATTGGACGGCAAAACTCCCCACGCCGCCGGTGGCGCCATGAATCAGGATCCGTTGCCCGGCGGCCAGCTGGGCATGCTCGAACAGTGCCTGCCAGGCGGTGAGGCCGGAGATGGGGACCACCGCCGCCTGCACAGCATCGAGCGAGCGCGGCTTGGGCGCGACCTGGTCCGGTCGGGCGAGGCAGTATTCGGCGTCTGCGCCCTGGCGATCCCAATCGTTCATCCCATAGATCGCCATGCCGCCGGTGATCGCGTCGGGCGCGTCCGCCGAGCGGGCGACGCCGGGGCCGAGCGCGGCGACGATCCCGGAGAATTCATGCCCGAGAATGATGGGAAACGGGCGGTCGGCGCCGGTTGCGGTCTGCCAGGTCGGTGACCAGCTGACCTCGGTGGGCGTAATCGCGGTCGCGTGGACCTGCACCAACACCTCGCCCGGCCCGGGCTGCGGGCGCGGGACCTCCTGGTAGACCAGGTGCTCGAGCCCTTCGTGCGCGTTGAGGCAGGCGGCTTTCATCGTCGACACGGTCACGGGACGCCTCCCTTTATGATCTGGAACGTCTGTAGATGCTCAGTCAGGTAGGTGACGACCGTACGCGGTTTGTGGGCCGTTATATCCTCGATCACCCGAGTAACCCTGGCGCCACCCCCCTGGCGATAAAATTGCAGGAGGGTGAGGACGGCATGAGCCGTCCAGGCTGAATAGCGTTTCAAGAGCGCCTGTTGCGCCTCCTCATCAGAGATGTCCGTGTAGCGAACTGGCACATCCAATACGGCAGAGAATATCTCCGCCAATTGCCCACAGGAGAGGGCTTCTGGGCCAGTCACCTCATATTCCTGGTCTTGGTGCCCCTCTTCGGTGAGCAGACGTGCTGCAACCGCACCCACATCGCGTGCATCCACATAGCTAATCCGTGCATCGGCCAGCGGGGCACCGATCATGCCGCTGGTCCGAATTGACTGGGCGTACATGGGGCCAAAGTTCTGCATGAAGTAGAGCGTACGGAGAATGGTGTAGGGGACCCCTGAGGTGCGAAGGGCGGCCTCTGCTCTCCCATGCTGTTGCAGTAACGGGCTGAATGATTGAGGATCTGCCCCTATTTCCGATTGTTTGACGACGGAGTGTATCCCCGCTTTTCTGGCTTCCTCGGCCCAGAGGTGCTCGATCGCGAAGAGTTGCTCAGTGGTAGGGGAAATCAGATAGACCCGTTCGATTCCCTGAAGCGCTCTTTGGGCGCTAGCTCGCTCTGTCATATCCCCTACAAGTGCTTCTGCGCCCTGCGCTTCCAGCCTTTCAGCCGCCGCTGGTTGATGCACGAAGGCGCGCACGGGGATCTTCCGTGCCAGGAGTTCTTTCAGGACGGCAGTCCCAACAGCACTCGTTGCGCCTGTGACAAGCATCATAGGTCATCCCTTTCCACTACGCGCAAAATGATTATTCCGCGCGCGTACCCTTGGAGGCCCTGCTCAACCGCCTGGAATGCCTCTCTTAGGTAGCCGATAGGCGGCCGTCGACTCGACCCCTAGCAGCGCCCGGGCACCTCCCGCGATGAAGGGCAGGGCGTCGACAGCGAGGCTGGACTCTTCGGTGGCGAGACCGGGCCGGGAACGTACGGGAACGTAGTAGTAGCAGCCCGACTGGGCAATGTACCGGCGCGCTCCCGCCCTCCCGGCCGCCGCCTGGACGTTCGCACCGCCCACGGTCCGGATCTAGTTGCTCGCCGCGAGTGTATCGCGCAGTGCCTCCGGCCGAACGCCGCGGACGGCGTGCTCGACGGCGGCGGCATCCAGGGCATCAGCCACCACAGGTTCGGCTTCCACGGCGCCCAAGGGCTGCGCTGCGCGATCCGAACGGGTCATGCCGACGAGCGTGTGGCCGGCAGTCACCAGCTGCGCCACGAGGGGCCTGCCGAGAGCCCTACTCGCACCGGCGACAAGCGCTCGCATCTCTACCTCCTCGCCTGCATCCCTGGAGCCCGACCCATCGCGCTCCTTCCTTGTGAAGTGACCCTTCAGGCGGATACCGGATCGAGTGCGCGGTCGCCGTGTGGGCACCGGAAGGGCCTACACGAATGGACCTTAGCACCACGGACTTATTAAGATCTCACTCGGCGTGACAAAACGTGAACAATCGACTTGCTGAAAAGATAGCTTACCGGCAGGCTCCAGGTGCAGAGACGCACGAGCATGGCGGCACGCCCCGGACCCACGTGCATGGGGCGGCGCTGGGAAGAAGGTGGCCGCTGGCAACAGGCGTGCTGAGGGATGCTGAACCCGTAGCGCCCTAGGCACCACGTGACGACAGGTGGGGGATCGGTGCCCGTTGCGACGCGGCGCGGCATGTAGCAAGCGCTGCAGTACTTCGTCGTCTTGCTCCACTCAGGTTCTGGCTGAACAGTCACCCGGCTAGTTCCTGGTGTCCGGGTTGGGGCGAGTATGCGGCGTGGGCCTGCGCCCCTCGTAGAGGCGCGTGGCGAGCCCGTCTTCGCGGGGATCTGGCAGAGCGGGGAGGACGCCCGTGGCCTGGTTGTGGCGCGCGGGTGGCGTGTCGATGATCGCGAGGATGACGCGACACTGGCAACACGCATTCCTGGGGCAGTCGCGCCCCAAGCCCAAGAGGGCTTTCGCGAAGTTGTGCAGGATCGGCGTGTACGATGGGCTCCGCGTGGCGTCGGGCGGGAGGACGCGCTCGCCGGGAGCGGCGGGCCCAGTATAGAGCTCGCGATCTCGGATGTACTTGCCCTGCACGCACGCCGCTTGCCCCACCCATCCCGGCAAGTGCTGTATGGTGCCGTCGTTGAAGGTGTAGAGCACCGACGGGGAGTCCGGGAGCACGATCAGGTCGGGCGGCCTGCGGTCGGGATACGTCTCCAGCCACGCCCAGATCGGCCCCTCGCGCCCGTCGCGCTCCCGCAGGTGCTCCGCCGCCGCCGCGAGCCCGTTCTGCTCGGTGCCGACGAGCATGGTCATCCCGGAGAGCGACGCCGCCTCCGCGATCACCGCCTCGAAGGAGAACGGCAGCGGGCGCAACGGGTCCGGAGCGACGTTGCGCCCGTAATGCTTGTTCAGCGCGTACCCTGCCTGGCTGCGCAGGTGGAGCCCGCGCAGCCACATCTCCTGATACAGCCAGCTATACTCGGTCTCCTCCACGAGACGTGGCAGCGCGAAGCCGGAGGTATCGTGGTCTATCTGCCCGATCCATCGGGCGAGATCGCGGCGGGAGTCCGAGAGCGGGCGCGAGGTCGATGACGCGGGGACAGCCGTGGTAAACCTGCGAAGCATTACGTCCTGTTCCCTTCCTACTTCGGTGATGGGGCGGCAACCGCGCGCCGTAGACGGTCCCGTGCATCCCTGTTTGCACTATCGCACCCGGCGTCCTGTCGATTGTGCAACATGCGTGCAGGCAGTCTACTCGTGCGTTACGTGCACGTCAACGTCTACAAATGCTGCGCAAAGCTTCACATAGGGAAGTTTTACTTTCCGTCGCTTCGCTGCCCAGATCCCGGCGTCCGTTCCGTCGGTGCCCCGACACTGGGTACGGGCTCCGCCTGGACGCTCTCTACGATCCGCTGGTCGTGCTCCTCCGAGATGCGCTGCCCGCGCCGGTTGGCTCCTCGCCCGTACCGTGCGTCGTCATAGACCGCCAGGAGCGCCGAGCGCGCGGGCTCCGGGAACGTCATCGCGTCGCGGCGTCGCGCCTCCCAGAGTTCGTCAACGTCCTCCGACGACGAGGTGAGCTGCGGCGCAGGCCCCGCCAGTCTTCACGCTCTTGACGTGCCTTGGGCGCGAAGCCTCGGCCAGATCAGGGCTGCACGGCACGCCATGCGATGTGCCAGTCCAACGGATCGCTCCCCGCGTCCCACGAGATCACGGCGTTGCCGTTCCTCCAGCACTGCGCTGTGTAGAAGCATGCGGAATCGGCGATGACCTTCGACCACCTAGTCGCAGGTAGCTCCTTGGCCATGAACGCACTCACCGACTGCGCTGTCCCAGGGCTGCAGATGTCGTACCCGTGCAGACCACCTGAAGCGTCGTCGGGCACCGTCGAGGAGAGCGGCGGCAGCGGCAGTTGTGGCGTGTAGCTCGGCAGGAAGTAGATGTCCCGTACGGCGGCCGATATGCTGAAGTTCGGGCCGCATGCGGGGAAGTCCGGCGAGACGGCCCAGCGCGCCCGGTACGTGATCACACCGTCACCTTTGTCGGCATACTGATCGAAGATGAGGTAGTAGAGCGGGCCACCCTTGGGGTCGAACCAGCATTGCGTCCCCGTGCAGCTCTGCATCAGCCCGCCGTCTGCCGGAAACGTCTGCGCGTCGAGCCAGCCGTGCTCCAGCGCGCCCAGATGGGACGAGAAGAACGACGCCACCCCAGCTGTCGTCGTGTTCGGCGTGCACACGGGAAAGCTATAGACCGCGAAGAGACTGGGGCCGCTCGATACCTGTTGCGGTGCCGTGCCGACCGTGCTCGGTGGGAAGACGATTGGATAGAGAAAGCCCTGTTGCTGTAAGTCAATCGCCGCCGCGCCTGGAAGAACGGACGCGCACGTTGCCTGTACACTGGCGGTCGGCGGTCCACTAGCCGTCGGCTGTGCCTGTGTCGTGTTCGACGTACTGCATGCAGTCATGATGAGCAGTGCCGGAATGAGGAGCGCTGCGCGTGCCGCTGCGTTCCAAATGCGCCCTGACATGGCCGTCTTCCCTCCCTCGTAGACCGTGCAATTGCCCGCTACGGGCACCACAGCATCGCGAAGTTCGATCTCCTGTAACCATTTGTGACGGGATTGCCCTGCCTGAAGGCGTACTGTCTCTGTTGGCCTACTGCTGGCATCTACGCTGCGTCTGCACACGAGCTGGAGTGGTTGCGATACTACCACCCCAGCATCGGGGGTCTATCGCCCATCCGCTCGTCCATGTCACTGCCAGATTCACCCCGCGTGCGGGTTATTCTGAACACTGCCCTTGCATTCAGTCATTGCGCAGCGTCTCGGCCATTCGGGGCAGCGCGCAGGGTCGGAAACCATGGCCAAGCACAGAAACGTGCACATAGGGTTGATTATCCTGCGTGAGCGGATCGCCTTGGCTGCTTGCTGCCGCGGAGTCGCGCCTGGCTGCGTCCCCGGCAGGCATGCGGGACCGACCACGTGCGGCTACGGGCAGTGCAGGGTGAGCGTCTGGTACACACTGGCCGCGTTGAGAGAAGAGCCCACCGCCCAGTAGTTGCCGGTGCCATCGGTCGCGATGCTCAGCGGCCCCGGCCCGCTCAGGACCCCACTCGGCAGCGCCGGGGTGGTCGCGATCTGCCAGGCGCTGCCGTTCCACTGCTCGATGAGGGGCACCGCCTGACCGTTGCCGCTGCTCGCGCCGCTGCCCGTGAGGAGCGACCCCGCCGCCCGCACGTCATTGGCTCCCGCGGCTGCCACACTGTCCAGCTCGCCGTAGGCGTCGGGGCTGGCGACGACGAGCTGCCAGCTGGTGCCGTCCCAGTGGGCGATCAGCGGGTGGCTGTCCATGGGATTCTTCACCGCGAAGCTGCCCACCGCCCAGGCGTTGGTCGCCGAGAGCGCCACGACGCCGCTCCAGCCCCCGCCCAGAGCGCCGCTCGGCAAGCTGGGGCTGGGCACGAGCTGCCAGGCGGTGCCGTCCCAGCGCTCGATGAGGGGCTGTCCCCGGCCGAGGTTCGTCCATGCGTGCCATTCCCCGACGGCCCAGAGCTGATTTGTGCCGGGGATGTGGGTCACGGCACTGAGAGAGCCGCCATTGTTCGGGGCCGCGCTCGGCGGCAGCGGCGGACTGCTGACAATCTGCCAACTCGCACCATCCCAGCGCTCGACCAGCAGCTGGGCCGGGCGCTGACCATCCGGATCGACCTGTTGGCTGCCGACGGCCCATACCTCATTGGACGCGATGGCCGCCACCCCATAGAGGTTGACGGACTTGGCGTCAGCGGACTGCACGCTGGGCACGACGCGCCACGCCGTCCCATCCCAGTGCATGGTGAGGGCTCCCGCTCCCACTCCGCTGTAGTACAGCCGACCGCCGACCGCCCAGATATCAGTCGGCGAGATCGCTGCCACGCCGTTGAGGGCGCTCTGGCCGGTGCTAGCACCGGCCACGAGGTGCCAGGCGGACCCATCCCACTGCTCGATCAGGCTGTTGATCGGACCGATCGTGTCGCCGACGGAGTACGTGACCCCGACCGCCCAGGCCGAGGTGGGAGAGCGCGCGCTGACCGCGGACAAAACGCTCATCGAGGACGTGGTGCCGTTCGGGCTGGAGACGATGCGCCAGCCGGCGCAGGGCACCGGCGTCGGGGTTACGGTAGCGGTTGGCTTGGACGTCGATGTCGGCCCGCCTGCACCACCCGTCGCGCTTCCACAAGCTGCAACGGTGAGCGCCAGTCCGATAAGCAACGCGACGCCGACTCGCCGATACCCGGAGTGGACCGCCGTGTGAGGAGCGATGGTAGCTATTCGCCACGACATCTGCGTGCTTCCTTTCGTTCGTGTGCGCGGAGCGGCGTCTGGCTCGTCGTCGTCACACCCTTCCGAGTTGGGGCGTTCATTGTCCGCTGACTGCGAGCTAACCCCACCCACACCGCCTGCGCCGTGCATCCTGGGCTGGTGTCGACAGCAGCCCAGCAGGACTGAGCCTACCTGCCTGTTCTCACGGCGACATCACCGTCTGGCGCTACCGCGTCAGAGCGCGCTCTCAACTTTGCTGGCGCATGAACGGCCGAATATCTGTGCCAGGAAGCGTGTGATGATCGTGCGGGTTCAGATACGCCGTCCACCTCGGTACGTTCAGACGACTCGACGAAGGAAGCCGGAGGCAAATTGAGACCCCTAGCGACCCGCAGTCGACGCTGCGCACGGGAGAGCCAGGGGCAAATCACACATGTCCAGTATATTTACGCGCGAGTGCTCACACCACAGGGTGGGCGAGCTGTTCCATGCGCGCGGGCCACGGCATCGGCTCGGCTGCGTCCATGAGCGGAGTCGGCAGGTAGTCGGCAGCGTCCAGCACTGCCTTGCACATGTCCTTTACTTCTCGTGGTAGGGAAAGCAAGGGTGCATGCCGCTTGCGAAGAGCGTCTCGCAGCACTGGGCGTATCGGATGAGACGATATGTCTGTGAGTACGATGTAGCGGTGGCGGACGAGCGGTGGCGGGCGAGCGGCACCTCCCCATCGGCTGTCAACTCAAGAATGTCCATTGCGTCGAGGGGAGTCAAATGCTCATCGAACACCGCTACTGCGGGGCGACGCGCGACCCACAATGCGGCCATGGCCAACACGCCATCCGAAACCTCGGTGACAACATGTCCCTCGGCCTGGAGCGCATGTGCCAGCATATTGCGCAAGCCGGCTTTCTCTGCGCGATGAGTACGTGTGCCATGATCCTGACTTCGCCGTATCACTACGATCATTCGCAACCTTGCACAGGTGTTTGGTCCTTCCAGGGCTGGTTGCCCGTCACCACAATAAAGGTCTCATGTCACATGCTTCTCAGTGCCACGTATGGGCGCCTCACAGCAACGTCACGCTAGCCAGGTGCGCCGCGCACCGCCGTCACGAGGTCGCCGACGATTCAGTCCTTAGGTGTCACGGACCTCCAGAAATCGGGGAAAGCAGGGTAGCGAGAGCGAACTCTTAGATTTCCGCTGCCCAGGCGCTCGTATACAGAATCCGTGCGTATGGCATCGCGCCACCTCGCAGTGAGTAATGCGAGAGCGCGAGGTTCACCTCTGTGAGGCTGCTGTGGTACCTGGGCGCTATCGTGATCTTCAGCGCGCCATTGCTCCTGCGCCAACGCTCCATTTGCGGGGCCGTTAACGTGCGCGAGGCCACGATGACTCAGACCTCCTTCCTGGTGCGCGGTGGCGAGGACGCCTGAATGCTCTTGACCGAGCCACCGCTCCACCAGCAAGGAGCACCCACCCATGGTACCCGCCTCATTTCCCCGCGAGCGTCGGCCTCGCTCCCTCCTCGTCGGCGCGCTGTTGACGCTGCTCGTGCTGCTCGTCGCGGCCTGTGGCGGGAGCAACACCACTGGACCTGGTGCCACTGGTTCGCCAACCAGCGTGACGGTGCAGGTCTTCTTCTCGAAGCATCCAGAGACTGACGCCAATCTCACCGCGGTCTTCGCCGTGACCCGAACGACGGTGGCCTCGACCACGCTGGATCAGGCCACCGTCGCAGTGAAGCAGCTCATCATTGGCCCGACCGGCGCGGAGTCGTCGTCCGGCTACTTCACCGACCTCACCAGGTTCGTCGCCGCAGCCGACGCGTCGAATTGTGGCGGCGCCGACTTCACGCTGGCGCTCGATAAGCGTGGGACCACATCAGAGACGGGCACGGCGACCCTCCAATTCTGCCGGACGCTCTCGCTCGGCGGCATCGGCGACGACGCGCGCATCGGCTCGGAGCTGCAGGCCACGCTCACCCAGTTCGCCAACATCAGGGTTGCCGTGATCCTCACCAAGGCCGGCGACTGCTTCGGCGATCTCAGCGGGCAGAACCGCTGCCTGACGGCGCAGACGGGCTATCTGGTCGTCGTCTACTTCTCGAAACAAGCGGACGCGGGGACGGCCCCCGCCAGGGTCTACGCCGTCGACCGCACCTCGCCCGACCTCGGCGTGGCAACCTACGCCATCGAGCAACTCATCGCTGGGCCGACCGCGGCGGAGCAGGCGCAGGGCCTCTCCACACCGCTCACGGGGGCGCTGTTGGGCGCGTCGAATTGTGGCGGCGCCGACTTCACTCTCCGGCTTGACTGGAACCGGGCACAGGCGGAGACCGGCACGGCCACGCTCCGGTTCTGCCGCGATCTCCCCGGCTTCGGCGACACCGGCGCGCTCATCGTGCGCACCGAGATTACCAAGACGCTCACCCAGTTCCCTACCATCCAGAAGGTGGCGATCACCACCAAGGATGGCGCGTGCTTCGACGACCTCGTCGGCTGCGCCTAGCACGCGTCGTTGTCGTGTGGGCTTTGCCCATTTGCTCACCACCACGTGGGGGGCGTACACCGGGGAGCACAGCGGCGAGTCGCGATCGGCGCGGGCCGATTCTTCGGCCCCGGTTCACAACTTCCACATGCAGCGATCGCTCTGTACGGGAGTGGCTTGAGCGCCAGGTAGATAGGATGGAATTTCACATGCGACTGCACACTTCAATGGTGTCTGTGAGGTGCAGGATCCTCATGGTGTCGGGGCTGCTATTGCTTTTGGCTGGGTGCGGTATATCATCAACGGCCAGTACGCCTGCACCAACCACGTCGCCGATCAGCACGGCAACCGCCACCGCCACGCCAGGGATACCGACCCTCATTTACAAGATCGTGACCACGAGCAAGACGTTGAATCTCTTGCCGAACGTCGCGCTCCCCGTCACTGCGGGCACGAACTTCCAGTGGAGCCCCGTGAGTGCTAATTTCTCGGGACTGACCTGCGCTGCAGGAGGCACGGCCGATCCGAGCGGCGCGGCCGGGCATACGGCCTATCAAGTGTTCGCCTGTCAGCTTGCCGCCGGCCAGACCACTGGGCATGGCAGCCTCCTCTTCGCCGAAGTCGGATCGAGTGTGCCCCAGGAAATCGCTGAGCTTGAAGTGGACGCGCTCACCGGATCGCAAG
Source organism: uncultured Chloroflexia bacterium (assembly GCA_963841205.1). Lineage (GTDB taxonomy): Bacteria > Chloroflexota > Ktedonobacteria > Ktedonobacterales > JADMIN01 > CAWAWP01. The sequence continues at coordinate 23,812 of CAWJCH010000027.1, read as the reverse complement.
GCTCGGCGCCAGATCTCACGTACGCGATTACGACGAGTGCGCAGCTCAACGGAGCAGCGAGCGTCGCCCTGGGAGTCAACGCCGGCACGAACTTTGCATGGAGCGTCGGCAGCGTCGCGGGGTTGACCTGCACGGCGGATGGTCGGGCGGATCCCGGTGGCCCCGCGGGGCACGTGGAGTATCAGGTGTTCACCTGCCAGGTTGCTGCAGGACAGGCCGCTGGAGAGGGCGACCTCATTTTCGCCGAAGTCGGCTCCAGCACGCCCACGACTACCGCGAAGGTGACCCTTACCCTGGGCTGAGCCCGACCTGGGGCGCGCCGCTGTGCGCGTACGGGTCATGCTGCGTGTTGCGGGAGGCACACGTGGGTACGCCGCGACGCGCACCGGCGCTCCGCAATGGCAAGGTTGATGCGGGCGGATCACCGGCCCTACGCGAGACCCTCTTCACCGGTCCTGCACGCGGCCGATGGGTTCGCTTCTTTTTCACCAAGCAGTTGAGTTGTCTGGGCATTCGGATACGCCACCAGAAAAGCAGGTACGCCACGATGAAAGCGTTCGTCATGCAGTCCATCGGTCGTGTCGGGTTCGCGGACAAGCCGGTCCCCGCACCCGGACCCGACGACGCCGTGATCAAGACCACCAGGGCCCTGATCTGCACCTCTGATTCGCACACCGTGCGGGGGGCCATCGGCCCGCGGGAGCAACTCACCCTCGGGCATGAAGCGGTCGGCATCGTCCACCGCGTCGGCAGCAACGTCAAGTTATTCCGGCCGGGGGATCGCGTGGTCGTGGGGGCGATCACCCCGGACTGGGGCGACCCGGCCTCGCAAGCCGGCCACTCCTCCCAATCTGGTGGCCCCTTGGGCGGCTGGAAGTTCTCCAACACCAAAGATGGGGTCTTCGCCGAGTATTTCCACGTCAACGAGGCCGACGCCAATATGGCCAAGATCCCGGAGAACGTGACCGACGAGGCGGCGGTTTACTGTTGTGACATGCTCTCGACCGGCTTCATGGGCGCCGAAAACGGCCGCATCCCCATCGGCGGCACCGTAGCCGTCTTCGCCGAAGGCCCGGTAGGGCTGATGGCGACCGCGGGCGCCAGGCTGCGCGGCGCCGGCCTGATCATCGGCGTGGAGTCGGTGCCCGGGCGCCAGGAATTGGCCCGGTTCTACGGCGCCGACCACGTCGTCGATTTCACCCAGGAGGATCCGGTCCAGCGCGTCCTCGAGCTGACCGATGGGCTGGGCGTGGACACGGCGATCGAGGCCCTGGGGGCCGACGGCACCTTCCAGAACTGCGTCAGGGTGACAAAGGCGGGCGGCACCATCTCGAACATCGGCTACCACGGCGAGGGCGAATTTGTCCATCTCCCGCGCATCGAGTGGGGGGTAGGCATGGCGGAGAAGACCATCACGACCGGGCTCTGTCCGGGGGGTCGGCTGCGCATGGAGCGGCTGCTGCGGCTGCTGGCGATGCGGCGGGTCGATCCGACGCGCATGACCACGCACACCTTCCCGTTCGAGCAGATGCCGCGGGCATTCGAGGTCATGGACCGGAAGCTCGACGGCGTCCTGAAGCCCCTGATCGCGTTCGAGTAGCCTTCGAGCGGCCCTAGCCTGCGAGTAGCCTGCGAGTAGCCGGGCTGGGATGGGCGAGGCACGCGGAGGCGTTGGGGGCCCAGCCTCCGGTCGGCGACCGAGCCTCCAGTCGGTGACCGCGAGACGCACTCTCCTCCGAGCGCGCCTCGTGACACCTCTTGGATCAAGCCGACTGGGTGGTTGCAGGGCCTCGCCGAAGCATTGCGCGGATGCATTCATTGAGATTCACCGGGGTGACCGCAAGCACGTTGCAACCGTTTGGTCGCGGATGTAGCCAGCTCCCCATGGCGGACCGCCAATCTCCTCCAATACGACAGTACATTCCCCGACCACGCTACTTCTGCCAGTCGCACCCAACCCTCCGTGGCACGAGCTTCTGTCTGAGCCGTGCGTAGTTGCCATGGGCCATCGTCGTCGCCGGCATCGGCCATGGATGCACTTGTGGGCGAGGCATGCTCGCCACGAACCGGGACGCGGGAACGGGAGACCTTCTCGGCGACGGACAGCGGCAGCCCGCGCTGGCGCCGCCGCTCGCGCACCAGCGCGCCTCATTGGGATGTCATTCGTCACGATTACTGCGGAGTTGAAGAGAACCGCTGCAGTGAGCACAAGGCGCATCATCGTTGCAGCAGCTAAAGCGTCGACCGCATGACCTCAGGGAGTCCCTTCCTGCGGCACCACCGATCGGACGCAGGCGAGCAGTTCCTCCGCGTCGACGGGCAAGATGAGACCGGCGGACGCCCCCATCTGCAGCGCCTCCGCCTGCCGGTGTGCCTCGTCACGATACAGCAACAGGACGATGGGGATGACCGACACGGCGCGCAGACGTGCGCACAGCGCGAAGACGTCGACCAGGGGGAAGCTCGCTTCCAACACGGTCGCGTCGACTGTCGCGACGAGCAGCGCGGGTAGTAGTTTCCCTCCGACCGGGAGGAGGTGCGGCTCGTAGCCGCCCTGCCGCAGCGCAAGGGCGATGAACCGATCCATCGGGTAGGCGGCGCCGACGGCGATGCGAGGAGGGGGTGTGGCCACAGTGGGCGCTTTCTACCGCTTCCCGTCGGGCGGTTGCCGGGCGAATGGTCCGCGCGGAGGAGGCGTACGGACGCTCAGGCCAGGGGAGTCGCCCCAGCGCCAGCGTGTACAAGGAGATGGCAGGCAGCGCACTGCAGCCATGCTCTACAGGCTCCGACGCACCGAGTCGCGCGTCGTCAAGCGAGTCTAGCGCCATCATCTCACGGTGCGGCCTCGCTGAGGGGAGCCATGCGTCACAAACGAGGCACGAACGCTCTGCAATCCGGGTATCGCACACGTTCCACCTGTGCGGGAGGAGGCGGCGATGCGTCGTGCCACCTCCATGGGCACGGGAGGGACGGCGATCGATCCCGTGCCCAGATGAGGACGCTCAGCAGGACGACACGGAGCGACTGAGCCCGGTCCGAGGTCGTCTGTACGGGGACTGCACGGGGGGGATAGCGTGCGGGGGGAGATCCACCTTCAGCGCCGTGCGCTGTGACGCCTGGCGTTGGTCGGCCCACCGTCGTCTGCCGCGTCGGGCGAGCGTCCTGTTGGCGTGTACGACCGGGCCGCCACGCTCGCCTCGGGCGTGCGCGTCCGACCGCCCGAAGCGTCGGGGTCGGCCGCCCGCGGCGAGAGCGGCAGCAGTGGGAGGGTAAGGAAGAAGGTGGTACCGGATCCCTCCGCCGACTCGAACCAGATCTGGCCACCGTGTCGCTCGACGAGCTCCCGACAGACGTACAGGCCCAGGCCGGTGCCCGCGATGGCATGCTCATGCACGTTGCTCGCCCGGGCGAAACGCTGGAACAGCTTCGCCTGCTGGTCCGCCGGGATGCCGATGCCCGCGTCGCGGATGCGCACCTCGACGCGGGCCGCCGCGGGATCCGCTCGCACGGTGACGGTGATAGGTCCGCCGTCGGGGCTGTACTTGATGGCATTGCCGACGAGGTTGCCCACGACCTGCTCCAGCCGCGGCCCCTCGCCGGCGAGCAGCACGGGATCGGGCGGGGCGTCCAGCGTCAGCATGTGCCGGGTGGTGGTCACCTGCAGCTGCATCAGGCTGCGGCGCAGCAGCGCCAGCAGGTCCAGCGGCACCAGGTGCAGTTCCAGGCGTCCGGCCTGGATGCGCGTCGCGTCCAACAGGTCCGTGACCAGCCCGTTCAGGCGCGCGCTGGCCTCCTCGATCTCGGCGATCGCCTCCTGCTGCCAGTCGACCAGCGCCGGCCCGCGCCCCAGCGCAGTCTGCACGCGCAGCATGCTGGCGAAGCCCTGGATGGCGGCCAACGGCGTGCGCAGCTCATGCGCGGCGACGCTGACGAACTCGTCCTTGAGGTGCTCCGCCGCCTGCAGGACGCTGATATCCTGCAGCAGCACCAAGGCGGCGGGTTCCCGCTCCGCGGTGGCGAGGCGCCGACGCGGTCGAACTCGTTCGACGGGGAGCAAATCGCCGGGCATCGCCACAGCGCTCAGCAGGACGGCGAGGCGCGAGCCGTCAGGCCGGCGGACCACCTCGCGTCGTTGCGAGACCGCTGCCCCGCCGCGGACCACCTGCACGGTGACGAGGTCGTCCGGCGCCAACTCCCGCCCATTCTCGGCCTCGTAGCGCACGCCCGTCTCTCGCAGGAAGGCCGCCATCGGCTGGCCCACCTCCCACGTTGCGCCCCAGACCGCTTCGGCGGCACGGTTGGCGAGCACGAGCCGCGCGTCGGGCCCGCGCACCAGGTAGGCACCGCCCGGCAGCTGATCGAGGACCAGCTGCAGGAGCGCGCGCGCCCGTTCGGTCTCCGCCGCACGCTCGCGCTCCAACTGCACCCGCTCGCTGCTGTCGCGGACGCTGGCGAGGACGAGCACCTCCTCGCCCACCGGGAGGGGGCTCAGGCTGACCTCGACGGGGAACTCGCCGCCATCCCGCCGCCGACCGGCGAGCGTGAGTCTGCTGCCCATCGGGCGGGCGTGGGGCTCGACGGCGAAGTCGACGCGGTGCTGCGGATGCGTCGCGCCGAAGCGCTCGGGCAGGAGCGCCTCGACCGGGCGACCCACGAGGGCACCATGGGGATAACCGAAGAGCTGCTCCGCCTGCGCGTTGACCCGGAGGATGCGCCCATTCACATCGGCGACGAGCATCGCATCGGGCATGAGGTCCAGGACGCCGAGACTGCGCAGTATCTCGGAGCGCGCCATCCCGTCGGAGGTGGCCGCCGTCGAGGAGGTGGGGGGTAGAGCGGCCGTCGGCGTCCGTGGTGGGCGCCTCGTGTGTAGTGGTGGTGCGGGAAGCGCTGGCTGCTGGGTGCCACTGGTCATGGTGGGAAGCCTTCCGCGGGAAGGTCCTTACCACAGGGCGGGCGAGCCGTCCCGCACCCGCCGAGCAGTGGAGGTGGGGGAAGCACGTACCGTGCGAGGGGCAAGCCTCGTGCAGCCCACGCGCGTGCCGCGTGTCGTCTGCAGTGGGCCCTGCTGATCGTGTCACGCCTTCCGCCCCAACGTCAATGGGGAAAGTGTGCGGTGATCCCGTGCGTAGGGATGCACTGCTGTCCACTTCAGTACATGCATGTGACTCGCCGGGCGAGATGGAGACCCCTGGCGGCCCGCACTCGACGTTGAGTACAGGAGAGCCAGGGGCACGTCGCACACCTGCAGCATGTTGACGTGCGGGTGCTCACGCCACTGGGAGGACAAGTTGTTCCATGCGCGCGGACCAGGGCACCGGCTCGGCTGTGTCCATGCGCGAAGTCGGCAGATAGCGGGCAGCGTCCATGACGGCCTCGCACACGCCCTCCACGTCGAGCGGCACGGAGAGCACGGGCGCCTGCAGCCTGCGAAGAGCGTCGCGCAGCGCTGGGCGCAGCACCAGATGGGGCGAGGTGTCCGTGAGCACGACGTAGCGGTGGCGGAGCAGCGGTGCCTCCCCGTCCGCCGCCAGCTCCAAGAGGTCCGTCGCGTCGAGCGGGGTCAAGTGCTCATCCAAGAGCGCCACCAAGGGGCGGCGCGCGACCCACAGCGCGGCGATCGCCAACACGCCATCCGAGACCTCGGTGACGACATGCCCCTCGGCTTGGAGCGCACGTGCCAGCGTAGAGCGCACGGCAGGGTCTCGCTGCGCGATCAGTACGTGTGCCATGATTCCGACTTCCCCGTATCGCTCTCGTCACGCGCAACCTTGCACCTGTATCTGGTCCTTCCAGGGCAAGCCGCCCGTCACCAGCCGTCACCAGCATAGGGGCGGCCTGTCACATGCTTCTCACTGCCGGGTCTGGGCGCCTCACGGCAACGTCACGCGCGCCGGGCGCGCCATGCACTGCCACCACGAGGCCGCCGGGGCTTCAGCCATGTGGAGCCACCGACCTCGAGTGCCCCCTGCAAGCAGCGCAGCGCAGCGCAAGCGCACCCTGGATTCCCACCGTCCGGCACTCATACGCGCAATCCAGGCCCGTGGCTTCGCGCCACCGTACCGTGCGTGCTGCGAGAGATCGACGTTCACGTCCGTGAGGCCACCGTGATGCCCGCGCGCGATCATGACCTTCGGCGTGCTGTTGCTCCTACGTCAACGAGCCTGATCGCGGGGCCGTTGGTGTGGGCTGGGCCACGGCGCCACCGAATGGGGTTGTCTCTCACCTGGAGTACCGCGACACACCACATGCAACCCGAGGGGAGGGTTCCGTGACCAAGCACTCTATCCTGCCTGTTTGCACAAAACTAGGTAAATAGGATCATGGGCGACTATCAACGTCCGGCCTAAGCGGCGGGGCCGGAGATGCGCACAGCGGCGTCGCGGATTGCCGCGAGCAGCGCGTCAATGTCGAAGGGCTTCAGTATCACCCCCACGTCAAGGACGGGCGGCAACGGCGGCAGGGGACGCGCCTCGGAGATGCCCGCCGCCGTCAGAAGGATATAGGCGTGGCGGCGGGTGAGTGGGGCATCCTCGGCCAGCGCCTGCAACACTTGGATGCCGTCGAGGCCCGGCATCAGCCAGTCCAGCAGGACGATCAACGGTACGGGGTGCGTGCGGAGTCGCGCGAGGGCGGATTCTCCGTCGGGGGACTCAAAAACCGTGAAGTGCTCGTCGTCTTCGAGCAGCTCCCGGAGCATCGCGCGGGTGTCGCCGTCGTCGTCCACGACCAAGATGTCTGCCATAAGCTCACCCAGATGTTTGCGCATACTAAGTTGCTGCGCATCGGGTCACCCAGGTCAAGAGAGAGCAAACGAACGACGACGAGTATAGCCTGCGCGCCCCTAACTGTCAAGGTAGCAGAGTAACCCATGCAGGGCCTTTTCATGCTAAGGCAGATCAAGTAAACTGCGCCGCATGAACAAGCCAGACGGGCGCCAGATGGCGCCAGAGGGGTCTCTGCGGGCGGCACTGCAGACGTTGCCCGATGTACGGCGTGGCCAAGGCCGGGTGCATCACCTCGACGGGATGCTGGCGCTGGCGGTCTGCGCGCTGTTGTGTGGGAGCCGCAGCCTGTACGCCATCAGTCAATGGGGACGGGAGTGCGATCCCGAGATCCGCGTCGCGCTGGGGTTGCGGGCGGAGCGGGGACCAAGTGTGGCGACGCGGCATCGAGCGTTTCGCCGCCTGGACCACGCCGCCTTCGAGCGGGTGCTGGGCCACTGGTTTGTCGCGCAAGGGCTGCAGCCGGACGAGGCGCTGGCGATTGACGGCAAGACGCTGCGCGGCCTGCACGGCGAGGAGATCCCCGGTGTGCCCTTGGTCGCGGCCTACGCCCACCAGACGCGGGTGGTGCTGGCGGAGGCGGAAACGGTGGGCAAAGGGCACGAATTGGCTGGGGTGCAGGCCGTGCTGGCGGCGTTGCCGGCGCGACTGTTGGCGGGGCGGGTGGTGACCGGTGACGCGCTCCTGGCCACGCGGGCCCTCTGCCGCCAGATCGTGCGAAAAGGGGGCACTACTTTGTCGTCCTGAAGCAGAACCAGCCGCTGACCCTGGCGGCCGTCGCGCTGAGTTTCGCCGATCCGTGGACGCCGCGCCAGCGGGTGGTGGTCGCGGGCAAGCGCCATGGCGACCGGGAGGAGCGGCGCACCCTGGAATGCTCGACCGAGGTGGTCAGCTATCTTGCCCAACCAGAACGCTTGGATGCTGAGGCGGGAGAGGCGGGCACGATTGCCGGCTGGCCGGGCCTCGCGCAGGTCTGTCGCATCCGCCGCGAAGTCGAGGACGTGAGCGGCGCCCAGTTGGGCGCCACGCGCGAGGAGTGGTCCTATGCTCTCACCAGCGTGCCCCCTGAGCAGGCGGATGCCGCCCGGCTGGAGCAACTGTGGCGCGGCCACTGGCAGATTGAGAATGGGTTGCCCTACGTCCGCGAGGTGACGCTGGGGGAAGACACCTGCCAGGTCCGCTCGGGCCGCGCGCCCGCCAATCTCGCGGCCTGTCGCAACGCCGCCCTCAATCTGCTGCGGCAACACGGCGTTACGAATATTGCCGCCGCTCTCCGCCGGCAGGCCAGGTATCCCCGCCACGCGCTGGCACTCATGGGCATTGATCTAGCATGAAAAGACCCTGGTAACCCATGTGGGAAGGGAGCACCTAGCGTACCAAGACTCTGTACCTGCTGCACCCACCCTCGCCGCGCCGAGATAGACGCGGCGGCGCCCCAGAGGAAACCTAACGTACGTGCGTCACCATCAACACGAGCACTGGTGCCGCATATTCCGCCGTTGCTTCGGTCGGCATCGCCAGCGCCTAGCACGTCTCATACGGATTCTGCGCCGGTAGTCGTAGTATGAGACTCGGCAATGCCCCTTGACTTCAGGCTTGCCCCTCACATCCTCCACTTGCCCTCGCCAATTTGCTATCATACTGGCCTGCGTACAGATGAGCGGCGCCGCGCGTCGCGGGGAGTGGAGGGTGTCGCATGGATCTGGTGGCCGTCACGGATGTCGATGCCGTGTTCCCGCAGTTGCGCGAGCGGCTCCAGCAGGGCGCCGAGGGATTCGATGTCCAGCAGCTCACGCCGCAGGGCGCCTACCCCGAACGCGCGTGGTGGCACGATGGTGTGGGTATTTGGGCCATCCTGGAGCCCGACGACGCGGGGGGCGTCTATTGGTGCTCGTTCGGCACCACCAAGCCAACCCCCGGCGGCAACGTCACCTCCGTCTGCATGGCCAACCTGTCGCGCAAGCGCGACCCGTCGCTGACGGCGGGTGTCCTCGCCGAGGACCCCAGGACCCACGAGGTGTATTACCTGCACAGCGGCCAGTTCGGCAAGAAGACGCCGCAGTTCGCCGAGCGCTTCCACGGCGGCACCGCCACCGTCCGCTGGCCGAGCGGTAAGGCCACGCCGCGCTACGTGATCGGGAAGCTGCGCGACAAGCGGTTCCTCGCGGACCTCGCCGCGTTCGTCAAGACGGTCGAAGGGGCCAAGAGCGGTGCGCCGGCCTCGCTCGAGAGCTACTACCGCAATGCCATCATCGACGGGGTGGCGGCGGCTATCGACCAGGCGCGGCAGCAACAGCCCGACGGCGGGAGCTCGCCCGCCGACGCGCCCACCGCGGCGAGCGTCGCGCGGACGCGACTCGCTCGACTCCAGGACTTGCAGGTGTGGCTGCGCGATGACCCGGAGATGCTCCAGGTGGCCGTCGACCGCATCGCCGGCAAGGCGGAGCGCGACCGTCGCCGGCGCCTCATCCTCTCGATCGGCGCCGCGGCGGGCTCCATCCTCGTCGGCTGGCTGCTCTCGGCCATCAGGCCCGATGCGCTCTTCGCCTACCTCTTCCAAGCCGGCCGCTAGTGCGGAATCTGGCTGGGGGGGCTGGCAGCACGCGCGGGCCTAGGTGCGGCGAAACCCTTCGACAACGACCCCATCGGATTCGGTATCAGGGGCATAGCAAAGGGGCACGGCTGAGTACCGTGCCCCTTTGCTACGCCTCCGGGCTACTCCTCCACCTCTTGGCGCACGCGCCCATTCTCCACGACGACGCGGTGCTTGCGCCCGCACTGGCAGGTGAGGTGAATCTCCTGGAAGCTGATGACGACCACCTCCGCAGCAGAGGCAGGCTCTTCGGGCGTGGCGGTCTCCCCCATGAAGGCGTCGAGGGTGGCGTCCGGGAGCGCCCGCAGGTGAGCGCCGCTATACAACGTCCTTCGCATGGCTACTGCCCGCCCCTCTCTACGTCGCGTATCACGTCAGTAGACACAAGCCGCCAGTCGGAGGTTTTTGAATCGTACACGAAGATATCCACGATGCGGCCCAGGCCGGGGTAAACGCGCTCCTCTATCTCAACAGCTTTGCCGCAACCAGGGCATCGTGTCTTATGGCGAATGACGGTGCACTCCTGCTCCTGAGTACGCAGGCCTAAATCTCGCGCGACGGGCGTATCGGTTTTTTCAGGCACGATGCCGACGTTGTAGGTCGATGGCAGGGCTCGGATGTGTCGCGCCTCCGCCGCGTCGAGTCCGCGCGGCGGCTCGATCTCCTCGACCACCTCCCATGCGAAGGCGTCGGCGCCGAACGTGTCCCACGCACGTTGAAGCCTGTGGGAGTGGTGGACGCCCTGTGCCAGGCGATGTCTATGGTACGCCCAGCGTTTTTCGATGTTCTGCGCCTGGCCGACGTAGCAGTCATCCGTGGCGACGTTGCGAATCCGATAGATGCCCCGTCTCATAGCTCACTCCTCCCCGAAGGTCGCCTCTTCCAGGCGCCCGATCCGCTCCTCCAGGGAGAGCGTGAACCGCGCCACGTCCACAACCGACGACACCTCGCCCGACCACAAGCGATTCTGCAGCATCAACGAGAGCCTCCTGAAACTCCATGAGGCGCGGCTGAATGTCGGCGCGGATGCTGGCGATCTGGATGCTGCCCAGCCAGAAGCCGATGCCCCTGCGCTCGATGCACCACGTCTCGCGCGTGCCCGTGCGCGTCTTGACGGGCAACTGGCGCAGGAGGCGGCCCAGGACGGCATGCTCGCGGAGGCGGTCGCGCTGCTGCTGTGACTTCACTCCCAGCACGTCGCAGAGCGAGGTGAGGGGATAGTGCGCCTTGCCCTCGTACCAGACGACGGGAACGGTGCAGCCCCATTCGTAGAGCGGGATAAGCTCCTGTCGAACCGTACTCATATCCGTACTGTTCACTCATAGACCTTTCATTCAGGCGTGCTGCCTAGCCGCCCACTCGCGCTTCTGAGCTAGGTAACATGTTCGGCATCGCCGTGCCGTTCCTCGCGGGCCTGTTTCGGTCACTATGTTGTCTTCGGTCAACGCGTGACCGTTGATGCAGTGCGTCTTGGGCTGAATGTAGGTTCGCATCCTGCGCAGGTTCTCTTGTTTGGTCACGGCCTCCATGTGTGCGGGATTGACGCAACCAACATTGCGACAGAGGTGGTCAAGCTCATACCCGGCTGGGATGTCGTGACCATGCATCATGTAGATCAGGCGATGTGCGGAGTATTTCCTGGCCAGGAAGTTCACCTTGCCATACCCGTCCTGGTTGGTGGCACCCACCCACTGCCAGCATGTGGTTTCCTCGCTCATGCGAACCCAGCGCATGACCCTCTCTTGCAAGCCTGCCTGCACGTCATCCCAAAACATACTCACTGAGAACACTCCTGTAGTGAACAAACCATGCCTACAGTAATGTTCTCATAGCGAGCGAGAAATCCGTACTGTACATTCGTTCTAACCCGCCTGCTCACTGGTATCATCGGGGCGGCGTAGGTGGAAGCCGCTCCCGAAGAACACGATCAGCGCGTCCCGCTTCGCTCGCCAGCCTATCGTGCCGCCGTAGTTCTCGGCGCCGCCATCGGGCAGGCGCTTGAACCATCGCGTCACCGTGTCGTGACTCACCGATACGCCCGTGGCCGCCTCGTAATCATGTGCCACGTCGTAGACCGACCATGCCTGTTTGCCCGATAAGAGCCAGCCATAACGCCCGTCCTGCCGCAGGACTTCCTCGGCGTCGGCTAATGAAAGCTCCGGCATCGGCGCCCCCTTTCTGCTGCCAGCAGTATACGCCATTTCTGCGTAGCTTGCAAATATTGCGTTTATACCGTATATTGCGTAGCAGCGAAGCACATAAAGAGTCGGGCGCCCCGCCAGCCCTAGAGAAGCACGGACGGAGCGCCCCAAGTCCCTCGGAAGGAACACAGGTTATGCTAACACGTATCCCCAACCTGCGCGGGGAGGTGCGGGCATGAGCGACCCCACTGGCGCGCAGAAGCGCGCGGCGCGCCTCATGCGCAAGGCGAGCAACCACGGAGGGCTCTTCGTCCTCATAGGCCAGATATGGGCCTTCCCGACCCTGCTGGCCCTCTCCGTCGGCGCGTTCATCAAGCTCGCGGGCGACGGGCTCCTGCCTCCGGAGGTCAACGCGGCGGGGCGCATCGCCGCGACGATTATCCTGCTGATCTCCGGCGTGCTGGCGCTCGAGATCGCCCTCTACCGCATCGGCGACAACATCGCGCGGGGCGTCGGCCTGGGAAGCAGCGCCTGGGATATCGTCCTCCTCACCGTCATCGCGCCGCTAGAGGTCTGGACGTTCTACCTCCTGCTCACGAATCAGCCTGCCAACGGTCCCACGGACCTGATGCGCGCGGCGGAGGCGATCATGGCCGCGGCGTATCTGGGCACGCTCTCGAAGCGTCCTCCGACCGATCGGGACTTCGTACGCATCATCGGCAACGCGGCGGGCGAGCGCACCTATGCGAAGCTGGAGGCGACGCCGATGGACCAAGTGGGCATGGGGCGCCTCTACCGCATCCAGGCGCTCGCCAACGATGAGAGCCTGAGCTATGCGGAACGCAGCTCGCAACTCGTCGCGGCGATGGAAGAGCTTGCGCCTGGGAGCGTGGAGCGGGAGTCCGCGCGGCTCCTGGAGGAGATGCGGGCGCGCGTAGAAGAGGCGGAAGGGCGCGCGGACGACCTGGAGACGCAGGCCCGTGAGCAGACGGGGCGCCTCCTCGTCCAGACGCTGCTCGTCCTCGCCAGCGGCGGCACGATCCCGGAGTGGATGCAGGAGGCATGGCCGGAGCTTGCCTCGCTGGACTTCGCGCAACTCGCAGGCGGCAGGAAGCGCAGCGCAGCGGGGCCGCTGATCGAAGCCGCGCCGCGCACGTTGGCGGACCGGCAGCGCAAGTGGCTGGGAGAAGTGCTCCGCGCGAAGGGCATCGTCACGCTCACGAAGACGCCGAAGGGACGGCAGGGCGTGTGGGTGAGTGCGGCAGAGATCGTGGCGATCACGGGCAACACGTTGGATAAGGTCGCGGCGGGTGACTTGATCAAGTTGCTCGGCAGTGAGAAGAGCGGAGGGCGCAACGTCGCGCGCTTCACCGCCGTGATGGAGCATCTCCTGCGCAGCAAGTTGCTCGGAGACGCGGTGCGAGATGGCTATATGTTCGTCCGCGACTCCGGCGAAGTTGTGGATGCGACTTTGGTGGAAGGGGATGCCGCCGCGCGGGAAGAGATGCGGGCGTGAGGCCCGCGACGTTGACGAAGTTGCGGGCGCAGGTTCTCCCAACCTGCACCTGCGACTCTGCCAAGGTTGCAGTGTGCGATAGTGGGAAGTGGAGGTGTGAGTATGACGGAACACGAGCGCAGGGTAGCGATGACACGTCTCAACGCCGCGCGACGCATCCTGGAGTATCCCACGCGCCACACGCGCTCCCAACTGGACTACGCTGAGGCGCAGGTCCGCGAGCTCACGCCCCTTCTTTTCGAAGAGGTGCGGGCAACTTTCACGGAGTTGGGCGCCCAACTCCGGCCCGCGCTGGAGCAGATCAGCCACGGCATCTCTGAGTGGGTGGCGCAGTACGGACCTGCGTTCTCGCAGATGATGCACGCCCAGATGGTCGCGGCGGGCTTGCTGGAGCCGCCGCCGGGGTTGCCGGCACGGTGACGGCGCTGTTCGTCGGAGGATTTTTCCGCCCAAGCGACCAAGGGGCCACAGGAGCGGGCGGAACGGCTACCGCGACCTCGCTACCTGCCGCCACCGACACGCCCGGCTGCCCGGCGACGGCGACCTCCGCCGTGCCCAGCAACGCGATCGCGCAGGCGGCCAACGTGCCCACCAACAGCGCCGTCACCTTCACGATCCCGTCGAACGGCGATGCGGGGGTGCTCATCCATCTGAACGACGGTCGATTCGTCGCCTTCGACGCGACCTGCACGCACGCCGGGTGCCCCGTGCAGTACGATCCGGGCTCGCAGGCGCTGCTCTGTCCCTGTCACGGGGCGGCCTTCGATCCGTCGCAGAATGCGGCCGTGCTGCAAGTGCCGGCACCGACGCCCCTGACGGGCGTGCCGATCAAGGAGCAGAACGGTGCCATCCTCCTGGCAAATTGACGTGGCGGCACCCCTGTTCGCACTTGTCACCTGCGCACGTCCGCGGTTCCAGATCGGCAAACGATGTCGCGTTCGCCGGCGAGTCCTACTTTCTTACCGGCGGTCGTCAAGTTGTGGGAGGAAGTGCCGCGCATCGCCGCCCTGATGGATGGTACACGACAAGTGCACCAGACCCTGCGGCGCGCTGCGCGGCATATCGAGCCGCTCTGGACAGGCGACGATTGGCAACTAGGCGTGCCCGTTACGTGCAACGAAGCGCGGCTGCGTCGGCCGGCGAGGCGCGAACTGGGACTGCCTTGGAAAATGCGCTCGTGCCTCGATGACCCCAGGGAGTCAATGACGCACTTCAGGAACGTTTTCGAGGGCGGACAATGCGGTGGTCAGCACACGCACGCTGGGTAGTGTCGAAGGTTCCCACCATGGTCGGGACCCGGGTCCGGCGCCAAACCATGAAACATGGCAGGCACCGCGAGTGGTGATTTTCAGCGTGCGCGTGTGTCAGCAGGACGTCATCATCGGTGCGACGCGAGGACTGAGCCAAGTGATGACGTTCCTGCAAGTGTCACGCCCGTGCTCTAGGAAGTCGGCCCCTCCATCGCGGCCGCGAGCTTCTCTGCCTGCCCCGGCGGCAGCGTCTGGCGGAGGATCTTGCCGTGGAATGGGTCGAGCACGCGCATCGCCTCGTCCACGCGTTCGAACTCGACGGCCACGACGATGGCCGAACTGTTGGGCGTGAGCGAGTCGGCGACCTCGCGCAGAAAGGCATCGCTGAAGCCGAGGTCGAGCACCTTGCTGGCAAGGTAGCCAGCGCCGGCTCCCACGAGCGCGCCACCCAGCATCCCTCCCTTGATGAGCCCCAACAGTCCGCCTACCAAGGCGCCACCGACGAGCCCCTGCTCCGCGGTGAAGTCGTTCGTCTCCCGGATGGTGGTTTTGCCATTGGCATCGCGAGATACGATCGCAGCGGCATGGAGGTCGATCAGGTGCTCGCGGTGGATGCGATCCAGCGCTTGCATTACCTCAGCGGCGCGGGTCTCGCCGGGGAAGGCCACCACGAGCAGCTCACTCGGCACATTTTTCGTGGACATGAGATAGCTCCTTGTTCCGTTCGCGGAGGCGGTCAGCGTGAGACTTCCACGCCCTCCGCCGCACATGTTTGGGTCTTCTGCCAGAGCACCGATGAATTCTGCCCGCGGTGAGGTCACATCGGCGGCACAGGGCGCCATCGCTGGGTCACAAGCTGGTACCGATTGGCAAGGAGCACCTGCTCGCCCAGTCAACTCGCGCAGAGGCGCGAGAGCTCGCCTGCCGCTGGGCATTCGTGGTGCCGGACGCGGTATTCGCGAGGGTGCTATTCTCCCTCGTGAACTCGCGATTGCCCGCCTGCCCAGTCGACAGTGCGTACCGCTATTCGGAGGCCGGCCCCAAGAGCCATGCGGCAAACAGTCGGGCCGTACTCCCTCCCACCAGGGCCGCGAGCGCCACTGCGACGACGAGGGCAACGATCGTGAGTCTCGCGGGGTATTTGGTCATGTGAGCCCCCGGTCGTTAGGCCGATTGCGCCACCGTCGCGCACCACGCCGGTCGCTCGTCCCGTCGCCCTACGCGCCGATGATGGCGAGATTGAGGTGATGCAGCGAATCGGTCCCCGCCCAGGCAACCAGCACTTGGCGGTTGACGCCGACGTAGCCCAGCACGGGTCCGCCCAGCGCGGTTTCGTCGAGTGTCGTCCTATTGCCGTTCAAGGGCCAGTTGGGGAAGGTCTCGGTGTAGCGCACGTTCACCGAGCGCGCGGGATCGGTGCCCGTCCACGTGAGCCAGTGCTGTGGCATGTTATTGGCATTGAGGCCCACCATGCTGGGGCCGGCGTCGCTCAGCTCGCTCACCACGGGGTTCGCAGGCTGCGTCCAATGCACGCCGTCCGCGGAGGTCGCGAAGCGAATCCAGTGGGCCAGGCCGGTGCCCGTCCAGGTGAGGATCAATTGCCCGGTGCCCTGCGGGTGCGTCGCATCGAAGTCGATGCTGGGCCGGGCGACACTGTTATAGAACGGCAACGTCACCTTCTGTCCCGCCACGAGCGAAGTGCCGCCGATGGCGATGGGCAGCACGTTGAGCGAGTGGATTGGGTCGGTGCCCGCCCAGACCAACAGCAGGTTGCCCTTGAACATCTCCAGCGCGGGAGACGTGAAGCTGTTGTCGGCCCAGAGCGTCAACTTCTTCGGACTACCATAGACGTCGAAGAGGACGTTCAGCGCATGACTCGGGTCGGTGCCGACCCAGGCCACGCTGACGACGCCGCCCGCCGCGTCGCTCGTGCGCGTCACCGCCGGGCGTACGAATGAGGTCTCATCGAGCGTGGCTTTGTGGGCGAAGTGTTGGCCGTCGGCGCTGCTCGCAACGTTGAGGCGATGCGCCGGATCGGTGCCCGTCCAGGCCAGGACCGCCTTGACGGCGTCGCTCGGAGAGGTCCATAGCCCCGGCCCGTCGAGGCTCGTCTCGGCGAGCGTCACCTTGCTCAGTTCGGTCGGCGGACCAAAGACTGTAGTGGCGCTGGCGGGCGCGGCACTCACCTGGCTCGTGAGCAGCAGACTTGCGAGCAATGCGGCGAGGCCCGCCGCACATGCGATGACTTTACGAATCCGCATACTCGGTATCTCCATCATTGCGGAAGGCGGACTCGCGTCCCGCACGTGCTCCTGAGAAGGGGAGCGGAGCCAGGCTCCGCTCCCCAGGCATGCTGAGGCTATCTCACCAGATGTACCAGCCTAGGCATGCGCATGCTGGTGCTGCCGGTACGTTTGCTCTTCGCGGAGCTCGATCGCCACCGCCGCGAGGATGAAGAGGATCGCCACGCCGGTGACGACCGCGGCGACGACCGTGACGGCCGTCCCGGTGACGCCAAGGAACGCCGCGAGCGACCAGCCCCAGGCGACGTCGACCATGCTCACCAGTTCGCTCACCGCGAGGATGCCCAGCCCTGATCCGTACAGCAGCGCGGCGGTCGCCGCGTCGGGCTCCTCCGCGCGCCGCGCGAGGGCGGCACCATAGGCGATCACGCCCGCCACGGCGAAGCCCGCGGCGAAGATCGCCATGAGCCAGGCGGGCTCCACGCCCGGAATCCAGAACGACAACATCTTGTGCGCTCCTTCCTTCATCGGCGAACAGCACTTGTAAGGGTGGTTCGCGCTCTTGGATGGATCGTGCTGAACGCTTTTGTTCCACTCAGTCCATCCAGCGCCTTCAGTGATGCACGGGGGTGTATCCTTGCGCGTCTCGAAAAGACCTGCCGAACGCTCGTCTTGGTCACAGACTGGCCGATTCGACGACACGACTTGCAGACGACCACACGGTCAAGCAAGGTCTCGTCGTGGGAGCGCGCTTCAATCCGTGTACGCCGAAGGCTCGCGCTCACCGTGCGTAATCGCTTTGTAGGGCATGTGGCGCTGTCTGTGACGACGATGTGATAGTGGCGGGGTGAAGTGACGAGTAGAGTGGATGCTGACCACATGGCTCCGGGGCTCAGAACGTACATGGGTGGCGTTCCGCTGGGGTAATCACAGGCCCCCACGCCGTTAGATGGCCCGCTGGGGCACGACCGGCCCATGCCGGCGGTCGAGGGTGTCGTCAACCATGCAAACATTGTCAGGTAGGCTCCTGGGCCTCTCGACCGCCGAGGCCGCACGGAGGCGCGCTGCTGGACAAGGGAACACCGCGCTGTTGCCCTCCACCCGCACCTATTGGCAGATCGCGCGCGAGAATGTCTTCACATTCATCAACCTCTGCCTCTTCGGGCTGGGACTTGCGCTGCTGCTCCTGCATCGCCCCACCGACGCCCTCATCTCCACCGGCGTCATCTTGCTCAACGTGATCGTCAGCGTCGCGCAAGAGATCCGGGCGAAGCGCGTCCTTGACCAAATCGCCCTCATCACTCGTCCCACCGCCACCGTGATACGTGACGGATCCGCGCGCGAGGTCGCCCCCACGGAGCTCGTCGTCGGCGATCTCCTCAAGGTCGAGCCGGGCGACCAGTTTGTCCTCGATGGGCG
This sequence comes from uncultured Chloroflexia bacterium, assembly GCA_963841205.1. Taxonomy (GTDB): domain Bacteria; phylum Chloroflexota; class Ktedonobacteria; order Ktedonobacterales; family JADMIN01; genus CAWAWP01. The sequence goes on along the minus strand of CAWJCH010000027.1, from coordinate 5,865 downwards.
GCTGGTCGCCGGAAGCATCGCGGTCGACGAGTCACTGTTGACCGGCGAATCGGATCATGTGGAGAAGCGCGAGGGTGACGAGGTATATTCCGGGACGTTCTGCGCCATCGGTAGCGGGTATTACCGCGCGACGTCGGTGGGCACGATGAGCCTCGCGAGCCAGATCACGCACGGGGCCAAAGCATTTCGCCGGGTCGTAACGCCACTCCAGCGCGAAATCCACCGGGTGATCCGCATCGCCCTCCTCCTCGTCCTCTATTGCGAGTTCCTCCTGGTGCTGCGATCGCTGTTCCAGCGTATCGACCTTGTGACGAGCGTACAGAACTCGACTATTGTCGCGAGTCTGGTGCCAAATGGACTGTTCCTTTCCATCGCGGTCGCCTACGCCCTCGCGGCGGTGCGCATGGTGCGCATCGGTGCATTGGTGCAGCAAGCGAATGCGGTCGAGTCTCTCAGCCATGTGGACGTGCTCTGTCTCGATAAGACGGGTACCCTCACCGCCAATCGGCTACTCCTCGCCGCGACGGAGCCGTTTGCCCTCTCAGAGGCCGAGTTCAGGTGCCTGCTTGGCACTTTCGTGGCGAGCACTTCGGCGGCCACGAAGACGAGCGAGGCCATCGCGGCAGCATGTCCGGGGCGCATGCCAGCCCGTTGTCGGCGAGGTGCAGTTCTCGTCCGAGCGCAAGTGGAGCGCGCTGGTCTTCGATGCTGGAGTCGCCAGCGCCGCGGTGCCCGCTATTCGCCCGGGCCTGTATGTCCTGGGCGCGCCGGAGAAGCTCGTCCCCTTCTTGGACGAGAACGAAGACGCCACGAGGGCGTCGGTGCGCGCGCTGGCAGATCGGGTACAGGAGTTGTCCGCACACGGACTGCGCGTCTTGCTTTTCGCGCGAGGGCTCGACTCGGTGGGACTGGATACGACACTCTCTCCGCCGCAACTCCCGCGCGGCCTGCATCCGCTCGGGTTGGCGATACTGGGCGACGAATTGCGCCCCGAGGCGGGAGCGGCCCTCGCGGCGTTCGCCGGCGTCGGTGTGGAGACGAAAATCATCTCCGGCGACCATCCCGAGACGGTCGCCGCGCTTGCACGCGCGGCGGGCCTGGTTGTCGCCTCGGCACCGGTTTCCGGCTTCGACCTCGCGCAATTGGACGCGCAGCAGTTTCGCGAGGTGGCGTCCTCCGCCACGATATTCGGCAGGATCACGCCGCAGCAGAAGGCGCGGCTCATTGAGACCTTTCGTGAAGACGGCCATTACGTGGCCATGATCGGAGACGGCGTCAACGACGTGCTCCCGCTGAAGCAAGCCGACGTGGCGATCGCGATGCGCAGCGGGAGCCAGGCTGCCCGCGGCGTCGCGGACATCGTCCTCATGGAAGATTCTTTCGCGCCCATGCTGCCGGCGGTGATAGAGGGGCAGCGCGTGCTCAATGGCATGCGCAACATCTTGCAGCTATTCCTCACGCGCATCAGTACGGTGGGCGCCGTCATCTTCTCATCCCTCATCATCGGGGAGTTTCCGCTCGCGCTGCGACACGGCTCCCTCGTGACGCTCTTCTCCGTCGGCCTCCCGACGGTGCTCCTCGCGGTCTGGGCACGCCCGGGTGTGTCGCTGAAGGGGAATTTCGTGGGCCGTCTGCTCCACTTCGTGTTGGCGCCGGTGCTCGTGACGAGCGTCCTGGCCCTGGCGCTGCTCTATGGGTCCGCCATTCTGGAACTGCAGCTTTCGGGTGCGTTGACTAAGGGGGTCGCCCCCCTCCAATCACTGGCGGCGAACGCGTCCATCCGCGCCTCGGCGCAGTCTACGCTCGCCGTCTTCCTCGTGTTCGTGGGCCTCCTCCTCGTGATTTTCGTAGAACCGCCCACGCCTTGGTGGGTCGGCGGCAATCCACTGAGCGGCGACCGGCGACCCACGCAACTCGCCGTGGCGCTGATGGGCGTTTTCGTCGCTGTACTTGTCGTTGCGCCCTTCCGAAATCTATTTGCGCTTTCTCCGCTCGATCAGTATCAGGTCGGGTTGATCGCGGTCGCGCTCCTCGCCTGGCTGTTCACCGTCCGAGGACTCTGGCGCGCACGACTGCTCGCACGCGTGCTCGGCGATTTCGGACGCCCGACCACTGGTGACGACGCGCCCACCATGCCGAGGCCGTCCGCAGCGCACCGTGAGTGTATCGGGACGGCGAAGGGCGATCGCGTGCATCACGCGTGACCTCTAGAGTTGATACTGGCTCTATCGAGAGACGTGATTGCCTGTCGAGAGGTGGAGATATCACATGACAGCAGTCGAACCTCGCGAGCAACGAACATCGCACTCTGAGCGATCGCTTCCATCCCACGCCGGCGACATGCCGGGTGTGGGTGCGTGGAAACGGCTACCCCAACTCGCGACGCTCGTGCGCGAACAGCCCGTGCCGACGACTGCGCTCCTGCTCCTGCTCCTCAGCCTCGCGCTCTGGCTCACCGGGCATGGCGAGGTCGCCAACTGGGTCCTCCTCGCGATACTGGTGTTCGGCGGCATTCCCGTGTTCTTCGCCACCCTCGGGCAGGTCGCACGGCGCGAATTCAGCGTTGACTTTCTGGCCCTCCTTGCGATAACGGGGTCACTGCTGCTGGGCGAGTATCTGGCCGGCGCGCTCATCGTGTTGATGCTCTCGGGCGGAAACGCCCTCGAGGGTTTCGCGCTCCGGCGCGCGCGCAGCTCGCTTTCGGCGCTGGTGGCGCGAGCGCCGAGGACGGCGCATGTCTGGCGTGGGAACGAGCTCATCACGGTCGCGGCTGATGAGATTCAGCCGGGGATGCGCATCGTCGTCAAGCCGGGCGAGATCGTCCCGGTGGATGGTGTGGTGGTCGAGGGCGCTGCCAGCCTCAGCGAAGCGGACCTCACGGGGGAGCCGATACCCGTCCGCAAGGAAATCGGCGCTCAGGTGCTCTCAGGCAGCGTCGACCTGGATGCCGTCCTGACCGTCCATGCACTGAAGGTGAGCTCAGAAAGCAAATACGCGCAGATCATCAGGCTCGTTGAGGAGGCGCAGACACGCAAAGCGCCGATCCACCGACTCGCCGATCGCTACGCGTTAGGCTTCACCGCCGCGGCGCTGCTTGTGGCCACATTAGCCTGGGTCCTCACGCGCGATAGCGTCTATGCCCTCGCCGTCCTCGTCGTGGCGACGCCATGCCCACTGATTCTGGCCACCCCTATCGCCATCATGTCAGGCGTGGATGTCGCCGCGCGACATGGCCTCATCGTCAAGAGCGGCGCCGTGATCGAGCAGTTAGGCGAGATTGATGTCGCAGTCTTCGACAAGACGGGGACTCTCACCCTGGGAATGCCCAAAGTCACCGATCTCGTGAGGGGGCGTTCTCAGCAGCTGAACCGCTGGCAGCCCGACGATCTCGTGCGCGCGGCCGCCTCGATAGAACAATACTCCGGCCACGTCCTCGCCAGCGCCGTCGTCGATCATGCGGTGCAACGGGGCCTTTCCCTCGAGCCCGTGACTGACTTCGAAGAGGTGTTCGGGAAGGGCGTGCGTGGCCGTGTCGCGCTGGCGGGCACGGAAGATGCGGGCGATTTAGCCCATGAGGTTGCGTTGGGCAACCGGACGTTCATGAGCCACCTGGGTGTGCCATTGCCCGACGACCTGCTCGAAGAACGCCAGCGGCGTGTGCAGGGTGGCGCAATCGGGAGTTTCCTGGCGATTGACCGAAGCGTTGTCGCTCTGCTCATCCTGGCCGATGTTCCGCGGCCCGAGATCGCGCGCCTGATGCCCGCATTGAAGCAGTTCGGCATCCGCCAGACGGTGCTGCTCACCGGAGATGGTGAGGCCGTTGCACGTCAGGTTGGCGCGCTGGCCGGGGTGGACCGCGTCGTCGCCCGCTGCCTCCCCGAGGACAAGGTTCGCACGGTGCGGGACTTGGAGCGCGCCGGTCATCACGTTCTGATGGTGGGCGACGGCATCAATGACGCGCCCGCCCTCGCCACGGCGACGGTCGGCCTGGCGCTCGGCGCGCAAGGGCTCACCGCGGCCGCCTCGGCGGCGAGTGCCGTGTTGATCTCGACGGACATCCTGCGGGTCCCGCTGGCCGTGCACATCGGGCGTCGCACGCTGCGCATCGCGCTGCAGAGCATCTGGGCCGGCATGGGGCTGAGCTGCGTGGCGATGGTATTCGCGGCGTTCGGGTTCATCGAGCCGGCGGCCGGGGCGGTGCTGCAAGAAGGGATCGACGTGCTGGTGATCCTCAATGCACTGAGGGCAGGCCGTCAGATTTGACGTTGTGAGCGTTCTCGCCATGAGGTGGTTGCGAAAAGGAAGGGGCCCCAAACCATGTATACCCGAATACTCATCCCGCTTGATGGATCGGCACGCGCCGAGCGTGCGTTGCCCATCGCGGCGACCATCGCCCGCGCCAGCGGAGCCTCCGCTCCTCCTGCTCCGGGTCGTCGATCTCAGCCACGATTTCGGTGTCTACGGCATGGTGCCGTCGCCCGCTATCGAGTCGGTCGCTCACAACCTGCGCGTTGCCGCCGAGGCCTACGTCGCCGAGCGCGCACACCGAGCTGCTCCGCGGTCTCAAAGTCGAGACCTCGGTCGAGGTGGGCGACGCGCCGTATAGCATCCTCATCCACTCCGAGGCGTGGCGCGCCGACCTGGTGGTGCTGTGCAGCCACGGGCGCACGGGCCTCGCGCGCTGGGCCCTTGGTAGCGTCGCGGAACACGTCTCGCGTCACTCCCGAGTGCCCGTCCTGCTGCTGCGCGAATCAGGACCGACGCTTGCGGGTCGGCATCCTGACCCCGAGCATTTGCTGCGCCTATTGGTGGCGCTTGACGGGTCGAAACATGCCGAAGCGTCTCTCGAACCGGCCAGCGGAGCTGATCACAGCATTGGCCGCTCCCCAGGCGGGCGCGCTGCATCTCGCCATGGTGCTGTCGCCGTTTGCGGCGGATCCCGCCAACATGCCCGATGCCCTCGTCCTGGAGGGTGCGAAGACCTACCTGGAGCGGATCGCAACCCACCTGCGAGATGCCCACAGCGGCCTCTCGGTGACGTGGTCGGTTGCCGTCGAGTTGGACATCGCCAACGCGCTGATCCGCGTCGCGGAGAACGGGGAGGATGCAGAAGGCGCCGGCGTCTTCGGCGGGTGCGACCTCATCGCCATGGCGACGCATGGCGCCGGTGGGATTGCCCGCTGGGTGATGGGCAGCGTGACCGATCGCGTCCTCCACGCCACCACGCTGCCGATCCTGGTCGTGCGTCCCGCAGATCTGGCCAATCCGAAGGCATCTCAACTGCACGGGACCAACCCATAATGGGGCCGGGACGAAGGCCATGAGCACCCAGCACGCCCACGACCATCCTCACGTTGGCGATGACACGTACGACGCGGGGATTTCGCGCACTGATCCTCTGTGTGCTCATGTGGCGGTCGGCAGGCGATGTGTTGGGCGATCGTGCGAAAAGCGGTGCTTGCGCAACACGATGACCGCGAGGGCCACATAGGCAGCCTCAACGATGAGGGAAAGGACGTCGATCGACTCGAACCACGGTGCGTTGGCAAATCCAGGGAGCCCGACCGCACGACTGATGATGTAGGCGATCATGGCTCCGGCGGCGACGAGCACTCCCAGCAACCAGCCCCACACCATATGCTGGATGATCCCCCAGACGGCTGCCACTGCTCCCAGTGCATTCGCCAAGAAGAGGATGCCGAGATAGGTCGCATGCTGAAAGTATTCCGGGGCCTCGAGCAGGTGGATGAGGCCGACGATCACTAGCAAGGTGCTAGCCGTCCATTTCTGCGGAATCCGGCGCATGTACCGTCTGCATGGAGCCCTCCCTTTAGCGAAGGAGCGGCACGACCACGACATCTCTGG
>CAWJCH010000026.1:0-143368 GCA_963841205.1 uncultured Chloroflexia bacterium | reverse complement strand
ATCAGAAATATGATCAGACCCATGTCACGCTGACCCAAAAGGACGTGGCAGACGCGGCGATCGTGGCTTCACTCCAACGGCAAGGCGAGGAAGCACAGCGACGGTTCCAATGCGATAGCAAGCAATGATGCACATGGGGCCGCTGGCACCAGCCGCACAGCGTCGCGCCTCGCGCGTAGAACATGACAAATTAGTCACCTTCCCGGAAGTTTACAGCGATGGTGGCATAAAACCACCGAGGGACAACCGATGAGCACCCGCGGACCGAGCGGCGCCATCATAAATACGGGGCCTGCCGCGCGCCAACTCGACGCTGCGGAGCTCCAGAAGACGAAAATACGAGCTGACACCGCGATCGTGGTGGATAAAACTTCTGGTGCGCGTGTGGCTACGCTGGCGGATGCAGCGCAATGGTCGCGTGACATCGTTCAGGATCGAATCCGCGAGCGTCTCGCAGGTCAAGTAGTCGTCATCGCACGTCCGAAAGGTGGTTCGTTTACGCTCGAGGAAGCTGCAGCTGCTCGCCATGCGGCGGTAAGTGGCATCACCGTTGTCACGCCTAGAGCCTGTTATGGACTTGAGTAGAGATGGATGAGCTGATGGAGCATGAGGCCGGCGAAGGCCAGGAAATGCAGGCCCGCCAAGACGCCGGGCAGGCGCTCATAGTCGCGGGCGAGGCGGCGGAAGCGACTCGCCCAAGCGAAGCTACGCTCCACGATCCAACGTTTGGGCAAGAGGACGAAACCGCGCTTGGCCTCCGGCACCTGGACGATCGGGAGGCGGATGCCCGGCTCCGCCGCCGTCGCGGCGACCTCGTCGCCGGTGGAGCCCTGATCGACCAAGGCCACCTCCACCGTCTGGCCGGTCACCTGCTGCACCTGCTCGGCCAGGGCCGCCACCGGGGTGCGCTGCATCCGCGTTGGCGGGCGTGACCAGCAGCGCCACGAGGTCGCCCAGGGTCTCGACCGCCGCGTGGACCTTCGCTCCCTTGCGGCGCTGGTGCCCGCTGTCGCCGGCCCGCGCGCCGCTCTCGGGGCTCGAGTGCCGCACGCGAGCGTCCAGGATCGCCGCCGTCGGGTGCGGGGCGCGGCCCTGCAGGCGCGCAGCAGCAGCCGCAGGTCGTGCACCAGCGCCTCGCCTGCTGGTAGACGGCGCGGGCCACGGCGGGAAATTCGTCGGCAGCGAGCGCCAGGGTGCGCCCGTCTGCACCAGAGAGCGTACGGCGTTGAAGACCGCGCGCAGCTCGTGTTTGCGCTGCAACGCGTCGGGCGCGAGCACGGTCAGCTACGGCGTGACGAAGGCCCATCCCTCGTCGCTCACGTCACTCGGAGAGCGGTTCGGGGGTGGGGTGGTCGCCATGCGCGCATGCTAGCACGCACTTCCCCTTACGTTCACAACAGGCTCTTGTATCTTGGTAATGTCGACGGAGCAGTACAATGGGGGTTGCGTTTGGCCTAAGGGCATGGGGTGGGGTGAACCTGGACAGGCTCTGGGGCGATCGAGCCCGTTGCTGAGATGCGGTCCCCCACTGCCTTAGCGAGCTACTTGCAGGTCGGACGGTATCGGAGGCCCCGAGACGGCGGAGACGCCCGAGAGCGGTGAGCCTGGATGAACACGAGTGGCCCCGAGAAGCTCCCGCCCAGCCGTGAGGAGGAGACGATGAGGCAGACGCCCCCGGCGAGTTGAGGCCTCGAGGTGGCCAAAGCCAAGTTCGACGCGGCCTTGCTCCGCGAGGGACAGCTGACGCAGCGGACCTTCGCCCTGGATTCTGCGGGCTTCGCGGCGCCGACGGGCGGATCCGCGAACAGGGGGGAGAGCGGGTCCACGCCTGCCTGGAAGCGACCGGTGCGGACGGCGCGGCGTTGGCGCTGGCCCGCGCTGCGGCGGGGCAGCAGGTCAGCATCGTCAACCCGGCCCGCATCGCCGCCTCTGCCCAGAGCCGGTTGACCCGCACCAAGACGGATACGTCGGAGGCCGCGCGCATTGCCCACTTCGGTGCGCGGGAACAACCTCCGATTCTGGACCCCACCCTCCGCGGAGGTCCAGGAAGTACACGCGCTGGTACGGCGGGTGGAGATGCGGCAGGAGATGGGGCAGCAAGAGGAGAATCGGCGCCAGCGTGGCGGCTCCGCGCAGGCGGTGCGTGCCTCGATTGCGGCCACCCGTGCCTTCCTGCGCCAGGAACTGGCCCAGACCCAGCACCGCGTCCAGCAGCAGGTGGAACAGTCCGCCGAGCTGCGCCGTCACCAGCAGCTGCTCTGCTCGATTCCCGGAGTGGGGGCGTGGACGGCGGCACGGGTGCTCGCCGAGATTGCGCTCGTGCGCGCGGCCGTCGAGGCCCGGCAGTGAGCGGCCGATGCCGGTCTGACGCCCCAGCAGCGGACGTCGGGGAGCTCGGGGCATCACCCGCCACGGCTGGCCAAAACGGGCAAGAGCCGGCTGCGCCGCGCGCGCTCCCTCCCGGCCCTGGTGGCCATGCGACACCATCCCGCCGTGCAGGCTCTGGCCGAGCGTCTGCGGGCCCGCGGCAAACGCCCCAGGGTCATGGTCGGGGCGGCCATGCGCAAGCTCCTGCATTTGATCTCTGGCGTACGCAAATCGGGTAAGCCCTTCGATCCCGCACGAGCTCTGGCCGCGTAAGCGGCTCAGCAAGGTCTGAGGACTTTCGACCACCAGTGGTCGAAAGTCCTCAGAAAGGTCAAGCGCAGAGTTCCGAGCTTGACACTCAAGACGGTATCTAGGTACCGCTACTCCCTCGCACCACAGCCTGGCGCACTGTGGCCGTCTCAGGTGCAATGGAACACCCAGATGGAACCGCCTGGCACATGGCGCGACGCACGCTCACCGCTGCAGTGTTGTTAGGCAAGCTCACGCCGGCGGAAGCGGAGGCGAACCACCAATATCTGACTTGGCGTTACTTCTCGCGGCTCACCGGACTACAATACCAGCGGTCTCGATGGAAACCGGGACGATAACGACGAAAGGATGGTCGCATGGAGACCTTCGGCGATATCTGCACGATTGTGCTGAACCACAAAGCGGAGACGTTCACCGTCCATTTGCGCGGGCATGAGCCTATCACACTCGACGCCTTCACGATGATGGCTGTGTTGTACGCTGGCGCCGACGCGAACGTCGTGGATCTCGCTAGCAAGTGGGCCTCGGCGCAGGGCGAGCGCCTCGCAGTGGTGGATCCGAAGTGGCAGCGTGCGCAACGAGAGGCGGCACGACTCGGCGAGGCATCAGCGCAGCAGTTCGGTGTGAGGCTCGCGGCAGAACGCGGCGAGGAGATGCAATCGTAAGCTCAACTCCGGAGCGCACTCCACGCAAACGCGTGCCAGCGCCGATCGTGCCACCGAACATCCCACCGGCAACGGATGAGGAGGTTGAGCGGCATCGTCGCTGGGAGGCCATCGACGACGAGATGCTCATCTCGAAGCAGATTGCGGAGGATCTCGCACTGGTGGAGCAGGACTGTTGGAGCAGGACTGTCAGCGCGAGCTGCGCGAGAAGCAGGAGCGCGACAGCGAGCAGTAGTCTGAGCGAGTAGCGGATACGGTATGCGTCATGCTGGAAGGCTGGTTAGAGTATCCCTGAGTTGCGGAGGGGAGTAACGCAATGGTGCTTGCAGACTACAGCGCACTTATCCTCACCATCGTTGGCGTCGCCTTGTTTCTGTGGGTGGCATACGTGCCGTCATGTTTGTGGTGATCACCGTGGACAATATTATTGACGCTAGACGCGACCGGACCGAGAGGAGAAGCGACAAGTAGTAGACTTCACCTTCTCATGATCATCAAAGAATGTGGCGCGAAGACCCCGCGGTTCACCCACGGGGAGGAAGCGCCGCGCGCCGTCAGGCGCTCCCGACAACCGGACACCAACCGACCAGGTGTGCGAGTTGCGCCCCCCTACCGCAGGGCCCGCGGGAATCGACGCGTGTGGAGGTGGCTTCGGGCCACGACATGACCGTGTAAGACGCTCCTAGCTCGCGAGGTGAGCGGTGGTCAGCCCAAGAATCCCCCGGCTTCAGCCGTGGGGAGTGGTCAAGAACCTCATAGACGCCTTGACCGAGGTGGCGAACAGCAAGCATGACGCCTGGAGAATCAAGACCCCGGAGCTGGAGCTCCGATGCAACCTAACGGCGGACGGGCCGGACTACGAGGGGGATATCTACACGACCGGCATGGGTGCCCAGACCTCCGGTGAAGATTGGCGGCAGACGCCAGGCGTCACCAGACGGCTTGAATGGGCAATCGCGTGGCTCGTGCAGCAGGGCAAGCGCGACGCCTTGCTCGGAGACCGGTGGGAGCACAGCGGGAACTTCTAGCAACTCCGCACGTTGGCATGGCGCGTCGAAGCACCGGCGCAGCTTTCGGGCTCAGGCTCCAGCGAGCGCTTTCCCTACTCCCGCCACGCCTTCAGGTGGACTCGTTGATGCCGCGGTACTTCTGCCGGTACGAGAGATCCGACTCGCATGAGGTGGATAGCAAGGGTTGCAGGCGCGCCTTCGAGGGCGGTGTTCGGCCCGCTGATCGAGATCAGCGCCGTCGCTACCTTCACCCAGCGCTTCTTCAAGTCACGGTGAGCGAGGCCGCTCTGTTGTCCACCGTAGTGGTATGAAACGCGTTCGGATTGGATCGGGCGCGTCGCTCTTTGGTCATGTGATTTTGACCCCAAAACGTACAAAGAGCGACACGATCACCGATGCCCCTGTCAGCAGGGCTGGCACCAGGAAGCCGCTTGGGATGCGGAACGAGTGAGCATTGGTGCTTTCCCGTGGACACCGGAGAATAGGTTGTAGTACACTATGCGTGAATGACGCAGGGGGCCTCGCCGGTCTTTCGGCGCAGGGATGCACGCGAGCTGCGGCGGTGGACGATCCATCTTCTGGTGACGCACAGTCGCCAGCGCATCTCAGCCAACCAAGCAGAGGTGAGTATCGTGCCAGACATCCCAACTCTTGGTCGGTCCGCACAGGACTATTTAGCGGCGAAGCACGCCGCGCGCGAACGGGCGCTGCCGAAGTCGCGCCACGCGATCCGCCTCTGCGCCAACGCGATCCGCGCCGCCCACCGCGATGAGTTCGACTCTGCCCGGCAGTTGGTCGCCGAGGCGGGCACTCTGTTGCGCGGCATGGCTGCTGACCTGCACGATCACCTCGACATCTTCTACGCCGGCTTCGTGGCCGACGCGCAGAAAGAGTACGCCGAAGCGGCGCTGACCAACGCGCTGATCCAGCGCGAGCCGCTGCCGACGCCGGAAGATCTCGGCGTCGAGTGGGCGCCTTTCCTCAACGGCATGGGCGAGGCGCTTGGCGAGCTGCGCCGCTACATCCTCGACCGCATGCGCCTGGGCAAGACGGACTCGTGCGAGTCGCTGCTCGCTGACATGGACGAGATCTACGCGCTGCTGATCACGCTGGATTACCCCGACGCGATCACGGGCAACCTGCGCCGCACGACCGATGCGGCGCGTGGCATCCTGGAGAAGACGCGCGGCGACCTCACGCTCGGTGTGAGCCAGGCACGGCTCAACGCGGCGATGGAGCGCGTGCAGCAGCGGCTGGAGCGGTTGACGGATTTCTAGGTTCACGCGGCAGCTATGTCTGTCCGACGGCACTTGCGGACGAGGCGATCGGTTTCACTCTGGTGGGTCGCTGATGTGGCGGTGTGCAATGGTCCCAAAAACCACCCAAGCGGTCCGAAAACGGCTACAATAGTCAACGGGAGAATGCCACAGGTCTCCTCGTCGCCGCTGTGCGCATGTGCCGCGAGACGCCGTTTTCGCTTCGCCCCTACGATGTGTTGATGATGTCTTTCAGCCGCGGAGAGCAGCCTGTGCCGCCAGTCACGGACGACGACGCGCTTTCGCTGGAGGCGGACGACTCCGGTGAGTACGACCAGGAGCAGCAGGAGGTGGCTCCGGCCGCCACGCAGCCCGATGAGCCAACTCGCTGGCTGACGCTCGTGCGCCCGGCGACGTTGCTCTTCGCAGTGGCGCCGGTGGCCGCGACGCTGCTGCTGATCTGGGCGAGCGGCGCGAAGATTTCAGCGTTCGTGGCGGTCTGCTCGCTGGTCTCGGTGGCGCTGGTGCTGGCGGGCGCGAACATGCTCGACGAGTACCTCGACTACGAACGAAGCGCCAATGACAGCGGTCCGGTCCTGCGAGGGCCGCAGGCGCCGACGACGGCGCTCGAAGCCTCGTCGATTGCGCCGCTCGACGCCTTGCGCGTGAGTCTTGCGCTGCTGGTGGCGGGTGCCGTCTTCGGGGTGCCGCTGGTGATCAACGGCGGGCCGCTGGTCCTGGCGCTGGGCGTGCTGGGCATCGTCGCGGGCGTGCTCTACTCGGCGACCGGATATGCGTTGAAGCGTCTGCCTGCGGGGGAGTTGGCGGTAGCGCTGGCGTTCGGGCCGGCGCTGGTCGCGGGCACGTTATTGGCGCAGCGCCAGCCGGTCCGAGGCGCGGACCTCTTGCTGGGGCTGGCCTTCGGGCTGTATGCCTTGGCGCTGCTCGAAGTGACGCACTTGCGTGACGCCGTGACGGACCGGCAGTTTCATCGGCACACGTTGGTGCTGCTGCTGGGCGAGCGCGGGGGCAAGCTCCTCGTGACTCTCTGCCTGGTCGGCGCGTTCGTCGTCGCGGCGATCGTGGCGCTGCAGCACGGCGTTTATCATGGGGCGATCGGCGCCCTGCTGGCACTGCCCGCCGCGACGATTCCGCTGACCGGCGCGCTCCGCGCGCAGACGATGCGCACGCGCCAGCTCGTCGTCGGGCAGACGTTCCGGGCGGCGTCTGTGTTCGCGCTGTGGATGTGCTTCGGGTTTCTCGTCGCGGGCGCGGTGGTGCGGCTGTTTCCCGTCGTCCGCGACTTCCTCGGCATTTGACGGCTACGCCGAGGATGCGGCGGGCGTGACGCGCGTACGGATTGGCGCGGCGTTGATCCGTCAGGGGGCGGAGGGCGAGGTCCGCGTCGCCCGTACACCTTCGCTGAATTCAGTGAGCAAGGACGTTGTGCGAGGACGGTTCCTTGGTCTGGGAAGCGCCGACGTATACAAGGGCGCGTTGGCACCACCCATGCTGTGATAGACTCAGCCCCAGCGGCACAACGCCGCTAACCTGTGTGCGTATACATTTTGTAGAAATCGTGAGTCCTGCGCGTCACCGAGCTTTCATCAGCGCCGAGCGTGCGCGAACCCATACGCGAGGAGGATGAGTCATATGGCCTGGTTCGGGCGTCCACGAGACGATCGCCCTGAGGCGCATGGTGGCGCGGAAGGCGCGCCGGTCGTCGATGAGACGGCATTGCATGATGAGTATTCGCGCACGATCATCGGCGTAGTGAGTAAGGTCGGGCCGGCGGTGGTGCAGGTCGGCGTGACGAAGGCAGTGATGGGCCGCACCTCGGCGGGCATCATGCCGCGGCTCGCGGAGGGCGCCGGCTCGGGCGTGATCTTCGCGCCTGACGGCTACATCCTCACCAACAGCCACGTCGTGGACGGCGCGCGCAGCATCACCATCGCGCTGGCCGACGGGCAGGATATCGCCGGCACGCTCGTCGGCGAAGACCCCGAGACCGACGTGGCGGTGGTGCGCATCACCCCGCCCAACGGCAAGAATCTGCCCACGGCGGCGCTCGGCAACTCCGACAAGTTGACCGTGGGCCAGCTCGTGGTGGCTATCGGCAGCCCGGCGGGCCTGCAGAGTACCGTGACGGCGGGCATCGTCAGCGCGCTGCACCGCACGCTGCCTGGCTACGGCGGGCGGCTGATCGAGGACATCATCCAGACCGACGCGGCGATCAATCCGGGCAACTCGGGCGGTCCGCTGGTGAATGCGCGCGGCGAGGTCGTCGGGCTGAACGTGGCGGTGCTGCAGCAGACGCAGGGGCTTTCCTTCGCCATCCCCATCAATACGGTGAACTGGGTGGCATCGCAGTTGATGCAGCACGGTGTGGTGCGCCGCTCGGTGCTCGGCATCGCGGGGCAGGCGGGGATGCTGCCGCAGTCGCTCCGGCGCATGATGCAGATCGAGAAGCCCAGCGCCGTCGAGGTGGTGCAGGTGATCCCGGGCGGGCCGGCGGAACGCGCGGGCATCCAGCCGCAGGACGTGATCTATAAGCTCGACGGCAAGCCGGTCGCCACGGTGGACGACATCCGCCGCACGCTTGAGCGCCTGGCGGATGGTACCCCAGTGCGCGTGAACTTCATCCGCATGACCAACGCGGGTCCGCGGGCGAGCGAAGCCGTCGTCCACGTCACCACGCAGCGGCGCTAACAGCCGCTCGCTGACGAGCACGGCGGGGGCGGATACTCCTGCGCGTTCTTGCGGGTGGTATTTTTGAGAAGGTCTCGTGCGCGGCGCCTCGCGCTGGCGGAGCGCCGCGTCGTATCGTGCTAATGCGCGATGGGATACCGACGTAGATGCGGGTCCACTCGAACGCGAGGCGGCACTCCGCGTGCTGGACGCGCTGCTCGCCGAGGTCGCGTCTGGCGGCGGGCGGACGGTCCTGACCAGCGGCGAATCCGGCATCGGCAAGACCTCGCTGGTCAGGTGTTTATTGGAGCGGCATGCCTCGGCGAGGCGCGTGCTGTGGGGCGTGCAAGTCGCTCTTCACTTCGCTCCCTGTGTGGCCGCTGCATGACATCGCGGCGCCACAGGCGCGTACGCCACTGCGGGCGCTGCTCGAAGGCGATGCGAACCGCGCGACGCTCTTCGCCGCGGTGGTGGATGAGCTCATCGCCGGTGCCATGCCGACCGTCGTGGTCTTTGAAGACATCCATTGGGTCGACGGGGCGACGCTGGACCTGATCACGTTCCTCGCACGGCGCTTCGCCCGCACGCGCCCGCCTCATCCTGACCTACCCCGACGAGAACCTCGCCAAAGATCATCCGCTGCGCCTCGTCCTGGGTGACCTGCCCACACGCAATGTGACGCGGCCGCGCCTCACCGTGCTCTCGGAAGCCGCGTTGGCAACACTCGCTAGTCGAACGCCTCTGACACAACCTCACAACGTACACCGGCAAACTCATATCCTCATGCTGGCGTGCTGGCAGAGGTGTCCGCAGCGTAGGGCCAGAGGTCGAAAACGCAGTGCGCCCGTATCAGGCGTATCGCGCCAGGCGGTGTCGTTTGCGTCGCTAGAGACGATGGTCGCGCCTCAATACGCCACCGTTCGATGGGGAGATAGGATTGCGCGTCCTCGCGGAGCGCCTCCTCGATCACGCGCTCCGCCGCATCGCCCCCAAAGACGAAGAGAAACGGCAGCATGCTCCCATAGAGCGCCAAGGAGGGTTCGTCCTCGCCGGTGGCGTAGACCCCATGGCGGATACGTCGCCCGCGGCCGTTGAAGCCGCGCGGGAACAGTGTGACGAGCCGGGCGGCGGCGCTCGCATAGGTCGCGCCGTGATCGGGCAGCGACGCGACGTGGAATCCAAGTCGTTGCAGCGTACCGGCATCGAGCCGGCGACCCAGCAGCACGCGGGGGCGTGTACGCAGGAGCACGGCGATGGACTCGGCGATCTCGCCGACCCGCGCGCCCGCCAGACGTCGCCCGCCCGCGAGCGTGACGACCGACAAGCCGGAGGTATCATCACCGCGCAGGCGAATGAAGCCGCAAGGCGTGATCGATTCGCTGGTGAGGATGTTGCCGCGCCTGCGGAAGGCGACGCTCGCTTGCCCATTGGCGAGTTCAAGCGGGAGCACGAGCAGGCCGCCCTCGACCAGCTGCTCGCGCCAGCTCGGCCAGATGTCGTCGGCGCCGACGGTGAGCAGCACACGATCGTACGGCGCGCCCCCCGGCCACCCCTCGCGGCCGTCGCCGGCGTGAACCGAGACATTGGAGACCCCGGCGTCGGCCAGATGCTCGCGCGCCTCGGCGACGATGGCGGGATCGATGTCCACGGACACGACGGAGCCGCCAGGGCCGACCAGTGTGGCGAGCAGCGCAGCGTTATATCCCGTGCCAGCGCCGATCTCCAGCACGCGCATGCCCGGCACGACATCGAGCTGTTCGAGCATTAGCGCGACGATCGCTGGCTGCGACGCCGAGCTGACGGCGTTGCTGCCTTCCCAATGCGTTGCGACGGCGGCATCGGCGTAGGCTTCAGCCAACGAGGACGTCGGCAGAAACAGGTGGCGCGGCACGGCGCGCAGGGCCCGCTCGACCGCGGCATCGCGCAGCGCCCCAGATTCTCGAAGATGCTCCACGAGGCGCGCGCGCAGGGTGTCCGCCGTCGTGGGTGCGGGCGGCGTCTGCTGGTCGCCATCCCCGGCTGCCTGATCGATCGTCATGATGAGGTGTCCGCTGCTTAATCCGTCTGGCGGCATGAGGGACCCGCGAGCGGAGGTGACGTTGCCTGGGCGTGGCACGGGTCATTATAGCAGCGACGCCGCCTTCCCGCGCGTTGCAGGCGTGCGGTGGGCGGTGGCATACACGTTGCGCGCGTTGAGTTCCGTGTCGGTCCTGCGTGCGACGAGGCGGTGCGACGTTGCCCCGACCCGGAGCGCGTCGAACGGAAAGTAGGAAGGCGACATGAACGAAGGCATGCTGAAGGATGACGGCAGGTACGAAGGCGGCATGGACAAGTGGGCGTTGCTCGCGCTGCGTGGCTCGTTCGGGGGACTGTTAGCGGGCCACGGCAGCCAGAAGCTCTTCGGCTGGTTCGGCGGCCCAGGCTGGCAGGGGACGCGTCAGTGGCTGCGTTCGCTCGGCTTCCACCCGAGCCGCGGCTGGACGGCCAGCGCGGTCGTCTCGGAGCTCGGCGGCGGCGTGCTGACCGCCCTGGGATTCCTCGATCCGCTGGGGCCGGTCCTCACGCTGGGCTCGATGAGCATGGCGACACTTCGGGTGCACTGGGGCAAGCCGATCTGGGTGTCTCAGGGCGGCGCCGAGCTCCCGATCACCAATCTCGCGATCGCAACGGCGCTGTTGCTCTCGGGGCCGGGCGAGATCTCACTGGACGCTTTGTTCGGCACGAAACTGCCGCGCTGGATCGCGCTGCCCGGCGCAGCATTGGTGTTGGCCAGTGTGGGGTATGGCACGTGGGCCAGCCGGATCGCGCAGCGGGACGCTCAGCAACGGCAGACCAAGGAGTCGGAGTCGGCTGCGCCCGAACTGCAGGCCACGGGGGCGTGATCGCTTGGCGTATTGGAGGCGTCGCAAGGAGGTTCGGAGGCCAGGCGGATCGCGTCGGCCGCGCGAGGAGCGGAGTGCTGGGCGAGGATGTCGTTCGCCGTGGGACAAAGATCGGGCGAGGAGCACTGCACTCCCCATTTGGCGTTCCAAGCGGTTCTGTGGCATCCGCCGGGCGTTGGATTTCAGGCGTCGATTCCTCGAATGGTTCACTGGTGTCCGTCGCCGTTCACGGGTGAAGGGGTCAAATAAGGGGTCAAGTCGCGAGGCATGGTGCGCATCTTGCCTCGCGCATCCTGAGTTCCCATCGGCCCGTTCGTCCTGATTCGTCCTGGTTCAGGAACGTCCGTTAGTTCAGCACTCGCGCCCATGCACGTTCGCCGACGTTCGTTCATGACCGCCCGGGTTGGCGTCAAGGTTGACTCGACCTTGGCCCTTTTTGTCGGTGGTCGGGCCCCACGCCTTTCGGGACCGCTTTCGAAGCGGATGCAATTCGCCCTATGCGCCAGGGGCCGGGAGATGGCCAATTCGAGGTCACCTACACCTGGCTTGAGGAGCGGCCTGGAAAGCGCCCAACGGAAAAAGGCCAAAGTCGAGTCAAGGTTGACTCGACTTTGGCCCTTTTGCAGACGGTAAAGGTGTTCCTTCGGGGGTGGCTGCGGAATGGCGGGATCGCCGGCGCGGAGGTATCCGTATGCTGCCCACTTCCGCCCTGCTGCTCACCATGCTCGAGCCGGTCACCGTCGCGTTCACCCGTCCAACCTTCGCCCATGCCCTCACGCTCGTACCGGGGACGCTGCTGGCCAGCGGGCGGCGGACGGTCACGGCCGCTCTGCGTGCCACGGGCCGCGGTCACGAGCGGCATTGCACCGGCGCGCACCGCGTCCTCAATCGGAACCGGTGGTCGGCGCTGCGCCTGAGCCGGATCCTCCTGCCCCTGCTCGTGACGACCGTGGTCGCCGCCGATGCGCCGCTGGTGCTGCTCGTCGATGGGACCCTTGAACGGCGCTGGGGGCGCACGATTTGCCTGAAAGGTCGCGAGCCCGACGCGGTGCGCTCGCAGACCGGCCATGTGGCGACGAGCGAAAGCATCCAGTGGCGCTGCCTCAGGTTGCTCGTGCCGAGCCCGTGGAGCGCGCGGCACTGGGCACTGCCCGTGCTGACGGTCCCGACGCGCTCGCCCGCCCTGAGCCGGACGCTGCACACGCGCCACCGCACCGCCCCCGAGTACGCCGAGATCCTCATCGTGCTCATCCGCCGCGGGCAGCCCGAGCGTGAGTTGGTGCTGGTGGGCGACAGCGCCTTCGCCACCGCCGGCCTCGGGCTCACCTGCCGGCGCCTCGGTGGGCGGCTCGGTGGGCGGCTCGGTGGGCGCCTCGGTGGGCGCCTCGGTGGGCGGCTCGTCTCGCGGCTGCTGCTCAGCGCCCAACTCGACGACCCGGTCCCACCGCCGCCCAAGGGCACGCCGGGCGTCAAGCCCCAGAAGGGGCCGCGGCAACCGCGGCTGCAGCAGCGGCTCGCCCACGCCGACCCTGCGCGGACCACCTGGGACGCGACGGCGATCGATTGGTACGCCGGCCAGCGGCTCGCCATGGACCTGGCAAGTCGCCATGGACCTGGCAACGGGCACCGCGCTCTGGCCCCGCGAGGGCGAGACGCCACGGCCATGGCGCTGGGTGCTCCTGCGCGACCCGTCTGGGAAACGGCGGCCCTTCGCCCTCTTCTGCACCGACCAAGACGCCTGCGTGCTGCCGATCATGGCCTGGTACGTCAGTCGGTGGGCGGCCGCAGTCACCTTCGCGGAAGTCCGCGCCCATCTCGGCTTCCAGACCCAGCGGCACTGGAGCCCACGCGCCGTCGCACGCCCCACGCCGTGCCTGCTCGGGCCCTTCAGCCTGACCATCCTGCTCGCCGCTCGGGTGGCCTCCGATCCGCTGCCAACACGACAAGCAGCCTGGTAGGCCAAGGCGGAGCCGACCTTCGTCGACGTGCTCGCGGCCGTCCGTCGCCACTTCTGGGTCGAGGCGAATGCGCCAACCCTTCGCGCCGCGGGGACCATGGCCAATGCACGCTCCTCATCCGCGACCCTGCTCGATAGGTTGGTTCATGCCGCCGGCTATGCCGCCTAACACGGCCAAAGTCGAGTCAAAATTGACGTCAACTGCCGATTCAGCTAACCGGTGAGACCAGTGAGAACTGCTCGTTCCTCACCTGGGGTATATCTTGGAGCGTCTCAAGACGTGTGCATACAGTTCGGCCAATTGCGCGCCCTGGGCTGGCCACGCGTAACGATTATGCACCGCTACATATGCAGCAGCACCGCGAGCGTGTCGCACGTTCGCGTCATTGACCGCGGCTGTGAGGGCGGAAGCCAAAGCGGCCTCATCGTCGGGCGGGACGAGCCAACCGGTCCGCCCGTCCTCGACGATCTCGCCCGGGCCCTGCGCGGCGATGGCGATGGCGGGCAGCCCGCAGGCCATGCCTTCCACCAGGACTTGCCCGAACGGCTCCTGGCTCGAGGCCAGCACGACCGCGTCGGCGGCGGCATAGAACGCCGCGAGATCGGCCTGGTCATGCCAACCCGCCAGGAAGACGTTGCGCGCGCCAAGGCGGTGTAGCAGCTCGCAGGGATGCTCACCTTCCCATTCGTCGGGGAAGCCCCCGAGCAGCACGAGGGAGGCCGGCACGGCAAAATCAGAGGTAGCGCGCACATAGGCGCCCAACAGGAGGTCGAGGCGCTTGAGGGCCGTGTAGCGCCCGACGTAGAGGAGGATGGTATTCGCCGCGAGGGACCGGACTTGGCGAGCGGTGTAGGCCACTGAGCCGGGCGCGTGGCCGGGAGACCACCCTTGGGGATGGTCGACGAGGGCCTGTTGCCAGATGGCCCTCCGGTCGACCTGGCGTCGATCGAACCGCCGAGGATCGAACCCATTGGAGAGGTGAACGCAGCGCTCAGGGGTGATGCCCAACAATGCGCAGGCACGAGCGACCAGGCTGGCAGAGGGCACGATGAGGAGCTCGCAGGCTGCCGCCCACGTGCGCATCCGGTCGGCCCAGGCGGCGGCATACACCCAGCCAGCGGGAGGGCCCTGGTTTATCGCCTCCAGCATCAGCAATTCGGTGCCGTGCAGGTGGCCAATGATTGGCACATGGGGAGCAACGCGCGCAGCTGCCGCATTAAGCGGGGTCAGGTGGTGGAGATGGAGGATATCCGCCTCCGCCGCACCAGCCTCGTGCAGCACTCGTGCCCAGGCATCGGTGAGATGCTCGTAGGTCGCGTCGTCCACGGCGGCGAAGACGCGGTCGGGAGCTCCGGGACGATCCTCGTAGGACGGATGGAACGGGGGATCGGCGCACAGCGGATCGGCGCTTTCCAGGGCGGCGGTACAGTCAAGTGGACGGATATCAAGGTCCGCAAAGAACTCGTGGGCGTCGCCGGGTTGGCCAGGGAGGTGGACCGAGCTGGAGACGACCGTGACGTCCCACCCTTGCTGTGGCAGCACTTGGGCCAGCGCGCGCGTGACCTGGGCCGAGCCGCCGCGCGGGAAAAGAGGAGGCCCATCAGCGCGCGGGGGTGCCGTGGCGGTGGATGGTAGCGGCCCATAAGGTCCTCCTAGAATGATCGCGTGAAACGGCGTTGCATCGATTGGAGGAGTGTCACCTCAGCAGGTGAGAACGAGTAGAGATGGAGCAGAGAGTCGCCACGAAGTCAGGGAAGGCCATGGGTGGAACAGGGACTGGTTGCCTGGAGCGAACACCACAAGAACGTCAACCCTCCAGAGCCACAATCTGGCGCTCAGTAAAACCCCGAAAAATTCACTGCTCGTACGATTTCAGTATTCCCGATTACTCCAGATGTGCAGTTCAATGAATCTGGTGGTATTGCCGAGCACTGGTAAGCGATCACTCGCTGACAAGCCACTCCTTGATACGTCGAATGTCGTCTGGGCTATAGTACCGCGCCCGCAGGTCGACCTTGAAGATGGTGGGCTCAATCTTCAGTTCCTTGATGGCTTGCCGAATCTTCGGCTCCCCCACCCGGAGGTCTCTCAATTCCTCGGCGATGGAGTCGATGGTCTTGTATCCGTTTACCTCGCTCATTGTGCGTTCTCCAATTGTCCGTCCGCAGATCGCACTCATAATACCTTAATTTGCCCTCAGTTTCAATCAGTTGTGTCTGACTACGCGCGTATTTACCGAATACAGTCATTTGAATCGCTTCGATGCGTAAATTTGGCTGGTGCAGAAGTCTTGGCATGTACGCTTCGATGAGATAAGATGTGTTTAGAAGCTTGAATTTGCGAAATATTATCATCTGAAACGCTTTTCAAGCTTCATGGGCTGACAACTGCGGAGCGTGCTGCGAGCCCTTGAGGTGGCGGTACCCGCGGACATAGCGATGAGGACCGGCCTCTAACCCCGGCCAGTACGGCCGAGTGGCCCGCGAGGGCAGAAGGCAATGGGGGCAAGCTCTCCGAGCGGCGGTGCAGATGCGCACCGCATGCGGAGAGTGGTCGAGTAGGAGCAAACACAACGGCGCGTCGTCATGCCTTCCGTTCGCGGAGGACACAGGCGACGCGCCGCTGTTAATGGACAGCATTTCCGGCATCCTGACCGGCGCACTCCTGTTTGCAGCGGGCGTGCGCCGGTCGCGTTTTCTCGACGTTTCCGCGAGGAGTATGCAGGAGACCGTCATGGACACGATACCACGCCTGCGCCCGTCCGCGCTGGACTGGCCGCCCTCGCCGGACGAACGGGACCGCTGTCGGCGCTCTTCGCCGATGCTTGGGAGACCGGCTGCATCAGCGAGGAACGCATGCGCACCGGCTGCGTCTACGAGGTACAGCCAGCCGCTACCTATAGCCTCTGCGTCCTGCGCTTCGATCCCGCGCCTGAGCGGGCGGCGGCAGGTGCCGTTCCACGAGTGGTGGCCAGAGCTCGCGCCCACCGCGCCGTTGGTGAAGGGCTATCGCACGCTCGACACGCACGGCCAGCGGGCTATCAGTTGGGTGGCGTTGGCTCACAGCTATTTCGCCGAACTCGACGCCCTCCCGACGCGGCTCCTGCTCGGACTGGTCGAGGAGTTGTGCACCTTGCCGTCTCGCTACACCAGCGTGACGCTCCTGGGCTGCGAGCATCCGACCGCCGCCGACGAGGAGCGCGTCCGCTGTCATCGCCGCCTCTTACGAGCGTGGCTGCTCGGCCAGGCGGATGCAGTGTTGGAATCGCTGCAGCGCGTACCCGCTGCCGTGGGGAAAGGAGCGCGATGACCGACTGAGGAGCGGCGAATCGCCGCCTCATCACGACCGCACACGGGCACCTGGCGTATGTCGCCGGCTGCTCTTTCTTTTTGCCTTCGGCCAGTTGCATTGGCTGACTGGCAGCATTCGCCACAGACGAACAGGAGAAGCAACCATGTTGCTCGCGGGACAGATTCTGACCGGCACGACGACGACGATCTCCACGCAAGAAGGGCGGCACGCTGCAGAAGACGCGGCTCAAGGTCCTCGACCTGGGGCCCGAGGCCTCTGGCGGCGACCTCTACTGGGTGGACTTCCTGGGCGAGGCCGCCCTGGCCGACGACGAGCTCCGCCAGGTGAGCCGCCAGCAGGTGCAGCTGGAGGTCCGCAGCATGCGCGCCTCTGCTGGCTCGAAGGGCGGCGCCTTCCTCAACGCCACCGGCGGGGCCGTCCGCTTCAACGGGCAGGTGATCCAGAAGGGCCTGCGCACCCTGACTGCCGCAACGCCAGCGCAGCGCACCGGCCTAACCGGCGTCGCTTCGACTGCGATAGGGCATTCCACCGCATGTGGTGACGTGCCCCATCTCCATGTCTCAAGAGAAAGCGAGATCGTGCATGACGCAACACGCCCAGGTGACCCATTCCGCGCGGGTTGGTCGGGTGGATCGGCTCGTCTACTTCCTGCGCAGTCGCGGCGTCCAGGTCGTCGTCCTGGCGCTGGTCGCCAACACGATGGTGGCGCAGCTGCTCTACAACTCGGCGGGGCGGTTGGTGCTCGGCAACTCGTTCCTGCTTCGGCTACCTGCTCTTCTCGGCGGTCTGCTCCACGGTCGCCTTCGCCCTCTTCGAGATCTCGACCATCTTCCAGCTGCACGACCTGATGGCGCTGGATGCCAGCATCAAGGTGGAGATCGGCGCGGAGAAGCTGATCAAGCGGGGCTGGTTCGTGCTGGGCGTCTCGTCGCTGATCAACTTCGTCAGCGTGCTCTACTTCCTGGCCCTGGCCTGGCACACCTCGTCGGGCACGTCGGCCACGTTCCCGCTGGATGACCTGCCGCAGCCCTGGAACTGGCTCTACTTCGGGCTGCACGCGCTGGCCTACACCGCCGTGCTGTTCCTGGCGGGCATCTTCGGCGAGCGGCCCAAGTCGGCGAAAGAGGTCGTCCTCGCCACGCAACGGGCCCTGGAGCAGCAAGCCCTGGAACGGTGGCGGCTGCAGAAGGAAGCGCAGATCGAGGCGATGATGCGCGACGGCATCCCGCTCGGCGCGGTCGCCGCCGCCCTCGGCTCGCCCGAGACGGCCGAACGCATCGCCCTCATGGAGGCCGCGACGAGTGGCAGCATGTCGGCCCTGGATGCCGCCTTCCTTAGCGTCAAGCGTGCCGGGCATGACACCGCCGTGCTCGACGGGTTGCGCGCCACGAGTACCTCGCCGCCAGCGCACGGCGCTGGTCCAGGAGGCGGAGGCGATGCTGGTCCCTTTGGGGCTCGGCCGCCCGCAGATCCTGAGCGTGGTGGCGATGTCGAGTGCGCGCGCCGGCATGGGTCGCCGCATGAGTGCGGACGAGTACACGCGGCTCCAGCGCGCGATGCGCGCCGCCTTCACGCCGCACGGGCGCGACAAACCGGAGGCAGGGTCCACTCCGCGGAGTGGCACTGAGCAGCACGCTGCTGGGTGAAGTGCTGGCACGAGCGCGCGCACAGTGAAGGGCCACCGTCCGGACGGTGGCCCTCATGCCTATGCATCCATTCGTCGATTCGTCGGGGTGCGCGGCCTCTCGGTGGGGTCGCGGGTCCTTTCTCACCCTTCGCGCTGGCCAGTGCATGCTCCGACTCGATCGACTCCTTCGTCTCGCTCAGAAGCAGTCTCGCCCTCTCCTTAGTGTCCCGCGCGCGGACCGCAAAGGGTTCGTGAACATGCGCGGCTCGTGGGTGGATCTCGCCGTCTTCGCGAGCCTCGAAGGAATCTGCATGCCCGCCCGTGCGGGCGCGCCTACTCCACTTGAAACACCATGCCGAGCAGGCGTATGGGCAGCAAAGGAATCAGCAATGGGATAGTACGTCACGTATCGCCGCTGCTCCTTTCTGCACCTCTGAACGGTCGCCCTTCTCCCTCCAGAGGAGGGACACCCACACCATGCCATACCGCGATGCAGCGCACAAGGGGGAAACGCTCACATGAGTGTCACGATTGGCCTGGGTGCTCGCGCTCGACAGCACGGAGGCCGCTCACCCTAGCCGCCAGGCGCAGCGCCGCAGGCTCCCCAGCCTAGCGCGGAGGGATGGGGTGAGAGAGTCCAGAGAGAGAGGGGAAGGGAACGCCATCGCAATGCATGGTTCCTTCCCCCTCTCCCTCTGGAACCAAGGAAGGGTCCAGGGACGCGTCCCTGGCGGGGTCCAGGGGCGGAGCCCCTGGTCGCCGGAGGTATCCCTAAAATCGCCGCCGCGCGGCACTGACGCCGCGCGGCGGCTCTGCGGGTGCGGCCCCACTATCAGACACCCGCAGTTTGATATACCCGCCACCCCTCATAGAAGTCGTGTGTTCAGGTCCAGTCCCAGCGGGTCGCGTCCGACATCGCTTTGGGGTCGGTCCAAGCGCGGGCTGTGCTGGGGCAGAGACGGATGATCCCGTCAGTTGCCGGTTCGGGGTGCAATCGGCCGTACTTCACATCCCAGGCCGCGACGATGCGCTGGCCGGTCTCCGCGTCCGTCACGAAGTCCTCGGCCGTCCCTTCGAGGATGACCACTTCCTCGCCGCTTTCCAGGTGCGCGGAGCATGCGGGGTTCGCCGCAAGGTTTCGTGCCCATGTGGCAGCGGGGAAGCCGCTGACGTAGAGCGCGCCGTCGACCCACACGCCCCACAGTGGGGTGGTATGCGGGCGACCGTCCGGGCGTGTGGTCGCCAACCAGTAGGTGTGGGCGTCGCGCAGCCGAGCCTCGACATCCCGCCATTCCAGCAGCGGACCCGTGGCGCGCGAGAAGCCGTAGACGGTCGGCGCGGACGGGCGACCCACGCGGGGTTCCGACGCTGTTTGCCGGGGGACGTGCCCATCGTCACGCGTCTCCTTGCCTCGTCGGACCTCGCCGTCGCTCGCGCTCTCCAAGTCCGCCATGTCGCTGTCCTCCCTCAAGGTGAGCCGTGCGCCGTCGCACCATCCGCGACGCCGTTCGGCCGTCAGGCCACTATACCGCACATACCTGTCAAGCCACGTCAGGATTGACCTCGCTTGGCCGTGGCAGCTTCCGGCTCGCCGTGCATGTTCCAAGGAGATGCCCTATGTCATCGCATCCCGTGATCGTTGGCGCGAACATCGACACCTGGCTCCTCAACATCATCCTCACCGACTTCTCGGAGCCGCTCGTCGAGGAGCTCGATGCGCTCAAGCACATGGCGCAAGAGGCGGAAGACGACGAGCCCACGCGGTGGACGTTCTGCGGCGAGACGCTCTACATCAAGCCGCACGGTTCCCAGCGGCAATGGCGGTGGATCCTCCATTGCCCCTCGCTCCACCTGGACGTCGGGACGGGCAAGCACAACCACATCGCCGGCAAGGCCCGCCTCTCTTCCGCCTTCCTCTGGGAGCACGGCCCAGATGTGGCACTCGCCAACCTCTACGCCTTCGTCGTCAGCTTCTTCGGCGCGCAGGGCCTCCGCCTCCAGGTGAGCGAGGTCCATCTCTGCGCCGACGTCGCGGGCTGGGAGCTCAGCCTCGGCGACGCACCCGCTTTCATCACGCGCGGGCACAAACGACGGACGCATGTTGAGGAGCCGGAACAGGATGAAGACGCTCCCGGGGCGCCCGGCTTCGAGATGAACTTGGAGGGCCGGCGCTGCACGGGGTACGAATTTTCCAAGGGTGCTGCGCACTCATGCTGCATCTACGACAAGACCAAGGAGATCACCAAGTCGCGCAAGGACTGGATGCGGGCCGTGTGGGAGCGCCACGGCTGGGACGGTGAATCGCGCATCACCCGTGTGGAGTTCCGCTACAAGCGGGAATGCCTGCACGAGATGGAGATCGAGGACCCCTACGACCTGCTCGACAAGCTCCCGGCGCTCTGGGCCTATTCCTCCGCGCAGTGGCTGCGCCACACCACGCCCACGCCCGACACCAACCGGGGCAGGTGGGAATCCTCCCCGTTCTGGCTCGCCATTCAGCAGGCCGATTTCTACGGAGAGGCCGAGCCCGCCGTGCGCGAGCGCAAGCGTCAGGGCGATGTCCGGCTGCTGTGCCAGATGATCGCGGGCTGCGCCTCCTCCGCTGCGGCCTACCTCGCCAATGAGCTGCCCGAGACGGACAGCGGGGCGGAGTTCCTGACGTGGTTCCACGACTGGATGGGGGCGTATCTCAACGAGAAGGGGCTGACCTTCCAGGACATTCGCGACGGCAAGTGGCTACGCCTCGGCGTCGTCGTTGGTGCCGCCGCATGACTCGAAAGGAAAAGACAGTGGACGTACATGACGGGCATCCCACGATTGCATACGAGCGAACGAGCCAGCAAAGCTCAAGTTCTTGCTGAGCGTCGAGGAGGCTGCAAGGGCGTTGAGCCTGAGTCGTACTCGCATCTTTGCCCTCTTGAAGGACGAGCAAATCGTCAGCGTGAAAGTCGGCGGGCTGAGGCGTATACCGGTTACGGCGCTACATGAGTACGTCGAGAGTACGTCGAGCGGCTAACGTCCCTGCGAAGGGTAGGGTGAAACATGGCCGGACGACGTGGAAAAGGTGAGGGATCCATCCGGCAGCGACCAGACGGTCGGTGGGAAGCGCGCATGGTGCTGGCCGACGGCAAGCGCAAGAGCCTCTACGGCGAGACTCGGCAAGAGGTCGCGCGGTCCCTCACGAAGGTCCTTCGAGATCGCGATCAGGGGCTCCTCGCCCTTGGCGAGCGGCAGACCACCGGGCAGTATCTCAGCACTTGGATGGAGGCGAAACAGCATAGAATCAGGCGTAGTTCTGCGGCGCGCTACGAACGTCAGGTGCGTCTACACCTCATCCCCGGTCTGGGCAGGATCGTACTCGCCAAGTTGACGGCCCAGCATGTGAGCAGCTTCTATGCAAAACAGTTGGCTCAGGGGATGTCGTCGAAGAATGTCGCCTACTGCCATATGGTGCTGCATGCCGCCCTCACGGATGCATTGCGCCTGGACTTGGTTCATCGCAACATAGTCGAGTTGGTCGATCCTCCGCGAGCGCGGAGGAGAGAGATGGCAGTCTATTCAGAGGAACAGGTCCGCACATTCCTCCAATCATTGTCGGGAGATCGACTTGGGGCTCTGGCGGTCGTCGCACTAGCAACCGGCATGCGCGTGGGGGAGTTGCTGGCGTTGCGCTGGCAAGACGTCGATATTGACAAGGCTGCTATTCAGGTGCACGCCACTGTACAACGCTATAAGGGGGAGGAACCCGTCATTGAGGAGGCAAAAACGGTTCACAGCCGGCGTCGCATTGGACTGTCGAAGACTGCGCTTGCAGCGCTACGTCACCATCGGGAGCGACAGGACGAGGAACGAGAGAGGCTGAAGGACGCTTGGACCGATCTCGGACTCGTCTTCGCCAATCCGATTGGGCTGTTGTACGACCCGAAAACTTTCCAGAGAAGGTGGCCCTATCCTCGACTCAAGAAGGCACACCTGCCCAGGATCCGCTTCCACGATCTACGCCACACGGCCGCAACGTTGCTCCTGTCCCGCGGCGTCAATATAAAGGTAGTCAGTGAAATGCTAGGGCACTCGAGCGTCGCGCTCACCTTGACGGTCTACGGCCACGTCCTGCCGCATATGCAACAGCAAGCTGCAGACACGATGGACGACATCATGAAACTCTAAGCGGCGAACACGGGACGACGTTGAGGCATTCTGGAGAAGTAGGCAGCGAAAGGAATCGCTGTAGGGGTCAAATTAGGGGTCAAGATGGTGTAATGAAAAATTCTGCAAGCAAGGAGAAGTGCGAAGAAGCTTGAATTCAAGGGCACTGAGCGCGACTAGACACGCTGAGAGTAACCAAACGGGCGAGGAGCACTGCACTCCCCGCCCGTTTGATCATGGTTGCGGCGGGTTTAGAAGTCGTCGCGCCCACCACGACCGCCGGAGCGCTGCGGACCGCCGAAACCGCCGCGCTGGCCGCCGGGAGCGCCGCCGGGAGCGCCGCCGGAGCGCGGAGGTCCGCCGAAGCCACCGGAGCGCGGAGGTCCGCCGAAGCCGCCGGGGCGGGGTCCGCCGCGACCGCCGCCAAAGCCGCCGCCACGCGGGCCGCGCTCGGCCTCAAGCTCGGCCTGCGACGGCATCTCGCCACTGAGGGCTGCCTTGCGCGAGAGGTTGATGCGCCCCTGCGGATCGACCTCGATCACCATCACGGTGATCTCGTCACCGGGCGAGACGACGTCCTCGGGCCGGTTGACGGGGTAGTCGGCGAGCTGGGTGAGGCGTACGAGGCCCTCTTTGCCCGGCAGGATCTCGACGAAGGCGCCGAAGTCCACCAGGCGGCGGACGGTGCCCGTGTAGATCTTGCCGACCTCCACCTCTTCGGTGAGTGCGCGCACGGCCTCCATCGCACGGGCCATGCCGTCGCCGTCCGTCGAGGAGATGTGCACCGTGCCGTCGTCGTCGATGTCGAGCTTGGCGCCCGACTCGTCCTGGATGCGGCGGATGGTCTTGCCGCCCGGGCCAATGACGGCGCCGATCTTCTCCGGGTTGATGCGCATGGATTGGATGCGCGGCGCGTAGGCCGACAGCTCGGCGCGCGGCTCTGGCAGCGTCTCGAGCATCTTGTCCATGATGAACATACGGCCCTCGCGTGCCTGGGCCATCGCCTGGGCCAGCACTTCGGTGGTGAGGCCCTTGATCTTGATATCCATCTGCAACGCGGTGATGCCGTCGGCGGTGCCGGCGACCTTGAAGTCCATGTCGCCCATCGCGTCTTCGAGGCCCTGGATGTCGCTAAGGATGGCGTACTTGCTCAGCGTCTCGCCGTCCTCGGTGATCAGGCCCATCGCTACGCCCGCCACCGGCGCCTTGATCGGAACGCCGGCATCCATCAGCGAGAGGGTGCTGCCGCAGGTCGAGCCCATCGAGGTCGAGCCGTTGGAGCTGAGCACCTCGGAGACGACGCGGATGGTGTAGGGGAACTCGCTCTTCTCGGGGATCACCGGCAGCAGTGCGCGCTCGGCCAGCGCGCCGTGGCCGATCTCGCGGCGACCAGGGCCGCGCGAGGGGCGCGTCTCGCCGACGGAGAACGAGGGGAAGTTGTAGTGGTGGATGTAGCGCTTCGACTCATCGAGGCCGAGACCGTCAATGGACTGCTCGTCGCCCGGCGAGCCGAGCGTGACGATGCTGAGCACTTGCGTCTGGCCGCGGGTGAAGATCGCCGAGCCGTGCGTGCGCGGCAGGACGCTCGCCTCACACCAGATCGGGCGAATCTCGGTCGTCTTGCGCCCGTCGGGGCGGATGCCCTTCTCCAGGATCTGCTTGCGGACGAATTTCTTCGTCTCTTTCTCGAAGAAGGCGTTGATCTCGTTGGCGCGGTCGGGATACTTCTCGCTCAGCGTCGCCATGAGATCAGCTTCAATGGACCTCATCGCGTTGTCGCGGTCGGCTTTGGAAGCCGAATTGCCGGCCTTCACGAGCCGGGGCTGCACGAAGTCGGCAACGGCCTTGGCGAGCGCGGCGTCGGGCTGCGGCGCGACGAACGCGCGCTTGGGCTTGCCGGCTTTGGCGACCAGGTCCTGCTGGAGCTTGACGATCTGCTGGATCACGTCGTGGCCGCGCTTGACGGCCTCGATCAGCGTCGCCTCGGGCAACTCCTTGGCGCCAGCCTCGACCATCACCACGGCGTCGGCGGTGCCGGCGATGGCGAGATCGAGCGCGCTGTCCTTCATCTGCGACTGGAACGGATTGATCGCGATGGCGCCATCGAGATACCCCACGCGCACCGCGCCGACGGGCCCGGCGAAGGGGATGTCGGAAAGGGAGAGCGCGGCGGAGGCGCCGATCAGGCCGAGGATGTCCGGATCGTTCTCCTGATCGACGGAGAGGACGGTGATGACGACCTGCACGTCGTTGCGATAGCCCTTAGGGAAGAGCGGGCGGATCGGTCGGTCGACGAGGCGGCTGGCGAGGATCGAATGCTCGGTGGGTCGGCCCTCGCGCTTGATGAAGCCGCCGGGGATCTTGCCGGCGGCGTACATGCGTTCTTCGACGTCCACGGTGAGGGGGAAGAAGTCGATGCCCTCGCGCGGACTCGTGCTGCCGGTGGCGGCGGCCAGGATGACGGTCTCGCCGTAGCGGACGAGCACCGCGCCGCTGGCCTGTTCGGCCAGGCGACCGGTCTCGATGCTGAGCGTCCTGCCGGCGACGTCCATTTCGACTTTGTGGATCATGAGAGTTCCTTCAGCGGCGCGCCCCCCGCGCGGAGGGCGCGCCGCTCGCTTCGCTGGGCGCGGAGGGAGGCGAAGATTCGCCTTGGCCGGCGCCCGTGCTACGTCAGTTAGGCATAGGCAACGCTCTGCGCGGCAAGTGCCGCGCGGAAAGTGGGGCGGAGCAACGCTCCGTCCGATTGGCCGCCGAGCGGCCAGTGACGGGATCATTAGCGTGCGCGTGCCTCATGCGGGCGAGCTGCGCGGCTATCGGCGCAGTCCGAGGGATGCGATCAGCGTGCGGTAGCGCTCGGGGTCAGTGCGGTTGAGGTACTTCAACATGCGGCGGCGCTGGCCGACCATCTTGAGTAGCCCCAGGTGGGAGTGGTGGTCGTGTTTGTTCTCGGCGAGGTGCCCGTTCAAGTCTTGAATGCGCCGCGTCAGAATGGCGATCTGCACCTCAGGCGACCCGGTGTCGCCGTCGTGGATCTGATACTGTTCGATGATCTCTTTCTTGTCTTCCGTCTGCAATGCCATGCGTTCGCGGCCACACGCAACCGACGAATGCTCTGCCGGTGCGGTGGCCTCCTCCTTTTGGTGCTCTACGAGCGCGCGCCGGCGCTCACCACATTCGGGCAACCGCGCAGACTCCTGAATGCACGTCCAATCCGCATGGAGGTGCCGGCGTGCAATGAGCCTGCGACTGTGTGTCTTGCTCGTGGGCCCACGTCGGGAAAATCGAGGACAAGCGACGCCGTCTGGGTGTGGGGCGTCGCATCCCAACGTTCGTCTGCCCGAGACCGCCTGGGCAGACCCTTCGTGTATCACACGTCTTAGACGAGGAGAAGTATACCATTGCTGCGTGGAGGCGGGCAAGTTGGCCGGATCGCAAGCGCGGTGAGGACGCATGGTTGCAAGGCTGGTGCACCTATGTTACACTCCTCACATCGTGCGTTCGTCGGAACGCACGAACGCGTCTGCGATACTCGCGATTCCCTGCATGGCACGTGGGCGGTTTCCGCGTTGCTCAGGTTCCCCTGATACGCATTATCCGCAAGCACGCCAGGAACGGTGTACCTACCCATCTCGGTCTGGCGCGGGTTCCTTCTCCCCCGACTGGGCATGGCATTGGGCGACGGCAGGACGAGTGCGCCGCCGGTGCGGGCGCCACTGCCCCAACGCGACGCGGCGTTGTGCAGCGAGGCCTTGGCGCAAGCCAAGCGTAGGAAGGCAATACACTCGTGGACATTATGTGGTGGCTTGCGGTCCCCATCGGCGCCAGCGTCCTGGCGATCATCTGTGCTCTCCTGTTGATCCGCTGGGTGCTGAGCCAGGATACGGGCACGCCGGAGATGCGCAAGGTCTCCGACGCCATCTTCACCGGCGCCCAGGCGTATCTGCGCCGGCAGTACCGCACGATCACGCTGCTCGCCGTCGTCGCCGCCGTCGTGATCGCCGCGTTGCTCGCCTTCATCACCAATTCGAGCGCTGGCGGCACCTCCAACGGCGATGATGCCGTCCACGTCGCGCTGAAGACGGCGATCGCCTTCGCCATCGGCGCGTTCTGCTCCGGCATCGCCGGCTACATCGGCATGCAGGTGGCCGTCCGTGCGAACATTCGGGTGGCGAGCGCGGCCCGCCGCAGCCTAGGCGACGCCTTGATGGTCTCGCTGCGCGGCGGCGCCGTCTCCGGCTTCCTCGTGATCTCGCTGAGCCTGCTCGGCGTCACCGCTGTGTACATCCTCTTCGGCGCGCTCGGCGGCGGCACGTCGCCCATCACGACGCCGGCTACCATCGTCGGCTTTGGCTTCGGCGCCAGCTTCGTCGCCCTCTTCGCCCAGCTCGGCGGCGGCATCTACACCAAGGCCGCCGACGTCGGCGCTGATCTCGTGGGCAAGGTGGAGGCCGGCATCCCGGAGGATGATCCGCGCAACCCTGCCGTCATCGCGGACCTCGTCGGTGACAACGTCGGCGACTGCGCCGGCCGTGGTGCGGACATCTTCGAATCCACCGCGGCGGAGAACATCGGCGCGATGATCCTTGGCGCGGCGGTTGCCCTCGCCATCAGCGCCACCAACCCCAATCCCGCCTGGGTGATCTTCCCGCTGGTCGCCGTCGGCATCGGCATCATCGCCTCGCTGATCGGCCTGGCCGTCGTGCGCAAGTCCGGCGTGCGCGAGCCTGGGCAGGCCGGTGGTCGCGATCCCGGCGACATCGCCATGGGGCAGCTCAACAAGGGCTACTACGTCACCGCCTTCTTCGCCGCAATTGGCATCGTCGGCGCGGCGTATTTCTTGCTCGATCCGCCGAACCACAACTGGTGGGTCTACGCGGCCTGCGGCCTGGTCGGCATCCTCAACAGCATCGCCTTCGTGTTCATCACGCAGTACTACACCTCGGGCACGTACCGCCCGGTGCGCGAGATCGCTGAGGCCAGCAAGACCGGACCGGCGACAACGATCATCTCCGGCCTGGCTGTCGGCTTCGAGAATACCGCGCTGCCGGTGCTGGCGATCTGTGCCTCGCTCGGGCTCGCCTATTATCTTGGCACGCTCTCGGGCCTTGGCAGCCACGGTGCGGTGAGCATCGGCGGCATCTATGGCACCGCCGTCGCCACGCTGGGCATGCTGATGAGCGCCGGCTACATCCTGGCGATGGACACCTTCGGCCCGATCACCGACAACGCCGGCGGCATCGTCGAGATGAGCGGCGCGCCGGAGTCCGTGCGCAACATCACCGACGCGCTCGATGGCGTTGGCAACACGACGAAGGCGCTGACCAAGGGCTACGGCATCGGCTCGGCGGCGCTGGCGGCCTTCCTGCTCTTCAGCGCCTACCTGGACATCCTTTCGCAGCACTCGACCAAGGGCGGGCTGCAACCTCCCGTACGTCGTCAACCTGGCGAATCCGCCGATCTTCATCGCCGCGCTGATCGGCGCGATGCTGATCTTCCTCTTCAGCTCGCTTGCCATTCGCGCCGTCGGCACCGCCGCCCAGGGCATGATCGAGGAGGTGCGCCGCCAGTTCAAGGCTAACCCCAGGATCATGCAGGGCACCGCCGAGCCCGACTACGCCCGCTGCGTGGATATCAGCACCAGCGCGGCGCTGCGCCAGATGGTGTTGCCGGGTATCCTCGTCGTCGGCACGCCGATCCTCGTCGGCGTCATCCTTGGTCCGTATGCCGCTGCTGGCCTGCTGATGGTCGGCACCATCGCCGGCATCATGATGGCGCTCGTGATGAACAACGGCGGCGGCGCGTGGGACAACGCCAAGAAGTATATCGAGGCGGGCTATCTGAAGGACGAGAACGGCAAGACGCTCGGCAAGGGCTCGGCGGCACACGCGGCCAGCGTCGTCGGCGACACGGTGGGCGACCCCTTCAAGGACACCGCCGGCCCGTCGCTGCACGTCGTCATCAAGCTGCTCAGCACGATCACGCTGGTGCTGGCCCCGCTCTTCATCGCGCTGCACCCGTAAGAACTACGCCGCGCACGAGCCGGTCGGTAGGAGGTTTCCGCTGGCCGGCTCGCCGTCGTTTTCCATGCAAAAGTACCGCGCGATTGCTCCCCGCGCTTTAGCAGGTATACTGCGTCGCGGAGGCTTGCCATGCTACATCGCCCCTCGTCTCACTTCACCCCGCTGAAATGGCGCGCGCTCATGCTGCTCTGCTGCGTGCTCGCGATGGCCTCCTGCTCGCTCCCTTCGACCACGCAGACCGTGCCCACAGCGCAGTCCGCCGTCACCACCTGCGACGGCTCGCTCTGCGCAGCTGCCGGGGTGAGCGTCTTCGTCGAGCCGGATGCGGGCGAGACGCCGCTGCTGAACGCCATCAAGGGCGCGACGGACTCGATCTGGGTCGAGGTCTATCTGCTGACGGACAACAACGTTACCCACGCCCTTGAGGATGCCGCGAATCGTGGCGTGGACGTGCGCGTCATGCTAGAGCCGCATCCCTTCGGCGGCGCCGCCGCGCAGCCGTTGATCGATGCGCTCAACGCCGCGGGGGTCAAGGCTGAGGCGTCGGACTCAGCATTCCGCTACACCCACGAGAAGATGATGCTGGTGGACGACGACACGCTCTACGTCCTCACGGCCAACCTCAGCCGCGCCGCGCTCGGCGGCAATGGCTCGACGAAGAACCGCGAGTACGGCGTGATCGACACCGACCAGAAAGATATCGCCGAGATACATACCATCTTTCAGGATGACTGGGACCGCAAGACGCCACCGTCGAGCACCTATGCGCAGGCTCAGATCGTGCTCAGCCCCGTAAACTCGCGCGCGACCCTCGCGGCGCTGATCGCCAGCGCCAAGAAGACCCTGCATATCGAGGACGAGGAGATGGCCGACGACGCCTCTGAGGCCGCGATGATCGCCGCCGCCAAGCGTGGCGTGGAGGTGGATCTCATCCTGCCCAAGCCGGACAGCGGGTCCGGCAACGATACCGACGTGACGACCCTCCTAAACGGCGGCGTCCATGTGCGCTACATCACCTCGCCGTACATGCACGCCAAGCTCGTCGTCGCGGACGGCGCGCTCGCCTTCACCGGCTCCGAGAACTTCTCGGCCACCTCACTGGATAAGAACCGCGAGCTGGGCATCATGATCGACGACACGCCGGCGCTCAGCACCTTCGAGCACACCTTCGGCCTCGACTGGGCCGTCGCCAAAGCCGCGTAGGATCGTTTAGTGGCGCACCACTGCGGGAGCCGCCGCGTGCCGAGCTTGCGGGTCCGGCACCCAGAAGCGCAGCACGATGGCGCCCGCCAGCGCGGCCACCGCCGTGAAGACGAAGACGGGCGCGTAGCCCCACGCGTTCGCCACGAAGCCGCCAAGGATCGGCGCGCCGATGACGAACGGCGCGTAGGCCACCGAGGCGAGCGCCACATAGGTCGGGCGGCGTTCCTCCGGCCCGAACTCGGTGATCAATGTGAAGCCGGCGAGCTGCACGCCCGAGACGCTCAGCCCCAGCGCTAGGAAGACCGCGGCGTATGCCACGAAGCCAAATGCCGTCAACCCAAGCACCGCCGCCAATCCGGCACAGAGTGTGCCCCAGAGCAGCACCGCGCGGTGGCCGAAGCGGTCGCCGATCGCGCCCCAGACGAAGTTGCCCGCCGTCATCGCCACGAAGAACACCGTGCTCTCGGTACCCACCTCCGCATCGTTCAGCCCGCCGACGCGCAACGCGGAGACGGCGTAGAGCGCGCCCGCCATCGTCGCGATGCCCACCAATGCATTCGCCACCAGGAAGCGCCGTAGTGCGGCATCCTCGCGCACCAGCGCCGCGACGTCGCGCAGCTGGGTCGTCTCACGCGTCGGTTGCGTGGTCCGTGCCGCGCGCGCCGGTTCGCGGCCCATCGCAAGTAGAACGAACGAGATCGCCATCGCCGCGAAGGTCAGCCCGAAGCACAGCGCAAAGTTCAGCGGCCACGCCACGTTCGCCAGCAGCGCCGCGGCGACCGCCGCTCCTGCGACGCCCAGCACGCCGCCCGCACCCATCCAGAAGCCCATGAAGCGACCAAGCCACGTCCTCGGTATCGACCGCGCGATCATGTCCAGCCACGCGGGATAGGTCAGCCCGCCGCCGAAGAGTGCCAGGAAGATCATGACGAAGAAGAGGACCAGCAGCGCGTTCGGGTGGTCCGCGGCCAGCCAGATCGCGCCAAAGGCCAGCACCAGGTACGGCACCCGCTCCAGGATCGTCGCCACCAGGATGAACGGCAGCGCGTGCCGCAGGCGCTCCACCATCGGCGCGACGAGGAGCTGCGGCCCATACAGCCCGAGCGCGCGTATCGCCGGGATCAGCGCCACCGCGACGTTGTTCGGCGTGAGATGCGCCACAAAGATCGGCAGCACCGTATAGGACGACGAGATCGCGAGGCCGAGGCTGAAGAGCGCGATGTCCGCGCCGAACATGGCGAAGTTCCAGCGTGTGTGGTCGCCCCGGCTGCCCGCCACCGACGCACTGTGCCCTTCAGCCTCCGCCCGCACGTCGCACCTCCTGGCATCGCTCGCTCGTTCCGCGCCCACTCGCGAGGCGCAAGTCCCCCCAGCATACTGCTATCGGATGCCGCGCCGCAACTTGCCATCGAGCCGACGCATGCCAAACTGCTCGCCGGAACCGCCACCGCCATACACTGCTGGATTGTGCTGCTACACTGGACGCTGCCAACGAGCATGCGGCGCGTACAAGCGGCGTTCACGAGGTTAAACCGATGTCATCATTTTTCGTTGCTGGCGCAGTCATGCTCTTTGTCGTCGCATCGCTTGCTTTCGACGTTCCGGAACCTGCGCGACTGTAGCGTGAGAGGGCTATGACATGCTGGCTTGGCTCGTCGGTGCAGGGCACGCCGGGATGATCCCCCGCCCGCCCGTAGTGCATAGATGACGCCCAGCAATCCTGACGGCGATGATACGCTCGCCTCGCACTAAGGGGTCCACTTCATCTCAGGCAATGTCAGAGGAAAGGAAACATGGCGGGCATCCTCCATGCGCTGCGCCGCACCACCTGGATCGAACGCCTCTTCCTCCTCGTGCTCGCGAGCAATGTCTGCTTGATCGTACTGGGCCTGCGCGTGGTCCCCTCAGATCTTGGCTCGGCAGAGGGGGTGTGGGACGTGCTAGGCGTGATCGGCCTACAGTGCCTGCTCGCCCTCCTGGCGCTTGTTGGCCCGCTGGCCTTTCACGCGTTCCCCCGCACGGTGGGGATCAGCATGGGCCTCGGGGCGCTGTTCGCCGCCGTCTACCTAGGCTTCCTTGCGCGCGATTTCTCCGGCATGGCTCTTGGCCCCGATGACGGCCCGGTCACCATATATTCCCTGTTTGTGGGGATTGCCCTGCTCGTCGGGGCAGCGGCGAGTGTGCGGAGTCAGCGGCTCCGCGAAGGGGTAGTGGCCGCAATTTGGGCGCTGACGATAGGCACCGCCATTTGGAGCCTGGGCGTAACGCTGCTGAACTATACGCTTTGGGGCGGCTCCCACTGGTATCAGTTCTGGCTGCAGGATGGCGCGATAGACGACTTCCACAGCAGTGGTAGCCACGATCTGGGGGCGTTCATCCTGCAAGACCTGCAAGGAGCATTATTCTTCCACCAGGTGTTCAGCGCGGTCGTCGGCGTCGTCGGAGGTCTCGCCAGCACCGGAGTCGTGTTGGGGTTTGCGCGCCTCTGGCGGCGCCTGTATCGACCCGCCCCGACGAAGGCTTGAATGTGACATCCTGCCACGCGGGGTGCATCGGCGACACGTGTCACGGCTCGGTAACCACACCCGACATCTGTTACTGGAGTACCTTCGATCGACTCAATGTCGGGTTGTCTTTGCTGCCGCCACCATCGCTTCGCTGAAATGGGGCGATGGCTCCTGAGATCTGCTGCGTAGAGACCTCCATCAGAGTTCTGGAATGTCCTCACATGCTCCACGATTTGCTGCGCCGCCTGAAGCTCGATCGCTTGACCTTCTCGCTCGCTTACCTGCGCGGTCGCGCGCCATGGGATACCGGCATCGCCCCGCCTGAGCTTCGCGAGATCGTCGAGGGGCTGCACGCACTGCCGCCTGGTTGCGCGCTCGACATCGGCTGCGGCACGGGCACCACGGCGCTCTACCTCGCCCGTGCCGGTTGGCGCGTCACCGGACTCGACTTCGCCGCGCCCGCCATCCGCCGCGCCCGCGCCAAAACGCGCGCCGCGGGCTCGCTCCCAGGCGCCGTCACCTTCCTCCGCGCGGACGCCTCACGCCTGGAGGATCGCGCCCTCGACGGTCCCTTCACCCTGTTATTCGACCAAGGGTGCCTCCACGGCATCCCGCGCGAAAAGTGGCCCGGTTACGCCCAAGGAGTCGCCCGCCACGCCGCGCCGGACGCGCTCTTCCTGCTCTACGCCTTCGGACCCCGCATGCTCGGCGCACATCCATTGGGCATCACCTCCGACGAGGTGCGCGACCTCTTCGCCCCTGCCTTCACCGTCGAGTGCGCCGTCCCAGGCACCGATACGGGACGCGGCTTTGCCTCCTCCTGGTACTGGCTCCGCCGTAATGCAACGCCGCCCGCATGATGTAGGAATAGCCCTTCACGCCCTTCTGGACGCCACTACCTCTCCAACTCCGCGTCCTCTGTGGTGAACCTCTGCACCCCCTACTCCCACTCGATGGTGGCCGGCGGCTTGCTCGTGATGTCATACACCACGCGGTTCACCCCCGGCACCTCGTTCACGATGCGGTTCGAGATGCGCCCCAGCAAATCGTGCGGCAGCCGTGCCCAGTCCGCCGTCATGAAGTCCCCCGTCGTCACCGCGCGTACGGCCACCATATTCGCGTAGGTGCGGTTGTCACCCATCACGCCCACGCTCTGCAGCGGAGTCAGCACCGCGAAGGCCTGCCCGATCTGGCGGAACAGCCCCGCGCTGCGCAGCTCCTCGATCACGATGGTGTCCGCCTTGCGCAGTGTCTCCAGCCGCTCGTGCGTCACCTCTCCGAGCACGCGGATCGCCAGCCCCGGGCCGGGGAAGGGATGCCGCCAGACCCACTCTTCCGGCAGGCCCAGCTCCGCGCCGATCTGCCGCACCTCATCCTTGAAGAGGTAGCGCAGCGGCTCGATCAGCTTGAACTGCATGCCCTCTGGCAGCCCACCGACGTTGTGATGCGTCTTGATCTTCTGCGCCGCGTTGGCGTCCGCGCTGGTGCTCTCGATCACATCGGGATAGAGCGTGCCCTGTGCCAGGAAATCGACCGCCGCCTGCTCGCGCAGCCGTTCCGCCTCGCCCTCGAAGACGCGCACGAACTCCTCGCCGATGATCTTGCGCTTCCGCTCGGGATCGACCACCCCAGTAAGCCGCGAGAGAAAGCGCTCGCGCGCGTCAACCGCCACCAGCGGAATATGCAGGTGCGCCTGGAAAGTCTCGACTACCTGTTCCGGCTCGCCCGCCCGCATGCAGCCCGTATCCACGAAGATGCAGGTCAGCCGGTCGCCGATCGCTTGATGCACCAGCAGCGCCGCCACCGCCGAATCCACTCCGCCAGAGAGGCCGCAGATCACGCGCCCGTCGCCGACCTGGGCGCGGATACGCTCTACCGACTCCTCGATGAACGCGCTCGGCGTCCAATTCGGCGCGCAGGCGCAGACGCGGAAGAGGAAGTTCTCCAGGATCGCCTTACCCTGCGGCGTATGCGCCACCTCGGGATGAAACTGGATGCCGAAGCGGCCCGCCCCGTCGCTCATCGCCGCCAGCGTTCCCGACGCCGAGCGCGCCAGCGGCGTGAAGCCCGGCGGCGGCGTGCCGACGCTATCGCCATGGCTCATCCACACGTCCAGCGCGACGTCGCCGTCCTGCGCTAGCCCCGCGAAGAGGGCGTCGCCCGCGGCGCCCGCCACCGCCGTGATATGCGCGGGGCCGTACTCGCGGCGCCCCGAATGCGGCTCGACGCTGCCGCCAAGCTGATTCGCCAAGAGCTGCATGCCATAGCAGATGCCGAGCACCGGCAGATCGCTCTCCAGGATCGCCTGATCGACGCGTCGCGCGCCGTCGTCGTAGACGCTATCCGGCCCGCCGGAGAGGATCACGCCCTTCGCGCCGCGCCGCCGCAACTCGTCCATTGTCGTCGTCGCCGGTAGCAGCTCGCAGTAGACGTGGCTCTCGCGCACCCGACGCGCGATCAGTGGGCTGTACTGCGACCCATAGTCCAGAATGGCGATCATCTCGCTCGACGCGGGCGCCGTCGCGCTACGCGCTGCCGCTGCGTTGGACCGCATAGACGTCCCCGCAACCTCTCCGGCAACGCTCATCAGGTGCACCTTCTGCTCGCGGGACCGATCGTGTCGCTGTGCGGGCGCGGGCAGAGCGTGCCCAGCATCCCGCACATCATGGGCATTATCCGCTACGTGCGCGCCGTATGACAAGAAACGTGCCCTTCGCCGCCAAATAGCTCATTCCGCGCCACAACGCCCCTTGCGATCCCACTCCCCACATGCTACACTGTCTCTGCCAGAACATCTATTCTTCTGCCAACACCCCCCCTCACCTCCCCCACATATCCTCCCTCATCGCACTGCGCGAAACCGCCAGGAGATCGCCCATTTCCCCTTTCCGCACCCAGCCCCTCGAACCCGCTGAAAATCGATCGCGAAGAGACGATCTCGACGCAGAAGCGGAAAGAAACGGAAATGATCCGGCGGACCCGCACCGGCGACAGCTCCGGCGTCATGCGGTCTCATGTGCCTGACGACGGTAGCCCCCTCGACCAAACGGGCCATGCGGCCGGCGACGGATAAGCGCAATTTTCTGGGTCTGCTCGTATTTCCGCCTCTCGCGCCCCGTCTGCGCGGAGGGGTCGCGCCGAACGTCCTTACCCCTGCTGGCCCGACGCGTTGCGGCGCGCACAAGCCGGTTGTACAATACGCGGGCTGTGCCGAGGGATGCCTGTCGCCAGGGAGCGCGACGTTGCCTACCATGACGCGCAGCGAAAGAGGAGCAGAGCGCCGTGCCTGAGTTCAGTGACTACATGACGCGCGATCTACCGGATGGCCTACGCCTGATCGACGGCGGCGCGACGGCGGCGAAGGGCTTCCGCGCTGGCAACACGTCCTGCGGCATCAAGTCCGAGGCCGGCAGCCCCGACCTGGCGATGCTCGTCGCCGATGCGCCCTGCCTCGTCGCCGCCACCTTCACCACCAGCCGCACCGCCGCCCATACCGTCCAGGTCTGCAAAGAACATCTCGCCGCCAGCGGCTACACCGCGCAGGCCGTCGTCGTCAACAGCGGCAACGCCAACTGCTCCAACGGCGAGCAAGGGATACGCGACGCCCGCCGCATGGCCGAGCTGACCGCCGAGAAGCTGGGCATCGCCGACCCCAATCTCGTGATGGTCTCGTCCACTGGCATCATCGGGCGACCGCTGCCGATGGATAAGGTCGAGCAGGGCATCCGCCAGATTGAGGTCAGCGCCGACGGCGGACCCGACTTCTCGCGCGGCATCATGACCACCGACACGCGCCCCAAGATGGTCGCCGTTGAGTTCGAGGTCGGCGGCGCGACGGTTCGCCTGGGCGGCTCGACCAAGGGCGTCGGCATGATCTACCCCAATATGGCGACGATGCTCTGCTACCTCACCACCGACGCCGCTGTCGACGCCCGCCTCTCTCAAAGAGTTCATGCGTGCCGCTGTCAACGATTCCTTCAACATGGTCTGCGTCGACGGCGACATGTCCACCAACGACTCCGCCTTCGTCTTCGCCAGCGGCGCTCGCCGGCAACGCGCCCCTCAAGGTGGGCGCGCCCGGGGCCGAGACCTTCGCCACGGCGCTGCGCTACGTCACTCGCTACCTGGCGCGCGAGATGGCGCGCGACGGCGAAGGCGCGACCCACCTGATGATCGTCCGTGTCAAAGGTGCGCAGACCGAGGCCGACGCGCGCAAGGCAGCCCGCGCGGTGACGGCCTCGCCGCTCTGGCAATGCGCCGTGGCGGGCGGCGACGCCAACTGGGGCCGCGTCATCGCCGCGCTTGGCGCCAGCGGCGCGGACTTTGCACATAGCGATCTCGCGCTGACGATCAACGGGGTTACGCTAGTCTCTGGCGGACGCGCGGCAGAGTATGATCCCGCCGCGGCCAAGACCGCCATGAAGCCGGCGGACATCAACGTGGATGTCACGCTCGGCTCTGGCGCCTCGGAGGCCACCGCCTGGGGCTGCGACCTGACCCACGGCTACATCGACGAGAACGCCACCTACACACGCTAATCGCGTCCGGCGCCGCTTTGCCGCAGCGATGAAGCTCGCAGGGAGCGGGAACACGCGCGCCACGGAGCGCGCCACAGCATGAGGAGCAACGCATGACGACGACTACACCGGTGGCACAATCCGCGACCACGCAGCGCGACTGGGTAGCGCTGGAGCAGAAGTATTACCAGCACACCTTCAAGCGTAGCCTCGTGCTGGAGCGCGGCTCCGGCGTCCGCGTCTGGGATGCCTCCGGGCGCGAGTATATCGACTTCGTGGCGGGCATCTCCACTAATGTGCTCGGCCACGCGCATCCCGCCGTCGTGCGCGCCATCCAGGAGCAGGCGACGCAGCTCATCCACGTCTCCAACCTCTTTATCAACCAGCGCCAGGTCGAGCTGGCCGAGTTGCTCTACGACGTGAGCGACGGCATGCGCTCGTTCTTCTCCAACAGCGGCGCCGAGGCCAACGAGGGCGCGATCAAGCTCGCCCGCAAATATGGCCGCACGAACCGCGGCGGCGCCTACGAGATCATCAGCTTCGACCGCTCCTTCCACGGGCGCACCCTGGCGACCAGCGCGGCGACCGGCCAGAAGAAATACCAGGATACCTGGCTGCCGATCCCCGACGGCTTCAAACAGGTGCCGTTCAACGACCTCGAAGCCGTCAAAGCGGCGACCAGCCGCCAAGACGGCAGGCATCCTGGTGGAGGCCGTGCAGGGCGAGGGCGGCATCAACCTTGCGACGGCGGAGTTCATGCAGGGCCTGCGCGACTGGTGCGACGAGCAGAATCTGATCCTAATCGTGGACGAGGTGCAGGCGGGCGTCGGGCGCACTGGCAAGTTCTTCGCCTGGCAGCACTACGGCATCCAGCCCGACATCACGACGATGGCGAAGGGGCTGGCCGGCGGCGTACCGATCGGCGCGATGCTCGCCACGCCGCGCGCGGACATCTTCGAGCCGGGCGAGCACGGCACCACCTTCGGCGGCAATCCGCTGGCCTGCGCCGCTGGCATCGCCACCGTCCGCACGATCCTGGGTGAACACCTGATGGAGCACGTCACCGCGATGGGCGAGTACCTCGACGGCAAGATCAAGGGCCTCCAGTCGAAGTACCCGTCGATCATCACCGGCAAACGCGGCCTCGGCCTGATCCGCGCCTTCGACCTTACGTCGGAGCGCGCGAACGAGCTGATGGAGCGCGCTCAAGAGCGCGGCCTGCTGATCACCAGCGCAGGTCCAGCGACGATCCGCACGGTGCCGCCGCTGATCATCACGCGGGAGGAGATCGACGAGGCGATTGGGCGGCTGGACGAGGCGCTGGCCGTGCTGTAGCGCGAATGCGTGCGGGGGGTATCGCGGCGAGTTGGTTCGCGGCGAACCCTTTTGCGCTGATACTGTGGGCGTGCCAACGTGGCATAGTTCCGCGAGGAGACAAGGGAGAGCGACATGCCGCAGGACGAGCGCACCTCCGGAACGACCGGAGTCGACGGACACGCCACCAATGGATCGACGGGGAGTGCCGTCGCCAGCGCCCAGGCCTTCATCGAGCAGGGCAACGCGGCGGCAGCGACCGGCGATTTTGACTCCGCCGAGGAGGCCTTCGAACAGGCCGTGGCGGCGGAGCCGAGCAACGCGCGCGCGCGCTACGATCTGGCACTCGCCCGCCAGAATCTCGGCGACCCCGAGGGTGCCATCGCGTCGTACATGCGCGCGATCCAGCTCGACCCGAACCTGATCGAAGCCTACATCAACCTCGGCAACCTCTACAGCGAGCTCAGCATGGAGGAAGAGGCGCTCGATGCCTTCCAGCATGCGCTGGAGCTCGACAGCGGCAACGACGAGCTGTTCATCAACCTCGGCGACGCCTATCGCGGGCTCGGCTACTTCGAGGACGCCATCCTCGCCTATCGCCAGGCGCAGATCCTCAATCCCGACAACACGCTAGCTTCAGATAACCTGCGCGACGTGCGCGAGCGCCTGAATCAGCAGGCCGAAGATATCGCCGATCTGGAGAAGCGCGTGGACGAGGACCCTCGCGACCTCAGCCGCTACAGCGCCCTGGTGGACGCCTACCTCGAAGCCCACCGCGAACAAGACGCACTCAACATCGTCAACCAGATGATCGCGCTGGCCCCAGACGACCCCAACACCTATGTCACGCAGGCGCAGGTCTTCGAGAACATGGATCGCGTGGACGAGGCGACCGACGCTTGGCAGCGCGTGGTCGAGCTCTCGCCCGACGACGCCGAGGCCTGGGAGCATCTCGGCACCTGGCGTGAGCAGCAGGAGCGCTACGACGAAGCCATCGCCGCCTACAAGCACTGGGCCGAGCTCCAGCCCGACTCGCCCGCCGCGCGCTTCGGTATCGCGGAGGTCCAGCGCGACGCCGAGCGGTATGACGACGCCATCGCCGCCTACGCCGAGTTGGTGACCGACTACGCGGACGCCGCCGGCGAGGACGACGAAGAGACGCTGCGCGGTGCATACGAGGGGCTGGCCGCCAGCCAGAATCTCGCCGCCAAATACGACGACGCGCTCAACACCACGCGCCAGTTCCTCGACCGCTTCCCCGACGACCCCGGCGCGCTCTACGAGCAGGCCTCCGCCTACGACGCGCTTGGACGCCACGAAGAGGCGATCGAGGCATACGAGGCGGCGTTGCAGGGCAACCCGCTCG
This sequence comes from uncultured Chloroflexia bacterium, assembly GCA_963841205.1. Classification (GTDB taxonomy): domain Bacteria; phylum Chloroflexota; class Ktedonobacteria; order Ktedonobacterales; family JADMIN01; genus CAWAWP01. Next base: position 104,257 of record CAWJCH010000026.1, on the reverse strand, counting down.
ATCCCGGCATCTGCAACGACCTCGCCGACACCTATCTCGAAGTCGGTCGCGTCAACGATGCTATCGAGATGGCGCAGAACGCCGTCGCCCTGGACCCGACGCTTGCCGTCGCCTACGAGACGCTGGCCTCCGCGCTGCAACGCGCAGGGCGTGACGCCGAGGCGCAGGACGCGCTACAACAGGCCGCCGAGATCCGCGCCAGCGAAGAAGATGAGGATGACGAGTAAGATTTCACCGGTTCGGCGCGTCTTACCAACGTGCCGAAACCTTGCGGTGGTGGCGTGATCCGTGCTCATCGTCTCGCCGTCACCGCGGCATCGAAAGGAGCGCGCGGTGTTCTGCATGGGATGTGGCGCCGAGCTACGACGCGGTATGGATCGCTGCGCCGTGTGTGGCCGCCCGATTGACGGACCAGCGCTGCAGCTGCGGCAGAGCGCGTCGCTCTCGCCCACGTCCCTCACGTCGTCACCGAATGCGAACGCTTCGCGCTCGACCGCGCCGAGCATCGCGCGCGGCGACCTCGACGCGCCGGGGCTCCCGCGCGACGCCGCGGGCCGTGCCCTGCTGTTCGTTGTGCTCGCTTTGGTGGTAGACCTGCTGGTGCCTTGGCTCGATCAGGAGGGCATCCGGTGGTCACCCGGCCAGGCCGGGCTCTTTACCGTCCTGATCATCGCGATCCTGGTCGGGGCGCTGACGCCCTTGGCAAGTGCATCACTGCGGCACAACCCGCTCGCTGCTGCCCTACCGTTCGCGATCGGAGCGGGAGCGTTCGGGGCCACCGCCCTCCTCTGGTTCACGGTTCGCGCAGGTGTCACGGCGAGCGTCACCATCATCATTCCTGGTGACACCGTAGGGACAAGGGTTACCCCGAACATCCCGGTCAGTCAAGCCGCCTCCATCGATCTCGGCCTGTATCTGTTCTTGATTGGGTCGTGTGTGCTGACGTATTGCGGCTACCGCCTGTTGCTCACCGCCGCTCGCGCAAACGCCGCAATACAGCCCCCGAGTGTGGTTGCGCCCGCCACTCCCCCGCGCTCGGTGGGACGCGCGTTCCCACCTGTCACCACCGATAACGCCACTGGCCAGTACGGGCAACGAAGCCTCTCCGTCGCCCACCCCGTGTCACCCGCCGCGCCTGCAGCCCAGACGACCGCTCGCCTAGTCGCGCCAGCTCAGAGCACGAGCGCCGCCGCGACCACCAACATTCCGGCGGCCTCCGATCCTCCCGCGCCGGGGATTGCGACGCCGGGGACCGCCGAATGGAACACCGCTCCCGCTCCTCCCGATCGCCTCCTTGGCCAACCGCCCGGAGGGTGGCGCCGTCAACCGGGCGTACATCGCTGAGCCGACCGGGCTCGCCACCGAAGAGTCCCGCCTCGCCAGAGCCCCTAACTTGCACTCACTGGACACGCCACGGTTGCGTTCGCGGCGACCGGCGAACGCGTGAGCGGGGCCAGCGAGCGGTAGAGGACGTCCAAATCGAACGGCTTGCGGATAAAAACGCTCGCTTCGCGGGGAATCGCATTTTCCGGCGGCGAACCTGCGGACATCAGCACCACTGGGTGCCGTGCCAGCAGCTCTGGCCTGTTGGCGAGGGCGCGACAGACGGCCCACCCGTCCATGCGCGGCATCATCAAGTCCATCAGCACGATGCATGGTTCCTCGGTCGCCTCAAGCAGCGCGACCACCCTGCTCCCATCGGGGAGTGACGTCACTTCGTAGCCTTCGTACTCCAGGGCACAGGTCAGCAGCTCTCGGATGGCGCGATCATCGTCTACCAGCAGGACCCGTCTCATGCTCTGCCCCCTTCGCCGCCTCTCGTAGGGCGGCGCGATTCCACCAAATACGGCGACTCACGTGCAATAGAACTATTGTTCTAATATCCTAACATGAGTGGTCGGTTCTTGCAAGCGGTCATGGGGCAAGTTTGCGATTCGCCTTGAAAACACGTACGGGCTGTCGCGTGTTCGAAGTGAGGGCCTGCAGGCGCAAGGCGTCTGGTTCGTAGGTGGCGTGCGGGCGTGTTGGGTGTTTAGAGCACGCTCTGCGGGGTGGTTTCGTCGCTGACAGTGGGTGCAGGCTCGACGATCGCGCCCCGCTCATCGACTGGCGGCGTCTCGTGCGACGGCGAGGTGCCCAGAGTGGCCGAAGCGACCGCCGCGCGCAGTTCATGGCCCAAGGGAACCGTCGCTTGCGCCGTGGATGCGGGCAGCTCGCACCGCAACGCAACCTCGCCGAACTGGAGGCGGTCACCATGCGCGAGGAGCGCCGGCGCGGTGATCACTTCGCCGTTGAGGCGCGTGCCGTTGCTGCTGTTGAGGTCGGTAAGATATAGGCCGGTCTGCTGACGGACGATCTGCGCGTGGACCCGCGAAACCGATTCGTCAGGCAGGGCGACGGTGGAGACGGGATCGCGCCCGATACTCGTCACCGGCTGGTCGAGTTGCCAGCGATAGCCCTCGACCGGAGGGCTGACGCCGATCAGCACGAACGGCGCCGCCCTCGAACGCCCCGCAGTGACGCCGGGGACTTTGCTCGTCTCGCCTTCGGTGGTGGCCGCGGGCGGCAGTTTTAGACCGCCCGATGTCAACAATTCCACGCGGTAGGAGCGCGCGCCGAATTGCAGAACATCGCCCGACCGCAGCGGCAAACGCCCGCGCGCGGATTGGCCGTTGACGAACGTGCCATTCAAGCTGTCCAGATCGCGGACCTGCACGCGGCCGTTCTCCCAGCGAATCTCGGCGTGGCGGCGAGACGAGAGCTCGTCGTCCAGCACGAGGTCGTTGTCGATCTCGCGGCCAACCACGGTCAGCGTCCGCGTCAGCGAGAGCGCCTGCTCCGCGAATGGCCCGTCCATCGGTATCAGGCGGCCCCATGCGCGCCCCGCGCCGAGCGGCTCAATGCGGCGATCTGTGCTGTTCAGCTCGATCGCGATCGGATTGCGCGCGACCACGACCGGCGCGGCTGGCTGCGGTGTGGCCAGCGCCACGAAGCCGGCGAGCACCGCGATGGGCACGCCCCAGCCGAGGAGAGCGGTCCAAATCAGCCACAGATTAACCTCGCCGCTGGGGAGCGACGGGCCGTAGAGGTCGAGCCGGTTCTGATCCCACCAGATCGCAGCGAGCATGAGGCAGCTCGCGAGGAGGCAGACGAGGATCGTGCGGGCGAGCGTGCGAGGAGACCCGCGATGCGACCACTGCGCATACGCCACCAATGCCGTCGCGGAGAGCAGGCCCGCGGCGAGGCCGCCGTAGCTTCCGATGCCGAACCAGGTTGGAAAGTCCGGGCTGGTCATGCTCCGCAACGTCTCCTCATGCTGCTATTAATCGATCGGCTGGATGCCTCGTTGACGCTCGAGTTGGATGTTGACGACGCGCCCAATTTGGTTGTGGGCAACGGCGGTGTCATATTCATTCGTGCCCTCGACATTCGCCTGTGCCCCGTCGGAGCCGTTGAGATCCGAGGTCTCCCAGTACGAGATCGGTGCGCTCGCGTCTCCGCTCAACGCGACGCCGAGGAATGCGTGGCCGGGCACGATGATGATGTAGGGGAGCATCCCCAGGCGCTCGACCGCCGACGCCAGAATCGCCGTCGTCTCGACGCACATGGCGATGTGGGCGGAGTTGTCCAGTACGTCCCGCGGCAGTTGGATGCGTTGGGCATCGTCGGTGCCGTTGGTGAGGGCTGTGGGCGCATACTGCACGTGGTAGACGCTTTGGAGGGTATTGAAGAGCGCGTTGACCTCGTTCAGGACCTCTTGTTGTGAGCCGGCGAGGTAACCGGGGAACGAGTGGGTGCTGGCATAGGTTTCGGCGCTGGCGACGAGCGCGGCGATCGATGGATCGGAGGGCGTCACCCAGCCGGCGAGGTAGTCGGAGTTGTCCGCGCCCGTTGCGGGGTCGGTCCAACGCATCCACAGGCGCGACTTGAGTAGGACTGATGAGGTTACGGTGCAGGAGCCTGCCGCACCCTGCACGCTGAGTTGTATTTCGGCCTGGCGCTGATCGACGCTGACGAGGCTATCGAGCACGTTGCCGCCGAGCAGAGGCGGCTTGAACGCGAGTTGCTGAAACGCTTGGGCGGCCTGGACCTCCAGCGTTTGCGCCAGCGTGAAGTCGGGGATGGCGACGGTGATGTGCAACGTCTGCGGATCGGAACTGCGGTAGCGGAGCGTCAGTAGGCTCGGCTGATTGACATAGAGGCCTGTGTAGAGGACGCTCGGCGGGCTCCACGCGACGAGCGCGTCACAGGGGCCGGTGGGAATGAAGCGATAGTTGGCGTAGGCGAGGTGATAGCCCTGGTAGAGTCGAGCACCTTGCACCACATAGGCCATCGATGCCACGCAGACGACGGCCAGCGTGAGGCCCAGTACGATGTATCGCTTGCGCATCCGCATCCGCCCCCAGCGCCATCCCATATCCAGCCCGCTCGAATGGTGAGGCCAGCGGGGAAACTGCCTGGCTCCGCCTTAACTCGTGGTGAGCGCAGAGTAGCACCGAAAAAGCGCGATCAGCAACCCCGACAGGACTCGGCGAGCGCCGCCGCACGGTGCGATCGGCGGACCGGCGTCCGATGCGTGCTAATGGGCACGAAAATGCCCCGTCGCGAGTTCGGACGGGGCATTTGAGACAAGACGAGTTGCGATGCCTGCTGACGTGAATTAGCGAATCGCCGTGGTAGGGGTCGGGGAAGAGGAGGTCACCGCTGCGCCTTGATCGTGGTGGCCGGGCAGGTGCGACGTGACTCCCGACTCCAGGCGTCCGGCCTCGCGGCCAACGCCGCCGACGACCCCGCCGACCACGCCAGTGACGCCGCGGCCCACCGCGCCAGCGTCGCTCAGCGCGCCGCGGCCAAGCTTCTCGGCTTCTCCGATGGCTTCTTTACCGAGTTTCTCAGCCTCCTGGAGGACCACCTCGAAGGCCTTGATAATGGTCCGCAAGATCTCCTCGATGGCCACCGTGATGGCCGCGGCATAGCCGAAGGCGATGGCGAGCGCGGCAGCGGCGAGGTGGGTGGCGCCGCTCGGAGGAAACTGCTTCGTCAGCGCGGCGGCGATGCCCTCGGTGGCTCCGGCGGCGAGAACTGCCACGATGATGAAGGCCAGGGCGATGGCGCGAATAGCGTGTAAGATGCCACCGAGCACATGCTTGGACATACTGCCCAAGAGGCTCATCAGCTGCTTCTCCAAGATTCCACTCCTCTTCCACCTCCACATCGGGAGATGCTTCTTACCGCACAGAGGGTTTGCTCCCCCGCCGCGTTGACCCAGTGTGCCAGATTTGGCGAAATGGCGCAAGAGCCTCGCACGAAAAGCACCGCTTGCCGGCACTGAGCGATATACCGCGCGCCCCGGCCACCCAAAGTACTATACGAAGCAAGCGTATGGCCGGTTCCGCCCACTGCGGCGCGGGCCGTACGCAACAGGCCATACGAGTCTTTGCAGGGTACCATGGGCCGGTTGCATGTCGGCGCTGGAGCAGGGGATGGGCGGGGAAAATGAAGACGTCCGCAACGACAACGATGTCATTGCGGACGCTTTGGGAGAAACACGCTTCGCGGCATCCTGCCGGCTAGTGCACTCGGCGCAGCCGGAATGGACGGTTTAGGAGCGCCAGAGCACGTAGCCAAGGCCGTTGACGTCGCACGGGAGGGTGGACACGCCCGCGTGCCGCAACGAATTCCGCAGCATGTCGATGTGCTTGTCGACTGCGCTTGTGGTGGACCCGATGGCGGATGCGAGCTGCTCGCACGAGACGATCTGGCCGGCGCGTCGCAGCAGCGCGGCGAGAAGCTCGCGCTCGGCAACGGAGAGCTTGAGCGCCGTGCCCCGGTAGGTGACGGAGCCGGTCACGGCATCCATCGAAAGGCCGCCGAAGCGCAGCGTCGTGCGGGGAGGGCGGACCGGAGTCACCGTATCGTGACGCGCGCGATCCAGTGCCGGCTGGAAAGCGTCATATCCGTCGATAGCCGGTGTGTATCCCATGATCTTCTCCTCCATCCAAGTCGTCCTGACGACGTCGGCATCCCACGGTCGCATCCGGTGCGACCACGCCGACCAAACGGATGAGTGGCTTCAACGGTCTCATCTGATGCCTTGTAGTCTAAACACCCGACGTAAGCGGAGACTGAGGCAATCCTGAGATGGAGCTAAGAGTTTGCATGTGCGCTTGCCAGGCCCGCGATGCGCCGCCAATGACAGCAGTCCATGCGTCGATGCCGGGCACCGTCGAGTCCAGAAAGCGCATTTGGGGCCGGGATTTGGGCCCTCTGTGGAGACACTCGCAGGCAGGTGTGATCGGAGGATCGGCACGATATCGGTGCGGGAGCGGCGGCTGTCGAGGGTGCGAGCGAGACGGAGGCGCTATGGCGGTGGCGCTGCGGGGAGCGATGGGACGGCGTGTTGCTATGCGGTTGGGCGGTCCTTGTCGTCGGCGGGCGCATCTGGGGCGAGCGGCGTGGAGGGTGAGCTGGTGTTGCCGACGAGTGCCTGACTGATGCGCGACCAGATGCCACGTCCGCTCGGCGCGTCCGGAGCAGAGTCGAGCGGACGGCTCGGGCGCAGTGGACGCGTCGGGCGCGCTGCCCCGCCGTACCCACCCGCAAGGGCGTCATCGGTCGCTGTGCCTGGGGGCAGTACCGTGACGGCCGAAGGGGGCGTCCACGGTTCGCCCGGCGTACCTTGCGAGGAGGGCGTGGCTGGTTCGGCGCTCGGCGTGTCGGCATCGGCGGCTGACACGCCCGCGGGCGACGAGACGACTGGAGTGCGAACCGGGATTGGCGCCAGTGTCGCAGGCTGCACGGACGTGCTCGGCTGCGATGGCGCTTTTCGCTCGACAGTTGACATGCTGGGCTCGGGCTGTACCTCGGCGGGGGCAAGCAGCGCGGCCTCGGGGAGCGCGAGGCTGAGGTCGCTGCCGTCGTCCGTGGGAGCATCCGCGTCGGCTGTCGCGGGTGGTTCGTCGCTGCCGGAGCTATGTGGGCCCGAAGCTGCCCAGCCGATGCGCGGGAGTTGGTCCGCGCGCACGGGACGTGCGTCGACGCGCGGGCGCGGCGAGGTGGTGACGAATGCTTCAGTGGCGTCGAAATCCGCCTCCGACTGCTGGATCTCGATTGAGCGCATGGAGTCCACTGTCGGTGCGACAAAGGCGCGGGCTGTCGTCTCGGCCGGCGGCTGCGGCGGAGATCTCCTGCCGAAGAGACGCATGAGGCCCGATCCGGCTTCGCCCGCCTCGCGCTCGGCGATCACGGCGGCGGCTCGCGCGCCCGCCGCCGCATCGCCCTCTATCATGCGGATTGTGTTGACCAACCCGTGAAGAATCTCTTCGAGGAATACGGTGAGGGCGGTGCTGTAGGCCAGCACCGCGGCGAAGATCAGGACGACGAGGTGCGCCATCAGCGGCGGCGGGACCAGCCCGGTGATGATGACCGCGCCGATTTCGCCGATCAAGACGCCGGCGACGGCCGCCGCGGCGCTCGCGAGCAGGATGCGACGCCACGCGAGGAGCAGCACGCCAAGCGTGTGCTTGAGCAGGCTCCCGCCGCGTGTTACCAGAAGCAGCCCCACCAACACGTCACACCCCAGTCCTACGCGCCCACCGGCTGGTAGGCATTCTTGGCCTGCCCTATTGTAACATGGCCTTTTCGCAAGGCAACTCCCCGCATCTACCTCAGTCAACGAGCGAGCGCTTCGAGGGGTTGCGCACGGGCGGCGAATGCTTGGGACTACGACGCCGATTGGCATGAGCGGTGGCATTCAATCGGGTCACGGCGCGTAGTCTGCGTGATGAGGCACCGCCGAGCAACCAGAATGCTCAATAGCATGGCCGAGAGTGTCGATGCGACGCGGCACGTTCGAAGGGGAAGGGATATGGGCTGCCAACTGCCAACCGCCGCAACATGGTCAGCCGTACCAGCCGTACCAGCAGCCACCGCCGCAGCTCCTCCCGACGATCGTCTAGAATCCGCAAGCTCTCACTCGCCCAGCGGACGGTCTACAAGGGCAGGCCGAGCTGGAACCACAAGCCCAAGCGCGACTGGGACGGGCCCGACCTCGCCCCGGCGACGGCTCCCTCCTCAGCACTCGGCTGGGATGTCGGTGAGCTCGCGGGACGTTTCGGATCGCGCGGGGTGATAGCGGAGCCAGCCGCCGACGCCGACGAGCAGGGCGCCAAGCGGGCTGACGGCGCACCCAGGGGACAGCCCCAGCTGGTGGACCGGACTGCTGGGGGGCTCGAAGGCAAACACGACGAGCAGTGCCATGTTCCAGAAGACGCTCGCCGCCCCGCACAGCAGCAGCCCCGCCAGCACGAGGGCCGGGGCGGCGCTGCGTCGGCGCGCGGCGAGGCGCTCCTGCAGAGCAGGAGGGGGCGATGGCCGCCAGTAGCAGCCAGAAGGGCCAGGACCAGGTGAACGTAAAGACCCCGCCGTCCATCAGCGGCCCGACGCCCATGCTCCCTGAAGCGCCGTGGCTGTTGGCGACGCAGGTCCACGTCAGCCAGGGTAAGGTGAGGCCGCCGAACGCCAGGAAGATGCCGCCCAGCAGCATGACGAGGCCGAGACGTCGATGGCTTCCAGGGGTGGCCGTTTGAGTGGTGGCTGCACGGGCTCCGCGCTCGGCTGGCTCAGCCGGCAGGTCCATGACGACTCCCTCCACGTGGCGGTACTCCTCGTTGGAACTACGCCGCGTGCGCCACAGTTCTCTTGCCTCCCGGCGAGGCGCAGGACGATCCTCCCGGCTGGGGTTAGGGTTCTACGCAGCTGCGCCGGTGGGCGTAGAGGCCGCGTCGGTGGACGCGAGGGCGGCGCACACCAGCGCCGGGATCGCCGCTACGTGCGCGAGCGCGACACTGATTGACGCGCCGACGGCGAGATCAAGCTGGGAGAGCCACTGCCGCAGCCAGGCCAGGAGCGGGACCGAGGGGTCGCTCATGGCGACCTGCAGCGCCAGCGCCAGCGTGAAGACCACGGCCAGGCCGGCAAGGCGCCCGCGATCGCCCGCCATGGTCGCAGCGGCGAGTAGTAGGGTCCAGGCGGCGAGGGCGAGCACGTCCGTCAGGTGCACCCACATCCGCGCGACGTCCGTGGCCGACTGGAAGAGGTCTGCGTTCGGCGGGACCTGTTGCTGGGTCTGGACGACGGCGAAGGCTGTCACCAGCAGGGCGACCAGGGCGAGCGTGGCGGCGAGGGCGGCGAGGAGTGCAGCGCGGCGCAGGTCCCTTCGTCCGGCGAGCAGGAACCAGGCCAGCAGGGGGGCGCCGAGCGCGGCGAGTAGGGGGAGCCATTGGGTGACGATCTCCACGGGGCACACTCCTTCGCGCGAAGAGCCGAGCCAGCGCTGTGCGGGCAGCTCGCTTACACTGTAGCACCGACGACTGCCACGGGCGTGTGCGGTCGATCACAGATCGAGTGGAGTAAGGAGTGAGGGGAGGACACGGGCGGCTGCTCCCGAAGCACCAAGAGCGGCAGGCCAATGACCGCGATCCGAACCTCGGATCGCGGCGGACACAACGGAGGTCTCGCGCGCCATTCTATTTGCACCTTCGAGAATCAACACATCTTGAGGAGGGTGGCGTCGGTCATGTATCGGTCTCCCCGCGCTGGACGCATGGGGTGTGTGGTGAGGCGTTGCGGTGCTCTGATGCTGTGAACTCGGTGCCAGGGCTGGGCACGCCTGCGCGGCAGGGCGCACCTGGGCAGATGGTAGCATGCGAACAAAGATTGCGAACGCTGATTCAGAGTTGAGTAGGCACCTGCGCGGGGTTGTCGCTGGAGCTGGGGTGGGACTGCGGTGATGAGGCGTCACCGGAATGGGGAAGTGGCACTCATGAGGCGGAAATGCGGTGCGAACTCCGGTGGTTTCAGGGATGGCGGACTTCGTGGCTCGCGAGGCGGTGGTGAGAGCGGGCTTGATCTCGCGGAAGGATTTTTCCGTTTCCTTCCGCTTTTTCGTTTTTGCGCTTCGTCTTTGGGGGAGCAGAGGGCGTTGACGGTAGGTTGAATCGCCGAGCAGAAGCAGGGGATTCAACGAGGATGAGGGGAAGTTTGTGAGGGACTGATGGACGATGCGCGGGCGCGACAATTGGCGCCTCTACCTGGACGTGAACTCGAAGACGTGATCTTGAAACACATTCGAATATATGTTCTAGATGAAGTATCGCACACGATTGTGTGGGACGCAAGGGATGAGCATGGCATGGGAAACGGAGGGGGCAGATCCACCAAGTCCATATGGTAGGCTGTGCCGGTGGACGTCACGTCTGTGCGCGGTGGGATGGAATGCGAGGCTCGGGAGCCGCTCGGGCGCATGAGGTGGGAAGCGCGGTTCCTTGCGCCCGAGGACGTCGCCGTCTTGGCCGTTCCTTCGCTCCCACGCGTGAGAAGAATGTTACGTACTGCTGAGGTGGATCGCACCACGGTTTGCCGTGGTCGTTCCGCGAGTTCTCCAGCTGACCGGAAATACTGTTGCTTCTGGTACGTCACGCCGCCTGCTGTGCCGTTGGGGGAGAGGTGAGGCTGGCGTACAGGGGGACCTCACCATCCGGCCAAGCCCCGTGTGCGGGGGACCCCGCCTCTCTCGCGAGGGGGGGCAGACGCGTCCTCCTACCGAGCCCTCTACGTGGGCAGGGGCAGATCGCGGCACTGAATTGCAGGTGAACGAAGGACGCGGACTGAAGCCCGCTCGCGCGTATGGCAACGGGCGTAAGGTGCTTGGCGAGCCAGTTATACGCCGGCGAAAGGCTCGGTCATGCCGTCGAAGATGAAGGCGTGCGCCATGCTCGGCGTGTTGCGGGCATAGCCGACGCGGCCCTGGGCGTCGAGCAGGATCAGGCCGCCGTAGCCGCCGGTGCGCTCGGCGAGGAGGCGGATCGCGCTCGATGCTGCGGCCTGCGCGGAATGGCCGCTTGCCAGAAGGTCCACCGCGCGGCGGGCGAGGACGAGGCGGATGAAGTCTTCGCCGTGGCCGGTGCTGGAGACGCCGCCGAGGCCGTTTTCAGCGTAGTAGCCGCAGCCGACGAGCGGGGTGTCGCCGATGCGGCCCGGATGCTTCGCGCCGATGCCCCCGGTGGAGGCGCCGCCCGCGACGTTGCCGTGCGCGTCGACGGCGACGGCGCCGACGGTGCCGTGCTTGTGGCCGTCGCTGTGGATCGGCACGGCGCCTGCGTGGCTGCCATTTGCGCGGTGCTTGTGGTCGCCCGTGTCGGGCTGATTTCCGTTTGAGGGGGCGACGATGACGGGTCTGGGGGCTGCGTCGGCGTCGTCGCCGTCGCGGTAGCCCCGCTGCCAGCGGGCGTGCTGGGCGGGAGTGACGAGCTCGGCGGGGTCGATTAGCGCGATCCCGGATTCGGCGGCGAACTGCTCGGCGCCGGCGCCCATCAGCAAGACGTGGGGGCTTTCGAGGACGCGGCGCGCGAGGCCGATGGGGTTCTTGATGCGCTCAAGGCCGGCGACGCCGCCTGCGTGCAGATCGGCGCCATCCATGATCCCAGCGTCGAGCTGGGCGCGACCGTCGGCGGTGAGGACGGCGCCGGTGCCGGCGTTGAAGCTCGGGTCGTCTTCCAGCACGATGATGGCCGCCTGGACGGCGTCGAGCGCGCTGCCGCCGGTATGGAGGACACGCCAGCCGGCAAGGGCGGCCGCGCGGCATCCCTCCGCGGCCGCCGCGTAGCGCTCGGGCGGGATCGACCCCGCGCCGCCGTGGACGATGATCGACTGACCCATGCCGCTACCCGCCCTTCGTCGCTGTCGTTCGGCGTGCGCTTCGTCGCGCCGCCGCGTCTCGCATCGTAACATGCGCCGCGACGGATTTGAAGGTGGGGTACGACGGAGAGCCAGCCAGATTGGCCCGGCTATGGAGCCATCCTCCGGCGCGGAACGAAGCCCTGGACGCCGATGCTATACTTTTTGTAGTAATGGTTGTGCTACTGGACATTTGGCGCAATGTCGGGAGGAATTAGCATGAAAGTCGAGATATGGTCGGACGTGGTCTGCCCGTGGTGTTACATCGGCAAGCGGCGGTTCGAGGCAGCGCTTGACGCGTTCCCGCAGCGCGAGAACGTGGAGGTGGTGTGGCGCAGCTTCCAACTCGATCCGCGATCGCCGCAGCAGGTGGAGGGGACGCTGGATGAGAGTTTGGCGCGCAAGATGGGCAGCCTGGAGCGGGCGAAGGCGGCGAACGCGCGGGTGACTGCGCTGGCCTCTGAGGTGGGGCTGGAGTACCATCTCGACCGTGCGCGACCCGGGAATACCTTCGATGCGCACCGGCTGATCCATCTCGCGGCGAAGCACAGGCTGCAGGGCGAGATGAAGGAGCGGCTGATGCACGCGTACTTCACCGAGGGCAAGCCGGTTGGTGACCTGGAGACGCTCGTTGCGCTGGCCGGCGAGGTCGGTGTCGATGCGGATGAGGCGCGTGCGGCGCTGGAGGGCGACGACTTCGCCGACGAGGTCCGCGGGGACATTGAGCTGGCGGGAGCGTATGGCATCAGCGGGGTGCCGTTCTTCGTGGTGGACGGGACCTACGGCGTATCGGGCGCGCAACCGACGGAGTTGTTCTCGCAGACACTGGCGACAGCATGGGCGGCGTCGAACCCGCTGACGCTGGTGGGCGCTGCTGGCGTGGATGAGGGTGAGGTGTGCGAAGGGGATAGCTGCGCGATCTAGGGCGTCCTCACCCCCTGCCAAGCCCCCTCGCTCGCGGGGAAAGGCGGGGCCCCCGCGAGCGAGGGGGGAAACGAGTTGGGACCGCGGCGTCTATGCGGCGTACGGCAAGGGCGGACTGCTATCACATTGTGCTGATTGGTTCAAGTTCGTCGCCGTTCCCCGGCCTTCAGGCCGAGGCGAACCCCGGCGCACGGAGGCGGCGCGAAGGTCAACAATTCAAAGGAAATCGGTAAAAAGTCCGCTACGCGAGTTGTGCGATGAATACGAGGAAGCCTCCCCCGCGTGGTGGGCGCGGGGGAGGCTGTTTGGTGTCGCGGGCCGTGCGAGCTAGGCAGAGCGGCCGACTTCTTCGAGGGTGACGGCGCTCTCATCATGATCGGCGACCTCGGCGAGGTGGGGCGTCTGGACACCGAAGAGCATGCGGTCGAGCTCGGCGCCGTCGACGGTCTCGACCTCCATCAGGTGCTCGGAGATGGCGACCAACTGGTCGCGGCGCTCGGTCAGGGTCTCTTTGGCGGTGGAGTAGGCCTGATCGACGAGGGCGGCGATCTCGGCGTCGATGCGGGCGGCAAGCTGCGGGCTGATGTTGTCGTTCTCCATGAGCACTTGGCCGATCGCCGTCATGCCGAACTCGCGGACCATGCGACTGGCGATGTTCGTCGCCATCTTGATGTCTTGCGCGGCGCCAGTGGTGATGTCGCCGAAGACGATCTCCTCGGCGGCCCGGCCGCCCATCAGGCCGGCGAGCTTGGCGACCAGCTCGGAGCGGCGGATCAGCGAGCGGTCCTCGGCGGGGGCGGACACGGTGATGCCCAGCGCCATACCGCGCGAGATGGTGGAGACCTTGGTGACGGGATCGCAGCCGGGGATGCAGCGCATGACGATGGCGTGCCCCATCTCATGATAGGCCACGATGGCGCGCTCGGCCTCGGTGAGGACGTGGCTCTTGCGCTCTGGCCCGGCCATCACGCGGAGGATCGACTCCTCGAGGTGGTGCTGGTGGATGACGTCCTCGTCGCGGCGGGCGGCGAGCAACGCGCCCTCATTCATCAGGTTGGAGAGGTCGGCGCCGGAGAAGCCTGAGGTCTGGCGGGCGAGGCGGTCCAGGCTGACGGTGGGGGCCAGGGGCTTGCCGGCGGCATGCACGTCCAGGATGGCGCGGCGACCGACGAGGTCGGGCTTCTCGAGCATCACCTGGCGGTCGAAGCGTCCGGGGCGCAACAGCGCCGGATCGAGCACGTCCGGGCGATTGGTGGCGGCGATGACGATCACGTTGGTGTGCTTGTCGAAGCCGTCCATCTCGACGAGGAGCTGGTTGAGGGTCTGTTCGCGCTCGTCGTTGCCGGTGGTGGGCATGCCGCCGCGCTGGCGACCGACGGCGTCGATCTCGTCCACGAAGATGATGCAGGGCGAGTTCTCTTTCGCCATCTTGAAGAGATCGCGGACGCGGCTGGCGCCGACGCCGACGAACATCTCGACGAACTCGGAGCCGCTGACGCTGTAGAAGGCAACGCCCGCCTCGCCGGCGACCGCGCGGGCGATCAGCGTCTTACCGGTGCCCGGAGGACCGACCAGCAGCACGCCCTTGGGTATGCGCGCGCCCATCTTCTCAAACTTATCGGGGTACTTGAGGAAGTGAACGATCTCCTGCAGCTCCTCTTTCGCCTCCTGCACGCCGGCGACGTCCTCGAAGTGGACCGTGGGGTGCGCCTCGTTGAAGCGTACGGCGCGGCTGCGCCCGAAGGGCATCGTCTGCCCTGACGCGCCGCCGTTCGAGCGGCGAATCAGCAGGAACGCGACGAAGCCGACGCCCGCCAAGAGCACCACGTCCATCAACACCGAGACCCAGGCGGGCGAGCCTTGGTCAGCCGGCGCGATGGTCACCTGAACGCCGCGCGTGCGGAAGTAATCGGTGAGGGACTGGCCGTTTTCCTTGATCGCGCTATATTCAGCACCCTTCGCCGTCGTCACCGTAATCGTGTCGCCGTTGATGGTGGCCGACTTGACCTGGTGCTGGTCGGCCATGCCGAGGACCGCGCTGATGGTGGTCTGGTGGATCACCGGCGTGGTGTCGCGGCGGGCCGCGATGGCGCCGGCGGCGAAGATCACAGCGGCGAAAACCACGACGGCGCCCAGCACTATCGCCGGGCGGAGTCCTTGGGGGGAGAAACGGGGCTTCAGTGACTTGGGGGATTTCGGTTGCATTGGCAGATGGGACCCTCTCTCGACAGGTACACGGATCAGGGCCAGGCTGGAGGCGAAACAGGCCTATTGGGCGGCGTGCGGCAGCGCCGGGCCGAGACGACTTGGTGGGGCGATGAGCGCCGGGTGAGGGGCATCGCATGCCGCGATGGCCGCATTATATGGCCCATGGGCGGTTCTATCCAGCCCTTATGTACACTCGATGGGCACACGGCGTCCGGTCGTTGAACCGATCCGGCGTGGTGCTCGCTCGCCGTCAGGAGCGGAAACGAGGGGAGTCGTCGCAGGCTAGCGACGTGGGAGAGACTCGGTTCGCGCGACGGGGGGTCGTTCGTAATTGTAATAAAATCCGGCTTCAAAAAGTACCATGCAAGCTAACGGTCACTCAGCATTCGTGGGGGAGGGCTCGCCGCTGGGACTCGTCTGCGCGGCGGAACGGACGGGAGCGGACTCGCGCGGATTGTATTGGGGCAAGCGCAGCTCGGCACGGATGCGGCGGATTGCTTGATAGACCAGCGTTTGGTCGATGCCCAGCTCGGCGCCGATGCGCTTGTGGACGCCGACCTCCGGCAGCGGGAGGAGCGGGAGATAGGCCTGGCGGATGCGCTCCAAATCGGCCTCGGTCCCTTTATAGGCCTGAAGCTCCCACCAACTCGGCATCTGCATGCGCGTGCGCAGCGCGGTGATAGCCTTTTTGACGGCGCTCTTGGGCAGGCCGAACTCGGCGGCGATTTGCGTGCGGATGCCGTCGAACTCGACGGGAGTGGCGAGCTCGAGGTAGCGCACCTCGACCAGTTCGCGCTGGTCGGCTGAGAGCTCGGTCGGTCCCTGCGGCTCGCGCGGCGGGCGAGGTGGCTTTGCTGGGCGTGGCGGGCGCTCCTGCCGCGCCACCTTGCTGGGCGCGATCCGTTCCTTTTGATGCGCGGTCGCCGGGTTGGGGGTGCTCGACGGGCGATTCGCCGGGGGCGGCGCGCTGGTGGTGGGGTGCGCGGCGCGATCATGCGGGAAGTGCGGTTGCTCGCGAGGGGCAGGGGCGAGCGTGGGGTCTGGCGGCTCTGGCAGGGAGGGATCGAGGATGCGCGCGCCCGCGCCGACGATCTGCGGCTTCTGGACTACAGGGCTGAGGGTCGCGGGCCTCGCGGGGGTGTTCTTCCCGGCGGCCCTTGCCGCACGGTCCTTCGCCTCGCAGTCGTCGCAGAGCGTCTGTTTGCCGTTAGACTTGAACGCCTTGCCGCAGTGCGCGCAGCGCATTTTGACTTTGCCAGGCATGCGGCCACGTCCTCTCTTGGCGCACGCAATGTCGCACCGTCCCGGCGGCACTGTGATGTGAGTATAGGCGCGGCGTGGATCCGGCGTCAACGACGCGGGGCTAGCCCTGCGCGGCGCGCGGTGGTAGTATGGCGGCGCGACACTGTCGTCTTGATGTGGATGCAGCGTCGCCGGACGGACGTGACGGCGCGGAGATGGCGGCGACCGATGCCGACCGCGTGTGCAGGTGGAATGCGGTTGTAGTAGGAGCGGACGGATGGACCAACTCTTCACCAGCCTGATTTCGGTGATGCGCAGCGTCCCCGTCCCTGTGATCTATCTGATCGCCGCGGTGTGGATGGGGCTGGAGAGCGCAGGGATCGGCGTGCCCATCGAGCCGATGATGCTCTTCATCGGATCGTTGGCCTCGAAGGGTGTGGGGATCGTCAATCCGGTGCTGGCGGTGGCGGCTTGCGTGCTCGGGTGCCTCGTCTTCGCCTCGCTGGCCTATGCGATCGGCAAGCGCGCTGGGACGGCGGCAATCGCGCGGGTGGGCCGCTACGTCGGGCTCACCGAGCAGCGGGCCGATCACGTGGAGGTGTGGGTGCGACGCAAGGGCGCGGTCGGCGTGTTCGTGGCGCGGCTGACGCCGATGGTGCGGACGTTCGGTTCATTCGTAATGGGCGCGGCGGACGTGCCGGTGCGGACGTTCGTGCTCGGCACGCTGCTTGGCTCGCTGCTCTACTGCGGCATCTTCGTGACGCTCGGTGCGATCCTCGGCTACGAGATTCCCCTTAAGGCGTTTGATTTTGTCGGCTGGCGCGGGATCGCCGTGGTGGTGGCCGTGGTGGTGGTCTACGTCGCGGCACATCGCCTTTGGACCCGTTTCACCCTGCGGCGCATCAGGTCGCACTATCACCTGCACCACAAGTCGGTGATGCCCGGCGTCGCGCCGAACGCGACGCCGTCGGCCTAATTGGTACGTCCGTTGACACTCCCCACGGCTGAAGCCGGGGGATGCTCGGTTCGACGCCGCGGCCTACGCCACGACTCCCCGAAGGGCCTGCCCGGCTCATTGGATGTTCCGCGCCGCGTTCTCGTCCCGATCGAGCACCAGGTCGCAGTGTGGACAGACATGGGTGCGCACGCTCAAGCTCTTGGGCACGCGCGCCGCACAGCCGCTACAGTCCTGGCTGGTGTAGGCGGGCGGCACGGCGACAACCCGACGCCCGGCGCATGCTGCCTTGGCCTCGAGGATGGCACGGAACTGCGCCCAGCCGGCGTCCGCGATGGACTTGGCGAGGCTTCGATTCCGTACCAGGTTGGCGACCCGCAAATCTTCGAGAGAGATGGTGTCGTAGTCGCGGAGCAACGCCAGTGCGGTCTTGTGGTGGAAGTCGGCGCGTTGCCGTTGCACCGCTTGATGCGCCCGCTGGAGCTGGCCCACCGCTTTCCTGCGGCGCTTGCTGCCCTTCTTGCGGCGGCTCACCCGGCGCTGCGCCTTCGCCAGCTGCTTCTCGGCCCGCCGGTAGTGACGTGGATTCTCTACCACTTCACCCTCGGCGGTGATGAGGAACACCTTCAAGCCGACATCAATGCCGGTCTCATGCCCAGTGTGTGGAAGCGGCTGGGCCGGCACGTCGGCGCACGAGAAGATGACATACCAGCCATCCGCCTCGTGGGAGATGGTGACGGTCTTGGGGGTGCCCTCCAATGGACGACTCCAACGTACCGCCACGCGGCCGATCTTCGACAGCACAAGGCAGCCGTTCTCCAGCCGCGCGCTCCCATGATCGCCCACCTGCGGACAGGTGACACGAGTGGTAGCGGTTGCGGACCTGGAAGCGGGGATAGCCCGCCGTTTCGCCCGCCTTCACGCGGTGAAAGAACGCCCGATAGGCGCGGTCGACGCGCACCACCACGTCCTGCAAAACCTGGCTGTTCACCTCGCCATATTCCGGCATCGCCGCTTTGATGCCGGGCAGGTCGGCCTTTTGCTGATAGTAGTGCACCGAGATGCCGCGCATCCGCCACGCCTCACGGCGCTCGCCGATGGCGGCGTTATACACCTGGCGACAGAGCAGCACCGTCCGCTCCAGCATCCGCGCCTGGTCGGGCGTGGGCTTGAGTTTGTACTTGTAGCTCTTGCGCGTCGCCTGTTCTTCCATGTCCACCTATTCCGCCCGATAGACACGAAAACGGCGACCATCGGAGGTTCGTGGCCCTAGCGGGCCACCCGGCTTGTATCCCCATGGGGGAACCGAGGGGGCCTCAGCCGGAAACCAGCTAGGTGGCAGGGGTGGCGCGGTCCGAGATGCTGCGCAGCTCGCCGCGCACCGCGGCGATGCCGGGAAGTGAGCGAAGTTCGGCGAGCGCCTGCACGAAGTTTTGCCGCGAGCGGGCGCGGCAGCGGAGCTCGAGCACTTCACCGCGCCGCCCGGGGCGGAGCTCCAGGCCGACGAGAACAGTTTGATTGCGACCAAGGGTGGCGTAAATGCTCGCAATGACGTCGCCCGGCGCGGTCTCGGGCGCGAGTAAGATGCGGAGCGGATAGTCGCCACGCAGAGGGAAGAGCCGGCGTTCGAGTGGGAGCAGTGCCTCGAGCACAATCAGGCCGAAGGCCGTGGCGATGAGGGCGGGGAGATAGAAGCCGACGCCGCATGCCAGCCCGAGTCCCGCGACGACCCAGACAGCGGCGGCGGTGGTGAGGCCGCGGACGACGTTCTTGCGCAGGAGGATCGCGCCGGCGCCGAGAAAGCCGATGCCGCTGACGACCTGCGCGGCGATGCGCGAGGGATCGACCTTGGAATAGGAGGCACCGGTGAATGCCGTGAACCCGTAGGCAGAGACGAGCATCATCAGGCACGAGCCAAGCGCCACGAGCGCCATCGTGCGCAGGCCCGCCGCGCGCTGGGGACCGGTGCTGCGCTCGCGCTCGACGCCGATGGCGCCGCCGAGCAGCGTGGCGGCGCCGAGCCGTATGGCGAACTCGTACCACGTCAACACCAGCATCCCCTTGCACTGCCACGCGCGTGCACATCATGCCTCTGAAAGAGGGCTCATGTGCATAGTTCTACGTGCGAGCAGGGGAGGCCGTCACGAGGCTAGCGAGGCGAGACCACGAATGAGGCCTGGCGATCTTCGACGACCTCTTCGACGTAGGGGACGTGCTTGCCACGGAGGGCGGAGGCGACGGCGCCGAGCAGCGAGATGCCGGCCATGGCCAGGAACGACGCGTGCATGCCGTTGATGAACGGCTGCAGGGCCGCGGAGGGGATACCCGCGGTGACGCCGGCGAAGATCTGGAACATGACGCTCTTCGGCAGCGTGCTGGCGACGATGGCCAGGGCGAAGGCGATGCTGAAGACGCCGCCGGTGTTCATGAACATCGTGCGGGCGCCAGCAGCGACGCCGCGCTGGCCGGGGCGCACGCTCGCCATGATGGCGCTGGTATTCGGCGAGTTGAAGAGGCCAGAGCCGCCGCCGACGAGGAGCATGACGATGCCGATATACCAGTACGGCGTGTCGATCTGGATGAAGGCCATGCCGAAGAGGCCGATCGCCGAGACGACGAGGCCGAGTGAGGCCAGCAGGCGCGAGCCGTAGTGGTCAGAGAGGTAGCCGGAGATCGGCGAGAGGATCAACATGCCGATGGCGAGCGGAGTGAGCAGGATGCCGGCGGTGAGCGCGTCCTTCTGCTCCGGTCCCTGGAAGTAGAAGACGAAGATGAAGGTGACGGCCATGCGGGCGAGCGCGTTGAGGAAGGCGCTGAGATTGCCCATGGCGAAGAGGCGACTGCGGAAGAGCGAAAGGTCGAGCATCGGCTGCGCCACGCGTGTCTCGGCGAAGATGAAGAGCGGCAGGAAGATCACGGCGGCGATGAATCCACCGATCACGATCGGCTCACCCCAGCCTTCGATGCCACCGATAGTCAGCGCGACCAGCAGGCCGGTGATGGCGACGAGGTAGGTCAGCGTGCCCGCGATGTCGAAGCGGGGATTGCGGTCGAGCTGCGCCTGCTCGCGGAGGATCAGGTAGGCCCAGATGGTGCCGATGATCGAGAAGGGCACGTTGAACCAGAAGACCCACTGCCAGCCGAAGGTGGTCAGCACGCCGCCGAGGATGGTGCCGAGGATGGTGCCGACGGCGGCGACGATCATGTTGGTGCCGAGGGCGAGGCCGAGCTGCTTGCGCGGGAAGGCGTCGGTGACGATGGCCGAGCTATTCGCCATCATGAACGCGCCCGCCGCGCCCTGAATCACGCGGATGACGACCAGCTCCTGGCCGGTGGTGGCGAAGCCCGCTACCAGCGAGGAGAGGCCGAAGACGCCGGAGCCGATCACGAAGAGGTTCTTGCGGCCGAACATGTCGGCCATGCGCCCGGCGGTGAGCACGAGCACCGTCTGCGCCAGCATATAGGCCAGCAGCACCCAGACGAGGGTGATGATATCCGTGTGCAGCGAACGCAAGAGGACCGGCAGCGCGATGATCAGCGTGCCGGCATTGAGGGTGGCGAGCAGCGTGCCGAGGCTGGTGCAGGAGAGCGCCCACCATTTGTAACCGTCCGAGGTCCGCCCGACACTGCCGCCGACGCTAACTCCATCTGTGCCCAGCACCGTGCTCCGACTCATGATCGCCGTTCCTCAATTTCTTCAGCTGTGATGGCGCTTATGCAACAATCGATACCAAAGGCGCGAATGCACGACGCTGTGGGGCAACCTTCACGCTCGCGGCACACTTCAAATTGTATATCGCCGGCGTATGGACTATCAAGCGCCCGAGACCAATTTCTCGGTCGTTGAACCGTATTTTTCGCATCTCCGCCTCCATTTCGACGATTGGCGCGACGGTGCCCGGAATGCTACGCTTGACGAACATGA
The DNA here is from genome assembly GCA_963841205.1 of uncultured Chloroflexia bacterium. Classification (GTDB taxonomy): domain Bacteria; phylum Chloroflexota; class Ktedonobacteria; order Ktedonobacterales; family JADMIN01; genus CAWAWP01. The sequence continues at coordinate 83,267 of CAWJCH010000026.1, read as the reverse complement.
CGCGCTAGGCTGCCTTTCTTCTTGCCGTGACTCGATGGTGAGCTCGCGTGCTGGCTGGTGCGCTCAGGAGGTGGCGGCGATGCCACGTTTGCCGTTCTCGTGGGTTCAACGAGGCGACGTTGAGCTGCTCCTCGACGATGAGGATGACGACGCCGAACGCGTGGCGCTTGACGACGCCGCGAGTGACGACGGCGACGACGACGATCGGGCGTTTATCGCACTGAGCGGCGGCTCGTGGGAGCGGCGACTGACGCGGCGCGAAAAGCTGGTGCGGGCCGGGGGCGTCGTCGCGATGGTGTTGGTGGTCGCGCTGGTGCTGGTCGGTGGGCCGGGCTCAGTGTTGGCCTACCTCGGCAACGCGGCGCAGGCGCTCAACCCCGCGCCAGTCGCGCAAGCCGCCGCCCCGCCGGCATCGAACGCGTTGGATGTGCCCGTACCGGCGAATATCGCGGAAAATCCACAGATCTCGCTGTCGCCGGTAAATGGATCGGACGCGCTCGCCTTTGCCTGCTGGGTGGATGAGCCGCAGAACGATCTCGGCGAGCGAGCGGCCGCGCTGCACGTGGCGGTCTACGCCGTCGCCTCGCACAATTGGGCGCTGCTGCCGCCGCCGGTCGCGGCGTCGGCGGGCTGCACGGTCATCACGGACATGACGGTGCCTGGGAGCATTGTGCTGGCCCTGGCGCGAGCCGACGACGCGGGCAGCTCCTGCCGATTGCCCGATCTCTATCGCTCGGGGGACGGCGGAGCGAGTTGGGTGTCGCTGCCGTGGCCGAGCGGGACGCTGGCGCCGTGCAGTGTGCGCGTGCTGATGGAGGGCGGTCGCGTCTACGTGCAGAGTGACACGCGGCTGCTGCCGATGGGCGAGGCGTCGGCGGGCGCGGGGCTGATCGTCGCCACCGCGGATGGCGGGGTGACGTGGGAGGCCGTGGATGGCGGGCTCGCGGGGCTATTGGCTATCTCGCTGGTCGCGCTGCGACCCGGCGGGCGGGTGCTGGCACAGGGGATCGATCCGCAGCGGGGGGGAGAACGACGCTGTGGCAGAGCGATGACGGCGGGGCGCACTGGCGGTTCCTGATGGATGTGCCGGGGGCGAAGCCGCGCGTCTACGCGTCGAGCGATCCGGAGGAGACGGCAAACGGCGGCTGGGGCAGGCTCTACGCCTATTCGAGCGCGTCGAGCGGGTCGTCGCTCGGCGGGTTGACGGGTTCCGGCGGCGGGACGGGCGCTACGCTGGCGACGGCATATGTTGTGCCGGCCTGGATGCTGAGTCGCTTGCAGCCGAACGGGGCGGCTGTCCCGGCGTGGAGCGGCGTGGCGCTGGAGCCGGGTGCGGCGGACAAGGACCAGCGCCCGGCGGGGGCGTGGCAGCGCGACGCGGGCGAGGCGCCGGGCGGCGGCATGATGTTCACACAGCCAGACGCCTCTGGCAATGCGACCAATATTATTTCGCCGTTCGATCTGATCGCCTGGAACGGGCACACGTGGTCTCAGCTAGCGCAGGTCATCCCTGCCAATGCCACACTTCAGGGCGTCTCGTGGGACCACGGGGTCATGCGGCTGTGGTTGACGCACAAGAAGAGCGTGCTACGGCCCATCCAGCTCTTCACCTATACGGTCTCGGCCGGTGACGTGCGGTGACGTCTCGCTCGTTCAGGCCCGTGTGATACACTGGGCGCGATTTTCGGGACTTGCGCAGAATAATCGTGAAATACGGGCGCTAGGCGAGGCGGAGACTATGAGCGAGACGGGGCAGGTCGAGGAGCGCGGGGAGGCACGTCATTATGACGTGCTGGTGGTCGGCGCGGGGCCGGCGGGGCTGAGCGCGGCGGAGGTGGCGGCGAAGGGCGGCGCGCGCGTGGCGCTGCTGGAGCGCCAGAAGGAGATCGGGTACCCGGTCCACACCAGCGGGGGTAGCTGGATTGAGGATATGCAGGCCCTCGGCGTGCCGCCCGCGCTCTACCATCCCATTCGCCGCGTGACGTTCCTCTCGCCGCAGCGCGAGGCGGTCTTCGAGTACGCCGAGCCGGTCTGCTGCGTGATTGATGTGCGCGGGCTGTATCAGCATCTCGCCGGGCGGGCGGTGGCGGCCGGGGCGGAGCTGCACCCCAATTCGCCGGTGGAGCGCCCGATTGTGGAGGATGGGCGCGTGGTTGGCGTGATAGCGAAAGATCACCGCAATCGGGCGGGCGAGTGGCGCGCGCCGGTGGTGATCGACGCCAGCGGCTTTTCGAGCACGCTGAGCACGCGGAGCGGCCTGCACGGCGGCTACGCGCGCTACGGGTTTGGCGCGGAGTATGACTTCTTCGCGCCGAGCTATGACCAGGATTCGCTTTACCTGATCATGGGCAGCCATGTGGCGCCGTCGGGGTACGCGTGGGCTTTCCCGCGCGGAAATGGACGTGTGCGGCTGGGCGTGGGGGTGATCCGCCCCGATGTGGAGGCTGACGCGCGGGAATACCTCGACTCCTTCGCGGAGCGGTTGCCGTCGCTGGCGCCGGCGTTCAAGGGGGCGAGTCCGATCGAGTATCACACCGGGCTGTTCCCATCCGTGGGAGTGGTGGAGCGTTTCGTCGCGGACGGGCTGATGGCGACCGGCGACTCGGCGGGGCACGGCTCGACGCTGGTGGGCGAAGGCATCCGCTTCGCGATCTACAGCGGGCAGATGGCGGGAGCGGCGGCGGCGGCGGCGGTGGCGGCGGGCGACGCGTCGGCGCAGTTTCTGGGGCGCTACGAGCGGGCGTGGCGGGCGCGCTTCGGGCGCGAGATGGACATCTCGTACCTGGTGAACCAGCGGATCGCGGGATGGAGCGACGCGCGGTGGGACGAGAGCATGGATCTGCTGCGACGGCTCTCGCCGAGCCAGGCGGCGCAACTGCTGCGAGGCGACTATAGCGCCGGCCTCTTCCTCGGCGTGCTGCGGCGCAATCCGGGACTGCTGCGGACGGGGGCGCGCAAGTTCTTCGATGTGGCGTTACAGCGGCTGGGCAAGGGCTCGCCGGTGACGGAGGCGGAGCTGGTGGCAACGAACGGGTGAGGAGGGGAGGCGGCGGCATCATCGCGGGGGTTAGGCTGGCGGCCGAAGCCGCGCCAAAACGACTGCGGCGACGAAGCCCGCCTGCGCGGGCTCGGAGCAGAGAGACGTACGATGCACTGACTTGACGGTGATGAGAACGCAGGGATACACTGAGCAGGAAAGCGTATAGCGTGCTGTGATGCGGGACCAGTAGACGCGAGCGAGTCCGCTGAAGCGAGCCGGGACAGGTGCGAGCCGGCGCGGACGTTGTGTTGAACCGACCCGCGAGCCGTGGCCGAGTCTCGCCGTGCGGGGAGTCAAAAGCCACCGGAGGCCCGACCGTTAGCGTGGGCGCCACGTACGCCGTTGCCGGCGCGTGGGGTGAGTGGGGCGTCGCGTGAGTGGCGCCTTCGCGGGGTGGTACCGCGGGCTTTGGCCCGTCCTCGGAGCGAGTGAGCTTCGGAGGGCGGGTTTTTTGTTGGCATGATCGCGCGCGGAGAGGACGAGGGCGAGGCAGCCCTCGCCCCCACAGTGCGCCGGAGCATGTCGCCTGGCGCAAGTATACGCCCCGGACTTCAGACCGGGAGGCCACCGGCACGCTAGCGACATTATCGGGAAGAGGGAGACGACGATGGCCGACGAGACGAGGTTTGTCGAGGAGCTGGCGGACAAAGACGACGACTTTTCGCAGTGGTACCTGAATACAGTCTATAAGGGTGGGCTGGCCGACGAGTCGCCGGTGCGTGGCTGCATGATCATCAAGCCGTACGGGTACGCCCTGTGGGAGAACATGCAGCGGACGATGGACGCGCGGATCAAGGCGACGGGGCACGAGAACGTCTACTTCCCGCTGTTCATCCCGGCGAGCTTCTTGGAGCGCGAGGCGGAGCACGTGGAGGGCTTCGCGCCGGAGGTGGCGGTGGTGACGCGCGCCGGCGGCGAGGAGTTGACGGAGCCGCTCATCGTGCGCCCGACCTCGGAGACGGTGATCGGGCATACGTATGCGAAGTGGGTGCAGAGCTATCGCGACCTGCCGCTGCTCTACAACCAGTGGTGCAACGTGGTGCGCTGGGAGAAGCGCACGCGGCCTTTCCTGCGGACGAGCGAGTTCCTCTGGCAGGAAGGGCATACGGTCCACCGCACGGAGGACGAGGCGGAAGAGGAGACGCTCCTGATCCTCCATCAGGTCTATAACGACTTCTTCGAGAAGGAGCTGGCGATCCCCGGCATTCCAGGGCTGAAGAGCGAGAGCCAGAAGTTCCCAGGAGCGCTGCGGACATACACCATCGAGGCGCTGATGGGCGACGGCAAGGCGCTGCAATCGGCGACCTCGCACAATCTGGGGCAGAACTTCGCGCGGAGCTTCGACATCACCTTCCAGGATGCCGACGGCGAGGTGAAGACGGCCTGGACGACGAGCTGGGGCGCCAGCACGCGTATGGTCGGCGCGATGGTGATGGTCCACGGCGACGAGAACGGGATGCGCATGCCGCCGCGTGTGGCGCCGATCCAGGCGGTGATCGTGCCGATCTGGCGCAAGGACGAAGAGCGCACGGCGGTGGCACAGGTGGTCAGCGAGGTGGAGCAGGCGCTGACGGCTGCCGGCATCCGCGTGAAGGCGGACTGGCGCGAGGAGCGGCCTGGCTTCAAGTACAACGACTGGGAGCTGCGTGGCGTGCCGGTGCGCATCGAGATCGGCCCGCGCGACGCGGCGAACGGGCAGGTGGTGCTGGTGCCGAGGACGAACCGGCAGGCGAAGGAGACGGTGAGCAAAGACGCCGTGGCACAGCGGTTGCCGGTGCTCTTCGAGGAGATCCAGCGCGCGCTCTACGACTCGGCGCTGGCCTTCCGCACGAGCCGGACGTACCGCGTGGCGAGCTACGACGAGATGAAGGAGATTTTGGCGGATAAGGAGCGGATGGGCTTCATCGAGGGCTGGTGGTGCGGTGACGCCGCCTGCGAGGCCGAGGTGAAGAACGAGACGCAGGCGACGATCCGCTGCCTGCCGCTGGAGCATCCGGAGGGCGCGGGGCACTGCCTGCACTGCGGGCGCGGGGCGGGGCGCTGGGCGATCTTCGCCAAGGCGTATTGACACTCCCCACGGCGAAAGCCGGGGGATTCTCAGTTCGTCACGGCAGCCACCGCCACCGCTCCCTGACGGGTCTGCCCGGCCCGTTGCATGTTCCTGGCCGCGTTCTCGTCGCGGTCCAGCACCAGCCCGCAAGTGGGGCAGATATGGGTGCGTATGCTCAGCGATTTGGGCACGCGCTCCCCACACCCGCTGCACTCCTGGCTGGTGTCCTGTGGCGGGATCGCTAGTCACCCGACGCCCGGCGCACACTGCCGTGGCTTCGAGGATGCCGCGGAACGCGGCCCAGCCGGCATCGCTGATGCTCTTGGCGAGGCGGCGATTCCGCCGCCTATTGGCGACCCGCAAATCTTCGAGGGAGATGGTGTCGTAGGCGCGCAGCAGGGCCAGCGCGGTCTTGTGGTGGAAGTCGCGCCGCTGCCGCGAGAGGTGCTGGTGCGCCTTGGCGAGCAGCGCGACCGCCTTCTTGCGGCGTGCGCTGCCCTTCTTGCGGCGTGCGCTGCCCTTCTTGCGGCGGCTCACGCGCCGTTGCGCCTTCGCCAGTTTCTCCTCGCCCCTGCGGTAGTGGCGCGGATGCTCGACCGCATCACCCTCGGCGGTGACGAGGAACACCTGCAGGCCCACGTCGATGCCCGTCTCGCGCCCGGTGGGTGCGAGGGGCTCAACAGGTACGTCCGCGCAGGATATGCAGGCGTACCAGCCGTCCGCCTCCTGGGAGATCGTCACCGTCTTGGGCGTGCCATCGAGGGGGCGCGACCAACGCACGGCCACGCGCCCGATCTTCGACAGGACCAGGCAGCCATCGTCGAGACGGGCGCCGCCATGCTCGCCGACCTGCGGATAGGTGAAGCTGTTGTAGCGGCCCCGCCCTCGGAAGCGGGGATAGCCAGGCGTCTCGCCGGCAGTCACGCGACGGAAGAACGCCTGGAAGGTGCGATCCAGTCGCAAGAGCACATCTTGCAAGACTTGCGCGTTGACCTCCGCGTACTCCGGGCATGCCGCTTTCAGGCCCGGCAATTCGGCCTTCTGCTGGGAGTACGTGGCACTCCTGCCTTCTCCGCGTCCCCACCACGTCTTGCGCTGTTCCCGGGCGGCGTTAGAGAGCGCGCGGCACTGCCGCAGGACGGTTTCCAGCGCCTGTTCCTGTTCGGGCAGTGGCTGCAGTTTGTATCAGTTTGTAGTTGGAGGTCTTGCGGATCGTGCGGCTGTTCCAGAGCGCTACATTCTGCAGCGCTACATTCTGCCTGCTAGGTGGGAAAGCGGCAAAGTCGGGCAATCTCGCGGCCCGCACGGGCCGCCCGGCTTGCATCCCCATGCCTGAAGGCAGGGGGCCTTAGCCGAGAGGCGTACTAGCCTAGCCGAGAGGCGTACTAGCCCAGATGGGCCGGGGGATGCCGCTGGCGTCCCCGTGCGGCCCGCTCTATAATCAGGTGATCCCCAGTGCACCGCGGAGATCTGCCGGTCGGGTGGGCCTCCGCGGGCGGGCGATGCGCTGGAGCGTCGCGCGGACGGGGATGAGACAGAGGCAGCTCCATGAAGTTTGTGATATTGGGTTGTGGGCGTGTGGGCGCGACGCTGGCGCAGATGCTCTCGAACGAGGGCCACTCGGTCACGATCATCGACTCGAACAGCGACGCGTTCAACCGGCTCAACCCGGAGTTCCCGCGGGCGAACACGGTGCTCGGCGACGGGACGGATGAGGATGTGCTGCGCCGGGCGGGGCTGGATAAGGCGGACGCGTTCGTGGCCGCGACGAATGGCGACAACCGCAATATCCTGGCGGCGCAGATCGCGCGGCATCGCTTCGCCGTGAAGCGGGTGATGTGCCGCATCTATGATCCGATCCGCCAGGAGACGTATAATTCGCTGGGCTTGGAGTCGATCAGCCCGACGATCGTGGGCGCGAAGCTCTTTCGGGACGCGCTGCTGAATCCGGTGATACGCAGCTCGTCGGCGCACCAGTCGATCGCGGCGGGTAAGAGCGTGCCGGTGACACCGATCGGGCAACAGAGCGGGACTCCGCGTTCGTAGTAGCGACCGCCCGCGGCCTGAGGGGGAGCGGCGGCGCAGGGGAGAGGCATGTACATCGTGATCGGCGGGGGTGGCCAGGTCGGCTATTACCTCGCCAAGGGGTTGATCCAGCAGGGCCACGAGGTCCTCTTGCTGGAGAAGGATCCGCGGCGTGCGCGCCAGCTCAGCGAGGAGTTGGGGTCGTCGGTGACGCGGGGCGACGCGTGCGAGGTACGGACCCTCGCTGAGGTCGGCGCCGAGCGAGCGGAACTCGTGCTGGCGGTGACGGGCGAAGACGACGACAATCTGGTGATCTGCCAGGTGGCGAAGGCGAGATTCGGGGTTCGGAGGACGATCGCGCGGGTGAATAATCCGCGGAACGACGATCTGTTCCGCGAGCTGGGCATCGATGTGACGGTGAACCCGACGCTGACGATTCTGCACATGATCGAGGCGGAGATTCCGCACCATACATTGGTCCCTTTGCTGAAGCTGCGGCGCGCGGGACTCGGCTTCGTCGAGGTGACGGTGCCGGTGGATTCGCCGGCGGCCGGGAAGGCGCTGCGCGCGCTGCGCCTGCCGCCCTCGGTGAACGTGGCGCTGATCGTGCGCGGCGACCGCGATATCGCGCCGACGGGCGATTCGACGGTCGAGCCGGAGGATCATCTTTTCGCGCTGGTGACGGGCGAGGGCGAGGAGACGCTGAGGCAAACAATCCTCCCGCAGCAGCCGGAGTAGGCTGACGGGGGAATCGCGGGATCGCGGCACTGACGTGCCGGCACGGGTGGTGGGGACCGTCGATCCCCTTGAGCTGGTGGCGGCTGGGGCGATTGCCGCCGGGTTTGGCATGATGCGATCCGTGGGTGGAGGAGAGAGGGCGAGGCGGGCCGCGCCCCTACGGTGTACTGGGACGGGTCGGCGAGGACGGTCGGTGGTGTGCTCTGGGTTGTGAGGACGGTGGGGGCGGTCGGCGCGGCTCGCGGGCCGGCGCGTCAGGGTTAGGGTTAGGCGGTTTTGCGGCGAGGCGGCGGCGGGAGTTGCGCTGGCTGGCCCCAGAGGTCGACTTGCGCGACGGAGACGGTTGGGTGCGCGGCGGGCGCATGTCGCGACGGGCGCTTCGCAGTGGTGTCCGGCGCCGCTGACGGGCTAGCAGCCTTAGATGTCTGCGGCGCGGAGACCTTGGATGTGGTGTGGCGAGTAGGCGGCTTTGCCTTGGTGGTGAGTTCGCCGGATGACGCGGCAACCGGCAGGGATTCGAGCGCGGCGCGGCGACGGTGAGGTTTGGCGTTGGGTGTGGGAGCGGAAGTTGCCGTTATTGCCGGATTCAGCGCTTTGGCCGCCTTCGATTGACGCGAGCCGGGAGCTTCTGATCGAGCCAATCGTGCCTGCTTCGGTTTTTTCGCCGCGGCTACCTTTGCGGCGGTCGGGGCGACTGTTGCGGCGGGATTCGGCAATTTCGTTGACGTTCGCGGGGTTGCGGAGCGGGGCGTCGCGTGAGCCGGCGCCTGTTGGCGCGCGGCGACTCGTGGTGCGGAGGCGCGAGCTGGTTTGGAGGACGCGTTCGGCGATGTTCTCTCTGTCGGTGCCGCCGTTTTTGCCGATTTTCTATTTGGTGGCGTTGACGCTTGAGTGGTAGCGGCGTGATTCGCTGGCGAAATCCGGGTTCGGGGCGTGGGTGTCGTGGCGGCCTTGACGGGCGTTTTTGCCGATTCTGCCGATTTTCGCGTTTTTGGTGCGGAGGCGGCGTTGGCTGTCGCGCGATTTACGGCGGCCGGGCGGGCCAACGATGCCGGGGCGGTGGCTGGATTGGTTGTCGTCTTTGCCGAACTTGCCGCTTTTCGCGCTTTTGCCGCCGCTGTCGAGGCTGCGGGAGCGGTGCGCCCTGTTGCCGGTGCCGGTGCCGGTGCCGGTGCGGAAGGTGCGATTGGAGCACGCGGCGTCGTTGCCATTTCTGCCGACTTTGCCGATTTTTGCATTTTCGGACGCGGCGCATGGGCGGCGTTCGATTGTGGGTCAATGGGCGCCTTTGGGGCGGACATGGTTGCCGATTCTGCCGCGTTTCGCGATTTAGAGGTCTTCCCCAAGGCGCTGGGCATCGCGGAATCAGGTGCTGCGGGCCGCGGAGGCACGGCGGCGCGCATGGGCGAGGCGGCTGCCGTTTCTGCCGCTTTTCGCATTTTCGCGCGAGGCGGGGTCGCCGATAGGGCTCGCGAGGGGGCGTCGGACGCTGCGGGAGCATGCACGCGCGCCGATGCAGCAGATCCTCGCGTTTTCACGGTGCTGGGCGAGGGGACCATTGCCGTTTCTGCCGCTTTTCGCAGTTTCGCGGCTCTGGCCGACGGAGGCGTTGCCATTCTTGCCGCATTTCGCGGTTCTGGAACCTCCGACGTGGCCGCCCGTTCCTCCGTTGCGACGTTTCGCGGTGTTGGTCGCGCGGACGGCAGAGAAGTTGCCGATTCTGCCGTTTTTGCTGGTTTGGTGGATCGCAACGTGGCGGCGGGCGTGGTGCGCTGGGCGGAGGCGGGCGATGAGCGGCGGCGGTTGGGCAGCGCCTCCAGGTCGTCGGCATCGGGACGCCAGCCGGCGGGGCGGCGCAGTCGCTCGCCCTCGGAGACGCCGACGAAGAAGTAGTTGGGGCGGAGATGGTCGGTGGGGATCAGGCGTAGTGCTTGGATGGCGGCTGCCGAGACGGCGGCGCGCGATCCGCGACGAGGGGCGCCCTTGAGCTGCTGGGGCGTCGCGGCTTGGGTGGTGTTGAGCTCGCAGGTGGTCGGCTCGTAGCCGATGCGCTCGCGATAGCGTTGGGCGGCGTCGCTTATTTTTTCGGCGAGGCTACGGCTTTTGTCGTCGTCGTACCAAAGGATGCCGGACATCATCATGGCAGTTGCCTACCAATCCTTTATGTGCGTATGTGCGCGGAGATGAAGCGTTTCGTGCGATGAAGCGCACGGGAGAGACGCCTTACTATAGCGTGCCACGCCGCCTGGTTTCAGAGTAACCTAGTTGGGGCGAATCGCCCTGGAAGTGCCCGAATGGATGGGCATGGTCCCGGTTTCCGCCGACGTGCCGGAGGTTCACTTCGAGTTTGGCGCCACCTTCAATATGCGAACGGCGGGTATGCGTCACGGCCAGAGGGCTGCGTAGAACTTCCGTTCATGACATCATATTCCGGAAATGGCGGGGCGTCAAGCGGGATAGAGGCGACTGGGAGAGGGTTCTGACAACAATCTGAAGGATGAGGGTGCGCACAGGGTGGGCAGGGGGCGAGGCGGGCCTTGCCACGACGGTGGTGAGACAGGTGGTGAGTAAAACGGGGGGAGAAGGGGGCACGTTGGAGGAGGGGCGTCGCGAGGCGCGGATGGGTGACTGCGTTGCCGCTGAATCGGCGGCGTGTTACACTCGCGGGGATAGACTGCGGTTGACGTGGCGGCGCAGGACGCGCCTTCGTGTGTACAGATGGTGGGTGCGGCAGAGCTATGGCAGACGAGCAGGCGAAGGTGACGAAAGCGGCCCCGGCGAATGCGGCGGCGCCGACTCGGCGGCGGCGCAGGGGGCGCGGCGGTCCCGTGGGCACGGCGCGGCTGGCGTTGGCGCTCTCCGCTGGGAAGCTGGCGGGGAAGACAGGGCGCATGTTGAAGATCGGCGGCGGCACCAGCTTCCCCGGACTCGTCGCGCGGCGGATCGATCCGGGCGTGCTGCGGAAGGTGGTCGGGGCCAGCGGCGCGCGCAAGATCGTGGTCTGCGGCAGCAACGGCAAGACGACGACCTGCCGCATGGTCGCCGCGATCTCGCGCGGCGCGGGGCGACGCGTGACGCAGAACCGCTCCGGCTCGAATCTGCTGGGCGGCGTCACGGCGGTGGCGGTGAATGGGGCGAGCCTGCTGGGCACGCTGGACGCCGACGTGCTGGTCTTCGAGATCGACGAGGCGACGATCCGGCGGGCGGTGCCGGAGATCGAGCCGGACGTGGTGATCGTCAACAACCTCTTCCGCGACCAACTCGACCGTTACGGCGAGTTGTATAGCGTGGCGCGGGCGCTCGAAACGATGATCCGCGCGCTGCCACCGGAGGCGACGGTGGTGTTGAATGCGGACGATCCGCTGATCGCGACGTTCGCGCCGGACGCGGTGTGCAAGCGGCTCTATTTCGGCATGGCGACGGAGGACGTGGGCACGCAGGTGCCGGAGCACGCCGCCGACACGATCCGGTGCCCGCGCTGCCAGCACGACCTCGACTACGACAAGGTCTACATCTCGCACCTCGGCGCATATCACTGCCCGCAGTGCGGCTTCGCGCGGCCCCCGCTGGATTTCGCAGTGGTGCGGGCGCGGCTCGATCCGAGCGGGCCGTCGGCCATCGAGGTCTCGACGCCGGTGGGGCCGCTGGCCTTCGACCTGGCGCTGAACGGGCTGCACAACGTCTACAACGCGGCGGGGGCGATCGCGGGGTCGCTGGCGATGGGGCTCGATCTTTCGGCGGTGCCGCCGGCGCTGGCGAGCCTGAAGCCGGCGTTCGGACGCCTGGAGGACATCCCGGCGGGCGACAAGCAGATCGTGCTGGCGTTCGTGAAAAATCCGATCTCGTACAACACGACGCTGCGCACGGTGTTGCAGCGGCCCGGCATGAAGCACATCCTCTCGGTGCACAGCAACGCGGCGACGGACGGCGAGGACTTCGCCTGGCTCTGGGACATCGACCTGGAGGAGCTGCCGCCGCAACTGGCCTCGCTGGTGACGAGCGGCACGAAGGCCGAGGAGCTGGCGATGCGCTTCAAGTACGCGGGCGTGCCGGAGGAGATGATCCAGGTGATCCCTGAGCGGCAGGCCGCGCTGGACGCCGCGCTGGCGAACGTTCCGACGGGCGGCACGCTCTACATCTTGTCGGGCTACACGCCACTGCACGAGCTGCGGCGGGTGATGCAACAGCGCGGCTGGGTCGCGCCGTTCTGGGAGGAGTGAGCGGTCTATGGAACCGATGACGCTGCGCATCTGCCATCTGTACCCGACGCTGCTGAGCGTGGCGGGCGACCGCGGCAACCTCTTCGCGATCCAGCGGCGCTGCGAGTGGCGCGGGCTGAAGACCGAGGTGACGGAGATCGGCGTGGGGCAGATGACCGACTTCGCCGCCTACGACGTGATCCTGTCGCACGGCGGGCAGGACAAGGAGATGGACGTGGCGGCACGCGACCTCGCCCCGAAGGCCGCGAGCATCCGCGAGGCGGTGGAGTCGGACGTGGTGGTGCTGGCGGTCTGCGCGGCGTATCAGCTCTTCGGCGACTACTATCAGCAGTACCAGGGCGAGCGGCTGGAGGGCGTCGGCGCGATCGACGTGCGGACGGAGGGCGGCAACACGCGCTTCATGAACCACCTCGCCGCGGAGTGCTCGTTCGGTCCTGGCGGGCGTCAGACGCTGGTGGGGTTCGAGAACCACAGCGGGCGGACATACCTGGGGCCGAAGGCGGAGCCGCTGGGCAAGGTGATCGCGGGCAGCGGCAACAACGGCGAGGATGGCTTCGAGGGGGCGCGCTACCGGCAGGTCTACGCGACGTACCTGCACGGGCCGGTGCTGCCGAAGAATCCGTGGTTCACGGACCATCTGATCTTGCAGGGGCTGCGGCATCGGTATGAGGACGTGGCGCCGCTGGCGAAGCTGCCAGACGGCATCGAGGAGCGGGCGCACGAGGCGGCGCTGAAGATGGCGATGCGCAATCGCGGGAAGATGACGGCGCTGGAGGCGACGGCCTGGCAGCGGTAGAGGGATCGACCTAATCCCCTGGCCAAGCCCCCAGCGGGGAAGGGGATCGTGGACGAGAGATCGTGGCGGTGAGGTGGCGGCGTGGGCCGGATGGGGGATTGACCTAATAACCCCCTGGTCCCCTTCCCCCGTGGGGGAAGGGGGAGGGTACGCAGAGCGGTGCAGCTTTGCTGAGTGGCGCCGGTTACGGAGCTAGGCGGGCTGGGCGGGCTTCTGCTGGATGGCCCAGCTGTTGCCGTCGGGGTCGTCGAAGAAGATGAAGGAGTTCCAGTCGCCGCCGGGGCCGTCGGCCATGATGCCTTCATCGAAGTGTTTGACTGAGCTGACGGGGACACCATGCTCGGCGAGCGCGGCATGGGCGGCGTCGATGTCGGAGACGACGAGCTGGAGGCCTTTGAGGGAGCCGGGCGGCATCTGCGCGAGGCCAGTCCCGAAGGTGATGGAGCAGGCTGAGCCTGGCGGGGTCAGCTGCACGACGCGGAAGTTTTCGCCCGCGCGGTGGTCGACATCGAGGGTGAAGCCGACCTGCTCGCTGTAGAACTGCTTGGCGCGGTCAACGTCCGAGACGGGGATGACGACGACTTCGAGTTTCCAGTCCACGGGGTGGGGTCCTTTCGGGTGGGGCACTTGGGCTGGCGGGTAAACCCGCGCCTAGGGGCGCTGCGCGCCACGAAGCCCGCCTGCGCGGGCTTGGAAGAGTGACTGTCGGCGGCGGGTCGTACAAAATCGTTCGGGATGATGTGGACGGGGCGCGGATATTGGCGGGCGTGGTTAGCGGGGTTTGATGTGGTAGTACAAGTGTGTCACACGGTCGCCTTGCAGGACGCGGGGATTCTCTAGCTCGGTGGGTGCGGCAGTGAGATGGTCGAAGAAGCGGATGCCGCTGCCGAGGAGGACGGGGACGAGGCTGACGGAGATGGCGTCGAGCAGGCCCGCGTTGAGGCACTGCTGCGCGATGGTGGCGCTGGCGACACCGACGTTCTTGTCTCCCGCGATTGCCTTGGCCTGGGCGACCGCACTTTCGATGCCGTCGGTGACGAAGGTGAAGGGGGTGCCGCCGTGCGGCCAGGAGTCCGGCGGTGTGTGGGTGACGACGACGATTGGGACGCCTATCGGATGCGTGCCGCCCCAGGCCTGGGCGACCTCGTAGAGGCGGCGACCGACGATCAACGCGCCGGCGGTGGCGAGTGCGTCGCGCAGGTGCAGGGCGCTCGTCTGGGTGGTGTGGAAGCTCCACTTAGGCGAGGCGCTCGGCGTGGTGACGTCGCCGTTGTCGAACCAGCCGAAGAGGTGCTCGACGCCGTCGCTGGGGTCGGCGATGAATCCGTCCAGGGACATCGACATGTCGGCGACGACTTTGCCCATGAGGTGCCTCCCGTTTGGTTGGAATGGAGTCGCGGCGAACGACTCCCCTTCGCGATAGGTGGCTGCTGTTGGAGCCGCTCCCCGGCGCGCAGGCGGAACACTATGCAAAAAGCCAAGGGAACTCAGTATGAGGCGCTGTGGCTAGCTCGCTGCGATCAGTCGAGCGAGGAACTCGTCCAGGCGGTCGGCCGAGTCGTCGACGCCGCGCTGCATGCCGGACTGGATCATGCCGTCGCGGTCTTCGACGCTCTGGAAGACGGCGTTCGTGCGGACGCGGGTCTGGCCGCCGAGGTCCTCGAAGGTGAGCGTTTCGAGTGAGACGTGGCCGGGATAGCCTTCGAACTCGAAGGTGCGCACGATGCCGGAGAGCGAGGGCGTGCCGTGCATGACGCCGTGGAAGCCGAACTCGTTGCCCTCGGCGCTGGTGTGGATGAAGCGCCAGACGCCGCCGTCGCGGGTCTCGTACTGCGTGATGGTCATGCTGAGATTGCGCGGGCCGAGCCACTGCGGCAGCAACTCCGGGTCGATGTAGGCGCGGAAGACGAGCTCGGGGGGCGCGTCGAACTCGCAGACCATCACGATCTGCGGCACGCCCGGGACGGCGGTGATCTGCGTCTTGCCCATGCTGCGATGCCCTTTCTCTCCGAGAATCCGCTAGCGCGCGAGTTCCATCAGAATTGCCAGCGTTCGGCACCGTATGGCTCGGAGGTGCCAAGCGCATAGACAGTCTCAGGCGTGACCTCGTAGACGTCCCACGGCGGCGGACCGGCGCTGGGCGCGCTGAAGTCAGCGCGGAGCGATGGCGCGTCGTCCGAGACCGTCGCCGGCCAGCCCTGCGCGCGGAAGGCCTCGGCGATGTGCTCGACCGTGGCCCGATCGGTCACTTTCGCGGCCCGCCCTTCCACGACGAGGTCGAAATCGCGCGTGGCGACGGTGATGGTGCAACGCGGGTCGCGGGCGAGGTTCTTCGCTTTGCGGGTGGCGGCGCCCGCGTTGAAGTAGAATGCGTCGCCGACCCAGAGAGCGCCGAGCGGCATCACGTGCGGGCGTCCGTCGGCGTCCAGCGTTGCCAGCCAGCAGGTGTGGCGATCGGGTCCGCCCTCGCCCGGAGCCTGTGTCAGCCCCTGGTCGAGACGGTCGCGAACCTTGGTCCACGGGATCGGTGGCGCGCCGTAGCCGTCGAGGTTCTTCTCCGTTCTTGGCTCTCGTGATGTGGATGCCATGCGGTATTGCTCCTTTCTTCGTGCGTGCGACGAATGTTAGACGAGGTCATTCTCGCGGGCCGTTCAGGGATCGGAATCCTCGGGATCGCGCTGTAGCCTGGTGAGCAGTTCGTCGAGGCGCTCGTGGCTCTCCTCCCAAAAGCGACGGTAGCCGGCCAGCCACGCCGTGGCCTGGCGCAGCGGCTCGGCCTCCAGGTGGCTGAGGTGCGCGGTGGCGCGACGGCTGCGGGAGATGAGTCCGGCGTGTTCGAGCACTTTGAGGTGGCGCGAGATCGCCGGTTGGGAGACGTGGAAGGGCGCGGCGAGCTCCGCGACGTTGGCGTCGCCCTGGGTCAGCCGCCTCAGGATGGCGCGACGGGTGGGATCGGCGAGCGCGCTGAAGACCTCGCCGAGTTGATCGACGGCCATAGATAACTCCGAGATTTCATAACCAACGTGTTATGGATACCATGCGGTGATCGTGGGTGTCAAGAGTTGGGGCGCGCGGGGTGCATGATCCGAATGCGCTCCGGCTCGTGAGGGGGATCTCTCTCGGTTAGGGTGGGTGCGAGGTGTGGGGGCGCGGCGGTCGCGACATTGCAGTGCCGGCGTAGGGGGACGCGGGCTGCTGGAGTTTGACTACATGGTGCTGGCGGGGGTTCCTCACCCCGGCCAAGCCCCAGTGGGGACCCCGCCGCTCCCCGCGGGGAGAGGGGGCGCGTGCCGGCGCTCGTCGCTCGCCCGATCTGCTAGCGGCTTTGCCCGATCAGCGCTGAGAGGGCTATACTGCGGTGATGGAACGGATCAGCCGAGGAGACCGGGAGGGGCATGTGGCGAGCGAGCGGCAGGGCGGCGGCCAGGAGTCCCCAACCGCGCAGGCGCTCGTGGAGCGGGCACGCCGCGTGCTGCAGCACGAGCAGCGCACCGGCCACGCCGACGCCGCCGTGAAGCCCGGCGGGCTCGAAGCTTTTGTGGCGCGCTGGACGAGCGATATGCGTGAGGGGCGGCGCGATGGCGTGATCTCCGCTGCAGCTCCGTCGGGTTCGCCGATCGAGGAGGCCGTCTCGCGGCTGCTGCAAGGCTACCACGCGCTCGACCCGATGCAGCGTACGGCCAAGGTTCGCGCGGCGCTGGCGGTGCTCGACGCGACGCCGGCACGCGCAGTTGCCGAGCGACCACAGGCATCCGCGCAGCCGCGCACCCCTGCCCCCACGACGATGCAAACACACCGGCCCGCGCCGCAGTTTGGGGCGATGCCGGGGCGCCGCCCGCAGGCGAACGCGCCGGAGGAGCCGTGGCCGCTGGCGAAGCCGCTGCCGGAGCCGCCGATGCTGCCGGGCAGGCAAGCCACGAACGAGCCGCCGGCGCCGCGGCCCGCGCCACGACCGGAGGACGAGTATCTACTAGGGCAGCCGATCACGGCGATCCCCGGCGTGGGGGCGACGCAGGCGGCGCGGCTGCATAAGCTCGGCATCCTCTCCGTCAAGGACCTGCTGACGTATTACCCGCGCGAGCACCTGGACTACAGCACGCTCCAGAAGATCGGGACACTGCCGTTCGGCGAGGTCAGCACCGTGATGGGGCTGATCTGGGAGGTGCAGAACACGCGGACGGGCAAGGGGCGCACCCGGACCATCGCGCGGATCAATGACGAGACGGGGTCGATCCGCTGCACGTGGTTCAACCAGCCGTACCTGCTCAAGCAGTTGACGCGCGGGTCGTACATCGTCGTGACCGGGGTGAAGCAGCGCTTCGGCAACTCCGTCGAGTTTGGCGTGCGCAGCCACGAGCTGCCCGACCAGGGCGACCTCGTCAACACCGGGCGGCTCGTGCCGGTCTACCCGCTGACGGAGGGGCTCTCGCCGAAGGTGCTGCGGCGTTTCACCAAGTGGGCGGTGGATCGCTGCGCGCCGTTCCTGCCGGAGCATTTGCCTGGCGCGCTGCGCGCTCGCGCGGGGCTGCTGGCGCTGCCCGAGGCCGTGGCGCAGATGCACTACCCCGACAATGAGGAGCAGCTGCGCGCGGCGCGGAGGCGGCTGGCCTTCGACGAGTTGCTGCTGATCCAACTCGGCATGCTGACGCGGCGGGCGAACTGGCAGGATGGACCGCCCGCGCCGAGCCTGACGGTGCCGCCCGCGCTGATCTTCGCCGATGCGCCCGATGAGGTGACGCGCGTTGCCGTGGCTGAGGGTGCGGCGCCGGCGCTCGGCGGGGGGTTGTGGCCGCTCGGCGCGACGTGCTTCGAGGCGTCGCTGCCGTTTAGCTTCACGGGGGCGCAGCGGCGGGCGATCAGGGAGGTCCTCGGCGATCTGGCGAAGCGGAAGGCGATGGTGCGGCTGCTCCAGGGCGACGTCGGATCCGGCAAGACGGTGGTGGCCGCCGCCGCCCTGCTGGCCTGCGCGGCACACGGGCAGCAGGGGGCGCTGCTGGCGCCGACGGAGATCCTGGCGGAGCAGCACTATCGCGGGGTGAGCGCGCTGCTGGCGCCGTTCGGGCTGCATGTAGTGCTGCTGACCGGCAGCCAGAAGGCGAAGGAGCGGGCGGCGGCGCGCGAAATGCTGGCGAACGGGCAGGCGGCGATCGCGGTGGGCACGCATGCGCTGATTCAGGACGACGTGGCGTTCAAGAGCCTCGGTTTGGTGGTGGTGGACGAGCAGCATCGCTTCGGCGTGGAGCAGCGCGACGCCTTGCGCAAGAAGGGCACCAGCCCGCATATGCTGGTGATGACGGCGACGCCGATCCCACGGACGCTGGCGCTGACGCTCTACGGCGACCTGGACGTGTCGGTGCTGGACGAGATGCCGGTCGGGCGCAAGCCAATCATCACGCGCTGGCGGGCAGGTGGGCAGCGCAATGAGGCGTACCGGCTGGTGGCGGAGGAGGTGGCGGAGGGGCGGCAGGCCTACATCATCTGCCCGCTAGTCGAGGAGTCGGAGACGCTGGAGGCGAAGTCGGCCATCGCGGAGTTCGAGCGGCTGAAGACGGATGTGTTCCCCGATCTGCGGCTGGGGCTGGTGCATGGGCAGTTGAAGCCGGCGGAGAAGGATCGCGTGATGCGCGCCTTCCGCGAGGGTGAGATCGACGTGTTGGTGGCGACGGCGGTGGTGGAGGTGGGCGTGGACGTGCCGAACGCGACGGTGATGCTGATCGAGGACGCCGATCGCTTCGGCCTCTCGCAGCTGCACCAGTTCCGCGGGCGTGTCGGGCGCGGCGAGCAGCAGTCGTATTGCTATCTGCTGAGCCAGGAAGGCAGCATGACGGCGCGCGAGCGGCTGAGCATCCTGGAGCAGACGACGGACGGCTTCGAGCTGGCGGAGGCGGACCTGCGGCTGCGCGGTCCCGGCGACTTCTTCGGCACGCGCCAGAGTGGGCTGCCGGAGCTGAAGGTGGCGCGGCTGGCGGATACGGCGGTCCTCTCGGAGGCGCGGTCGCAGGCGGAGTGGCTCTGGTCGGTAGACCCCTATCTGACGCAGTTCGAGCACCGGCAGCTGCGCGAGCGCGTCTTCCGCTTCTGGCAGGATTTCACGGCGCACTGAGGCTGGCGGGCGTGTGGGGATTGCGGCGGTGAAGTGCCGACGCACCGGGGGTCGCGGACTGAAGTCCGCCTCCGCGCAAAACGATCAGCTCGAAGTCGCGCGACACGACTCATACCGCGTCGCGCTGGGCTGCTGCCGCTCCCCGGCCTGAAGGCCGGGGTTATTCTGCCCTGCGCATTCGACACGTAGTCCAAGATCCTGGGGGAAAATCGGTATCACCGGCCACTCGTCGCGCGGGGAGTCCTGGCGCGGAATTGGCATGCGGTATGCTTTGTGCAAACGGCTACTGTTGAGCCGCGGCTACGCCGGCCCCTCTTTGTTACGGATGGAATCGGCGCTATTGGAGGTTTGAGATTCGTGGTATCGACTGCGTTTGCCGCTGTGAAGCGTTCTGCGATAAAGATCGTAAATCTGCGCCCGAAAAAGCTCGCGACGAAGACGTCGGTCATCGAGATTGGACTTTTCGCTCCCTATAATCAGCATGTGCAGATCATCGGCAGTTGGAATGGTTGGTATCCCACGGCGATGACGCGCGACGACCAGGGCTGGTGGCACGCGCGGATCGAGCTGGCGTACGGCGACTACGAATACAAGTTCCGGCTCCAGTCGAACAGTTACTTCGCGCTCGGCGGAGAGGTTACGGTCTCGGACCCGCGAGCGATGCGCTGGAGCCGTGATGGCCACGGCAACGCCTGCCTGACGGTGCGCGATGGGCGGCAGGTGGATTTTTCGTACGCCTGGCAGCATGACGGCGTGCCGCTGCCGCAGAATGACGCGCTGGTGATCTACGAACTGCACGTCGGCGACTTCAGCGGCGGCGCGGGCGACGACTGGGACGGCAGGCAGAAGCGTACGTTCGGGGCGGTGATCGACAAGCTCGACTATCTCGCGAACCTCGGCGTCAATGCCGTCGAGCTGATGCCCTGCAACCAGTTCCCCGGCGAGCATTCGTGGGGCTACAATCCGCTGAGCCTCTTCGCCGTCGCCAATGCGTACGGCGAGCCGGACGATCTCTGCCGATTGGTGGACGAGTGCCACGCGCGCGGCATCCGCGTGATCATCGACGGCGTCTACAACCACAGCGACAAGGATGCGCCGCTGGCGCAGATCGACTATTCGTATTGGTATTACGAGAAGAATCCCGATTCGCCGGAGGCGCAGTTCGGCCCGAAGTTCGACTACGGCCACTATGACGAGCATCTCGGTACCTTCCCGGCGCGCGAGTACGTCCGCGATGCGGTGCTGACGTGGGTCGAGCGCTTCCACATCGACGGCATCCGCTTCGACGCCACCGCGATCCTCAACAATTACGAGTTCCTGGGGTGGCTGCACGGCGAGATCAACGCGCACCTGGCCGGGAAACCGTTCTACACCATCGCCGAGCACGTGCCGCAGGACCCCACGGTCGCCGGCCCTGGCGGCCCGCTGGACGCTGCGTGGCACGAGAGCCTGCGACAGCAGCTCACCGCGACCGTCCTCGGCGCGGAGTTCGAGGGGCATCGGCCGGGCGATTTGGGGGCGCTGGCGGGAACGCTCGATCCGCGCGCGGAGGGGTTTAGCGCGGCGATCAACGTCGTCAACTACCTGGAGAACCACGATCAGGAGCGGACGATGAAGCTCCTCGGCGACGTGGCGCAGACGTTCGGCGAGGCCGCCTTCCGGCGGGAGAAGCTCGGAGCGACGCTGCTGCTGACCGCGCCGGGCGTGCCGATGCTGTGGATGGGCCAGGAGTTTGGCGTGCCCTCGCCAAAGACGACCGACCGCCAGCCGCTACCGTGGGCGCTGCTTCAGTCCGAAGCGAATGCCGATCTGCTGCGCTTCTACACGGGGCTGGTGCGGCTGCGGACGGCGACACCCGCGCTGCACGGCAACTCTTTCGAGACGCTGCTGGCGGACGCCGAGCGCGGCCTATTCGCCTTCAAACGCTGGGATGATGCGTCGGGGGGCATTGTGGTGGTGGTCGCCAACCTGCGCGACGAGTTCGCGGGCGAGATCGAGGTGCCGAATTGGCCCGGCGCCGGACAGTGGCACGAGTATACGCACGACTACGACGTGGAGGTGGCGGGCGCGCTGCGCGATAGCCTCGCCGAGAGCGAGGTGAAGATCTACCTCAATCGCTCGCGGTGAAGCGAGGCGCCGCGGCGAGGTCAGGGCTTCAGCTCGCACGGTGAGAGGTCCTCTTCGGTTCGTCGCGTAGCGGCTAGTGCGCGCCGCCGGCGCTGCTCGAGCGCCGTGACTGCGTGCCGATCCACAGCAGGATGACGATGGCGATGAAGGCGCCGGCGATGATCAGCGGCAGGTAGTGTCCGGCCTGCCAGGCATTCGGGCTGAACAAAACGATCGTCTCGCCGCGGAAGACGGTCTTGCTGAGATAGAACATGATCGCCGCGCCGTTGACGGCACCGACGAAGAAGCCGACGATCCGTTCATTGCTGTCTTTCGGCGGGCCACCCCATACCCAACCAACCCGATACGCGAGAAATGTCATCACGCAGAAGATCATGAGCTCGATCATTTCGAGGTTGATGGCGTTGGTGCAGACGACGGTCGGATTGGGCGGGTAGTTCCCGCTGCCGGACGATGCGTTTGATGTGCCGCCACCGCTGAGTGCGTGCGCCGATGCGGTAGGGATGAGCGCCGATGAGGTGTCGGACGACAAATTGACGATGGTCTCGACGCCGTGCAGCAGGAGGAAGGCGATCGTGGCGAGCACGATCGCTAGGGTGATAATTTCTCGGTGCCAACCGCGGTAGGCGCCGAAGATCCCACCGATTATGACCGCCATCGCGAAGACCTGAACCTGCGTGAATGTCATGCCGCGCTCCTCTTCTCGCGCGCCCCGCCCGCACTTTCGCTGTTCCCTAGGGCTGATGCCGCAAGCGCCACGCCGTCCGGACGACCCTGCGCATGGGCGGAATCGTTCGGCGTGTCCTCGATCCGTGGCGGGTTGTTTCGATCGGCTCTCGTCTGTTGTTGCAGGATGCGTACCAGCGAATACTCGGTGAGATCCCGGCTAGCCGTCCGCTCACTCTATAGTGCCGCGATCGCGATGCCGCCGCTCGCCTGACCAAGCCTAGTTCGGGGACGTCGAGGTCGCCAGTTGTGTTAACGCGTTTGCCTTGGCTCGGCGGGGAGGTGGACCTGACCTCTGAACCGAGCCAGCCCCACTTGAAGTTGCGACGACGAGATGGTATAGTTAGCATTGCAACGCGCGTATGGGCCTCTAGCTCAATTGGCAGAGCAGCTGACTCTTAATCAGCCGGTTGTCGGTTCGATTCCGACGGGGCTCACCAGACCGGAATTCAAGCCAACTCGGTACAGCCAAGCGGTAAGCGGGCACAAGTTTCCAGCAGGAGACTTGCCGCATGCGACCCGATGTAGCTGTGACCGAGTTTTTGTATGCCCACGAGTATGCCGAAAAGAGCCGAAGATGGTACGGGGGGATGCTCGGTAGGTTCGCCGAGTACTGCGCGCAGCAGGGGATCGGCGACATCGGCGAGGTGAGCGCGCCCCTCGTCCGCCGCTTCTTCGATGAGGTGCGCCAGCGCCACGATCCCCGCACTGGCCAACTCGTCACCAGCCAGACCGTCCATGGGTATGCCCGCGCCGTCCGTGCCCTGCTCAACTGGTGCGTCGCGGAGGAGATGCTGGGGGAGGCCGTTCCTCGGCGCGTGGTGATGCCCAAGCGCGAGCAGAAGGTGCTCCAAACGCTGAATGCCCAGCAGATCGACCGCCTGATGCGCGTTGCCGAGAAGGTGCGCGACAAGGCCGTGGTGGCGATCCTCATCGACACCGGACTGCGCGCGAACGAACTCTGCACCCTCACGCTGGATAACGTCCACTTCTCGGCCAACGACGCCTGGCTGCTCGTCAAGGGAAAGCGTGCGAAGTGGCGCGAGGTAGGCCTGGGCAGCAAGGCGCGTCAGTTGTTGCACCGCTACATCTACCGCGAGCGGCCACTGGCAACGCACAAAGACGAACGCTGCGTGTTCCTCGGGCGGCAGGGACCCCTCACTCCCTCCGGGCTGGATCAGATTATCTACAGCCTCCGCGACCTGGCTGGACGCGACCATTTCGCGGGGGTCCGGGTGAGCGCCCACACGTTCCGCCACTCCTTCGCGGTGGCTTACCTCACGAACGGCGGCGACGTGTACAAGCTCTCCCGTCTCCTCGGCCACACCTCCGTCAGCGTCACCGAGCACTACCTTCGCGCCTTCTCCGCCCGCGCCGCGCGCCAGGGCGTCAGCGTCTTCGACACCCTCGCCAAGCTGGCCTAACCGGGACAGCTCACATCAAACAAGCGGAGAAACCAGAACATGAGCGCTGAACACGCACATCACGAAGGAGTAGACGACATGAACGTCCCACGCGTCGCCGTCAAGAACCTGATGACCCTCTACGCGCTGCGCTCCAAGCGGCGCCTGGCCGACAACGAGTTGGTGGCCCAGGTGGCGAGGCTGCCCCAGGAGGAGATCGTCCGCCAGATCGCCGCGGTCCTCGACGCGCACGAGGGCGACATCCCGGTGGAGGCGGTGCGGGAGTTGGGCCTGAGCCTGAACCAGGGGGCGTCCTGTTCCTCCCGAACGCGAAGGTCGGAGATGCGATGCAGACACCGATGGGGGCAGAGGCGCTTCGGAACTGGCAGCCTTGTACGCGAGCGAGGTCTACTTCGGCGCGGCGCGGAGCCTCGACCTCCTGGCGGATCGCTACGACGAGGAGAAGGGCGAGGAGCGCGACCTGGAAGAGGAGATGCGGCTGGACGAGTAGGGCCGAAGACAGTGGGCAGGTAAAGCAACCAGGCAGAGTAAGAGGGCGTCCATCGGGCTTCGGCTCGGTGGGCGCCTTCGCCGTTGCTCCTGCCTGAGACTCGCCATTCCCGCCACCCTCCCCGTCCGCTCGTCGCCGCAGCCCTTTATCTCACTCCGTCTCGTCGTCTGCGTCAGCGTCGTCGTTTTTGGTCAGCGTCGTAGGGTGCACCGTCGTCCCATAGGGATTGCAGCTGCACCATGTCCCGTAATCGCTCGATGTCGGCCGGACGGCGCAAAGATTGATAAGGCGGCAGGCGGCGAGTAGACTTGTGGCAAGCGATTACTGGTGGTTGTTGGGAGGGGGAAACTGTGCGGAAACGACGCATCCTCGTTGGCACGCTCGCTATCGCCGTCGTGGTGGCGACCATCGGCGCTGTCCTGTACACGTTGCATGAGGCAGACGGGGCTTCGTATCCGGGCTTGAGCGAACCGGTCTCCGTCACGTGTCCAGGGCCGCCCGATTCCGTGAGCGGCCAAGGCAGCACCGGCATCCACCCACGCAACGACTGCACACCGTCCTTCACGCAGCAGGATGTACAGGACTACCTGGCACATGGGGTGAGCCTGGGCAAGATAGGGGTCGTCGGGCAGCCGACCGTCACGCGGGTCGTGTTCCTCACCATCGGCGATCTCGGCCGCGCGTCGGGCGACAGCGAGTGGGGGGCCAATTACCCTGTCGACCTACTGGTCTGCTACGCCGAGTTGGGCGGCACGTTCTGGGTTTCCGGTCCGCCTGACGGTGGCACCCCGCCCCCCGACAGCGCCGCCTTCATCGTGTTCGATGCGCACACCGGCAACCAGCTCGTGGCAGGCACAGGTGCACGGCTCGGTTGAGAGCCTGTACGGGGGGAGCGGCGCAAGTCGGCGAAACGGACGCGTTAGCCGCACAGGACCATAGAGGGCCGTACGCTGGAGGCGCACGTTCCAATTGGGAGCGCGCACACGACCGCATCCGACTCAACCACGCGGAACCTCGGTTAGGCAGAGAGGGCGACCAAAGCTGGTACGCCACCTCTCGGCCAGTGCCACAGCTGTTCCCCGTCACTCGCACGCACCGCGGTAATGGTGGTGGGTCCAGGGACGTACAGCACGCCGGCGGCCCCCACGAGGCGCCAGGAGCTATCCGCACGTGCAGGCAGGTGCTGCGAGCCGCTCGCTGCAAGACGAGGCCACTCCCAACGTAGCGCCCCCGTGCGGGCGTCTCGCGCCTCCACCACGAACTGTTGTCCCGGATGGTCCGCGTGGTGGCCAACATACACACCATCATCCAGCAGCACCATGCCGAGAAAGCCGCCGAAGTAGCCGCGCGCTACCCTGCGGAACCAGCTGCCAGAGGAGGGCGCCATCGCTGGCGCGATGCACCTGGAAGAGCGCCTCGTACGCCGCGCACAGCACCGTCTCATCGGCAACGAGCGGTCCCACCCGGATCCCATCCCCGGACGGCACGGGTCGAGACCAGCGGACCCGCCCGCCGGTCGTGTCGAGGGCCGAGAGACGCTTCCCAAGGGTGAAGGTCGATTCGCCTGCCGCCGCCACCGTCGTGCGACTGCCCCACTGTCCGGCGTAATTGACGGTAGCGGCCTGCCGCGTGCTCCAACGTCGCCTTCCCGTCTGCCCATCGAACAGCAGGGTGCGCTGCCACTCGGGGCGGTGTGGACCGCGGTGGACCCTACTGGCACTGACGTACACGCCGGTCCTGTCGGCCCCATGGAGCAGGAGTCCTGCCTGCCCCGGCCGACGCAACCGACCCGGCAGAAGCATCCCGGGGAAAATGGCCTGCGGAACGCGCACGACCCAGCGCTCGGAGCCGTCCTGCCCATCCAGCGCCGTGATGCAGCGCCCGGGGCTGGCAGGCAGATCCGGTCGGATGTAGTCGACCGCCACGATCCCCCCACCGGCCACCAGACGCAGGTCGAGAGTGGAGCGGGGGGACAGGGGCTGGTGGGCGATATCGCGTTGCCAGAGCAGGCTGCCATCCTCCGTGCGTAGGGCGTAGACCCAGCCCGCCGTGGTGGCGGCATAGACGACGTCACCGTCGGTCGCGAGGCCGTTCGGGGGGATGACGTGGTCGCGTTCCATGACCCAGCGCCAGCGCTCGCGGCCATCGACTCCGTCGAGTCCACAGACTGCCCGAGCATGTCGCTCGGTGTCGGCCGTTTCGAGGACCAAGAAGGGAGCGACGGCACGCGGCGAACTGGCACATGGGGCGCCTCCTTCTTTCGCAGTCGCGCGGGGATGCGCGTGCGAGCACCTGCCGTCATGGGGCACGCGCCATACGATGCCCGGAAGGCAGACCGTCCTCACCAGGAGTACGAGCCGTCACGTCCCAAGTTGTGCCGGCACGACGCGACACAGGCGCCGTGCGGTGCATAGCCAAGCGGCCTCAAACGGCGTGACACTGCTCAGCAAGACCGACCGCACGAACAGCTATCGAGCGTCCACCTGACCTACTACCACCATACCGACCTAAAGCTGTTCATCGAGCGCTCGGAATTGGCTGAACGGTTCCTCGCGGACTACCACGCCTTCAAAAGGCCCGATCCGCCGTTCTACCAACCACGCGACGAAAACAGCATCGTTGAGACGGACACAGACGGTGTTCCCGAGGTTGACGCTGGGTTGCTCGGGGTTGGACGAGGTTGCCGGTAGGTTTCGCATGACTGACGAGGCCGCGGAGACTCGCTTGGCCTCCCTCCCGGTCGCCCCGCTCGTGCCCGACCGCTCTCCCCTCGCCCCCGCAGCGTGAACGTGAGAGGTCGGTGAACAGCGCGTGACCACCTTGCAAGAGAACTTTGGTGCGTAAACGGCGAGGACGGTACTGGATGCCCGCAGGGCCCCAAAGTGGGGTGATACCATGACGGCAACATCGGCAGGAAGGTGCACAGCGAGCGTGGGGGCTCCCCTTGGATCGGGCGAAGAAGCAAGCCATAGTTGACAAGCTCTGCTTCATTGCGGCCAACAGCGGTGACATGGGCACGTTCTTCCAGTTGCCCGATCCGAAGCGGGTGTTGGGCAAACGCGGCGTCGGATACGTCCTGTCGGGCGCCGCCTACCGAGAATTCGACGAAGTGTGCCGCCTGCTGCTGAGCGAACGATCTTGGGGCGAGCGGTTCTCGACGAGCTTCGTAGAGTCGGGCGTGCATAGAATTCTTGATGAGATTGTCGAAGATGCGGATGCGAATAAGGCTCTGACGAATCTGGATGCCTTCGTCGCCGAGTGCGAGAGGTACTCCTCAGAGCATGTCGTCTACCTTCCAGTGGACGGTATCGTGATGCAGATGGACAGCCTGCCTATTGGACGACTTACGCTAGTGAACATGGCTGGCAGGATGTTCGATGCGTTTCAGGCGCGTTCGGAGCAGGCGATACGCGAGCGCGAAGGGTCGAATGAGGCTGGTGAGCATCGGGTGGAGAGTTGGAGGGGCGCGGGCCTGTCCGTCGTCAAAGGTCGCACTGTAGTCGAGTACCGCGTCGTCGCCGAGCCGGAGCGCGCGAGGACACTGGCGGAGGAGGCCTGGCGCCCCGTCGCGGACCTGTTGCGCTACTTCGTGTTCTCGGCCTTCCTGAAACGGATGGATGTCGGGTTGGGGTTGCGTGGAGATGTGCGGTACGGCGTGGGGCAGGTGCTCGTCGTCACCCCCGACTTCAACAACTTCACTAGCACGGAATCGTCGAAAAGTCCCCGCGGCTTGGTCTTATCTCCTGCGGCCGTCGAGGCGATGCGCATGATCGGCGTGTTCATCGTCGCGGACATGCTGAAGCCTGGGGGCGAGACCGCGTTCACGCCGACCCTCCTGCGAGGCATCCACTGGGTTGCCGACGCCCTGACGCAGGCCGAACCCGCGACCGAATTCCTGAGCCTCGTGAGCTGCCTCGAAACCTTCCTCACGCGGGAAGTGGGCGACAGCGCGAGCATCTCCAACGCCGTGGCGGTAGGCGCCGCCTGGGTACTCGGTGTAGACGACGATGAGCGGAGGACCCTGCGCAAGCGCCTGAAGGGACTCTATGACAAGCGCAGCAAGGTCAGTCACGGCGGCGACCAGGAGGCGCTCGCCCGGGATCTCCCCTGGCTACGCGATCTCGTCCTCGACCTACTTCAGAAACTGATCGCCCGATCTGAGGAGTTCCGGGACTCGGGGAAGGCTGGGCTGCACGAGTGGATCGAGGAGGCGCCGGTACGACGCCGAGCTGCGGGGGCGTGACTGGTAGGTATCACTCGTGCCTGGCAGCGGTTCACATTCATCCGTGAGGTGAGTACAAGGCATCTCACAAATAGGAGATAGACTGCATTCGAGAGGGTGCGGCGATGGATCTCAGAGATGAACGCCTGCTGGTAGATGGGCCGTTGCTCGGCCAAATGCTGAGGCGAGCGGATACGAGGAGGCGACCATGGCGGGGGAGCCAGGCCGTCCAGGCCGTCTGCGTAGGGACCTGTGGATACTGCGGACCAAGATGCAGCGGCCACGACAAGCCACCCCGCGTTCCCAGCACTTGTCGCCATCACCCCTTGCCTTTCGTGCCCCTGTGACGTGCGTCGCTTGACGGCTTTCCACCGACGAGGTACTGTCGAGTGCATTACGTAGGCTGCTCGTTCATGGTAGGGAGGCCGCTCGATGCGCCGTCGCACCGTTTCCTTTGCCTTCTTTGCGGTCACTGCCCTCCTGGTATCAGGGTGCTCGTCAACGGCAACAGCGCGTGGTACTTCGACCACACCGACCGCTTCTGCGACGCGGATGCCGATCTCATCGCCGGTCAGCACGATCCCCAGCGTCCCAACCCAAACACCCACGTCCGAGCCGACGCCGCCGGGTGCGCAGTGGATTCCGCTCGCCTCGCAGTCGCCCAGCGACGTGATCGCCGCCGCCAAGCAGAGCACCACATTTCAAAACAGCGCGAGCGGGCAAGGGGATTCGATCGACGTCTCGCACCTCGGCACGCCGGTCTACGTGCTCGGCCTGAGTACATCCTACTCCTCCGCCCTACCAGCCCTCTACGACATACCGCTCCTGGGCGCAGGGAGTGCGGTGATCGGCGCCATAGTGTGCGAGTTGAATCCCACGGGTACAGCGATCTCCGTGCTCTCATTCCGCAGTTTCTGGAAGGCCAAGATAGCACTTTTCGTACGCTGGGTCCCAGCAGGCGTAAAACGAGGCGATGCACCTTCGTGAGGCGCAGCACCTCGGTGTCCGTAACCCCGTGGGGCTGCCGGGTGTGATGCAAGTCGATGCCCTCGAAACACTGGAAGAGCCAGCGCAGCGTCGGACGCGCCGTCGGCTTGCCCTTCTGATCGGGGACCGTCTGTCCGGTTGCGGCGAGGCGCTGGCGCAGGCGCACCTCGGCCAGCTTGTAGACCAGCAGGCACAGCGTCATGACGAAGGCCAGCGCCATGATGCGCTCCGGCCGTTTGACGAAGACCGAGGAAGCGAGGAAGAGGGGATCTTTGAAGAAAGCGAAGCCACGCTCCACCACCGTCTGTTCGCGATACAGGGCGATGACGGCCTCGTCGGGCCAGGCGTCGGCTCGAGCAGATTGGTCCCGACGACGAAGGCCGCCCGTCGCAGCGCCTCGCGCTCCAGCGCGACGGGGTCGCGGGTGAGCGTCGCCTGGATGCGCCAGGTCTGCGGACGCGGGCGCGGTGTCGTTGCGCGGTCGTCCGCGGGTGGCGTAGCCCGCCTGCGCGAGCACGGTCGCGGTGACGACGAACCACGGCGGCAGCCGCTGACACGTCTTGGCCAACGCCGCCTCGGCATCGGGCGGGCACGCGAAGGTCTGCGTTCCCCAGATGCCAGAGCCGTTTCGCCCACGTCTCCTGATCGCGCTGCGCCTGCCGCTGGACGGTGGCGCGGGCCCGCTCCTCGCCCTCCTGGGTGCGCACCACGATCCAGCGTTCGGGGCCCTGGGGCAGGTCCGCTGCTCCCGGCTCCACCAGTGAGCGCGTCCCGTCGGCGTTGCTGCTGCCAGCCCTCCACGGTCTCGAGCCGCTCCTGCACGAGGGCTTGCGCCGCCGTCGACGTCTCGGGGACGCGGCTGACCCAGCGCACCCCCGCCTGCGTTGAGCTGGGTCATGTTCTCGGCGCTGTAGAGCCCACTGTCGGCCACGTAGACGCCCGGCGTCTCGCCGCTGATCCTGCAGCTGCTGCGTGAGCGCTTGCACCGCCTCCAGCAACGTCCGTTTGTCGCTGGCCTTCCCGTCGAGCGGCTGCAGGAACTGCGGCACGCCCTCCCCAGAGGTCACCAGCGCCAGCATCCACTGCTTCAGGTCCTCGCGGTGGTCGCGCGAGTAGCCGTAGGTGACCTCGATCACGCTGGGCGCGCCCTGCCGTCCTCGCCTCCCGTCCTCGCCGCCTGCCTCCGCGCTGCCCCGGCGCGCGAGCGCGCGGCCGCTTTCAGCTCTCCGGCGTCTCCAGCCCCTCCGGCAGGTCGAGCGCGTACTGGCCGTGCACCGAGAACGACGTCGTATCGGCATGCAAGCGCCCCACCTCGATCCCAAACACCCGGCGCGCGTGCAGCGCCAGCCCCGCAAACAGCCGCGTCACGTCGTGGGCATACAACCAGTCCAGCGTGCGCCCCAAACAGTCGTCGTTGAGATCCTCGGCCATGATGCCTGGGCCCAAGAGGTGCTCCACCGGCTTGTCGGCGTAGAACTGGGGCACCAGATAGAGCCGCCGATTGCTGAAGCCCAGCCCGTTGAGTACCAGCGCCACCGTCGCCGTCCCACGCTGACCTCCTGCCGGTTCCCTGGGTTCCTGCTCATTCAGCCAGTCGGCTACTCCAATCGCCCGACAGACCTCAGCGACGATGCCCAGATGATTGAGATGCTCGACCTCGTACCGTGACGCCATGACGCCTCAGACTCCTTCCCATCCCGCCCCAACCCGTCGGCTACCCCTCCTTCAGTTCGTCCGGTTCGTCG
The DNA here is from genome assembly GCA_963841205.1 of uncultured Chloroflexia bacterium. Taxonomy (GTDB): domain Bacteria; phylum Chloroflexota; class Ktedonobacteria; order Ktedonobacterales; family JADMIN01; genus CAWAWP01. Next base: position 52,574 of record CAWJCH010000026.1, on the reverse strand, counting down.
CGCTCACCCAAGCAATAATCCTCCCGCGGGTCAATTCAAACTGCGGAATAGGCATCCGTGGGCGAAGTCGTGCAATTTGGCCTCCCGCACACAAGCGGCTCCCTCGCGCAGATCACCGCCCAGCAGGCAGTGGCGGAGGTCGCCGCGCAGCACCACGTCAGCCCCAAGGCGGGGACGCAGCCGCAGCTGATTGACTTTCCCTTCAACCAGAGCGCCGAGGACACCGGGCAGATCAACTGGAAAGGCGGAGGGAATACGCCCGCCGATCCGATGTGGGAGTTCGTCGGCACCGACGGCAATCAGCACTTCGCTGGCGACGACGGCCACGCCTACTATTGGAACGAGCTGCCGCTTGCCCCGTCCATTGGATGAAGGAGAAGCGACCTCATACCGCTCGACGGAGCAGGATGAGGATGCAGCCGAGTTGGACGAAGCCCAGATAGACGAAGCCCAGATACTGGAGTGCGTGGCGCTCGTAGCGGACGATGACACGACGAAAGGCGCCGAGCCAGGCGAAGAGTCGCTCGATCCTCCAGCGCCGCGTCCCCCCCACCGCGCCCCCGTACTGCTCGTGTCCAGGACCAGGGCAACACACTCCAGTCAATTCGTCATACGAGCCCTTGGCGCACTTGAGGACCACGCCGCGTTCGGCGCCCGTGGACGTTGTTCAAAGTCGTCCCGAAATTGGTGTCGCAATGCACCATGTCAACCTGTATACTGAAAGTGAGCATTTCGCTCGACGGCCTCGCAGACGCGGGGCCGTTTTTTGTTGGCTCGAGACGACAGGAGGATGCGCATGGTGAGCCTGAAGGAGGCGGCGGCGATCATCGGAGTGCCGTACCGCTCGGTCTGGTACTGGCATAAGCAAGGACTACTGCCGGTGCGGCGGATTGCGGGGCGGGCCTTGATTGAGCCAGAGATGTTACGCAAGACCCTTGCGTTGTTGGGGTATCGGCCCAGGCGCAATCGTGGGGAGGCGGTCGCAGATTAAGTCCTTCGAGGAGCGGACGACCACAAGCATGAAGGAGGCGGCAAAGACGATATGGCGGCGCGCCTCCAGTACCGCAATCAAGCGTACACATCGCCCGGTGGCATCGCAGTTCCCATCGGGTCCGACCAACCGGCAACACTCAACCATCTGGCACAGCACCACCACTGTGCGGCAAGCGAAAGGACATCGCGCGTGACCCTGAACACCATCCCAGCCTTGGCATTGCGCCATCAGCCCGCCCCAGCCCCGACCGAGAGTCGCGCGGAGTGGGCAGCCCACTACATCGCCGCCGGGTATGCCCCCATTCCCATCCCCGCGGGGGAAAAGCGCCCGACCCTGCCGGACTGGCCGCACTACTCCGTCGATGCCGACCGGGACTTCCTCGGCGAGGGCAACATCGGGCTGCTCGCGGGCGCGCGGTCGGGTGGGCTGGTCGATGTCGATCTCGACTGCCCCGAAGCCATCGAGGCGGCCAAGACCCTGCTCCCCCCGACCGGCATGCGCCACGGTCGTCGCAGCAAGCCGGCGTCCCACTACTGGTATCGCGTTACCGATGACCTCCCCGTGACGCGCACCGCTTTCGTGGATGAAGCGGGCACCCTTGTCGAACTGCGCAGCAGCGACGGGTCAAAGGGTGTGCAGACGGTCGTGCCGCCCTCAATCCATCCGAGCGGGGAGCCGGTCGTGTGGGAGCGCTATGGGACCCCCGCCGAGGTGGGCGGGCAGGAACTGGACCGGCGCGTCCGCCTCGTGGCCGTGGTAGCGCTCCTGGCGCGCCACTGGCCCCGCGAAGGACTGCGGCATCAGGTGTCCCTCGCGTTGTCCGGGTACTTGCTCAACGGCGGCTTGGACGAAGCGGAGGTCGCGGAGATCGTCTCCCTCGCCGCGGAGATCGCGGGCGATGAGGAGGCGGAGGCGCGGCGCGGCAACGTCGGGACAACAGCGCGGAGGGTTGCAGCAGGCGAACTGGTGGTCGGCGGGACGGCGGTAGCGGAGCATCTTGGTGAGCGGGTGATGCAGCAGCTCACTGCCTGGCTGGGTATCAGGCGACCGGTGCGCACGTCTGCGCTGCGCGGCCTCGCGCCAGCAGCAAGCACGGGCGTCGCTGGGTGCCACGACATGGCACCGGAGTTGGAGTTCAGCGACACCGGGAACGCCTTGCGCCTGGCCTGGGGCTACGGCGCGAGGCTCCGCTTCGTGCACCAGTGGGGGTGGCTCGTCTACCGCGAGGGGCGCTGGCGACGCGACGAGACGGGGTACGCGATGCAGTGCGCCAAGGCGTGTATCGGCGATCTGCTCAAGGAGGCCGTGCAACCCGACATCGATCGCACGCGACGCGATCTCCTGCTCGACCACGCACGCCGTTCGTACCAGGCCAACCGCCTGCAGGCGATGCTGAAGCTCGCAGAGTCGGAGACGGGCATCGCGGCGCAGGTGGAGGACTTCGACCGGGACCCTTGGCTGCTCAACGTCCAAAACGGGACGCTCGATCTCCGTACTCAGGACTTACGGCCTCATAATCCCGACGATCTCATCACCCGCATAGCCCCGGTCGTCTATGACCCAGAGGCGACGGCGCCGCGCTGGGAGCGGTTCTTGTCCGAGGTGTTCGCGAGAGATGGCGATCTGGTGGCCTTCGTGCAGCGCGCCTTCGGCTACTCGCTGACCGGGGTCACGCGGGAGCAGGTGTTCTTCACCTGCTGGGGGGCGGGCTGCAACGGCAAATCGACCATGCTCAACGCAGTTGCTGGGGTGATGGGCGACTACACCAAACCGCTCAAGGCGGACGCCCTCATGGCACACCCCTTCAAGAATGCCGGCGGCGCGGACCCGGAAATCGCGTCACTCGTGGGCGCACGGCTCGTCACCGCACAGGAGCCGAAGAGCGGCGAACTCGACACCGCCAAGGTCAAGGAGCTGACGGGCCAGGATACCATCCAGGTGCGGGAACTCTACAAGACGCCGTTCACCTTCGTGCCACAGTTCAAGCTCTGGCTCTCCACCAACGAGCGGCCCGTCGTATCGGAGACGACCACCGGCATTTGGCGACGCCTCAAGCTCATCCCCTTCACGGTTAGCTTCGAGAAGGGCAAAGACGAGCGGTTGCCGGAGGCGCTGCGGGCCGAGGCGTCGGGCATCCTCAACTGGCTCCTCGCCGGGTGTCGTACCTGGCAGCAGGATCTGTTGGGCGAGGCCAAGGCGGTACGCGAAGCGACGCGGGAGTACCGCGAGGAGGAGGACCCGTACATGGCGTTCTTCAGCGAGGTCCTGTGCCGCGCTGGGGCCGCGAGCCGCGTCGAGTTGCAGGCGGCCTACCAGGCGTACGAGGACTGGCGCGGGGAGGCAGATGCGCCGTACCTCAGCGACAAAGTGTTTGCGAAGCAGGCGGAGGCCCACGGCTTTACCAAGCTGCGGTCCAACGGCAAGCGGTACCTCGTGGGCTGCGTGCTGCGCGACGCGAGCGCTGGGGAGTGCCGGTAGTGCCGATAATGGGGCAGATCTCCTAAAACCCTCTCACGAGGTGACTAGGGGTCTTTTCGGAGTTTTGCCCCCACATCGGCACTTGCGACACTGTCTGTCCTCCGTGACGGTGGGCCCTAGCGGTTGGGGCATGAGGCGGTAAAGGTGGGGGTGGGAGCGAGTTCTGGGAGTAGTGGGAGCAAGACCGGATCGAACACAAGGAGTCCTGCGGCACGCTCGCCTGCGGGACAGAGGAGGGCGGCGCAGTTTCCGCTGCCGTGCCGCCTCCAGAGCGGTCTGCACCTGTGTCACTCCCCCGCCCCCGTCCCGTCCCGCAAGCCTTCTCCCCACCAAGCCCCCGCGTCTACAGCCCAATGTTCTGCATGAGCCATTCACGTCACGGACGCCGCTTTCATGCCCTGCCCTAGTTTGGTTATTCGGCCCGTATCCCTTCCCGCGCCATTGACCGCTCCCCTAGAATGGAGCGCAAGAACCGACCGGAGAGGAGCGACGCCATGAGCCAGCCGGAACCGCAGCGCCCGACGAGTGACGACAACCGCGAGGGGTGGAAGGCGTATTGGGAGGCGCAAGGCATGCCGTGGCGGACGGAGCCGGAGATCGACGCGGAGCGGCAACAGTTACCTTGCCGAACGGCGCGCAGTGGCCCGTAGACATCGAGAACGGCACCTATCCCTTCACGCGACAGGGTCGCAGCATCGTGCTGGCTCGTGCCGATGTCGAGTGGTTGCTTGCGGCCCACGAGAGCGGCGGCAGGCACAGGTCCGGTGGAGTGGGAAGCAGAGAAGGCAAATCCGACTCGCGCGGACGCGAGGGGCTCGACCTGCGCGGCGCCGACTCTCCGCGGTGCCGACCTGCGCGCGCTTCCCCTCGCCTGCACTCGTCGGCGGCTTCCCAACGACGAGCTGCCCGGGACGACGAGGAGCAGCGCGACGACGGACAGGCTACCCCGCTCGGCCGCCAGCCGTGATGCCCCTGCGAGACGCGCACCTTAACCAGGTCGCACTTGGCAAGCGCCGCCCTACGGTCGACCGACCTGCGCGGAGTCCGACCTGCATCGCGCTTGGATGTATCGCGACCGGTCCTCGACCGACGCAAGCCTCTACGGCGCGAACCTGCATTGGGCGCATCTGGACGGCGCGAGCCTGGCCGAGGCGACCACTTCGCCGCGTCGTCCTCACGAGTCGACCAACTTATATCGAACCGGTGCATCGGACCTCGCGAATTCGGTGGTATCGACGTGCGCGACCCCGGGTAGGGGTATGCGTCGTCGCCGACGGTGCGCTGGAACGGACGTGAACACGACCCCGATTCCTCCGCGGCGCGTCGGAGGCCATCGAACTCGGCGACAACCGACGCGCGCCGACGAGCGGATGTACCCGACGGTGACGAAGGCGGGCGTGGTGCAACGTCCGAAGACGCGAGAGATGAGGCTCCGGCGGCTGCAAGAATGCCGTCCGCGCCAGTCGCGCTCGCCCGCCTGCGCAGCCAGGGCTGAACGAGCATGCGGACCGATTCGCCTACCGGGCGCAGGTGCCTCCAACGCGCGTTCCTGCGGCGCCCGCAGAGATACGGCGGCGGCGTTCGGCTCGTGGCTGCTCGACCTGATCGTCCGGCTACGGCTACAAGCCGCTGCGCAGCCTCGTGGCGTATTTCCTCGTCGTCGGCCTCTTCGCGGGTGCCTACCTGCTCAACGCCCAGTTCGCCGCCCCGCACCTGACCTGGGACGAGTCGCTGGTCCTCAGCATCAGCGCCTTCCACGGGCGCGGCTTCTTCACCTCGGGCATCAGCCTGGGGGACACCCTTGCTCGGCTGGCAGCGGCGAGGCGATCATCGGTCTCTTGCTAGAGATCACCTTCATCGCGACGTTCACCAACCGCTTCTTCGCCCGCTAGGAACGAGGGCGCTGCAGGCGAGACTCGCGGCGCGATGGCGACAGTCAACGCGGGTAGTATGACCAGCCCACCCAGGTGCCGAGTGTGCTCGTTTGGCGTATCATGGAAGGTACGCTAGCTCGCTGCCAAAACGTCGGTCGGCGACTTCTTAGGAGGGCGGGAGTCCTTGGCTGCTCGCACGTACTGGCTCGACCTGTTCACGGGGACGACGTGGCTGGAATTCCTCGCCGCGGGCGGCTCGGTCAGCGGGTTCCGGGACTCCCGGTGGCGGAGCGTCGAGCAGATGCGCCCCGGCGATTACCTGCTGTGCTACCTCACCGGGCTGTCGCGCTGGATCGGGGTCTTGGAGGTCACTTCCCCCGGCTTCCAGGACACGGCGCCCATCTGGAAGGACGCCACCTTCCCCTGCCGCGTGTGCGTCAAGCCGATGGTAGCGCTCACGCCCGAGACCGCCGTCCCCGTGCTCGATCTCCGCGACCAGCTCTCCGCCTTCCAGAGCCTGACCAGCCCCTTCGCCTGGACCGGCCACTTCCGAGGATCGCCTGCCAAGATGAAACCTGCCGACGGCGAGGCGGTGGTCGAGGCATTGCGCGAGGCAGAGCGGAATCCTGTTCCCCGACCCTTCGACGCCGCGAAGCTACGTCGGAAGCCACGGTTTGTGCGGGCCAGCAAGCTCGGCGAGGTGACGGTGCCCGAGCGTGACGAGGACGAACCTGCTACCCTCGCCAATGGTGCCCAGTCAAAGGCAGACATCGAGGAGGCGCCGAAGATCCGACGCTGCACACCGAGACGCAGTGGCTCCTGCTCAAGCTAGGATCCGACATGGGCCTGGACGTGTGGGTGGCGCGCAACGACCGCGGGCGCGGCGTGAACGGGCACTCCTTTGCCTCCGTGCCGCGCATCAAGACCGATCTGCCGCTCCAGTTCGACGAGGCGACGAACCGGACCATCGAGCTGATCGACGTGCTATGGCTCCGGGGCAACGCCATCGTCGCCGCCTTCGAGATCGAGTGCACCACCTCGATCTACTCCGGGCTGCTGCGCATGGCCGACCTGATCGCCATGCAGCCAAACCTCAACATCCCGCTCTACCTCGTGGCCCCGGACGAGCGGCGCGAGAAGGTGCTCACCGAGGTCAACCGTCCGACCTTCTCTCGCCTGACCCCGCCGATGAAGCAGATGTGCCGCTTCCTCTCCATCGCCGACCTCAGCGAGCGCGTGCGGCAGATCGGTGCGGTCGTCCGCTACCTGCGTCCCGAGTTCTTGCAGGAACTGTCCGAGTCGTGCGAGCTGGAAGAGGTCTGACGTCTCGGACCATCGCTCCGCGCTTCGCCTTCGGCTCCTCTTGGGCCGACCAGACGATGTGTTGAGGAGGTACAAGCAGACGTAGAAGGACGACGAACGGATCGCTGTGGCCCCCGCCGACCGGGGCCGCTCCGTCCCGTCCCCTTCCCCCCACAGGCCTCTTCACGGTCGGCCGACGTTCTGCTCACGCCATCATCGCCACGGACTCCACTTACTGGCGCGACCAGGATCGCACGATGAGGACGGCCGAAGAAATGGTGACGCCGATCACACCCCACTCCCTTCTACCTCCTCCATATCTCCATGCAGCTGACGAGTTTAGGGCTTGTGTTGTCACCTTGCAAGCTGTGCTAGACTGACCCTACCGGTGGATTGCCGACCGAAGGAGCGGGTGGAATGCACGCAGTTCTGTCACCTCGTGAGCCTTTGACACGTTTGTGGGGAATCGCGGAGCGACCGTTGAGGACAGCTCTGCTTGCGCACCGGCAGCGCACACAGACGGGATTGAGTAGGCACATGGGACAAATACTGCTGGGCCACACGGGTCGAGGGTGCATGCGCTGGCTGGGCGGCATGCTGTCCACCGGCGCCCTCCTGGCGCTCGGCCTGACTGGCTGCAGCGCGTCTGTTTCGGGCGCCAGCGCGCCTTACACGGCGCCATCCCCCACGCGTACCAGCACTGCTTTCGCCACGCCCTTGGTCACGGCTACGCCCGTCATCACGCCCGCACCCTCGGACGGCTGGGTCACCTACCGCGACCCGCGGTTCCACTTCCAGGTGCCGATTCCACCCGGTTGGCAGCCCGCGAGCGTCCTCTGGCCGCCCCAGAGCACCCCGAGCGGCTTCACCTACTACATCGTCCAGTTCTTCCCACCGGGACCGCTTGGGGAGCCGGGCCCGGGAGCGTCGGCGAAGGAGCCAGAGCTCATCCAGATTACGGTCACCTTGTCGGGGCCTGTTCCCACCTCCTACGCGCAGATCGCGGGCTTTGTTCCTGAACCTGACACGGTGGCGCTCGGGACTACCCAGGTGCAGCTCTACGACCGAGGGACCCCAGGGGACGGGGGTGAGATCTCGCGCGCGGCGGAGACGACGTTGGGGACGTATCCCATGGACTTCGAGATGCATTACCTCGCCTTCGGAGCGTGGGATTCCGCCATCGCCCAGCGGGATGTCGCGCTTTTCCTCGCGATGATGAAGGGTTACCGCCCGGTTTGAGCCATCTGCCAGTCCGACCCGCCAGCAGTTGAGGGACGTCGCGACTTTTATGAGGCCCGCGCTGGACGGCAAGTCTGTCTGTGGCGACGCTAAGCCAGCAACGGGTACTCGCAGGGTACGCTGGGGTTTCAGGAGGTGGCAAGCAGGCATCAGGATACCGCCTCGGTTTTCTTGCTGTTCCCCTTCCCCAAGCCCCATCGTGGTCGGCTTCTGCTCATCTCGCGTATCCGAAACATCCCCAGGACGGGAGGATTTTTAGAGCGAACAACCTGACCCGCCCGGCCTGATCGTCGAGGACTGGCGCATCACCACTTCTCGTCGAGAGTAGAGCTCTTAACTCAATACTTATGGCAACTCAAACGAGCTGCGCAAAGCGTCGTTTGCGACAAATAGACGTAACGAAATATGTAAAACTCCTGGTGAAACCGGACATCAAGCCCACTGCCTGGTGACACATGTGTCCCACGCGCGGATGCGTTTTGCTTTCGCTCGGATAGGGTAACTTGATGGTCATGGTTCAGCATCCTCGCGGTTTCCATGAGGGGGACCACGTTGCTGGCGATAGAGAAACCCATCGGCAACGTGCCGTAAACGGCCGTTAATGGCCCCGCAAACGCGTCCGAAACTGCCACGCTATAGCCCCTGAGCCGCGGATGTGCCATCCTTGCGCTGCGAACAACCTGCGTGTTAAACTACGTTCGGGTCAGATGCTTCACCACCCGGCGATACAGCCCTTGTCCCCGGGTTCCTAGCAGATGACCCATGAACTTCGTCTTTGTGCCGCGCTTCCGCTGGTGCAAGGCCGAGTTGGCAGAGCAGGCCCGAGTCTGCACCAAGGCAGGCGAGCGGCGATGTGCCTCGGCGAGCCAAAGCGAGCGAGGTACGACCTGACTCTTAATCAGCCGGTTGTCGGTTCGATTCCGACGGGGCTCACCAGAGAACATCTTGGGGTTGGACAGTCGTCCAACCCCATATTTTGTGCCTGACGCGGTACTTCCCCTCCACGCGGTCGGAGCGAGTCATCTGTCCTACTGGCAGGTCACACTCGCCCACACTCCCCCCACAGACGAGCACACGCTTTCACACTCGCCCCACACATCGCCACGGCGATCCCACACCGAGTGGTCGCCGTCGCCGCCCGTCGGGCATACTCCCGGCGTGCCCATCGACCGGAGTGTGAAGGAGTGCCTCGCATGCCGACCTCGCCTCGCCAATCATCGCCAGCTCATCACAAGCGCGCCGCGCGTTCAGTGCGACCGACCGACCCGCTCCTCGAGCTCGTCGTCGACGAGTTCCTCTATGCGTGCCAGCAACGCCTCGCCGACGATACGCTGCGCTCGTACCGCGGCGTCCTGCGGGTCTTCACCACCTACCTCCACGAACAGCTCGGGCGTGCGCCTACTTTGGGCGACTTCACACTAACTGCGGTGCAGCGCTGGGCGATGGGCTTGCAGCAGCGTCCCAAGCAGGAGCGTGCTGGCCAGGCCGTCGGCGATCATCCAGTCGCCATCGAGACGCGCCGCACCTACCTGCGCACATTGCGGACCTTCTCCAATTGGCTGCCGAGCCGCCGCACGCTTCGCGCCGAATCTCCCTGCGCCACTGCGCGCCGCGCGCCTCGGACACGTTCAAGCTTCCACCTACCGACGAGGAGGTCGCGTCATTGCTGGCAGCGGCGCGCGAGGAGTTGATCTTCGGCGCTCGCGACAGTGCGATGCTCCTGGTCTTGATCGACGGTGCGGTGAAGGCCAAGGAGCTCTGCCAGCTCCGAGTAGGCGACGTCACGCTGCAAACCGGCTTGATCCTCGTCTCACGGGGCAAGGGCAACAAGACGCGCTCGGTCACGGTCGGGGACGAAACCCGCCTAGCGCTCCGTCGCTACGCCGTGAACCGCGACAGTCAACAGGATGCCGTCCGTAGCCCCGAGGCGCCCTTCTTCCAAGCGCTGCATGGTGGGGCATTCAGCTACGACGGGTTGCGCAGCTGGCTCCGACGCATCACCGATCGGGCAGGAGTCCCTCGCGCCCATCTTCACCTGTGCCGCCACACCTCGGCGGTCGATACCTTGGACGCTGGCGCGGACGTGCGCACCGTCCAGCTCAAGCTCGGGCATGCCAGTATCGCCACGACCCAGCGCTACCTCAACATGGCGTCTCGGCGGCTGAGCGAGCGGCAGAAGGAGTTCAGCCCTATCGACCGGCTCAAGCAACAACACGCCAAAAGGACGCCGAGTAAGTCGTCACTGCCGCTGTGGCGTCGCGCTGGTGACTCCGCAGATTCGGCGGTGTGAATGCCTGAAAGAGAAAGAGAGCGACCAGTGATTTCTCGTCAACGACCCCGCTCGTTCGCATGGAATCCGCCGCATCCTTGCCATTTCCCGCAGCGACGACAAACAGGCAGAGCCTGAGAGGCGTTTCTGGCAGTTCCCCTCTCAGGCCCCCGTCAACAATCACTTCCGGCGTGAGTCTGTCGCAACAGGCTTGCGCTCGCCCACCGAGCCGTGTGAAGGGCGCGGCAGGAGGTGCTCTCCCTCGACGAGTCGATCAAGAAGCAGATCGGCGCTGGGACGTGGCTGCGCAGGAACCTCGTCACCCTCGTCGTGATCTCGCTGATCAACTTCTACTCCCTCACGGTCTTCAACGCGGCGATCTGGCCGGAGATCCACGTCCCCAGCATCCCCGAGCCACCCGCGCCCTGGAAGTTCTACCTGCACGCAGGGTTCTACACCGTCATCCTCTACCTCGCGGGCATCGTCGGCGAGCGGGTGCGCTCCCAGCAAGAGCTGACCATGACGATGGCGCGCAAGCACACCCAGCAGGCCTTGGCTGCCCACGACGCGCAGGTCCAGCAGCAAATTCGCGCGATGACCGCTCGCGGGGAACCACTTGCCCCGCTCGCCGCCGCGACGATTTCGCCGGAGGCCGCCCGCATGAACGTCGCCGCCACCGGGGGCGACACCGCGCTGCTCGATCGCATGGGCAGTCACTCCGTACCTCCCTCTCCCTCGCGCCAAGTTGTGGCCATCGCCCCGACCGTACCTGACGAGGATGAGCCCGAAGGCGAGGAGGACGAGGATCCCATCCCCACGGGTCGCTACAACGCAAAGCGCCTCACCGCCCGATTGGAGGCGACGAGATGAACTGGTCCGACGAAGGTTGGGTGGGGGACGCGATCGCGCCCCGCTCCTCGCGGCGTGGGGGCAGCTCTGGACGAACCGGTCGGAGCCCTACGCGCTCCAACAAGGGGACGGCACGTGTCGCCGGGCTGATACACCCGGCGACACGGCCGTCCTGTCCGCGCATCTGGCCGGCGAGGCGACGATCGCCTTCTCCTCCCTCGGAGAGGACGGCTCGTGTCGGTGGCTCTGTGTGGACTGCGACGCCGCCGACGCATTGCCGCAACTGCTGGAGCTCGCCGGCGCGCTCGCCGAGGTGGGGCTGCCCAGTCTGGTGGAGGCGAGCCGTCGCGGCGGGCATCTCTGGATCCTGTTGGATGCGCCCATCTCGGCCACGCTCGCCCGTCGGGTGCTCCTGCACGAATTGGAGGATCTCCGCGACGCCGGGTTGGAGGTGCCGCCCTTCGAGCTCTACCCCGACGCGGACACACCGGGTGCGCTGGGCCATGCGGTACGCCTCCCGCTGGGGCTCCACCGCTTGACCGGCAAGCGCTACGCCCTGTTCGACGAGCGCGGCTACCCCTGCGCCTTCACCTCCAGCGCGGCGGCGTTGCGCTTCGTGCTCGCCTGGCCGCGCGCCTCGTCGGTGCAGCTCGTGCGACGGGCGAGCGAGCTGCACCAGGCAGAGAGCGACGACGCAACGGATAGATCAGGTTCCGTTGAAGTCGCTGAAGCCGCAGGCGAGCCCATCCCCATCGGCACGCGCTCGGCGGTGATCCGCTGGGTCGACGCCCACGTGGCGATCCCCGATCTCCTCGCCGAGATCGCGCCGACGGTCGAACTCAAGAAGGTGGGCAAGGGCTACCTCGGCTGGTGCCCCTTCCACGACGACCGCGCGCCGGACGAACAGGGCAGGCCGGGCACGCCCTCTTTCTACGCCGTGCGCGACCGTCGTTTCGGCTGGAGCTGGCGCTGCTTCTCCACCAACTGCGCCCACTCGACGGTCCTCCTGCGGCACAGCTTCCGCCTGCTGCAGGACCTGTTGGAGCTGACCGCCTCGCAGGCGATCCGCGAGGCCTGCGCCAGCTGGCCTTCGGCCGATGCCCGCGCGGATAGTGCGGCAGCCCCCGCCACGGCGCCGGCGGCAGCGTCAGGCGGCGGCGCGCGCGACGGTCGGCGTGGTGGGCAGCAACCAGGCGAAGAGCAGGGCAGCCAGCGGGGAGAAGGGCACGATCACGGGGGTGAAGTTGCCCCAGAGCTGTACGGGCAGCAGGAGTGGCGGACCGAAGGTGATCGCCAGGACCGCCGCGATGGCGAGGAGCCAGCGACCGCGCCCCCCTTGCAACGCGGAGTAGAGCAACAGCGCCCAGCTCGCCAGGGTCAGGATCGCCACCATCTCGCCCAGGACGTCGCTCACCAGGCGGGCGTTCCCTGACAAGCGGTATGTCCAGTGGTTCAGGACGTAAAAGGCAACCTCGACGACCACGGCGCCGCCGGCGATCAGCAGGAGCTGGCGGTGCCGGCTGGAGCGGCCGAGGACGAACAGCACGACGAGGGGGAGTGCGGCGAGCACGTCGAGCACGTTGAGCAGGGACATGGGCGGCTCCTTCGAGGTGGGGCGAGGTGGTCCATCCACCGCTCCCCCGAGTCTAGCACGGTGTCCCCGGACCGCGCCGTGACGCGCAGCGCAGCTCACGAGGGAGCATTACACGGGAGCAGGACTTGAAACGAAGCGTGAAGAGCGTGAGGAGCACAACGCCATGAGCAAACTCTATTTGATCGACGAGGCGGCCGGGATCCTGGACGAGGTGCAGGCGTGGCTGCTGGCGAAGGCCGACAACGAGGGCTGGGTCTACACGATGGTGCTGCGCCAGCTGGTCAACCGCATGCGTCGCGACCGTGACTACCAAGCCAAGGCGGTCAAGCAGGGCCGCCACACCATCTACGACTACGCTCTCGACCGCGACCAGAAGGCGTTGGCGTGGGCCATCCGAGCCCTTGTCCAGTGCGTCCCGCCCGAGGTGAAGCAAGAGGCCGAGCCGCCCAAGAAGCCGAAGAAACCCGCGCGGCGGCTCTCGCCATCCCAGCACACGGTCTGCAAAGGCAAGCCCAGCTGGAACAGACAGCCCAAGCGCGACTGGGACGGCCCGGACGTGGCCCCGGCGCCGCTCGATCCACCGCCCGAGGACCCCCCGCAGGAGTCGCCCCGAGGTCGAACTGACTCCACCGATCCCTAGGCGCCCGCCGTCGTGGGCTCGGGCGTCTCGCCACTCGGCGCGTCGGGTGGGGTGAGCAGTGCGCAGGCCAGCGCGGGGAGCTGCAGCAGGACGAGCAGGAGCACGTAGCCCCACAGGAGGAGCCGATCGAGACCCTCCCGTAGTTGGCCGAATACCAGGGGGTCCTGGTACTCGAGGCTGGCCTGGAAGGCGAGGGCGAGTGCGAAGACTACGACGAGGACAGCCAGCCGTCGCCACGACCTCACCCGCGCGGCGGCGGCCAGCAACACCGTCCAAGAGGCGACGGCCAGCAGAGAGGCAAACGAACCGGCGAGAGTGTAGGCGATGGTCAACAGGGAGAACACGCCGGGGTTCTCGCCAAACCACCCCCGCGACTGGAGCTGGCCAAACGCCGTTGTAGCCTCGACGACTAGGGCGACGACGGCGGCGAGCGCGAGGAGGCGGGCGGTGCGGCGTGGACTCGCACGGCCAGCGACCAGAAGCCAGGCGAGCAGGGGTGCACTCAGCCCGATCAGTGGGGGAGACCAATTGTAAAAGCTCATCACGGGGCATCCTCCTTCGCGCGACGAGCTGGACTCGTCCCATGCGAGCGGCTTGCGACCAGTCTAGCATCTCTCGCCTCGCATCTAAATGCTGAGCTCTGACGGAGGACAGAGCATCCAGCAGGAGCATGTCGAGCAACAGCGAGGGCCCGCCCGCCCCCCTGCTGCGGACGCTCTGGCGTCTGTCCTATCGGGAGACGCATGGCTGGTTAGTGGCGTGGCCGACGCTGGCGATTGCCTGTGGCCTGCCCCTGGGACCAGATGGCCGGCCGCGGGTGCCCAGCCCGGCGCAGCAATCGAAGCGGCTTCGTGCGGCGGGTGCCCCGCCCAGCGAGCTGCTCTTTGTGCTGCTGGTGCGGGCAGGGCTGTGGATGGGGTTGACCCGCGGGCGCGACCTCATCATCGACAGTGTCCCGATCCTGGCCTGGCGCCGCACCGATCTCGATGCGGCCGTCGGCCATGCCCCCGCCCACCACCCCCGTCCAGTGCTGTTGGGCCATCGGGTGCATACGCTGCTCTGTCGCGGCACGGGCCTGCCGCTGCTCTTTCGGCTCTCCACGGCCAAGGTCCACGATGCGCCCTTCGCCCGCCCCTGCTGGAGCTCGCGCCACCCGCCTCTTGGGCATCCGGCCGCGTGTCATCCGTCTGGATGCGGGCTACTGGGGGCTCAAGCTGATCGCGTGGATCCACATCACCCCGAGCGCGGTCGCAGTCATCCCGTGGAACCCCAAACGACAGAAGCAGCGGGACGGCCTCCCACCGACCTGGGCGGCCGACGAACTGGGCAAGCGCACCAGTATTGAGCGGTTCTTCGGCCGGGTCCTGGTCTTCTTCCGTCTGCAGCGCCCACCCGTGTTCGGCTGGTCGGCGGTCGAGACGCGCGTAGCGCTGACATATGCGGCGTCTGGGTCGTCGCTCTGGCCGCTTGGCAGGAGGGCCGCCCCAATCTGATCCGCTCGCCGCGGCTGGTCCTGGCCCACGTCTGGGTGGGCGTGGAAATCTGAACCGTCCTCAGGCACGCTTACTCCTCCAGCAGCGCGATCAGGGCGCGCAACAGGCGAGTTAGGTGCAGATACTCCTCCTGACCTAGCCGCGCCGCCCAGTCAGCCTCAATCTGCCGGATGACCTGGCGGACGGTTTCCTCCACCGCCCGCCCGCGCGCGGTGAGCCGGACCACCTTTGCGCGCCGGTCAGTTGGGTCAGACACGCGCTCCACATACCCAAGCGCTTCGAGGTCGTCCACGAGATAACCCATCGACTGCTTGGTCATGAGCGCCGCATCGGCGAGCGCGGTGAGTCGGATGCCCTCGGGCGGTATGTGCTGGAAGACCGCGAAATGAGCCGGCCGTACGTCGTCAAAGTCGGCCGCCGCCAGGCCCGCCACTACCTGCCGTAGCGCCGCCTCGCGCGGAATGCGCAGCAAGGCGCCGATCATGCGGCGATCTTCCTCCCCGGCCTGGGTCATCGTCCTCCTCCTGAGCCGGCGGCCACGACCGTGACGCTTCGCTCCGTGGGGCCGGCCAGCCGCGAAGTGCGCCATCGCAGACCAGGACCACAGCGCGAGACGCTACAGCCCCTTGACAATTCCGTCAGACCATCTTACCATCTATCTAGTCAGTCTATCTAACAATCATACCACCTTACCATCTTGCCCGGCAACCTAGCCGCGCCGGGCTAGCCCAAGGGGGAGGACGACCGACCATGGCACGCGACGCACGTCACAACACCCGTGAGCGCATCATCAACGTACGCAAGCTGGCCGCACTGGATATCGCGCTCCACGGCGTGCCGTTGATCCTCGCCGAGTTCGGTGCAGCCATCGCCATCGGCGCGGTGCTTGGCGCCTGGCTGATTTCCACCGCTCTTCCGGTGAGCCAGGGCGCGGCGCTGTACAGGATCGTGTTGGGCGCGTACTTTCTCTGTGTCGCGATCAACTACGTGCCGCTGCTGCTCTACGGCATCGCCGTCGCGCGGCGCGGGAGCGCACGCCAGGAAGCCGCGGCTGAGCTGGCCGAGAAAGACGGCCGATCCGCGCGCAGGTACGGCACCCAGTCGCTGCTGCTGATCCTGCCGCTGGTAATCCCCGCCCTCGCGCTGGCGCAAGAGATGCTCGGACGGCGTGGCGCCGCACAATAACGGCGACGCATCCGTTACGCTACACCCTTGGTATTCATTGACGACCGTAAGCGCGCACCGGAGCTGATGAGGGGAGTGGGGCCGTTCCGTAGCTGCCGATTTGGGCGCCTCTACGTCAGTTGCAATGTTCGCAAACGTCAACGGCAGCGACACGCGGCGAGCCACCGACATGGGCAGGCGGCTTGCGCCTCCACCCGGGAAACCAGAATGTGAAACGCCGTGGCCGTTTCGTAATCAGCAAGTCTCGGCGGCAATTTGCGTGGGGTTACTACGCCAACCGCTACGCCAACCCGGACAATCATGCCTGGACGCGCCTGGACAAAAGGAAGTGAACTCCAAAACCGCAGGTTGGAGGCTCCTGACGTGACAGAAGTAACAGCGGCGATCTGAGGTTGGGGGGTTGAACAAGGCGGTGGTGGTCACAACGCCGCCTTGTTGGTAATGAGCTTTGACCCCAAAACATTCGAAACTGCACGCAATCACCCACACGTATGTTTACCCGACTTAGCAAGACAACCCCGAATTCAAAAGAAATGAGCGAACATCGCTGGCTGTTGGTGGACATTGGTGAACCTGCCAACGTATACTCCAAGGGTTGAACGCAGAGCTCCGTGGTGAGTGCCAGATGCTGAACACACCTGTCGCCCATGCATGCGCCGGTTGGCGCTGGGGAACAGGGACGGCGGACGGACGCGGTCTCCCCATCCCCCCAACGACTCCCCCTCGCCGCTCCCCATCACTGATCACTCGCTGCCTCGTGGTTGCGTGCGTCGCGTAGCGCCCGCCGATGAGCGCGTGTGGCGCAACTCGCTTGTTTACCTTCGTGGCTGGGAATGCCACGCTACAACAGGATGCCGCACTCCGGAGCGACCGTCGCGCTGGATGCCGTGAGACCCTTTCAGAAATCAGGATGTAGATGGATCGCGTCGAGACCGAGGAGAGCGTGGAAGCCTTGCGCTCGCGCCTGGACGAGCTGGAGGCGGAGCGGGCCACGATGCGCGCCGTCGTCCTCCGCGTGGCCGAGGCGCGTATGTGTCGCGATAACGTCACGATGATCGAATCGTGCCCGCATTGCTCGCTCAAGCGCGGCGGTGAGTATGGGTACGCCGGGAAGCACGACGAGGCGTGTGTGGTCACGCAGGCGCGGGCGTTGGGCTTTTGAGGCCCGGCAGCGAGGATTATATCGCGGAAAGAGGGCATGGCATGTCAAGCACCGCATCCACGCACCCGAGCGTGGGCTGGGCCGAAGCGCTGCCGACCGATCATGCGCTCTCGGCTGACGACTGGGCTGCGCTGCCGGCGGATCGCTGGCGCTATGAGATCGTGTCGGGGCAACTCCTGCGCCTCCCCGCGGCGGATTTGCGGTACGACCTGATCGCGGGCGACTTCCTCCGCACGATCGGCAACTTCGTGCGGGCGAACGCGTTGGGGCGCGTCACGCTGGCGGACAGCGGATTCCTGGTGAGCGCGCCCGGCGAGCCCGACACCGTCGTGGTGCCGGCGGTCGCGTTCGTCCGGGCAGAGCACGCGCCGGACGAGGCGGAGAAGGCGGCCTACCTGCGGGTCGTGCCCGATCTCGTGATCGAGATCGCCGCGCCGGGGCAGCTGCGTCCCGCGCTCGCCGAGAAGGCCGCGCTCTGGCTCGGCGCTGGCGTGCGGCTGGTCTGGGTGGTTTGGCCGAACCGCCGCCAGGTGGAGGTCAGCAGCCTGGTCGACGGCGTGCCCAGCACGCGGACACTCAGCGCCGACGAGACACTGGACGGCGGTGAGGTGCTCCCTGGCTTTTCGGTGAGCGTCCAGCACATATTTCTCTAGAAGGTTTGTGGCGCTGGCGATGCTGGCGCGATTGGGGTGGGGGTGGAGCTGCATGAGCGACAACGTGGTGGCACGCTGGGAGCGCGAGGTGCTGACGCAGGCGATGGGCGGTGAGCTCTACCTCGCGGGGAGGCGCGCCGGCAGATCGGCCGCGGGCGCCGAGTGGCCGCGGGTTGAACGCCGGCGCCAGGCGATTCTGGCCAAGGGTAATCAGGCCACGCGGGCGCTCTTCGGCAGCCGAGTGGCGGAGCGCAATGCTGGCTACTGGGCCGGCTGGGTCGAGGGCTACGGCGACCGCTGTGCACAACTCGACGGTATCACTACCGCGTGATGGCTGGGGAGAGATGCCTGCCACGCATACATCACACTATGAAGGAGCAACGGGATGGCGGCGAATACCGGTGAGCAGGTCTTCGAGGCGTTGCTGATGCTTGGCTATCACGTCGAGATCGCCGAGAATGGCGCGATCACGGCGACCAAGGACGGCCAGACGATGCGCGGCAAGGCGGAGCACGGCACGATTGAGTGGTCCGACAGCTCCCAGGTCTATCAGGTGATGCAACTGGCCTATGTGGCGAGGCTACGCGCTCGCATTCGGGAGTTCGAGGCGCACGGGCAGCCGAGCTAGAGCACGGTCACGAGGCCACGATCAGATAGATGTGCGGGCGCGCGGCGTCTACCAACACGGTGACGGGCTCGCCACGGCGCCCGACCGAGCGTACGCCGCGCTGCGTGTACGACGTGACGCGGCCACTCACCGGATCGACGGCGGACGCGGTGGTGACGTAGACACGCCCGCCGCTCGTGAGACGCACGCTGGTGATGGTCGCTTGCGCGCGCAGGCCGTTGTGCAGCAGCGCGCTGCGCTCTTCCCCGCTCACCTGCTGGCCCGGCGGTCCGTTCCGCAGACGCCGCACGAGCAGCGACACCGCGACGAGTAGCACGATGGCGCCGGCACCGATGGCGATGGGCGCCACGGGGAGCGTGAGCATCGCGGCCGTCCTGTCTATTCGCGCCTACATGGATCTCGCGACGCTTCGTATCTCGACTACGAGCCGAGGAGGCGGTCGAAGGGGTTGCCCTGCCGCCCGACCTGCTCTGGCCGCTTCTGCGAGGCTTCGAACGCTCGCAGATGACCGTAGCCGGGGACTTCGCGGTGACTGATGGACCTGCCGACGGTTCCGTAGTGGATCGAGCAGGTCTTGCTGCCGTTGGGCAGGGTGGTCCACTCGGTCCAGGCAGGGTCGAGCAGTACGCCAGGCGCCTCAACTTGCATGTCGGCCAGCAGCGCGGCGGGCTCCCATTGTGACGGTCGGTAGGCGCCGGGGGCGTCGGAACGGATGAAGTAGGCGGCGCCGAGATCGACCATTTCTTGCATGCAGTCTTGCAGCGTTGCCATGCGTGACTCCTTGTGGGTGCTGTGCTGTGTTGGCGCGGTGAGGCGTCGTCAGCTCGCGTGGGTGACGACCACGGCGGTCATGTCGTCGGGCTTGGCGCGCATCCATGCGTTGCTGTCGCGGCGCGACTGCCGCAAGGCGGTCTCGACGAGTCGCGCGGCGCCGGTGGTGCGTCGCGCCTGGGCGAGCACTGTGGCGATCTGGTCGTGAGTGACATTGTCGTGGACGCCGTCGGTGCAGAGCAGCACGCGGTTGCCCGCCTCGATCCGGAGCTGCCCGACATGGATCTCCGGTGGGTAGGGGTCGCCAAGCGCTTGGCTGAGGCCGTTGCGGCGCTCGAAGTAGTGGCGCTCGGTCTCCGAGAGCATGGCGGGGTAGGTGGCCTGGTCGATGCGTATGGCGTCGCGCGCGGAGATTTCGTGATGGCGAACCAGCGCACTGAGGAGTCCATCGTCCTGCGTCAGCAGCTCGAACGAGTCGAGGTTGCGGCACAGGTAGACGCGGCTGTCGCCGACCCATGCGTACGTCATGCAGTACCCGGAGGTGTATGGGGTGCGCGAGAAAACGGCGAGCGCCACGGTCGATTGCGGCCGTCCGCCGTAGGCCTCGGGATGGAGCGGCCCCTCGCTGCAGACCCGGTCGTGCGCCTCTGCCAGCAGGGAGATGAGCGCCGCGCGCGCGCGCTGGGCGTGATCCCTGGACTGGAGGACTGCGTTTGGCAGCGAGGGTTGCGACTCGCGCAGCAGACGCCGCCATCCGCGCCGGATCACGCGGGCGGCGATGCGCGCCGCGATGTCACCGCCGGGGCAGCCGCCCACGCCGTCGAAGACCGCCGCAAGCCCGCGCTGCCGATCGATGAGGATGAGGTCCTCGTTGCGCTCGGCGTGGCGCTCGCTGGCGACGCTGCGCCGCGAGAAGATGAACGTGGGAGCTGGCCGTGAAGCTGGGGTCGTGGACACCGTGGGCACGCTCGCAGGCGAGTGTGTGGGCACTGCTCCCCGCTTTCTCGATTCGCGCATCGACGGTGACCGTCCCGCTGAGAGGACGGGACAGAGGAAGGTGACGATTCCGACGCCTCACCCGGCACGCTCGCGGCGGTGTTCGACGGCGGAGTGCGTCCGTCGCCGCCACATGAGCGAGGCCTAGTAGCCGCGAGCTGCGGCGCGCGCGGCGGTCTTGCGCGCCTTGCGCTCGCGCGCGGCGAGCTTGCGCTTGCGTTTCATGCTGGGGGATTCGTAGTGCTGGCGGCGCTTGGCCTCGGAAAGGATGCCGTCCTGCTGGACCTTGCGCATAAATCGCTTCAGCGAACCCTCGAAAGAGTCCTGGTCGCGAATGGTGATCTCTGACATTGACCTCTTGAGGGCTGCGCGAAGATCGCCTCCGCCGCCGGCCCCGCGCCTTTCTCACGCACACGTGCCGGGGAATCCTCCCCGGCATATAACACTCGCCCGCATCTGCTCGAATGCGGCGCGGTTAGAAGCGGCTACCGTAACTCTGACGGCCACCGTCGCGCGAGCCGCCGCCGTGCTGCTGGAAGCAATTGCTGCAGTAGACGGGCTTGTCGCCGCGCGGCTGGAAAGGCACCTGCGTCTGCTGGCCGCAGTCGGCGCAGGTGGCGGCGTACATCTGGCGCGGGGCGCGGTCGCCGGAGTAGCTGCCACCGCCGGTGGAGGCTTTGCGTGCGGCGCGGCAGTCCGGGCAGCGGCTCGGCTGATTGGTCAGGCCACGGCTGGCGTAGAACTCTTGCTCGCCTGCGGTGAAGAGGAAGGTTTGGCCGCAGTCGCGGCATTGGAGGGACATGTCGGTGGACAAAATAGGGACCTCTCGTGTGCGTGAGTAGCATGCCGAAGCTCATGCCCGGCTGGTGCTGGGAACGTTGGATAGGGGAACGGCGTCCGCGCCTTGCTCGACGACAGGCTCCACGGTCGAAGCCATCTAGAGCGATCGATTGGCGACCGCTGGGCTGGTTCTGCGCACAACAACCGCACGAGCGCCCGACGATGGCCCTGAGCGCGACGGTCGTATGCGGCGCGGCACGAGCGCACGATACGATGAGCTAATCAGGCGCCCCTCAACCTGGAGAGGAGAGTGTAGGGAGGGGCACGTTACGCCGACTCGCACACGAGGCATCACGATCAACTGCCCGCCAAGCGTACCACAACTCGGCGCGAATAGCGAGTGGGGCTGGCGACGGCGGGCAGCTTGTGAGGTAGCCGCGGCGCGTTTAGACTCCCTCGACGGCATCGGCTCCTTCGGCGCGGGCCGCACGGTCAAGGCGTGCCGCCTGCATGGCGGGGGAGACGCGGTAGACGTCGCGCGCCAGGCCGGTGGCCTCGAAGAGGCGGATGGTGTAGCCCGCGAGGTCGAACTGCCACCAGCGCAGCCCATGGAAGGCCGAGCGCGGGAAGGCGTGGTGGTTGTTGTGCCAGCCCTCGCCGAAGCCGAGCAGGCCGACGATCCATTCGTTGCGGCTGCGATCGTTGGTCTCGAAGGCGCGCGTGCCGAAGGTGTGGCAGACGGAGTTGACGCTCCAGGTGACGTGGTGGGTGAGGAATTGGCGCACGAGACCGCCCCAGAGCAGGCCCGTCAGCGCGCCCGCGAGGCCGCCGAGGAGGCCGCCGATGACGGTGGGGATCGCCAACGAGAGCACGACCCAGAGCAGGTGGGTGCGGCTGACGAACAGGACGATGCGGTCGTGCAGCAGGTGCTTCACGTAGCGCTGCGGCGCGGCGTCGGTCTCGGCGAAGATCCAGCCGAGGTGGGCGTGGAGGAAGCCGTCGACCGGGCTGTGGGGGTCGCCGGGGCGGTCGGCCAGCGCGTGGTGCTTGGCGTGCGTCGCGGCCCACTGCAGGGCGTCGCCCTCCAGCGCCATCGAGCCGAGGATCAGCAGGATCGTCTTGACGACGGGGTGGGGCACGAAGCTGCGGTGCGTGAGCATGCGGTGGTAGCCGACGGTGACGCCGAGCGCCACGAAGCTGTAGAGCACCGCCAGCAGGATCAGGTCGCGCCAGGAGACGGCGCGCTGCCAGAGCAGCCAGATGGCGAGTCCGGTGGCGGCGAGCGGGATGATCACCACCGCGAGCACGATCGCCCGGTAGAGCAGGCGCGCGATGGCCGCGCGCGCGGGCCTGGGGGAGACGGGCAGGGTTGCAGCAACATCGGTCACCTGCGCGGGCTGCGGAAAGTACATGTGAAGCCTTATGCGTGTGGGGAGTTGACTGGTGGCGGTGCGAAATGCGCGCGCCGAATGGGGCAGGGACAACGGTCGTACGATGGTCGCGCACTATCGGAGACTGGGCGCGCAGCGTAAGTTACAACATCTTCGCCGACGTATTGGTCGTAGGGGGACTCACGCGAGACTGTGAGGGTATGACCGCACCCCGGCCTGAAGGCCGGGGCGAATCCCGCTCGGCGCATGCAGCCCGATGTCCGATAGGTAAGCGACATCGGCATGAGATGGGGGTGCCTGTCCGCGAGAACGTCCGTGGCGAAGGATGGGGCGCGTGGGCGGATGGTGCGAGTCTGGGCCGCGTCACGCGCGGCGGGAGCTGCCGTGGCGGGGGTGGGCGGAGCTGGCGGGTGCGTCAGCTTGGCACGCCGTACATGCCGCGCAGTACGCGCCCCATGAGCTGTATCGCCGTGGTGTGCGGGAGCACGCGCTGCATCACCACCGCGGAAAGTCTGTTGCTCACGCCGGGGATGATGAGCGGTCGCCGCCCGAGCGCAGCCAACGCCTCGGAGGCGACGGCGCTGGGCGTCATGGTCGCGGTGCCGCCCTTGGGCGCGCTGGTGACGTAGTTCGGCGTGCGGGTGGCGCCGGCGAGGCAGGCGAGCACGTCCACGCCGCCGCGCCGCAGCTCCTCCCACAGACCCTCGGCGAGCACGCGATTGTAGGCTTTGGTGGCGGCGTAGTTGGCCGTCAGCGCGGATCCCTGGAGCGAGGCCAGCGACGACATCAGGATTATGCCGCCGGAGCGACGCGCGGCCATGCGCTTGCCGAGGATGTATGAGAGGATCATCGGGCCGCGCGTGTTGAGCGCGAGCTCGTCGAGATGGCCATCCAGCGGCTGGTCGAGGAAGGGGCCGATGATCGAGCGGGCGGCGTTGTAGACCAGCAGGCCTACGTCGAGATCGCGCGTGGCCTCCTCGACCCGCGTCCCCGCGTCGTCGCGCGCCAGGTCGAGCTCCAGGATGCGCGCCTGGATGCCGTGTGTCGAGGCGAGCCGCGTGGCGAGGGCGTTCAGCAGGTTGGCGCGACGGGCGATCAGGAGGAGATTAAGGCCGCGTGCGGCAACCTGCTCGGCGTAGGCCTCGCCGAGACCTTGAGAGGCTCCGGCCACGACCGCCCACGGGCCGTAGCGCGTGGAGAAGTCGCGAATGGGGGATCGGGGCATGTGCCACCTCACTGTGTCGGTGGGAAAAGGTCGACGGGCAAATGTGTGTCATCACCGGCGCGCTGCCTACATTGTAGCGTGGGGCGCACAGCGGCACCGTGTTGCGACGCGGCGACCGACGTCTACGTGGTACAACGGTCGAGATCGCTCGGCATATCAATTCGTCGCGTCGGCCGCATCGAAGGAGTCTGCGTGGCACCAATTCGGCTGGAGTATCCGCAAGCCATCCGCGCCCTGTTCTTCGATGTGGGGTACACGTTGCTCGCGCCGCACCCCTCGGCGCTCGATATCGTCATCGGCGTCTGCGCCGCTCGCGGCACGCCCCTCGACCGCGCCTGCCTCGAAGAGCAGGTTCCCGCGGGGGAGCGTGCCCTTCGCCTGCAAGCCCGCGCGCATCCCGAGACGTGGGGCGACGATCGCGCCATTGAAGCGATGTGGCGCGGGTATTTCACGACGCTGTTGGGGCCATGCCTCGCCGCGCTGCGGCCGGAGGAGCTCGACGCCTGCGTCGCGGAGGTCACGCGCGCGTTCGCGCACGGCACGAGCTACGCGCCGTACCCCGATGTGTTGCCGGCGCTCGAGGCGTTGCGCGGCCGCGATCTGACGCTTGGCGTGATCTCGGACTGGGGCAGCGAGCTCGGCATGATTCTGGCGCATCACGATCTGGCGCGGTACTTCGACTTCGCAGTGATCTCGGCCAGCATGCGCGTGGCCAAGCCGAATCCCGCGCTGTTCGCCGCCGCCCTCGGACGGGCCGACGCCATCCCCGATTACGCGCTGCACATCGGCGATTCGTACCTGCTGGATGTGCTTGGCGCTCGCGCCGCCGGGATTACGCCTGTGCTGCTCGACCGCGCCGGGCGGCACGATCCCGCCTCGCTCGATTGTCTCGTCGTCCGCGACCTCTATGGCCTGCTCGATCTCCTTGCTGTTCCTCAGACGTGAAGGCGCGTCGCGGCGTTTTTGCGGTCGTCGCGGAGCGCGGCGGCGGAGTGTCAGCGAAGGGAGGACGGGGAGACCTCACCCCTACCCCTTTCCCGCGGGAGAAGAGAGCCAGAGGCGGGATCGCTACGTCGAAGCGTCGGCGTCTCCGTGGGCGAGGGCGAGGTGTGGGGAGGGGTGGGCGCGACGCATCGCGCCCTACGGGTGTCGTGGTTCACCGTGTCCAGGGATCGCGGTTCCATGGTGCCGGACCCCTTGGCGTTGCCGGATGGACCATTCTGGGTAGGATTATTGTTTGCTTGGGGTGCCGCCGCCGTCGTCGCCAGCGGGCGGGCGGTAGCCGGCCGGGAGCAGCGCGCGCAATTCGAGGATGAAGGCGGCGTTGAAGTGCTTGTCGCATCTGCCGCACGAGACGGGGTTCTTATACTTCACCACGCGCGGATACTCTTTGCCGCAGCTTGGGCAGACGTAGAGGTAGCGATAGGGCCGCTGCCGGCGCAGTGCCTCCTCGCGGCGCGTCGTCTCGTCGCGGAGCTGGGCGCGCAATAGCTCGGGATCGCGCCCCGTCACCGCCGCTTCGTCCACCGAGATCGAGTCGTAGCCGTGGCAGCGATGTTTGCGCGGATTGTTCGCCACGCGGTCGGCGAGGTGGATCAACTCGTGCGCCACCGTCACCTCGATGCCGAGGGGCAGCAGATCGGGCTCGACGAAGATGAGATGGCGATAGTCGCTGGTCGGCGGTGCGAGCAACGAGTTGGCGTCGATGCCCGCGTCACCGGCGAGGTCGGCGAAACCAGGCAACGCGGGCTGGAGGCGGGTGGGGGTGGCGGCGGGCGCGCTGAGCGTCGCGCGCTCGGCCTCGGAGTCGCTCAGCGAGATGCCCTCGCTGCGGCCCGCGTTCGGCAGGTAGCAGTAGCAGCCGAGCGCCAGTGGTTGGAGCCTGCGCCCCGTCCAGCGGTAGAACTCGCTCCGGTCGTCGGTCACGGCGAGGCGGCGCGCCTCGGTTGCGGGCAAGCGCAGCTTGTGCCAGTAGTGCTCCAGCCAGCGCGCCACCTCTTCGCCAGCGTTGACGAGAGGGAGCTGCGCAAGTTTTGGTGGCTTCGGGGGATGGTCGCGCTTCGTCCTGGTCATGCTACCTTGGCCCTCCCACGCCGTGGTCACCGTCCCTTTTCGCTCGCCCAGCTCGGCCGAACCCGCACACTACGACGTGATCGCGGGGCAGAGGCGGCTGTTCGAGCGGATGGGAAACAAGCGATAATGCCGAGAAATTCAGGATCACTTGTAGGTGATAACGCGCCACCCCGCGGGAAAGTAATAGCTGGCAAACGTGGGTACGTTCGTACGCGGCACTTTCTTCCTCAGCCGGGCGGAGGCTCTGAAGCCGTCGGCGTCTCAACCTGCGCTTCAGACGGACTGCGCAACGCGGCGAAGCCTTCGCGCCGCAGGCGAAGATCGAAGACGTGCGCCGTCCACATAAGCGCGAAGAGCGGCGCGGCGATGATCTGCGCCAGCGGCAGGACGATCAGCGACTCCAGCGGATCGCCGAGCGCGAGCGTGACGAGCGAAAGAATCGCGCCGATCAGGTACGTCGTCAGCCACAGCACCACGAAGAGGCAGAGGGTCCGCCAGAAGAAGCCGCGCGTCAGGCGCCAGCTGGAGGTCAGGGCCGATCGCGCGGTAATGCGCTGCGTCGCCGCGATGTACGGCGCGATTGCGAGGCGGAAGAAGAGGATGATGAACGCAATGCCGCCGACGAGCAACAGGCCGGCGCCGAGCACGTAGAGCGAGATCCCGGTCATCGCGGAGCCCGAAAACGCGGCGGTGTCGGCACAGAAATTCAGGCCGCTCAACGATGGCAGCGAGATCTCGAAACTGACGAAGCCTGGAATGATCAGCAGGCACAGCATCAGCAGCAACGCGGCCGTCGTCCCGAGGACTGGTCGCAAGTTGCGCAGGCCGCCGGCGAGACTGGCGCCGACGCGCGGGGGCCGGGCGAGAAGCGCCTCGCGCGCGGCGAAGGCGAGCGTGGCTGTGGCGTACGCGCTGAAGACGGCGGCGAGCACCAGCAACCCGACAAAGAGCGCGGCGTCGCGCAGGAGCTGACTCGCGGGCAGGACGGTGTAGACCGGGAAGGTACACAGCGATGCGGTCGCGCTTGTGACGCTGTCGCCCCAGCCGTTCCAGGTGTCGGCGACGACGAGGTGCAGCGCGCCGGCGAGCATGCCGGGGATGACGCCGACGATGAGGCCGAGCGCCAGCCAGGTCGGCAGGTATTTGCCGAAAAGCTGGAAGGTCGCGCCGAGTACCTCGCCGAAGCGTCGCGGATAGGGCGTGAGCTCGCCGGTGAGCCGGTTCGGGTTGTTGTTGATCGCCGGGTAGGGCATGTAGCGTCCCTGCGGCGGCGGAAAGCCGGGACGCCCCATGCCGGGATAGCCCGGAGGCGGTGCGGGAGGATACCCCGTCGGCGGATAGCCCTGCGGCGGATAGCCCTGCGGCGGATAGCCCGACGCTGCAGGCGGCATCGGCCCAGGTCCGGCGTACTGCTGGGCATAGGGCGTCGATGGCGGTATGGGTACGGGGAGCGGGGGGAAGCCCACCGGCAGTATCTCCGGTCCCTCGAAGCCGACCGGCCGCAGATCGGGGCGCAGGCGGTAGATCGCCTCGAGCGCCAGGCGTCCGTCGCCTGGCTGCGCCGGCCGGAACTCCACGAGGGGAAAGCCGGCGACGCGGAGCGCGATCGTTTCGGGATTGGGCGAGACTTGCCGCGCATCCTGAATGCGGTCGAGTGGGAAGAACCGCTCGCCGATGCGAACGCCCTGCGCGCTGACCGACAGCTCGCCGCCGTCGCGAGCCGCCACACGCACCCCCGGCGTCGCTTCTCCGTCCATCCCTGGGCTCCTACTCACCACCATGACCGTGCGAGCCACGCCTCAGCCGTGCTGATGGGTATGCTAGCAGCAGCGCGGACGATCCGCAACAGGCGCGCGTGTTCGTGCGGGTGCGCCCCCAAGCCTTGGAAGTGGGGCGCAGCCGACATCGAGGCCATGCGTTGCGCAGCGACGAAGGCGGAGTGCGGCCTTCTGCGAGGCGCGGTTTACAACGTCGGCGTGGGCAGGGTGAACGGCTCGGCGGGGAGCTTGGCGTTGAACGCGCCAGCGCGGCGCAGGCGTTCGTACGATTCTTCGGGGACGTGGCGACCGCCGAGCGGCGTGGGGTGCATGTTCGGGCCATGGTAGTCGCTGCCGCCGGTGGGGATCAGCCCGAAGTCGCCGGCAAGCTTGAGCAGCCGCGCGACAGTGGCCTCGTCGTACTGCCCGTAGTAGCACTCGAGCCCTTGCAGGCCCGCGTAGACCAGCGCGGGGAGCACCACCCCGGCGAGGTCGGTTATCCCGGCGGGGTGCGCTAGCGTCGGCACGCCGTGGGCGCTCTTGATGAGGCGCACGGCGTCTTCCGGTGCGATCTTGTAGCGCGGGACGTAGCCGGGGCGACCCGGCGAAAGGTATTTGTCGAAGGCCTCGTCAACGCTGGTGGCGTAGCCTTTCTCGATCAGCGCGCGTGCGATATGCGGGCGTCCGACGGTGCCCTGGCCCAAGCTCGCGCACCCGCTCCCACGTGATGGTCGAAGCCCTGCTCGCGCAGCCGCTCGACCATGCGCTCGCCGCGCCGCACGCGCGCGTCGCGGAGCAGGCGCAGATTGGCCTGGAAGGCGGGATCGCCGTACTGGAGGTAGTAGCCGAGCACGTGGGCGTCGCCGCGATGCTCGGCGAGCGTGGTGTTGACCTCGATGCCGGGAATGACCGGTGACACCGAGCTCGGCTCGCCCGCCTCGATCGCCTCCTCCAGGCCGTCCGTGGTGTCGTGATCGATGAGGCCGATCACGCGCAGGCCGGCCTCGTGCGCCAGGCCCACCAGCTCGGCGGGCGGGTAGAGCCCATCGGAGGCGGTCGAGTGTGTGTGCAGGTCGACGGTGTTGGTGGCCTCGTCGCCGCCAGACGTCGCTCTGATTACTTGGCATAGTCCACCGAGCGCGTCTCGCGGACGACGCAGACCTTGATCTGGCCGGGATAGTCCATGTTCTCCTCGATCTTGCGCGCCACATCGCGGGCCAGCTGGATGGCGGACAACCTCGTCCACATCCTCCGGCTTGACGATGATACGCACCTCGCGCCCCGCCTGGATGGCGAACGACTTCTCGACGCCTGTGAAGGAGTTGGCGATGCTCTCCAGCATCTCCAGCCGCTTGATGTAGAGGTCGATGGTCTCGCGACGAGCGCCGGGGCGCGCGGCGGAGATGGCGTCCGCCGCCTGGACGATGGCCGCCTCGAGGACTGCGGCTCGGCGTCGGTGGCGTGGTGCGAGACGATGGCGTGAACCACCTTCGGCGAGCGCTTGAAGCGCCTGCGCGATCTCGCCGCTGATCAGCATATGCGGCCCCTCAACCTCCTGGTCGATGGCCTTGCCGAGATCGTGGAGCAGCCCGGCGACCTTGCAGACGTCCACGTCGGCGCCGAGCTCGGCGGCGATGGTGGCGGCGAGCACCGAGACCTCGATCGAGTGGTTCAGCACGTTCTGGCCGTAGCTGGTGCGGAAGTGCAGCCGTCCGATCAGCTTGACCAGCTCCGGCGGCAGGTTGGGGACGTTGGCCTCCATGCAGGCGCGCTCGCCCTCTTCGCGCAGCACGATTGTCCATCTCCTGCTGGGCCTTGGCGACGACCTCTTCGATGCGCGCGGGGTGGATGCGGCCATCGAGGATCAGCTTGGTAAGGGCGACTGCGCGCGACCTCGCGGCGCACCGGATCGAATCCGGAGAGGATGACGGCCTCGGGCGTGTCGTCGATGATGAGGTCGACGCCGGTGGCGGCTTCGAGCGCGCGGATATTGCGGCCCTCGCGCCCGATGATGCGTCCCTTCATCTCGTCGTTGGGCAGCGGCACGACGGAGATGGTGATGTCGGAGACCTGATCGGAGGCGCAGCGCTGGATGGCGAGGGTGATGATCTCGCGTGCCTTGCTCTCGGCGTCCTCGCGCGCCTGCGTCTCGATCTCGCGTGCCCGTTGCGCCGCCTCGCGTCGCGCCAGCTCCTCGACGGCGGCGATCAGCTCCTCGCGCGCCTCTTGCTGGCTCAACCGCGAGACGCGCTCCAGCTCGCCGAGGAGCTGGGCGCGCAACTCGTCCAATTGGACCTTGAGCCCGTCCAACTGCTGCCCGCGCGCCGTCAACTCGTGCTCGCGCCGCTCGATGGCCTCGGTCTTGTGATCGAGCACTTCCTCCTTCTGGCGGAGCCGCTGCTCCTGGGATTTGATCTCCGTGCGCCGCTCGCGGGCCTCCGCTTCGAGCGATGAGCGTATCTTCGCTGTTTCTTCTCGCGACTCACGCAATGCGTCGCGTTGTTGCTGCTGGATCTCCAGAAGGCGGGCCTCAGCCTCCTCCTTCTGCCGGAGCATCCGGTCGCTCTGACGCTTCTCGGCGGTCTGCTGGCCGTAGACGTAGCCGGCCCAGCCGCCGATCGCGAGAAAGAGCAAGACCAAGACAATTTCAAGTGGGTTCACGCTGGAATCTACCTCCGCACGGCTGCCGTCGTCGGCGGGCCGGCGATAGTGCGGTTCAATTGTTGAGGTGCATGACGATCATCCGTGACGTCTCGCCAACGCCGGACCGCGCGTCGCGTCCGCATGGACGTAACGTGGGCCGATAGTTCTCCGTACTATATGAGATCGCCGCTTAAGCTGTCAAGCTGGCGGCGATTTGTTGCGTGCTCTTTCGGCCTCGCGTGGACGGGCAGAGATGGTATACTGCGCGCGGCGATCGACGCGCCTGTTCGCTAGCCCTGCACCATGCCGCGCATCCGAGAGGGGAGAGATTCGCTCATGTCCTCCACGTCTGATTCGATCTCCGGCGGATTCCAGCCGACCTCCCTCGCACCCGCGCAGACGGCGTGGCTGAAGCAGTTCATCCGCGCCATCCCAGACTATCCCCAGCCGGGAATCCTCTTCCGCGACATCACGCCGCTGCTGCAAGACGCGGCGGCGCTGCGCTTCTCGATCGAGACGCTGGCCTCGCGCTACCACAACGCGGGCATCGACGCGGTGGTGGGTATCGAGTCGCGCGGCTTCATCTTCGGCACGCCGCTGGCCTACCTGATGAACACGGGCTTCGTGCCGGTGCGCAAGAAGGGGAAGCTGCCCTACCAGACCGTCGAGCAGGAGTACGCATTGGAGTACGGCTCGGCGATCCTGGAGATACACACGGACGCGGTGCGCCCCGGCCAGCGCGTGCTGGTGGTGGACGATCTGCTGGCGACCGGCGGCACGACCGAGGGCACCGTGAAGCTGGTGGAGAGTCTCGGCGCGGAGGTCGTCTCGCTGGCCTTCTTGATTGAGCTGACGGCGCTGAATGGCCGCGACCGCCTGCCGGGGCACGACGTCTTCGCGCTGCTGGACTTCTAAGACTCTTCACCGCGGCGGGGGCGCCGAGAGATCGTATGGCGATATTGCTACACGCGGCGCGGGCGACGCATACCTGGCTCGGTCCCGGCGTGCGGCGGGGAGATCGCATCTACCACGTCCTTTCGGATCTGGAAGGCGAGGAGGGGCGACGCGAGTTGGTGGCGTTCGTGGCGGGCTATGGCATGCGACCGGGGTGGATACAATATCCGGGGACGTATCGCGAGCACTATGACGCGCCGGAGCACATCGGGCTGCGGATGTTGGCAGCAGGCACGCGTCAGGCGACGAACCGCGAGGTGGGCGAGCTGCTGGCGCGCAAGAAGCGGCACATGGCGGAACTGAGCTCAACCACCGAAGATGAGCCGGAGGTCTAGCCACGGCGCTCCCGGAGATCACAGAGAGACGGGAGCGCCACTGAGCGAGAGCGTCAGGACAACGAGGTTAAAGACGCCATGTCGTGCCGGATTGCGGGCGTCAGGGATCGCGGCACTGCGGTGCCGGCGTACGCGGCGCGGACGGAAGTCAACTCTACGGTGGCGGCGAGCATGCTGGTTTAGGGGACGTTGCCGGGCTGGGGTCAGGATGGGATGGCGGTGGGGGTCTCGTCGGCGCCGGTGAGCCACCAATCGCCGATGTTCCACGTCTCGGAGGGGCCGACGCCGCTGGGGGTGTAGCCGTGGAGCGAGGTCTTCGCCACAGAGAACTGCGGCAAGGCGTAGAGGAAGATGAGTGGGATGTCTTTGAGGATCTGGGCGTGGATCTGGTCGAGCAGCTTGGCGCGGGCGATCGGGTCGAGCGTGGTGCGTTGCTGTAGCTCCCAAGCGTCTACCTGCGGGTCGGCGTAAAAGGTGATGTTGTCGCCGCCCTGCTGTGGCGCGGCGTCCGAGGAGAAGAGGGCAGAGTCGTCGGGGTCGGCGCCGAGCGAGGACTGGAGCACGGCGACGTCGTAGGTGGCGTTGCCGGCGCCGGTGGTCGGATGCAGGACGGCGCCCCGGATGGACGCGACGGGGGAATCAACCTCCCGCGCGACGATGCCGAGGGCCTCCCAGGCGGTGATGGCCCGCTGGGCGATGGCTTGTTGCTCGGCATCCCCCTCCGCGACGGTGATGGGCAGGGTGAGTGATTGCCCCGCTTTGGCGCGGATGCCGTGGGAGTCTAGCGCCCAACCGTCGGTGTCGAGCAGCGCGTTGGCGGCGGAGGGATCGTAGGTCTTTGCAGTGGGGCCGTACGCGCAGAGGCCCTTGGAGGAGATCAGATCAGGCTGATGTGCGGTAGTACCGACGGCATCGTCGCAGGTGGGTTGGGCCAATCCGTGCCAGAGGGTGGTGCGGAGCGACGTGGGATCGAGGCCGATCGCCAGCGCCTCGCGCACGGCAGGATCGGCGAGGATGGGATTCGAGAGGTTGAGGTAGAGCGCCTCGAAGCCGATGGGGTTTGCCGAGGGCGCGATCGTGTAGCCCGCGAGCGCCGACAGCGCGTCATAGGATGAGCCGGGCAGATTGGAGGCGGCATCGACAGTGCCGGATTGCAGCGCGGAGACGACGGCGGCAGCGTTGGTGAAGCTCTTGAAGACGACGTGGTCGAGCGAGGGTTTGGGCGCCTCGTTGAAATGCGGGTTCTTGGTCAGGTCGATCTCGCCGATAGTGCGATTAGTGACGGTGAAGGGTCCGCTGGTGACGACTGGGAGCACGCCTTCGGCGCTCGTGGCCAGCTTGTCGGGTGCGGCGGATGTGAAGATGTGCTTCGGCAGTGGCGCGAAGATGGCGGGGTTGGACAGATAGCGCGCGATGAGGGTGGCGTCGGGGTGGGCGAGGGTCAGTTGGACGGTGAGGGAATCAAGCGCTGAGGCGCTGACGAGCTCACCCTCGGGGAATGCGAGCGCGGGAGTGTAGTCGGCGCTGGTGAGTATGTCGAAGGTGTAGGCCACGTCGGTCGCGGTGAGCGGTTGCCCGTCGGACCACGTGAGGTTGGGGCGCAGTGTGATCGTGATCGTCTTGCCGTCGGGCGAGATGCCGCCGTTGTCAACGGTCGGTACCGCTTCGGCGAGCTCCGGATGGGTGATGAGCTGGGCGTCTTCGTAGAAGAGTGGCGCCCAGATCGCGGCGTCTACCTCAGCCGTGGCGGCATTGCTGGTGGCATCGGGGAGCAGCACGCCGGGCGTGGCGGAGAGTGCGACGGTGACGCTGCCGCCCAGGTGCAGCGGGGGCGGCGGGATGTTTGCGGTGGTGGCGCCGCACGCCGCCAGCACGAGCGGGAGGAGCAGGCAGAGGCCGAACACCGCCGGCAAGCGTCTTCGCAGCCTCCGCATCCAGGGCAACTCCTCGCTTCGCTGGTCCGCCTCGGTCTCCATGCCGCGGGCACGGGTATGTCTGATTGTACAATGGACAGGACAGATGCGGCCCCTGGAGGAGAGAGACGTGACGCCACTGCTCGCGACGAAGCTCCACCTCCCGCCGCCGCTGCCGAACCTCGTCAACCGCCCCCGCCTGATCGAGCGGCTGAACGCGGGGCTGCACGGGACGCTGACCCTCATCTCGGCACCTGCCGGCTTTGGCAAGACCACGCTGGTCAGCGCGTGGGCCAGGGGGATCGAGCGACCTGCCGCCTGGCTCTCGCTGGACGTCGGGGAGAACGACCCTGCCCGCTTTCTCGCGTATCTCGTCGCGGCGCTGCGGACGATTGCGTCGAACGTTGGGGAAGCGGTGTTGGAGGCGCTCCAGGCAGGCCCGCCCCCCGCGCCCGACACGCTGCTGACGAGCCTGATCAACGAGATTGCCGCGCTGCCAGAGCCCGTCATCCTCGTCCTGGACGACTACCACCTGATCGACGCCCAACCGATTGACCAGGCGCTCACCTTTCTCGTCGAGCACCTGCCGCCGCGGGCACATCTGGTCATCGCCACCCGTGAGGATCCACGCCTCCCGCTGGCCCGGCTGCGCGCTCGCGGGCAGCTCACCGATCTGCGCGCCGCCGATTTGCGCTTTGCTCCTGCCGAGGCCGCCGCGTTCCTGACCGAGGCGATGGGCCTCACCCTCTCGGCGGACGACGTCGCCGCGCTGGAGGCGCGCACCGAAGGCTGGATCGCCGGCTTGCAGTTGGCCGCGCTCTCCATGCAGGGCCGCCAGGATATTCCGGGGTACGTTCGGGCATTCGCCGGAGACCACCGGCATATCGTGGACTATTTGGTGGAAGAGGTCCTACGGCAGCAGCCCGAATCGATCCGGGGCTTCCTGCTCCAGACCTCCATCCTCGACCGGCTGAACGGCCCCCTCTGCGAAGCCGTCACCGGCCAGGAGGGCGGCAGCGCGCGGCTGGAGGCGCTGGAGCGCGGCAACTTCTTTCTCGTGCCGCTGGACGACACGCGCCGGTGGTATCGCTACCACCACCTCTTTGCCGACGTGCTCTACTCGCGCCTGCTGGCGGAGCAGCCCGATCAGGTCGCGACCCTGCATCGGCGCGCGAGCACGTGGCATGAGCGGCAGGGGGCGGCGGCTGACGCGATCCGCCACGCGCTGGCCGCCGAGGATTTCGCGCGAGCGGCGAGCCTCATCGAGCTGGCGGTGCCGGCGTTGCGCCAGGGCCGTCAGGAGGCCACGCTGCATGGCTGGCTCAAGGCGCTGCCCGACGGGGTGGTGCGCGTCCGGCCGGTGCTCAGCGCGGCGTACGCCTGGGTGTTATTGGCCGCGGGTGAGCTCGAAGCGTCTCAGGCACGACTGCGAGATGCCGAGGGCTGGCTGGACGCGCCGGCAGAGGCGAGCGGGAATGCTCTCGCACCGCAGGAGATGGTCGTCGCGGACGAGGCCGAGTTTCGCCGTCTCCCGGCGACGATCGCCGTCTATCACGCCGCGCAAGCCCAGGCGCTGGGCGACATGGCCGCCACCGCGCGCTACGCCCGGCGGGTGCTCGATCTCGTGCCGGAGGACGACCAGCTTGGGCGCGGCGCGGCAGCGGCGCTGTTGGGGCTGGCGCATTGGGCAAGCGGGGATCTTGATGCTGCGTACCGGACGTTTGCCGATGGCATAGCGAGTGTGCGGATGGCGGGGAACATCCCGGACGCCATCAATGGCACCATCGCCCTGGCCGAGATCCGGATCGCGCAGGGCCGCCTCCACGAAGCGATGCACGCCTACGAGC
Source organism: uncultured Chloroflexia bacterium (assembly GCA_963841205.1). GTDB lineage: Bacteria > Chloroflexota > Ktedonobacteria > Ktedonobacterales > JADMIN01 > CAWAWP01. The sequence goes on along the minus strand of CAWJCH010000026.1, from coordinate 17,529 downwards.
GTACGCTCGGGGAGGCGCTGGCGCCGGGCGAGCCCGTCCCGAGGGGGACGGGCGATCTCTACGTCGGTATGAGCGAGCTGCACCGCGAGCGAGGCGATCTGCCTGCCGCCACGCGGGCCTTGCTGCACAGCCAGGAGCTGGGCGAGCGTGCGGGCTTCCCGCAAAACCGCTCGCGCTGGTACGTCGCGATGGCGCGCGTACGGCAGGCCCAGGGCGATCTGGAGGGCGCACTCGATCTGCTCCAGCACGCCGAGCGCCTTTTTGTGCGAGACCTCTTCCCCAATGTGCGGCCGGTAGCGGCGCTGGTGGCGCGGGTGTGGCTCGCGCAGGGGAGATTGGGCGAGGCCTTCGGTTGGGCGCGCGAGCACATGCTGGATGCTTCGGACGACCTCAACTATCTGCGCGAGTTCGAGCATGTTACGCTGGCGAGGATGCTCCTGGCGCGCTATCAGAGCGACCGCACGGACCGCTCCATTGCCGAGGCGATCGAGCTGCTGGGGCGCCTGCTGCAGGCCGCGGAAGTAGGGGGGCGAGCGGGCAGCACCATCGAGATGGTGGCCCTCCTGGCGCTCGCACACCAGGCGCGAGGCGACACCCTCGCCGCCCTCGCGCCGCTGGGGCACGCCCTTCGGCTGGCAGAGCCGGAAGGCTATGTTCGCCTGTTTGTGGACGAGGGGCCAGCGATGGCGGCCCTTTTGGAAGTGGCGGTGCGACAAGGGATCTCACCGCGCTACGCCCGCCGGCTCCTCGCCGTGTCAGGCAGGGCTGAGGACGGCACGACCGCCAACGGGGCGCTGCGGGAGCCGTTGAGCGAGCGCGAGCGCGCCGTGCTGCGGCTGCTCGCGACCGACCTGAACGGTCCGGCGATCGCCCGCGAGCTGGTGGTCTCACTGAACACCGTGCGTACCCACACCAAGCGCATCTACAGCAAGCTCGGGGTGAGCGACCGCCGGGCCGCGGTCCGCCGCGCAGGGGATCTCCATCTGCTGTGACGAGCGTCGCCCGCGCCAGACGAATCACCATGGCAATCACCACAGGTGGTGACGCCAACTCCCCACTTCGCCGAATATGCTCCGCGCCAGGCAACGACTATGAGGCGGCGCGGAGAGGCGCCCCGTTGAAAGAGGGAGTCAGATGGTTTCAACCGAGCAGGCAGCGGCCACGCGAGGAGAGCAGCGCATCCATACCCACCGACAGGCGGCGGTGGTGGTGGGCGTGCTCTATATCCTGGCGGCGGTGGTGTCGGTGATCGGCCTCGAGTTGTACGGGCCTATTCTCATCGGGTCCAATTATCTGGTGAACGGCGCCGCGAACAAGGATCAGGTGCTCCTCGGCGCGGCGATGGAGCTACTCGTCGTCTGCTCAGTTGTCGGCACCGCCGTGGGATTGTTTCCCGTGCTGCGGAGGGTCAATGAGCGCGTCGCGCTGGCGTATTTCTGCTTCCGCTTCATGGAAGCGACGGTCATCGCGGTCGGCATCATCTCGGTGCTTTCCCTGCTGACCCTCAGCCAGGCATACGCCGCGGCGGCGGCTCCTGATGCCGCGGCGTATGCGGCCTCTGGCACCCTGCTCAAAGCCGCCCACGATTGGACCTTCCTGTTCGGACCCGCGCTGATGCTGGGCATCAACACGACGCTGTACAGCTCGCTGCTTTTCAAGTCCAGGCTCGTCCCGCGCGTAATCGGCGTCATGGGCATGGGCGGTGCGGCGCTCGTGTTCCTGGAAGGCATACTGGTGCTGTTCGGCGTGATCGCGCAGGTCTCCGTCGCGGGGGGACTGCTGGCGCTGCCGGTGGCCGTGTTCGAGATGACGCTGGCAGTCTGGCTCATCGTCAAAGGGTTCAATCGCTCCGCGCTGGCCGCACTGGCCTGAGATCACGAACTGGCGGGCATGGCGGGCACTGCCTGCGCCCAGAACTCCATCAGGTCGCTGCGCGAGACCACGCCACGCAGCCCGTTCGCGCCGGTGACGGCGACGGCGGATTGATCGCTGGTCATCAGCGCATACGCCTCGCGGATCGGCGCGCCGTCGGCCAGGGTGGGCAGCGGCGGACCCTGCCAGTCGCGGACGCGCTGGTCGTGTAGGCGCTCGCCGGCGGCGAAGTGCTGGATGAGCTGCGCCTCGGTGAGAGACCCGACCATCGTGCCGTCTTCGATGACGGGAAGCTGGGAGATGCCGTACTTGTGGAAGCGCTCGATGGCAGAGGCCACGGGCTCGTCGGGCTGGACGCCAACGACCATCGGCAGGTCGCCGGTGAGGCTGCGGCGGAAGGCGATGACGTCCGCCAGCGTGGGCTGGGCGGGGGCCTCGTAAAAGCCATTCTCGCGCATCCAGGTGTCGTTGTAGATCTTGGAGAGGTAGCCGCGCCCGCCGTCGGGCAGGATCACCACCATCACATCGTCGGGACCGAGGCGCTTGGCGTATTCGAGCGCGGCGGCGACGGCGGTGCCGCACGATCCGCCGCCGAAGATGCCCTCTTCGCGGGCGAGGCGGCGCGTGTAGTGGAAGGAGGCGCGGTCGTCCACGCGGATCACCTCGTCCACCACGGACTCATCCCAGTTCTCGGGGTAGTGCTCGGTGCCGATGCCCTCCACTTTGTATGGGCGCGGCGTGTCGTGGGAGTAGATCGAGCCGGCGGGATCAGCGCCGATGATCTGGATGGCGGGGTTGCGCTCCTTGAGGTAGCGCGCGGTGCCGATGATGGTGCCCGCCGTGCCGACGCCGGCGACGAAGGCGGTGACGCGCCCGTCGGTGTCCTCCCAGATCTCGGGGCCGGTGCCGTGATAGTGCGAGAGCGGATTGGCGGGGTTGGAGTACTGATCGGGGCAGCAGGCGTTCGGTATTTCTTTCGCGAGGCGGAAAGCGACGTTGTGATAGTTCTCGGGCGAGTCGTAGGGGGCGCTGTTGGGGCAGATGACGACTTCGGCGCCGAGCGCGCGGAGCAGGCTGCGCTTTTCTTCGGCGACTTTGTCGGTCATGACGAAGACGCAGTGATAGCCCTTGACGGCGGCGGCGAGGGCGAGGCCCATGCCGGTGTTGCCGCTGGTCGGCTCGACGATGGTGCCGCCGGGCTTGAGTAGGCCGCGCTTCTCGCAGGCCTCGACCAGGCCGGCGCCGATTCGGTCTTTGACGCTGCCACCGGGATTGAAGTATTCGACTTTGGCGAGGATCAGCGGCTTGAGTCCGTGCGCGACGGCGTTGAGTCGCACGAGGGGGGTGTGGCCGATCGTTTCGAGGATGTTCTCGTAGTAGCGCATGGGTGGTGTTACCTCATTCGGCGGTCAAATGTGCCACCGGGCGGGACTGCGTCGTCCCGCGCTCGCCGGCAGGGCGCCGTCGCCTCGCCATGCGCGCATAGTACCGCGAAACGCCGGTGAGCGATAGGGGTGAGAGTCGCTGAGGTGACGGGCGCTGTGGCGGCGCATGCTGGGGGCGATCTCGTTCCGTTTCCTTCCGCTTTTGCATCTCATCCCCTCCCAAGCCGCCGGTGGGGGACTCCGCCTTCCCTGCGAGGGAAGCGGCCGTAAGGCGGGCAAGAAGCGGCAAGGGGCGCGATTCCGTGGGCGAGGAGGGCGATGCGCATTTCCAGATCCTTCCGGTTTGGGGAAAATCGGTGGGGCGAGAGGGGATCAGGCGGAAATTGGGGATGATCTCTCGATTGGGTCATTCCACATTTGGGAGATGGGCTGTACGGTCGCCGGGGCGCGGGGGAGCGGATCGGGCGCCATACGTGGCGCCCCGACGCCATGTGAGGGATGGATACGAGAGGCTGCGCGGGCACAGGTAGTGTAGCATGCGAAGAGCGAGATCCGTGACGGACAAGTGCGGACATTGCCGGTCAATGGCGGTCAGGTCCGCTCACGAATCCGCGGGTTCGTCGGCGAGGGCAGCGGCGGCGATGCTGCGCACGCGGGCAGGGTCAGCGAAGGCGTCTATCTCGACGATCTTGCCGTTGGCGACGGTGAACGCCATCGCGGAAACGGGGCGTCCGGCCACAGTGACGACCACGCCGGCGGCGCCGTTCATCCACACGGGAAGCAGCTTCGCGTTGGGCGCGGCGAAGCGCAGCGCCTGTCTGGCAACGGCCTCCGCGCCGCGGATCACCATGGGAGCGGTATGGCGTCTGGCGCCCCAATCGGCGCGCGCGACGACGTTCGGATCGAGCAGGGCGACGAGGGCATCGAAATTGCCACCGCGCGCGGCCATGAAGAAGGCGTCCACCACGTCTCGTTGACGGGCGAGGTCGGGATCGGGGTTGGGAACCTCCGCGCCCTTCACGCGGCGTCGCGCCCGACTGGCGAGCTGCCGCCGCCGCGGGGGTTCTGCCGACCATCGGGGCGATCTCCTCGAACGGTAGCTCGAACATGTCGTGGAGCACGAAGGCCAGGCGCTCGGCGGGGGTGAGGGTGTCGAGCACGACGAGGAGCGCAAGGCCAACCGAATCGGCTAGCAGCGCCTCTTCCTCCGGCTGGAGTTCACCGTCCAGGCTGACGACGGGATCGGGGATGTGCAGCTCGATAGATTCCTCGCGGCGCGTGGCGCGGGCGCGGAGCATGTTGAGTCATACGCGGGCGACGATGGTGGTCAGCCAGCCACCGAGATTCTCGACCTCGTCCGCCCCTGATCGGCTGAGGCGCAGCCAGGCGTCTTGCACGGCGTCGTCGGCATCTGGAAGCGAGCCCAACATCCGGTAGGCAACCGCCCGCAGGTGGGCGCGATGCTCTTCAAAGCGATCTGCTAGCCACTCGTGCTCATCCATCCGTCACGTCCTTCCGTCGCGAGGTGTCATGAGAGGTGACCCGCAGAACACACGCTATGTGACACGGAGTCACGATGAAAACGCGGATAGGCAATTCGGCGATGAGCAGGTCCCGGCGAGCCGGAGTGGTCCTCGCCGGAAGATCCATCGGTGAGGAGGAGCGATGATGTCGCATGTCTTAGTTACCGGCGGCACGGGCACGCTCGGGCACCACGTCGTCTCGCGGCTGCGGGAGGCGGGCCGCGACGTGCGGGTGCTCAGCAGGCACAGCCGCGAGGCCGTAGAGGGCATCGAGTACATGGCCGGCGATCTCGCCACGGGCGAGGGGGTCGCGGCGGCGGTCGAGGGGGCGGAGATCATCGTGCATTGTGCCGGCGGCAACAAGGGCGACGACGTGGAGGCCCTGCATCTGGTGCGCGAAGCGTCACGAGCCGGGACGCGCCATCTGGTCTACATCTCGGTTGTCGGTGCAGATAAAGTGCCGGTCGTCAGCGGAATTGACCGCGCGATGTTCGGCTACTTCGCCATGAAGCGGGCCGCCGAACGCGTGGTCGCCGATTCCGGTTTGCCGTGGACCACGCTTCGCGCCACCCAGTTCTACGATCTATTGCTCCTGGTGGCTCGACAAGCGGCAAAACTGCCGGTCATCCCCCTGCCGGCGGGGATTCGCTTCCAGCCGGTTGACGCCGATGAGGTGGCGGCGTAGCTCGTGGAGCTGGTGCTCGGCACCCCGGCGGGGCTGGCGCCCGACATTTCCGGACCGCGTATCTATGGCACGGATGAACTGCTGCGCGGCTATCTGCGGGCCGTGGGCAAGCGCCGGCCTATCGTCTCACTCCCGCTCCCGGGGAGGGCCGCTCGCGCGCTGCGTGGGGGCGCGAATCTGGCGCCTGGGGGGATGGTGGGTCGGCGAACGTGGGAGCAATTCCTCGCCGAGCGTGTCCAAAAGCAATAGGGCGTCGGTAGACGGGTGCAGAAGCGAAGGTCGGAGCGGCGGCCGCCACTCCGACCCCTGCTAGGCTGCGAATGATGTGCGCGGGTTAGTCGTGGCCGTTTGAGAAAAGCGGCGTCATCGGCCGCACGTTGCTGCCGGAGTCTGGGCAAGCCTGATTCAGGCAGCCAAGGCCGAAGGCGTCTTCGATGGTGAGCAGCAGCGAGTAGTGGTTGGCCGGGACGGTGTACTTCACGCCTTGCGGGCCATGATTCGCGATGACGATCGTCGGGACCTGGCAGCCAAGTGCGGTCACGGGGACACCGGCGGCGCAATCGGTCGCCGTGAAGTCGTTCTCGTCCCAGGTGATAACGATGGCGTTGTTGCCCTGCTTCCAGACCTTGGAGGCTTGAATCTCGTTGACGAGCGTGTTGACGTAGGCGTCGCCGGCCTGGAACAGAGCGGTGTTGTCGCCGCAGTTCACGCCGTCGGACGAGGTGTAGCCCGCGATGCCATGCATGTCATGGCACTGGTCGGGCACGATGTACGAGAGATTCGGCACGTTCCCGCTCTTGAGGTCCGCGGCGAGCCCAACCTTCGCGTCGTCGAGCGGAACCATCTTGCTGAGCTCGGCCTGCTGCGCGGCGTTCGGCGTCCACGACCCGCCGTCCGCCACATCGCTCGACGTGGGCGCGGTTCCGTAGTAGGCGAGGAAGTTCAGGAAAGGATTGTGCTTGGAGGCATAGAGCTTGACGCCACCGCTAACGTAGCCCGCCGGATAGTTCGCGCCGGTAAAGCCGACGGATGGCATGCTCTGCTGATAGGTCTTCCAACTGAGGTTCGCGCTTTCGAGCTGGCTGCCGAGGTACGGCGCATGGATGGAATGGCTCTCGGTCGTGCCGCTGCAGTCGGGAGCCGTGCTCACCGGATAGCAGTAGAAGGAGTTGTCCCCAGAGAAGTCGGGGCTGAGCGAGTTAACCGTGTTGTTGATGTAGACGTCGCCGCCGACCGAGGCAACATAGTTCGGCTCACTCGGATGCGTCACGCCGTAATAACTGGTCGCCAGCCCGTACTGCTCGGCAAGCGCGTTGATGCGCGGTGCGTTCGCGTTGCCGACGATCTCGTCGTACGCCTGGTTCTCCATCATGATGTAGAAGATGTGCTGGTAGCGGGGCATGCCAGAGTCACCACTCGCTGAAGACGAGCCGCCTGGATGCGCCGAGACGACTGCCACGACGAAAGTCGTCGCCACGACCACGGCGATCAAACCGATAATCGCCAGCCGTTTGACGTGCATGCGCTGTTCCTCCCCCTGGTCACTTTGTGACGGCCGTATGGCCAACTCCACACCACAGAGCGCAATCCCTGGCGTAGCGAGCGGCATCCAATGCCGTTCTGACGTTAGCGATGGGGGATTAACGTGAGCGCTACCGCGTGTAAAGGCATGGTAAAGTCAGCAGTGTTCGCGTCCACATGACGCCCCTGCCCGCACGCAGACGTTCTCCTGGCGTGGTTCACGTCGCGGTCTGCGAGAGCGGTGTCAATGAGTCGCTCTAGCGGCTTTGCCATGGGGCATACGAACGCGCGAGGCGCTATAATTTCTCTTTGTTCGCACTCATCACACTTGAGGCGGGAGTCGAGGAACATCACAATGACCTCAGCGATGCGGATTGCGTTGAAATGGGGCGCCGTCGTCGGCGTCGTCGCGTACCTCGTGGGGACGGTCCTGCTGACGCTGCTGGCGAAGGTCTTCTTCGCGGGGCAGCCGGTGGATGTGAATCATCCCGGCGTCTTCTCGCTCTCATGCCTCGGGATTTTCGGGCTGCTCTTCGCCTTCTCGGCGGCGGGGTACTTCACGGGGCGCGACACGTTGCTCGACGGCTGGGGCGCGGTGGCGGGCATGGCCTCGCTCCTCGTGTACTACGTGCTCTCGCTGCTCTATACGCCGGGGGCGGAGTTCGCGGCGTCGCTGCGCGGCGAGTTCGTGAGCGTCCCTGGCAAAAGCGCGGCGGAGAGCGCGTTCGCGGCTGCCGTCAGTGTCGCAGCCTCGGCGTTCATCGTCTTCGCCATCGCGGCGATGATGGGTTGGCTTGGCGGCCGCCCTGGGGCGAAGAACGCGCAGAAGCGACTGGACACGAGGGCCGCGGCTACGTTGATCACTGAGGTCAAACAGGGTTGAGCAACTCGAGGGCGGGTCAGATATGAGCACGGGGTTCGGGGGGTGAACGGGAGTTTTACGGAGTTGTTTGAGTCCTCCAATTTGACGAGGTGTAACTCCGCTGACCTCCGTTTAGCGTCGTGGTGATCTCTGCTCTCGTTTCTTCTCTACGCGAGGTCGGCGGCGAGGGAGGTGGCGTGCAGGTTGGCGTTGTCTGCGGGGAGCAGCGGGAAGCGCAGCTCGACCACCGTCCAATCGCGCTCCGCGACGGGGGGCTCGTCGGCGTCCGGCTTTGGCAGCGCGCGCGACTTCGGATCGGTGAGGCGCAGCGAGGGCGCGCCGGTGGCGCTCTCCAGATCGGGAGCGCCGTGGAGCTGTAGGAACCGGACGGAGCCGCGAAGATCGTTCTTGGCGAGGTTGCGCACGAGCTGGAGGCCGAGCCCCTCCGCCTTCTCGACCGAAAAGCCGCTCGGCAGCCCGACCCCATCATCGGCGACGCGGAGCGTCAGCAATTCGTCTTCCAGGGCGCCGGAGATGCGAATCTCGCCGCGGGAGCGTCCCTCGTAGCCGTGCTCCAGCGCGTTGGCGATCAATTCGTTGAGCATGATGGCGAGCGTGATCGCCTGCTCACTGGAGACGTAGAACGGCACGACGCCGATGGTGAAGCGCATGCGCAACGCTGGCGGGACGAGGTTGCCGCGCACGATGCCGATGATCTTGCGGGCGATCTCGTCCACCGGGGCCCTGCCGAGCTGGGTGTTGGTGTTCGAGAGCAGGTCGTGGGTCGCGGCGATGCCCTGGATACGGGCGACGTTCTCCTGCACGATCTGTTCGACCTCGGACGACTTCGTGCGCCGCCCTTGCATGCTGAGGATCGAGGCGACCTGCTGGAGATTGTTCTTGACGCGATGATGCATTTCGCGTAGCAGTAGCTCGCGCGTGCGCAGCCCCTGCTGCGTCTGCGTGAAGAGTCGCGCGTTCTCCATGGCGATGGCGGCGACGTTGGCGAAGGTGACGACGAGCTCGCGCTGGTGCGGCTCGAAGTTGTGGCGGCGACTACTGAAGACGGCAAGCGAGCCGAGCGGGCCGTGGACGGTGGTGAGCGGCGCGCAGAGCACGGCGTGCTGATCGCCGATGGCGCCGTCGAGCCCATGGAGGAAGCAGCCGGAATCGTTGCGCATGCAGTCCACCTGCATGCTCGGCTCGCCGGGACGCGCGACGCGCCCGATGCAGCACTGCCCCACCTTCACAGTGAGCTGCGAGAGATCCTGCCCCTCGAAGCCGTGGCTGGCGGCGACGTGTAGCCGCTGCGTGGTGGGATCGAGCTCGAAAAGCACCGAGCGATCCGCGCCGCTGAGCAACACGGCCTGCGAGACGATGATGCGCAGCACGTTGTCGAGCACGAGGGTGGAGGTGACGAGCGCGGAGACGCGGTGCAGCGTGGAGAGCTCATGGACCTTGCGCCGCAACTGCTCGTCAGTTTGCTCGTAGAGCCGTCCGTTCTCGATGTTCATCGCCAGCTGGCCGGCGACGATCTCCAGGAAGTTGACCTCGTCGTCGCTGAAGGTATGGGCGTCCTTCTTCTGTACGCTAATCACGCCTTCGAGCTTGACGCCGGTGAAGAAGATGATCGGCACGGAGAGCAGGCCGCGAAATGGCGTGGCGTAGGCGGTGGCCTCGACACTGAAGCGCCCGTCCTCGACGGCGTCTTTGATGATCAAGGGGTGGCCGTGCTCGGCGACATAGCCGGAGTAGCCCTGACCCATCGGCAGCGCGAAGTGGCGGCCCGAGCGCGGGTAGGGTCCGCTGGTGGCGCGCAGCACGAGCTCGCGGGTGATGTCGTCGAAGAGGAAGATCACGCAGAGGTCGGCGGACATCTCGTCGGCGACGGCTTGCGCGGCGGTGGTCAGCGTCTGATCAAGATCGAGCGTGGAGTTGGTGGCGGAGTTGATGCGCTGCAGCGCCTGCAAGCGGGTGATGCCGCGGTGCGCGTGCTCGGCGGCCTCCTCGGCCTGGCGCAGTCGCGCGTCCTGATACTCGCGGGTCAGCGTGAGGACGATGGCCGTGACGAGGCGACCGAGCAGCGTGGTGGCCTCCGCGCGCACCGGCGGATCGTCGCCGAAGTGATCGGCGAGCGCGACGTCGAGCGCGGTGTGCCACTCGCCGATGCTGGCGAGGCGCACTTCGAGCCGGCCGCCCTGCTCGGCGAGGAGACGTCCAGAGGCGGCGATGCGCGGGCGCCACTCGTCCTCCGGCGCGCCGCAGAGCGCCTCGATCAGCAGCCAGGCGTCGCTGCCCTCCTCGATGGCCTCGTCGGCGCCGACGGCGGAGGCGAGCCGGGTGCGCAGCTGCTCCTCGTGCTCGCGCAAAAGCGCGCTGACCGTAACCGTCGTCATCGTCGGTATCCTTCGAAGCCCCGGCCGTCGTACGCGCGTCGCGGCGAGCGCGGGGATGTGTGCTGTCCCGGCAGCATACGCGGGCGCCGCATGGGGTGTCAAACGCGGCGCGGTACGCGACCCGCGGCCTCGTCCTAGTGGCGTTGCCTGGTTGGACGATCTGCTGTAGGATGTGTCGGCGCGCGACGGCAAGCCAGCGCGGTGTGGAGGTGGACATGCGACTGGGGCAGACGGGTGGGCCTGCGACGACCGCGGTGGCGACCGCCGTGGAGCCGCGCCGGGCGCTTGCGGCGATCGGCGGGGACTGGGATGCGCGAATCTTCGCTGGGCTGCGCGTGGCCGCCGTGCCGGCGGGCGTGCGCGACGCGCTGGCCTCGGCGCTGGGCGAGCTGGGCGTCGAGGCGGAGTTCTTCCTCGCGCTGGTGCGCGGCTTCGGCGGGCCGGGTCTGCAGTCGCACGCGCGTGGCGACGTCTTCCTGCTGCGGCTCGAGGCGGCGGGGAGGCGGCTCTACACCAGCGGCGCGACGCTCGAAGTGGCGACGCAAGGCTACCTGACGGCGCTCGAAGCGGCGTACCCCGGCCTGCGCCGCGACGCGCGGGCAGACGAGGTGTGGTGGCCAGAGTTTTACGGCGAGGCGCTCACCGGCGAGGTGATCGAGCTGCGGCTGCGGCGCTGCGGCTACGCCTACCGGCATGTCGTCGCGGCGCATCTGGGCGCGTCCCTGGAAGCGATCGCGGAGCACATGGCGCTGCTGCTGCACGCGCTCCGTACGCTGCCGCCGGCGGGGGTCGTGCCCGCCGGCGCGCTCTATGCGGGACTCTACGAGCTGTCGTCGGGGCTGCAGGGGTACGCGATCCCCACCCACGTCGCGTCGGTGGACGAGCGCTCGCTCGGACTCCTGGCGGGCATACAGCGCCTGCGCGCGCTCGATGCTCGCGACGATACGTCGCTGGCATCGGACGTCACCTGGGCCCGCGAACAATATTCCCTTGCTCGCTCGCTGCAAAACGGCCGCACTGCGGCGAACGCCCGCTCTGGGTCCTGGCGTTCGGGGCCTTCTGCCCTGCGCGACTGGCAGCACGTGATCGCCGATTTGGAGTCGCTGCAGGCGCAGGCCGCGGCCCATGGGCGTCTCTGAGTTCTCATATTTGGTAAGTCCAACCTAATCGAGCGACGTTTCTGGCATGGTTTTCGCTGCAATCCGCTCACCCAACTCCACCGCAGATAGTGGCGGCTTCCGATTATTCCAGTCGAGTGTAGCGTGCCGTCGATTATGACTATCAGTGTCGCCTCGCCTGCTTGTGGTATAGTTGGTGGATGAGCCTCTCGGGGGCACCGTCACGCCGCCCGATTGGCGCCTATTTTCCCGGCCACGGCAATGACCTATAACGGGGATCGTTGTGTGGTGAGGAGCACTTCATTATGCCGTCTCGTGGAAATCGCGATTCTATCGGCCCGAACGGCCCACAGGGGCCGACGAGCCGCACAACGGGTGGGCTGACAGGGTGGAACTCGGACACGCCGCCCGACTTCGATCAGTATTCGGACGAGCCGAAGTACGACTTTCAGACCATCGTCTCCCAGGTGAACGTCCGCCCGATGATTCTTTGGGGCTGGGAGCAGCAGCTCGGCGTGCCGTCGGGCCCGCGGGCTTGGGACGAGGCCGGGATGGCCGGTCGCCGCTACTCCGAGCGTGATCTCGTCGCGCTGCTCTGGCTCCGCGAGCAGATCGTCAACGGGAGGTCGCCGAGCGACGCCGCGTCCCTGCTGCACAAGGCCTTGCGCCGCGAGTCGCCCCCGCTGCCGCGCGTGCCTCGGCCGACGCTGCCGCTCCGCGAGGAGTTCGAGGCGGGTGAGTTGCCTAGCGATCAGACGGCACTTTCCCCGATCGCCGACGAGGGTGGGTCGCGGCAGCTCTTCGGCTCGGGCTATTCGAGGCCGCTGACCAATCGCCTCTCCAATTCAGCGGTGCCACCCGCGCCCAATTGGTTCGAGCGCGAGAACCTGCCCAACGCTCGCGGAGCGCCGCGCATCACGACGCCGCTGACGCCACAGCAGCGCGACTCGATGCCGGCACTGCTAGCGCGATCGTCACAGCCATCGCGCCCGTCGCAGCCGAATATGACACGCGTCGACGGCGCGGCCTTCCCGGAGGCGGGCAGCGGCCCCGGGCCGACGCCGGTGCCGGGACCGGAGCTGCGCGCATTGCTGCAGTACCTGCTCCGCGCCTTCGTCACCTTCGATACGGCGGGCGCCAATCGCATCATCGAGCTTGCCCGCGCCAACCGCAATATCGAGAGCCTCTGCCTCGGCCTGTTGCAGCCAGCGCTGGCAGAGGTGCACGAGAAGTGGTCGCGACGCGAGATGAGCTCGCCGGAAGAGCGGTTCGCGCAGCAGTACGTGCGGTCTTTCCTCTTCTCCGTTTTCCACACCACGACGGAGCCGCCCGATGCGCCGCTGGTCATCGTCGCCTGCGCCCCGCACGAGTTCGACGAGTCCGGCGCGCTGACGCAGGCCGTCTTCTGGCGGCGCGCGCGCTTCCGCGTGGTCTATCTCGGGCCGAATATCGAGGGCGGGTCCCTGGTCGACGAGATGCGCAAGAAGAGGCCGGCGTTGGTGTCGCTGCACATCGCATCGGCGCAGCGCGTGCGCACGCTCGCCCGCCTCTCGAAAGACTTCGCCAAGCTCGGCGCGCCGCGGCCCATCCTTGCCTACAACGGGGCCATCTTCGCCCGGAACCCCGAACTGCAGAAAAAGGTGCAGGGCGTCTACCTCGGCGACGACGCCTGGCAGGCTACCTGGCACCTCAAGAACCTGCTCGTCGGCGGTCGAGAGGCCGTGGCCGTCTCGGGATCGCGCTTCCCGCAGGCCTGGCACAACGCCTGAGAGCGGAGATACCCGCTCGTCGCCTACGTCGGCGGCAGCCGCAGCACCTTGCGGTAGAGGTCGGCGTAGGCGTGCGCGCTGGCGGACCAGCGCGAGTCGTACCGCATGGCGCGCGCGACCAGCGAGGGCCAGCGGTCGCGGTCGGCGTAGAAGCGCAGGGCGCGATCGAGCGTCTTGCGCAGCGCGCGTGGGGTGTACTCGCTGAAGCTGAGGCCGTTGCCGCGCTCGGTATCTGCCTCGAGGTCGCTGACGGTATCGGCGAGGCCGCCGGTGGCGCGCACGATCGGCAGCGTGCCGTAGCGCAGGGCGATCAGCTGGCCCAGGCCGCCCGGCTCAAAGGCGCTCGGCATCAGGAAGAAGTCCGACCCGGCGTAGATGCGGTGCGAGAGCGCGGCGTCGAAGCCGATGCGCGCCCGCACGTTCTCGGACGAGGCCGAAAGGTCGCGGAAGAGCGCCTCGTAGCGCGGCTGACCGGTGCCGAGGACGACCAGTTGCAGCGGCAGATCGCGCAGCGCCCCCGCGATCTCCGCGACGAGATCGAAGCCCTTCTGATCCACCAGGCGGCTGACCACGCCGATCAGCGGCACGTCCGGCACGTCGGGCAGGCCGAACTCGCGGCGTAGCGCGGCGCGGTCGCGCTGTTTGCCGGCGGTGGCGTCTTCCTCGCTGTAGCAGGTGGCGATATCACGGTCGGCGGCGGGATTCCAGGCGTCCCAGTCGATGCCGTTGGGGATGCCGAACACGCGGCTGTGGCGCTGGAACAGTAGCTCGTCGAGCCCCTGGCCGAACTCCAGCGTCTGGATCTCCTCGGCGTAGCGGCGCGAGACGGTAGTGATGGCGTCGGCGTAGGTGATGCCGCCCTTCATCCAGTTGACGTCGCCCCAATACTCCAGGCCGAACTGCGTGAAGACGCTGCCGCGCTCCAGCCCCGCCTCGTCGAGGATCGTCGGATCCCAGCGGCCCTGATACTGCAGATTGTGGATGGTGTAGATGATGCGCATGGCGCCGCGCCGCGTCAGATGGCGGTAGCGCGTGCGCAGGTAGGCGGCGATGGGGGCGGTCTGCCAGTCGTTGAGGTGGATGATGTCTGGCACGAAGCCCAGGCTTGGCAGTGTCTGCAAAATGCCGCGGCAGAAGAGCACGAAGCGCCGCTGCTCGTCCGGCTCCTCCTGGCCCAGGTAGATACGCTGGTGGCGCCCGAAGTAGCCCTCGTGCTCCAACAGGTAGACGGGGACCGGCGCATCCGGCAGCGCCGTCTCGACGATGTGGACCGTCTCGTAGCCCTGGCCGAGCGGGAACGTCGAGGAGACGTCAGTGTAGCGCAGCGGCCATCGCGCCGGATCGATCACGCCGTAGCGCGGCAGGAAGAGCCGCACGTCGTGGCCGAGCGCCGCCAGCTCTTTGGGCAGGCTGCCCATCACGTCGGCGACGCCGCCCTCCTTGGCGAATGGGGCCGCCTCGGTCGCCACCAGCAATACCTTCAACCGCGAGTCGTCCGCCATGCCGTCTCCGCCTCTCCGCACGTTGCTCCACCTCGCCCGTCCGCCGATCCGCACGCCGCATGCCACGAGCCGCCGCTTGCACGCGTCGCGCCGCCGCCCGTACAGTCTGTGCCATTGAGAGAGGGCGTGCCAACAGCTTGTCGGCAACTCCCCGCCTCGCTGGCGTCGCGCGGCGCGCCGCATCCCCAGGGCAAGGTGACACGGACGCATGATCAGACGAGTAACGCCCGCGCACGGCACCGCCGCGCAGGCGCCCGAGTTGAACGCTAAGCGGCGCGAGGACGATCTCCGCACGATGAGTCGGGACGGCGTGGACGTGCTGGTGATCGGCGGCGGCATCACGGGCGCGGGCGTCGCGCTGGACGCGGCCACGCGCGGTTATCGCGTCGGGCTGGTGGAGAAGGCGGACTTCGCCAGCGGCACCAGCTCGTGGTCCACCAAGCTCGTCCACGGCGGTATACGCTACCTGCCGGAGGGCGACGTGCCGCTCGTGCGCGAGGCGCTGGTCGAGCGCGGGCGCCTGCTGGCCAATGCGCCGCATTTGGTGCATCCGCTGGCCTTCGTGCTGCCGCTTTACGCCTATTCGCGCCACCCCGTCGGGCTGCCGATCGCGCCGCCGGGCGGCATCGGCCTGCGCTGGATCCTCGGCGCGGGCCTCACCATCTACGACGCGCTGGCCGGCAGGCAGAACGTCGCCCGGCACCGGCACTTGACTGGTGACGAGGTACTGCAACGCGCCCGCACGCTGCGCCCCGAACAGTTGCGCTCTGGCTTCCTCTACTATGACGCCCAGACCGACGACACGCGGCTGACGATGGCCGTGCTGCGCAGCGCCGCCGGCGCGGGCGCCGCCCTCGCCAACTACGCCGAGGTAGTGGGCTTCGACCGCGCGCCTGGCGGCAAGCTTCAGGCCGCGCACGTGCGGCTGCGCGCGCCGGGCGATGGTGACCGCGAGCTGGTCATCCCGGCGCGGCACGTGATCAACGCCACCGGCGTCTACGCAGAAAAGGTGGAGCAGCTGACCGGCGAGTCGCCGCGGCTGGATGTGGAGCCGAGCAAGGGTGTGCACCTGGTCGTGCGGCGCGAGGCGCTGGAGATCGGCGACGACGCGATCGTGCTGCCCGAGACGGCGGACCGGCGCATCATCTTCCTGGTGCCCTGGCGCTCGCGCGTGATCGTCGGCACCACCGACACCGGCTCTGGCGAGCTCGATACGCCGCGCGCCGACGCCGGCGACGTGGAGTACCTTCTCGGCCACCTCAATCGCTCGATTCGCCGGCCCCTCGCCACCTCCGAGATCCTGAGCACCTATGCTGGCTACCGCCCGCTGCTGCGGCTGCGTCACGCGCGCACGCCGGCGCGGCTCTCGCGCACGCACGCCGTGGTGCAAGGCACGAGCGGCATGATCAGCGTCTCGGGCGGCAAGATGACGACGTATCGCGTCATGGCGCGTGACGCGGTGGATCGCATCGACGCGCGGGAAGGCGGCGCACGACCCTGCGTCACGGCGAATCTGATGCTGGCGGGCGGCGTTGGCTGGCTGGACGCCTCGTCGGGGCTCGCCAGGCGCGGGGCGCGCCTGGGCCTCGATCCGGCAACGATGGCGCATCTCTTCGCCAGCCTGGGGACGCTCTCGGCGGGCGTGCTCGATCTCGTCGAGCGCGACGTATCGCTGGCCGCGCGCCTCAATCCCGATCTGCCGGCGATCCGCGCCGAGGTGGCCTACGCGGCGCGCGCCGAGGCGGCGCTCACGGTGGGCGACGTGCTGGCGCGGCGGCTGCGGCTCGACCTCGAATCCGCCGACCACGGGACCGGCGCAGCGCCCGAGACCGCCGCGTTGCTCGCCGGTGCGCTCGGCTGGGCTGCCGAGCGCCGTGAGGGTGAGGTGCGCCGCTATGCCGCGTACGCGGAGCAGCGCAATGCGGGACTCCGGTCGCCCGCGAAACGCGCAGCTGGATTGACAGAAGAGGGCTTTCGCCCGCCGCAGGCCGCGCCGTTTTAACGGCGGCGGTGAGGCGCGCTCGGCCTCGGCCCTTGCCGGTTCCGTGCCAATCGGGCAGAATAGCACCCTATGCAGCAGCCAACGAGACGCAAGACCTACAAAGAGAAGCTGCGCCCGACGCCCGCGCAAGAGCGGGCGTTGGACGAGGTGCTCCGGCGGTGTCGCACGCTCTCCAACACCGCCCTCCAGCAGCGCCTCACGGCCTGGCAGCGGTGCCACGTCTCCCTCACGCGCTACCAGCAGGAAGCCGAGTTGAAGGCGATCCGGGCGGACCTGCCGGAGTACGCCGCCCTCCACTCCCACATCTTGCAGGACGTGCTGGCCCGGCTGGACAAGACCTATCAGGCCTTCTTCCGCCGGGTGGCGAACGGCGAGCAGCCCGGCTTCCCGCGCTTCCAGGGGCGCACCCGCTGGCACTCCTTCACCTACAAGGAATATGGCAACGGCGCCCGCCTCGACAACGGCTCGTCTGGTCCTCTCGAAGATCGGGCGCATCGCCGTGCGCTGGTCCCGCCCAGTGGAGGGTCGCATCAAGACGGTCACGCTCAGCCAAGAGGCGGACGGCTGGTACGTCTGCTGCTCCTGTGCCGCGGTGCCCACGCAGCCACTTCCTGAGACGGGGCAGGAGACCGGCATTGATGTGGGCCTCACGGTGTTCCTCATCCCGGCGGACGGACGAGAGCGTGGAGCACCCGCGCCACTACCGCCGTGCCGAGCAGCAGCTCGCCAAAGCCCAGCGGCGGGTGAGTCGCCGCAAGAAGGGCAGCGCGCGCCGCCGCAAGGCGGTGGCCCTCGTGAAGCGGGAGCAGCAAAAGGTGCACCGCCAGCGGACGGACTTCCATCACAAGACGGCGCTCGCGCTGCTGAGGACCTACGACACCATCTATCTGGAAG
>CAWJCH010000025.1:0-157879 GCA_963841205.1 uncultured Chloroflexia bacterium | reverse complement strand
TCAAATGGGGGGATGGAGCAGAGGCAAAGGCGGTGTACATCATCTTCCCGTGGGCCAATTTCCCTCTCGCTCGCATCCCTGGCTCCTTGAGGATATAGTACGATGCAAGTCTCTATTGACACTCCACACGGGCCAAGGCCCGATGGATGCTCAGGAAACGCTTGTGGCAACCCACTACGTTAGCTCCTGAAGGGCCTGCCCGGCCCCGAAAGGCGTTGACGGCCTCGCCGGGCGAGCTCGGCTCAATCAACCCGACGCAAGCGCAGCGCACCACGTCCAAGATACGTTAGTGCTTTTACCCGCAGGAACGATTGACTGCGGAACCGCCAAACCCTATTTGATTGGTGAGGTGCAAAGTGCCTATGGACCTATTCTTGCACAGGCAGGCGGAATCGGCAACCGCAGCAGGCTTTCGGCTAAAGCCACGCAAACCCTTTCATCCGCATGGGCTGAAGCCCAGCGGCTTTACGGGTTCTTCGGTAAGAGGGAGGGAAAACGTGGTCGCGCTCACGGAACCGGAGAAAGCTGGTTTGCGACGAGCGAATCAAGCGACAGCGAAGCTCTTACAGAACCTCGCAACGCTGGCTCGTCCAGGAGTAACAACCGGTGATCTGAACGACTACGCGATGGACTACCTCAGCCAACTCGAGGCAATACCTGTCTTTGCGACCGAAGAAGGTTTCCCTGGCTGTATCAATACTTCCGTGAATGACGTTGCTGTTCATGGAGTACCGGGCAAACAGAAATTGCAGTTAGGGGATGTGCTGAGTATCGACGCAGGAATGCTCTTGGATGGGTATGCGGGTGACGCGACGATCACCATTGCTGTTGGGGAAGTTGCCCCAAAACATCAGTCTCTCATCGAGGCGACACGCGAGGCCATGATGGCAGGCATCCAGGCAGCACGGCCAGGCAGGCATATTGGCGATATCGGCTACGCCATCCAGGGGGTTGCTTGGTCACGAGGTTTTGACGTTGTGCGTGAATACATCGGCCACGGCTTGGGTCATGTCATGCACGAAAAGCCGGATGTACCAAGTGTTGGTCGACCTGGAACCGGTCCGGTGATTCCAGCAGGACTGGTGATCACCATTGAACCGATCCTGGTCGAGAAAGCGGCACGCATGCAAGTTGATCCGGATGGATGGAGCGTACGGACGAGAGACGGCGGATGGGCAGCACAGTTTGAACATACCGTCATCGTCACTCGACACGGGGCGGAAATTTTGAGTGCCCCCTAACCCGTTGACGGTCACCGTGGTGCCCGTTGAGCAGATGGTTTGCCCGCGTCGCAATGAGGTGGGGCAAATCGTGACCGTCGGGGGCGAGTTCGAGCGTTGGCGCATAGGGTGCTCCCTCATTGCGCAGACGCTTTGGCGAGCAGTAGGAGGTGGCAAGCTTGAGTTGTGCGCGCCCATCACGGAGTTGTCCATCGTCCGTTCGCTGACGTTCGCCAACGTCCGCCACGTCGCAGAACCCCATCAGTGTGGATCTGTTCTGTTCGTCTCTGACCGCACTTGTCCGTCGGGGTTGGCGTCATAAATTGGCGTCGAGAGTCGCAACAGTTGTACGTAGTACTGGCGGCGCTGAGCGACCACGCTTCCAAATTCGGAACAATTGCAAAGCGCATCCTTGTCGGCAGTGATGCACCCTCTCATGCCTCTAACCTTGTGATTTGGCCTCGAAGAAATCCGGAGGCTTGAACTCGCGGATACAGTAGTCCACCCAGGCCCCGTAGGGCCGTAGGTGAATGCCACCAGTTCGTTCCGTCTCCCAGCGCTGTAGGAAACGGCAGTAGGTTTGGACGTCTGAGCTGTGCAAGTGCACCAGGAAAAAATAGGTGAACTTCTTGATCTCGCGGTCAGAGATGAGTTTGAGTTCGCGCATGGAGCAGACGCCCGCAGCGAATCCCAGTAGCATGTTGACTTTGATCTCTTGGTCCTTGTCTTGAGCACCATGTTCAGGCGAAGCCGAGAATTTGCCGAGTTCTACAATCGACAAGGCCTCACGCATGTCGGGCTCTGCGAATGCTGTGAGGTACGGTTATTTGAACACGGCGGCCTGCTGCGCTCGATTGCCGCGTGCGATTTGGCGCAAGGTTATCAGTAGAGAAATGATGGCAAGTAGGAACAAGCCTGCGTTCACCAGATCGCTCAGTTGCAGTCTCCCCAGATCGTTGATGAACATCGTCCGCCTCCATTGAATGCCACCGATCAGTTCCGTAGGCATTCGTGTTCTCCGTGACGGGAAGGCTACAATGCCCCGACCTGGATATCACCACTTGGCGAGCATATACTATTCATACATCATCTGTTGTCACTGGGTAAGCCTGGCTAAAACTACGGCGCGAGCTAAGGGTATATCGGCGTTTGCAAGAGCGCCACTCGTGAAATAGGTGCTAAGCGGTATGCAGGTTTTCTACTGCTCTGACTACGTGGCCGCTGGATACTCCTTCGAGACGACACGAAAAGCTGCTTGGGTGGCGGAGTCGCTCTACGCGGATCCGATAGCTGGGGCCGAGATCATCGCGCCGCCATCTGTCTCAGAATCTGAGCTCAGCGAGGTACATAGTCCAGACTACATCTCAGCTGTCAAGGTAGGCACACCGCGAGAGTTGGCCGAATCACAGGGTTTCACTTGGGATCCCTCCCTTTGGCAAGCTGTGTGTTCGTCGACCGGCGGCGTAGTAGCCGCCGTCCATGCGGCGTTGCGCGACGGCGCCGCCGGCTCGCTCTCAAGCGGCCTGCATCATGCCAGATTTGCCAAAGGCGCGGGATACTGCACATTCAACGGTCTGGCCCTGGCGGCGCGCGTCGCTGCTAATATGGGCGTCGGGCCGATCCTCATTTTAGATTTGGATGCACACTGTGGCGGAGGCACGCATTCACTCATCGCCAATATGACGGAGGTCCGTCACGCGGACCTCGCGGTATCGTCATTCGACCGTTACATTCCAGCGAGCAATAATCGGTTTGAGTTCGTCTCGCTCGCATCTCAGTATCTCCGCACCACGCGGCAGATTTTGAACGGCCTGGAGCGCAGGGACCAATTCAAGCTGTGCCTTTACAACGCTGGAATGGATCCACATGAGTCTTGCCCCATCGGTGGCCTTCGCGGAATCACCTCTGACATATTAGCTGAGCGCGAGCGGATGGTGTTTGATTGGTGCCGTGCGCGCGGTTGCCCGATAGCATTCGTCCTAGCCGGCGGCTACGTGGGTGCTCAGCTAGGGCAGCAAGAGATTGTTGCCTTGCACCGCCTCACTATTGGTGCCGCAGCAACCGCCAAGTAAGCAACATGGGCAATATTCATGGCGCACCTTCGCCGGCCCGAGGATCGATGAGGATCGAGCTGAGTCAAGTGCATCCGACCGACTGATGAAGAGTCTGCGGGTAGCTCGTTCGCAGACGTCCACAGATGTCCCTGGTCTCGGAAAAACGACCGCCAATGGGACTTGAGTGTCCGTCATTGTCCACCACCGCCCACCGTCCTGGCTGTGAACTTGGCTGTCAATCACGTCCTCCGCTGTCTCAGCGACGTTGTATGAAGGCGCAAACCCATGATTTGTGCACGTTGCCCCATCCCCTTGCTCTAGACTCCCATGTCTGCTACTATCTCCGTGGATATATCCAACATGAGCATAGTCGATGGGAGATAGGTCGTGGATCCAGAGATGGACGAGCACCTCGACCGCCTGGTGCCGTTGACGCCCGCCGTCTTCCACATCCTGCTCGCGCTGGCGGCTGGTGAGCGCCATGGCTATGCCCTCCTGCAGGAGATCGCGGCGTCGACGGACGGGCATCTTCGCCTCGGGCCGGGGACGCTGTATCGCTCGATCAAGCAGTTGCTCGGCCTCGGCCTCATCGAGGAGTCGGATAGCCGCCCCGATCCGGCCCTGGACGACGAGCGCCGCCGCTACTACCGCTTGACCGCGCGCGGCCGGCGTGTGGCGCAGTTGGAGGCGCTGCGCCTCGCTCGTCTCGTGCGCGAGGCCGAGGCGCGGCAGCTGCTCGGCGGATTCGGCGAGACGGGGCTCGGCGGGATACGCGGGTTGGAGGCGGGACGATGAGCATTCCACCGGGGGGCTCGATACACGGCTCGACACACGGCTCGACACACGGCCCGGTACACGGCTCGGCGCCCGACGCTCGCCTCGTCACCCTCTCCTACCGGGTCTTCTGCCTGCTGCTGGTCTGCTACCCGCGCACGTTTCGCCATGCATTTGGGCACGATATGGCCGTCGTGTTTCGAGACGCCGGTCGTGCCGCGTACCGACGTGGCCGATCGGGCGCGATGCTGGGCCTGTGGCGCGTGGCGCTGCCGGATCTGCTCGTCGCGGCGGTCCAGGAGCGCATGAAAGAGGGGATCCGGATGAATCGCCAGGGACTGCTCCGCTTCTCCGCGCTCTCGCTCCTCGTCGCCGGGGCGGCGCAGATGTTGCTCGCGATACTCCAGGTCGCCATCTACACCGACTTCGCCGTATCCTACACCGATCCGACGGGCGGGGCGGTCGTGCAATCGCCGTGGATTGGACGGGGCGAAGTAGCGTTGTCCCTCGGCCCGATCGCGCTGCTGTTCCTCCTGATCGGGATGGTGGGCCTCCACCGGTTGGGCAATCAGCGGCTCGGCGCCGTCGGGTGGATCGCCATCACCTTGGTGGTGCTCGGCCTGGCTGGGGAAATCGGCGCGGGAGCAGTCGCGAGCGCAGTGAGTTGGCCTGACTTGAGTCAATGCATCAACCCACGTTCCTGCAACATTTTTGACCCCACCGGCCTGTGGAGACTAGCCCAATTCGCTAACCTGGTGGGGGTAGTCGTCGCGGGGATTGGCTTCGTGCTCTACGGCATCGCGATGATGCGGTCGCGCCTCCTCCCTCGTGGCAATGGCTTGCCGCTGCTGCTCGGCGTGGCAAGCACCCTGCCATTGCTGATCGTCTTCGCAGCGGTGGTCATCGTGCCGGCCACGGATGGCGAAGGCACGATTAGGATAGATGCCGTCATCGCGCTCGGATCGGTGCTGGAGACGATCCTGATCATCCTCTTCGGCCGCACACTCCTGCAGGCAAGTCCCGTGGTAGCCCTGCCCTAACTGGGCGAACAGACAAGCTCTTCGAGCGGCCGCCGTCCATACCTCGCCCTGAAAACAAAGGATTGGTTGCACTCTGTCCACCACCGTCCGCCTGTGTGCGTCACTGTCGGCTACTGACGTTTGCGCAGAGGGCTCAAGAGCTGCTGCGCTGGCGGCCTGAGCACGAAGCGACCCGTCTCGACGAGCGCGAGGGACCGACAGCGATCCTGGCTACGCCGCGATGTCGCGGCGCTGGAAGGCGATGAGCCCGGCGATGCCCAGCAGCAGCCCGACGGCCACGGGCACCAGGAGCTTCCAAGGGTCGGTCCACTGCTCCGCAGTAATCACCTGCGAGCTGGGTGCGTAGTAGTAGGGGCCGAGATACTTCAGAAACCCCAGCCGGTCACCTGCCGTGCCAAACGTCTGGCAGAGATACCAGAAGACGACCACCAGCGTCGCGACCCCGCCGGACGCCTGCCCGGCGCTCATGACGGCGCTCACCAGCAGGCCCATCCCCACGACCAGGAAAAGCAGCGCGGCAACGTCGACGTTCGCCAGCAGGAACCACTGCCAGTCCAGGGTGGCGTTCGGGAAGAGCAGCGTGCACAGCCAGGCGGTCGCCAGCGACGTGGCCACGATGATGACGAGACTCGCCAGCAGCGCCGCCCACTTCTCGAGATAGAGTCGCGTGCGGCTCACCGGCCGCGCCAGGGTCAGGTCGATCGTGCCGTCCTCGATGTTGCGTGCGATGCTGGCGCCGGCGGCATAGCCGAGCACGCCGCCGAAGAGCAGCATGAAGAAGCTGCCGTACAATTCAAGCGCCAGGTACGCGGCAAAGAACGGTGTCTTGGGGTTCAGGTGGGCGCCGCCGATCAGCGCGCCCAAACTGCCGGTCAGGTAGGTCTGCAGATTCAGCGTCCTGAACGCCGGCAGGAGCAGGCCGACAAGCAACCCGATGATCGCGATGTAGCCGCAGGCGGCGCCCACGAGGCTCCGGCTTTCGTGTAGGGTGGCGGCGAAGACGGGGAATCCGCGTGCGCGCGGCCGGGCGACGATGGTGGTGGCCGCCGGTGTGGATGATGGGGCGGGTGAAGCGGTCATACGAGCCAACCCTCCTAGGAAGCCGCCGGTGACTCCAGGGTGCCCGCGCGCGTGGCGCTCGCCGGCGCACTGGCTCCCGTTGCCCCGGTATAGAACTTCAAGAAGACCTCTTCGAGTGGCGCTTCCTCCACCGCCAGCCGCAGGATCGAGTGGCGGGCTAGCACCTTGATCACCGGGTCGATACTGCCGGCGAGTTTCAGTTGATACGCGCCGTTCGTCTGCCGCTCCACGTCCTGAACGCCGGGAATGGCGCGCAGCTCGTCCTCAGGTGCGCCAGCGGCGAACTCGACGATCACCATCTGCCCGGCGCGCTCGCGCAGCCGCTCGATCTCCTCGATCGCCACGAGCTCGCCGGTACGGATCACGGCGACACGCTAGCAGATACGCTCCACCTCGCCGAGGATGTGCGAGCTCATGAAGGCGGTCAGACCATGCTCCGCCTGGTCCAGCAGGAACTCGTTGAAGGCGCGCTGGCCGAGGGGATCGAGGCCGCTGGTCGGCTCATCCAGGATGGCCAGCTCAGGCGCGCACATGAACGCCTGGATGATCGCCACCATCTGGCGCATGCCCTTGGAGAAGCTCTTGAGCCGGCGGTCCAACGGCACCGCGAAGCGCTCCAGCAGCGTGGGCAGGAGCACCGGCTCCATCCCAGCCATGCGCGAGTAGCGCTCCAGGAACTGCTTCGCGGTCAGATCACCCGGCAGGTGCACGTCGCCGGGCAGGTAGCCGATGCGCTGATGGATGACGAGGGCGTCACGCTGGGCATCTATCCCGAAGAGGGTGATCGTGCCGCTGGTGGGGCGCAGCACGTCCAGCATGCAGCGGATCGTGGTCGTCTTGCCGGCCCCCATTGGGGCCGAGGAAGCCGAAGATCTCGCCGCGCTGCACCTGGAGGGAGATGTCGCGCACGGCACGCACCGGCGTCTTGCCCGCATAGGTCTTGACCAAGTGAGAGACATCGACGGTCATGGGTGTAGACCTTTCCCGAGCGCGCAGTCGCAGTCTACGTGCAGGTCCGCCAGCATGGCACGAGGCGCACTGTGCGGCTACTGTGATGAGCCCATCGTAGTGTAGCCCAACATACAAACGTCAGTAATGCCTCATGCACGCAGCTCCGTCGGATTCGCCGGCGTCGCGGCCATCGCCCGGGCGGGATAGGGCGAGAGCATCGTCTCCAGGCGTCCGACGTCGCGCAGATCGCCGTCAAGCCACTCGTCGATTTCGTCTCGCCGCAGGATTACCGGCATGCGGTCGTGGACCGGCGCCACCAGCTCGTTGGGCGCGGTTGTGAGGATCGCGCAGGTCTGTAGGTCTTGCCAGGTGTCCCAGAGGCCGGCGAAGGCGAAGAGATCGGCGTCCTCGACGGTGAAGAGGTACGGCGTCTTGCCCTTGCCGCCGTTCGCCGCCGCCTTCCACTCGTAGAAGCTGGTCGCAGGGATGGCGCAGCGCTGCGATTTGAACGCCTTGCGGAACATCGGCTTCTCGGCGAGGCCCTCGGCCCGTGCGTTGATCATCGAGCTGCGGTTGTCCTTGGCCCACGACGGCACGAAGCCCCAGCGCATCAGGGCGAGGTCGCGCCCGCCATCGCGCTCGCCGAGCAGCACCGGCACGCGCTGCGTCGGGTGCACGTTGACGTTGGAGGCGAGCTGCAGCTCGTCGAGGCGCGCTTGCTGCACGCCGTAGACCTGCGCCAGCAGGCGCGGATTGACCAACTGCTAGCGACCGCGCATGTGTGGGGATGCTCCTCTCGCTGGGGAATGCTCTACCCTCCCATTCTCGCCAACCGCCCTGTGCGCGGCAGCCGCCGCGGGACCGTGAGCAGCCGATCGTGCTCTACTGACGAGCATGTCGGACGGTTCTTCACTGGCCGCGAGACCGGGGCGCCGGTCTCTTCGGACTCTTTTGTGGCACGTCCACATCACGACGCCCTTTTCATGCCCTCGAGCGCCTCCAACTCACATCTCGCGTGGCGTGATCGCGCCTCCGCAGCGATCACGCGCGCGTGGCGGGAATTTCGGCCCATTGGAATCCGCCGCCAGCCTGCTCTGTGCTTCACTGTCACGCGTGACGCGTCGTTACTGTGAGGAGGGCAGAGATGGGCAATTCCAAGGGGCTCAAACTGGTGTGCCGCGACGGCAGTTGGCAGTGGGCGGCGTGGGAACTCACGCCGGTGCGCTCCGACGGCGTGACGCGCTATGGCATGCGAACGCCCTGCACGCTCGGCGATCACTGGCTCGCGCTCTCTCAGGACGGCACGGCGAGATCCACGCAAGAAGTGACGCTCTACGACACTGCGGAGCAGGCCGAAGCGGTCCGCGCCACCTGGGAGCGGCAGCAAGAAGCGACGATTGACGGGTAGCAGCCAAGCGGCTCACGCGCGAGCAGAGGGAACTGTGGCCTGATCGGTCTACGGTCATGGGTGGTCACAGGTGAAAGGTCGCGGCCGCCTCTTCGACGGTGCGCAGGAGCGTCTGCACATCGTATGGGACGGAGAGGAGCCAGGCGCCTGCGCGGAAGATCTGTTGCCGGTGATCCGGCGGCTTCGCGAGATCGTGCGCGGTGAGGAGGACATAGGCGTGGCGTCGCAGCGGGCCACCCTTCACCTCCGCCGCCGCGAGCACGTCCATCGCGCGCATCCACGTCCGGTGCTGCAGGAGGGCCACCACCGGACGTGGATGCGCGCGCAGGGACGTGCTCGCGGCGTTGGCACCAGCCCACAGGGTGCGGTCGTCACCTATACCGCACCCACTGCCAGGGACGAAAGCGGAGATACCCCCGCCACGACGGTCAGCTGTGATCCGACGTCCTGCGCGACCTTCGCGTTCGGGACCACGACGGTCATCTGCACGGCGACGGAGAGCGACGATCGCAACAGCCCGGTCAGTGCCAGCTTTACGGTGACGGTCCAGGATGTGACGGCACCCACGCTCAACTTGCCCAGCACGATTCAGGTCGACGCCACCAGCTCGCAGGGGGCAACCGGCTCCTACACCATCTACAAGGAGGACTCGCGTCTGATGTGCAGCTGCGCCGCCGGCAAGTACCGCCGGTATTGCAAGCATAGAGCGATCGTGCGCGAGGACTCTCATTCCGCAGTTTCCGGGACGGTCAAATAGCACTTGACGGTCAAATAGCACTTTTCGTAGGTGGGTCCGAGCGGGTGTAAGACGAGGCGATGCACCCTGGTGAGGCGGAGGACCTCGGTCTCGGAGATGCCGTCCGGCTGCCAAGTGTGATGCAGGTCGATGCCCTCGAAACACTGAAAGAGCCAGCGCAGCGTCGGGCGCGCGGTGGGGTTGCGCGCCTGATCCGGGACGGTCTGGTGTGTCTGCGCCAGACGCTGGCGCACGCGCACCTCGGCCAACGTGTAGACCAACAAGCACAGCGTCATGACGAAGGCCAGCGCCATGATGCGTTCCGGGCGCTTGACAAAGACCGACGAGGCCAGGAAGAGCGGGTCTTTCAAAAAGGCGAATCCCCGTTCCACCACGCTCTGTTCGCGGTACAGATCGATCACCGCCGCCTCAGGCCACGCCTCGACATCCAGCAGGTTCGTCCCGACCACGTACGCCGCTCGGCGCAGCGCCTCGCGCTCCAGTGCTGCCGGATCGCGGGTAAGGGTCGCCTGGATCTGCCAGACCAGCGGGGCGGAGGCAGCGGCGTCTGTGCGCGGCCGACCACGCGTCGGGTAGGCCGGGCGCGAGGTGACGCTGGACGTGACCTGGAACCAGGTCGGCAGGCGCTGACAGGCTTTGGCGAGCGCTGCTTCCGCATCCAGCTGACAGGCAAACGCCTGGTTGCCGAGATGCCACAAGCGTTTCTCCCAGGTGGCTTGGTCGCGCTCCGCCTGGCGCTGGACCGCGGCACGCGCGCGCGCCTCCCCCTCCTGGGTGCGGACCACGATCCAGCGTTCGGGGCCTTGGGGCAGTTCACGCATCTCGCGGCTCCACCAGTTGCGCATCCCGTCGGCGCTGCTTTGCCTGCCCTCCGGATCCAGGCTCGTCTGCGGGCTCGTCTGCGGGGGAAACGCGAGCCGTTCCTGCACAATGGCCTACGCAGCGGTCGAGGTCTCGGGCACGCGGCTGACCCACTGGACGCCGGCCACGTTGAGGTGGGTCATGTTCTGCGCGCTGTAGAGTCCGCTGTCGGCGACGTACACGCCTGCCGCCTCTCCGCTCTCGCGCAGCTGCTGCGCCAGGGCGGTCACGGCCTCCAGCAAGGCGCGTTTATCGCTCGCATTGCCGTCGAGGGGTTGCAGGAACTGCGGGATACCTTCCCCTGAGGTGACGAGCGCCAGCATCCATTGCTTCAAGTCTTCCCGGTGGTCGCGGGAGTAGCCATAGGTCACTTCGATGACCGCGGGCGTCTCGTCCTCTGCGTCCTCTGCGTCTGCCTGCTCCTGCGCCGCCGCTGGCACCCGTGCCTTCAGCAGCTCGGGAGTCTCGAACGCTTCCGGCAGATCCTGCGCGTAGGGGTCGTATCGGCCGTGCACCGAGAAGGAGGTCGTGTCGGCATGCAGCCGTCCGACCTCGACGCCGAACGCCCGGCGCGCCCGCAGCGCCAGCCCCGCAAACAGACGCGTCACCTCGCGATCGTACAGCCAGTCCTACGTCCGCCCCAGGCAGTCGTCGTGCAGATCCTCGGCGAGGATACCCGGTCCCAAGAGGTGTTCCACCGGTTTGTCGGCGAAGAACTGCGGCACGAGATTGAGTCGACGATTGCTGAAGTCGAGCCCGTTGAGTACCAGCGCGACGGTCGCGGTCCCCACGCTCACCTGTTGTCGGTTCGTGGGGTCTTGCTGGTCGAGCCACTCGGCGACCCCAATCTCGCGACAGACCTCCGCAACGATGCCCAGATGGTTGAGATGCTCGACGACAAAGCGGCTCCCCATGCGCCTTCCGACTCCCTCCGCTAGCACGGGGTGCCGCCCACCAGCTCCCTGGATCTCACCCTACCCAAAATCTCTCAGGTGGGTCAACCGAAACTGCGGAATGAGGGATCCAAACTGCGGAATGGGAGTACCATACCTCGTTCTAAGGTGTCTACGCTCAGCCACCAATGCTCGCTCGATCACCTTCTTTTCAGAGTTCGTGGCGACCGTGCCCCAATTCAAGGGGACGCATGTTCAACTCGTTTTCCGTAAATATTGTCGTCAGTTTGCACGAACTGTCGTCAAGGAGCATGGAGCGACCGCTACTCGCCGAGCGCCATCGTCCGCCGCTCTGCCTCCTCCGCCTCGGTCACGCGCCCCAGCGGCACGAGCTGCTCCTCCACCAGGTAGACCGCTAGCGCGCGCAGCTGCGGCCCGTACCGCGCCCGGCTCGGCACTTCCGCGGGAAAGGCGCCCACGCTCACCGCCTGGCAGCGCGGAAAGCGCCCGCACAGCACCTGGTGTCCCGTCACGCGCAGGCGCATCCGGAGGCACTTCCTGCACCTGGCGCCCCTCGCGGCCCACCACTGGCGCCCCGTCCAGCTTCGCCTGACACGCCGTGCAAACGCTCGGCCGGTGCTCCACCACCGTGTCGGGCGTCGCCACCAGGTGTAACGTCTCCCCGCGATAGCCCAGTTGTCCCCCAGCCTGCTTGCCACTCTTCTGCCGCAGGCTCTTCGTCCGGCGCTTCAGCCCGTTGCTAACCCTGGATCGCCCCAATCGCGAGGTCGCGGGAGTCGTAGCATCCTTGGTTGAGAACTCGCTGACAAATTGCAATAGCAGGGCGGCGATCTCGCCAAAGGAAGGCGCTGCCTCGGGCAGGATGCAACGCCTGAGCTATCCTTGCCCGCCATGCCAGAGGAGCGCGTGCGCGGCCATAACCTGGGCATGGAGCACGTGGAGCAAGCGTGATGTCCGCGCGATTGTGCGCCGCCGGCCGCGTGCCAGGGCGTTGTAGAGCGCCCGCTCCGCCCCCTCCGCGACGAGAATCGCGTAGAGCACGTCGGGCAGGTCACGCCAGCCGCGCATCGCCAGGTAGCGCGGCGTCCACTCTGGCAAGAACTTATTGTTGAAAACCTCCAGCGTGCTCGTCTGGAAAGCGGCGCTGCACAGCCGCTCGAGCGTCCGCGAGCGAAAACGCCGGGCCAGGCCGGAGAACGCCGAGAAGTTGAGGCTGACGGCGTTCACGCCGCGCGCGCGCAGGTCGCTCAGCGTCTCCATCATCAGGAATTCCATCGCCGCGTTGGGCGCGCCCTCCATGCGTCGTGTCAGGTCGAGCGAATAGTAGCCCTCGCCGCTCGGGAGCAGCGTCAGGTAGGCGACCGGCTCGGCGTCGGGGCCGCGCAGCAGGCCGATCAGGCAGTCGACTTCATTCGGGCCGGGGAAGCGGCCCAGCGTCATCGTGAAGCCATAATCCAGGCCACCGCGCTTCCTGCGCCATTCCGCGTCTATCCGGTCCAGCGCTGCGCGCATCGGCCGCGTGATCTCCGTCGCCGGAATGACCTCGCTGCGATAGCCACGCCTCGCCAGCGAACGCCACGCCCAGCGCATCTTCTTCGCCAGCCGCTCGACGCTGAACGCCGTCAGGTCGACCACCGCCTCGCGGCCAATCGGCAGCGTGAGCATGCCGCGGCCGCTGACGATTGCCCGCTCGTCGCGCGCCAGCGCCACGGCCGCGGGCATCAGCCGCTCAGAACGCAGCCAGGCGCAAAACTCGGCGTAGATACGCTCCCGTTCGCTCTCCGGCCCCAGGATCGCGCCGACCTGGAGCGCGACGCGACCCACCAGCCGATAGCTGATCGCGCCGCACCCATCGGCGGTCAGGAACGTGCGCGCGTCGCTGCGATGCGCCAGGTAGGCCAGCGAGTTGCGCGACGAGCGGCCCAGGCGCGGATAGAGGTCAGCGGGCGTCTCCTGGCGGGCGATACGCGCCAGCGCCGTCCAGGAGACGACGAGGAAGAGCGCGACCAGGAAGATCGGCAACACATATTGCGACTCGCGCAGGAAAGCCCGTTGCAGCGCGATATTGTGCGTCACCCGCGCGGCGAGGCGTCCCGCCGGCGGCCAGGCGGCCCACAAATCCTCGACGTGATCTCCGAGTCGATGCAGTTGGACGAGCACAGCGCGTCCCGCGACGGCGTAGAGCAGGCCAACGCTCGCCAGCGTCACCCCCAGCCGCGCCAGGTCCACGATGGTGTAGCGCACAGGAATATCGAGCCAGTGCTTGCGACCCCGCCGCAGCGCGATGACCAGTACGAGGTTGAGGGCCGCTTCTTCGACGTCCAGGCCTTTCAGCAGGTTCGCCACGACGGCGACTAGGCCGCAGGCCATGAGCAGCGAGGCGGCGCGACGCTGCCCTTGCGCGGCAGGCCATGCCAGCAGCAGCAACCCGATGCCCGCGAAGAGCGTCGCATGCTGTGCCGCCAGCGTCAGCGCGACGGGCGAGAAGCGCAGGAGCAGGCGAAGGCGCCAGGGCCACGCCGGAAGGAGCGTTGTGACGATATCGACCAGGCCCACGAGATAGATCAGCGCCGCGCGCAGCGCCAGCGGCTCCCTCCCTGACGCACCCGCCGCAACCTTTGCTGGCTTTGCCGAATCCTTCATGGCAGTTCCGCTCACCGCTCCTGCTCCAGGTAATACTGCAGACGGCATACCAGCGCGAGTCTACCATACCTCGTTCTAAGGCGTCTACGCCTAGTAAGCAGTGCTTGCCCGTTCCGCATCCCAAGTACGATCCTCAGTTCTTTGACAAATGGCAAGCGAACCGGCGGCTGTAAAACGTAGGTCGCAAACGAGGGCCAAGCGTTCCGCGATCCAGGCGAAGATCGGGTGTCGGTTCGCACGCACGGCCAGAGAATGGCGTATGCATAAATTTACTTGTATAGACATAACCAGGCCTCGCATGGCGTAGAATGCAAGGGTCGTGTGTTCCCGTTGGCATGAGAGGATGGCATGTTATGGGGAACCTGCTTGCAGTGCTGGTGGTCTTCTTCTTCTGGGTCGCGGTCTTCGCGACGATGGTGACGCTGGTACGCGCCTCGGCGCGCAACCACGACGAAGAGGAGGTGGTGTGCCAACTGGGCGAAGAGTATTACGCCCAACCGTCGCGCCGAGCCGCCTCGGAGATGCGAGTCGCGCACGGCTGAGCCACCCCATTGTCGCGCTCGGCGGGCACACGTCGCGGCACGTGAGGCTCGAGCGCTGCTGGAGTGTACACATCGACTCGGCGCGTTAGGCACGAGTCCCAGCATCACTATGCCCAGTCCGCCTCAGCTACGACGTCTGCCCGAATCCGTCGAGATGCACCGGGACCCTCCTGCTTCTCAGATGTGGTCAACCCGCTGTGCTGCTCGATTCGGGTCGCCCCGCCGTGTCCCGGCCGGCCTCGTGATACGAGGTGTCGATCGCGTTCGACGTGTGCCGTCGCGCATCGCGCATCACACGTCCCGCGCGGCTGGCCCGTGGGATGCGCACCAGCACGCCAGAGATGATGAAGTGTTCGCCAATCGTTCACGTCACCTGTAACAATGGTGAGGTAGAACTGTAAACATGACGGGATGAAAGGGAGTCCCGCAAGGAGCGTCAGTCAACAGAAAGGCAGGTCAGCCATGCACCTGCATATCGCCGGATTCCTACTCGCCCTGCTGCTGCTGGGTGCCATCGGCTTTGGCCTGTGGGAGTTGCTCGGCATGTGGCTGTTGTACGGGCCCTTGGTGCTCGGCGGCCTTGCCACGTCGGTCTACTTCGGCCCGCGCGTGGTCAGGACCGGGCAGAACTGGCGTCAACATCGGCTGGACGCTCAACGTATGGCCACGCTGAACATGAAGCGCAGGACCGCCACCGCGGAGGCCGCCCTGGGCATCCCTGTCCCGACTGAGGGGTACTGCCCCGCCTGCGGCTCCCCACTGGTGGCCGGTGCACGGTTCTGCGGGCACTGCCGCTGCCCTTTGGCGATGGGAGGGAACGGCAGGCCGGGCCTACCGCTGATCCTCTGCCCGGTGTGCGCCGAGCGTCAGCCCGACGCGCGCGCGACCTACTGCTTCGCCTGCGGCGCTACCTTAGCCGTGCCCGCTCGTCGCGCGAGCACCGCACAGCCGCACCCGGTATCCGTCACGCCCGGATCGGATCTGACATTGCACCGGCATCCGCAGCGGACGTGAGCCCCAAGCGGCGTTCACCCGCGATAGCGAACACTATCACTCCGGACTCGACCTCGCCAGTTGGGGCAGCCGTGGACCCCCACGCCCACGGACGTTCGATGCGGTATCCCGCTGTAGCTCCGCTCTCCCCGCGCAACCCAGCGATGCTCACGTTGCAGCGGCGGCTAACCCAGGTACGTCTCACCGCTCCTCGAAGGGCTGGGAACGTGCTATCCGCCCGAGAAAAACCACTGGCGGGGCCTGCGTGTCGCGCCAACCTGGGCGCGACACGCTACGCTCGGCGCGCGCTGGCGTGAGAGCCTTGCCGGCTGGTAGCGTAGAACGATGCGTGATGAGCGCCGTCGCTCCTCCACGGCCGGACAAGGGAGGCCCATGTCGAGTCAGCAGACCTCCCGGCGTCGCACCATCCTGCGCGGAGTGGTCAGCGCCGGCTTCGTCGCGGCGGGCACCGTCCATCTGATCCGCCCCGACATCTACCTACCGATCATGCCCCGCTTCCTCCCGCAGCCGACGGATCTGATCCATCTCAGCGGCGCCTGCGAGATCGCCGGCGGTGCCGCCCTCGCGATCCCGCGCCTGCGCTGGCCCGCCAGTTACGGGCTGATCGCCCTGCTGATCGCCGTCTTCCCTGCCAACGTCCAGATGGCCGCCAACGGCTGCTCACAACGTGCCCCATATTGGGCGCTGGCCCTGTTGATCGCCCGCTTGCCGCTACAGGCCGTCCTCATCGCGCTCGCCTACCTCGCCGGGCGCGACCCGGTCCACCCGGCCGAGTCAGCGTCACAGGCGGCAACCTAGCGCGACCTGTTGGCGCGGCCGCCGCGCAGACATGTTACACTGGAAAGCGACCGCACTTCACCGCCGTCGCCGCGCACATTTCGACCGATGATCTCCCCATTAGAAGGAAGTCGCCCATGGGCAAGTTGGATGGACGCGTCGCGCTGGTCACCGGCGCCGCATCGGGGCTCGGCAAAGCCTCCGCGCAGCTCTTCGCCGCCGAGGGCGCCGCCGTCGTCTTCGCCGACATGAACGCCGATGGTGCCGAGTCCGCCGCCGCCGAGGCGTCGAGCGCGGGCGGCCAGACGCTGCCGCTGCGCATCGACGTCACCTCTTTCGCCGACTGCCAGGCAGTCGTCTCCGCGACGATCGAGCGCTTCGGCCAGCTCGACATCGTCCTCGCCTGCGCCGGCATCGGCGACTCTGCCCCGGTTGCCGAGCTCGACGCCGAGACCTTCAATCGCGTCCTAAACGTCAACGTCACCGGCACCTTCCTCACCGCCAAGGCCGCCTGGGACGCGCTCGGCACGCGGGGCGGCAGCTTCATCGCCCTCGGCTCCGTCGCCGGCGTCATCGGCGCGCCGGGCTTCTCCTCCTACGGCGCCTCCAAGGCCGCCGTGATCCATCTCATGAAGATCCTCGCCGCCGAGGGTGCCTCGCGCAAGATTCGCGCGAACAGCATCTGCCCTTCCTGGGTCTGGACGCCGATGGTCAAGGGCGCCGTGCAGCGCCTCATGCCCGGCGCGCCCGACGAGATTGCCCAGCAATACTTCGCGCGGCAGGCGCCGCTCGGCCGTATGGGCGTGCCGAACGACGTGGCGCAGGCCGCCCTGTACCTCGCCTCGGACGATAGCTCCTACATGACGGGGCAGGCTATCATCCTCGACGGTGGCATCACCATCGGCCCGCGAGCGCTCTGAGCACCCCGACTGGACGAGCGGGGCGACCCGACAACCACGGCGTGCACCATGCGTGCATAGATGACAAGTGAGGCCGTTCCACTCGCAGCACCACCCGTCGAAGAGACCAATCTGGTCCGTCGGCAAGATGCACCGCTCGCTCTTCGGCGCCGACCCGCAGGTGGACGCCACCGTGGGCGCAGCACTGTTCGCTGCGCCTAACACGCTGATCTGGAGTGTCGGCGTCACCGACGCGGCGCCCGGTGCCTCCGCGCGACTGATCGGCTCGCGTTCGCGCCGTGACGCCGTCCTCGTCACCAACGGCCGCCGCATGCCAGCCGAGGGCCGAAGCCTATCAGGTCTGGTTCCTCTCCGGCGGCAAGGCCGTTCCCAACGCCGTCTTCCAGGTCCTCCGTGCTACCGAGCCACCGGCCCACTACGACTCGGTCGCGGTGACGAAAGAACCTGATCACGGCAGCCGCGCGCCAACTAGCCGCATCGTGCTGATCGGTTCGCTATCTTAGCTTACCCTTTAACCCACAGCAAGGTGACGGCAACCAGAGCGATTGCCAGCACAAGATCGAATAGTGGCAGTCTGGGGTGGGTTACGGCGTCAATTTGACAGCTGGGAAGCGTTTGGCGGGTGGAGAACGCGTGCCCAGGGGTCGCCCCGGCGAGCGTCCGCAGGGTTGTGGCGCGTTCACGGGGCTCCTGGTGCGAGAGCTGCGAAAAGCCGCGACGCTTCGCCGCGGTCGCGGTCAGGGTAAGCACTTCGGTGCCGCGCATCGCTCACGATCGCAAGATCAAGAGGTCCGCCGCGGCAGAGCCGGCTCGTCGGCGCGCTGCACGTCGAGCGCGGAGAGCGCCTCGCGCCGCGCCTCGCCGTCCCTGACGTCAACGCCGATCTTCCCAATTGCCAGCCAGCCAGGATGGCCGCTCGAGCCTCTTCTGGTCCCCTCCTCTTTGGGCGATCCCTTGCTGTGGGTTAAGGGTAGCTTAGCCCCGACGTCTTTCGGGGCGTTGGCGCGTCTGCCAGCATATAGAGCATCCCATTCGCCCGAAGAACCTGGCCGTAGATGCCCGTGATCGGCCGCTGCCACTGCAACGACCCCGTTTGCGCATCATATGCGGACAAGGGCGATCGGGTCTCAGTGGTAGTATCGGTGTAACACACGCCATCGCCCCCAGTTAAAGAAGCGAACCCATCTGTAGATTGCAGCTTCCACCGCTGCGTGCCGGTAGCGGCGTCCACTCCGTACAGCGTGTCGACATCCCCAACACAGAGGATGGAGCCACTCGTGGCGAGGTACGACGCCTTCGTAGGGATGCCCCACACCACCTTCTGCGTCGTAGCGTCCAGTGCGCCCGCGCTCGACCCACTCGCGTACAGCGTCGTTCCGACCAGGCTGTCAAGTGAGACGAATGTGCCGAGCTGCTTCGACCACATCGCCGCGCTCGTGCCCGCGTCATAGGCGTACACGGTCCCATCGGCAGTCGAATACACGGCGCCACCGCCGAGCAGCAGATCGCCGAATGGGTGCCCCGTCACCTTCCACAGTTGCCTCCCATCGGAGCGAGCGAGTGCCGCCACAAATCCATCCGTAACCGGCAATGCGTCCGACGTAGGAATGCCCTGTGCGACATACACCGCATCCGCCCCGAACGCTAGGCGCCCGCCCATCTCCGCCTTCTGCCAGAGCAGCGTGCCCGTGGCCACGTCCACCGCGTAGAGCGCATCGAAATCTTGGACGGCATCGTGGTTGACGAAGAGTGTTCCCGCCTCGAAATACAGACCAGTGCTCCCGACGATGCCGCCGACCTTCCAACGCAAGGAGCCTCGCTCCGCATCCAACGCATAGACCGAATTGCCGTGTTGGTCAAAGAAAAACACGAGATCATCGGCCATCAACAGCGTGGAGATGCTTCCCTCCCCCGAGTGCTCACCAGTGTCGAAGGTCCACAGCGTCGCGCCCGTGCCCGCGTCAAGCGCGACAACCGTATCGCCGGCGCCAAAGAACACCCGCTTGGCCGTGACGCTCGGCGTCGCCGAAGCACCCGCGGATGCCGATGCCGTCACTCGCGGCGTTGCGGCGCCGCTCTTTGTCGTCGCGCACCCGCCGACCAGCATGAGGACGAGGAATGAGCTCGCCAGCCTCGCCCGCGCGAGGGAGCGGCGCCGTCGCGCTTTCCGCGCCCAACCGTTTCTCCCCTCTCTGGTGAAAGAGGGGCCAGGGGTGAAGACCCCAACTATCTCCAAAGGAGCCATCCATGTCCGCCGCCAAAGCGATCCCCGACGCCGACCGCCGGCGCCCCGCCACCGCCACCGCCGCAGCCGCCTCACCGCGCGCGGCCACACCCACCCCGCACCGCCAAGACGTGGCCGAGTTGCTGCGCAACTCCCCCTTCCCTACCGCCGAGGACGACGCCGAGGACGATGCCGAGGACGACGCCGAGGACGATGCCACCGTCCTAGCCCGCGCCAACGAGCGCGCAAACCACCTCCTCGGTAAGCACGACGCCCCGCGCGACACCGCCTATCTGCGCACCCTCGCCTGGGAACGCCACTGCAAAGGCGTCGCCACCGCGGACATCGCCGACGAGTTCGACGTCCCTGCCCGCACCGTCCGCTCGTGGATCGCCGCCATCCGTGACGACCTCTCCGCCGACCTCGCCGAGCTGCGCCAGACCCATCTCTTACTGGCCGTCGACTCCCTCCGCCGCCTGCTCGCCACCACCTGTGAGCTCCTCGAAGTCGAGCGCGACGCCACCCTGCCCCTCCTCGAATCGCTCGCCGTCACCGCCGGCACACGTCAAGAGGCCACCCGCGCGCGTCCCTCCCAGGCCCCGCGCTACATCCTCGCCGCCCTCGCCATCCAGAAAGAGCTTGACCGCCATCTCGCCCTCCACGCCACCGCCCTCGCCCCCACGGCCCAACGCGAAAATGCGGCAGAAACGGCAACGCCCTCGCCGCAGCCCGAGTCCGAGATTCCGGCAGAATCGGCAACTCCCCCAAAAAGTGTCCATCCCACCCATTCCCCAACCCACAATCGCCCCTAAATCGCCAATACCATCCCCTCGCGGCCCGTCGCCCCGTAGGGAAAGGCGTAGGAGGTTAGGTCTCACGCGCCCCCGCTCTGCGACTCTGAGAGCGTGTTTGGCAGGGCGCTGCGGAAGTCTGAGATGGCAAAAGAGCAAGAGAGAGAGTGGTCTAACTGGCCTTGTCGGCGAATGGTCAGGTAGCGTGAGGTGAGGCTCGTGGGCACAGCCGTGCTAGGCGCAGACGCGCTCGGCCACCTCGTGAGCACTGAGCAAACGGGTGGGCTCGACGATCGCGCGTTTGCTGTGGACCCACTTGGGCTCAATCGGGTTGAGCCAGGGACTCTTGACCGGCAGGTAGCAGGCGAGGATGCGGACACCCTGGCCTTGGCGCGTGACCTGACGGTTGTGGGCACGGATCCAGGCGCGCACCGCCTTGCTGACATGCCAGGAGGCGTTGTCCCAGATCAGCACCCAGACCGGCACGCCTTGCGCCGCGAGTTTGCCGCAACACCAGTCCAGGAACGGGGTCGTCAGCGCGCTGACGGGGCGGCCGTCCACGAAGCGCAGCCAGACCGCTTCGTCCTGCTGGGCGCGCCGCAGCAAGACGCCGTAGCAGGCCATGGCTTTGGGGTCGGGATCGTGTTTGGCGACCGTCTGTTCCACCAGGCGCAGCGGGTGGTCCGCTTCGGCCCAGGCGTGCAGGAATGGCTGGGCCAACCGGCTCCACCACACCTCATCGGCAAAGCCCAGCGCCCGTCGGGGTGCGCTGTGGCCAGCGCGATCAGACGGTCGCGGCGCCTTTTTTTCGGGCGTACTCCGGGTCGGGGCTGGTGATCCCTTGCTTGGCGCGCATCCAGCTCAGGCCCAGGCGCTTCAGCGTGAGGCGAATCGTCTCGCCGCTGACCTGGGTCGCCGTCAGCCCCTGGGCGCAGCTCACCGCGGCGGCGAGCTCCAGGTCCACACGCTGGTGGGGTGGCCGAACTCGCGCGGGCTGCGGTGCAGAGCGCGCGCAACTGCTCGGCGCGTTCGCCGGGGAAGGCTTGCGGACGGGGATGGTGGGCCCGCGAGGAGCCCTGGCGCAACGCGTCGAGCCCACGCGCGTTGAAGGCGTGCAGCGCTGCAAGCACCGTTTGGTCGTCGCAGCCCGCCTGCTCGGCGATGCGGGGCGCGCGCTCGCCGCGGGCGCTGGCCAGCAGGATCTGGCAGCGCCGCAAGACAACGGTGTCCTTCGAGCGCCGCCGCGGTCACGCCCGTACGCTCGGCGTCCGTGAGGGGACGCACAAAAATAGGAGGTCTCATACCGGCGAGGATACCACATTCTCGCTTACCCACTTTGAACCGACACTAGGTCTCAGGCGCCCCCCTCTGCGACTCTGAGAGCGTGTTTGGCAGGGCGCTGCGGAAGTCTGAGATGGCAAAAGAGCAAGAGAGAAGACGTTGCGTCGGGTACGTCGGGTTTATGACGAGATGCAGAGCATAGACCCATTCGTGTCCATAGGTACCTTTCGGTTCCCCTTGACCGCAGGAGGTGGGTACCGTATATTTGTTCTAGCCATCAGATAGTGATAACCGCCCTATCACCATCCTCTCCAACGACAAAAGACAGGCATCACCACCCTTCTCATGAGAGTTGAGCGGCAGACCGATGCATCAGAGGTTGGGTCATGTAGGACCCATGGCCTGGTGACATCAGTTGGCATCCGTGCACGAGCAACAGGAGGACTGAGCATGCCGGACCCTATCACGACCATCGACCGGGCACACAGTGGTTCACCAGACAACGTGGCGACTCCGTGGGCGGAGACCCGTCGCGTCCTCGAGACCGCTGAGGTCTTTTGGCTTTCGACGGTGCGAGCCGATGGACGCCCGCACGTCACGCCCGTCGCAGCCGCCTGGCTCGAAGAGACCCTCTACTTCGGGACGGGTAGCATCGCCCAGAAGCTCAAGAACCTTCGGGGGAACCCGCATGTGGTGCTGACGACCGGCAACAACCACCTGGCCACCGGCCTCGACATCGTGGTCGAAGGTGATGCCGCCCCATGCACCGACACAGCCGCACACGAACGCTTCTACCAGCAGCAGGCCACCTTGTGGGGCGAGGGCTGGCCCATCCAGCTGCGCAACGGGGTCTTATGGGATGAAAGCACCGGGGAACCGCTTCTGCTGTTCGCGGTCACGCCCACCAAGATCTTCGCCTCCGCCAGGGGCGACCAGTGGAGCCAAACCCGCTACCAGTTCTGACTTCTTGTGATCACGACGTTCCGGAAAGCATACGACTCACGTTGGTAGAGACGCAGTCGTTCCGTTCTGGGGGAGTTCTGCTTCTGGATCACAGAGAAAGTCTGGAGGAGACTTCCGACTCTCATTCCATCGGCAAGGAGAGGTAACGTCAACTACCCCCATCGCTAAAGCTAGGGGCTTGCAACTGGGGAGGATCACCCCGTCGCCTTCAGGGAGCGTTGCCTCTGCCTGTCGTCCCAGGTTCCTCCGCATCCCCTCCCCGGTTCGCATCGGGAGGCCGGTTGACCACCAGCGTGGGGCGGTCCGGCCCGTCGACGTACCAGAGACCCCCACCGTCTCCCCGGCCTTGCGGCCGCTGTCTCGCGCTGTTGCCAGCGGTAGGTACGACGCTCGCGGTTACTCCGCGTGGTAGTTTCTCATTCTCGCACAGGCGTGCACAAGGGGAAGTACGAGTAGCACGAAAGGAGACGGCCATTCCTCCCCCTGCCTGAAGGCAGGGGTATCCTGGCCGGACAGTAGATGAAATTTCTGCTCACCTCGTCTGGCATCAGCAACGACAGCATTCGTCACGCCCTGGTTGATCTGCTGGGCAAACCGATCGCCGAGTCCAGCGCCCTCGTCATTCCCACTGCGTGGTACGCCTACCCCGGCGGTCTTGCCGGAGTCTACCGGCTGATCCACGGAGTGGCCAAGAGCCCCTTTTGCGAATTGGGGTGGAAGTCGTTGGGCGTGCTGGAGCTCACCGCTCTCCCCAGTATCAAGAAAGAGAATTGGGTCCCTCTGGTCCAAGAGGTTGACGCCCTGCTGGTTGGAGGAGGTGAGGTGTTTTATCTGTGCTATTGGATGTGGCAATCGGGATTGGCGGACCTCTTGCCGACGCTGCGGCGCGAGGCAGTCTATGTGGGGCTGAGCGGAGGGAGTATGGTGGTCACCCCTCCCATCGGAGTCTACGACGACCCTCAACTGCGCCACCAGCAGCGACAGAATGCTGGGACTGGTCGACTTTACGTTGATTCCGCACCTGGATAACCCTGATATACCAGACAATTCCTTGGCCGAAGCAGAAAAATGGGCCGCCGGGATACCAATACCGGCATACGCGATTGACGATCAGACCGCCATACAGAGTGATCGACGGCGTCGTCGACGTCATCTCCGAGGGGCACTGGAAGCTGTTTACCCAGGAGTAGCCTGATGCCGCCCTGAGCCGTTCGTGCTCCAGCTGGGTGAAACGATCATGCCTCGTACACCGCCTCGTACATCGACCACGCGCGCCGTACCCCAACGAAATCGAGCGCGCGAGGGCAAGACGTGGGAGGACCGGCTGAATCAAGGCCCATCGCCGGTCGGTGAGATGAATCCCGTGCATGCAGGCACGCTATATCATCCCAGCAGTGTTTCGGTACCGTCTCTACGGTACCGTTTTGCCAATCGTCGCTCGGCCCGGCGGAGTCGTCCGGACAGTCCTTGTGTTTCCCGCTGATTTCTCGGAGGTTCTTCATGCCCACGCGCGCGGAGATTCTGGACGGCCTTACGGCGTCGCAGACGGAGGTCCTGGCGTTTTTCCACGGGCTGAGCCCGCAAGACCTGGAGCGCCCGGCGACGCCGAGTGACGCCCCCGGAGCAGCCCCGTGGCGCGCCAAGGATCATTTGGCGCACCTGGCGAGAAGTGAGCGCAACATGCAG
Source organism: uncultured Chloroflexia bacterium (assembly GCA_963841205.1). Classification (GTDB taxonomy): domain Bacteria; phylum Chloroflexota; class Ktedonobacteria; order Ktedonobacterales; family JADMIN01; genus CAWAWP01. The sequence goes on along the minus strand of CAWJCH010000025.1, from coordinate 133,979 downwards.
CGCTTGCTGCGTAGCGCCCTCGCCGGCGAGACGCGGGACGCGCTCTTGCGCCTGCAGTACCCGGCGGGCATGCCGCTGCCGGCCATCCTGGGCGATTGGGACGTGCTGACCCCGGACGAGCAGCAGCGGCTGGAACTGGCCGTCGCCGACGTCAATCAAGCCTACGTAGACGCGCACCGCGACGACCGCCTGGAGCTGCTCGCGGCGGAGTACCAGGCAGCGCGGCGGGACACCCTGGAGCTCCTGCGCCAATTCACCGACGATCAGCTGGTCGCCCCACTGCCCACCGTCGTCGGCGACCAGACCCCCGGCGACTTCTTCGCCGGAAGGGCGGGGCATGCGACTGAGCACATGACCGCGATCGAGGAAGGATTGCGCCAGGGCGTGTAGGCTGGCGGTGAATCCCCGTGCAGGTTCTAGTTGCGTCGTTCCTCAAAGGCGATATTCGAAGCAGCGCCGCAACTGGCGGTGTGGCGGGGCGGGGCGTCCCCCGATCCACGGGCGGGCGTGACGGTTGAGCTGGGCGGTGGCGAGGCGGGTGGCGTACGCGATGGCGTTGGCATCGGCGAGCGAGACGCCCGCGAACGCCTTGCGGCGGAAGTTCTTCCTTCACCCTTCGATCAGGGTGAGCCAGGAGGCGCCAACCGGGATGAAGGCGTGCCGGATGCGCGGGTGGTCTGCCAGCCAGTCGCGCATCCGGCCGCTGCTGTGACTGGCGAGCTGGTCGGCGATGCGGTGGAGGTCCCCGTGGGGATCGCCCCGGTCGAGCCTTTGCAGGAGGGCGAGAGAGCCAGCCGTCTTGCGTGACGGCGCCGTTTGCGTCAGGGTCTGCCCATCACGGATGCACCGGGCGGCCAGAGACCCAGACCTTGTCGAGTCCGCGTGCGTCGTCCAGCGGGACCTTGAGGCGATGTCCGGTTGGTGACCAGCCAGGGGCGGGCGGGAAATTGCGCGGGGTTACGGGGCCAAGTTCGTCCACACTGAGGACCGTCGCCCCCTCGGGTGGCTGGGTGGAGAGGGCGACGATCGGCGCTCTTTTGGGGCGAAGTGGGGATCCTTGCTCGTGGCCCATGAGCGCGTGTGGCCCCAGCGCATGCCTTCGCGCCGAAAGATGCGGCGCACCTGGCTGCGTGCCACCTGGATGCCGCGCTCCTGGGCGGCGGCGGTCAGGGTGTCGAGCGTCCACTCCGGCTCGCCCTCCGGATCGGGCGCGGCGAGTTCGCCCGTGCCCTCGTCGGTGGCCTTGCCGGGGGGAGGGCGTTTGACCACGGCCAGGATCACGCTGCGCTCCTCCTCCGTCAGTCGCGGTTTGCGGCCGGAGCCGGGCTGCATCCCGAGGCCGTCGAGGCCTCGGTCGTTGAAGGCCTGCAGCCGTTCGCGTACGGTCTGCGGATTGCAGCCGAGCGCTTCGGCGATCGGGCGCGTGCGCTCTCCCTGCCAGCTGCGGACCACCAGCTTGGCGTGAAAGATCCAGTCCGCAGGCGCATGGGCGCTCCGGGCGAGTTTGCGCACCTGGCGTGCTTCGGTCTCATTGCGGGCTGGGCGAGCGGCAAGATGCTTCGGCATAGGACACCTCGCTGCCTGCCCGCATCTGCACGTTTCGGACCAGTATTGAGGAACGACGCAACTAAGAAGCGCAGAAGCGAGGCGAGATCGGCCTCCACTGACCCCGCTTCGCTTCTGCCGCAGCGATCTCCGCGTCCGCTGTGGCTAGTTCTGCGGCACTACCACCGCCGGCCACAGCTCCGGGCTGCGCTCGTCGTTATAGCGCTTCGCCGTCGCCACAAACTCCGCCAGCGGCACCGAGCCGACGTTCTCGTTTGTACGCAGGCGCAACGATACCGCCTCACTCTCGGCCTCCTTATCGCCGACCACGAGCATATACGGCACCTTTTGCAACTGTGCGTCGCGCACTTTCGAGTTCATGCGCTCCTTCCGCGCGTCCACCTCCACACGCAAACTCGCGCGGCGCAGCTCGTCGGCGACGCGGTTGGCGTAGTCCAGGTGGCGCTCGTCGGAGATCGGGATCACCACCGCCTGCACCGGCGCCAGCCAGACCGGGAAGTTGCCCGCGTAGTTCTCGATAAGGAACGCCATGAAGCGCTCCATCGTCGAGAGCACCCCGCGGTGGATCATCACCGGGCGGTGCGGCTGGCCGTCCTCGCCGATGTACTCTAGCTTGAAGCGCTCCGGTAGCGTGAAGTCAAGCTGCACCGTCGAGATCGTCTCGTCCTTGCCGAGCACGTTCGCCACCTGCACGTCCACCTTCGGACCGTAGAAAGCCGCGTCGCCGAAGCTCTCATAGTAGCGCACACCGAGCGAGTCCAGCGCCTGCCGCAGCGCCGCCTCCGACGACTGCCACATCGCCTCGTTATCCACGAACTTCACCTTGTCGTTCGGGTCGCGCAGCGAGAGGCGATAGCTGTACTCCTTGAAGCCCATAACGCGATAGGCATCCTCGATCAGCCGCACCACCTGGACGAACTCGCCCAGCATCTGCTCCGGCGTGCAGAAGATATGGGCATCATTCAACGTCATCGCCCGCACCCGCGAGAGCCCCGACAGCTCGCCGGAGCGCTCGAAGCGATACATCGTCCCCAGCTCCGCGATACGGATCGGCAGGTCACGGTACGAGCGCATCTTGGAGGCATAGATCTGGATGTGGTGCGGGCAGTTCATCGGGCGCAGCACCAACTCCTCGCCGCTCTCCATCTCCATCGGCGGATACATCGAGTCCTTGTAGTGCTCCCAGTGCCCCGACGTCTTGTAGAGATCCACCTTCGCCAGCGCGGGAGTATAGACGTGCTGATAGCCCTGCGCCCGCTCAACGCCGAGGATGTACTCCTCCAGCAGCCGGCGCACCGTTGCACCCTTCGGCAGCCAGAGTGGCAAACCCGCCCCGATCTCGTCGCTCACCATGAACAGCTCGAGCTGCTTGCCCAGCCGACGATGGTCGCGCCGCGCGGCCTCCTCGAGCCGTTCAAGGTAGGCGTCGAGCTCTTCCTGCGTGAACCACGCCGTGCCGTAGAGCCGCTGCAGCATCGGGCGATGCTCGTCGCCGCGCCAGTATGCCCCGGCCACGCGCTGGAGCTTGAAAGGGCCGATCTGCCCCGTGTTCTCGACGTGCGGGCCGCGGCAGAGATCGAGGAACGGGCCCTGCTGGTAGATGCCCACCTCGGCATCCGGCAGGTTTTCGATGATCTCCACCTTATACGGCTGGTTCCGCTCGCGGAAGTAGGCCAGCGCCTGCTCGCGCGGCCACCGACTTTGCACAAAGGGGTGCTTCGCGGCGATGCTCTGCCGCATGCGCTCCTCGATGGCGGGCAGATCGTCCGGCGTCAGCGGGCGCGGCAGGTCCATATCGTAGTAGAACCCGTCCTCGATCGCCGGCCCGATGGCGAACTTCGCGCCTGGGAAGAGGTCTTGCACCGCCTCCGCCATCACGTGCGCGGCGCTGTGGCGCATCCGCTGCAACGGCGTGTACGCCACCGACGAGGCCAATTCTTGTTCGACAGACATAGAGGTCAACCTTTCTCAGGGAAGGAGACGGTATAACACGGAGTCTACCGGAGGTGTACGGAGCGAAACGAAGGATTCAGACCTTCTCGGCCCGCGCGCTACGACTCATCCCGCGTGTCGCAATGACGCACATGGGATGAGCCCACCGTGTAGGGCGCGAACACGGTGTCCTTTACACCCCCATGCAATCCGCGTTTCGTCACTCACAAATCACGCAAACACTGCTCAGCGGCCACGAGGCGGGCGCGCACGTCGGGGGCGCGCAGCGCGAGCCGCAGCCGCCAGGCGAGAGGCGCAGCTTCATCGCCCAGCCGCCCCAGCAGCTGCTCGGCCGCTGGAACCGACAGCCCGCGCGAAAGGAACCACTCCGCCGCGATGCGCCATATCACACCATCGAGCAGCAGAGCAGCCGAGTCAGGATCACACGCGAGCGCCCCGCTCACCGCGCCCAACTCGGCCTCCAAGGCGGACCGGCACGCTCCGCCAAGCTCGCTCACCGCTGCGGGCCACCGACCCAGCGGCGCCACCGAGCCATCTCGTCTCCGACGAGCCATCATGGGAATCACCGTTTCGCTCCTCGTCTCAGCCACGAACCACGCAGGCACCGGACGCCGCTCCACTGGGAGGCTAGGCGCGTCGGGTGGCGCCGCCGGTGGTGAGCCGGCGGAACCGCAGTCCTTTTGCTGTGCTGAGCGACCGGTGACGCCGCATGATGGCGCGACCTTTCCACAAAAATGTTGAGAATGATGAGGACGAAGGTGCTCGATCCCAACAAAAAGCCCTTCCGCCCGCCAAGGGACGAAAGGGTTGCAACAAACCTCTCGTGGTTCCACCCACGTTCGGCACGCCCGGCATTCACACGGATCGCGCCCTCTTTGGTGGCCGCTAACGGGGCCAAACCGCGGTCCCCTACCATCGCACCGCTCGGTGCAAGTTCAAGGGCCGGGCTGGCGGGTGGTCTTCGCCGGCGCATCTGCCGGGGCAACTCTCATCCACCACGTCGGTGGTCGCCCCTCGCTGTTGCGGTCTGCCGGGTACTCGTCCCGCTCCTCGCCTTCACCCACAGCATACCACCTCGGCGGCTTCAAGTAAAGCGCGCGAGCTGCCACCCCCCCGGCGCGGCGCCAGACTCGGCGCGACGCGGGACGCACACCCTAGAGCGTGTTGCGAACTAGCAGCACAGGGATCAAGCGGTGCAGCATGAGGCAGGCGAAGGCGATGCAGTGCAGCCCCGCCAGCACGTGCGGCAGGCGTTCCTCGTCGCGGGCGAGCCGACGGAAGCGCGCGGTCCAGGCGAAATCGCGCTCGACGACCCAGCGGCGCGGCAGCAGCACAAAGCCATGCTGGGCCTCGGGCAGCGTGACCACCGCCAGACGGCTACCGTGCGCCGCGGCGTCCGCCGCCGGCTGCTCGCCGGTGTCCCGCTGGTCGACGTACGCCAGCTCCACCGTCTCGCCGGTCACCTCCTGGACCTGGCGCGCCAGTTCGTCGACCTGGGCGCGCTCCTGGGCGTTGGCCGGGGTGACGAGCAGGGCCAACCGGTGGCCGAGGGTCTCGACCGCCGCGTGGACCTTCGAGCCACGGCGCCGCTGGTGGCCGTCGTCGCCGGCCCGCGCGCCGCTCTGGGGGGGGTCGCCTGCAGCGTGCGGGCATCGCAGATCGCTGCGCTCGGTTGGCCGCGGCGCCCCGCCGCCCCGCGCAGCAGCGTGCGCCGGTCGGCGACGAGCGCCGCGAAGATGCCCGCCTGCAGCCAGCGGCGGGTCTGCGTGTAGACGACGTCCCGGGGTGGCAGGTCGTGCGGCAGCCAACGCCAGGGGGCGCCGGCGTGCCCGATCCAGCGGGCGGCGTTGAAGACCGCACGCAGGTCGTGGCGGCGCTGCGGGGCGTCCTCGCGCACCAGCGCCAGGTAGGGGGCGACGAAAGCCCACTCGTCGTCGCTGACGTCGCTCGCGTAGGGCTTGCGTAGGGCTTGCGGGGCGGTACGATGGTGTCCATCCCCGCATGCTAGCACCGCGCAAACATCGAGTTCACAACAGGCTCTAGGCGGGCGATGCGTCGTCGTCTGGCGGATGTTCGGTCCTGTGGCCGGCATGGCCGAAGTAGGTCCCGTGATCGACGCTCGTGCTCGTCAGGGTCAGGCGCGCCGGGCGCACGGCCTCGGTGATCACCAACGCCACGACGAGCACGCCATTGCCATAGCTGACGTTCGCCGTCTCGCCGTCGACGGGCGTGGGAAGGTCCAACGTGCGGCGGTAATCTCCCACGCTCCATTCGTCCACCAGCAGGTCTTTCAGTCCCTTAAGCGCGCCGCGCAGCTCGCCGAACAACGTCAAGCGTCCCTCCGGCGTCACTTCGACGACGATATCCTCCGGCTGCAGTCCGGGCATTGGCGCCGCGACCGTGATGCGGTCGGTCGTACGATACACCTTAACGGGGATCCGCTGCGGCTCGACGCGTTCTTGCATGGATGCTGCCTCCGTACATCTCTATCCCTCGGGCTGAGGGCACGGGCACATTCGCTGTTCGATGCGGCGCAAACCGCATGCCACGCCGGAGGCCGATTCGTTAGCGTCGGACGCGCGGAGGTAGCCGCTGGCCGACTGGCCCGGCGAGCAGCCCGAACAGGATCACGAGCGTGGTGGCCGCCGCCGCCCAAGCGTATCCGGCTTCGAAAGCGATGATCAGTGCCCAGACCAACGAGACGCCGCCCACCAAAAGGAACCAAATCGGGGGATAGCCGCCGCGGATCGGTTGACGCAGCCAGAGCAGCGCTGGGGCCGGCAGGGTCCCGCGAGCCGCGAGGATCGCGTAGACCGCCGAGGCGCTGCCGCCGGAGACGCAGAGCAGCGTCCCAGCCAGCACATCCCGCGTGCCCGGCGCGAAAACCACCAACAGCGCCCCCACTCCGCACAGCCCGCTCAGCGCAACCGCCGCGACGAAGCTTACCTGATTCGCCCGACTCGCGGGCACCTCGCGCAATGGTACATGCCCCTCGCTGGTCAGCGGCCGCAGCGGATCGGCGGCGCGGCGACCCGTCGCGGCAGGCACGCGGGCCACCAACCACACCCCTAGGGCGCTGATCGCGACGCCGGCTAGGGGAAACAGGCGGCCAAGCCAAGGGGCAAAGTCGAAGCCGTCCAGCGGCAGGAGGAGCAGCACGGGCAGCGCGAGCACGCAGATCAGCCCGAGGCAGCCGGAGAGCGTCGAGCCGTAGTGCGACGATTCCGTCGGCTGCTCGGTAGCGTGGGCCAGCGGTGCGCTGTCGTCGGGGGTTCGCATCAATACTCCTTGCCAGCGCTTGCCGCGGCGTCGCGCCAGCGCTCGCCGCGGCAAGCAAGATAGGCGGCGATGAGGATTTCGTAGCGATCCGGTTGTCTGCGACCACGTCGCCCGCCATCCCAGTGGATGCCCTTCTCGCCGTTGCAGCGCGGGTGAGCGACGCCGAGGTTCCGCAGGTCGCTGCCGCCGCCATGCGCACGCGGCACGATGTGCTCGACGGTCGCGCCGGCGCCCGTCTCAGCGTCGAAACGCAGTGGTCCGTTACAGATCAGACACCTGCCGATCCAATCGCGGCCCGCACGACGGAAGGTCGAGTCCGTCGCGGCGATGGCGTTGAGGAGGATGGAGGACTTCACGCGTGCAGCTCCCTGGCGGCGCGGGTCACGCCCCGCTCCCGCTCGATACATCGGTGGGACGGTACCGCGGGTCTTCTTGCTGGCGGCGGCGATTCTCGGCGTTCTTGCGCACATACGCGTCGTACAGCTCGTCGGCGCTGAAGCCTTGGTCGAGGGCAAGCTGAACGAAGAAGTGGAGGATGTCGGCGGTCTCATCAAGGCGTGCATCTCGATTTGAGGCGAGGTCAGGCCCGTTCTTCCACGGCTTCCAACCGAGTTCGTTATCCAGCTCGCAGCACTCATGAACGATCGCGCGCGTCCAGGTGGCGCAGCGGTCCCGCGGCTGCCAGCTGTAAAAGCCGTCGGGGCGCACGGAGCGGTAGAACTCGGCGAGGCTGGCCTGCCGCGCGAAGATGTCGCGGAGGAGATCGGCGCGCGCGGAGTTCGCGTTCTCGTCGTTCATAGCGTCATGTCTCCCTCGGAACGGGCCGATTCTCAGCATTTCACCTCTGAGGAATTGTACCGCAGCGCGATTTGTCAGGACGGTGTAACATAACGTCGTAGTACACGTCATGATGCTCCTCGCGATGCTACGCACGACCGGCGCGACGCTCTCTGAGGGGCAAGGAGGTTCGACGTGTCGCTGCGGAGGCCATGGGTGCAGGACGATGACGCAGCGCCGTCGCAACTGGTCGCCGCGCTTGAGGAGCCGCGCGACGCTCGCAACGTCCGCGCGCTCTACGAGCAGCACGTAACGCCGATCTACCGCTTCATCTACTCCAAAGTCGGCAACCGTGAAGAGGCCGAGGACCTCACCTCGCAGGTCTTCATCAAGGCTCTGCGCGGTATAGATGCGGGACGCGACGCGGAGAGCATACAGAGCTGGCTCTTTCAGGTGGCGCGTACGACGGTAGCCGACCACTGGCGCAGCTTCTACCGCCTGCACGCCGACTCGCTCGACGATCTACTGCTGGCCGGCTGGGAGGCGCCGACGCGCGAAGCCTTGCCGGTGACGGACGCCGAGGAGCGCGTCGGGCGCATCCTCAATCGGCTGCCGCAGCGTTATCGAGACGTGTTGACCTGCCGCTTCTTGCTCAACTATTCCGTGCGCGAGACGGCCGAGACGATGCATCTCTCCGAAGCGAACGTCAAGGTGTTGCAGTTTCGGGCGCTGAAGCGCGCCGCGAAGGAGGCGACAGCACTGACGGGCCTCCCGTGAATTGACGCGCACCGTTATATAACCGTAGTGAGAACTCAACGAGCGACGAAACCGAGACCGTTGGAGACATCATGGGGCCGCGAGACGACGAACTGACGAGCCCAGACGGCGACGCCGGGGGCGATGACGGCGTGGAACGCGCGGAGAGCGTAGAGCAATACGTTCGCCTGCACGAACACGTCGAGCATCTTCGCGCCGATGCGCGCCCGCCCCATCCCGCCGCCATGACGCCCGACGAGGCCGAGGCCTATAGGATGGCGGCGCTGTTCCGCGCGGCTGCCCCACGCGCCGACGAGCCGAGCCCGCGCTTCGTCTCCACCCTGCTCGACCGGCTGGAGCGCGAGGCGTCACAGCAGCCCGCCGTGTCCCCGCTTGAGCAACAGCAAGAAAATCCCTCGCCGCACGTTGTGCCGACAAGAGCGCCGAAACGCGGAGTATCGCGCCGCTCGCTGCTCAACGTCGGGTTGGGCGCAGCGGCAGCGGCAGCGGGATTGGCGGTCGGCATCGGCATCGAGAAGTCGCAGACCTCCGCGGCCACGCCGACGCCGACGGATGTGCCCCTGGTCGACGCGTCGGCGGGGAGTTGGGTGCCGGTTGCGGCTGCCTCTGCAATCCCGCTGGGCGGCGTCCTGCGATTCTCAACTGAGACCATCGTCGGTTACGTTCGACACACAAATGCCGGCTTCACCGCACTTTCGGGCGTCTGCACCCACATGGGCTGTCTGCTGCTCTGGAATGGCGGAGCGCGGACCTTCGACTGCCCCTGCCACGGCGGGCGCTTCACGGAAGACGGCGCCTCGGCGCCGGGTTCACCCGTGGTGTACAAGCCGCTTCCTGCGTTGAGCACGAGGGTGGAGGGGGGGCAGGTCTGGGTGCTGGTGGCGACGCCGAATAGCCCCACCGAGACCACTGGCGCACCGCCGTCCGCCACGACGACCGTGAACGGGTATGGGGCATAGTGCTGGCGCGGAGCGAGCGTCGACGCCTCGCCGAGGAACGGGCCGAGGAGCTGCGGCGGTATCCGTCGCTGGCGCCGGAACGTTCCTTGCCGTCTCCTCTGCTGTAACGCGTATCCATCCTTTACCTCCCCCAACTCCTCCTTCGTGCGGATCAGGGCATGCGTCGTCCATCGCGCTCGCCGCTACAACCGCGCCCACCGCTACAACCGCGCCCACCGCAATGGAGACGTGTCTGCCACGACTTGGTAAGTAATACGGTGTAGGGATGGGTGGTGGTAGTATGGCGCGACATGGCCAGACGCATCCTCCTCCGCCCCCACCTCAGCGTCGAAGAGCTCGAGCGACGCTACCGGGCGGCCAAAGAACCCAACGAGCGCACGTGGTGGCAGATCCTGTGGCTCTTGGCCCAGGGGCGGACCGCCACCGAATTGTCCGCGGTGACCGGCTATCGGGCGTACTGGATCGGCCAGATCGCCAAGCGCTACAACGCCGAAGGGCCGAGCGGGATGGTGAACCGCCGGCAGACGACCTCGTATCGGCCCGCCCCGGTGCTCGCGCCCGCGCTGCAGGAGGAACTGCGCGCCGCGCTGGCCGAGGCGGCGGCCCGCGACGAGTGGTGGACCGGGACGAACGTCGCGGCCTGGATGGCCGAGAAACTCGGCCGTCCCGTCTCCTACCACCTGGGCTGGAGCTACCTCGTGCGCCTGCGGCACGGCCCGCAAGTCCCCCGTCCGCGGCACGCGCTCGCCGACGCGGACCAGCAAGCGGCGTTCAAAAACCGTCGGGGCAATAGTCACGTCCATGCCGTAGACTGTGGTTGAAGGGAACCGAGGGGGCCGGGAGGTCGTGGGGGGGCTGAAGATGCGCACGCGCAAGGTGTATCCGGAGCTGGTACGACGCACGTTTCGTTCCGAGATGACGGTCTGCGTGAGCTGTGGCGCCCGCTTGCGCCGAAGACTGACGGTCTCGCGTCGGGTCGTGATCACGCGGGACGGGCCGGTGCGGGTCACGCACTGCGGGTACCGCTGTCCGAACGAGGCGTGTGAGGGACGGGCGCGGACGTATCGGAGCGCGGTGGCGGATGGGCTGGCCTTGCCCGGGTTCACTTTCGGGCTCGATTGGGTGCTGCTGATCGGACAGCTGCGCCTCGGCCAGCATCTGACGCTGGACCAGACGCACCAGGTGGTGCAAGAGCGGCTGGCGCGGTGGCAGGTGACGATCTCGCGGCGCGAGGTGCTCTACCTGTTCGAGGCCTACTGCAGCCTGCTGCGCGCGGCGCAGGATTGGAGCGCCAATCCGCCCTGGCGCGCCGCGGTGGAAGCCAATGGCGGCCTGCTGCTGGCGGTCGACGGCATCCAGCCCGACAAAGGGCATGAAACGATCTCCCTGATTCGCGACCTGTGGACGGGCCATCTGCTCGGCGCCCAGAACGTGCTCTCGAGCGACGCCACGGGGCTCCAAGCGGCTTTGCTGGCGCCCATCGCGGCGTGGGGGGTGCCGGTGCTCGGCGTCGTGACCGATGGGCAGGAGTCGCTGCTGCAGGCGGTGGCGGCGACCTGGCCCGGCGTGCCCCACCAGATCGGCCAGTTCCACGCGCTGCGCGAGGCGGGACGCGTGCTCTACGAGCGGGACCGGGCGGTCAAGGTCCAGATGCGCACGCTGCTGCAGCTGCGCCTCCGCAAGGTACGCCAGCAGCTCGAGCGCAGGGGAACCACCACCGCCTCCCTCGGCCCAGATGAGGCGCCGGAGGCACTGGAGGCACGGTACGCCCGCATCTTGGCGGAGTATGCCGCGGGCGTACAAGCGCTGATTAATCGCGACGGCCTGCAACCGTTTCGCTTCGGGGCGCTCGCCATGGATGACGCGCTCCGCGAAGTCGAGCAGAGCCTGGCCCGGTTGGCAGCACCGCCAGCCGGGGCGAAAAAGGGGGAGCCATCCCCGCGTGGTGCGCCGATCGCCTGAACCGCCTGCGCACGATCCTCCACCTGCGCGCCGTGTTTGCCGCAGACCTCGCCTCCTTGCGCACGGGGCACGCCTGGCTGCTCGAAGCGGAGGCGCTGCTCAGCCAGGACGGGGACCGGCAAGCCCTGGAGCAGACCTTTGCGACCTGGCGTGAGGGCGTGGCGCGCAGCAGTTGCCACTTGCCCGCACCCTACGCGCACTGCCTCGCCCATTTCGTCGGCGTGCTGACCCGCAGGCAGCCGCACCTATTTGTGTGGACGAGCACGCCGGGATTGCCGCGCACCAACAACGACCTGGAACGCTTCATCCGCGCCATGAAAACCCGCTACCGCCGGATGAGCGGCCGCAAGAACTGGCAGGCCTACCTCCTGCGCTACGGGCAGCGGATCGCCTTCTACGAAGCGAGTAGCCTGGTCGCGGATGTGGCAGCCGTGGAGTGTCACGTGCGTCAGGTCGCCTACGCCCAATGGCCAACGGCCCGTCGGGACCAACGCCCCCTCGATCACCGCCTGCGCACCCAGTTCCGCTTCACCCACCGGCGCACCACCCTCTTACGTTCGCTCGAGGAGCGCTGGGCTCACGCGCTCGACAGTACGTGACTATTGCCCCGACGGTCAAAAAAACTTCCGGCCGCTCCTGAGGCAGGTGGCCACCGCCTTCCCCACCGCTCGGGTGGAATTGTGGGCCACCGACGAACACCGCATCGGCCTGAAACCGCTCCTCCGTCGGGTCTGGGCGCCGATCGGGCAACGCCCCGTGGCGCGCGTCCGCCACCGCTTCGCCCGGCGCTACGTGGTCGGCTTCGTCCCCACCGCCCCGGGGCGCGCGCGCTTCCACCTGGCGACCTCGGTGAGCATCCCCCTCTTCGAGGTCGAGCTGGCCGCCTTCGCCCGCGCGGTCGGCGCCAGCCCAGAGAAGCAGATCGTGTTGCTGCTCGACCGGGCCGGCTGGCACACCAGCCAACGGCTCCACGTCCCCGAGCACGTCCACCTCTGCTCTTCCTGCCGCCCTATTCGCCCGACCTCCAGCCGGCCGAGTACCTCAGGCCGCTCACCAACGCCTGCCTGATCAACCGGCATTTCGCTAGCATCGAGGCCTTGGAGGATGCCCAACTCGCTCACTGCGCCGCCCTCCATCGGCAGCCCGATCGCATCCGCTCGACCACTTGCTTCCAGTGGTGGCCCCGCCAGAACCGCAAACGACTAGGACCCAGGCGAAGCTAGTATAACGGGCGTGAAGGACGTTGCGGGTGGGTAGGGTGGTGCATGGGGTTTAGCGACAGAAGTGTGTGGCGTGGTGCGAGGTCAGACGCGGAAGCGTGAGGGGAGGATGCCGAGCGCTTCTCGGTACTTGGCGACGGTGCGGCGGGCGAGGGGCAGCCCGCGGTCGTGCAGCAGGGAGGTGAGATCTTCGTCGCTGTAGGGTTTGGCGTGGTTTTCGCCGTCGATCAGCTCGCGCAGTTGATCCTTGGCGGCGAGTGAGCCATCGAAGAAGTCGTCGAACGGTACGGTGCGCCCAGTCGGCAGCAGGACGTATTTGTTGGCGGTGGCGCGGCTGACGGTGGACTCATGCAGGCCAACGTGGGCGGCGAGCTCGCCCCTGGTGAGTGGGCGCAGGTAGCGCACGCCATTTTCGAGGAAGTCGCGTTGGAACTCGATGAGGGCCTCGGAGATCGCGCTGAGGGTCTGCCAGCGTTGCCGAACGCAGTCGATGAAGAAGCGTGCGCGCGAGGCGTAGTGCCGCACATGCTGGCGCTCGTTCTCGTTGAGGCCAGACCGACCGGCGCCGGCGAAGCGGCTCTGCCGCGAGAGGGTGGAATATAGGGTGTTGGTGTCGAAGCGAAAGCGGCGCCGCTCCACTACCTCGGCCTCGAAGCCCTGCTCGGCACGACGGATGATCACGTCGGGCCGCACAAGAATGTTGCGCTCGGACGGGGAAACCAATCCCTCGCCGGGTACGTCACCGGTCTCGAAGACATGCGCGGGATAGGGATTGAGGTTAGAGCGTATGAAGTGCCACGCCTGTTTGACAGCAGTACTCGAAACGCCCAGGCCGCGACCGATCTCGGCGAAGTGATGCTCGCCGAGCTCACGCAGGTGGCATTCGATCAGCGGCCTGGCGATGGCCGGGGCCTGACCGCGTGCCTCGAACTCGGCGAGCTGGATCAGCAAGCACTCACGGAGGTCACGAGCGCCGATCCCTGGCGGATCGAGGGACTGCAGAGTGGTGAGCACCGCCTCGACGCGAGACGCGGGCACGGAGACGGCTTCGGCGGCCTCGGCGATGGTGGCGGTGACGTAGCCGTGGCCGTTGAAGCTGCCGACGAGATATTCGGCGATGGCGGCATCCTCGCTCGAGACGATAGCGCCGAGCTGCCGCAGCAGATACTCCTGCAGCGTCATGCCGGTGCTGGTGATATCGAGCGGATCGAAGTCGCGGTCGTCGCCGCCAGCGAGGTCGGCGGCATGCGGCGTGGCATCGTCCTCCCAGCCGGCGAGCTCGGCCAGGTTCTCGGAGGCGTCGGATGAAGCGCGGTCGCAGGTGGGGCAGAGCCCGGCACGGAGCGCGGAGCCGCAGCGCAGGCAGTGCGCCACCTCCTCGACTTCGAGGGCGGGATTCTCGCTCAACTCTCCGGCGATGGCCCGCTCTAGCTCCTCGGCGGAGTACTGCAGGATCCTGATCGACGCGATCAGCTTCGCGGAGATGTTGAGCGACTGCGACTGCTGCGTCGCGCCGAACTGCGACTGTTCGAGGTACATCGGCCCGATCCACCTCCACCCAGTGGGCAGCGACGGCGTCCATCCGTTAGGGGGGCCGCCGTACCGTCACAGATCGCCTTCACTACATGCCCAACTCCCAGCGGGCGTCCTCGGACATGCGCTCGGGCGTCCATGGTGGATCGTAGGTGAGCGTCACGTTGACGCGCTCGACGCTGGGTACGTCACGGATGTGGCTTTCAACGTCGCCCATCACTTCTGGGCCGACCGGGCAGCCGATGGCGGTGAGCGTCATCGTGACGTCCACCATCGTGCCCTCGATTTTCAGATGATAGATCAGCCCGAGATCGACGATGTTGACCGGGATCTCGGGATCGAAGCACTCGCGCATAGCGTCGTAGACGGCCTCGACATCGATGGGGGTCTCGCCAACGATCTCCGTCTCGGGATGCTCTTCCGCCATTGTGGGGACTCCTCAGAAAAAACGCCACGCGAAGGTGGATCTGGCACGAGTAATGCTGCTGCTGCGCCGACCGCCTACGCTTCACTATACCTTGAACGTGCGCTGCGGTCAAAGCATCCCTGCCGGGCCGATCGGGGGCGACTCGGACTCAGCGACCGGGAAAAGCGTTCGGATACCCTCAGCCACTTCGGGAGTGGCGAGCACGTCGAGCGCGACGAGGAGGGCGGGCGTCATCGGCAGCGCGCTGGCAGTTCCACCGGGGAGCAGATCGGCTAGTGCGAAGAAGTCGCCGCCATCGGTTTCGGTGGGATGGAAGGTGAACGGGCCATCCGAGCGGGCGAGGAAGAGCGTGGTCATCTCGGTCTCGCTGGGTGAATACACCAGCCGTTTGCCGACCTCGGTCAAGGGCAGTTCGACGCCGAGCTCTTCTCGCACCTCTCGATGCGCGGTAGCGAAGTAGTCCTCGCCGGCTGTCACGTGGCCCGACGCGGATGCGCAAAAGTAACCGGGGAACAGATCTTTGTGGGCGGAGCGGCGCTGAAGCAGCACGCGCCCGCCGGTGTCGAAGACCAACACCTGCACGCTGCGGTGCCACAAGGAGGGATTGGTGTGCGCCTCGCCGCGACGGACGGTGCCGATGACCTCGTCATGCTCGTCGATGAGGTCGAAGAGTTCGTTGGGGTCGTCGGTCGAGCCGACGAAGGGAAATCGATCGGGTTGCACGTGAGATGCTCCGATGAGTAAGTAGACGGAAGCGGGCGCCACATTTGGCGAACGCGGGCTCGCGGCGCTGCAATGCCGGCGTAAAGATCGCGGACTGAAGTCTGCTGTGCGGCGATGGTCGCGCTCCCTGAATCGTGCAGAGCCGTATCAATCCTCATGGTCTAGGATATAGCGATCGAGAGCTTGGGCTGCGCCGTCTTCGGCGTTGCGGGCGGTGACGGCGCTGGCGACCGCGCGAACCTCGGGCGCGGCGTTGCCCATTGCTACGCCTAGACCCGCGGAGGAGAGCATTGAGACGTCGTTGACGCCATCGCCGATGGCAAGCGTTGCTCGTTCTTCGATGTTGAGGCGCGCGGCGAGGCGCAGCAACGCCGCGCCTTTGGACGCTTCGCGCGAGAAGACGCTGAGCTCGGCAGTGCCGTAGTTGCCGTGCGGCAACAATTGCCACCCGCAAGGCAGTGACGCGACGGACTCCGCCGCGCGGCTCAGCCGATCCAACGGGCCGAACGCGACAATTCGCAGCAGCGGAGCTGGATCGTCTGTCAGTTTGGTCAGAGGCAGTTCGGCGATCTGATGGGAGAAGTGCCCAACGTACTCGCGATCGTAGGCGGTTGAGCGGGCGGATGGGCCGACCAGCAAGTGCTCACCGCTCGCCGACGCGTACTGTACAATGGGCCGCAGCCCCTCGGCAGCGATTCCTTCGACCGCGAGGCGGGCGGTCTGCCGCTCGAGTACCCTGCTCGATAGGACCGCGCCACTGGGGTAGTCGCGGGTCTGCGCGCCATCGTAAAGGATCAGCGGCCCATGAAGGTTCAACGCCTCAGCGACTGGGGCTGCGCCGGTGAGGCGGCGAGAGGTCGCCAGCACGACAATGGTGCCGGATGCCACGACGCGAGCGACGGTGGCGCGGGTTCGCGACGAGAGGCTGCCGTCGTCGTCGAGGAGGGTGCCGTCGAGATCGAGCGCGACGAGGCGATAGGGCCGACTGACGGGAGGCTGCTTGCTCATGGCGTCGGTTTCCCGTCGAGCGACCCGTGCGTGCTGCCGGATGGCGAAGCTCGGAGACGAATGACGAGAGGATACAGCGTGAGTGCAACGGCGAGGGCCGCGGAGACGACGAGAAGAGCGGCGTCGATCCGCGAGCGCCAGACCGCGAAGGCTGCCGCAGAGGGGTGCATGGTTATCGCGCGCACCGCCTCAGTGCCGGATACGAGAAGCTCGGAGATGCCACTGCATGTAAACCAGAGCGCGACTAACATGAGCAAATACTGCCCAAAGGCGCGCCAGCGTCCCGTGCGCGCGATGCCAAGCGCAACGATGCCGCCGATGACGAGCTGACCGGCGCCGAAGAGCAGGGAGAGCGCTAGGCTCAATGGCGATGACGTGTACGCCTCCAAGAATGAGCGTTGCATGCGGGTGTTCGCCGCGATTAGACGCGGGCAACCATAAGATCGTGCCGCGAAACGGCAGTGTGTGTCAAGCGGGGAACGTGACGGCGTGGCGATAAATGGTAGGATATGGAGGGCGCCGCACAGCGGGAAGTGTGGCCGATGCAACGATGCGTGGAGGCTCGGCGATGGATCTGCACGGTCTACAGGTGACGTGGCTCGGACATGGCACGTTCAAAATGCGGACGCAGGTGGGCAAGACGCTGCTGCTCGACCCGTGGGTGCAGGGCAATCCGGCCTGCCCTGACGATATGAAGCAGGTCGGCAAGCTCGACACCATCGTGATCACGCACGGGCACGGCGACCATATCGGCGATGCGGTGGCGGTGGCGCGCGAGTCGCAGCCGGAGCAGATCATCAGCATCGTCGAGATCGGCGCGTGGCTCGGGAAGAAGGGCGTGCAGAACATCATCGGCAGCAACAAGGGCGGCACGATCGACCTAGGCTGGGTGAAGGTGACGATGGTGCACGCGGACCACAGCTGCGGCATCTCAGACGGCGACGAAACCATTTACGGTGGCGAGGCGGTGGGGTACGTGCTGCGCTTCGACAGCGGCCTGAGCCTCTACGCGGCGGGCGACACCAACGTGTTCGGCGACATGCGCATCATTGGCGAGCTGTACCATCCCACAGTGGCGATCCTGCCGATAGGGGATTTCTATACGATGGGGCCGCGCGAGGCGGCATATGCGGCGCGGCTGCTGGGCGTGAGCTCGGTGATCCCGGCACATTACGGTACTTTCCCCGCACTCACGGGCACTCCGGCGGCGCTGCAACAGGAGCTGGCGGCGCTTGACGCGGGTCAAATCGAGGTTGCCGAGCTACGGCCCGGGCAGACGCTGGGCTAGGCGAGTGGCAACTGATCGGTTGTTGCGGGTAAATTAAAAGGCATTGGAACTCTCATAGCGAGATAGGTGTCGGCATGTCAGATCGTGATCGTGACCTTCATATCGTCGGGCGATCGCTAGGTGAGGCGCTGCGCCCGATCAATCTCGAAGAACGAGACGTGCCGATGACCGGTCCATTGGTCGATAGTTACGGGCGGCGCATCAAGAACCTGCGCATCTCGGTGACTGACAAGTGTAACTTCCGCTGCGTCTATTGCATGCCGGCGGAGGGGTTGCCTTGGCTCCCGCGTGCCGAGATCCTGACCTACGAGGAGATCGCAAGGCTCTCGCGGGTGGCGGTTGACCTGGGGATCGAGCAGATCCGCCTGACGGGGGGCGAGCCGCTGGTGCGTCGCGACGTAACAGCGCTGGTCCGCATGCTGCATGCGATTCCGGGGCTGCGGGGCCTCAGCCTGACGACGAACGGCGTACTGCTCACCAAGCTGGCAGGCCCGCTGGCGGAGGCTGGGCTGACGCGCATCAACGTGAGCGTCGATTCGCTGGTGCGCGAGCGGTTTGCGGAGATGACGCGACGCGATGCACTAGCCCAAGTCATGGCGGGCCTCGAAGAGCTGGAGCGGTATCCCACGATCCAGCCGATTAAAATCAACGCGGTGGCGATGCGCAATTTCACGGAAGCCGAAGTGCTGGATTTCGTACGACTCGCGCGGAGGAAGCCGTACGTCGTGCGCTGGATCGAGTTCATGCCGCTGGACGCCGATCAGATCTGGCGCAAAGAAGACATCCTGACCGGCGGCGAAATTCGGGCGATCATCGAGGCGGAGTACGGGCCGCTGGTGCGCATCACGACCGGTGATCCCTCGGAGACGGCGCGACGGTACACTTTCGCGGACGGCGTCGGCGAGGTTGGCTTCATCAACCCGGTGAGCGAACCGTTCTGCGCGTCGTGCGACCGCGTCCGCTTGACGGCGGACGGGCACCTGCGAACGTGCCTCTTCGCGCTGGAGGAGACGGATCTGCGCAGCGTTCTCCGCTCAGGCGAGGACGACGAGGCGCTTGCAGCCGCGATCCGGCAAGCGGTGTGGCACAAGGAGCTGAAACACCACATCGGCGATACGTCCTTCCGTAGGACGGCGCGCACTATGTCCGCAATTGGTGGATGAGCAACTGGCGGTTGAGCGTCAAGAGAGGGTGACCGTCGCCATGAGCTGCGCCTCTTCGTAGGCGACGAGCACGCCGCCACCCAAGGCATCCGGAGGTCCGTTGACGCTGGCGCCGGAGGGTGTGCCAGTCCCCTGGTAAGCGCGGTCAACGAACGTGACGAGATCGGCGGCTTTCGCACTGTTGGCGGGGTCGGTCAGTAAGGCGAGCGCGTCGACCCTGACGGTCGCGAGCGCGGTGTTGGTGTTGGTAATCGCCTCGACGGCGCCTTGCACTCGCAGTTTGATGTAGGAAGTCGCGTCTGACTGTTCCCCTGCGAGAGCAGCGTGCTCGGATGCCGCGTCAAGGTAACTTGGGTCGGGGTTCGAAGTGGTGTAGCTTGCCGCTTTGGCCCCGACAAGCGCGTACCCCTTCGGATCGCCCGTGTTGGTGATGTTTACTCCGGCGCAACTCGCGGGGAGTGGCCGATAGTCCGACGCACCTGTACCTTCGAGGATATCGAGAATACTCTGCGCGGCGCACTGCACGGTGGTCGTGTTGTGACCCACGGCGGACTTGAGTGTCTGCGCGATCGAACCAATACGCTGCGTTTCGAGGAGGGAGCCAACGAGGAGCGGGCTGGGCCAACCGGGAAAGTTAACGATCAAATGTCCGATATGCACGAAGGTCTTCGGTGGAGAATTACCTTTGAGCACAACGCGACCGACGGGCACTGTCACGGCGCTCTTCTCAAGGGTAATCTCCACCTCACTGCCGTCTGAAAGGAGGTTGGTGGACGACGTTGTGCTGTTGGCTGCGGGGGTGAAGGAGACGGTATAGGCGCCACCAACAGGGCGGAGCACGCCGAGCCCGGTTATGTTCTCGGTTGAGGTATTTATCAACCATGCGTAATAGGCCGAGCCGGTGCCTGGCTCGCCGAGTCCCTGGGCAACCACCTTCGCTGAATCTGTGGCGCCGCTTGCTACGCCGCGTTGGCCAGCGTCAGAGTCGAAGAACGTCACGGTTGCACTCGGCTTCGTCGGCCCCGCCGGACTACCCGCACCACGCAGAATGAAAAGGCCCCCGGCAGCGAGCGCCAGCAAGATCACAAACGTCACTGCGACGCGGCCCATCATCTTGCTCGAGCTCCCTGTCGCCGCAGCGACGGGTTTGATGGCGCCCGCGCCCAGCGAGCCGGTTGAAGCTGCACGGCCCACCGGTCGAGTAGAAGTGCCGGAGGAATCGCGCACTTGGACGCCAGCGGTGGCGCGTGATAGGCCGTCGACCTCCTCTCTGTCTGGCGCGCCGTTGGCGAGCGCGAGGACGTCGAGGTATGCGCGGGAGAAGGCGGTGGCGTGCTGGTAACGCTGGTCTGGATTCTTGGCGAGCGCCCGCGCAATGACAGCCTCAAGCCCGGCGGGCAGACCGGGGCGTCGCGCGCGCAACGACGGCGTCTGCGCGTACACGTGCTGTTGCGCCACGTCATCACGTGTGTGGCCAGTAAAGATGGGCGCACCGGTGAGCAAGCTGAATGTGAGCGCGCCAAGCGCGTAGACGTCCGTGTAGAGATAGACTCGTCCGCCCATGATTTGTTCCGGAGCGGAGGCGTCGCTGGCGCCCGCGAGCGAGGCAACCTGCGCCTCCGAGGCGGTCAACTCGAAGATTCGGCGGACCCCGAAATCGGCGACGACCAGTTGGCCGTTGAGATGTAGAAGGACGCAGTCCGTCGAGAGGTTGCGATGCAGCGTCTCGTGCCGATGGGCGTAGTCCAGCGCGTCGGCGATCTGGCTGACGTAGCGCCCGACGGTGATGGGGTCGAGCGGGCCGCTTTCGGCGAGCAGGCCGGTGAGCGAGCGCATAGGTTGATGGGGCCAAACGAGGAAGGGACTCCCGCGAAAAATTCCGAAGTCGATCAAGGGCAAGACCTGCGGATGCCGGAGGAGGGCTAGATGCTCGGCCTGTTGCTGAAAGCGCGCGAGATACGAGTCCGCGCTCGGTCCGCTGGCGGGCGGACGAACCGGCAGCACGCGCAGGCGATATGAACCGCCGTCGGAGTCGCGCGCGGCGAATACCGGGCCGAACTCGTCTGTCGCGAGCAGACGCTCGATCTTATAATTGCCGACGACCACGCCGATCATGCGGTCGTAGGTCGTGTCGGAGGCCATCGTCATGCTCACCCCCTCGTCCTCATCACCGCTATTTCAAAGCTAATCGATTCGCCCACATCTGTTGCGCGCAAATTCTAGTGGAAAGTCGCTTGTCTGTCAAACGAGGGACCAAAGTTATTGCCACTCCCCACGGCTAAGGCCGGCAGATTCTCGGTTCACCCCCGCAGCCTACGCCACGACTCCCCGAAGGGCCTGCCCGGCCCATTGCATAGTCCTGGCCGCGTTCTCATCTCTATCGAGGACGAGCCCGCAGGATGTGCAGACATGGGTACGCACGCTCAGACTCTTGGGCACGCGTTCCCCACAGCCGCTACAGTCCTGGCTGGTGTACTGTGCAGGGACCGCGATCACCCGACGCCCGGCGCATGCTGCCTCGGCTTCGAGGATGCGACGAAACTGCGCCCAGCCTGCGTCCGCGATGGACTTGGCCAGGTGATGGTTCCGGACCAGGTTGGCGACCTGCACATCTGGCTTCGCCTGAGGGCGACAGGGCTCTCATCCCCCTGCCTAAAAGCAGGGGGCTTTCGCCCTGATTTTGCTAATAAAGGAAAAGGCGCAAGACCTCCGCCAGCGCCGCGCATAAAATGGCTTCATCTCGAGGGTACGAATGTAGGATACGGATGAGGGTGAAGAACAAGTCAGCGATCCACTCAGCGGCATTTCTTACAATTTTTAGCGATAGATAGCGTATCAGGGGTAAGGATGGGCGATCGCGGCACTGACGAGTGACGTGCCAGCGTACTGGATCTCGATCGCGGGCTGAATTCCGCGAGTAGGGTCGATTGCCAATCGGTGGCGATGTCAGTCGCTGGAATTGGCTGACGTTGGGTGGCTCGCGCCTTCCGACGAGCTAGTGGGCGTAATCGTGAGAGGCAGAGACGCTACGGAGGGAACGATGCTGAGGTGCTCGTCGCCGTTGAGGACGCCAACGAGGAGGTGGGCTCCGTAGGCGCGGTAGAGTAGGTTGGGGGTGAGAACAGTGGCGGGCGGCCCATCAGCGTAGAGCGTGCCTTCGAGCAGGGTGATGCGCGGGAAGTAGCGCGCGGCGAGATTGAGGTCGTGCATGGCGGCGAGGATGGTTACGCCGCGCTCGCGGTTAAGGGTCCGCAGGAAATCGAGCGTCTCGATCTGATGCTTTACATCAAGGTGCGAGGTCGGCTCGTCGAGGAGGATAATGCCGCTCTCCTGCGCCAATGCCAGCGCGAGGAGGACGCGTTGGCGCTCGCCGCCGCTCAGTTCATTGAATATCCGCTCGGCGAGGGTGTCTGCGTTGGCGGCAACGAGGGCACGGCGCACAGCGGCGCGGTCGGCGGCGGACTCGGCGTTCCAGGCGCCGAGATGGGGCATCCTGCCAAGGGTGACGATCTGCTCGACGGTGTAAGCGAACTGCACGGAGAAGTCCTGCGGCAGTACGGCTACCGCGCGGGCCAGTTCTTTGCGCGAGTACGAGGCGAGAGGACGACCATTGAGGGAAATCGCGCCGGAGGTTGGCTTGAGGATTCTGGAGGCTAGGCGGAGCAGCGTCGATTTGCCAGCGCCGTTGGGGCCGAGCAGCGCCACCATCTCACCGGAGGCGAGGCTGAGCGTGACGTCGGTGAAGATCGGGGAAGCGCCGTAGCCGAAAGTGATGGAGTCGAACGAGAGGGCGGGAGACATCACCATGTGTAGCCTCCGCCGAACCGACGCAGCAGGAAGAGGAAGAATGGACCACCGACGAGCGCGGTGACAACGCCAAGTGGAAGCTCGGCGGGAGCGACGATGGTGCGGGCCAGGAGATCAGCGAGGACGACGAAGATAGCGCCGAGCAGGGCCGCGGCGGGGAGCAGCAGGCGATGGTGCGGCCCTAGCAGCAGGCGACAGGCATGTGGCGCGAGCAGCCCCACGAAGCCGACGATGCCGCTTAGGGATACGGCGCAGGCAACAAGCAGGGCAGCCAGCGCCACAATGGCGAGCTTGCAACGCTCGACGGAGACGCCGAGGTGCGAGGCCATCTCTTCGCCGAGCGCGAAGGCGTCGAGGACGGGGGCGAGGACGATACTCGCGGCAGTGGCAAGAACGATGACGGGGAGCATGACGGCGACTTGCGCCCAACTCTGCACGTCGATAGCGCCGGCGAGCCAGGAGTAGAGGCCGAGGACGTGGAGGCCTAGTTGGGGATTGAGCGAGATGAGCAGGTTCTGCGCCGCGGTCGTGATGACGCTGACGACCACGCCGGCGAGGAGGAGCGTGACGATGGGGGTGCGGCGTCCACGCGTCGCCAGGCCGTAGACGAGGGCCACGGCGGCAAGCGAGCCGGCAAATGCGAGGACGGTAGTAAGACTGAAGCCGAGCCAGTCCATGACGAGGAAGCCAGGGATGATGAAGCCGATAGTCGCGCCGAGCGCCGCGCCGGAGCTGACGCCCAGCAGCAGCGGATCGGCGAGCGGGTTGCGCAGGAGTCCCTGGAAGAGCACGCCAGCAGCGCCAAGGGCAGCGCCGACGAGCACGCCGCCCGCCACGCGAGGAAAGCGCAACTGCAGCAGTATAATCTGGTCGCTGGCAGACCACGTCCGCGCGAAGTGGAAGATATGGGTCTGATTGAGCGCGATCTGTGCGGTTGACCAGAATGAGATGGGCACGGCGCCCACGGCTGAGGCGGCGATGCAGGCGACAATAAGCACGGCGGCGAGCACAGGGAGCCAACTGAAGCGCGGCCGGCGCGGGAGGCGAACGACGCTACTGAGCCGGAGCAATCTGTGTCTCGGCGAGATGCGACGCGGAGCGGTGACGCTGGCGGCCATGCTCTGTTCGCGGAGGGTCGCGGCCTCGGGTGGTCCGGACCGAGCCATACGCGGCTCCTTGCCGACTTAGGGAGATCGCACACTCGCGGGCGGGAGTGCGGCGGCAGAGACATCGGATGGTGATGCTCTACGCGTATTGCCTTGCCGCGGCCTCGGAGCGGCGGCGGTGAGGATATGATCTTCGCACCGTCGTCGCTCCTGCTAGCAAAATCCTGGCTTTCATCCCCCTGCCTTGAGGCAGGGGGATGAAAGCCAGTCCGGTCCAATTGCCGTTGCTCTACCCGTTCGGTAGAAGAGTGCCCTGTACGGCCGAGCAACGTGGCCTCTTCGGACGCCACACCGTACAATCGGGCCGGGCAGGCCCGTCAGGCGCTAACGCAGTGGGGTACCCCATGGGGTACCACATACGTAGCCTGAGCATCCCCGGTCGTTTACGCCTGGGGAGTGTCAATCAACTACGATACGTGATTATGGCCGAACCTGCACATGCGAACTAGGCACCGAACGCGGTCGGATGCAGCACTTTGGCGAGCTCTTCCAGCGCGGAGACGAGGTAGAGGTCATCGGGGTTGTTGAAATCGGAACCATCGAGGGCGTAGAGGTGATGGTTCTTCACCGCGTCGATCGCGGAGAAGCCAGGACGGGCCGCCACGTCGGAGGCAGCGCCGCCATACTGCGAGCCTTCGGTCGTGACGATGACCTGCGGATTGGCCGCAACGATGCTCTCGCCGGTCAGCACGAGCGCGCCGTTACCCTTTGGGCCCGCCTGCGAGGAGAAGACGTTGACACCGCCGGCGAGCCTGATGAGGTCATCACCGAACGAGCCCTGCCCGTAGCCGTAGTACTGGCCTTGGTACGCACCGTCTTCGAGGAAGACGGTCACCGTGGGCTGTTTGCCGACTGCGGCCTTTACGACGTTGATGCGACTTTGCAGTCCGTCGATCACTTTCTGCGCAGCGCTGTCTTCGTGGACGAGCTGGCCGACGAGTTTGATCTCGGTCAGTCCAGCTTGCAGCGTCGTCAGGTTCGGCAGGTCCACCACCTGGATACCGGCCTGGGCGATCTGCTTCTCGGCATCCGGATAGTCGCTGTCGAAGCTGAGGACGAGATCGGGCTTGAGGGCAACGATCTGCTCAACGTTCGCGGTGGCGGGAAAGTCGGTCGTCGTCACCTTGGGCAGTGCGGCGAGATCCGCCGGCGAGGTGGTATACGCGTCGACGGCAACCACGCGGGAGTCGAGCTTCAGGGCGGCCAAGATGTCGCTATCCGCCACGGAGAGTGAGATGATGCGCTGCGGCGCGGCCTTGGGGATGGTGATCGTCTGGCCGAGCGAATCCGTGGTGATGGCGGGCGCATCGGCGGTCGTCTTGGCCGAGCTGGAGCCGCCACATGCGGCGAGCGCGCCTAACAGGACGAAGACCACGAGGCACGGAGAGATGCGAGAGTGTGCGCGTGGAGGTGGTTGACGACGTGCGATGGAATGTAGGCATACGACACATGACCCTCTGGGGGGCGTCACGCCAGCCAGCGCCACGGCGGCACGGCGCCCCCCGCAAAGGACGATACATGACAACGTACACGCCATTCGCCGCATATGGTGGCATGAAGAAAAAAGCGCCTTCTCCCTGTCGACAGGGAGAAGGCGCAGCGCGGCGCTGCTCTTCTCCTCTTGGCGCGGAGGACATGAGCACGTGTCCGCAAGGTCGGTCTCCTGGCTCCCAGGGTTTCTCTCGACTCGCGCATCGTGGTGAAGCGGGAGAGCGAGCGGGAGCGCTGCTTTCCGCCTTCCCACGGGTGGAGTGGATCATGGCGATCAACTCGTGGCCCGCAGTGGCGCTACGCTATCGCGTAGTTGAGAAGCAGCGCCATTCCTGGTTACAGTGGCGCGTCCGCATCGGCATTGCACCGATTTCCCAGGCCAACCGACGGCATTCTGCGCGTCGGCGGCCACCTCGCGGCATGGCGATTCGGTTGTCTGGTCGAGTATAGGGCGGCAGGCGTCGCCTCGTCAAGCGATCCCTTGGCCTATCCGCACGGGGCGGCCTCCCGTATAATGGGAGCGAGATCGGCGAACGCATCGGGCGACGGGGAGGGTGCATCGTGCGGCGAACAGCGTTCGTGCCGGCCTTTGCCAAGATCAACCTCACGCTCGACGTGCTCGGCAGGCGCGCAGACGGCTATCCACGCGCTGGCATCGGTGATGCAGACAGTCGCGCTGCACGACACGCTGGCACTCGCACCGCGCGACGACGACGAGGTCACGTTCGCATGCGACGACGCCGAGCTAGAGAACGAGCGGAACCTGGCGCTGCGCGCGGCGCGGCTCGCCCTGTCGAACTCGCCGGGCAGGCGCGGGGTGAACGTCGAGCTGGCGAAGAGCGATTCCGGCGCAGGCGGGCTTGGGTGGCGGCAGTAGCGACGCAGCGGCGTCGCTGGTCGCGCTCAACGGACTGTTGCGACTCGGGCGCGACGACGCCGAGCTGAGCCGAATTGGGGCGACGCTCGGATCGGACGTACCCTTTTTCGTGATGGGCGGGACAGCGCTGATCGGCGGGCGCGGCGAGATCATCACGCAGTTGCCGGACGCCGAGCCGCTGTGGATCGTGTTGGCGAAGCCGCGCATCGGCCTGTCTACCGCCGAGGTCTTTGGGGCGCTGGGGAGCGAAGCGTGGACGGACGGCGAGGCGAGCACGGTGGTGTCGGCGGCGATTCGCGCGGGAGAGCCGTTGCCATTCGAGTGGCTGGCGAACGCGCTGGAGCCAGGCGTGCTGCGGACATCGCCCGAAGTGGCGGAGGCGCGCCAACGACTGGTGGATGCCGGGGCTCCCGTAGCACGCATGAGCGGCAGCGGCCCGACGCTCTTCGCGCCATTCAGAAGGATGGCCGAGGCGGCGGAGGTCGCGCGACGCGTTGCGGATGACTCGTTGCTGACCTGGCTCACGCACACCGTCAGCAGGAGCGATGTGGCGAGGGCGCAGCGTTTGCCAGCGTGGCAGGACGTCTGATCGTTGATATAATCGGCCAGCGATAGTTGAGTGGAGCTGACGGTGGCAGTGGGAGAACCAGAGCCGGCGCTGGTCGAGCGGGCGATTGCGCGTGACTCGGATGCGTTCGGGGAGTTATACAACCTCTATTTCGAGCGCATCTACCGCTACATACGCCTTAAGGTCGGCAACCCAGCCGATGCGGAGGACGTGACGGCGGCGGTCTTTCTCAGAGCCTGGCGCGGCATCGAGCGGTTTTCACCGAAGCATGAGGCGTCGTTTTCTGGCTGGCTTTTCCGTTTGGCGCACAATGCTCTGGTCGATCGCTTCCGCAAGATTCGCCTGACGGTCTCACTCGATGAGGCGCTAGATGAGTCGACGACGGACGATGTGATGCTCAGTCCAGAGGCATCGCTGGAGTGGCGGCTGACGCTGGCGGAACTTCGGGGCGCGCTCGAAGCGCTCACGGAGGAGCAGCGAGAGGTGGTGCTCCTGCGCTTCGTGGAAGGGCTCTCCGCGCGCGAGGTAGGCGACATCATGGGCAAGCAAGAAGGCACAGTGCGAGGCATGCAATTCCGCGCGCTCGAGGCGCTGCGCCGTGGACTTGCCCGCTCGCAGGAGACGCAAGAGCATGAACGCGGACGAATGCCTTCCCGATGAGCCGAATGAACTTCGCGCTTTCGGCCAAGGCGGTGGTGACCATGATGCTGATCGCCTGCTATCAGAGCGCACGCCTGTGCAGCTGGCGCAGACGCTACGCAACGCACGTGTGCCGTCGGGCGAGGTCGCGGGGGCACGAGCGCGTGTGCAGGAGCAGGTCTTCTCGCATATCCCGAGGGGAGCGTCTCGTTTCGCGGCGCGGCGGCTGACGAGGCGAATCGCGGGCGCGTTGGCGCTGAGCGTGTTCTGCTTGGCCCTGTGGATCTCGATGCTCGCGACGACTGCACTGCCCTCGTCGCCGCTCTATACGGTAAAGCGTGGCGAAGAGTGGATCGCGTACCAAACGGCATGGTCGCCCGCGCGCCGAGGCGAGGTGCTGCTGCTCGCGGCGAGTCGACGGCTGAATGAGGCGCAAACAGTCGTTGACGAGCAAGAGGGAGCGGCCGTCTCGCTGGCGCTGGAGCTGCGTAGCAACCTCATGGAGATGGTCACGCTCTACCAGACGTTGCATTTTACGCGAGCGACTTCAGACGAATCGCAGTCCGTTGTGGCAGGTCTGGTTCTGATTCTGGCCAAGGAATCCGACGCAGCGAGGGACCTGGAGGTCGACGGGAAGCAGTTGCTCGCAGACACCCTGCGCGAGAATGTGCGCCTTGCGCGCGATACCCTTGCACGTCGGCACTTGGCGCTGCCTTGACACTCCGCATGGGCTAAAGCCCTACGGATTCTCGGTTCTCCGGGGCGGCCTACGCCACCTCTCCCCGAAGGCTTTGCCCGAGCCTTTCTATATTCTTGGCGGCGTTGTGGTCGCGGTGCAGGCTGGTGCCACAGTCCGGGCACGAGTGCCAGCGGACGGATAAGCCTTTCTTGACCACGACGCCACAGCCAGAACAGGTCTGGCTGGTGTAGGCAGGCGGCACGGCGACCACTCGTCGCCCAGCGTATGCTGCTTTGGCTGCGAGGATGCTCAAGAACGTGCTCCATCCCGCGTCCGCAATGGACTTGGCCAGATGGTGATTCTTGAGCATGTTGGCCGTCTGCAAATCTTCGTGATAGATCGTGTCGTACTGGCGAACCAGATGAAGCGCGGTTTTGTGCTGGAAGTCCTGCCGTTGCCGCTTCACCTTCTGGTGCGCCTTGGCCAGGAGTTTCACGGCCTTACGGCGGCGGTTGCTGCCCTTCTTGCGGCGCGATACCCGGCGTTGGGCGGTTTTCAAGCGGCGCTCCGCCCTGCGATAGCAGCGCGGGTTGTGAATCATCGTGCCATCGGCCAGGGTGGCAAAGGATTCCAGCCCCAGGTCAATGCCCGTCTCCTGCCCGGTGGGCGGCGAGTGGTTGCACCGGCACATCGGCACAGGAGATAACAGACATACCAGCCGTCCGCCTCACGGGAGATCGTGACGGTCTTGGGCGTGCCTTCCAGTGGGACGGCTCCAACGCACCGCCATGCGCCCAATCTTGGACAGGACCAGGAAGCCGTTATCCAGCGTGGCCCCGTTGCCGAATTGCTTGTAGGTGAAGCTGTGGTAGCGGTTGCGCCCCTGAAAGCGTGGGAAGCCTGGCGTTTGCCCTGCCCTCACGCGGCGAAAGAACGCTTGATAGGTCTTGTCGAGCCGCGTCAGCACATCCTGCAAGACCTGGCTATGGATGGCCGCATATTCCGGGAATGCCGCTTTCAGGTCGGGCAACTCGGCTTGCTTGCTGCATAGCGGGTGAGGGTGACGCCGCGTTGGCGGTAGGCGGTGATGCGCTGCTCCAACGCCGTGTTGTAGAGCGTGCGACAGCGCCACAAGACCTGCTCAAGCTGGCGCGCTTGTTCAGGCGTCGGCTTGAGCTTGTACTTGTAGGCTTTGCGCAGCCCTTCATCACTCACAGAACACCCCTACTGGCGGCTTTGCGCCTCAATATAGCGTTGAATGATTTCGCTACTGACGTTGCCAGCCGTGCTGGCAAAATAGGAACGTGTCCACAGCGAAGGCAACCGAAGGAGTTCTGGGAACTCCTTGCGCAGCGTGAAGGCGGTGAATCCTTTGCACTCTTTGACGACATCCGCCGCGCTCACTGAAGGCCAGACCCGCACGAAGAGATGGACGTGATCGGGCTGCACCGCCAGTTCCAGAATCGTCCAGCCCTTCTCGTCGCACTTCTGGCGAATCAGGTCTTCACACCGCTTGCCAATCTGATTCACCAGCACCTTTCTCCGGCGCTTGGGGCACCAGATGAGGTGGTAGACAATCAGATGGACGTGATGTTCGTCGCGTTGGTAGTCCAGGTTGCCCATGTCGTTTCTCCTGTAGATCATTCTACCATAATATCTACATCGGCAACCGAACAGGCTTCTGGCTAAAGCCAACGCAAGCCCTTTCATCCGCATGGGCTAAAGCCCAGCGGCTTTACGGGTTATTCTGTAAGGCGCAGAGGTAGACGGCTGGCGACGCCGCAGGATAGACTCTGATAATGCGCATCGTCATCGCTCACTCACAGCTCCGGGGCTTCGGCGGCGGAGAACGCACGGTCCTCGAGCTACTTCGCCGCATCGGCCACCGCCACGAGGTGGAGTTGTGGGCGGGGGATTACCTCGCAAGCGAGACGTACGCCGAGCTAGCGCTCTATCCACGACGTGATCTCATGCATCGCGAGTGGCGAACGGCACGCACTGAATATGACGCCGTCGTGGCGCACTCATTTGGCGCGAGGTTGCTGGCGTTTCACCATCCCCGTGTCGTCAGCTACATCCACACGCTCCGATCGCCCTATCTGAGGCCCGGAATACGACCAGCGCTCATCGCTCGCAAACGACTCGATACGCACGCGGTGCGGCGCTCGGCGGCAGTGGCGACGAATAGCGCATTCACGGCGCGGGGGGTGCTACGCACCTACGGGCGCGCAGCGGAGGTCGTGCCGCCGGGGGTGGACGAACGCCTCTTCGCGATTGCGGAACGCGTGGGTGACTATGCGCTCTACGTCGGGCGGCTCTCGCCGGAGAAGGGGCTCGAGCGGCTGCTGGCGTGGTGCAATCCGTTGGATATCGACGTGATGCTTGTGGGGGCGGGCGAACCAGCCTACGAGCGCAAGCTGCGACGGCTGGCGGGCAGGCGCGTTCAGTTTCGCGGGACGCTGGATGGAGCGGCGCTGGATGAGGTCTACGCGGGATGCCGCTTTCTCGCGTTTACGCCGCACGAGGAGGAATTCGGCTTGGCCGCACTCGAAGCGATGGCGGCGGCAAAACCGGTTATTGCGACACCTGAGGGCGGCGTGCCGCAGCTAGTTCGGGACGGCGAGACGGGCTTCCTGGCAGTGAGTGCCGAACACTTCAGGCAGGCCAGCGAGCAGTTGCTGGCCTCAGACACGCTTTGCCGCCAGCTTGGACGCGAGGGTCGCCGGCAGGCCCGCGCCTATTCGTGGGACCGCTTCGCGAATCGCGTCATGGAACTTTGCGGGCAGCCGCAAGCGAGCAAATAGCGAGAAGTAGCCAGATGGTATACTGGATCGGTTGCACCGCGCTGTGACTCGGTGGGCGACCATCCCTCCTATGTGACTCTATGACTCCCGTGTAGGTTCATAGTTCTATGCCTGCGACGAAGAAGACTCCGCGAGCACTGCCCATGCTCCAGATGGCGGCCGATGCGGCTTACGATTCGCGGCCCGCATTTGGCGATCGCCTGGCGGCGCGAGTGGAACGCACGGCGAAGTCGCGGGTGCAGCATATGCTGAGGTTTATTATCGGCGCTGCCGGCTTTCTGACGCGGACCACTGCTGATGGTCCCACATTGAGGGCTGGCAACCGCGATATTCGGCGCATCCTCGTGATCCGCGTCGATCTGATCGGGGATGTTGTGCTCTCGCTGCCCGCGGTGCGGGCGCTGAAACGCGCCCATCCCGAGGCGGAGATCGACTTCCTGGCGCTGAGTTCTTCGGCCGGCATCTTGGCGAACGAGCCGGAGATCGCGCGGGTGCTGACCTTCGACCCGTATTTCTGGCGCCGGCGGCTGGGCCTGATGCGTCCGCGGGCGTGGCGTGAGGCGAGCTCATACTTGCGGACGATGCGAGATCGGCGCTACGACCTCGCGGTGAGCATCTCGGGCGACATCGCCAGCATCGTGGCTCGACTGAGCGGCGCCAGGCGGCGCGTAGGCTATGCCGAGGAGGCGTATCCGTACCTTCTGACCGATCCGGTGCCGGGTGGGCGCTACCGCACGCCTATGCACGAAGTACGCTATGTGCTGGCGCTGGCCGGGGCGGCGGGGGCAGAGGTTTTGGCAAGCGACCGGCGGCTGTCGCTCCAGGTGGACGGTGTGTCTACGAAGCAAGTCGCAGGCATGCTGGCAGATGCGCGAAGCGTACGCGGTCGGCGAGGACCAGTCATCACGGTGCACCCCGGCGCGCGGAACGGGCAAGCGAAGCGCTGGCCGACGGGCCACATCGCGGCGCTGGCGACACGGCTGGCGCGCGAGCTGGATGCGTTGGTGGTGCTGACGGGTGCGCCGGGCGAGGCGTCACTGGCAGAGGCCGTTGAGCGACAGTGCGCTGGAGACGCCGTCAACCTATGCGGGAAAACCAGCCTGCCCGAGTTGGCGGCGCTGCTGGCGTCCAGCGATCTGGTGATCTCAGGCGACAGCGGACCGATGCACATCGCCTGCGCGGTCGGTACGCCCGTGGTGGCGCTGCATGGGCCGACTGATCCGGCGATCAGCGGTCCGACCGACCCCGGCGCGATTGTGTTGCGGGTGCCGTTGTGGTGCTCGCCATGCTACAACGCGAGCGCGACGGCAGAGTGTCGCTTCGGCAATCCGGTGTGCATGAAGTCGCTCGCTCCCGATCTCGTCTTCGCTGCGGCATGCCGGCAACTGGGCATATCGAGGGCTAACCTGACGCCGGTGCGAAGTGCGGCTAGCGCAACTGTAGTACCCGGATAGTTCGCAGGGACCGCGGTATGAGCACATTAACTCCGATGACAACGGTCACGCTCGGACCGCACGCGCGCATCCTTGTGGTGAAGATGGCCGGGCTGGGCGATCTGCTGCTCGGCGTGCCGGCATTGCGCGCGCTGCGCAAACGGTACCCTGATGCCCGGATCGACGTGCTCACGTCCTCGGCCGCGGCACAACTGCTCGCCGATTCGCCGCTGGTCGACCACATCCACGCCTTCGGACCGGGTTCGGGGCCGAACAGTCGAGGGGCCGGACGTGCTGGGATGTTCGGCGTGGTGGCGCGAGAGGTAGCACGGCTGCGGGCGGTTGGGTACGACGCGCTTCTACTGTTGCACCACCTGACGCTCGCTGGCGGGGTTCGGAAGCATCGCGCGCTGGTCCGCTTGATCGGCGCGCGGACGACCGCTGGACTCGACAACGGACGCGGCGGATTCCTCGATTTGCTCGTAGCCGACGACGGCTTCGGCGCACGTCACGAGGCGGAGTATTATGCCGCGGTTGCCGCGACGTTTGATGCGGCGGATGGCCATACGCTGGGACCGACGCTCGCGGATCTCGGATGGGGCTCACTTGCGCGCGCGTCGAAGACGAGCGACAGCCCGTCACGCGTCGCGATTCACGCCGGGAGCGGGATCTACAGCGTGGCACGACGGTGGCCGTTGGAGCGGTTCGCGGAGCTGGCGATTGCCTTGCATGAGCGGGATGACGCGCGGATCGTGCTCGTGGGCGGACCTGATGAGGCGGAGCTTCGCGGACGACTGGTGACGCTGCTGGGGCGGCCGACTTGGACGACGGTGGCAGAGAGCAGTGGGTCGCCGCGCGTGATGGCCCAAGCGTTGGCTTCGTGCGATCTCTTTGCAGGCAATGATTCGTTTCCTATGCACCTCGCAGCGGCGGCAGGGCTACCGGTGGTGGCAGTGTTCGGTCCCTCGAATGCGCGCGCCTGGGGGCCGTACGCGCCGGAGGCACGTTGTCGCGTAACTGTCGTGCGGCGGGACGATCTGCCGTGCAGTCCCTGCTTCTATCGGGGGCATGAGTTAGGGATGCCTGAGGGATGCCCGCCGCGACCCTGCCTTACCGAGCTAGGGGTGCAGCCGGTGCTGGCGGCGGCGGAACGGTTGCTGCGGCGCGCGCGCCTCGCTTCACCGGGCGGCTGAAGTTACCAATCGCGACGCTGGGCAGCTCGCGATGCAATGTCTCGATGAAGGCCGCCATCCCGATCGGCTTACCCTTGGGAGCCGGCATGCGCGGCAGCAGCACCTCGGGGTCGATGTTGAGGTTGCGGAGCTGGATCAGGCGCAGGCCCGTCTCGCGGGCATAGTCGAGCAGCGCGGCGACCTCATCCTCCGCGTCGATCAAGCCTGGAAAGCAGAGCAGGTTGATCGAGGTGTACACGCCAGCGTCGCGGGCCAGCTCCAGTGAGCGCTTGACGTGGTCGAACGTGTAGCCGATCGGGCGATAATAGGCGTCGTAGGTCTCGCAGACGGCGGAGATGGTGCTGGCGCGCAAGCTGTCGAGTCCGGCGTCGTATAGGCGCTGGAGCGCGCGGGGATTGCTGGCGTTGGTGTTGATGTTGATCGTGCCACTCGCCGTGCGCTCGCGGATTGCGCGGATCGCGCGCTCGATGAGCCGCGCCTGAATCAGCGGCTCGCCCTCGCAGCCCTGGCCGAAACTGATGATGGCGTCCGGCGACTGTTCGAGATGGCGCACGGCGACGTCGATCACCTCGTCTGCGTTGGGCACGAATAGCAGGCGGTCCTGCGGGGAGACCAGCTCGTCTTCGTCCTGCTTGGAGATGCACCCGATGCAGCGGGCGTTGCAGCCCGGCGAGACGGCGATGGCGCCCTCCCAACGTCCGAAGAAAAGGTTGCTGGCCGTCGGGCAGGCATAGTCGAGCGCACAGTGCGCATGCTGCTGGAGGACACGATTCTCCGGCTCGGCTGCCAGACGCTCGTTGACGAGACGACGCAGGCGGCGCGGATCGTAGTTGCGCGAGATCCAGCGTTCAGGGGTGTCGGTGCGCGCCGCCGCGACATAGATGCGTCCGTGCCAGCCGGCGACGGCGGTGTAGCCGAAGAATGGCAGCGATTGCGTGCGGGGCGTTTTATCATAGGCGGGAAGGCGCATGCGGGTGTAGCCGATGGGCAGCAAGGCGGCCAGCGCCCATCCCATCAACTCGTCGAGCGCTGTACGATCACCGCGCTGGTCGGCCCCGACGGCGAGGCGTTCCGGTAGCATCGAAAGGGTAGCGCCCTCTGGCAAGGGGATAAGGTCGTCGCGCGTCAGCGGCTCGCCGCGATAGTCGAGGGCGCGAAGATCGCGACGTTCGCCAACGCCGCCATCGGGGGTGCTATAGACCACATAGGGGTATGAGGCGGAGGTCATCATCAGTAGGGCAATTCCACTTCCGGCAATGGGGAATCGAGCGAGTCGTCAGGCTCAAGATAGGCATCGTCGAGCGTGCGCTCGAACACATCGGGCACACTGGCGGCTTCTGCTGCCGACTCTCCGTCCTGCCCGTGTTCCATGTAGAGCACGCTGAGAATGAGATGTGTGTCAAGCGCCGACTGCCCCATCAACTGCACTGTGGGCTGCTCCGTCACCAGCCATGTCTCGACCAGGCGCCCGAATTGATCCAAGTCGTCGCCGCACGAAGCGCTGTTGAAAATCTTGAGGTGCTGCATGGTACACCTAGCAGTGATGTGGTTGGTTCAGATACGGGCCGCGCTAGAGCAGAACGCGCGACGTATTCTACCACAACAAGCGGAGTTACCGAGATGGTCGCAGCCGAGATGAGATGAGTGCGAAAACGCTGCGCCAGGCGCCGAGGAAGATCGCGTTCGTGATGAGGACAACTGCCGCGAAGGCGAAGAAGCCTGAGTTGAGCGGCAGGCCGCGCACCCTGTCGGCCAAGAAGCGCACGAGCATCGCGAGGGGCCAGGTGCAGACCCAGGCGAGCTCCGTCCGCAGGAGCATCTTGCTGAACGTCGCCGTGGCGGAGCGGCTGAACGCGCCAAGGACGGACGCGACGACGAACCATGAGGCGGCGAACGGTAGCGCGGTACCAACCACATAGAGCGCGGCGCTGAACCCGGTCGCCTCGCCGTGACTCGAACGCCCCGCGCTGGCGAAGATGAGGAACGAAATGGCGTCGCCGACGACGAGGATCACCGGGCGCCAGTGAATAGACTGCGTTTGCCGCGCCCGTTCAGCGCGGACGGAATTGGCAACGGTGGCAGGGTCGGACATGCTGCGCCCTTATTTGAACCAGCCAGCAACGGCGACGATGATCAACAAATGCACAATCATGGTGATGGGGAAAAGCCAGAAAAAGACTTTAATCCAACTCTCGTCGGTGAGCTGGCCGAAGTTGGACCGGCGCGCCTCTGGCGTGCGCTCGGCGGCGACGAGTCCCACGGCGACGCGCAGGCGTAGCGGCGTGCGCACGGGCGAGACTTCGAGACGCTCGCGGACAGCGGCATGGCACTCTTCGCAGAGCGCCCATGACTGGCGCTCGTCGGGCACGTCGCCTGTCTCCTCGACGAAGAAGATGTCCTTGCCGAGGCGACGGCGGCAGATGTCACAATTCATGTGGCGGGTCGCGGCACCTGTATCTTCAGACAAGGTGCGAGCGTTTACCGCAACTTCGCTACCCTTGTCATCCATGCGCACAGCCCCTTTCCGTCGTGGCCAGCACGGCGGGCAAGCGACAGGTGGCTGCGCCGACGACCGCGCGTGACCTCACTGCGTAAAGTACAACAGAGTCACCACGAATATCCAGATGACGTCGACGAAGTGCCAGTACATCTCGCCCGCGGTGACGGCGAAATGCTTGTCCTTCGTGAAATCGCCACGGAGCGAGCGGAAGAACAGGACAATCAGGAAGAGCAAGCCGGCGGTGACGTGGGCGCCGTGGAAGCCGGTGATGGTGTAGAAGGTCGAGCCGATGACGCCGGTGCTCGGCCCGAAATTGTTGTTCGCATACTCGAAGATCTGGATGCCCAAGAATGTCGCGCCGAAAAGGATCGTCAGGAAAAGAAAGAGGCTAAATCGCTGTTTGTTGCCTTTCTTGAGATTGCTGACGGCGAAGTGCATCCAGACGCTGCTGGTGATCAGGATGACGAGGTTTACCGCGCCGAGCGTCTTGTCGATCTCGGCGCCGTCCATCGGCAGCGAGCCACCGGCGCGAACGCGCAGATAGAGGTACGCCGCGAAGAGGTTGGCGAAAAACACCGCCTCTGAGGCGATGAAGAAGACCATGCCATACCAGCCGAGACCACGCGCGGCCGGTTGATGCTCTTGCTGCGCGGTTGTCTCTTGAACGGCGGAGCTCATGCGAGCGCGTACCCTTTCAAATCACTGAAAAATCGAACTACCGATACGCCGGAGGTTAGATTGGCTCCAACCCCCAACCGACGATGCTGATGAAAACAAGGACCATGCCGATGGCGGTGACCAAGAGTGTGGAGGTCCAGACGAGGACGCCGCCAAACGCGACGAGGGATGAGAAAGCCAGGAAAAGCGGCCACAAGCTGGGCCCGGGGAGATGGATGCCACCATGCGCCTCTTCAACGGCGTAGGCAGGTTCGCGGGCGAGCGCCGGGACAGGTTCGGGCTTTGTGATGACGCGGACCGCGGCGGCGAAGCCGATCTCGCGCATCAGGCGATTCGACTCTTCAAGGTCGCCGGCCTCGTTGCGCACCAGCAATGCCTTGACGTTCTTGAAGACCCAGAATTGCTCAGAGTCCAGCGCCTTCGCCAGCGCGTCGAGCTCGCCGTCGTGGCGGATGAAGGTCGCCGTGGCACCGCTGGGGTGGGTGTAGACGACCTCGTAGTTCTCAGCCATGCGATGATTCTCCTACTATGCCAAGCCCGATTCGACGCTTGCTTCATCGGGTTGAGATTCGCCTTGGCGGGAAGCCACTCACGAGTCCAATAGAGGCTATTGTATCAGAGGCCTCGCGCGAGGACTAGACGGTAGCGAAGCAATCTATCGGCTACTCGCTCCCGGTATTGACTGGTCACATCCGCTGGCTCGTGGAGTCGCTAGCACGCTCGCGCTCGTCCAGCATTTCGCGGACGGCTTCGAGATCCGTGCGGACGCCGCGCAGCCGCAAGGCGATCCAGCCGACGTAGACGAGCAGTGCGATCCAGAAGATGGCGTAGGCCGCTACCAGGAATCCGACGGCACCGTGCATGGGATGATCCTCCTCCGTGAAGCCGGAGACACTCCGGCGGTACTATTACGCTCGTGTGGAGATCGGTTCGGCATTTTCGGCCGCGAATGAGACGGGCTCGTCGAGCTCAGCGCGGATGCGCAAGCGCTCGACCTCGGTCTGGAGCCGCTGCAAGCGGTAAACTTGGAGCAGCAGAAACGCATAGAGCAAGGTGAAGGCGACGACCGCGACTAGCAGGGTGATGACCACCTCCGGCGCCTGCACGGGCGACCCCTGCGGCGCCGAGCCGAGCTGCGGATGGATCTCATACTTGGCGTCGAGCCAGGTGATGGAGACGTAGTTCAGTGGCACCGCGACGAAGCCGGCGATGCCGAGGATAGCGGCATTGCGCCGGATGCTCTCGGAGCGGCGAGAGTATGAGCGGAGCAGCAGATAGCCGACATAGATGAACCAAAGCACCAGGGTGGTGACGAGCCGAGGCTCGTGCCAGTCCCACCAGGTACCCCAGAAGCCCTTGCCCCAGAGCGACCCCGAGATAAGGACGAGGGCGCTGAAGACGACGCCGATCTCGGCGCTGGCGTGCGCGAGCCAATCCCACCGCTCGTCCCCGCGCCAGAGGTACATGATGCTGCCGACCAGGACGACGAAGAACGTGAGATAGGCGATCCAGGCGATGCCGACGTGGAAGTACTCGATGCGCTGGATGTCGAAACCATAGTTCACGTCCAGCGTGGGCGCGTAGAGCAACGCCATCAAGATTGCCGCGGTCATCGCCACGACGGTGGCCGCGCCGAGCGCGTAGTCGCCGTATCGATCTGCGAGCTGGCGGACTTTCAACGCGGTCGGGTTGTTGATGATCGTCGCGGTCACGTGCGACGTACGGCTCGAAATCTCCATTGTGAGCCTCACTCCTCTATCGCAAATTGGAACGTGACGAATGCCACACAGACGAAGATGACGTCGAAGGCGAGCATCATGCCGAGCCAGGGCGTGTTGTCGCCCGATGTGAAGAGGCCTTGGGTCGCCTGCACGGCGCTGATCACGATGGGGATAACCATCGGGAAGACGAGGATCGGCAGCAGCATCTCGCGCGCCCTCGTGTTGGCGGCGATAGCGGCGAAGAGCGTGCAGACGGTGGCGACGCCGAGCGTGCCGAGCCCGACGATGGGGATCACCCGCGGCTGGAGGATAGGCAGTTCATAGATCACGGCGAAGACCGGCAGCGCGACCACCTCGACGACGCCGACGAAGAGCAGGTTGCCGGCGAGCTTGGCGAGGAAGATGGCGCGACGATCGACCGGACAGAGCAGCAGGCGATCCAGCGAACCTTGCTCCTGCTCGGAGACGAGGGTGCGGCCCAGGCCGAGCACGCTGGCGAAGACGAAGGCGATCCAGAGCGCGCCGGGGGCGATGGCGGTCTTGTCGCTCTCTTGCAAATTGAAGGCGAAGTTGAAGACGACGAGGACGAGGAGCGCGAACATGCCCATCGCCAGCCAAACCTGCCGCGATCGCAGTTCGGTGCGCAGATCTTTCCACAAAAGTGTGCATAGTTGATCCCAGAAGAGGCGAGACGACTTCATGCTCCGACCTCACCTCCTCCGCTGTAGAGCTTGACCACGCGTTCGGCGGTCAATCCGTCGGACAGCCCCGCATGCGCGACGCGACCGCGCGCGAGAATCAGCGCGTCGTCGGCAAGGGCCAGACCGCGGTCGATGGCATGCGTCGTCAAGATGACGCTGCCGCCGCGAGAGAGCTGCTCGTCGATGATGTCGCTGAGTAAGGCGAGCGCGCTGGCGTCGAGGCCCGTATCCGGCTCGTCAAGTAGGAGGAGCGACGGCTCATGGAGGATACCGCGGGCAAGCGCCAGGCGTTGCAACTGACCGCGTGAGAAGTTGGCGACGCGGTCGCGCGCCCTAAAGGTGAGCCCGACGTGTGCGAGGAGTCGTTCGGCGCGGTCGGGTCCGTCGCGCAGGCCGTACATGCGTGCGAAGAAAAGCAGATTTTCGCGTGCCGTCAACTCATCGTACAGATGAGGGC
This sequence comes from uncultured Chloroflexia bacterium, assembly GCA_963841205.1. Lineage (GTDB taxonomy): Bacteria > Chloroflexota > Ktedonobacteria > Ktedonobacterales > JADMIN01 > CAWAWP01. Next base: position 94,630 of record CAWJCH010000025.1, on the reverse strand, counting down.
GGTGTCCGACGTAGCCTATCCGGAAACGCAGGGCGTCCGCCTCGGTGGTGAGGTCGAGTCCGGAGATGGTCGCCGCGCCGGAGGTGGGATGCGTCAACGTGGCGAGGACGCGCAGCAGCGTCGTCTTGCCGGCGCCGTTCGTGCCGAAGAGTGCCAGCGCCCGACCGGCGGGCAGGGCGAACGAGACGTTGCGCAAGATGGGACGCTGATCATAGAGCTTGGTCAACCGCTCGACGGAGACGAGGGCCTGGACCTGCACCGCTGCCTGGTCGGGCGAGATCGGGAGGCGCGCGAGTGAGGCGCTCATGAGGCACCCCCTGGAGTCGCGGGCACCTTCTTCGGTGATGTGGGGCGAGCTTGCGCGTCCGCTGCTGGAGTTGCGCGCATTATGCCCCTTGCTCTACGGCTGGCAGTGCTCTGGAGGCACGTGCCGTCGCGCTTCGCCACTTGCTCAGCGAAGACCGCGCGTAGGCGCTCGCGCAGGTCACCGCGCAGGCGCTCGTAGTCTGCAGCGGAGATTTTGCCTGCTTTGCGCTGCTCGTCGAGGGCAAGGTGCTGACGCAGCAGCGACTTCCGCTCGGCTTCGCGAGGTGACGCGGGGGCACGCGTTTGTGGCTGGGTACGCGCAAGGCCAAGCAGCGGCGCGAGGTTGCCGCGGCGCAGGTAGACGAAAAGCGTGGCGAGCAGCAGCAGGGCGACGAGGAAGCCGACCACGCCGAGCGCGCGCGCGTCGAGATACTGCGGCTCGCCAGGGCGCGGCAGATCGCGCAGGGTGAAGCTGAGCGTTGCACCGCTGACAACGTTGTCATGCTCAAGCAGCTGGAAGGTGCCACCCGCGGCGGTCACGTTCGGCTTCTGAGTGAAGTTGCCTGGCGTGAGATCCCTGTCTGTGGGGACGAGCGCGACGACTTGCCGGCTGGCGTACTCGCTCTTCGCGGTGACGGCCACTGTCGAGCCGCCATAGGGGAGATCGTAGGCGAAGGCGAACTCGCTGCTACCGGGCGGCACGGTGGCCGTGACGCCGAAGCCGGTCGGCGCCTGGATCACCTGCACTGTGGCAAAGCCGGCCCCCAGCACGAGATTCTTGGCGTTGGTCGGCATGACGAACCGCAGGAGGTTCATCGGCTTGTTGGCGACGGGCTGTACCGTGGCGACATACGCTTTGAGGCCGGTGTTGTAGACGGTGACGCTCTCGGCGACTGAGATCGTGCCCGCCTCGACATTCGGCTCGCCGAGGACGATGGTAGTCAAGGCCACCAGCACGGCGGAGTCGTCAGAGGTGGTGTCGAAGACGTGCAGGGTGACGGACTGCGCGCCGATCTGCGTCGCGTCGTAAACCGATGAGGTGAATGCGCCGCCCTGGTACTGCACTTCGAGTTGATAGCTAGCGTCGGTATCTGGCGTGAGGGCGGCGAAGGTGAAAGCGCCATGGGCATCGGTGGTTGCGGTGGCGACATTGGCCGATTGGCCGCTAGCGATCTCGACGAGTGTGACCGTTTGGTTGGCAAGCGGAGCGTCGTTGTGTGAGCTGTTGACCACGTTGCCGGCGAGGGTGATGGCGCGGGGCAGCATGGCGTGCGCCGAGGTTGCCGGCGCGGTGGCGAGGAGCAGCGCGGCCAGCAGCGGCAGCACGGCTGGGAGGGCACGGAGATGGAGCAGCTTCATCGCCTATACCCCTCTCCGCTTGCGGAGCGCCCCGCGATGGGTGGCGGCATTCGTGGCCACCCCGGACGATCCATTCGACGCGCTATCGGTAGGCGGCGAGGCGGAGGTCGTTGGCTTTGCCACGTCGACATGGTTGATGACGCTACTGGCCGATCTTGCCGCTTTTTCGATTCCGTGTGAAGCAGGGCGTTCGGCGCTGAGGGATTGGAGCTGGCGGTCGATGGCGATATCGAGCTCACGCTCGCGCTCGTAACGGGACTTCATGGCTTCGAGGGCGCTTTCCTCGAAGCGATTGCGAAGGTCGCGGTAGTCGTCCTCGTCCAGATTGCCGAGGCGGCGGTCAAAGTCCACATCACGGAGCGATTGCTTGGCACTGACCTCTTGCTCGCTGACCCGCTCCTGTGCCTCGCGGTTCGCCTGCTCCGCGGCAGGATCGACGCCGAGCAGAGGATAGAGTACGATGAGGAGTCCGGTGAGGCCCAGGAGTGCTGTGATGGCGAGTGGCATCAGTGACCTGCCTTTCGAGCACTCGGCAGGTCGGCATAGCCTTCGTCGTCGTCGAGCTCGCGCCAAAGCAGCTCACGAAGCGAATCATTGGTGATGGGCGTGGCGCTGGTTCCCGCTGAAACGGCGAGCACCGATTGCGACCCGGCTTGGACATGCAGCCTCCGGGTGGCCCAGAAGCCAGTCGCGGCGGCGGCGAGCAAAACGAGCAGGGGGCCAAGCCACATCAAGGCATTGAAGCCCTGCACCGGCGGCACTTCGAGGATGTCATCGGAGTAGCGGTCACGGAAGTAGGCCAGGATCTGCTGGTCGGTCATGCCGTTCTGGATATCTTTGCGGATCAGCGCGCGGATCTCTGTGGCGACGGCGGAGGGCGAGTCCGCCACCGATTCGCCATGGCAGATCGGGCACTGAAGCTGGCTGGCGATCACCTGCACGTGCTGGTCGAGGGTCAGCGGCTGCCGCGAGACGCGGACGGCGGCAACGCTCCAGACGACCCCAATCGCGAGCAGGATTGCGGCGGCGATGAGGAGCGGCAACTTCGAGCGGAGGTTCCGACTCATACGGCCACCTCCACGCGCTCGGGCTTTACGGCCTCGATCAGTCGCGAGGCGCGGCGGCGCTCTGGCCACCAGCAAGTGATGCCTCCGAGGAGCATCAGCAGTCCGCCGAACCAGACGAGCGAGACGAGCGGGTTGACGAATACTTTGAGCACGGCGTTGTCGGTGCCCTCATAGCTGGAAAGGAACACGTAGAGATCGTTGAGGCCATGTGTCGTAATGGAGACGACGCTGGTGGGCTGGTTCTCGAAGCCCGGAAAGATGCGCTCGCCGGGCGAGACGACGCCGAGCGAGCCGGTGGCGCCGCTGAGGCCGAAACGCGTCTCGATGATCTGGACGCCGTCCACGGTAGAACCACTGATGCCTTTGTAGGTGAAGGTATAGCCGTCGAACGAGGCTGTGGTGCCTGCGCGGAAGCTGAGGTCCTGCTCCTGCTGAAAGAGCTGCGAGCCGATGATGCCGACGGCGAGCACGATCAGACCAAGGTGGACGAGGTAGCCGCCGTAGCGCTGACGGTGGCGGCTCACCAGCATGGCGAGCGCGCGAGGATAGGCTTCGCCGTGGGCGTGGCGCACGCGCATGCCGCGCCACAGCTCATACAGAATGGTGGCAGCGGTGAAGGCGCAGACGGAGAAGCCGATGTTCGCCAGCACGTTGGTGACGCCGAAGAGCGGAAGGATCACCGCGACGACGGCGGCGAAGAGCGCGGGCCAGCGCAGGTTGCGCCAGATGCTCGATGCGGAGGCGCGACGCCAGGCGAGGAGCGGTCCGATGCCCATCGCTAGCAGGAGCACGAGGAAGAGTGGGCCGTTGACGCGCTGATAGAACTCATTGCCGACCGTCATTGTCTCGTTGCGGAAGACGGAGGAGATGATCGGGAAGATCGTGCCCCAGAAGGTGGCGAAGGCGATGCCCGCGAGTAGGAAGTTGTTGAGCAGGAAGCTGCCTTCACGCGAGACAATCGACTCGAACTGCTGCTCCGGGCGCAGGCGCGGCAGGCGATACACGAAGAGGCCGATCGAGACGACGACGATCACGGCCAGGAAGCCGAGGAAGTACGGCCCGATGGACGAGTAGGAGAAGGAGTGGACGGAGGAGATAATGCCGCTACGCACCTCGAAGGTGCCGAAGATGGAGAGCGCGAACGTGGCGATGATCAGGCTGACGTTCCAGATTTTCAGCGCGCCACGCCGCTCCTGCACCATGCTGGAGTGGAGGAAAGCGGTCGCCGTGAGCCAGGGCAGCAGCGCGGCGTTTTCGACGGGATCCCAGCCCCAGTAGCCGCCCCAGCCGAGGACGTGGTAGGCCCACCACATGCCGAGCAGCAGTCCCGTCGTCTGGATGCTCCACGAGACAAGCATCCAGCGGCGAATGGCGCGGAGCCAGCGCGCATCGAGCCGGCCGGTGATCATCGCGGCGACGGCGAAGGCGAACGGGACCGACCAGCTCATGTAGGCCATCAGGAGCATCGGCGGGTGGACCAGCATGCCAGGGTCCTGCAGGATCGGGTTAAGGCCCGCTCCGTCCTGCGGCACGACGGCGGTGCGGGCGAAGGGCGTCGAGACGAAATTGAGGACGAAGAGGAAGAAGCCGTCGATCACCATCAGCACGGTGACGACGTAGGGCATCAGGTCCATCGGCGCGCGACGGTGGAGCAGCACCGCGACGGCGGAGAAGAAGGCCAGCATCGTCGTCCAGTAGAGCAGCGAGCCCTCTTGTCCACCGTAGAAGGCGGCGGCGGCGTAGTACCAGGGCATCGCGCGGCTGGAGTGCTGCGCGACGTAGACGGAGCCGAAGTCGCGCGTGAGGAAGGAGACGAGCAGTGAGAGCGAGGCGATGAAGAGGAATCCGGCGACAAGGAGGACCGCACGGCGACCGCTGGCGACGAGCGCGGGCTTCTGCCGCGTCGCGCCGAGTACGGAGGCCACGATGGCGTACAGCGCAAAGACGAGCGCCAACGCCTGGCCAATCATGCCGAGATCGGTGAACCGCACGGGACTACTCCTGAGACTGGATGCGAGAGCACATAGGGCTAACTACCGGCTCCTGGTGTCGCGGCTTGGTACTTCGATGGGCACTTAACGAGCACCTGCTGCGCCTGGAAGACTCCGCTCGTGAGATGCCCCTCGACCACGATCTGGGCATCGGCGTGGAAGGTATCGGGCAGCGTGCCGCCGTAGATGACGGGCATCGTCTGGGATCCATCGTCAATCGTGAAGTGAACGGATTGAGTGGCGTCACGGGTGATGGTGTCGTTCGCCACCGTGCCGGCGACGCGAATGGCGCGCGTCGAGCAGGTCGTGCACGAGTGGAGCTGCGCGATCGACATGTAGAATTCGGCGGTGGCACCGGTGTTGGCGATCACCAGGTACAGCACGGCCCCCGCGATGGCGACGCCGGCGATGATGAAGCTGAGCGGCACCTTGCGCTTCCGCTTGCGGGCTGGCGCGGCTTGGGTGGCCGGCGCAACCGGTTCGGTGAGCATCGCAGCACCTCCACGTGATCGATGAACTTCAGGGTGATAATCAGCGCGTCAAATTGAGATCATACACAACTGCGAGCGCCGCGCCCAAGAGGAACGTGCCCAACCCAAGCGCCAGGATCCAGCGCGGGGCGAGCGCCCAGAGCCGACCGCGATGCTTGAACGAGCGCCGCGCCTCTTGCGCCTGGAAGAGTGCCAGCCCCATCATGGCGAGCGCGAGCATCACCTTGGCAACGAGCAGCCCAATGTAGAGCGAGCCGACGACTCCGGTTGAGAGCCGATCAAACGTGATGTAGACGCCGGTGAGCAGGAGTACACCGATGCACACGTTGACCAATCGACGAAAGAGCGAAGAGAGGGCCGGCCCAACCGCAGGGCCAGTCTTCGTCACTTTCAACGCGGGTGTGATCACCAGCAGGTACATCAGGCTGCCTCCGACCCAGACCGCGGCAGCGAGCAGATGCAGCGCGCGCATCACCACCGAGATCAGCGCCATACGACATCCAACTCGATCCAGCAACTAGGGCGAGGAGAGGCGCTGCGCCCAAACGGCGAATATCTGCCCCTGCCCCGCGAGATATACGACACCGACGAGTATGAGTGCCACGCCACTGGCGACGGAGATGGCGTGCGCGTGCCGCTTCGCCCAGTCCAGCGCGCGCAGGCTGAACGACCAGCCGAAGCCGACGGCAAGGAACGGCACGGCGAAACCCAGTGAGTAGAACGTCAGCAGCACGAAGGCAACTCCGCCATTACCGGAGGCTCCGACATACGTGAGGATGGTGAGGAGCATCGGCCCGATGCATGGCGTCCAGCCGGCTGCGAAGACTACGCCAAGGACGAACGGGCCCGCCGCACGCAGTCCGCTGGTCGCGCTGGGCGAGAGACGCAGGCGACGATCTGCGAGCAGGCGGATGGTGAGCCCTCGTGGGAGCAAGTCCAACAGGAACGCACCCATCGCCAGCATGACGATGCCAGCGACCGTCTCAAGCACGGGCCTGTACGCTACGATCAGACGGCCAGCACTGGCGGATACCATGCCGAGCAGGATGAACGCGGTGGAGAAACCAGCGACGAAGAGGACCGAGGCGCTCGACACGCGCCTGTTGGCGCTGTGCGGCACGCTCAACGCGAGCGTGCCGTCGGAGGCCACATCAGACGAGACGGACGAGCCGCCGGAGAGGTAGCCGAGATACGCGGGGAGGAGCGGCGCGACGCAGGGCGAGAAGAACGACGCAAGCCCGGCAACGAAAGTCGCCAGCGTCGCTCCTAGTCCCACCTGCTGAAACATCGCAACCACTCCTCGGGTATTCATCCGCGCTCCGTGGCCTGAAGGTCACGGCTAATCCCTCGACCAGGGACATGCTTCGCTCACCGAACAATTCCGCAACTGCCGGGAATCACGAATGCAAAAGCTGCTGAATCGTACGATCCATCGTGCCATCGTCGACGGCGCCAACCGACTTGCTCACGACCTTGCCATCGCGGCCAATGAATATTGTCTCAGGCACGCCGGTGACGATGTAATCGGTCGGCGCGCTGCCACTGTCGTCGGGGCCGCAGGGATAGGCCACCGAATACTTCGCCAGATACGCCGAGCCGTCGGCCTGCGTATCTTGAAATGCGATGCCGACGAACTTGACGCCTTGTGCCTGATACCTGGCATACATCTCCGAGAAGACGTACTGCTCGTCGACGCAATCCGAGCACCATGAGGCCCAGAAATTGACCACCACCGGGCTGCCTTTGAGGTCCGCCAAATGCACCGTCTTCGCGGAGTTGCCCGGATTCCATACGGTGATAGTGAAATCGGGGGCGGCATGGCCGACGAGCGGACTGACGGGCGCCGCCGCCAGCGTGTTGCCCGCGCTGATCAGGCGGATCAGCAACACCAGCAACAACGCGGCCGAGGCCACCGTCGTCACGCTCAGGGTGATCACGTTGCGACGGCTGAGTCGACCAGTGCTTCCGGTCGCTTCCGCTGGCGTTAGGTGCGCTTCTTGGATATGCTGGCTCATTATGTTTGCCGAGAGCTACTGAGAAAACTAGGACGGTTGAGAGCGGTCAAGTGGCGCTGCCAGACACGATGCCGAGCAGCGCCGCGCCAACCCTGGTCTCGCCTAATGCACCGCGGATCTCCAGTCAGCCTTCTCGGGGTGCTTGACGTCCCAGAGCGGGCGACGGCTGCGCACCACGGGAATCGTGGCGAAGTTCTCAACGGGCGGCGGCGAGGTCGTCGACCATTCAAGCGTGAAGGCATCCCATGGATCGGAGCCCTCGGTGGCGGGCTTCATGATCGTGATGAAGAAGTTCAGCAGGAACGTCAGCACCGCGAAGATCAGCACCAGGACGCCGATGCTCGACAGCAGGTTCAGGCCGTCCCAGCCGAGGCCCGGCGGATAGGTGTACTGGCGGCGCGGCATGCCAAGCAGGCCGAGGATGTGCATCGGGAAGAAGGCGAGATTCAGGCCGATGAGCATCAGCCAGAAGTGAACCTTGCCGAGCGTCTCGTTGAGCCTTCGCCCAGACATCTTCGGGAACCAATAGTAGATGCCGCCGAAAATCGCCATCGCCGCACCGCCGAAGAGTACGTAGTGGATGTGCGCGACGACGAAGTAGCGTGTCGGTGATCTGGTAGTCGAAAGGCACGACGCCGAGTACCGCGCCGTTCAATCCGCCTATCAGGAACATCGCGATGAACCCGGTGGCGAAGAGCATCGGCGTGTGGAATCTCAGCCTACCGCCGTAGATCGTCGCCACCCAGTTGAAGATCTTCACCGCCGTCGGTATGGCGATGAGGGTGGTGGTGGAAGCGAAGAACGCTTGCGCCACCGTCGGCAGCCCTACGGCGAACATATGGTGCGCCCAGACGGTGAAGCTCAAGAAGCCAATGGCGACGCCCGACCAGGCCACGAAGGTGTAGCCGAAGATGGGCTTCCCTGAGAAGACTGGTAAGATCTCCGAGACCATGCCGAAGGCGGGCAAGATGAGGACGTACACCTCCGGGTGGCCGAAAGACCAGAAGAGGTGTTGCCATAACAGTGGATCTCCACCCGCGGAGGCTTGATAGAAGTGCGTGCCGAGATGGCGGTCGAAAAGCAGCAGCATGCTGGCGACAGTGAGGCTCGGCAGCGCAAAAACGAGACAGGAACGCGGTGATCATCGTCATCCAGACGAAGAGCGGCATGCGGTTGATGCTCATGCCGGGGGCGCGGAGGCGCAGGATGGTGACGATGAAATTTAGCGAGCCGACTATCGACGAGATGCCCAGCAAGTTGATGCCGATGATCCAGAAGTCCATGTTGGCGCCTGGACTGAAGCAGCCCTGCACACCGGACGCCGCGCCCTGCGCGGCGAGTGCTGCCTGCTGTTGGAAGGTCTGCGCGGCGATCTGGGCGGCGAGGCAGTTCGGCGTCGCCTCGGTGAGTGGGGCATAGCTAAACCACCCAGCGTTCGGCGCAGCGCCGAAAATGAAGCTTGAGGTCAAGAAGATGCCGGCGAAGAACAAGAGCCAGTATCCCAAAGCGTTCAGCCGCGGGAAGGCCATGTCGCGCGCGCCGATCATGAGCGGCACGAGGTAGTTGCCGAAGCCGGCCATCGTCGGCATGACGAACAGGAAGATCATCGTGGTGCCGTGCATGGTGAAGACCTGATCGTACGCCTCAGGGCTCAGCACCGTGTTGTTCGGTTGCAGGAGCTGCAGGCGGATCAGGGACGCCTCGGCGCCGCCGACGAGGAAGAAGATCACGCCGGTGTAGATGTACATAATGCCGAGTTTTTTGTGGTCGGTCGTCGCGATCCACGAGCCGATGGCCGTGTCCGTCCACCTCCTGCGGACGACCCTCCCGCGCGTGGCGATGCTGCCGACTGCCATGGGATCCTCCTCTAGGGCGGATGAGCGCCTCGCTCACCGCCAGATGCTGCCAACTCGGATGCGTTAGGGTATCGGACTATGTCTACCACGGAACGCGACGACTATTTCAGGCTTTCCAGGTACGCCACGAGGTCGCTAATCTGCGAGGCCGAGAGGTTGCCCTGCGAACCCGCACTGCCGTTGAAGGCTGGCATGTCGCTATCGGGCTTGATGGCCTGCGCGTCCGAGACCCACTTGGCGAGATTGGTGCTGTTGTTGTCGAGCACCCCGCCAGCGATGAGCAGGCGACTGCCGAAGTGGGTCAGGTTCGGGCCGATCAGGAATGCATTCGCCGGTGGCGTGCCGATGGCATGGCAACCGCTGCAGCCCGAGCTCTTGAAGAGCGTCGCACCGTTGGCTTCGGGAGAACCGGCGGCCGGCGTGACGGGGGGATTCTGTTGTGCGGCGATCCAGGCGGCGTAGTCGGCCGGCGACTGGGCGACTACGACGAAATCCATGTGGGCGTGCTGCGCGCCGCAGAATTCGGTGCACGCGCCTCGATAGGTGCCGGCCACGTCAGCCTTGAACCACAAGACGTTGTTATGACCAGGGATGATGTCCATCTTGCCGGCGAGCTGCGGCACCCAGAAGCCGTGGATGACGTTATCCGAGACGAGGGAGACGCTGATCACCTCGCCAACCGGCACGTGCAGCTCGTCGGCGGTGACGACGTTGTTCTCGCTGGGATAGGAGAACTCAAACCACCACTGATGGCCGATAGCCTTGACGTTGAGCGTGGGAACGCCGGTGGGTTGCTGGAGCGGGCCGAACATCGTGCCGATGGTCACCGCGAGGATGATCATCAGAACTACAGTCGGTGCGATCGTCCAGATAATCTCGATGCGGGTGTTGCCGTGGATCTGGCGCGGCTCGGGCGAGTCAGGCCGAGCGCGGAAGCGGATCACGGAATAGAGCAGGACCGAGGTGACGCCCACGAAGATGACTACGCAGACGGCGAAGATGCCCCACCAGATGTTCGACTCGGTGTAGGCGACCGGACCTTTGGGGTCGATGAACGCTGGCGACCCGTTGCAGGCGCTCAGTATCGTGGAGCCGACCACGGCCAGCACGGCAAAGACGGTCCACCGCTTCAGTCGGGAAACGACTTCGCATGTTGTGTTTCCTCGACCTCCAAATTCGTCGCCGTAAGAGCGCTCAGCGGCGATAGTGACGCACAGTCGGATAATAGCGAATGGGAGTAGTCAAATCCTCAACATAGTCCTACCGTTGCCTGCGGCATGCCAGTGACCACGGTGATGACACTGGCAGAACTGCCCTGACGAAGGGCCGTCGAGTCGTGGACGGCGCGGCCGTTGGATGCGGGTGTAAGGGTCGGTGTTGCCGCGTGCCCTCCCGAGCCCGAAACGTGTTCGTGGATGGCGACGATGATGCCGACGAGTATGACGAGCGCAATCACCATGATGCGGGAGATGAGGCGAAGCCGCGTCGCGGAACTGTGCATGGTCGCATCTTCCTGCTAGTTCCTCTACCGCAGCGCCCGATCGAGCACCATCGCCGCGAAGAGCAGCGCCAGATAGTAGTTCGAGAACCAGAAGAGCATCCTCGCCCGCGCCAGCGTCTTCTCTCGCGCCAGCAGCAGTGCCAGCACCAGCAGGCCGAGGCCAAGCAGTGAGGCGACCGTTAGGTAGAGGTAGCCCAAGGTGCCGAGCGCAAAAAGGATGAGCGTGGCCGCCAGCAGCAGGAGCGTGTACAGCACGATCTGCCGCCGCGTTTCACCCTCCCCCGAGACCACCGGCAGCATCGGCACGCCTGCGCGTGCGTAGTCGTTCTTGAGCACGAGCGACAGCGCCCAGAAGTGCGGGGGCGTCCACAGGAAGATGATCATGAACATCCAGATTGCGGGTAGGCCAACCACGTTGGTGGCAGCGGCCCAGCCGATCAGGACCGGGACAGCGCCCGCCGCGCCGCCGATGACGATGTTCTGCGGCGTCGTGCGCTTGAGCCACATCGTATACACGCCGACGTAGAAGGCGATGGCGGAGAGCGCGAGCAGGGCGCTCAGGGGATTCACGAGCCAGTACAGAATCGCGAACGAGAGCACTGCGAGGGCGACGCCGAAGGTCAGTGCTTGCGTCTCGCTGAGCCGTTGCGCCGGTAGCGCGCGACCGCGGGTGCGCGACATGACCTCGTCAATATCGCGATCCCAGTAGCAGTTGAGCGCATTGGCGCTGCCGGCGGCCATTGCGCCCCCGATCAGCGTCGCGAGGACGATGCGCAGCGGCGGCAGCGTGCCCAACGCCACGTACATGGCCGCCAACGTCGTGCCGAGCAGCAACACGGTGACGTGCGGCTTGATGAGGCTGACGTAGCCCGACAGCCCAACGCTCGGCTTTGGCCTGTCTATCGCAGTGACTCGTTGCATGCCGATGGTAATCCCTTCAGCCGGGTGGCGATGAGAGCATATTGTGAGAGTGTACCAGCCTGGCCTAAAGGTCGCCTTGCAACCCTCCCATGGCTCCTTACAATCTCCTGAACGATTCGCGGATTCGGCGGTGGCGCGAGCCGAGATGACATGGGTGTCCCAAGGCACTTATACTATTCTAACGGAGACGCGCGCGATTGTCATGTCAGGCCGCGAAGTGGATCGCTGTGTGTGGTGTCGCGACTTGGTGACGCTGGCAAGGTTGAGCTTCGCATGCATGCCGAGAACCGCTCGAGTGTTGAAAACGTGGGGTCGTCGATCGCGTTGGCAAGTGCCGTTAGACCGGCCCAGCGCGAATCGCCACCGACTTCAGGTGATGCGCGCCTTTCGGACCTCTTGCTGAACGGAATGCTGCCGGTGCTCGGTGAGGTCCGCAGGGAGGTTCGCGCACTGGGAGCTACCGGTAGGCGGGGAGACTTCGCCGAACACCTCGGGCGGATCGACGAGCTCACGGGAGACGTAGAGGCCTCTACGGCAGCGCTGGCCGAATTGGTCGCATTCGCGAGCCAAACAGAGAGGCCGCTTGACCTATCGATGGTCGACCTTGGCGACGTGCTCATGTCCCTGTTGGCGCGCTGGAAGGGCCAAGCACCTACGCACGACTTCGAGCTTGCACTGCCGGGGGAGGTTCCCTTGGTTTCGGCGGACCTCCTTTCTGCCGAAACGGCGATGAACGCGCTGATCGAAGAAGCGCTCGCGTTAGCGGCTCCCGGTGGGTCGATACGTGTAAGCATCCGGCCCGACGCGGACTCAGTAGAAATTGCGCTGCGGCCCCTTACGACGGCCCGGGTTCTCGCATCGACATCGCACCCCGGAGCAGGTATGTGCGCCATGGCTCACATTGGAGCGGCAAGGTTGACGCGGGCCAAAGTCAATTCGTCACTCGCGAAGGTAATTCTGACACGACACGGCGGACGTACGTGGCTGGAGCCTGATGCCGACGGCGTTGGTGCGACGTTACGCGCCTCGTGGCGGTTTGCGGCACACGTCGACGACTCCGCCGAGTCGAAGGTTCAGGTCCTGGAGGCCGGCGCGCCCATCGGCGGAGCTGTGCCGCGCCCACACGCCGCTCGCCGGCGGGTGCTCGTCTTCGAATCAGACGCGCGCATGGCCCGTTACTTGCGCTCGAATCTCGAGCTGCGCCAGTTCCAGCCAATCATGGCGGCTACGCTCGACGAGATTCCGCGGCTCATCGAGGTCGAGGAGCCGGACCTCCTGGTGCTGGATGCGGCCGTTGAAGATCGCGCGATCGCGATACTCGGGCAGGTGATCCACCTGACAGAGGCGCCCGTGCTCCTCCTGGCTCGCGAATACGAGGCCGAGGCCTGTGCGCGCCTGCTGGACGCGGGCGCAGCTGATTACCTCGCCAAGCCATTGCATATCGACGAGCTCTTCGCGCGGATGCGGGTTGCACTCCGCGGCCGGCGGACGACGGATTCGACTGGGCACGGCGAGCCGAACTTCCGGTCGGGCGATCTCATGATCGACTTCTCGCAACGCCGGGTGACCGTGGGAGCGAGTGAAATCGCGCTCAGCAAGACCGAGTTCAAGCTGCTACGCACGCTGGCGCAGAACGCGGGCAAGGTACTCTCGCATGAGTGGTTGTTGGAACGCGTTTGGGGCGCTGGCTATCGGCACGAAACCGAGTTCATCTGGGTCTATGTGCGTCGGCTACGGCGCAAGATAGAGCCGGATCCCAAGCACCCCCAATACGTGATCACCGTGCCAGGGGTAGGCTACCGCCTAGCAAAGTCGTGAATGTTTCGATTTGGTCGGCGGTTCCAGACACTCGCGAGAGGAAAATCCCTTACCCCAGGATACCGCGAACGCCGGATTGCTCGCGGAACGGGAGGTTTGCTATAGTCAGGTGCGATGCGCATTGCGCCACTCACCCCCAGCGAGCGAGGTCGCCGCACATGGACGGGGCTCGAGTACGGCGACTGGCTTTCCTCATTATCACTGCTCGTTGGCAGGGTTATGATGTCATTTGGTTAGAAGGAGTTGAAACGTTATGAAACACTTGAGGCTAGCCTTCGTTCCCGCATTGTTGATGCTCGCCATACTAGCGGTGGGTTGCGGCAAGCCGGCTGCGACGACGACCGGGGGCGGCAACACGGTGGGGCTTACCGCGAGCAATTTCGCGACGTCAAGCATTACGATTAAGGCCGGCACGGCGCTGGTGTTCGACGACTCGAGCGGGGGCTATCACATCATCTGCTTGGGCAAGGATCAGGCGTGTGATCAGACGGCGCAGGGCCCGTCGGATCTGATGGGACAAGGGTTCACCATCAACGCACCGGACAAGAAGAGCGTGACATTTGCGACGGCGGGTACGTATCTCGTGACCTGCACGGTGCATCCGAACATGAACCTCACCGTGACAGTACAGTGATCGACCGCTCGTAGTGCCGCATTGTCGTTCGAATGGGGCCGGGCCACGAAGGGCCCGGCTTTTGTGTTGCCTGCGCATTCCCGCGCGCCGATGCTGGTCACGTGCCGCACGCCGTTGACGCTGCTGAAGTCGCCGCCACATAATGCCTGTGTTCGCCAATAGCAGCTTCGGCACCGGCGCGAAGGGCCGCGGGAATGGTCTGCGGAGTATCATGGAGACCCAGTCGTCAGTGAACCTGTCCCCCACGGAATCGGGCGAGAGCGAATATGGCGCAACCTACGACGTGATTGTCGTGGGCGCCGGGCACGCGGGGTGCGAAGCGGCTCTAGCAGCGGCGCGCATGGGACGTAAGACGCTGCTGCTGACGATGAATCTCGACAGCGTGGCGCTGATGCCGTGCAATCCCTCAATAGGCGGCCCGGCGAAGGGCCATCTGGTACGCGAGATCGACGCGCTCGGTGGCGAGATGGGTCGCATCACCGACCGCACCTTCATCCAGATCCGACTGCTCAACACGGGGAAAGGTCCCGCGGTGCAGGCGCTACGGGCGCAGTGTGACAAGCAGGCGTACCGGCTGAGCATGAAGTTCGCTCTGGAAAGTCAACCTGGCCTGGACCTGCGGCAGGCGACGGTGTCGCGGCTGATCTTCGATGCGGCAGGCGAACGCCGTGCCCGCATGCGCGGCGTCGTCACGACGAATGGCGCCACGTATCTCGCACCTGCAATTGTGCTGACTACCGGCACCTTCGGTAACGGTAGGTTGGTTGTCGGCCAGAAGACACAGGCAGGCGGGCGGGCGGGCGAAGGGCCGTCTCTCGGAATCTCGGGCGAGCTCGAACGCGTGGGCCTGACAATCCGTCGATTTAAGACCGGCACACCGCCGCGGATCGATGCGCGAACTGTCGACTTCTCTCAAACGACTCCGCAGATAGGCAGTGCCGCACCTCTGTATTTCTCGTTCGACGCGGCACGACATGACGAGAAGGATCTTCCCGCTGGTGCGCCGAGCAGCGTCTACCCCATACCGAGCGAAGCGATGACGGCGTGGCGCCCGCAGCTTCCGTGCTATCTCGTGCACACGACGCCTGAGACACACGAGATCATTCGCGTGAATTTGCATCGCTCGCCGCTCTTCAACGGCATCATTGAGGGGGTGGGGCCGCGCTACTGCCCGTCTATCGAGGATAAGGTGGTGCGTTTCGCCGAGAAGGAGCGGCACCAGGTCTTCCTAGAGCCGGAGGGTTGGCGCACGAACGAAGTGTACGTGCAAGGGATGAACACCAGCCTGCCGGAAGACGTCCAGTGCGCCATGCTGCGCAGCATCCCCGGGCTGGAGCAGGTGAAGCTGATGCGCACCGGCTATGCGGTCGAGTACGACTGCGTGCCGTCGGATCAATTGACGCCAGGGCTCGAGGCCAAAGTGGCAGGGGGGCTCTTCCTGGCCGGACAGATTAACGGCACGTCGGGGTATGAGGAGGCGGCGGCGCAGGGCATCATGGCGGGCATCAACGCGGCACGACGCGTGTCTGGCGAGCAGCCATTCGTGCTCAGGCGGGATGAGGCCTACATCGGGGTGCTAATCGATGATCTCGTGACGCAGTCCCCCACTGAGCCCTATCGATTGCATACTTCCCGCGCCGAGCATCGCCTCCTACTGCGTCACGATAACGCGGACCTCCGACTCACCGAGTACGGATATCGGTTTGGCATGATAGACCATGATCGCTACCTTGCGGTCGAAGCGCGACGAGGGTTAGCGGATGAGGCGGAACGGCAACTCTTCGCGACCATAATTAATCCCACGCATGAGGTCGAGCGGCGCGCGGAGGAGACCGGCCTTGGTACGGTCACGCAGCAGACGACGGCGGCGCAACTCCTACGGCGGGCGCACGCGACGTACGCCCAGGTGCGCGGTGTCGCTCACGGCGGGGGAGCAGAGCTTCCCGACCTCGACGATGCGACGGCCGCCGAGGTAGAACTGCGGGCAAAGTACGCGGGCTATGTGCGCAAAGAACGCCAGAGCGTCGCGCGAGCACTGCGGCTAGAAGAGACAACGCTCCCAAAAAGCCTCGACTACGCAAGCCTCAAGGGGATACGAGTCGAGGCCAAGCTCAACTTGGCTCGCATCCAGCCGCGCACGGTCGGCCAAGCGGCCCGCGTGCAGGGAGTGACGCCAGCGGACATCGCGGTGTTGCTGGTTCACCTGGAACGCGGTCGTCGCGCCGGCGCAGGGCGCTAGCCTTGTCGCGCCATAGCTGAATGGCACCTCAAGGCCACCGCTTAGTACTGGGTAGTGCTGTAGGTACTTGTGTGCGCATACTGTCCGCGGGATGTTCCGTGGCAAGTGGGTCCCGCATGCGCGGAATCTGCACGAGGATCCCGCGCAGGAGGCAGGCGTGTGCATATCCTGATCGTCGATGATGATCCCATCGGGGGTCGCATGATGCAGTTCTTGCTCACCGAGCAAGGCTATCAAGTCGAGATCGTGGACAATGCGCGTGGCGCGCTCGCCCTTGTAGAGCGCATTCCCCCCGACTTAATGTTGCTGGATGTGAACCTGCCTCAGCTCAGCGGCTTCGAGGTCTATCAGCATTTGCGCGACGGGGGCTATGATTTGCCGGTGATCTTCGTGACGGCGAAGAGCGAGCTAGAGGACCGCCTGCAAGGTTTTCGCATGGGCGCGGATGACTACATCTGCAAGCCGTTCCAGCCGGCAGAGTTGACGGCGCGCGTCGAGGCGGTGCTACGTCGCTATCGCAAAGCCGTGATCGGAGACGGCAAGCAACTTCGTTCGGGCGATCTCGAAATCGACGTTGCGGGGCTGGAGGTGCGCTTGCCGACCGGAAGAACCGCTCGCCTGACGCCGAATGAGATGAAACTGCTGCTCCAGCTCGTCCAGCGGGCCGGCGCGCCACTGACCCGCGAGGAATTGATTGAGAAGGTGTGGGGCGAACACTACGTGGGCGAAAGCAATATCGTCGACGTGTACATTCGGCGGCTGCGACGGAAGATCGAACGCGATACCACCAGCCCGGAGATCATCCAATCGGTGCGCGGCGTCGGCTACAAGTTCACTGGGGCGTAGCCGTGGAGTCAGGGCAGCGCACCCCAGGGGTAATCGGGCCTCCCTCGTCCCCCGCCCAATCCCCAACTGAGCAGGCTGGCGCAATGGGACTCGTCATCGCGGAGATGGCCGGCGGGAGCACGTCGCTTAGCACCCTGGCTCAATCACTGGCAACCTACGTGGCCGCGGTGCTGCAGCTTGAGGCGGCGGCGTTCTACGGGCGGCAACTCTACGAGCGGCATGGCACGCAGCGGCCCCACCTGAATGTGCTTACAATGACTATGCCCCGTATTCAGGAAGGCGTCGCGTCAGAGGGCCGGCTCAAGGTGGCCGCGTATCGTGCGCTCGTTGCCGGGCAGGCGGTGGAGCGCTTCGAGACGCTCTCGGAGGCCGGAGAGCACGCGATCGGGCGGCACGTCCTCTCGTTGCCGTTTGGTGAGGCGAAGACGGAGGCCGTCTTGGTCGTGGAGTGGTACGGTGCCAATGAACCTGGACCAAGCTGGATCGGGCAAGTATTGGCGCTCTGCGCGCCGACGCTCACGCTGGCGCTTCGACCGGCACAGCGGTCGGAGGACGTGCACCGCGATGAGAAATCCGCTCGGCCGCGGCGTAGCGTCTTCGCGCTGACTTCGGAAGCCGTCGTTTCGATCGGTGAAGACCTGAAGATCCTCGAGATTAATCCAGCGTTCGGCAGCATCCTAGGCTGGCAAGAGGGCACCGTAGTCGGCATCGGTTGTTCGGATGTGCTGCGATGCCGGGACGGACGCAACGCATTGCTGTGCGGTACGGCGCTGTGTCCAGTGCGACAGGCGCTCGACTCTGCCAGTGAGCTACCCGTCACCAACGTATCGTGGGAGACGATCAGCGGGCAGCGCCGTGACGTGTCGGCGAGTATCTCGGTGAACCGCGCGCCGTCGAGGTCTCAGGTGGTCGTGGTCGCGCGGGACGTAACCGCGCTGAACGCCGCGGATCGCATGAGATCAAACTTCATCTCGATGGTCTCGCACGAGTTACGCACCCCACTGAATTCGATCAACGGTTTCCTGGAGATCGTGGCGGAGGAACAGGTGGGGCCACTCAATGAGCGCCAGCACGAATTCCTTGGCTACGCTCGCCAGAGTACGCAGCAATTGACGACATTGGTGGAGGATATCCTCCTCATCACCAAGGCAGACTCCGGAGAGTTCAAGTTGCGCTGGACGGAGGTCGAGATAGCGCAGCTCGTCTCGCAGACCGTACAGGGGCAAGCCGCGGCGATACAGAAAGCCGGTGTGCATGTAACGGTGGAGGTTCCCCCATATCTTCCCACGCTGCGCGCCGACGAGCTCCGTATTCAGCAGGTGATGAACAATCTCCTGAGCAACGCCATCAAGTTTTCACCGATGGGCAGCGAGGTTGGGCTAACGGTGCGGCAGGACGGCGACAACTTGCTCTTCGCCGTCCGGGATGCCGGCGGCGGGGTTGCACTGGAAGACCAGGCGCGCGTCTTCGATCGGTTCTATCAGGCGGAGAGCGCGGTTCGCACGCGCGGCGGCGGCTACGGGCTTGGGCTCGCCATTGCTAAGCTGATCGTCGAGCAGCACGGCGGGACCATCTGGGTGGAGAGCGAGCCCGGGCTGGGCGCGACCTTCTGCTTCACTGTGCCGATCCCGCGGAGGGTAGATGAATCCGCCGTGAAGGGCTAGTATTCATGCCCGCGGCAGCCGGGCATCAACTATCAGGCGGGCGGAGTCATTCTGAAACGGCGTCAAGTCATGTCCACCGTAAAGAGCCTCCACGCTGAAGCCGGCATTTACCACTGCGGCGATCACGTCCCCATACGACAACACTGCGAGCGTCATCGAGGCACTAATTCGCTTGAACTCTCCGCCCTGCTCGAACACGTCATAGAGATGGTGTACCTCAATCGCGCCGGGCAGGTCGGACGGTGAGGCGGCTATCATGTGCGTGAGGTAGGAAGATGCGCCTGACAGCTTCCACTGGCCCTGGAGCCAAAGGTGCCCTAGGGTTTGCGCCAACTGTCGCGGGCCAAACAGATCGACGTCGAGCAGACATTGCCCGCCTGCGCGCAGGCGTGTAGCAGCATCGCGCATAGCTGCTGCTCGCTGCTCCAACATGACGAGGTGCGCCAGGGTGTTCAGACCATAGAGCACAACGTCGAACCGCTCGGAGGACGGTAGCCCTGGGTCAACCGCATCGCCCGCGAGCACGCTGACGCGACGACGGACGCGCTCGGGCAACCCCGCGAGCCGCGCATTACAACGTTCGCGCATCGCGCGGGAGGGCTCGATCCCGACGACGCTGTGCCCCGCGACCGCCAACAGTGCGGCGATGCGTCCCGTGCCGCTACCGATTTCGAGCACGCGTGCGTGACCGCCGTCGGGGAGGTCGAGCAGCGAGAGGTAACTCTCGACATCGTCCGTGAGGGGGTCGTGCTCCACGTCGTACCATTCGGCGATCGCACTGTAAGGATCGCGCGACTCGGCCATGTGACCTGCCTGAAATGTATTGGTTCGATGCTAAAGAGCCGCGAAGTGATCTATGCTCCTACTCGCATTGCGCTTCAGTGTAGCACGCGGGGAAGGTGGAGCGATCGAGCGAATGTCATAGTCCGCACGGGCTAAAGCCCGGCGGCTTGCAGCTACCCCGCGAGGGGCGCCGCGTCTGGCGGTATGACAGCCGCCCGGCCCGCACTGTTGCGGGCCGCGTTCAGATCGGCATGGGCGGAGAACCCGCACGACCTGCAAAGGAACTTCGATTGCGATAGGCGATTGGCCTTCTCGCAATGTCCGCAATGGCTGCACGTCTGGCTGGTATAAGCCGGGTTGATGTAGGCCACCGGCACACCGGCCACCGGCACACCGGCACACCGGCACACCGGCCAGCGCCGCCTTGTAGGCGATGAAGGCGCGCAACTGGAAGAACGCCCAACTGTGCAGGACTCTCCGGTGGCGTTTCCGAACCGTTTTCCCCGCACGTTCCCGGATGCCCTGAAGGTCCTCCAGGGCAATCCCGCGCGAGGTGCCTTTCGCCGTCTGCACGATGGCCTTCGACAAACAGTGGTTGATGTCGCGGCAAAACCGTTTCTCACGGCTACCACGCTCGCGTGCCAGGCGTTTCGCGCTCTTGGTGCCTTTCTTCTGGAGCTTCTGCCGGAAGCGACTGAACCGCGCTCGCACCTGATTGACGTGGGCGTGCTTCGGGCCGGCGGAATGGTTCAGGAACTCCCCGTCGGAGGTGGTCGCCAGCGTGATAATGCCCAGGTCAACGCCAATGTATTCGCCAACCTCACCCGGTGTCGGCTCCGGCGCATCCACCGTGACCGCCAGGTAGAATGTTTCGCTGCGATAGAGCAAATCTGCTTGCCCGCGCGTGCGTTGCAGCATTCCCTTGGCATAGGCGCCGAAACGAAAGGGCACTTCGACACGGCCATCCAGGGTCAAGAGCGAGACGCGATCGATGGACGGAAACGAGCAGATGCGCTCGTCATAGACCATCGCGCCGTGCGGGCGGAACGATGGCTTGATGCTCTTTTCCCGCTTGTACGCTTCTGCTACCTTGCTAATGGCCCTAATAGCCATCTGCGAGGACAGACTGAATTGCTGGCGGATGTCATAGTACACCAGCTTTTTGCAGCTCGATCTTATTCGCCAGATGGCGCGCATACGCCACCCCTGCCACCGCATTGCAGGCGGCATTGAAGGCTCCCAGCGTCCGCAGGAGTGACGCGTGTTGCGCTAGCGTCGGGGCCAGCTTGACGAGCACGGTTTGTTTCATACTTAGGCGTGTACCACCATTGAAAGAAAACTTCAATATATTAGGACTTTTGTTCCTTATTGTTTGGGGGCGCATTCCTCCGCCGGGGTTAAAACCCTGCAGCTTCCTGCACTCTTTCTGTGAGGAATTCAAAGAGCAAGGCCTCCGAACATGCGACGCATGCGGAGGCCTTGATTCGGTCGGATGCATGAACCTATCGAGAGGCCCTAGCGCGTCGTGGTGCTGCTCAGCGTACCCTGCGCGCTGTCGGCGGCGTTATTCGTCGCATTCTGCGCCTGGTTCCGCGTGCTGTTGACGGCAGAGCGACCGGTCTCAACCGCGTTCGAGGCCGCCCCGCGCAGATCGGATACGCGCGTCTGCGCCTGCGCCTGCCACTGGTTCAGCCGTTCTTGAAGCTGCGAACGGGTGACGTCGCCACGCTGCGGCGCGAAGAGCAATCCGATGACCGCGCCAATTGCGCCACCCCAAATGAACGCACGAATCGTCTTCATCTTTTGGCAATCCTCCTCACGAGTTTTACGACGGTCTGTTAGTGAGCGCGTACCCACACGGAGAGCCTGATCTAGCAATGTTCATGCCATGTGCTCGCTGATTTCCCCAACGCGCTGTCCCATACGAACTCGTCCTGGCACACTGACACCCCACGGGGGCTAAAGCCCCATGGGTTCTCGGTTCATCCCCGCAGACACTTCCGCGAGTCCCCGAAGGCGCTGCCCGCGCCATTGGATGTTCCTGGCCGCGTTCTCGTCGCGGTCCAGCACCAGCCCGCAGTGCGGGCAAACGTGCGTGCGCCCGCTCAAGCTCTTGGGCACGCGCTCCCCACAGCCCGAACACTCCTGGCTGGTAGACGCGGGCGGGACCGCCACCACCTCGCGCCCGGCGCAGGCTGCCGTGGCTTCGAGGATGGTACGGAACCGCGCCCAGCCCGCATCGCTGAGGCCCTTGGCGAGGTGGCGATTCCGCAGCAGGGTGGCGACCTGCAGGTCTTCCAGATGGATGGGGTCGTAGGCGCGCAGCAGCGCCAGTGCCGTCGTGTGGTGGAAGTCGGCCCGCCGTCGCTGCACCGTCTGGTGTGCGCGGGCTAGCCACGCGACGGCCTTGCGGCGGCGGTGGCTGCCCTGCTGGCGGCGGGAGACGCGGCGCGGCGCCTTCGCCACCCGCTGCTCCCCTCGCCGATGGTGGCGCGGGTTCTCCACGACCTGGCCGTCCGCCGTGACTCCGCCGTGACTCCGCCGTGACGAGGAACACCTGCAGCCCCACGTCGACGCCCGTCTCGGCCCCGGTGAGCGGCAACGGTTGGGTGGGCACCTCGGCACACGAGCAACCGACGTACCAGCCGTCCGCCTCGCGGGAGCGGGTGACGGTCTTGGGCACACCCGCCAGGGGACGACGCCACCGCACCGCCACGCGCCCGATCGTAGAGCGTGCGACAGCGCCAGAGCACGGCCTCCAACGCCTGCTCCTGGGCCGACGTCGGGCGCAGTTTCTCCTTGTAGGTCTTGCGCACGCTCGTCTCGTGCATGCGTCCCTATTCCAACCGGGGCAGCGCGAACGCGGTACACCACCAGGACTGCTGGCTGAAGCCGCAGAGTGCCGAACCGCCAGGGCTCAAGTCCTGCAGCGTGTGGCAGGCTAAAGCCTGATATTTGTCAGTTAGGCGCCGTCCGCCCAGCAAGCGTTGCGCGATACGCCTCGGCGACTTTTCGCGCGACCTGCTCCTGGGTGAATCGTTCGAGAACTCGAGTCCTGCCTGCCCGCGCAAGTGCTTCGCGGTCCGTGGGTTGGCGCGCAAGACGCCCAAGCACATCACGCAGCGCCTCGATGTCGTCTTCGGGGATAACGACGCCCGCGTCGCCGACGACATTTGGAATCTCACCGGAGTTCGAGCCAACCACGGGGACGCCGCAGGACATCGCCTCGATGAGTATGCGGCCAAACTGCTCGATCCAGTTGGGCTGCGTGAGCGAGGGCAAGGCGAGTACATCCATCTCAGCGAGGGACGCTGGCACCTCGGTCGTGGGAATTGCCGGCAAGAACTCGACGCGTCCGGCCACGCCACGCTCCGTTGCTAACCGCCGCAGTTCGCCCTCGTCCGGACCGCTGCCGATGATGCGGAGCCGGCAGGCGTCTGGCAGGCCAGCGAGCGCCTCGATGAGCAGACCGATCCCTTTGTAGAGCACCAGACGACCGATATAGCCAATGAGAAACGTACCGTCTGATCGTTCGCGAGGTCGCGGCGCATACACGTCGGGGTCAACTCCGTGCACCGAGAAGGTGGTGAGTGGACCTGTGTATCCCTTGCGCCGGACGACATCCGCGGCACCGGCATTGCCGGCGATGATATGTCCTGCGTGCGCGTAATTGTACTGCTCTATGCGGGCGAACGGCACCGGATAGTTGCGGTAGAGGTTCTGCCACGCCACCATCACGCTCGGCGCGTGCATCGTCGCCGCCATCCGCTGCGCCTGGAATGCGGCGGGGTTATAGGGCTCTTCGTCGATGTGCACGACATCGGGCGCGAGCGAACGGATCGCCGCGCGCAGGCCGCGATACACGTAAAAATGATACCTGCCGTTGAAGAGGACGGGCAGCGTGCGAAACGCCCACCCCTCGGTGAAGCGCGGTACGAACGGGAGCCTGCGCCCATCGTCGGAACGCCACTCGGAGGGAGTGATGAGCGTCAGATCGATGTCGGGCTGCCGAGCAATCCATTCCAGCTGACGCTGAGCGGTGTCCGCCACGAACGTTTTGGAGACGACGACGACGCGCATGTTCAGTCTCGCTTCGTGCCAGTGACTTCGGCGTAGAGCGCGCTGGTCTCGACGGCCACTTGATCCCAGCTGAATTGGCGTACGCGAGCAAGGCCGCGATTGCGAAGATCGGCTCGCAGATCCTCCTGCGTAAGTATGCGCAAGATGGCGTTGGCGAAAGCATCCGGATCTTCCGGATTCACCAGCATGCCCGCACTGCCGACCACTTCCGGCAGCGAGGTGCGGTCAGAGCAAACCACCGGCGCCCCACAGGCGATTGCCTCAAGCGGCGTGAGGCCAAAGCCCTCGTACAGTGAGGCGAAGGCGAAGCACGAAGCGCTGGTGTAGAGTGCGGGGAGGTCGACTTCGTCAACGGGGGCACAGAGTATCCGGTCGGCGATGCCGAAGGTCGCGGCGAGCGGACGCCAATCGGGGAAGAGTGGGGTTGATCCGAGACGCTGCGGGTCTCCCGCGATGAAGAGCCGCAGGTTCGTGTCGCGGAGCTCATGGTACACGGCAGCGAAGGCACCGATCAGACCTTGGATATTCTTGCGCGCATCCATTCCGCCAACATTGAGGACGAAGCGCTCGCCCACGCCATATTTTGCGGCCACCGTGCGCAACTTTTCGGCGTCGGTGACGCGCCGATACTGCGCGGCGGGTGCTTCGCGTACTACGCGGACGCGATCATCAGAAATGCCGAGAAGCTCCACAATATCCGATTTGGAGTACTCGGAGACCGTGATCACCAACGTCGTGCCGCGAATCGCCCGCTGCACGAGGCGTCCGTAGAGCTGCGCCGACGTGGAGGCTCGATAGACCGGCAGCCGCAGGTTGATGACGTCGTGGACCGTGACGATGGTGGGGATGCCGGCGGCACGCAGCGGGGGCGCGAAATACGGGATGTGCATCACCTGCGCGGCGGTGCGCTTGGCGGCTTGAGGAAAAGTGCGCTGCTCCCAGACGACCTTCTCGACGTTTTCGCTGATGCCAAGGCGGCCGATCGGCACGGTTTCCCAGTGGAACGTAGACGGCGTATCGGGGACCTCGCGCGGAGCGTACGGGCTCAGCACATGGTACTCATTCACTCCATCAACGCGCCCTAACGATTGTAAGAGATTGTACGTGTAACGGCCGGTGCCGGTGTTCGGTTCCTGCAGAAATAGCCCGTTGAAGGCGACACGCATGCCTGTTAGCCCTCGTCCTGCGCGCAGTGAGGCGACCCTACGGGGCCAGCGATGCCCACGTTCCTGGCGGCCCCGGTAGTGTAACACAACCGCTCAGGTTACGTGCGCTAATCGTGGTCGTTGGGCGAAGACGCAGGCGACGTATAGCGCGAACTGCAGCTCCATGGCGTGGACGAAAAGGTCGTCGGTGGCGTTATGCACGATGAAGGCGACAAAGATGGCGAAGAGGCCGACGGCCAGGGCGCGCGTGGCAAGCGGTTGGACAGTCGCCGTTGATGCGTCGTGCCTCGCACTAGACGAGACGGCGCGCACGAGTCGCCACGAAGCGACTAGGACACACACGGTGAACGCGGAGAAAGCCAGGAGGCCGAGGATGCCCGTCTCCGCCGCCGCGTTGATGTAGTAATTGTGGGCGTGTCCCAGCGACTCCGGCCAGGTGCTCAAATCCACGACGTAGCGAGCGTACGCGGCGTCGTAATTTCCAGCGCCCACGCCCAGGATCGGGTGCGCGGCGAACATGCGCAAGCCCGCGACCCAATGAGCGAACCGCTCCATGGTCGAAAAATTCTGCGAGGTAACGGGGCCGGTCACCGAAAGGTCGTCTAGACGAAACGAGTGCAATACTCGCTGCTGGAGCGAGGCAGGGATTAGATCGGTCAGCCAGGCGATCACCGCCAGGGCGATGGCTCCTGCCAGCGCCGTGGCGACAAAGCGAGGCTTTCTGACGTCCGCGAGCGCCAAGGTCACGACTGCGCCGACGAGGCCAAGGAGCCCGCCACGCGACGTGGAGAAGAGCAACGCCACAAGCAACAGTGTGCTGGCGCCAGCAGCTATCCACCGCTCTCGTACGTCACTGCCGAAGAGGGCTATGGCGGCGGCGAGGGGTAATGCGAGGTTGAGATAGCCCGCGTACGGGTTCGGTTGGGCGAAGGTGCCGTAGACGCGAAGACTATCGGCGACGCCGCTTGGTAGCGCCCATTGCGCAAGGCCGAGCGATGCCTCGACCGCGGCGGCGGCGATCGCGCACCAGAGCAGCGCTCGCATATGTTGAGGCGTGCGAAGCAGCCAGAGCCCTAACGCGAGCATGACCGATACCTCGGTCCATTTGATGAGCTCCTTGAGCGTCGAGGTCTTGTCGGTGGCGACGAGAAGCGAGAGGCAAATGACGGCGAGGTAGGAGAGCAGTGCACCGAATGCCGCGGAACGCAGTCCATCGCGAGCGAGGGATGATGCCAATCGGAGCCGAATCTCCAGGGCGAACTTGCGGGGCTGCGCTGCCGCTGTGCGCAGTCGTTCAAAATGTCGGATGAGCCAGGAGAGACACAGGCCGGCGACGAGCGCGTCGGTCGGGCCAACGCTCACGCCATGGAGACTTACTGACGCAAGTGATCCGAAGGCCACCGCGAACGGCATGAGGCAGAGCCCAACGGTTGGGTAGACGAGACAGAGTGAGAGGAGAATCGCCCCGCCGATGACCGTGACGACGACGTTGGCGGGGGCAGCGATGAGCAATGCCGCCCCAAGTGTCCCCACGACCAGGATCGCCAATGGCGGGCGGTGCGCGCCACCCTGCGCCACGGAATCTGGTACGGTGGTCGCAACTTCCATAATGCGCACTCCATTCGAGGCACGGCTGAGCCACGGCATCGCCTAACCGCCGGTGACACGCCGACTCGACCGTATCGGAGGGTAACACAGTCGACCACCCGAAGTACACCGTTGCAGAATCCAGCAACGTAGGGCCCGGGAGCGCGCTGCTCAACGTTGGCACCGAACGTGCTGCGGCAAAGTCGAGACTGCGCAATGGGAACAATCATCCCACTCCCGCCGGGCGTGTAAAAACTCGGCGCTTTATGGGTGGTTCGGTGGATTGCTGGAGGCGGGCATTGGTAGTATTGATGGGAAGTTTGGGCCTCGATACGGAGGCTCGCTGCCGACCGAGTGTAGCTCGTCCGCGACTTCGAGCCGGTCTCGCTCGTCTCTGGATGAGGTGACCGTCGCAGAGACTATGGCAGCCCTCCATGTTGGCAACCCGCACTCCTCACAGGGTGCACTCGTCAACCGTTGTCGCCGTCTTCAAGCGTTTTGCTGTAGCCGTGTCGTGGAGGATCGGACGCGTGGACATTGTAGGAAGCACGCCTTCGCCGGAGGATTCGCGCGCCGGCGACCCGGAGATGGAGGCACAACCGTCGCCAGAGCCAGCCCGGGCCAAATCGATCCATTCCGGGTCCGACGAGGCGCAAGAAGCCTCGCACGGCGCAAGGGTCGTACCTCCTAATGTAGACGAGTCGGATGACATGGGCGAACGGGAGATGCCAGAGGGGTCACCGTTCGTCGACCAACGGCGCTGGCTGGCTTCGCCGGTCAAACTCGATGCTGACGAGTGGCCGAGCCTCCTGTTGCCCGCGCAAGATCTGCTCGCGCGCAAGCGGCGTAGCGAAGAGGTGAAACGCGCCTTCCGCCGCCGACGCCGCTACTCTTTCTTCGTGCGGCGCGGCTCGCGAGCGCGCAACGCGGCACGGACCGCGACGGTGGTGCGCGCGGCATGGGCGACCGTGCTGGTCATGCTCCTAGTCATTATCGCCATCATCGGCACCGCGATCGGTGCCGCGACGTCGTACTACAACTCCGAAGCGGCGTTGCTGCGCGGACTCCCGCAGCAGATTCTCTCCAAGGATAGCCTCCGCATCTTCGATGACAAAGGCGCCCTGCTCTACGAGGTGCGCACCGACGGCGCCCAGCAGAGCATCGCCCTTGCGAACGTCCCCATCGACGTGGTCAACGCGACGGTGTCTATCGAGGACCATGATTACTGGATTAACCAGGGGATTGACTTCACCTCGATTGCCCGCGCGTTCACCGCGGACTTGCAGTCGGGCCAGGTTTCGCAGGGCGGCTCGACGATTACGCAGCAGTTGATCAAGCAACAGATTTTAGGCGCCCAGGTTGACGTGCAGCGCAAGGTTGGCGAGGCGATCCTGGCGTTGGGCATCACCCTGCAAGGCGATGGTGGCTACAGCGGTTTCAGCAAACGCCAAATCCTTGAGATGTATTTGAACTCGATCCCCTATAGCCCCACCGCATATGGCATCGAGGCGGCGGCGCAGGAATATTTCGGCTATCAGGACAACACGGCGACCGGTGAGACCGCCGCACAGCAGCTCGATCTCGCGCAGGCGTCGATCCTGGCGGGCGTGCCGCAGAATCCCAACACGAACGATCCACTGACGCACTTCGACGCCGCACACGCGCGCCAGAAGCTCGTGTTGCAGTCTATGGTAAATGATGGATACATCTCGGCGGATCAGGCAAACGGGGCCTACGCCGAGGCTGCGAAGCCGAACTTCTTCCACCCAGTGACTTCCAATCAAAACCTCGCGCCACACTTCGTGGCGTACGTCCGCGATCTGTTGGATCAATTGATCAGCACAGGACAGTTGAACAATCTCGCGCGATCGGGGTTGAACGTCTACACGACGCTCGACATGGACCTGCAGATCCATACGCAAGAGGCGATGAAAGATCACCTCTTTGGGTCAGATCCGACGGGTTATTGTTGCGCACTCATTCGCAATAGCAATGTGACGAACTCGGCGGAGATCATTGCCGATCGGCAGGGGGCGATCAAGGTCTACGTAGGTAGCGTAGACTATAACAATGACAGCATCGACGGCAAGTTCGACGTGGTGTCGCAGGGCGATCGTCCCGTTGGGTCATCTTTCAAGCCATACGTGTATGCCACCGCCTTCGAGAAGGGCTGGTTCCCCGCGCTGACCGTCAACGATGTGCCGAGCACCTTCTGGGACGCGGGGAGCGGACAAGTCTATCGCCCGGCCGATTTCACCAGCACCGAGGCGCGGGGGCGCGTGACGCTGCGCACGGCGCTCGACTGGTCGTTGAACATCCCGGCGGTGAAGGTGATGCAGTTCGCGGGTATCAGTGACGTTCAAGCACTCGCCGAACGAATGGGGATCACGCAGTGGAAAGGCACGTGGGGCCTCTCATCCGTGCTAGGCGCATTGGATGTCACGCCGTACGAGATGGCGCAGGCGTATTCAGTCTTCCAAAATTACGGCCAGTACACGCCGCTCCACGCGATATCGCAAATCACAAATAGTGCCGGCGACGTGCTCTACAACTATTCCGCACCGCAGCCGGTGCAAGTGATGGACCCGCGCATCGCTTTCCTGATCACGAGCATTCTCAGCGATAACGCCTCGCGAGCGGGCGACTTCGGGTCGTGCAGTCCGCTCTATCTCGCTCCGTACTTCGGCACGACCCATCCGCACTACTCGAGTGAGGGCGCCGCTGCCGGTACGAGCGAATGCGCTTCGATACACGCTCACGGCGGACTATCGCCGAACGCCTGGCCGACCGCCGCGAAAACCGGAACAGGGCAGAACTTCAAAGACGATTGGACGATGGGCTACACCAACGACTACGTAGCGGCGGTATGGGTCGGCAACAATAACGACACGCAGATGGAGAAAATCGACGGCGTAACGGGCGCCGCGCCAATATTTTATCAGAGCATGATCTACGCGGAGGCGTCGACAGGCAAGGCGAAAACCCCGTTCCCGGTACCGGGCGGTGTCAGCCAGCAGAAATACTGCTCTCAGGGCGTGTGCACCACCGACTGGTTCCTCAACGGGGCACAGCCGCCACAGAATCTGGGTGAGTCGGGCGACGCTATTCCTTGCGTCACGCTGCTGCCAGATGGCGGCTGGAACTACGCGCCCGCCGGTCACTGCGACGTCGCGCTTGTCCCGGGCTCAGGGCAGAACATCGGCGCGCCGAAGCCCACTTCGGGGAAATACGTCGGGGCGCCGTAGACGCGGTTATCGCGTATCGCGACCTGCGTTGGGTGCTTCACTAGGTTCGGACCAGCGCAATGCGAGCAAGTTCGGCGACTACTCCAACGGATTTGAATCGCGCCTTAGCTTATAGGGCTTTCAGCCCTATAAGCTAAGGCGACGCCAACAGTATGAATAGTTGCCACGCTGCTATCTACTGTTGTATACTGCTTGCATGAAAGATATGCGTGGGAACAACAACGTCGTGTACATCTGTCGGTATCATGTGGTGTTCTGCCCGAAGTATCGACGCAACGTGTTGACGCCACCCATAGATGAACGGCTCAAAGTTATCCTTGCCGAGCAACTTGAACGCTGGGGGCAGGAACTCATTGAACTGGAAGTCATGCCTGACCATGTGCATCTGCTCGTGGGCTGTGACCCACAGTTCGGCATTCATCGGCTCGTGAAGCTTCTCAAGGGATATGGCTCTCACGCGCGGCGCGAGGAGTTCCCCACCCGCAAGCGGCGGTTGCCATCGCTGTGGACGAATCGTGACGTCGTGGCAACAACTGGCGGCGGCACGCTGGAAACGCTCACACGCTACGTGCTGAACCAAAAGGGCAAGTGAGGGGATGGCAGAGCAGGCAGTACGCAAAACGTTCAAGTGCAAGTTGAAGCCGACTCCTGCCCAGGAGCGGATGCTTGAACGCACACTGATGCTCTGCCGTCAGGTCTACAATGCCGCCATTGGCGAGCGCCGCGAAGCCTACCGCAGGCGTGGTATCTCGCTCACCTACTATCACCAGAAAGCAGAGTTGCCCGGCATCAAAGAGGCGATGCCGGAATACGGCGAAGTCCACAGCCAGGTGTTGCAGGATGTGGTGTTGCGGGTAGATCGCGCCTTTCAAGCGTTCTTTCGCCGCGTGAAGGCGGGCGAGACACCCGGTTATCCCCGTTTTCACGGACGTGAACGCTTCAACAGTTTCACCTATCCCCAATATGACAATGGTGTGCGGCTGGATAACGGCTTCCTGGTGCTCTCGAAGATGGGGCGCGTGGCAGTGCGCTGGTCACGTCCACTGGAAGGTACCCCCAAGACGGTCACACTCAGCCGGGAAGCGGATGGCTGGTATGTCTGCTTCTCCTGCGCGGACGTGCCGACACAACCGCTTGCGCCAACCGGGCAAGAGACAGGGATAGACGTTGGCCTGGAATCGTTTGCCACCCTGGCCGATGGCGACGATGATCCATAACCCCCGCTGCTACCGCCGGGCCGAACGCCGCGTGAAGACGGCCCAGCGCAAAGTCTCCCGCCGCCAGAAAGGGAGCAATCGCAGGCGCAAGGCGGTGCGACTGCTGGCCAAAGCGCATCAAAAGGTGAAGCGCCAGCGGCAGGACTTCCAGCACAAGGCCGCGCTGTCACTGGTGCGCGCAGTACGACACGATCTATCACGAAGATGTTGCAGGTCGCCAACATGCTCACAGAATCACCACCTGGCCACGTCTATTGCGGACGCTGGGTGGTCACAGTTCCTGAGCATCCTGAGCTTCAAGGCAGCATGCGCCGGTCGCTCAGTGGTAGCCGTGCCACCGGCCTACACCAGCCAGACCTGCTCTGGCTGCGGCGTCGTGGTCAAGAAGGGCTTGTCCGTCCGCTGGCATTCTTGCCCGGACTGCGGCACCAGCCTGCACCGCGACCACAACGCCGCCAAGAATATCGAAAGGCGTGGGCAGAGCCTTCGGGGAGCCGTGGCGTAGGCTGCGGCGGAGAACCGAGCATCCCCCGGCTTCAGCCGTGGGGAGTGTCAATCATCGAGCCTGTTGTGCTTTTGATTGGTGAAGAGCGCGCCGAAGTCGCCGTCGAAGCTCGCGAGAAACTCGTGCATGGCCGCGACCTCGCTCTCCGAGATGGGGGCGGGGTTGCGCTGAGCTCTGGGAGGAAGTGCAACCGGAAGGTCGGAGGATGGGTCGGAGGAGCGGGAGGCATCCGAGGGGAGCGGAAGGTACGCATGCGGGAAAACTCGCGGCTCTTCGAACGTGAGCGGAGCCGCATTAGGCTGTGCCTGATCAGGGAAGGTTACGACGAAGAGGGCACGCCTCTCACACGTCGGGCAGCTCGCCATCACCATCCACGCAGAGCGCCTGCGGGCGAGTACCACGACGCTTGTGGGGAGATAGTGTGAGCCGCAATCTGCGCATTCATGCTCGGCGAACCGAGTACGTATCATGCGCTCTCGTGCATGCACTCGCTACCCCCTCCACACGCCACCATACGATGGACGTTCGACGACCGGACAAGCGGTTGCCGATTATTCAGACTTGCCGAATTCATCGAGTGCGTCCAAGCTGTTGATGAAGTCGCGATAGACGTCGAGGTTGTCGGCGTCAGCTATGACGTTCTGGTGCTGCCGCGGTTTTTCTTCGATCTCGTTCTGGAGTCGAACACCCGCTGACTCTAACACGCTTTCCGTCACGTAAATCGGTACCTTGGCGCGCACCGCGAGCGCGATGGCATCGCTCGGGCGCGAATCCACCTCGACGTGGCGGCCATCCGCATCGAGTACGAGGCGAGCGAAGAAAATATCATCCGAGAGATCGTTCACGATGACGCTGACGAGCCTGCCACCGAGCTCCGAGATGACGGACTTCAGAAGGTCGTGGGTGAGCGGGCGTTGCGGCGCGGTCCCTTGGAGCTCCATCGCAATCGAGTATGCTTCGGCCGTAGCGATCCAGATAAAGAGATACCGGTCGCCAGACTCATCTTTCAAAATCACCACTCGCTGGTTCGTGGCTAGGTTGATCCGCACACTCTCGACCAGCATCTCCACCATGGGTCATGTCCCTCCTGCGGCGGATCCAGCCCGAGAACTGGCCGACGCGCGATGGAGGCATTGTACACCTAGGCCCTCGGCGAGCGCAAATGATTCGCGCGGCGAAAGTGGCACTTCTCCCGGCGATCCATTTGCTCAGCTATTGACAGAATGCACACCGCCCAGGTACACTGTAGAACGTGGGTTCTATCGCAAAATGCCTCGATACATCGCCACGATAAGGGAGTCGGCCATGCAGAAAGATTTGAGCGACCCGCAGACCCGAATACTCAACTTTATTGAGGCGTATGTGCACGAGAATGGTCGCCCTCCGACGAACCGCGAGATTGGCCATGAGGTCGGCATCGGCTCGACGGGTCATGTGGACTATCACCTGACGGCGCTTGAGAAGAAAGGCTACCTGACGCGGGCGCGCAAGAAGAGCCGAGGCCTGCGCCTCGTGCGCGAAGAACAGCCTGGTCTTCGCATTGCCGGTACGATCGCGGCGGGCGCACCGCTCGACATCTATGACGCAGGGCAGACTGAGACGCTAGATTTATCCCAGCACCAGACCGAGTTTGTGCTGCTGGTGCGCGGAGAGTCGATGATTGAGGATCACATCGCCGACGGCGACTTCGTTCTGGTGCAGGCCAACGCTCATTACCACGATGGTGATATCGTCGTGGCGACTCACCATCAGGCGCTTGGCGAGGGCGGCGCTGCCACATTGAAACGGATTTACCGTGAAAGTGGGCGCATTCGCCTCCAGCCGGCCAATTCCGCGATGTCGCCCATCTACGTCACGGCGAGGGAGTGGGATGACGAGTGGGAGGTACAGGGGAAAGTGACGGCGGTCTATCGCCGGTGCTAACCTCGCAACCGCGGCCTCGGCGGTGCTCGGCTCAGCTCGCGAACGCGCATGGCCCACTCCGACGATATCAGGCTGGTGACAGCGTCGCGCAAATCCGGTACACTCTTCGGCATGAGGGGGTCGGACGAGATCATCTCCGCCCCCCGCATTTCCGTGGTCGGTGCAGAGGACGGAGCGGCATCCGCTCGGTTGAGAGCACTTCCCCGAAGAAAGAGGCTCCCATTTGAGCGGATTTGTGCAGGTTTTCCTCGCCCATAGCGTTCACTTCGTCGATACCGCAGCCAACACGCCCAATCCAGGCGGCATCGAGGGTGCCGTCCTCAATTTTGTAGATTTCTTGTATTCGCACCTCGGGTACTTCGGCATCGTGGCGGCGATGGCCATTGAGAGTTGCTGCATCCCGCTGCCCAGTGAGATCGTGATGCCGTTTGCCGGCTACTATGTTCTGCAGCATCCCGATCGCTTCTCGCTGCCTGGCGTGGCGATCGCGGGCGCTGTCGGATGCGTCATTGGCTCGCTTGTGGCGTATGGGATCGGGGCGGCTGGCGGGCGTCCGCTCCTGCTGAAGTACGGGAGGTACGTCCTGATATCGCATGCCGATTCGGATCGCGCCGATCGGTGGTTCGCGCGATTCGGGGCTCCGGTCGCATTCTTCTCGCGATTGATGCCTGTAGTTCGTACTTACATTTCGCTTCCGGCCGGCATTGCGAAGATGAATTTGGGCCAGTTCGCGCTCTTTACATTTCTCGGTTCACTGATCTGGAGCATCGTGCTCGCGTTCGTAGGCTTCAAGCTCGGTGACAAGATCGTACAGCTCGCCACCTTCTTCCACGGTTTCGACATCGTAATCCTGCTGCTGCTAGTAGTGGGGGTCGGCTACTACATCTATCGTCACGTCCAGAAAGATCGGTCGAGCGGTGTTGACGCGTCTGCGAATGCACACAGCGGTGGGGAAAGCGCACCGCGTGTGAGACCCTAGCGGCTGGTAATAGAGGCGCGGCAGAGTTCGTTCAGGGCGCAGGCGGACGCAAGGGAATGCCAAGGGCTGATACCCCCAGCGGGGAATTGCCTATTGGGATGTCAAGAGGGTCGACCCTGCGCTTCGCGATCAAGCGACGGCGGCGCCCCTGAGAGTCAGGATGCAACGTCACGTGTTGACCCCGAATGAGTCTGCGCCATGCGGCACCGCACGCTAGACGGATCAGGGCCATACCCCTACACGTACGGCAGCTTGTTGATCGCCGCACGTCGGAAGGAAGATGCCGTGGCTCACGTTGCCGACACCGAGCGGATCGCCACCGAGAGACCGAGACCTACCAACCGGCACCATCGGCATCCTGCCCGATTTCACGGGGGGTGAGCGTCCGCAACGGCTGGAAGCCTGACTGACGCTACACACGCTGCCGTCATGCCGTCTGCACTATCCACCACCTGCGCGAACTGACCTGCCTCGAGGAGCAGTACCAGCAGGCGTGGGCCAAAGACGATGAGAGTCTGCTACTCGCGATGAAGGCGGCAGTGGAGGACGCGCGTGGCCAGGGCCTGCGGCAGCTCCCGACAACTGCTCGCGAGGCCTTCATCACCCAGTACCGCACGCTGCTCGTCGGAGGACTCTCTGCCAATCCGCCGGCGCGCCGCCCCAAGCGACGCGTTCGCCTGCCTCCGCTGCTATCTCTCCACACTGCAAGCAAGGCGTGGTGCTACTGACATCCCTTGAGACTGTCGTCACCGGGCAGCCATTCTACCCCGCCTTCGTCTAGACTGTCCCTCTTGCCTCTGACTGACCTGCCCCAATTCTCAATCTGACAATCCGTCAACTTGTAAGATCGGGTATGGCCGTGGAATGTCTCTGTAGCCTTTTCGCGGTACGATGGTGGGTCTTCACTGGGATGCAACGCCTCCGCAGGCGTTTGGACCGAGAGGCCGCGATGAGAGTACGAGGAGATGTCTTCCCAACGGCCGTGGAGTGGTACGCGAATGAGCGAGAGATGTGCGCATGAGCACGAGGATGAGCCAGGCGAACATCCCCTCGTGGCGTGCAGGTGTCCTAGAGAGCAACGGCGACCAATGCGGCACGAGATACCCGCCAACCATAACGGCCATACCAACCATGCGCCGAGCGTCGGTGGTGGTGGTGGTGGTGATGACAACATGCCTCGCACGGAGGGGGCGCCCCGCCCTGTGCCAGTGGACGAAGACGGCCAAACAGACCAGACAGGTAACAGGGGTCCAACTTCGTGTCCATCAGAGAGCGAGCGGGTATTAAATGCGGCGCTCGAACGGGCGGTGACGTGTGAGGCACACGCGGCGGAGCGCACAGAGCGCCTGCGCGCTATTCTGGAGACCATCACCGCTGGGGTGGGCGTGTACGATCAGCTTGGTCGCGTTGTCCAGTGCAATCGCGCGTACCGTGAACTGTGGGCCGCAGACCGCATTCCGAGCTTCGACGCCATGCCGCTTGCCGACCGGGGTCCCCTCTTCGACATGCGTGACGCCGCCACAGGCGAGCCGCTCCCCCTCGAGCGTTTCCCTGGCACTCGCGCGCTGCGCGGGGAAGTGGCCACCGGGCCATACCCCGACATCCACATACGCGCACTGGATGGCCGCGAATTGGACCTGAACATCAGCGCGGCGCCGCTTCGTGACGGCGACCAACGCGTCGTGGGGGCCGTCTCGGTGATTCACGACGTCACGTTGCGAAGGCGCTTGGAGCACGAGCGTGAGGAGGCGCGCTCTCACGAACTCGCGCTGAGCGAGCTCAATCGGCGCAAAGATGAGTTCCTGAGCATCCTGAGTCACGAGCTGCGGACGCCGCTGACCAGCCTGCACGGATACACGCAGTTGCTGACCCTCAGCTTCGACGCCTGGCAGCTGCATGAGCGAGAGGAGGAAGGAGCCGCACGCCCCGCGCGTGACGTGGCGCGGGCTCGCAACCTACTCACCTATGCGGAAGTAAGCCTGCAGCGGCTCACCCGGTTGGCCGACGACCTCGTTGATGATGCACAGATCCGCGAGGGTCGGTTACCCATCCGACTCGCGGCCTGCGAGCTGGGTGCAATTGTCAGCGCTTCCGTGGAGGAGCTTCGCGCGCTCGAAGCCCAACGCACGATTCGTCTGGAAGTGTCCACCGCGCAACCCGTGCCGGTGGTCGCCGACGCCGAGCGGATCGCGCAGGTGGTCACCAACTACCTGACAAACGCGCTCAAATACTCTAAGGGGGATCGGCCTATCCTGGTGCTCCTACAAGTGGAGCGGGAGGCGACGGGCGATCTGGGGCGGGTCTCTGTGCGCGACGAGGGACCGGGGTTGTCCCTCTCCGACCAGGCACGCCTATTCGCGCGCTTCCCGCAGATCGAGGGGACTGCGGTGCAGAGCGGCTCCGGCGTAAGCCTGGGGTTGGGGCTCTTCATCTGCAAGGCCATCATCGAAGCCCACGGCGGGCGGGTAGGGGTCGAGAGTGTCGTCGGGGAGGGGTCTACCTTCTGGTTCACCCTCCCCCTGGCTGGTCAGCGGTCGGTCCTGCGGTCCGGCCCGGCCGGTGCCGAAGCGTGAGGCGTCGGGGTGTGCCTTTCGCCTCACGCGCGTCGCAACTCTGGGCGCTCTCTCGATCGCAGATCCGCCCGAGTAGTCACGACAGGAGAAGCGAACGGTATAGAGTAGATGACTTAAGTCAAACACACTTGAAGGTCGGAATCGATTTCCGACGTGATCGCCTCCGCGTTGCTTCGGCAAAGAGGAAGGCGTTTTTTGTTGCCCGCGAATGTGTTGTGGGCGCGACCAATGAAGCGTACACCCCCAATTGAGAGAAAGAAGCACACACAACGGCAACGAACACGAACGACGCGACGCCCGGCTACTTCCAGATCATCGGCAAGTGCGAAGAGACCGACGACTCTTCTTACACGAGCACCACAGCGGACGGCAAGGAAGAGACCGTCTCGAAGGTCCAACTCTCCCTCGCCGTCCCCGGCATGCAGGATCGGGTGCGCGTCGAACTCCCGCTCGAACTGGCTCCCTCCACGGACCTGTTGAGCCAGTGGGAGTTGGAAGAGAGCTGGCTGGTGGTGAGCGCCACCGGCATGCGCGCTCTCGCCTTCAAGCGGACGAACGCGCGCGCCGGCGAGAAGGACGTCGGCTCGATGGCGATCTTCGCCGGCGCTAGTGCGCGCGAGGCCACACCGGAGGAGCGCAAGCAGCTGCAGGCGGCGCGCAAAACGCAGAAGGTCCAGGCCAAGCAGCGCCGTGCGGCGCGGGCGGCGGACAAGGCGGCGGCGAAACAGGCAGCAAAGGACGGCGACCCGTCCGCGTTCCGGCAGTCCGCCTAACGCAAGTCACGGGCGTCGGCCGGGATGGCGCGAACCTCAGACTCGGTCGATGCCCGCCCAGAAAGGTAGCACGGATCCATGACGCACGCACGCACAGACGGCTCGCGGAAAGCCCGCATCCCGCTGGTGGACCGCCTCGACTACTTTCTGCGCTCGCGCGCCTCCAAGGTCGTGGTGCTGGCCCTGGTGGCCAACACGATGGTAGCGCAACTGCTCTACAACTCCGCGGGCCAATTGGTCCTGGGCAATGCCTTCGTCCTCGGCTACCTGCTGATCTCGGCGGTCTGCTCGACCTTCGCCTTCGCCCTCTTCGAGGTCAGCACCATCTTCCAGCTGCACGACCTGATGGCCCTCGACGCCAGCATCAAGCAAGAGATCGGAGCCGAGAGGTTGATCAAGCGGGGCTACGCCGTGCTGGCGGTCTCCTCGCTGATCAACTTCCTCCGTGCTCTACTTCCTCGCCCTTGCCTGGCACTCCGCCGGCGGGCATACGACGGCGTTCCCGCTCGACGCGCTCCCCGAGCCGTGGAACTGGCTCTACTACTCGCTCCACGCCGCCGCCTACACTGCCGTGCTGTTCCTGGCCGGCATCTTCGGCGAGCATCCCAAGAGCGGCAACGAGGTCATCCTGGCCACCCAGCGGGCGCTGGAGCAACAAGCCCTCGAACGCTGGCGCATGCAGAAGGAGGCGCAGATCGACCAGATGGTGCGCGACGGGCTCCCGCTAGGCGCGGTGGCGGCCGCGCTGGCCAGCCCGGAGACGGCCGAGCGCATCGCCCTCATGGAAGCCGCCACCTCCGGCAGCCTGAGCCCCCTTGCGGCGGCCACGTTGAGTCTGCGCCGGGCAGGCCAGGCGTCGACCGTCATTGATGGGCTGCTCGCGTCGGCCGCTTCGAACCCGACGAATGCGGAGGTGGCCGACGAGCTGCTCGCCCCTTTGGGCCTCGGCCGCCTCGGCATGTCGTAGCCGGGCGGCTCGAGGTGACGTCGGTCGCAAGCCAGCCAGAGGCGAGCGGGCGCACCTGGACCGCGGAGGACTACGCGGCGCGGGACGCCACCCTTGCACGGTTGGCCCTCGTCCTCCGCGATTCGCGGCGAACTCGGCACCGGTGACTCCAGGCAGGGCTGGAGGCGGGCTGATCTGGGGGGTGGCATCGCGCATCACCGAGGGAAGAAGAGATTGCCGAGGACCACGAGGCAAGCCGCGATCACGATGACGAAGGCAACGACCGCCACGATTGACAGCCACGCGCGCAGGCGCCGCTTGCGGTTGGTGGTGATGATCCACCCAGAGATCTGCGCAAGGTCGTCCGCCGGCCGCTTGGGGTGGTCATGCGAGGGTTGGTCCATGGCGGACCCCGATCCGTATCCGCTGCATCGCGAGTCGAGGTCCGCAGCGTCGCGGACAGGCCAGAGATCGCTTGACACTCCACACGGGCCAAGGCCCGATGGATGCTCAGGAAACGCTTGTGGCAACCCACTACGTTAGCTCTTGAAGGGCCTGCCCGGCCCCGAGAGGCGTTGACGGCCTCGCCGGGCGAGCTCGGCTCAATCAACCCGACGCAAGCGCAGCGCACCACGTCCACGATACGTTAGTGCTTTTACCCGCAGGAACGATTGACTGCGGAACCGCCAAACCCTATTTAATTGGTGAGGTGCAAAGTGCCTATGGACCTATTCTTGCACAGGCAGGCGGAATCGGCAACCGCAGCAGGCTTTCGGCTAAAGCCACGCAAACCCTTTCATCCGCATGGGCTGAAGCCCAGCGGCTTTACGGGTTCTTCGGTAAATCGCCCACGTCCGACGCGCGTCAGCCCCACGACGACGCGCACCGATTGATCGGGGTACCCCTGATACCGCCGCGCGTCGCGATTGGCGAAGTCGAAGCATGCGAGCCCACAACCCACGCGGGTGCCGAGTCGAGGCCTTATCTATTGGGCGCAGCGGCTAGATGGCTGGCGCCGCTGGCAGGGGACGGGTCATCTGCAGGCACTGCGGCATGACCGACTCCAGGAGCATCCCGTCCCTGCCTTCGCGAGCGAGGGTCGATTGAAGGACTGGTGCGCCGCGCGAGCGAGCGCCGATCCGTCAGGTGACCGTCTGGGGAAGGCAGGAGTGTTGCCAGCGAAGTCCGTCAGGAGGCCCGTTGGAGAGGTGTCGCGAGCGAGGTGCCACAGAAGGGAGCACGGGAACCATGGACACGACCGGTTCGCAAGCCCACCGGTCGAGAGAGGACCGCTATGCCGTGGGGATCGATGTTGCGAAACAGGCGCATGTGGTCTGTGCGTTGCGCGCCCCGTCGGGCCCGGTACCGTTGCCACCGACGCGGCTCCTCGCGTTGCGCGAGGGGTAAGCGCACCTGCTGGCCTGGTTGGCCTCGTGGACCGCAGCGCCGACGAATATCCTGATCGGACTGGAGTCCACGGGATCGCGGTGGGAGCCGCTGTAGGAGGTCCTCACGCGAGCTGGCTCTACGGGCCTCGTGCTCACTCCGCGGCAGACGGTCTCGTGGGCGGCGAGCCTGGGATTGCGCGAGAAGGCAGGCAGGATGAGATGACGTTGCGAGGCAACGACCGCGCCGGCGACGTGGCTGGACGATATGACGGATATCTCGATCTGGCGGGCGAGGCGGTGCTGGCGGGCATGACGCGCGAGCAAGTGTTCGACCAACTCATCAGCCGTTTCAAGCGCGATCAGGGCTACCTCGCCTACCGCAAGGCGAGCGGGCGACGGACGTACTACGACGAGCAAGTGACGAGCGACCTGCACGCTCTCGCGCTGGCGGCAGTCCTGCTCGAGGCTCTCGTGGGGATCAGACCCGGGTGCGGTCAGTCCTCGGACGCGCGGTCCCCTTCTCCCAAAGGGCTGTAGCGCAGCTCGATCGCGTCGTCCTCGGGGCCATCGACGAGTCCGGTAGGCCGGGGAGTGATCAGTGACATACTGGGCGCGCCCGGACCCTCGGCACGATAGCGCACGGCGTAGGCAAGGGCAAGGGCGGCGGGCAACGCCGGAGCCCCGACCTGGATCAGGTAGTCCACGGGGTCGCCAGGGGCGCCGGTGATGGGGAGGTGACCGAGGAGGTCGAACACCACGACGCCATAGGCGTCGAACAGCAGGGTGACCACAAGAGGCGTAATCCAGGCGGGATGTCGGCGCCACGTGGCGAGGAGCGCGAGCATGCCGGAGGTGAACGAGGCGAGGAGCGCCGTGAGCGCGAAGAATTGCTCCTTCGCCAGCCAGAACTCGATATCGCTGAAGGGCACATACCCGTTATGAAGAGGGGAGAATTGGCCGAAGTTGAAGGCGGCGACGCCGACGAGGGCGACGAGGGCGACGAGGGCGAAGGCACCAATAAGGCGCGACACGGGCAGACTCCTTCGGAGCCGATTGAGCTGGTGGACCGGCGTGGATCCCTCCATCGGGGATGGCGAGCGAGGCCATTCTAACAGGCGAACGAGCGTGCGGCAAGCGCGTCAGTGATCGAGCCCCTCGACCGGCGGGGGCACGATGCCCCCGCCGGTCGGAGGGCCGAACTGGGTAACACGGCCCTCTTAGATTACCGAGAGAGGCGCAACAGGCAGTCCGGCCAGATACGCACGCGAAGGGCGTTAGGCATCGCTGGAACGCGAACCGTTCCAGCGGAGCAATTGCCCGAGGCATGTAGCACCAAAGAGGACAGCTATGCCGAAACATTCGGTGGCGACTTGCTGCAAGACGCTTGCGGCGTCTTGTTTCGTCTGAAGATTGGCGGCGGCGCAGTTCAGCACGGCCTGGAGGGACGCGCCGGGTTCCAAGGCCGAGGACACATACGAGTGAGCCGTGCGCGCAATGTCTTGCGACAGGGCAGCCCCTATCAAGGCTGAGAGCACGACCACACCCAGAAGGAAGACGCCGCCTACCACTCGATACAGCCCCATCGCCCGGCGCGACCGCCCCGCGGGCTGACGTCGGAGGAGCAAGGGTATCGTCACGACGAGCGCCAAGAGGACCGAGACCGAAAGAATCCATCCACCGGGCGCCTCCATGAGAGAAGGCAAGCGCACGGCCGCGCCGGTAAATGCCGTTCCTGGCGACAGGTGGTGTACTGCCCGTAGGTCTTCCGCCCGTCGTGCACGCTGACGCTAGCATAGCCGGGCAGGATGCCCATGGCGTCGGCGGCGTCCGCGCCGCGCGTGGCGTGCACGGCGTACCGCGTCAGTCGACTCGTGCTGGCCACATGCACCCGGGCCAGCGTGCCGGCCCGCCGCACGCCAGTCTCGTCACTGTGCCGCACCGGCGCCTGGCGCAGCGCCGCCGTCAGCTGCGCCTCCACCGGCGCCAGCGTCGCCGACGCCTGCTGGATCCAGCGTCCCAGCGTGCCGCGACCCAGTCGCACCCCGACCAGGTCACGCCGCAGCTGCTGCACGCGCCCCAGCGGCACCGACTGTTCCTCCA
Source organism: uncultured Chloroflexia bacterium (assembly GCA_963841205.1). Lineage (GTDB taxonomy): Bacteria > Chloroflexota > Ktedonobacteria > Ktedonobacterales > JADMIN01 > CAWAWP01. The sequence goes on along the minus strand of CAWJCH010000025.1, from coordinate 52,657 downwards.
CCAAGTACACCGCCAGCGCCCGCAGCTGCGGCCCATACTGCGGCCCATACGGTGCCCGGCTCGGCGCCTCGACGGGGAACGTGCCCATTGACACCGTCTAGCAGCGCGGACAGCGTAGGTGCAGCGCCTGGTGCTCCGTCACCCGCAGGCGCACCGGCGGCACTTCCTGCACCGGGCGCCGCTCGCGGCCCATCACCGCCGCCCCGTCTTCGTCGGTGAGGTCGGCCTCGCACGCCGGGCAGACCGCCGGCCGATGCTCCACCACGGCGTCGGGCGTCGCCACCAGGTGCAGCGTCTCCCCGCGGTGGCCCAGCTGCCCGCCCGCCTTCTTGCCGCTCGGCTTGCGCAGGCGCTTCGCCTTGCGCTTCAGCCCGTCCGTGGAGGGCGGCTTGCCGCTGTTATGGCGGTCTTTGGCGAGTCGCGCTTGGCGTTCTTGGACCTGCGCCACAAGCGCCGCCAACCGCTCCTGCAAGGCGGCGTTCTCGGCTTCCAACTGGGCACAATGCGGTCTTCTGGCGTCATGCCTCTAGGCTACACTTGCTCCGCAAGTCCGCCGGACCTGCTACCAACACTACATCCAGGCGCAAAGTCGCCAATAGGGCTGCGGAGAGACTCCGGTGAGTGACGGGGGCCCGCGGAAAACCTACAGGTACAAGCTCAAGCCGACACTCGAACAAGTGCGGGCGCTGGCTGAGACCCTGTTGCGTTGCCGCACGCTCTACAACACCGCACTCGAACAACGCATCACGGCGTACCGGCGCTGTGGTGTCACGCTCACGTGCTATGGATAGCAAGCCGAGTTGCCTGACCTGAAAGCAGCGTTCCCTGAGTATGGAGAAATCCACTCTCAGGTATTGCAAGACGTTTTGATGCGACTGGAAAAGACCTACCAAGCCTTCTTTCGGCGAGTGAAAGCTGGACAGACGCCCGGATTCCCACGTTTCCAAGGCCGGGACCGCTATCACAGTTTCACCTACAAGCAGTACGGCAACAGTACACGGCTCGATAACGGTACACTCGTTCTCAGCAAGATTGGTCGCGTAGCCGTCCGCTGGAGCCGCCCGTTGGAAGGCACCCAAAAAACGTCACGATATCCCAAGAGGTCGATGGCTGGTATGTGTGCTTCTCGTGCGACGACGTGCCCGTCCAGCCGCTTCCACCCACTGAACGCGAGACCGGCATCGATGTTGGCCTCATGGTTTTCCTCATCACGGCAGATGGGGATATCGTCGAGAATCCCCGCCACTATCGCCGTGGCGAAAAGAAGCTGGCGAAGGCACAACGTGTTGTCTCCCACCGCAAGAAGGGTAGTCATCGCCGCAGGAAAGCGGTGGGCTGTCTTGCTAAAGCGCATCAGACAGTGAAGCGGCAGCGCCAAGACTTCCACCATAAGACCGCGCTGAACCTTCTTCGCCAGTACGAAGCAATCTACCTCGAAGATTTGCAGGTCGCCAACATGGTACGGAACCATCATCTTGCCAAGTCCATATCGGACGCTGGCTGGTCGCAGTTCCGCAGCATCCTCGAAGGCAAAGCAGTATACGCTGGCCGTCGGGTCATCGCCGTGCCACCTGCCTACACCTCGCAGGATTGTAGTGGCTGTGGAACGCGCATCCCCAAGAGCCTGAGCGTGCGCACCCACGTCTGTACGTCGTGTGGCCTCGTGCTCGACGGGGATGAGAACGCGGCGCGCAACATCCAATGGGCCGGGCAGGCCCTTCGGGGACTCGTGGCGGTAGCTGCGGGGTTGAACCGAGAATCCATCGGACTTTAGCCCGTGTGGAGTGTCAAGTCGATACCGCTGGCGGCACATCGACTACCTGTGGAGACAACATATATGTCACGGTTGGCAACAGCGGAGATGGCACATTGAATTGGTCGTCCGTTGACTCGAGCGGGATCGACACCGTGTTTCCAGATAGCGATTCGCTGGGCTCAATGACAAGTGATTTGGTCACTATCACGGTCAACACAGATACCATCATCACCTTCAGCGCCAACGGCACAGTGCCCTCCGTTGATGTTGATGTCACTTGCCCATAGCCCTACACGCGCTTTCTCGCGCCCCATCAGCCGTGGTTGACGGCCACGCAGCAAACGACATACGATACGATGGACTACGGCTGCGACGCTCCACGAAGGATTGGCGGCATCCCATGCTCACCTCCGGCGTACGGCGCATCGATCACGTCGCCATCGTCGTGCGCGACCTCGACGCCTCGCTCGGCTTCTACCGCGACATGCTCGGCATCACCCCCTCCAAGGTGATCGACTTCCCCCAGGAGGACATCAAGATCGCCTTCCTGCCGATGGGCGGTCCCGGCGGCAGCGAGATCGAGCTATTGGAGCCGACCGGTGGCGAGACCGGCGTCGCGCGCTTCCTCGAGAAGCGCGGCGAAGGGCTGCACCACATCTGCCTGGAGGTTGAAGACATCGAGCGCGCGCTCGCCGAGCTTCAAGCCGGCGGCGTGCCCGTGCTTGACGCGTCGCCGCGCCCGACGGCAGAAGGCCGCGGCGTCTTCGTCCATCCCAAGGGCACGAGCGGCGTCCTTCTCGAGCTGGTCCAGCGCGCCGACGCCGGAGGGGAAAACCAAGCGTGATCGCCGAGCGCCACGCGCGCAGCTCCGCGTTACTCCGTCAACTGTTTGCGAGACTCTGCGCTCTTTGCGCCTTTGCGGTGAACGAGTTTCCTAGCTCCCGAGGATACCCATGAAGACGACACGCGAGAAGCTAGACGAGCTGAAGCAGCTGCGCGAGCAGGCCATGGAGGGCGGCGGCACGAAGCGCATCGAGTCGCAGCATAAGAAGGGCAAGCTCACCGCGCGCGAACGGATCGATCTGTTGCTCGATCCCGGCACCTTCCAAGAGCTTGACATGTTCGCCACGCACCGCAGCACCGACTTCGGCCTCGCAGACCAGAAGGTGCTCGGCGACGGCGTCGTGACGGGCTACGGCAAGATCGACGGGCGGCTGGTCTACGTGTTCTCGCAGGACTTCACGGTCTTCGGTGGCTCGCTCTCCGAGGCCCACGCCGAGAAGATCTGCAAGGTGATGGACCATGCCATGAAGAACGGCGCGCCCGTCATCGGCCTCAACGACTCCGGCGGCGCGCGCATCCAGGAGGGCGTCGTCAGCCTCGGCGCCTACGCCGACATCTTCCTGCGCAACACGCTGGCAAGTGGCGTGGTGCCGCAAATCTCTGCGATCCTCGGCCCCTGCGCCGGCGGCGCCGTCTACTCACCCGCCATCACGGACTTCGTGATGATGGTCGAGGGCACCAGCCACATGTTCGTCACGGGTCCAAACGTATTGAAGACCGTGACGCACGAGGACGTCACCTTCGAGAGCCTCGGCGGCGCGCAGGTCCACAACTCCGTCAGCGGCGTCGCGCACTTCCTGATGCCCAGCGAGGCCGAGTGCCTGCGCGCGCTGCGTACGCTCCTCAGCTACCTGCCCTCGAACAACGTCGATGACGCCCCACTCCTGCCCAGCGACGATCCGGTGGATCGCGCGGACGAGGCGCTCAACGAGATCATCCCCGACAACCCCAACAAGCCCTACGACATGAAGGACGTCATCCGTCGCGTGGTGGATCGCGGCTCCTTCTTCGAGGTGCAGGAGCACTGGGCCAAGAATATCCTGATCGGCTTCGCGCGGCTCAACGGGCGCTCGGTCGGCATCGTCGCGCAGCAGCCCGCCGTGCTGGCCGGTGTGCTCGACATCAACTCGTCGGACAAGGCCGCGCGCTTCGTGCGCTTCTGCGACTGCTTCAACATCCCCATCGTCACCTTCGAGGACGTCCCCGGCTTCCTCCCCGGCGTCGCGCAGGAGCACGGCGGCATCATTCGCCACGGCGCCAAGCTGCTCTACGCCTACTGCGAGGCCACCGTCCCCAAGGTGACCGTCATCACGCGCAAGGCCTACGGCGGCGCCTATGACGTCATGAGCAGCAAGCACGTGCGCGGCGACGTCAACTACGCCTGGCCGACCGCCGAGATCGCCGTGATGGGTCCCGATGGCGCCGTGAACATCATCTTCAAGGACGAGATCGAACCGCGCCGCCGATCCCGAAGCCAAGCGCCAAGAGCTCGTCCAGTACTACACCGAGAAGTTCGCCAACCCCTACGTCGCCGCGGGCCGTGGCTACGTGGACGAGGTGATCGAGCCACGCCACACCCGCGAGAAGCTCATCGTCGCCCTCGATATGCTCAAAAACAAGCGCGACACCAACCCACCCAAGAAGCACGGTAACATCCCGCTGTAGTCATCGCCTGATCCACTAAGCGCGGATACGTGGCGAGGGACGCCGGCCGAAAGGCCAGGGCCAATCCCGCGTGGACTGTCACATTGCCTGTGCTGCCGTTCATACGTTGCGAGGGCCACACGGCAGGAGCCACACCCACCCAGTATTAGCCTTGCCCTGATGAACATTGACGACCAAAGCGGGTAATCACGCGCTACGGAGGACGTACGCCAGATGGCCATCACCGATGAGGCCAGTGTAGCGGAGCAAAGCCTGCGAGCCCGAGGCAAACTGATCCAAGAAGGCGTTGACGCGCGCCCGCAGCGTGCGCCAGTCGTCGGTCAGGTGGTGCAGCTTCAGCACGTCCTGACGCAGCCAGCGCCAGAGCTTCTCGATGGGATTGAGCCAGGGGGCGTAGGTCGGCAGCCACACCGGTTCGAGCCGTGGCAAGGCCGCCAACACCGCCTGGACGTCGTCATGGTGGTGAATGGACCAGTTGTCCTGGACCAGGTAGACGCGCTCGACCCCGGCGTAGGTCTGGTCCAGTTGCTGATAGAAAGCGGCCACCTGCCGGCGGCCGACCAGGTAGTTGTCCAGGTAGTGCACCTGGCCGGTCAGCGCGTTGAGCGCGCCGATGAGGCGCTGTTGGCGGTTCGTGGGGCCGGCGCAGCGGGCCAGCGTCGGGGCCGCGGGAGCGCCCAGCATCCAGTCGGGCGCGGCCTCCGGCCAGCGGTAATAGCCCATCTCGTCGACGAACACCAGGGCAATGGCCCCCGGCTCCCGCGCCGCGGCCCGCAGGCAGCGCTCCAGGTGCGCGACCTTGGGCAGGTAGTCCGGGTCGGGGCTGTACTGCTGGAGGCGAGCCATGCGCAGCCGCAGTCGGCAGCGCTGCAGCACCCGCCAGATCCCGCTCAGACTGTAGGGGCCATGGCGGGGACCGAGACGCGGATGGTGCGCAGCGTCCAGCGACTGGGCGGCGGGCTACTCGCCGTCGCTCCCGCCTCCTGGCGTGCGGCCTCGCCTGGTGGCTGATGCAGCCGCTGCACGAGGGCCTCCTTCTGCGCGGGGTCGAAGACGCCTCCGGCGATTCCCGCCCTGCACATGCGCGAGCAGGCCCGCCAGCCCATCGGCTTGGTAGTGGGCCAGCCAGCCGTACACCGTATCGGGCTGCCGCCGTTTCAGGAGTCCCTGGCGGGCGACCGCATACGGGGCGGTGCCCTGGGCGATCTTCAGCAGCGCGGCGCACCGCTCCCGCACATACGGACGCGGGTTATGGTCCCGGTGGGTCTCCAACTCCTGCTGCTGCTCCCAACTCAACGCTACCATCCGCCGCGAAGCCATCTTACCTACCTCCTGCTCGGTCTGCGTGCCTGGCTTTACTTCATCACTACCCGTTTTGCTTGTCAAACTTCATTAGGGCAGGGGGCATTTCCCGCGCCTCTCGCGACTCCTCTTGCGTTTGCACCTCCCAGTGCTATTCTCGGTTAGAATGAAAGTTCAATCTGCCGCTTTACCTCGATCCCTGGCGTCTGTTCAGGCGAAGTCTGGATAGAGGGGCTGCCCGGCGACGACGGTCTCGAGGGCGGCGAGCAGCGCCACGCCTTGCTTCCTGAGGGTAGAAAGATACCCGCGAAGGCACGCGAACGCGTCGGCGCCCCAGTCCGAGCGGAAGGAGCCGGAGACTTTCTGCTGGACCTTGAGCATCCGCACGTCGCGCTCGGCTTGGTTGTTATCGAAGGGGACGCGGAAGTCGTCGAGGAAGGCGAGCACCTCGTCCTGGCCCAGCCAGAGGCGCTCGAGGAGGTTGCGTGCGGGCGTTTGCTTGACGCGCCCGCGCTGACGGGGGCGCCGCGCGGGCGGCGGATTGGCGGCGAGCCCAGCGGCGAGCAGCGCGCGGTAGCGGCTGACGAACGCCCCGCGGACGGCGGTGGGCAGGGAGCGGAGGCCGGTGTCACGGGCCTCGTCGACGGCGGCCTTCATCTCCCGGAGCAGCGTCTTGAACTGCTTGGCCCACGCCTGTTGGTACTGCTCCTCCAGGAAGGTCAATTCGCGGAGGTGGTGGATATTACAGAGCGCGTGACGGCAGCGCGTATACCGCCAATAGGGCCTCCAGCCGTCATGCACGCTCACCCCGGTGTAGTCGGGCAGGATGCCGATGGCGTCGGTCGCCTCGCCGCCGCGCTTGGCGTGGATAGCGTAGTGCGTCAGTCGGCTGGTGCTCGCCACATGCGCCCAGGCCAGCCGCCCGCCACGGCGTACGCCCGTCTCGTCGACGTGCAGCACCGGCGCCTGCTGCAGCGCCGCCTTGAGTTGCGCCTCCACCGGCGCCAGCGTCGCGGCGCTCTGCCGCACCCAGGTCTGCAGCGTGCCCAACGAGAGCGCGGCGCCGCAGAGGTCGGCGAACAGCTCCCGCACCCGGCCGTAGGGCACGAACTGTTGCTGGAGGAGGTAGACGGCGAAGGCCCGCAGCTGCGGTCCGTACTGCGCCCGACTCGGCGCCTCCGCCGGGAATGCGCCCACCGACACGGCCTGGCACGCGGGGCAGCGGACGTGCAGCGCCTGGTGTTCGGTCACCCGCAGCCGTACTCGGGGCAGATCGTGGACTTGCCGGCGTTCCCGCAGCACCACTGGCGCTTGGTCCAGCGGCGTGTGGCACTCCGTGCAGGCTGCTGGCCGATGCTCCACCACCGCGTCGGGCGTCGCCACCAAGTGCAGCGTCTCCCCGCGATGGCCCAGCTGCCCTCCGGCCTTCTTGCCGCTGCGCCGCCGCAGGCTCTTCGTCTTGCGCCCCAGCCCGTCGCTCGACGGCGGTTTGCCGCTGTTGTGGCTGTCCTTGGCCAACCGCGCTTCCAGTTCCTGCACGCGCGCCGCCAGCACAGCGTTCTGCGTCACCAGCTCGGCATTCAGCGCCTTCAATGCGGCGATTTCCTCATGGAGCGTCATGCCCCTATGCTATTCCAACAGCGCAAGTCCGCCTGTATTGTCCCGATCCCTGTAGCGCTACTCTCCGATCCCCCATTTCCGCCTCGCCTCCAATCCGCTCCGAATCCGTTATCAGCTCGCGCGGCGTGAAGACCCCTGGCTTGAGCCATGGGGAGGAAACGCCGCGCGCCGTCAGGCGCTCCCGACCACCGGACACCAAACGACCAGGTGTGCGATACGTACGCTCTACCGCAGGGCCTGCGGGAAGGTACGCGTGTGGAGGTGGCTTCGGGCCACGACAGGACCGTGTACGACGCTCCTAGCTCGCTAGGTGAGCGGTGGTCAGCCCAAGAATCCCCCGACTTCAGCCGTGGGGAGTGGTCAACTCCCCCCTCAAAGCCCGATCAAAACGCGAAAGCGGAAGAAAGCGGAAATGCCAAACGCGGGAAAATTGGCCGTTCATTCCTCGCCCGAATTCACCGCCCCTCCCACAAACCCCGAAATGAAGCCGATTTCCTCCCCACATCGGCACTTCCGCCCCCAGGCAAGTGGACGCACATGATGCGTCAGCATCCGGGTCATCGATCAGCGGCAATGAACGTTTTTATTTCCGAGTCCGCTTTTGGCGGACTTCGCGGCCACCGGCCAACCAGGCGCGATTTCAACCACCAGCTTCCTTAACCGCCAACCCGCCTCATAACGAAAGGAGCAGAGGACCATGAAGACGTCCTTCACAGGACATCCCCACGATACATCCTCTGCCCTTCGCGTACCTTTGCGCTCTTCGCGCCTTTGCGGTGAATCCGAATCCGCTTCCGCCCGCCCACTATGCCGAGGGAGCGTGCTCGGCGGCATGCTGCGCGCGCAGCACCTTCTTATCGAACTTGCCCACGCTCGTCTTCGGCACCGCGTCGATGAAGATAACGTCATCGGGCAGCCACCACTTCGCCACGCGCGGCTCCAGATAGTCCATGATGTCTTGCTTCGTGATCGTGTCCTTGAAGTCCGGCTTCGCCACCACATAGGCGACCGGGCGCTCGGCCCACTTCTCGTCCGGCACACCGATCACCGCCGCCTCCAGCACCATCGGATGCCCCATAATCACGTTCTCCAGATTGACCGATGAGATCCATTCGCCGCCGCTCTTGATCACGTCTTTGGTGCGGTCCACGATGCCAATGTAGCCGTTCTCGTCCATCGTCGCCACGTCGCCGGTACGCAGCCAGCCGCCGGCGAACTTGTTCGCATTGTCGTCGCCACCGTGGTAGTACGATGCCGTGATCCACGGCCCGCGCACCTGCAGCTCGCCGAAGGTCTCGCCGTCCCACGGCACCTGCTTGCCGCTCTCGTCGAGGATGCGGAAGTCCACCAGCGGCACCGGCACGCCCGCCTTCGCGCGAATGTCGTCTTGCTGCTCCGGCGGCAGACCCTCCAGCGTGCTCTGCAAGCGTCCCATCGAGCCGACCGGCGAGATTTCCGTCATGCCCCACGCCTGGATGATCGTCAAGCCGTGGCGGCGCAGCCCCTGGATCAGCGACATGGGCACCGCGCTGCCGCCGCAGAGGATGCGGTCGAGCTTCGAGAAGTTGTAGGACGAAGCGTCCTTATCGAGGATCTGCACCAGTCCGATCCAGATCGTCGGCACGCCTGCCGCCAGCGATACCTTCTCCGAGTCCATCAGCTTGGCGACGCTCACCGGGTCCATCAGCCGTCCGGGGAAGACCAGGCTGGCCCCCACCATCGGCGCCGCGTGGGCGAGACCCCAGGCGTTCGCGTGGAACATCGGCACGAACGGCATACATACGTCGCGCTCCGAGAGCCCGGCCACATCCGTCTGCGTCAACGCCAACGAGTGCAGCAAGACCGAGCGATGGCTGTACACCACACCCTTGGGATTCCCCGTCGTGCCCGACGTATAGCACATCGCCGCCGCCTGGCGCTCGTCCAGCTCCGGCCAGGGATACTCGTCACTCGGCGCGGTGGCCAGCAGCTCCTCATAACTGAGGATCGGCGGCAGCTTCGAGGCATCGGTCGGCGCGGCGGTGCCGTTCATCACGATCAGGTTGCGCACTGGCGTCAACTGATCCGAGATACGCTCCAGCAGCGGCAACAGGTCCGCGTCCACGAAGATCAGCCCATCCTGCGCGTCGTTGATGATGTAGGCGAGGTCCTGCGGGAAGAGCCGCAGATTCAACGTGTGCAACACCGCCCCGTAGCACGGCACGCCGAAGTACATCTCAAGGTGCGCCGTCGTGTTCCAGCCGAGCGTCGCGACGCGATCGCCCTTCCGCACGCCAAGCTTCTGCAGCGCATACGCGAGCCGGCTGACGCGCTTGGCCCATGCGCCGTAGGTCGTGCGCTGCGGCCCCTCGGCGGTGTTGGTGACGAGCGATCGGCGCGCGAAGAGCGTGGCGGCGCGGTCGAGCGGGTGCCGCAGCGTGAGCGGATAGTCCATCATCGTCGAGACGAAGCCAGCGGTGGCGCCGTTGGACGACGGCGATGGCGCCGCCGGTGTTGCCTGCGAGGGAGCGGCGGTGGCGAGTGTGTCGGAGGTGGGCGTGACCGTCTGTGCCGCGACGCTGCCGTTCGAGCCGCCGCCACCTGTGTCGCCGTTCGCGTTCGACGGGGCGGACGAGTTGGGAGCGCCGTCCTCCTGCTTGGAACGCCCGAACCGACCGAAGAGACCGCTCATGACCGTACCTCCTGCGTGGGAGCAAGCGGCGTCGGTCACGACCGTGGGTCCGGCGCCTGGGCGAGACGACTCAAGACCACTACACAGTTCCACGCGACGCCCGGCTCCGCCGCCCGGCGCGACATGGGCAAGCTGGCCATTACGATACCAGCCGCCGCCAGGCCGTGTCAATCACCGCCGGCCACGTTCAGGTATACTCTGACGAGAGCGTCATGTTGTCGTCGTCTGTCCGTGAGCTATCAACGTAGATGTGGGGGTTCGAGCCATGAGCGGAGCAACGTCGCTATCTTCACCGCGCGAGGACAATTTGGGCATTGGTGGCCTCTCACTGCACTTCGCCTCGTGGGGCAGTCCGAGCGCCGGACGCGCCGCGCTGCTGATCCACGGCCTCACCGCCAGCTCGCGCGAGTTCCTCGGTATGGGACCGGCACTCGCCGCACAAGGCTGGTATGCCGTCGCGCCCGACCTGCGCGGGCGTGGCCTCAGTTCCAAGCCACCGTATGGGTATAGCATCTCGATCCACGCCGCCGACCTGCTCACCCTCCGGGACGGACTGAAGCTCGGGCCAGTGACCCTGATCGGCCACTCGCTCGGCGCGGTCATCGCGATGTACATGGCCGCCCTCTACCCCGACCGCGTCAGCCGCGTCGTCATGATCGACGCCGGTGGCAAGATCCCCGACGACTCCGCCCAGGCCATCGCCGCCTCGGTCAATCGGCTCGGCGCGACCTATCCTTCGCTCGATGCCTATCTCGGTCTAATGCGCCAGCTCCCCGTCGTGCAGTGGAACGACCTCTGGGAAGCCTACTTCCGCTACGACGCCGAGCAGCTGCCCGACGGCACAGTGCGCTCACGCGTCCCCAAGCACGCCATCGACGAAGAAGCTTTCGCCCTCGGCGCCGCGCGCACGGAGGCGCTACCGCCGTTCGTCAAGCAGTCCACGCTGCTGCTCCGCGCGCAATACGGCACGCTCGCGCCCGACCGTGGCTTCATCCTTCCCGCCGAGGAGGCCGACCGTCTCCGCGGCGTCATGCCAAACTGCACCCTGGTCGAGGTGCCCGACTGCAACCACTACACCATCATCGAGTCGCCGGTGGCGCAGCAAGCCATCCTCGACTTCCTGGCGTAATCGTGCGCCACCCCCACTGACCTGCGCAGCGACCTCACTTCCCGCTCTTCGACGGAGGCGCGCATTGGCAACACCTGACCGACCTGGGCGATCTCACCTTCGAGGCGCTGGGCTGGGCCAGCTCGACCGCGCCGGTCCTGACGCACCTCACCGAGAGCGCTGGCACTCCCCTCGCCGAGCTCTACGCGAGTTACAGCGGCGGCTCGTTCGTCCGCATCGATCACAACGGCAAGATCGGGGACCTTGACCTGTCGCAAAGTCCCTCGGTCATCGTCGGCGGCACGATGCTCCCCGGACAGCCTGGGGTGCTCCTACTGACCTTCGGCCAAACCGCAGACCCGATCTCCACCGTGAGCGTGCGCAGCGTAGATGGCGGGGCAACTTGGCAGCAGGTGACCTTCCTGCAGACCACCGCAGGCATCATCGCCCCCCTCTCTGCCAGCCAGGACGGCGGAGCGTTGGTAGGCGTCCTCCAGGCCGCGCCCGGCACGGCGTTCTCGTCGGGCGGTGCCGGTCAAGAATGGGCTACCGCGCCGGGCTTGCCGGACGGCACCGTCCGCTTCAATCAGCTGCTCGTGACAGGGGACGCGACGGCCTTCGCCTTAGCAAGTCCGGCGTCGAGCGAGAGCGAAAATCACAATGTCTACGAGCTCCGCCCAGGTTCCAGCGCATGGACCTCGGCAGCCTCGCTGCTTCAATCGTCCAGAGACTTCACTATATCAGCGCAACAGGACGCACACGGCCACGCCATCGCGCCCTGGACAGTTGAAACAGGGCGCCTCAGCGTGTACCGCCTCTAACGCACGCAAGGCGTGATCGCCTGGCGTGTGCTGCCTACGGCCCCGAGCCGCTACTTCTCTTCTCGGCTCTTCTTGTACGCCTCGATCACCTGCTGCTGAACGTGCGCCGGCACCTCTTCATAGGAGGACTGCTCCATCGTGAAGGTGCCGCGCCCTTGCGTGATCGAGCGCAGGTCGGTGGCGTAGTGCAGCATCTCGGCCATCGGTACCTGTGCCGTGATGCGCTGCATACCGCCGCCCGCCGACTCCATGCCGAGGATTCGCGCGCGCTTGGTGTTCAGGTCGCTGTTGATGTCGCCCATGTTCGCTTCGGGCGCCTCGATAGTAACGGTCATGATCGGCTCCAGCAGCGTCGGGCTCGCCAACGCCACCGCCTCTTTCATGCCGATGTGGGCCGCCGTCTCGAAGGCCTGCGCGTTCGAGTCCACCGGGTGATACTTGCCGTCCACCAGCGCCACCCGCACATGAAGCATCGGGCACCCGGCGATGAACCCCCGCCTCAGTGATTCTCCGACGCCCTTCTCCACTCCCGGCACGAATTCGCGAGGCACCACGCCGCCGACGATCTTGTTCTCGAAGAGAAAGCTCTCCTCGCTGCCGGTCAGCGGCTCGATCTCCAGCCAGATGTCGGCGAACTGGCCGTGACCGCCGGTCTGTTTCTTGTGACGCCCCTCGGCGCGGGCCTTCTTCTTGATCGTCTCGCGATAAGGGACCCGCCGCTCCTGCTTCATCACCGCTACGCCGAAGCGCCGCTGCATTCGCTCGATGGCGATGTCGACGTGCGACTCGCCCATGCCCGCCAGCAACGTCTCCGCGGTCTCGGGGTCGCGCGAGACCTGCAGCGTCGGATCTTCCTCCGCAATGCGCGCGAGTGCGGTACCCATCTTGTCGAGGTCCGTCTGGGTCTTGGCGACGACCGCCGCCGTGAAGACAGGTCTGGGGAACTTGATCGGCGGCAGCGGCTTCGCGTCTTTCGCGCCGAGCGTGTCGCCGGTATGCGTGCCGGCGAGCTTGACGATCATGCCGAAGTCGCCCGCCGGCACCTCCTGCACCGGCTCTTGCAACTTCCCGCGCACCGCCTGAATCTGTCCGAGTCGCTCCTCGGTGCCCTTGGAGACGTTCCACGCGTGATCGTCGGACTTGAGTGAGCCACCGTATACGCGGAAGAAGGATTGCTGCCCCTTCTGTGGGTCCACAATGGTCTTGAAAATGAACGCGGTGGACATGCCCGCCGGCGTGATATACGGTCGCTCGGCGGCGCTGGGAAGATAGTCTGTGAGGGCGTCGAGCAGCGGCTGGATGCCGATGTTCTTGGCGACCGAGCCGGCCAGCACCGGAACCACGGAGCCCGCCGCGACGCCTTGCCGGATCGCGCGGCGCAGCTCCTCGGCCGAGAGATCCTCGCCCTCCAGGTACTTGGCCATCAGGTCGTCGTCGCTCTCGACGGCGGTCTCAACGAGCTGCTCGCGATACTTCGCCGCCGCCTCCGCGACGTTGGCGGGCATGTCGCCCGTGGTCACTTTGTTGTCCGCGAAGGTATATGCCTTACCCGACACGAGATCGACGACGCCGGAGAGACTGGCCTGATCGCCGATGGGAATCGTCAGTGGCACCACCGCATTGCCGAAATGGGACCGCAGCGAGGCGAGCGCCGACTCGAAGCTGGTGTTCTCGCGGTCAAGCTTGTTGATGAAGACGAGTCGGGGCAGGTCGTAGCCGTCGGCGTATTTCCAGGCGAGTTCCGTGCCGACCTCGACGCCCTTGTCCGCGGAGACCACTACGAGCGCGGCGTCCGCCACCCGCAGTCCCGCATGGACCTCGCCGGCGAAATCCGCGTAGCCCGGGGTGTCTAAGAGAATGATCTTGCCGCCACGCCACTCGACGGGTACGACCGACAGATTGATCGACATGCGGCGCTTGATCTCGTCGGGATCGTAGTCGGAGATGGAGGTCCCCTCGTCCACTTTGCCCACGCGCGTCGCCGCGCCCGTGTCGTAGAACGCCGCGTCTACCAGAGATGTCTTGCCGGCGCTGCCGTGAGCCACCACCGCAACCGCGCGAATCGAGTCGGGGCGATAGACATTCATAGCGAGTGATCCTTTCCGTCGTGTCTCCCATGACAGTTGGCAGGATACTTCGGGGCGTCCGGGTGGACGCCTTCACCGCGGCGAGGAGCGCCGGGCGTGCGAACAGTGGCTACGGCGCGATCCCTGCGGGCAGGCCAAGGCCCGTCGTCAGGAAGAGGCCCGGCAGCGGAAAGCGCGTCGCGAGCGCGATGGACTGATCGCGGGTCCGCGCGACGGCGACGGGATCTTCGCGCTGCTCAATCGCGCTGGCGATCAGAGCTGCGACCTCGCGCATCTCGGGCTCGGTGAAGCCACGCGTGGTAACGGCGGGGGTGCCCAGTCGCACGCCGCTCGTGCGCACCGGTGGCTCCGGATCGAACGGTATGCCATTTTTATTCGCCGTGATATGCACCGCTTCGAGGGCGAGCTCGGTGTCTCGCCCGGTGACGCCGAACGGGCGTACGTCCACCAACATCAGATGGTTGTCGGTGCCGCCCGAGACGAGGCGGAAGCCCTTGTCGGTGAGCGACGCGGCCAGCGCTCGTGCGTTGTCGAGCACCTGCTGCTGATACGCCTTGAACGAAGGCGCTAGCGCCTCTTTGAAAGCGACGGCCTTGGCCGCGATGATGTGCTCCAGCGGGCCGCCCTGCGTGCCCGGGAAGACGCCCTTGTCGATCTTCGCGGCGAGCTCGGCGGTGCAGAGGATGATCGCGCCGCGCGGACCGCGCAGCGTTTTATGTGTGGTCGTAGTGACAACGTGGCAATGGGGGATCGGATCAGGGTAGAGCCCCGCGGCGATCAACCCTGCGACATGCGCCACGTCCGCCATCAAGTACGCGCCGACGGCGTCGGCGATCTGGCGGAAGCGGGCGAAATCGAGTCTGCGCGGGTAGGCCGAGAATCCAGCAACGATCATTCTCGGCTTCTGTTCGCGTGCCAGCGCCTCCAGCGCGTCATAGTCGATCGTCTCGGTCTCGCGCGAGACGCCGTAGGGCACGAAGTTGTAAAGCTTGCCGGAGAAGTTCACCTTTGCACCGTGGGTGAGGTGTCCACCCTGGTCCAGCGCCATGCCGAGCACGGTATCGCCAGGTTGCAAGAGGGCCAAGTAGACGGCGGCGTTGGCTTGCGCCCCCGAGTGCGGTTGCACATTCGCGTGCTCGGCGCCGAAGAGCCGCTTGGCGCGGTCTATCGCCAGATTCTCGGCCTCATCGATGAATTCGCAGCCGCCGTAGTACCGTTTGCCCGGCAGTCCCTCGGCATACTTATTCGTCATGATGTTGGCCATCGTCTCGGCGACGGCGGTGCTGATATAGTTCTCCGAGGCGATCAGTTCGATGCCTTCGAACTGGCGACGCTCCTCACGGCGAATGATCGCCGCAATTTCGGGGTCGGTCGCTTCAAGGTGATCATAAAATCCCATCGGTCGCTCCCAACACGACGTACCCCACCCCGGACATTGCGCGCAGGAGGTGCGTGCGCAAACTGAAGACGCCGTGGGTCACGTCTGCGGCGTCACGGTGTGTACCAGTATATCATCTATATCATCCCTGGACTCGGGGCACGACGCGATTGTCTCACGCGGGCCAGCGCGGCGCCACAATTCGAATGGGAGCGCGCTACAGAATGGTTCTTCCGCCTTGCGAGCCGTGTTGAGGAAGGGTATACTATCAACATGGACTACGCGCACGAAGGGCACACCCTACACCTTGTCGTGTACCACGTCATCTGGTGCCCCAAGCGGCGGCGCGAGGTGCTCGTCGGGCCGATACGTAGCCGCTTGGAGCAGATCATCCGCGAAGTAGCAGCCGAGCACGACTGGATCGTGATCGAGTTGGCGATTCAGCCCGATCACGTCCACCTGTTCATCCGGGCAGACCCGAACACCCTGCCGTCTGACATCCCACGGCGCATCAAGGGCCGTAGTGCGCACCATTTGCGGCAGGAGTTCCCGCAGCTTCGCAAGCTCCCGTCCATGTGGACGCGCTCGTTTTTCTTGAGCACGGCGGGCAACGTGAGCCAGGAGACGATCAGGAAATACCTTGAGGGGCAGAGCAAGACGTAGGTGGACCCGCAGACAGGGACCCGCAGACAGGGACCCGCAGACAGGGACCCGCAGACAGTGCGCAAGACCTTCACGTACAAACTGAAGCCCACTCCAGATCAGGAGCGGGCGATGGCGTTGGTCTTGCGCCGCTGCCGTGAACGCTACAACGCCGCCCTTGAGGAGCGGCGGGACGCCTGGCGGAAGTGCGGGGTGAGCGTGACCGTCGCCGGCCAGAGCGCCCAACTGCCCGAAGTGAAAGAGGTCCGCCCTGAATACCGCGACGTCCACTCGCCGGTCTTGCAGGACGTGCTGACCCGGCTGGAGAGGGCCTTCCAGGCCTTCTTCCGCCGTGCCAAGAACGGTGAGACGTCCGGCTATCCCCGCTTCCAGGGAGCCAACCGCTACAACTCATTCACCTACAAGCAGTTCGGCAGTGGAGCTACCCTGGACAACGGCTTCCTGGTCCTCTCGACGATCGGGCGGATTGCGGTGCGCTGGTCCCGACCGCCGGAGGGCACGCCCAAGACGGTCACGGTGTCGCGGGCAGCGGACGGCTGGTAGGTCTGCTTCTCCTGCGCCGACGTGCCGATGCAGCCGCTGCCCGCGACAGGCCAAGAGACCGGCATAGACCTTGGTGTGGAGGCCTTCGCCACCACGTCTACTGGTGAGCGCGTCTTTCATCCCGGCTGGTATCGCAAAGCGGAGCGTCACCGCAAGACCGCCCAACGCCGGGTGAGTCGCCGCAAGAAGGGCAGCAATCGCCGTCGCAAGGCGGTCACGCTGCTCGCCAAAGCGCACCTGAAGGTCAAGCGGCAGCGCCAAGACGTTCACCATACAGGCGGCGCTTGCCCTGGTGCGCGAAAACGACGCGATCTCTCACGAAGACTTGCAGACGGCCAACATGGTCAAGAACCACCACCTCGCCAAGTCTATCCAAGACGCGGGCTGGAGCCAGTTCTTGCGCATCCTGAGCGCCAAGGCAGCATGGGCCGGGCGCACAGTCGTAGCCGTGCCGCCTGCCTACACCAGCCAGACGTGTTCTGGCTGCGGCGTCATCGTCCACAAGGGCTTGTCGGTCCGTTGGCATTCCTGCCCGGACTGCGGCCGAGCCCTGCATCGGGACCACAATGCCGCCAAGAACATAGTAAGGCTCGGGCAGAGCCTTCGGGGAGCCGTGGCGTAGGCCGCGGCGGAGAACCGAGAATCTCCCGGCTTTTGCCGGGGGAGTGTCAAAGGAAGCCCGGATGGGAACCGAGGAAAGCCAACACACCTACCCAGAGGACCACCGAGACCGCGCCGACGATGATGCCCGCGAGTGCGAGGCCGCGCCCTTGCACTCGCGGGTTGGAGATGCGGATCTGCGTCAGGGCAGCCGCACCTAAGATGATGCCCAGAAGACCCCCGATGATGGGGAGGAATACGACGCCAACCAGGGAGCAAACGAGACTAGCGATGGCGAACCCGCTATTCGACGACGTCTTCGCAGGGCTGTTGTTGGCAGGCGCAGTTGGAGGCGGGGTGTCGCGTGGCGCGTTAGCAGCGGCATACGTCGAATCATAATTTGGCGACATCTCGATCTCCTGCTGGGCGGCGGCCTACTCGCTACTTCGTCGCGCTGCCATGTCTGACTAGTGCACGCTGCGATGGACATTGATACGCGATCATACGCACCACATTCGGCGCATCTCACCCGGTCGACCGGAGGGTATACGGGAGTTTGAAGATGCACGTCCCGTATGATCAACATAGTACCTGACGCCACCAAGCGCATCACGCTGTATAATAGCGGCGCGAGCGAACCGGAAAACGCCGGTCGGTTACCACGCGCGACGCCGCGCGACGGAGGAGAGGGTCGCTGGGATGCAGGTGTGGCAACTCGGCTATTATGAGTTGGTGCGGCCGCTCGGCGAAGGCGGCATGGCCCAGGTGTACCTGGGTCGCGATCTGCGCCTAGGGCGCGATGTTGCTGTAAAGGTGCTCGACGAGCAGCTCTCCGAACGCCAATCGTTCCGCGAACGCTTCCTGCGCGAGGCGCAGGTTGCGGCGGCGCTCGATCACCCCAATATCGTTCCCATCTTTGACTTCGGCGCAAGCGAGGGACACACGTACCTCGTAATGCCATATGTCAGCGGCGGCAGCCTGCAAGATCACCTCAACCGCGCACCGATGCCACCCTCCACCGTCACGGCGTACGGCTCGCAAATGGCAGACGCGTTGGCCTTCGCCCATGAGCGCGGTGTGGTCCACCGCGACGTGAAGCCGGCGAACATGCTGCTGCACGCCGATGGCCGGCTCATGCTCGCGGACTTCGGACTTGCCAAGATCCTCGACGGGACGCCTCCACGGCGTCCTGGGCGGCCCGACGCCGGTACTCCCGAATACATGGCGCCCGAGCAGATCGACGGACGCACCGACGAACGCTCGGACATCTATGGGTTGGGTGTCGTCCTCTACCTGCTCTTCACCGGCCAATTACCGTTCGCCGGATCGACCTCGGACGAGGTGATGGACGGGCATCTCTACCGATCGGTGACGCTGCCGCGCACGCTCAATCCGCAGGTGACGCCGGCGATGCAAGACGTGCTGCTGCGTGCCCTTGCAAAGGACCCGAGCGCGCGCTTCCAGAGGGCAACCGAGCTTGGCGCCGCGCTGATGGGCGCTCTAGTTGCGGGCGACATCGAGCCGCCGCCGTTCGCCGTGCCCACCCCAGCCAGCACGCTGTCGTCACGCTCGCCTCTGCCACCGCTAGACGCGCCCAGCGTCGGGTCTGCCAACTCTGGCTCGGGGGCGCTGTGGGAGCCTCCGCAACTGGGCGTGCCGGTGTCTCAGTCGCAGGCGCCCACCATCGCGACCGAGGCGGTCCAGCTCCCGCGAGCGCTCTCCTACGGTCCCGCCACCAGCCTGGTGTCGCCCAGTAACGCATTGGGCTTCGTCGAGCGACCACCCTCCGCGCCGCATCCAGTCTCGCAGCCCGCGCCATTGCAGCCCGCTCCATACTCACAGCCGCTTACCAGCAGTTTCGTATCGACCAACGCTGCTGGCCTGGCTAGCGCGCCGCTGGGCCAGAAGCCGATGTCGCGTGGGGGCGA
Source organism: uncultured Chloroflexia bacterium (assembly GCA_963841205.1). Lineage (GTDB taxonomy): Bacteria > Chloroflexota > Ktedonobacteria > Ktedonobacterales > JADMIN01 > CAWAWP01. The sequence continues at coordinate 33,672 of CAWJCH010000025.1, read as the reverse complement.
TGAGGGTCGAGGTTCTAGAGTGTGGACTTGGGTCATGCTAGGACTTGGACTGGCGATGATCGGCTTGGTCGCACTTCTCATCCTCGTGCTGGGCCACGCATGAGGAGCCGACGAAAGGTACCGATCTAGCTTGGCGTCGTCTCGCCGTCACCATCCTTGCGCCCCGGGCCATCCGGTGAGCAGACGGGCGTCGCCAATGATCTGATCGATGTCGAACGGCTTGGAGATGATCCGTGCACCTGCCTTCACAATGAGCGGATGTTCGTCAGGGGAGACGGCGGGCCGGGCGGCGGTGAGCAGAATGATTCGTGTAGTGATGTCGGTCCGCTGCGCGAGGAAGCGTACAAGATCGAGACCGTCGCCGCCGCTCAAACGTCGGTCGGTGATGAGCAGGTGCACTCGATGCGACTCGAGCACTTTCACGGCCTGTTGCACAGTAGCACAGAGCGATGTCGTGAAGCCGTCCTCTTGCAAGAGCATGCAGAGCACTTCGCGAATGTCACCATCATCGTCCACGATCAGTACGTATGGAGGTGGCATCGCGTGGCCCTCCGCTGATCCTTGCCGCAAAGCTGCGCCGCCACCGTCTTGCGCCCCAGTTCGAGTCACCCTATTCTGCCACCCAACCTGAGCGAGGTTGACTCAACAGCAGCCGCCGCTAGTGTAGCACAAGCATTCCGAGGGAACAACGCTATCGCGCGTAATTATGCTTGCTTGCTATTCCAATCGGCCCGAACTTCGCCTCCACCCCAATCTTGACGGGTTTCGCTAGCCCACGTAAGATGCGGGCGACACCGAATGCTGGCCTCGATGGCCTATGTTTGCAGTCATTTGGGAACACTGGCCGTATCTGCGCGTAGTACCCTATGTGCGTGCAGAGCTGTAGCTCAATTCTTTTGATCTTGAAGTTCTTCATCCTCCTTTGGTCCGGTAGTCCGGCCATCGGAAGCGTCTTCCGTGAAGGCTGGGAATCCGATGCCCACACTTCGATCCCCCCACCGGCGTCAGCGGTTGCACACTACTCTACGTCACGCTTCGCCAGTGAGCCGTTCTGCGCTGCTGGCGGTGGTCGCGTCCGCATTGCTCCTCGCTGCATCCGCTCTCACGGGCACAGGCTTGTCGCCACAGGTGGCCAAAGCCAACCACGTGATCAATTTGACGTCCACCGCTTCGGCTTCAGCTTCGCCGTCAGACACCCCTACCGCAACCTCGACGCCGGCCACCCCGCCGACGATCTCTTTAGTGAGTCCGACCAGCAGCAAGGGTCCGGTCGGCGCACACCTCACCATAAGCGGCAGCAACTTCACCGCGAGCGCGAATATTCTCATCTACGCATCCTCGGCGACCGATTGCTCGCAGCAGGCGGCCGGCATCGCCTCCGCGACCGCGAACGGTGGGGGCTCCTTCACGACGGGGTTCCTCTGGCCGATTGCGCTGAATGGCGGCACATTCTACATCTGCGCGTCGGGGGTCACGTCAGGCGCCCCCAGCTACCACGTGCTCTCGCCGACACCGCCGACGCTCTCGCTTTCCGCGCCCTCCATCACTGCGGGGCAGTCGCTGACGATTAAAGGTAGCGGGTTCGTCGGCCTGCCGGACTCTGGCACGGTGGTACTAGCTGAGGTCGATTCGGCGGGTCACGATGTCACCATCCCGTTCCCAGTTGCGGCTGTAGGAACGGATGGCAGCTTCACCACTTCGTGGACCGTGAGCTCGGCACCTGGCACGATGACGATTCGCGCCTTCTCGCAGCGGGAAGGCAACGCCGATCCAGTATTACAGGCAACGGCGCAGTTGGTCGTTATCGCCGCTGGATCGCCGACGGCGTCCGTCACTGTCACCGCGACGCCCAAGTCCGGCGCCGTCTCTCCCGCCACTTCTCAGCAGGGAGGTGGTCCGGGCTTCCTAATGGTGCTGGTTCTTATTGTCGCGTTGCTCTTGCTGGCGGGACTTGGCGTCGCCGCGTTCTTCCTGCTGCGTGGGCGCAATGATCCTTCGGAGGCGTTGTATGGCGATGGCGGCTACGGACCCGGCGAGTATCCCGGGTTCGCGGCGCGCAACCGTGACACAATGAAGGTTCCTGGTATCGGCCAAACGGGCCGACAGCCGGTGACGGGACAGTTCGGAAATATGGGCCAGTTTGGAGCTCCCGGCGGCCCGGGTGCGCCGCGCATCGGTGGGGTGGCGCAGTGGGATGAGCTCGATCCCACCCCGGGTCCCGACTGGCAGCCGCGACCGATGTCCGGGCGACCGCACGATTACGATCCGCAGGGCTATGCAGACGGATACGGCAGCGCGACGAATCACGACGGATCGACAGTGCGGCAAAATGGATATCAGTCACTCGGTTACCCGCCGCTCGATCCATGGGCAAGCCAAGGCGGCGTTGCGCCGGGACGGCAGTCGCCTCCGCAACGTCCCGCACGAGGCGGCGGTCCCGGTAGCCCTCCGGATCGCAGGTCCGGTGCCGATGCCAATCGCGACTGGTGGGGGAACACGACGAATCCCGCGGATGACGATCAGTAACCGAGCAGTGCGAAGTTGACATCCCTGCGTCGGAAACGTACACTCACTCGTGGCGAGCACCTCACGGCGCTCGCCTACCCATGCCCCCATCGTCTAGCGGCCTAGGACATCACCCTTTCAAGGTGGAGATCGCGGGTTCGAATCCCGCTGGGGGTACCTTCCATAGGGATGTTAGACTTCCTACCCTGAATGAGCCGAGGGGCGTAATGTCGCGCAGCGCGTGGCATTGCGCCCTTGCTGCTTTCCTCGTCCCAACTAGCGACAGTTTCAATGGAGCGCATTGCGTCCAGCGTCGGTTGCCCCGACAGTTCGATGATGCCCTCCGTGTCGTAGAGCACGATGCGCCGGATAAAGGTGGCCAGGAACTGGCGCCTTAGCCGCATGTCGCCTTCCTGCATGTGCGCCACCAAGTTCGCCGCGTACTCCTGGGCGTCGGTCTCGCACACCACGAGCGGTTTGCTCGCGCGGCGTTCTACGCGAGCCGCAGCCAGGGCGGCAGAAGCCAGCCGCCACTCCCGATCAGCGGCGCGATACCGTTCCTCTACGACGGGGTTGGCTCCATTGGCCGCGACAAAGTCGGCGAGATGGTCGAGCGCTTTCCGTGCCGCGCTCTCGGCCTGCTCCGCGAGAAGTATCGCGCGCGTGGATGAACCTTCATGTTCCCGGAGTTGCGCATTTGCGAGGGCTACTTCGGATCTGATGTAGGCAGGAGTGAAGATTGCATCTCGTAACCGCTCGACGACCGCTGCATCCAGGAGATCGCACGTCACTGAGCGTAGCGTGCAGTCTGAGCCCTTCACCCGTTGTTTGCGCCCGCACCGATAGCAGCGCACGCGCGGATTGCGCGAGTCCTGCCAGCCCGAGACCGTGACTTCTAGGTCGCGCTGCAAACACTGACCACACACGACGAGGCCGGAGAGCAGGAAAGGTGATGTCCGGTTGCGCGGATGACGATCCGGGCCGGTGCCGTAGCGTGCGCCCCAGTCCTTCATCTTTGCGCGGAGCTCGTCGAACTGTTCCATCGAGACGTAAGGCTCGCAGAACCGTCCACCAGTGCGCCAATCTTCGGGATAGCGCATCCCGCCGTAGTCGAGGACGCCGGTGTAGAGTGGATTGCTGAAGAAGGTGGAGTAGCACTTGGTGCTGTGGTAGAAACGCACGACCTCGTGGATCTCACGATAGGACGCGCCCGCGAGTCGCATCTCCCAGGCACGGGCGACGCGTTCCGCGAGGGCAGAATCCTTGATGACGCGGGTGCCAAGGCGAGGATCGCCGTTCTTGCGGGTGCCGATCAACTCTTTCTCGGCCTTGTAGCCCATGGGGAGCGCACCGCCCGGCCAGTATGCATTGCGGGCGAGATACTCCAGCCCCCGTTTCGTGTCGGAGCCGATGACGGCGAGATCCTGCTGCGCCTTCCACTCCAGCATCGATTCCAGCACTGGGGCGAGCGGTGACTGTTCGATGCCGTCTTCTTTCCCGAGGACCAATTACCCGCGCCTGCGAAGATCCGCTTTGAAGAACTGGCTATCGAGTTGGTCGCGACCAAAGCGCATGGTATTCCAAGTGATGACGGCGTCGGCAGGGCGAGGCTCTTGATGGAGGAAGCGCAACATCTCCTGGAAAGCAGGGCGATCCGTGCGATTGCCTTCGATCCCTTCATCGTAGAATTCGCGCGTCAATATCCAGAGCCGAGATTCCGCCCAACGGCGCATCGCATCGGCTTGTGAGTGGATCGTCTGCGCTTCGCCGGGTGAATGTCGCCCATAGATGACGACCCGCGACCTCTCGGGGATCTCGCGCCAGACCTGACGTTCCAGCTTACGCTTCTGCATCATTTCGTAGCGCGGCATCACCACCTCCGATACGCTTCCAATACGCTGCTGTTTGGGGTGGCCGACCCGGCAGTAAGTGCCGAGGCGGCCTTCGTCACGGACCGCTGGACTAGGCGCTCTTCGATTGCGGCTCAACTGCGGCGAGTTGGGCGAGTTTCCACTCGACAAGAAGTCGCGCGAACGCGCCGGGTCCACCACCATACCCTGGCGTGAGACTTATTGACGGAGGTTCCGAGGATTCTCGTACCTCGAAGCGGATGCGACGCGCACGAGCGCGCCTGGTCCCTCCTAGGACGTGCTGGGCCATGAAGCAAACTCCCAGTTTGGGCCTACATGAAGCCCGCGCTAGGCGCCATATGGTGACAGTCCATACCACATTGCGTTGAAGTTGTCGCTGAAATGCGGTACTATCGAAGGCAGCGTATGCTTTCGTGTCTGTCGCAAGACGGCGCGAACTGGAGAGCTTGCCCGTTGGCGCGGGCAGGCTCTCTTTGCGTTTTCCTCGGCCTCGCCGGCGCAGGGGCCGATCTTGGTCCCGGCATATTCAGCGGACCGTACACCAGACCCCCATTGCCGTCGGGCTGAAAGCCCTGCTCAGTGATCACCAGTCCATTGCCTGGGGTTAGGGGCCTAGATCTTCGATTGTTCAGGTGCGTTACAAGCGGTGCCTTGGCAACCGCAGGTGAATCAACGCTTTTGAAGACTTGTGAGGCTGTTTGCCTCTATTGCCCAGGATAACCTATCCAAGCTAGGAAGTCAATATATCCTAGCTTAGTTTGGATTCTAATTCATAATTGGATACTCGGAAATGAAAAAACATGATAGTATAGTAGGAAAGAACACCTGACCAGGTATACTGCAGGGCATTGAGGAAGGTGGCATATATGCCCGTAAAAGATGGTTACAAGACGATAGATGTCATCATGGATGAGATGGGGGCAACCGAAGAGCAGGTCCGTGCTCTCATTGCTCTACTCAAGATACAGCCAACATTCTTTCCTGATGATCGCAGGCGTCGATACTACAGTGCAGAAGATGTTCAGCGCATCAAGAAGGCAGTGTCGCAATCGTAGGGTTTGGGCACAGCAGAAGTCAGAACCTGGAGGCAGCGCATCGCTTCACGAAACGCCGCAAGCTTCATCTAGTCCTAGGACTATGGGAGCGATAGACATCGTCATGGTCACAAGCAGTATCGAAGGTTGCTACCGCAACAATTCTATAGTGTGAATTTCGGCCCTCAAAACATAGGACCAATTAGGTCCTATTCCTGATACTTGCATGAAGGGCTAAACATGGTAGCCCGCCTGTCTGAAGCACGCCTGAATGACCGTGCGTTTGTGCCGCAGCCGCTCCTTGGCCCGCCGGAGCGCCAGGGCCAGCGCCGCCAGGTCATGGCAGCACAAATTGCCCAACTCGACACGTTTCAGGTAGTTCCAGATGCCCTCGTCGGGGTTCAGTTCGGGGGCGTAGGCCGGCAGCTGCTCCAGATGCAGCCGCTTGGCCGCCCCACGCCGCAGGAGATCCTTGATCGGCTGGCCGCGGTGGATCGGCGCGCCGTCCCAGATCACCAGCAGCTTGCCGTGCACCTTGCGCAAGAGCACCCGCAGAAAGCGCACAACGTCGTCCGAGTGATACGCCCGCTCCTGCGTCTGCAGGAAGAGGCGGCCATCGGGCGTGATGCCGCTGATCGCCGCCAGATGGTCGTGGGTGAGCGGCACGCGCAGCACCGGTGTCTGCCCGCAGGGCGCCCAGGTGCGCACCGCCATCGGCAGCAGATAGAAACCCGACTGATCTACCCAGACGACCGTCCGTCCTTCGTCGGCAGTTTTTTTCCAGGGCCGGCCAGCGCTCGCGCCACCACGCCTGGATCGCCCGCTCGTCGCGTTGGGTGGCCCGCGCGCGGGGACGTTGGACGCTCTGGCGCAGCGCATGCAGCAGCCGGCTGACGTGGTCGGGATGGTACGTCACACCGAAGGTGCGGCGGATGACCTCCGCCACCCGCCGGCAGGTCCACACCTGGCCGCGGAAGCCGTACGCCTCCGCCCCACGCTCCAAGAGGGCGGGCAGCTGCGCCAGTTGCCCGGCGTTGAGCTTGGGGGTGGGACCCGGCGCGGGCTGGCGCCGCAGGGCCTCCACGCCCTGCTCGCGCGCCCGCGTGAGCCACTGGCTGATGGCGCCCGGCGTCACGCCGAGCGCGGCGGCGATGTCCTGTTGCTTCCAGCCCGCTTCCTTCAACTCCCAGGCGCGTCGCCGCCGTCCTTCGCGCAAGTCGAGCGGGGCCGTTTTGGTCTTCATGCCGCCACGGTAGCACCACTTTAGCCCCCTACGCAAGGGTCAGTAGGCTCCAGATTCGCTGAATTAGCAGGATCGATTGGAACTATTCAGCGCTTCCCACCACTCGTCAATCATTGCGATCACCGCGACGCATACTTAATATGATATGTCCACCGTACAGTACGATGGGTGCCCTTGAGGGTAGTTCACAGTGTGCTGCAGCCTGTGATTCGCCTCACTTGACGCCGATCGATCCCACCTCTACAGTGGCGATGCGACATCGCCCCTGATGGTGAGGAGGAATCCATGGCTTGGCTCCGTATGCGCCCGGCTCTTGCGCTGATCATCACCCTGCTCGCCCTCGCCGCCTGCGACTCTGCGTCAACCACGATCACATCCTCCACGCCGACGGCCACCACACTCCCCTTGCCCACCGCGACCGCCACGCTCGTTCCCGCGCCGACGCCTATCAATGTCCCGTCCGGTTGGTCCGTGCTCGCCGGCCAGCATTTCAGCCTCGCCTACCCCGCCGACCAGAAGCCCTACACCAAGCCCGATGAAGACTTCTCCAACGGTATCGACTACTTCTTCATGCTGCCCGACGGCACCGGCACGCCCGTGCGCGTCTTCGTCTATCCCCAGGCGCAGGCCTCGCTGGTAGACGGCTACTGCCAGCCTGCTAGCGCCGACATCCAGCATGTCACCTTCGCCAGCCTGCCGATGACCTTCACCCTGACCGGCGAAGGCTCGGCCCTCCGCTCCTGGTTCTTCGTCAACACGCAGCGCACGGCCTTCGCGATTCAAGCCGAAGACAACGGTGCCGATGCGGCCACAGAGGCGGCGGACGAGTCGATCCTCGCCACCTTCACCCCCGACGACGCCACTCCCTTGGGTTGCTAGCTCCGCGATACGAATAGGTACGGCTCCTGGTGTGAACTCGGCGGTGGGTGTTGGGCAGGATGGTGTTGCTGTGCTCATCCAGGTGAGGTCACGCAGCGGGCGGAACGCGCACATGCGCAGGCGCCTTATAGACCTTGGCGAAATGCTGCGTCACCACCGCGCCGACGCCGCCCTTCTCCTCCGCCTCTTGTTCCAGGTCGTCCAGATGCTGGAGCAGGAGGTCGCCGACTGAGTGGGCCGGTTTGAATTCCAGGGGCAACACGCCATGGGCGCCGAACGTGCCGAGGAGCATCTGCACTCGATGTTTGACCTGCTCCGCTCGCTCCAGACGAGACGCCATCCCCCGCTCGACCCAGCGCGGCACGCTGCCATGCAACTCCAGGTAGCGAGTGCGTCGAGCTTGGGCACGATCTGCCTCGCGCTTGGCGATGCGCTCGCCCCAACGCTGCAACTCCGCGAGCGCAGATGAGACCGGCGAGGCATCCTCCAGTTCGAGCGAGGAGATGACCCCCAACTCCAGGCGGCGCAGGATACGCGCTTTCCCTGAATAGCGACTCCCCCGCACGAAGCGCCATCCATCGTCGTCTAGCGGCTCAGAGTACTGGCCAAGTTGCACGATCGAGAACGCCTCACGCAATGCCTGCCAGGTCGGATCCATCGGCCACCGCGAGCGATTGGCGCTGCCGTTGTCGACGACCAGGCGGAGCCAGTGCTGGGTCAGGTGGAGGAACAGTTCGCGCATGCGGGCGAAGAAACGCGGCAAGCGTGCCGATGTGCTCTAACTCCTCCGCCGACAACTCTGCCTCGATGGCCGCGTCTTCATCGTCCGCGTCCGGCTCGGCATAGAGCCTGAACCCTTTGGCCCCGTCGCGCTTCAGCTGGAACTCCAGGCGCCACACCGCAAGCGCCGGGTCGTAGCGCTCCTCGTTGCGCGCTACCAGGAGGGCGAAGTAGGCGTCGTTGGCCTTCTCGGTGGCCTCGATGCTCTTGTTGTAGAGCCGCGCCTGGACGTCGCCCTTGCCGAAGGTGTAGCCCGTCGGGTGCAGCCCCGAGCCGTAGAAGCCCCACTTCGTCTTGCCGGGGCGGATGAAGCGGCGCAAGTCCTCGAAGGTGTGCTCCAGCGTCGGCGCGTAGCCACCCTGCCAATCAATATGGATGTCGGCCCGCGACAGGCGCGCCGACTCGAACGAGACCAGCTGATGGACCAGGCGGTCGTCCAGGTCGTAGAGCAGTTGATTCCGCACCCAGCAGATCGCCTCCTCGCACGCGCCGGCAGGCCCCTGCTGATGGGTGTGCAGGAAGTAGGAGCGCAGCTCGACGTAGATGCCGGGCCGGTTGGGGATGCCCTTGCCGAGCAGCTTGATCGAGAAGTCCTCCGTCTCGATGAGCAGGCCATAGCCGCCCCGGCACCGTTGGGCAGGACGCGAGCGCCCAGCCAGTCGGGGCAGTGCACCTGCCCCGCCTTCGCGGCGACTCTGCGCCGCCTCTTTCTCCTGTCTCTAGCTTGGCGCGCACCGCCTCGGAGATGGACGCATCGAAGGAGAAGTACACCGTATCCGCGCCGGCCAGCAGCACCTGCGGCGTCGCCTCGTTGTTGTCTTCATGCAAAGTGGAACCTCCTAGCATCGTGCGCGTCTCTACCTATAGCAGCGATTCGCCTTAGTTTCCGACTGGCCACCAAGGTTGCGTGGCGCTCCCTTGACCTCCCGGTCGCCACCTGCTATTGCTGAGCCCGAGGTGACGCCCGGAGAAGCGAGGATGGTGAACATGCCGCAGACCCCGTTGAATTGTCCAGCGATTACCGGCGCAGCTGTGCGCTGGCCGTCTTTCATGGAGGCGCCGGGCGGATGGGTCCTGTCGGTCTCAGTATTCTTGGCCCTCGTCGTGGCCGTACCCGTTCTCCTCCGGCGTAAGCCTGCGGGGTGGTCGCGCCTGGCGACGGGAGTGTGCAGCGTCGTGGGCAGCATCTTCCTCCTGGGTGGAGTCGCGCTCTCTGCTCTGATCGGGCCTGCCCTGTCGCAGGACGTCGAGCGTGCGGCTCACGCGTATGTGTCCTCGGCCCTGGCACCCGGCGCGTCCCTCCAGGCCGTACTGAACTGCGCCGCCGCCGACCTCCAGGCGAGGCAAGACGCCGCGAGCGCCCTGCAGCAAGTCGCCGCCGCATGTTTCGGCATGGCAGTCCTCTTTGGCGTCGCGTGCCTCCGGCCGGTGCTCCCCAGAACGGTGCATGGGCAAGCGGTGCGTGATGCCCCTCGCGCGCATCTATGACCTGTGGCGACTCTCTCGGTAATCTGAGAGGGCCGTGTTACCCAGTTCGGCCCCTCGGCCGCGCCGGCGTCGTGCCGGCGCGGCCACCTAGCATCATGCTTCCGATTCTCTCGCCTTGTTCATGCGCGCCCAGTCTGCTACACTCGTGTTGCTGAGTTGTCGCTGCACACGAAGGCTGTGTTTCATAGACCCTGTGCTCCACCGCAAAGGTGGCGTTCTATGCCTTCATCTCAGGCAAATCGTGCGACGGTGCTGGTCGCCGAAAGCGACCACGCCATCCGCGAGACGTTGCACGAGCTCCTGGAGGAGGACGGCTACGACGTCCTTGAAGCCTCGGACGGCGTCGCCACGCTCGAGCTCCTGCGCTCCGATGCGCGCCATCTGATCGTGTTGCTTGACCACAGCTTGCCCAAGCTCGACGGCATGAGTCTACTGCGCCACATCGCCCGCGATCGGCGGCTGAGGAATCGCCACACCTACATCCTCATGACGGCAAATCGCCTCTCAACCCGCCTGGCGACACTCCGTTTTCTCTCGATACTGCAGGTGCCGCTTCTGCGCAAGCCGTTCGACATCGAGCAGCTCGAGGGGGTCGTCGCTCGAGCCGCCCTGTCGCTGCGTGTCGCCGTTCGGTAAGCACTCGCGGGAGCGAGGAGGTCGAGAAGGGCCCGAGAGATGTGGCCGCATTCCTGCCTTCCTCGGCGCCCCTCTCGCTCCGTCCCGCCGTCGTGCCGTTCCCGTGACGGTGCCGCCCCACTGGCTCTGCTCGACCCTAGCACCGCTCCCTTCCCCATCAAGACCTTCTATGTCAAGGGGTGGGGTAGGCGACGTCGAGCGAACCCAGGGCGCTGCCCTGGACCCGGGTCGCTTGGTGCCACCGGGTCATGAGGGCTCGCGTGCGGGCGTCACCTCCATGGCGCGACCAGCTCCGCTCGGTTCGTGCGGACCCTAGCAGCCCGTGCTCGGGGGTCAAGGCAGCCTACGGCCTGCCAGCCTTGACCCCCTGCGCGCGGCCTGCTCTTTCGGGCCCGCACCGAGCGGAGCTGGTCGCGCCGCCTCGGGGGCCGCACGGGTCACGGGAGTCGAGGGGTGCTGGTGTGGAGGGTTGCCGCAGCGAGGTCAGGCTGCCTCTCGCCCATGGGCTCGCCGCGCCTGCGCCAACACCTGGGGATCGTAGGCCTCATGCTTCATCCACACGGCGTAGAGGATGCGCACCCACTGGTTGGCCAATGCCCGGACCGCCATGGTAAAGGTCTTGCCTTCCTCGCGCTTGCGGTAGTAGTAGGCAGGCGCCCAGGCGTCGCGCTGGATACTCTCGCGCGCGAACTGGTAGAGCACCTTGCGCAACGGCTTGCTACACGCGCTGCGCATCCGCGTGCTGCGGTAGGCACCACTCGGGAAGATCACCGGCGAGGTCCCTGCCAGCGCTTGCACGCTCGCCGCGCTGGGATAGCGCAGGCGGTCCTCGCCCCATTCCGCTAACAGTCGTGGTGCAATCCGGTTGCCCACTCCCGGCAGGCTGGCAAAGAGGACGCGATCACCGTGGGCCGCGAAGACGCGCGCGATCTCGGTGTCATAGGCCGCCACCTGCTCCATGACCAGACGGAGCTGTGCCACAAGAGCCAGCATATAGCGAGATTTCCCTCGGGCGACCGGCGCGTCGGCGTGGAGCTGGGGTAGCTGCGCCTGCTCCCAGAGTTGCCGCGCTTTCTGCGCCGCATGCGGATAGTGCCGGCCCGTGAGGAGGGTCGCACAGTCTGCGGCGGTCGCCGCCTGGAAGGCGGTGGGCGCCTGGAAGGCGGTGGGCGCCTGGAAGGCGGTGGGCGACGGGAATGCCTCGAGCATCGCCAGCGTGACGCCTTGGGCGACGTGGTCGAACCAGGTCAGGGCCACCGGCTAGTAGGCTTTCAGGCAGGCGATCAGCTGGTTCGTCAGGCGCGTTTGCATGTGAATCATGGCGTCCTGGTCGCGGGTGAGGGTTTTCAGCTCCTGCACGAGCGGGGCATCCGGCTGCAGGCGTCGCATTTCGGGGAGGTCGCTGCGGCCGAGACGCGCCAAGATCAGCGCGTCAATGGCATCGGTCTTGGCGCCTGAGGGCTTGCGGGCGCGGTCGACAGTCTTGGGATTGACCGGGTAGACCGCCAGGCCGTGCTCCAACAACGCCGTGATCAGGACGCCATGGGTGGTCTCAATGAGGCAGGCGAGGTGCTCGGGACTGGTGGTGATATCGCCGATCTGGCGCAGCCAAGCGATGAGCTGGTCGACGCCCGCCGCCGTATGAGGAACGCGCAGCTGGCCAACCCGTGCTCCCGCCGCATCCAGCACCACCACGTCGTGATGCTGATCGGCCCAATCGATGCCCGCAAACCACATCTCCATGGCACGACTCCTCTCGCTCTCACCTACCGTCGCGGATCCGCTCCTGAGCGCCGTCGCCTTATCCCAGCACTCGCGGTGCATCCTTCTATGGTCGATTCCTCAGGAGGTGGCATCACGGAAGACGACTCTTGATGGAGCGATCGCATCGTGGCCGAGCCCGATTCTTTCCGCGGTGCCGCCGCAAGCGTCGCGACTGCTCACGGCCGGTTCACTCTAGCGTATAAGGCCACGCCCCTCCGCTGCGCTGCGGGTGCCGCTCCCAGTGGTCGCGGCAGCCTTGACGGGGCCCCTTCCGCCCGGTGCTCTGGCGGGTCGCGAGCCCGGCAGGGCTGGCCGCACTGCCCGGGAGGCCTGCACTCGGCGCCCCACTCGTACAGATTTCGTCGCTCGTCTCACCGTGCTCTTCCTTCTTCGAGCCGCGTCTGCATGCGCAGATACCGCAAGCTGGCACCGTTTTTGCGAACTTATCGCTACGACCTCACTTTCCTTCACCCTGGATTCGAAGCGACCACCTGCTGAAGAAGTCTGGAGCTAGGGCAGGGCCCTGCTAAGCGGCCCAGGCGTGCCGAAGGTCGGCGGTGCCGTCCGCGCGGGGGGAGAGGACGAAGTGGTGGTCTTGAAGCTGTCGTATCGAAGTGGCGGGCACGCATGCCCTCGATGTGCTAGTCGTCGTTGGCCACATACGACACCGTGCATCGTCCGCAGATAGGAGTCAGCCATGAGTGCGAAGTCCGCGTTGCTGATTACGCCGGAGTGCGGTTCAGCTGGGTGTAACGTCACCGGAGACCCGTACCATGGTTCGCTGTCGCGCCTGTGGTCATTGGGTCTGCACTGAGCACACCGCGGCCGAAGAACACGTCGAACTGAGGAAGGCGGGGAACTTAGAGGGAGCGAGCGTAGCCTACTACCAGGGTCTCTGCCGTGCGTGTTACTCCACCCGTGCACAGCTGCGACACTAGCGCACTTTCCCAACGCGTTGCCTTCGGTCCGATCGCACGCGATCGTCAGCGCTATGCCCAACGTCGCAAGGCGGGCATTCCGCCGAGCATAGTCTGCGGCAGTCCAGGTGCGACCATGCGCCACAGGTTGCGCAGCGCCATCCGCCACTTCCAGCCGCCCGATTACGGTGAGGTCAGGCGGCCGAGTCCCAAAGGGGCAAGCAGCTCCTCCGCGACCTGCGCCGTCGCCGGCGCCAGCAGCCCGTCGAGCACCGCCGAGTCTTGGCCTGCGCGTCGTAAGCTCAGTCGCGCCGCGTCGAATGGGCTCAAGCTGCCGGAGGTGGCCGCTTCCATCAAGGCGATGCGCTCCGCCGTCTTCGGGGCTGGCGAGCGCCGCGGCCACTGCGCCAAGCGGCAGGCCATCGCGGACCATCTGCTCGATCTGGGCCTCCTTCTGCATCCGCCAGCGCTCCAACGCCTGCTGTTCCAGCGCGCGCTGCGTCGCCAAGATCACCTCCTTGCCGGTCTTGGGCCGTTCGCCGAAGATGCCCGCCAGGAACAGCACCGCGGTGTAGGCTGCGGCATGCAGGCTGTAGTACAACCAGTTCCACGGCTCCGGCAGGTTGTCGAGCGGGAAGGCCGTGGCATGCCCGCTCGCGCTGTGCCAGGCGAGAGCCAGGAAGTAGAGCACCGAGAGGAAGTTGATCAGCGAGGAGACCGCCAGCACGGCGTACCCGCGCTTGATCAGCTTCTCCGCGCCGATGTCCTGCCTTGATGGAGGCGTCCAGCGCCATCAGGTCGTGCAGTTGGAAGATCGTGCTGACCTCGAAGAGGGCGAAGGCGAAGGTACTGCACACCGCCGAGATGAGCAGGTAGCCCACCACGAAGGCGTTGCCGAGCACCAACTGGCCCGCCGAGTTGTAGAGCAGTTGGGCCACCATCGTATTGGCGACCAGGGCGAGCACGACGACCTTGGAGGCGCGCGAACGGAGGAAGTAATCGAGTCGGTCGACCAGCGGGAATGCGTGTGCGTGACGATTTGTGTTGCGAACGTCGGGTGGCATCCGAGTTGCTCCTTTGCTTCGGGCGCCGACCGGCAGGTCTGATGGGCGCATCCTCGCTGGTCGGCACTTTCATTTCGCTCTGTGAGTGCTAGGCGGACTGCTGCGAGGCGGCTGGTGTCACCTCTTGCTCGGCGCGTTCGGCGGCCGCCTTCTCGGCGGCTTTCTCGGCGGCGCGAGTGGCGCGGCGCTGCTTGGCCTGCGACCTTCTGCGCCTTGCGCGCGGCCTGGAGTTGCTTGCGCTCGTCGGCGTCGCCTCGCGGGCAGCGGCGCCGGCGAAGATCACCATCGAACCGACATCCTTCTCGCCAGCCCGCGCGTTCCTCCGCTTGAAGGCGAGTGCGCGCATGCCGGTGGCGCTCACCACCAGCCAACTCTCTTCGAGTTCCCACTGGCTCAGCAGGTCCGTCGAAGGAGCGAGTTCGAGCGGCATCTCGACCCGCACGCGGTCCTGCATGCCGGGGATCACCAGGGAAAGCTGGACCTTCGAGACGGTTTCTTCTTTGCCGTCAGCGGTGGTGCGGGTATAGGAACTGTCGTCGCTCTCCTCGCATTTGCCGATGATCTGAAAGTAGCCGAGCGTCGTGTCGTTCATGTTGGTTGCCATCGTGCTGTGCTTCTTTCTGTAGGTAAGTGGTGGAGGGTCGAATACTTGCGCTCGCGTCCATTTCGCGGGCAACAAAAAAACGCCTTCCCTGTTGCCAATGCAACACGAAGGCGCCCTTGATGGAGGGATTCTCGTTAACTCTCATTACACGATGCTTCGTTACATGTCTGCATCACTCCTCTCATGCCCTAGGGCGTCTCAAAATCTCGCAAAAGCTCACATCCAACGGGAGGATGCCGAGGTGTGTACGCCGGACGAACAACGGGCCGTCCGGGAGCTAGTGCGCAGAATCGTGTATGCAGAATCGTGTATTAGGTAGGCGACAGGCTTAGGAGACAATCTCACCGCTTCGCCTGATTCAGCGACTTCCGTCGTCTCGTCGTTAGCGAGCGACGCAAAGCCTCATCATCTTCTGCATAGTCCAACCTTAGAGGATTCCTACCTGCGCAGTCCGTGCAAGGAAGTCCTATGCAGGGACCACGAGTTGCAAATAGTACTCAGATGGTACAGGTGATGGTGACCAGTTGCGGCGAGTTACGCGCATTCTGAGCCGTGAACGTGACCGTCCCGCTTTTCGAGATATTGCTCACCGTGACCGTTTGTTGCGTTCCACTATCAAGCGCTCCGCTGGTAGGGCTGAGTTTGTAGCCGATGACGCTTGCGCTGGCACTCCATGAGAATGGAGCACCACCTGAGTTGGCTACGGTGACCTGGGCCTGGGCAGCAACGCAGAGTGTGATGGGAATGTTGGTCGGATTGGCGGTGAGGGAGGGAGGGATGATTGCTTCTGTAGGCGCTCCAGTTGCCGTGGGCGACCCCGTCGGAGTCGGCGAATTCTCGGAAGGCGTTTGGCCAGCGGTTGTCGCGGTCGCGCCGGCGGCCTCCGTAGTTCTCGTTGGGGTATGAACGCCAGAGAGTACAGGGGTCGAAGTGCTGGCCTGCGGGGGCTGAGTGCCGTTCGCAGCAGCTGACGGTGCAAAGACGTTTGCGAATCCACCTCGGAGTAACACATACGACACCAAAGCGAACAGTAGGAGTGCCCCAAGTATGATTCCGCCAGGATACCACCCCAGCGCTTTCCGGGCATCGCGTCTGCCCCACTGTCTGCGCGAAACCGGCCAGAGCCTACTGGCGTGTCCATCTTCTGGCGTCGCGGCGTTGGGATCCTCCAGTTCATGGCCGCAGATCGTGCAACGCCCGGTGAGTGACGCCGCGACATCCAGTTGCGCGCCACATGTGCCGCAATAGCGCATCAAGTGCGGACCTCCCATCCCAATTTTGGAGCCGAGCGAGGCTCTTGCTCGCCCACCCCTGCGCCCGCGCAGGCCGAGCGTGGATAGGGATCGCTGTACGATTAGGTGCGTGTCCTCCTGCTTGCTCCCGCATTCTCGATGATACTAAGGCTGTCAATGCGGCCGCGAGACTGCCTAGTGCGCGCAAGAGTGAAATGAACCGTGTATACGTGTGACCGTCGTACCCCACCGTGATCCTCACAGATTCCGTCGACGCATGATGACGAAGCGTAAAAGCAACCCGCTTGACATCCCTTTGGACAGTTCCCCGCTGGGGGTACCATCCGAAAGATGGTTGCCTGAGCGCACTCTGCACTTCAGCATCAAGCGGACTCGGAAGGCTACCCCACGGTAGCCTTCCGGCGTTTTCCAGCCCTTTTGATGTCCTGTACCCCTAGCGGGACCGTCCATAAGGATATCAAGCGCGGTGGTGCTACGCTTCACCATCAAGCGACGACGGCGCCTCTGAGAATTGAGCAGAGGCAATCCTTCCCGGTCACGGCTGCTCCCCACGGGTGGGCACGCCAAACCTCGGCACACGCTTGACAGGTTCGGACTCTACTCCTAAACTGCGATAGACTGCTGTACGCACCACAGTGAAAGGATCATCGAGTGGCGCGCACCACCCGCTGTGCATCTCTCGTGCTCTTCGCCCTGCTCATGTGCCTGGCTGGATGCGAGTCAGCGACGACGGCGACCTCGCCGACAGCGACCGCAACCGCAACCGTGTTCTCCCTCGCTACCCACGAGCCCACCCCTCGACCGCCTGCGACCGCGATCACATCCGCCTCCACCATGACGCCCACCCTTGCGCCCCCACCCTTCGCCGCTGTGCCGACACCCACGAACGTTCCCACTGGGTGGAAGGTGCTAAATGGGTTCCATTTCAGCGTCGCGTATCCGCCTACGTGGTCGGTGCAAGTGCAGGTAAACAACTCGGCGAGCATAGATTTTTCGATCCTACCACCTGTGCCGTCGTCACTTGGCGTGACCATCGCCGTCGACCAGTTGGGGTTGACTCAAGGCAGCGACGGTTTGGCGCCCTACTGTTTCGGTTCCGGCGAAGTGGGCGTCCCGCGCGTACCCCTCGCCGGCCTTCCCGTCGCCTATTTGTCGGGGGAGGGCGAAGCGGGGAACATCCGATCGTGGACCTTTGTGAACACCCAACCCACCGAATATCGGATCAGCACGGTTGACTCCCTAGATACTGCAGCCGTCCAGGCCCAGAACAACAGCGTCCTCGCCAGGTTCCGCCCCGACAATGTCCAACCCTGGGCGTGCTGAGGCGGGCCGATACGTCACGAAGCGGTAGTGCCTCACCCACATGTCGGGGCGTGCAACTAGCCGAGAAAGCATCTAGGAGAAAGGAGAAACGCCTGGAGTAGAGTAGGCAATTCAAATCGAACACACTTAAAGGTCGGAATCGATTTCCGACGTGAGCGCCTCCACGTTGCGCCGGCAACGAGGACGGCGTTTTTTTGTTGCCCCCCAATGTGACGCGGGTGCGAGCAATCAAGTGAACGCAATGCACAACAGAGAAAGAAGCACACGAGTGGCATCCACGAACACGAACGACGCGACGCTGAGCTATTTCACCCTCATCGGCAAGTGTGAGGAGGCGGAGGACACCTCCTAAGACCGTACGGCGGACGACGGGAAGACCGAAACGATCCACAAAGTGCAACTCTCCCTGGCGATCCCCGGCATGCAGGACCGCGTGCGGGTGGAGCTGCCTCAGGAGGTGGCCCCGACTGAAGACCTCATGAGCCAGTGGGAATTGGAGGAATACTGGCTGGTCGTCAGCGCCTCGGCGATGCGCACGATCACCTTCAAGCGCCCCAACGCGCGGGCTGGCGAGGCGAAGGTGGGCGGGTTCGTCGTCTACGTCGGCACCAACGCCCGCGAGGCAACCCAGGAGGAGCGCAAGCAGCTCCAGTCCGCCCGAAAAGCGCAGAAGAGCAAGGCCAAGCAGCGCCGGGCCGAGCGCGCCGCCGAGAAGGCGGCCAAGAAAGCCGCTGAGCACACGGCCAAAGCAACAGATCAAGCGGCATAACATCGCCGCTCGTATGGTGGAGTCCCGCCGACTGGGTGTGGTGTAGCGCCACGCTCGGCCGGTTCTCATTTTTCAGGAGCTTCTTTGACATGACGGACAATCCCTTTGCTCGCCACTCGCGCGCTTGCATACCGCTCGTGGACCAGCTCGATTACTTCCTCCACTCGCGCGCCTCCAAAGTGGTGGTGTTGGCGCTGGTGGCCAACACGATGGTGGCGCAACTGCTCTACAACTCCGCAGGGCAGCTCGTCCTCGGCAACGCCTTCGTGCTGGGGTATCTGCTGATCTCGGCGGTGTGCAGCACCTTCGCCTTTGCCCTCTTCGAGGTCAGCACGATCTTCCAGTTGCACGACTTGATGGCCCTGGACGCCAGCATCAAGCGGGGGTACGCGGTGCTCGCCGTCTCCTCGCTGATCAACTTCCTCTCGGTACTCTACTTCCTTGCCCGCGCCTGGCACACCAGCGGGGGGCATGCCACCGCCTTTCCCCTCGACAACCTGCCCGAGCCGTGGAACTGGCTGTACTACAGCCTGCACGCCGCCGCGTACACGGCGGTGCTGTTTCTGGCGGGCATCTTCGGCGAGCGGCCCAAGAGCGGCAAAGAGGTCATCCTCGCCACCCAGCGCGCGCTGGAGCAGCAAGCCTTTGAGCGCTGGCGCATGCAAAAGGAAGCGCAAATCGACCAGATGGTCCGCGACGGATCGCCGCTCGGTGCCGTCGCGGCTGCGCTCGTCTCGCCAGAGACGGCGGAGCGCATCGCCCTCATGGAGGCGGCCACGTCGGGAAACCTGAGCCCGCTGGATGCCGCGCGGCTGAGCCTACGGCGCGCAGGGCAAGAGTCGGCAGTCCTCGATGGGTTATTGGCGCCGCCTACTGCGCAGGTCGCCGAGGAGTTGCTCACCCCTTTGGGACTCGGCCGCCTCGGCTCGCCGTAGCTCGGCGGCTGGAGGTGGCGACCCTCGCACAGATTCCTCCGGCTCACGGGCGGAGGTGGACAGAGGAGGACTATGCTCGGCGTGAGGCCGCGGTCGCCGCGTTGGGCGTGCGCCTGCCCCGCGGGCGGAACTCCTCGCGAAGGAGCACGCCCGCGTAGAAGAGCGCGAGGGCGCCGCAGGCGGCGGCGAGCGCCCACCACGCCCACCCTGGGGTGCTGCCGGGAGCCTCGTGGTACCGGAACCCGTTATAGATGAACCCCGCGCTGTCCGCGGCCTCGTAGCCGCTCAACCGCGAGAAGGACAGGCCAGTGGCCAAAACGTACAGATTGCGCGCACGTTCGACCCACCGATCCCCGGCGTGTCCCTTGCGCCGTCGGATACTTAGGGCCAAGAGCATGGCCACGCTCGCCACGACGACGACGCAAAGCGCCACGTCGAAGGGTCCGCGGATGGGTGAGTCGTCCGCGGAGATGGCCGGGCTCGGGTAAGGCGTGAGCAGCCAAGCGAGCGCCGAGCAGAAGACGGACCCGGCCATCACGATGATGTAGCCCCACCATAGAGCGCGTCCACGCGACGAGTTCGGCGTGCGAGCCTCCTCCGACGTGCTCCCATGTCCTAGTGGTGGGCAGCGTATCGGGTCAGTTCGAGTATAGCAGTACCGTGCGCAGGGCGCCGAGTCCAGGCCGCCTGGGCAGTGCGGCCAGCCCTGCCAGGCTCGCGACCCGACAGAGCGGCGCGGGAAGGGCCCCCGTCCAGGCTGCCGCGACCGCAGGGAGCGGCACCCCGCAGCGCAGCGGAGAGGCACCGGCCTTGACGGGGAAGGGAGCGACGCTAGGGTCTCGACGGGCCTGGCAGGGCGGCTACCATCCGCAGCTCGATCAGGCGTCGGACGAGTTGCGACGCTTCATCCGGCCCAGTAAGACCAAATGGAAGTTTCATGGCCAAGGCCAGACGCCCACTGGCTATGAGTTTGGCAAGTCGAAGGTGATGGCGCGCATCTACAACAAGACCATTGAAGCCAAGGAACGCGCCAACGAAGCGTACGCCGCCCTGCTCCAGACGCGCTGTGGCGACGCCTACGATCCAGAGCAGGATGTTTGGCGGCTCGAATTCGAGTTGAACCGCGATGGGGCCAAAGGCTTTCGGCTCTACGCCAAGCCTGAGATTGAGGACGATGAGGCGGAGCTGGACATGGAACTCGCCGCCGAGGAGTTGGAGCACATCGGCACGTTGCCGCGCTTCTTCGCCCGCATGGGGGAACTGCTCACCTATTTGATGAGCCACTGGCTGCGCTTCGTCGAAGACAACGGCACCGCCAACCGCTCGCGCCGGCCGGTCCATCCGACCTGGGCGACGCTACGTGACGCCTTCTCACAACTCACTCAGGAGCAACTCCAACCACTCGATGGCGACCAGCGCGCGCTGGTGCGTGGCGCGCGCTACAGTGGCAAGATGCGCATCCTGTGCCGCTTGCAGACAGGCGTGTTGAGCTCGCTCGAAGTTGAAGACGCCTCGTTGGTCAGCGCCTCCCTGGAGGCGCTGCAGCGCTGGGTGGCGCTGATCGCCGAGAAAGAACTGGGCAAGATCGCCGCCAAGTGCGGCCGCTTCGCGCGCCAGGGCAAGCCGGTGCCCGCCTGTGTCCAGCGCGGGATGGATGAGCGCTACAGCCGGGTGGAGCAGATCGGCCATCGGGTGAGCATGCTGCTGGGCGCGTTCGGCGCGTATGGGGTGTTGCCCCTGGAACTGCGACCTGCCACCTCGGTAGCGGATCTGGTCGTGCAAAATTTAGACGCGCTCGAAGAAGAGGCGGAGCGTAAGGGTGGGATCCAACAAGTGCTGGATGACCATTTCGCCAAGGTCTACAAGGTCAGCGCCAATCGACCCAGTGTGGCCAACCTGGAAGGACGGCACGCCAGCGTAACGGGGGATGAGGTGTAACAGGGGCGTGACACGGCGAGAGCTGATCCATGGCATGTCTTCGCCACGAGCGTGATGCGAACGGCGTGTCTGGCCCAAAATGCCAACCAACGAGTGACTGCGTGAGCGCCTCTCGTATGCTACTATCGAGCGGACACAGCGAGTACAGGGAGGGACTCCGCAACCCGTCCATGCAAGGGGGAAACGATGCGCTGGAACCCTGGGCGGCGCAAGCACCTCATCGGTCTCTGGTTCTGCGTGGTTGCGGTCCTGCTGACCAGCGCATGCGGCGCTCAGGGCGGTGCGTCGCCCTCAGCGCCCGCGCCGACGGAGCGCGCGCTTACCATCTTTGCCGCCCAAGGGTCGAAGCTGGTGGCGTATCGCGCGCGCGACGGCGCGACCCGCTGGACGTACGCGGTCACTGGCGAAGACACCGACTTTGATCTTGACGCGCCGCTCCGGTATGGTGATGGGCTCGTGCTGGGGTACACCTACAACATCCACCAGCCAGGTCATGTGACCCTGGCCGCGATGGACGCCGCCAATGGCCAGCTCCGCTGGCGGATGCGCTTGGAGAACATCGCCCCGCCATACCTGGCGATCGGCGCCGACTACCTGGCCCTGGTGTTGGGAACGCCGCAATCGCCGGGTCCGCTGCGTATCATCCGGGCGAGCGATGGCAGCGTGGCCCACAACATCCCGCTCTCGGGATCAGGATGGGTCGCGGCTGACGTGGTGACGGATGGTGATACCGCCTATGTCTGCCCTGACAACGCGGTCCTGACCGCCTACAGCCTCGCCGACGGCCAGCAACTCTGGAGCGTGCCGGTCGCCCCGGGAGCAGCGATGCCTCACGCCGCATGTACGGTGCGCGTGGGCGGCGGAGTCATCTTCAGTCAGGTGTCGATCTCGACGGGCGGCGGAATAAGCACGCGAGCGCTCGTGGCCCTCCGCGCGAGTGACGGGCGTCAGCTCTGGCAAATGCTCCTGGGCCTGGATGCGTTCACGCTCACGGACGGGATCGGGTACACGTACACCTTCCCGCAGTCGTCCAACCCGTCAGCGGGGTCGCTCACCGCATACCGTGCGGCTGATGGCGCGCGCTTGTGGCAGATTCCAGGAGGCAGCCAGGACATCGCAAGCGACGGGAAGGTCCTCGCCTTCTCACAGGCTGGGGACGTGCGAGCAGTGCGCCCCAGCGATGGCGTCAGCCTGTGGCGCTATCCGCACCCAGCGGGGCGCGAGCTTGGCGTGGAAGGTGCGGTTGATAGCGTGGTCTTTGCGCGCGCATCTGGCACCGGGACCGCTCAAAATCCCGCGCAACCGGGTGTGGACACGCGGCCATACCTACTGGTGTTGGGAGCTGACAACGGGCGAGTGTACTGGCAGATGCCGCTCGATCTCTCTAATCTTGCGTTCGGTGATGCGACCTAGCGCAACGTTCCGCTCCATATGCTATCTCCATGAGCCACCGGATGGGCGTGGCCCGACAACACCCCTTTCCTGACTAGTGCGTCGTTCCTCAATCACGCTTGCTCTTGGTGGGGAGGCACGGGTCTCGTTGGCGCCGGGTTGACGCGTGAGAAAGTGGTGGTCCATTGAGGAACGACGCACTAGCGCACGAGAGCTTCTCGTGGGACGAGGAGGCGGTGGACCCCGCGACGATCCCTGGTGGGCACGCTACTGCGGCGACTACGGCGACGACGTGATGGACCAGGACCTGCGATCCCGGTTCTTCCGCGCCTTCGCCCAAGCCTACTGGGATACCATCAGCGATGGGCATGTCCACTATAGAGAGGAGTAGACCGATGGACTATCTCTTGATCGCGCTCCTGGATCTAGAGTCAGGCAAACAGATTACCATGTTCACGACCGTGCGTGCCCTGGATGTCCCCGACGCGCTAACGAAGAGTAAGGCTATCTTCGACGAGGCGGCTAAGAAGCGTGCTTACCGCGTGATCGAGGTCAAGATCAAGGAAGCCTTGAGCGTGGGGGCCTAGTGCGTCGTTCCTCAATCAAACTTGCTCTTGCCATGGCGATCCATGTTGCCCTTTGTTGCCCGTGTCTCCGCCACGAGGAAATAGTCCATCGTTGAGGAACGGCGCACTAGCGTCAGCCAGTGCTACCAGTGCCTTTCGCACTGGCTGACGCCGGGCGCTGACCAAGAAGGGTGTCGTGGTTGCTGGCTCTCCCCTTTGCCACTGAAAACGACAGCCAGATCGTCAAGAGCCATAGCTCCTCCCCTCTCCTTTTGCCGTTGAATATGGGAATCTCACGAGGGCGTTTCGTACCTTATTCAGATTGATACTCCCAGGTGTGAGGGCGCTCGTCGCCGTGGCGTATAGAGTAGCGGGTAAGCAGGCAGGAGCGCGGGCTCAGCCGCACTGATGATTGGGCCACACTCGATGATATCTCGACTCGTGCTGCTCGGCGTTGCCGTCTTCGCGCTCGCTGCCGCCGCCGCTCTTCTTGCCAGCTTTCTTAGGTGGCGAGGGCGTTTCGTCGCGGCTCGTCTGATGCTCGCCGCGCTGCTGGTGGTGTATGTTGCCTGCCCGCTGGGGGTGTACCTGTCGCTGACGGCCTCGAGCTTCGCGCCGCCGAAGATCCTCACCCAGCCCGATCCCCTGCCGGACGACACGCGGATCTACGTCCCCACCTGGTCGCAGGGCCCGGGAGGGGTCAATACCATCCTGGCGGTGGACGGCCGCATTGGCGCTAGTACCTGGCGCTCGACGCTGCCAACCATCCCCAACGTCTATCTCGCGCCCACCTGGCCACCCGTGGCGGCAAATGGGATGCTCTATCTCGCGCAGGTCACGACGTGGCAGGCCCAGTCCCCGAGCGACGACCGCAGCACCATCTTCGCCCTCAGCTCCAGCGATGGGTCGCTGGTGCGTACTTATACGTTCGACGGGGCGATTGATTGGGTCGCGACCTCACTGGGTGGCTAGGGGGCTGGACGCTACTACCGGTAGAACTCCATCGCTGCCGGTCAGTTTCGGCGCGCTAGACCTCACCAGCGGCCAGGTGCTCTGGCGCCAGGCGACCCCCACCGACCCCATGCCGACGCCGATCGATCTCGTCGCTGGTCCGGCTGCCCTCTATGCTCACCTCTTTGATGACAGCACAGGAGCCAACGCCATGATGGCCCTGAACCCGCGCACCGGAGCGCCGCTCTGGCGTACGCCGGTTGACGTGCCGGCGTCTATGGACCTGCTAACCGATGGCGAGAGGGTGTATGGCCTGGACACCGAGGGCCACGTGATTGCCGTGCGCGCCAGCGACGGCAAGGCCCTCTGGCTGAACTATTTTGACGGCTCAGCCACCAGACTGAACCTCTTCGTGCACGGATTTGCGCTGGCGGACGGCAATCTCTACCTGGCGGCGCAGCTGCCGGGGAACGTCGGCGACGCGCACGGGCACCTGACCAACCCCGAGGCGGTCTACGCCCTCGATAGCGCTACCGGCGCCCTGCGTTGGACGTATCGCACGGCTTCCGGCGATCGCGGCACGCTCGCCGCCGGCGGGAATGTCGCGTACATCCGCGCCGATGACGGCCAGCACGCGATCCGGGCGACCGATGGCACGCGGCTGTGGCTACAAGCTGACTTCGAGACCGAGGGCTATGAGTGGGGAAGTGGCGAAGGGGGCCAGGAGGGCCGCAGTGGGGCGCCCCACTGGAGGTCGCCGGATCAGTCGTCTTCGACGCACGCTTCGATGCGAGTCCCTCATCGGCGGATCGCCCTGGCGGGTGTTACGCACCCTGCCGGGTGCAGGAGAACCTCTACGCCCTCGGTGCGAGCACGGGCGTGGCCTATTGGCGCGTGCCCATCGGTCCCGCCCAGGACGTCGTGCCGCACTTTGTCATCTAAGCGCCTGTCATGCGCAGCATCCCTCGGCACGCCTCAGCACGCACTACGGGCACGAAGCTGGAGAGGGACTTCCTCGGTGTGCTGGGGGCGGGACAGGCGCTGTGTCGCGGCACTCAACCGATTTTATACTGCTGTCGTAACGCGGTTTGACGCGCAATGTGTTCGCCTAGCGGCGTACATAACAGAGGTTGCATACCCAAAAAGTGCACAGGCAGGAACAAACCAGGTGATTGCATCTGCCCTTTTTCCGCCGTATAATTGCGTCGCGCGAGAAGTGCCGAATTCATGAGGCTTAGCTGCTGGCGAGCGGTGAAAAAGTACGTATCTGGCTTCCAACCAGTACGTCGTGAATGCAGGTCCTGCTTCTATCCCGTCACTACGCACGAAGGCTTCGTGCACACCTCTTCGTACACCTGTTTCGGCAGCGTTCCAGATCTGCTCAGAGCGTGTCTGAGAAGGGATTAGCCTTCGCTGGTCGCGAGGCGTCGCAGCATGACGCGGGTCATGATGGCATAGAGGACGCACTCCGAGGTCGTGGGCAGGAACTCATAGTCCTTGCTGGTGCGACGCCAGCGCCCGATCCAGCCGAACGGGCGTTCGACGACCCAGCGCCGCGGCAGCACCTGGAAGCCCCGCGGCATTTCCGGCGGCTCCTGCCCCGGTCCCACCCAACGCCAGCGGCGTGGCTTGCGCACGACCGCCACCGTCCAGCCCAGCGTCTGCTCCACCCACTCCTTGAAGCTGCCTTGGTAGGCGGTATCGACCCACAGATGCCGCAGGCGGGGCAGGGCGTGCGCCCGGTCGGCAATCGCTTCGAGCACCGCTGCCCGCCCACGCCATCGGGCACGTTGGCCGGGTGGACCAGGGCTTTGACGACCAGGCCGGTCGTCTCGACCAACAGGTGGCGTTTGCGCCCCTTCACTTTCTTGCCGCCGTCAAACCCCGATGAGCTGGGCGGGCCCCTTTTTCCGTGGTCTTCACACTCTGGCTGTCGACAATCCCGGCGCTGGGGGTCGTGGCTCGGCCCGCGTGCACCCGCAGGCGCTCGCGCAGGATCGTGTGGATCCGCTCCAGTCGCCGCTCAACCGCCAGGCCCGCCAGTAGTGGGAGACCGTCTTGCACGGCGGGACGTCGTGCGGCAGCGCCCGCCAGGCGACCCCCCCACGCAGCCAGTAGCTGACGGCATCGACGATCTCGCGCAGGTCCACGCTGCGCGGCCGCCCGCCCGGCTGGGCCGCGGGCAACAAGGGGGCGAGCAGCGCCCATTCCGCATCATGCAGATCGCTCGGATACCGACGACGGGGCATACGGCACCTCTTTCGCTGGCGCCCGTGGCTCCTCCCGCCGGCTCGCCACCTCCTGTCCCCGCACGATCCGTGCCCTTCTCAGACACGCTCTCAGCGTAGCACCGCCTCCGGCGGAGCCAGGATGTTCATGACCGGCCGCTATCCGAGTCAACGGACCTCTGGGATCGTCAGCGGGATCACGGCGCCATGCGCTGCGAGTTCCGCCACGAGCGCCCCCTTATCACCCATTTTGGGGAATGACGAAGAACGGGACGACGCATCCGACGGCTGCGATGATGGCCGCCGTCAGCAGCGCCAACGGAATCGACTGCTCGACGATGGGGCCGGCCAATGCTGATCCGACCGGCATCCCCGCGAAGTTCAGGCCCATGGAGACGGCGAAGACACGGCTGAACCAGCGTTGATCCGTCCGCCGCTGGCGCAGCGCGAACAAGCCGATGTCAATAGGCCCGGCGGCGAGGCCGAATAGCACCATCCCCAACAACAGAGCAACCGGCATCTGCACCAGAAAGAGCACGCATCCCAATGCAGCGATCGCCAGCCCACCGACGATGATCGGGCGCTCGCGCCCCTCAGTGTTGATGCGCCCCGAGACGAGGCCGGCAACCACCGTCGCCACACCCGCCACCGACCACAGCAGGCCCACACCGTCCGCGCCCCAGTGGAAGGTGCGCAAGGCCAGGACGGGAAGCGCCACGACGAGGACGCCGTAGGGGATGTTCGTCATCCAGAGCGTGAAGATCACGCCGCGCAGCGTGGGATGGCGCACCACGTAGACCAGCGCCTGCCATGCCGAGCGCAGCAGCGGCTCCTGCGAGCTCGGCTCCCTCTGCGGCTCCCGCATGCCGAACAAGGCAAGCCCGGCCGCGACGAAGATGCCGGCGGTCAGCAGGAAGGCGCCCTCCCCGCCGAACCACGCGACGAGGAAGCCCGCGAGCGCCGGCCCCAGCACCGTGGCCAGCGCCATGCTCCCGCTATCCACCCCGTTCGCGCGATCCCACAGCTCGCGCGGCACTGCCAACGGGAAGAGCGTGCGTGTCCCGCCGTTGCTCAACGGTGCCGTCAACGAGCTGAGCGTCACAATCGCCAACAGGTCCGCCGGACCGAGCAGGTGCAGTAGCGAGAGCGCCGCCACGAGCACGAGCGCCGTCGCGGCGACGCCGAAATCCACCAGGATCAAGCGCAGGCGTCCGTAACGGTCAAGCAGCGCACCAGCAATGGGGCTGACGGCGAGACCGGGTGCAATCGCGAGGAAGGTGGCGATACCGGCGAGGACGGGCGAGTGAAATCGCTGGAGCACGAACAGCACCAGCGCGACCTGCCAGAGCTGCCCGGCCGTGCGCGCCAGCACGGTCGCCCCAGCGAGCTGGGGGAATCCCTCCAGGTAGAAGAGCCGTCGATAGCTCCGGTCGATCGCCGTTCGCTCTGCCTTGCTCGCCTCGATGGGCATGAATGCTACGCCTCCCTGCGTATCCTAGCACGAGGCGACGAGCGAGAGGCTGCGAAACCTCCTGGCCTTTTCCTAGCCGCAGCACCGGAAAAGGCCCGCCGCGATTGCGCGCTGCACCCTCGCGCATGACGTCGCGAGGGTCTCGGCCAGCCTGCGCAGCTGCTCTCGACAGTGGCCAGCACCGTCGCGGCGGCCGCGTCCACGGGCGTATGGAACAGTCGGTGCCCGCTGCGGCGCCGTCGGCAGATCCAGACTGGGCCGCGAATGCCATATGTGCTATTTTCACCCGTCGTCTCCCGGTTTCCTGCGGCGTAGCCAGCTGCCGATGAGTTGACGGCGATGGCGCCGCTTGCATTTTGTGGTATCCACGAACGTGACTGTGAACCCCACTGTGAACCCCGTGGCCTGGTGGTTCTCTCCACAGCAGGAGCGATCTCATGGATGCGCACTACGTCGCTGACCGGAGCCTTTTGCTCGCCCTTTGGCGCCAGCACCCTGATTGGACCAATCCTAACTGGCGCAGGCCACCGGGCGCTCTGTTGCCTGGGTGAAGAAATGGAAAGCCCGCTTTCGCGCGCACCCAGACGATCCGGATGTGATCTGGGGCCGCACCAGCGCCCCCGCGACGGCCTCGACCTTTGCTCCGCGCGTCATCGCGCAGATCCTGGTCATCCGTGACACCCCACCCGAGCAGCGGCAGCGCACGCCGGGCCCGCGTGCGATCCTCTACTTCCTGCCCCGTTCCCCGGAAGTGCACGGCGAGCGGCTCCCGCGTTCCACCCGCACCATTTGGAAGATCCTGTTGGAAGATCCTGCGCGCCAATGACCGGATCGTGCAGCAGCGACCACGCCCGCACCGTGCGCAGGCGCGCCCCGAGCCGTTGGCTGAGCTCCAGCTCGATTTCAAGGATGTGGTGCAGATCGATCCGCTCGCATCCACGAAACGGGCGCATGCAGTAGAAGTCCTCGATGCGGTCGATGTGGGCACGTCGCTCTGGCTCATGGGCGAGCCCAGTGCCAGTGTTACGGCGGCCACGGTCTTTTCGCCCTTGCTCCACCTCCTGGAGCAGGTCGGCCTGGCGCAGCGGGTGCGCTTTGACCGCGATCCGCGCTTCCTGGGCAGCACCAGCATGCGGGACTTTCCGACGCCCTTCCTACGGTTCTGGTACGCCCTGGGCGTGCAGCCGGTGGTCAACCCGCCCCGGCGCCCAGACCTCAACGCCTTCGTCGAACGGCTGCACGCAACCAGAGAGCGCGAATATCGCCAGAGCTCCCTGCCAGACTCGCTGGCGGCGACACGGGAGAGCTTACCGCTCTTCCGGCAGCACTACAACACGCAGCGCCCTCATCAGGGCGTGACCTGCGGCAATCGTCCACCTACCAGTGCCCACCCGCAACTCCCACTCCGGTCGCGCTTGCCGACGCAGGTCGATCCGGATCGCTGGCTCGAGGCGTATCATGCGCGGTGTTTTGCTCGGCATGTCAAAGCGAATGGCTCTGTGCTCCTGGATGATCAGCTCTACTACGTAGGCAGGCAGTATGCGGGATGGGAGGTGGTGGCGCACCTGGATGCGCCAACGCGACAGGTGCGCTTCCTCGCCAACCAACCTACCGTACTCACCGTCAAGCCGCTGCGCGGGCTCGTCGGTGCAGCGATGCCGCTGGAAGCGTTTGTGGCTTGGTGCGAGCGCGAAGCGCAAGCGCTGTGGCGCCGGTACCTCTCGACGCGTCACTCGTTCAAGCAGGTGAGCTAAACACACAGGGCGTGCACACCGAGTGCACGCTAGAAGTGGCTACGCCGCAGGAAACCGGGAGACGACGGGCGAAAATAGCACAGGCCTGGGCCACCGAGCTCAAGGTGCTGCTGCGGGAGATGAAGGCCTCGGTCGAACAGGCCCGTGCCGCCGGGCTCCAGTCCCTCCCCAGCGCGATCCGCGAGGCATTGGTTACCCGCTACCGCGCGCTGTTTGCCCTGGGCCATGCGGCCAATCCGCCGCCCGAGCGGCGTCCCCGCCAGCGCGGACGCGTGAAGCAGTCACCCGCCCGCAACCTGCTCGAACGGCAGTGGCTGGGTCAGGACGAAGTGCTCGCTTTCCTCGACGACTTCGCCATCCCCTTCGACAACAATCAAGCCGAGCGCGACCTGCGGACGCTCAAGACCCAGCAGAAAGTCTCCGGCTGCTTCCGCAGCGATCTCGGCGCGGATGCCTTCGCACGGCTGCGCGGCTATTTGGCAATGGAGCGGGCCCCCAGGTGGGTATGCGAGACCAGGGTGTACCGTGGCCCACGTACGGTGGCGTGTCGGGATAGGGCAGCGGTGATCGCCGCGAGGGAGGAGTTCGGCGCGCGAGACGAGCGTGGCACGGTGCGTGCAGTCGCTCAACAACACAAAGACGCTCGACCGAGCCGCGCTCCGAGGAAGGATGCGAGGAACGTGAACGAGACGGACAACACGGGCGCGTTGGCGGCCCCAACAGTCGACGGCATTGGGACAAATGCATCCGCCCGCGTGGGCAGCATATTCTTCGTCGGCACAACTACGGTGATTCTCCGCTACGGGGGATTCACGATATTGACCGACCCGAACTTCCTGCACCAGGGCGAACAGGTCCATCTCGGACACGGATTGCGGTCGAGGCGCAGGACCGATCCAGTGCTTGTGATCGATGAGTTCCCAACGGTCGACGTCGTGGTGCTCTCGCACCTCCACGAGGACCATTTCGACCGCACGTTGGCGCAGCGGGTGGACAAGGCGATGCCGATCGTGACGACCCGGCAAGCGGAGAAGAAGCTGCGCGATATGGAGTTCAACCAGCTGCAGGGACTCGACCATTGGCAATCGGTGAACTTCGGCAAGGGTGACTTCAACGTCACGCTGACGTCGCTGCCCGGCGTCCACGGGGTGGGTCCGGCGGCGGCGCTGATTCCCACGGTCATGGGTACAATGCTCGAGTTCCACGCATCCCGCAAGGACTCTGAGAGCGCGCCGTTGCTGCGCATCTACATCTCGGGCGACACACTCATGCATGAGGCGCTGCACGAGATCCCGCGACGCTACCCCGACATCGACCTGGGGCTACTGCATCTGGACAACACGCGCAGCGCCGGCGACGCGTGCACGATGGACGGCGAGCAGGGCGTTGAGGCGCTGCGCATCGTGCGACCTCGCAGAGCAATCCCGATTCATGTCGACGGCAGTACGGCTATCAAGTCGCCGCTGGCCGATTCCCCGCGCGAAGCCTCGCAGGCATATCTCGCGGACCGCGTGCACTATCTGCATCGCGGCGAGACGTACACGTTCGATGTACCGCGTGAGCGTCTGGGAGAAGGTTGAGGCCGCGGAGGGCGCGCTCTCGCGCTATACTCATCCGTGTGTCGTGCGTGCGTGACGCTGTATTGGTACCGGCGGGGAGATTAGACTCTCATTCCGCAGTTTCCTGAGCGGCCAAATAGCAGTTCTCATACGCCGGTCCCAGTAAGCGCAACACCAGGCGATGGACCATCGTGAGCCGCAAGACCTCGGTCGCGCGGGACCCGCCTGGGTGCAGGGTATGGTGGAGATCGATGCCCTCGAAATATTGGAACAGCCAGCGTAACGTCGGGCGTGCGGTCGGCTTGCGCACCTGGTCGGGGACCGTCAGGCCCGTGGCCGCCAACTGCTGGCGTACCCGCACCTCGGCCAGCTTGTAGACCAACAAGCACAGCGTCATGATGAAGGCCAGCGCCATGATGCGCTCGGGACGTTTGACGAAGACCGAGGAGGCGAGGAAGAGCGGGTCTTTCAGGAAGGCGAAGTCGCGCTCCGCCACGCTCTGCTCCCGATAGAGGGCGATCACCGCCGCATCGGGCCGAGCCTGCTCGTCGAGCAGATTCGTCCTCACGAGGAACGCGGCTCGCCGGAGCGCCTCGCGCTCGAGGGCGACGGGGTCGCGGGTGAGCGTCGCCTGGATCTGCCAGACCAAAGTGCTCGGGGGGCCGTCCTTGCGCGGGCGACCGGGCGTGGCATAGGTGGGGCGGGAGGTCACGCGGGAGGCGACCACGAACCAGGACGGCAGCCGCTGGCAGGTCTTGGCCAGGGCGGCCTCGGCGTCGGGCTGGCAGGCGAAGGGTTGGTTCCCCAGATGCCACAGGCGCTTCTCCCACG
Source organism: uncultured Chloroflexia bacterium (assembly GCA_963841205.1). Lineage (GTDB taxonomy): Bacteria > Chloroflexota > Ktedonobacteria > Ktedonobacterales > JADMIN01 > CAWAWP01. The sequence goes on along the minus strand of CAWJCH010000025.1, from coordinate 1,917 downwards.
CCGTCTGGTCCCGCTCCGCCTGGCGCTGGACCGTCGCCTGCGCCCGCTCCTCTCCCTCCTGGGTGCGCACGACGATCCAGCGTTCGGGGCCTTGCGCGAGGTTCGGCTGCTTCCGGCTCCGCCAGTGGCGCGCCCCGTCGGCGCTGCCCTGCCAGGCGTCCAGCGTCTCGAGGCGCTCCTCGACCGTGCGCTGCGCGGCGGTGGAGGTTTCGGGGACCCGGCTGACCCAGCGCACCCCGGCGGCATTGAGCTGCGTCATGTTCTCGGCGCTGTAGAGCCCACTGTCCGCCACGTAGACCCCTGGCGACTCGCCGCCCTCCTGCAGCTGTCGCGTGAGCGCCTGCACGGCCTCCAGCAACGCGCGTGTGTCGCTGGCCCACATTCCGCAGTGTGTTGTGACGACTTTTTGCCATTTCTGCGAGCATGAGCCCCAGGCCATTACGGCGGAGGGGGCATCATGCGAGGTATGCGCGTCGAGCGGTTGGATCATCTGGGGATTGTCGCGGGGGTCTGCCGCGAGATCGGGCTCGCGAAGTACCTGGACGAGCTGGCTGGCCCAACCCGTGCCTCAGGTGAGCATCGGGACCGCGACGGTGGCGATGATCCTCAACGGGCTGGGGGTTCAGCAACCGCCGGCTGTACCTGGTGTCGCAGTTCTTCGCGGCCAAGGCCGTCGAGCACTTGCTGGGGGCGGGGATCACGGCCGAGATGCTGCATGACGACTGCCTGGGGCGGACGCTGGATTGGCTCTACGCCCACGATCCCACGACGCTGTTTGCCGGCATTGCCTTGCGGGCGCGCCAGCGCTTCGGTATCAGTGCACGTCAGGTGCACGTGGACACGACGTCCTTCTGCGTGACCGGGGAGTACGAGGCCGATCTGGAGGCGCAGGCGCTGGCGGTGACGTATGGCTACTCGCGGGATCACCGGGCCGACCTGAAGCGGTGGATGTTGGCCTTGGCGACCACGCGGCAGGCAAGGTCCGCTGCGCCATGCACACGGCGCGCTTCTCTCCGACCACCGCTCGAGATGGCCGAGTGCAACTGGAATGCATTGGCGCGAAGATTCAGGGCGTCACGGGCGAAGTGCATTATGGGTGCCCAGCTGTGCCAGTGCCGCTGGTCGAGGCGGCGGTCTCCGAGGCCTTCGTTGAGCAGTTGGTGCTGGATGAGCGTGATGTTCAAGCATTGGCTCGCGTTGCCCAGGAGCGCATGACGCAGCAAGCGGGCGAGGCAACACACATCCAGCGGCAGATCGAGGAACAGCAGCGCATCTATACCCGGGCGAAGCAGCTCGCGTACTCCGCGCCGGAATTGGAGGGAGACCTGCTCGCCGACATGCGAGAGGCGAAGCGGACGATCACTGCCTTACAGGCACGTCTCGAGGAGTTCCAAGCCTCCGAGACTTCATTTCGTCCAGCACTACGGCTCGCTGAGCAGGCGGTCGGGCTCGTCGACCGCATTCGCGCTACTCTACCTGAATGGCCGCGCCCCGCCAAGGCCCGCGTACTCGCGTTGGCACTCGCGGACGGCGTACTGGGGCGGGTCGATCGTCACCATTGGGGCCTTTGGCTCAAATGGCAGGGCGGCGACGAATCCCGCCGCACGATAATCTCTCGTTACGGTCTCCGCGTCGGCTGGACGCAAGAAGAACAGGATCTACTCCGTACGTGGTACACGGTGCTGACCGAGGACGCGCTGCTGGCGATGGTCCCGGGCAGGACGTGGCGCGCTATCAAGAAGGTCGGGCTCCGTCTCGGCCTGAGCCGGGACCACCTCGATTCGTCCCGCCTGGTCGGGACTGTCCCGACCATCCTGCCGGCCCGTGCAGTAGACAATGCAATGGCTTCCTACGGGTTCGTCCCGCTAATTGCAGCGGGCTCCTCAGGCGCTGACACCTTCCTCGCTAGCGACCCGG
>CAWJCH010000024.1:0-124083 GCA_963841205.1 uncultured Chloroflexia bacterium | reverse complement strand
ATGGGGTTTGGCGAAAGGTGCGGACCTCCGCGCGGCCTCCCCCTTCGCCTCCGCGGAGGCGGGGGCAGGGGTGAAGCCCCGGTCGCCGTCAAAGAAAAACGCCTTCAGGCCGGGAAAATACCCAAGCGATCCTATTCAGGCGCTCAGAAATAGTTCACCGTCACGCCGCCATCCACCACGAACGACGCCCCCGTCATCCACGCCGACTCGTCGCTCGCCAGGAAGATGCCCGCGTTGACGATATCCTGCGGGGTGCCGAAGCGCCCCAGCGGGATGCGAGTGAGCCGCTTATCCCGCTCGGCCTCGCTGGTCCAGAGCGTGCGCAGCAGCGGCGTCTCGATCGGGCCGGGGCAGATCGCGTTCGCGCGAATGCCCTGCCGCCCATACTGCACCGCCAGCGAGCGCGTCAGCGAGAGGACCGCACCCTTGCTCGCCGTGTAGGCATCCTGCGGCACCGTGCAGCCGATCAGCGCCACGAACGACGCGATGTTGATCACCGAGCCGCCGCCGGCCTTGCGCAGCTCCGGGATGCCGTACTTGCAGCAGAGGAAGACGCCCTTGAGGTTCACGTCGATCACCCGCTGATACGCCTCCTCGCTGGTCTCCTCCACCGAAGAATCGTCGCCCGGCATGATCCCCGCGTTGTTGTAGAGCACGTTCAGCTTGCCGAAGGCCCGCACGCCCTCCCGTACCGCCCGCTCCACGTCCGCCGCCACCGCCACGCTGCCCGCCACCGCGACGATCGCTCCGCCCTCGCCGCGTACCGCCGCCACCGTCTCCTCCAGCGGACCCTCCTGCACGTCGGTGGCGACGATCGCCGCGCCCGCGCGCGCGAACAGCTGCGCCGCCACGCGCCCCATGCCGCTGGCGGCGCCCGTCACCAGGATCACCTTCTCTGCCAATCGGTTCCCCATCGGTGTGCCGTAGCCCCTTCGCCCTGATCCGTCTCGTGATGCTCGTCGTGCCGAAAGCCTTCGCCAAATGCGCTCGAAATAGCGGTCGCGCTCCCACGAGGTGACCGCCTGATCGTAGGCGTCCTGCTCCTTCTGCGCCGCGTTGAGATAGTGCGCCACCACCCGCTCGCCTAAAGCCTCCTTCCGCAAGTGTCAGAAGCGTCCACAAATGGAGCGGGCCCATCAAGAGCAGCAGTCGCTCTTGATGGGCGACGGGTATGGTCCCGCTAAGGCGAAGCGAAGAATGGAGATGGCATGGCGCCAGAGGTTCGGCAGGGCTAGGCGAGTGGGGGACATCGAGCTTGCCCGCAAGCATACACGCGCGTACACAGGCAGTCAAGGGAGGGGAATGTGCGCTACGAGGTTTGGGAGACGAGTGCTACCACGTCTGTACCTCAGCACCACGATCCGTACGGATCACAACGCAACGCGGCCCGCCAAAACGACGGTCGAGCTGCTCGCGACACTCGACCATCGCGGCCCGCAGGGCCTCGTTCCCGCGGCGCGACATATCGCCCGTCGAGGAAGACGACGTTGCCGTTTGGTGGAGGGGTACGCTCGTTTCACGACGCCCCGCCAGGTTCCATCGCCGCGTGCCCAGACGCCCCCCGCGCGGGCGGCTCGTCCTGTGGAGTGGCGACGCCTAGCCATCGCGCCGCCAGGCTGATCGTCGTCCCTTGCAGCAGCACCGACGCCAGCACGACGAAGAACACCACATCGAAGATCTCGTGCGCGTGCTCCACGCCCGCCAGCAGCGGGAAAGTTGCCAGCACGATCGGCACCGCGCCGCGCAGACCGACCCACGAGATGAAGGCTTTGTCACGCCAGCCGAGCGACGAGAAGGCCAACCCGATGAAGACGCTCACAGGTCGTGCCACCACCGTCAAGAACAGCGTCAGCAGCAGCCCCACCCCCGCGATCGGCAACAAGTGCGACGGAAAGACCAGCAGCCCCAGCGTCAGGAACATGATGATCTCCGCCAGCGTGGCGAATCCCGCCTGGAAGCCGGCGAGCCTCGGCAGCTCCTCGACCGCGCTGTTGCCGACGACCAGGCCGACGAGGTAGACGGCGAGGAAGCCGCTGCCGCCTAGCGTCGCCGTCAGCCCGAAGGTGAAGAGTGCCAACGCCGTGGTAAAGACCGGCGCGAGTCCGCTTGCGTCGAGCCTCAGCGTGTTGATCAGCCGCGCCACGCCGAGGCCCAACCCCAGGCCGAGCGCCGCCCCGACGCCCATTTGCCGCACAAATAGCAAGATGAGGCTCGCTGGCGCCGTATGCGGGTGCGTCAGCAGCTCCGTCACGCCGATGGTGAGGAAGATCGCCATCGGATCATTCGTGCCGGACTCCAGTTCGAGGATTGAGAGCAGCCGCCGGCGCAGCCGCAATGCCCCCCCACCGATCACCGCGAAGACCGCCGCGGCGTCCGTGGCGGAGACGATCGAGCCGAGAAGCAGCCCTTCCAGCCACGAGAAGCCGATCACGAGCGTCGAAAACCACGCCACCAGCGCGGCGGTCAGCAACACGCCGACGGTGGAGAGCGCCATCGCCGGCCAGAACGCGGGGCGCACCCGCGGCCAGCTCGTCTCCAGCCCAGCGGCGAAGAGGATCAGCGTCAGCGCCAGCGTGCCGACCAGCTGCGCCACTGAGGCATCGTTGAAGTAGATGCCGCCGGGACCGTCCGAGCCGGCGAGCATGCCGATCAGCAAAAAGAGCAGCAGCGGCGGAACCCCGATCCGTCCGGCCACCCTTCCGGCAAAGACCGCGACCAGCAGCAGCGCCGAGACCACCAGGACGAGGTGCGCGATGTCCGGCATGCGGCCTTCCCTCCGTGGTCTGGGCGTCCCTTATCACGTGGCAGTGTACCGTGCATCGGCGTGTGTCAGGTGATTCGACGTGTTATCATGCCGCAGGTGAAGAGCGATCACGCCCGCCGCGCAACGTTGGGAGACGTGTCATGCTGCGCATTGGCCTCATCGGCGATTGCGATCCCAGCGTCCAGGCACACATCGCCATCCCCCGCGCGCTGGCCCTCGCCGCGAGCGCCATTGGCACGTGTGTTGAGCCCGCCTGGCTCCCCACCCCCGCGCTTGCCGCCGCCACCTCAGACGCGCTCGCGCCATACGCCGCGTTCTGGGCCGTGCCGGGCACGCCCTACGCCAGCATGAATGGCGCGTTGACCGCGATCCGCCACGCCCGCGAGCGTTCCGTGCCACTGCTGGGCACCTGTGGCGGCTTCCAGCACATGCTCATCGAGTACGCCCGCAACGTCCTCGGCATCGCGGAGGCCGACCATGCCGAGTCAAACCCCGAAGCCTCGACGGTCCTCGTAGCGCCGCTCGTCTGTTCCGTCAGCGAGCAGACCAACACCTTTACGCTGACTCCCGGCTCGCGCGTCGCCACCATCTACGGCGCCGCGACCATCACCGAGCAGTACGGCGTCTGCAACTACGGCCTCAACGCCGCGTTCCGCCCGCTCTTCGAGGGCAGCGGCCTCCACATCACCGGCGTGGACGAGAACGGCGACGCGCGTATCGTCGAGCTGGACGATCACCCGTTCTTCATGGGGACGCTCTTCCAACCGGAGCGCTCGGCCTTCCGCGAGGACTCGCATCCGCTGGTCGAGGCGTTCCTTCATGCCGCCGACGGGCAGATTGAGCGGACTCTAGGGTGGGCGGCAAGGGACTCGAACCCCTGACATCCTCGGTGTAAACGAGGCGCTCTGCCAACTGAGCTAGCCGCCCGAAACCGAACCCAAACATCGTCCCGAAAACGACGCGACGTGCGAGGGATCGCTCCCCGCACGTCATCGTTCGTCAATCGCTGGTGCCCCCGAGTGGACTCGAACCACCACGTCCTTTCGGACACAGGCCCTCAACCTGCCGCGTATACCATTCCGCCACGGGGGCAAATTGCAGCCTTCCAGCCGCGCATATCAGTATACCCAGCCGCTCCCCGCCGTGTCAACCTTCGCGCCCGCTCGCTCATCCGCGCCACTGCCGTCGCGCCGCCACGAGCCTTCCATCTCGTTGACGTCATCGCCAGCGCCGCCGCCTTTGCCACCGCGTACGCATGCTCTCAACATGCCATCGCCTGATACAATGCCAACGCCGCGCCAGCTTCCCTGGGTCGGCAGCAATGGCGTTTGGAAGAGTCACCCGTCGTGCGATCTCCCCCTTCCCTCGTGGGGAGGGGGTCGGGGGGTTAGGTCGACCCACATTGCCAACGAAGCGGAAGGAGCAGCGCGCATGCCGGAGCGCCAGACCATCACCGAAGACGAGTTCAAGGCGCGGCTGCGTGACGGCGCCACTCTGCGCGACCTCGATCTGCGCGACGCCGACCTCTCCGCCACCATCGCCAACGGCCTCAAGCTGCGCAACTGCGCGTTCACCAACATCACCTTCGCCAGCGCCGACTGGGAATCTCTCCACGCCACCAACTGCGCCTTCCCCGGCTGCCGCTTCGACGGCGCCTCTTTCATCGAGGCGACCTTCACCGCCTGCAACTTCTTCGACCCCGAGACCTCAGAAGGATGTAGCCTCGCCCGCGCCAAGCTGCGCTTCGCCACCTTCGCGGATTGCATGCTCGACGGCTGCGACTTCGAGGGGGCCGACCTAGAAAACCTCACCCTGCGCGGCTCCCGCGCCACCGGCGCCCACTTCTACAAAGCCTCCTTCGCCGGGTCCGCCGTCCTCAAAGACTCCATCCTGCGCTACGCCGACCTGCGCGACGCCAACCTTGCCGACTGCGACCTCTCCGGCAGCGACTTCGCCTGGACCCTGCTCGACTCCGCCAACTGCGCCGGCGCCAATCTCCGCAACGCCACCCTCACCAACGCCTCGCTCAAGGGGGCCGACTTCCGCCGCGCGGACCTGCGCAACGCCGCGCTCGGTGGCTTCGACCCGCGCATCCTGAATGCACGCGGCGCGCAGATCTTCGAGAGCCAGGCGCGCCCCATCCTCGAAGCGCTGGATCTCCTCGTCCACGACGGCTGATCCCACCCTTGTAAACTAAGATAATATGTTCTATACCGCGTCCAACGGTGAGCTAGAATACAGCGCCGCCCTCCTCGGCAGATCAGTCGAGCGCGGGCGGCGTTCGCGTTTCCTCCTTATCACCCCGCACACGAAAACCGTTGGGGCGCCACGTGTGGCGCCCACCGCCCCCAAGAGAAACGGACACACCCATGACCACCTCCCCGCAAACCGATTTCTCGCATGATCGTAGCTCGCGTACGTGGGATTCCCCCTGGCCTTCAGGCCGAGTAGCGTCCCCAACGACAGCGACCCGCCCGTATGTGCCCGTCCCTTCCGCATCGTCCTCGCAGCGGGCCACTGCCACCCTCACACACGTTCGGACCGCCGATCAAAATGGAAAAGCGGAAGAAGCGGAAATGCCATCCACCGAATTCATACGGAGTTCGCCATCACCCAGCCTCACCGGCAACCCTCCCACTGCCCAAGAATTCAGGCGTACACCCGCATTTCCACCCCACAACGCTCCCCCGGGCGTGAGCGCACAGCCTCATGGTCCTCAAGACTCCTCCGTGTCCTGCGTCCGCCTCCGTTAAACTCCGTGTTGCTCTCCGCTCTGTTCTGCCCTTCGCGTTCTTCGCGTCTTTGCGGTGAGTTTTGCCCTGCCCTGCCCGCCCCGTCCTCCTCGCCTTGACATCTCCGCTCGCTGCGCCACAATACCCCAATGCCCCTCGACGCTTCCCGCTTGCCACCCCGCGCGAAGAATTCCCTTATCGGGCCTCGCGCAGCCATCCGCAAGCGCATCACCGGCCCCGAAAGGATGCTTCACTCATGTCCACCGCAGCGGCGCGGGCGGTGCTCTTCATCAGCTCCTACGCCCCGCTCACCGTCCTCTTCGCCGTGCTCTTCTTCCGCGACAAACCGCTCGTCGCCGCCGTCAACCTCGGCGTCACCGCGCTCGGCCTCCTCGGCCTGGCGGGATTCCTCCTCGGCGCCCGTCGCCTCGCCGCGCGCCAGGGCACCGTCGCCTCGATCCACTCGCGCGACGACCAAGTCATGAGCTACATCATGAGTTACCTCGTCACCTTCCTCTCCGTCGCCTTCAGCGACGCGCGCCAGCTCATCGCCCTCGCCGCCTTCTTCGTCATCCTCGCCTACATCTACATCAACGCCAACATGATCGACGTCAACCCCACCCTCAACCTGCTCGGCTTCCACCTGTATGAGATCACCCTCCAGGACGGCGAGACCTACAACCTCATCGCCCGCGGGCGCGTCCGTCGCGGCGCCACGCTCACCTTCATCACCGTCGGCTCCGACATCCTGCTGGAAAAGCGAGGCTAACCGATGACCGTCAAATCGACCTCGCCCGCCGCCAGCGCCCTCTCCGCGCCCGACGCCGCCTTCGACGACCTGCTGCGTCTCGACCTCGATGCCTGCCGCCTCGCCGTCTGCCTCGCCTCCTGCCCCAAAGACGCTGAGGCCCCCGACCTCGAATACCTCCAGGTGACAGGCGCCCTGCTGGATACCTTCCGCGAGGTCGCCCGCGATACCCTCACCCCATTGGGAGCGGATCGCCGCGCCGGCGACCTCCTCCTGCGTCCCTACGCCCCTGAGAACAAGCCCAACGCCGAAGAGATCGAGCACCTCGACCTCGCCGCGCATCCCCTGCTCAAGCAGCAGCTCGCCTCGCTCGCCGCCGTCTTCACCCTCGGCGTCTTCCAGGCCGACGCCGCCTTCATCGCCAACCTCCGGTTCTACGCCATCCTCGCCACGCCGCCCAAGGGCGACCCCGTCGCCTTCCTGCGCATGTACACGCCCAAGAAAGAGCTCACCCGCTCGCGCCTCTTCGCCGCTTTCTTCCGCGACGGCCAGTACGACACCATCCGCGAGCCCGTCTTCCTCTTCGACTCCCACCTGGACTGCATCGCGCGCGGCGACGACCTCTACATCCTCAACAAGAGCAACTTCCAGAGCATGTTTCGCTTCTTCGAGCTCGTCCGCCGCAACGCCCAGCAGGCGCTCGCCATCCTCCGCGCCCGCCTCCCCATCGGCAACTTCGAGCAGTTCGCCCGCGACTGTGAAGGCCACCTCGTCAAACTCGTCAAGCTCCAGAACATCGCCGCCAAGCCCTATCTCGCCCGCATCACCATCGCCGACCTCCGCCGCGTCATCACCCACCACAACCTCAAACTCGAGATCCACAAGATCGAAGGCCGCGAAGTCGTCATCTACGACCCCGCCGACAAATGGGCCTTACTCAAACTCCTCGACGACGACTACCTCCACTCCCGCCTCACCAACCTCGACTACGAAGCCAACGGCAAGCGCGAGCTCCCATGACAGCCGTCAGATGGAGCGGTACGATGTCATACTGCGAACGTCGCATGGCAGCGAACCGCACGATGGCCCAGTCGCACCCGCCCCCCATAAAACAGATCGGACTCACCCAAGATTAGCCGTGGCCTTCAGGCCACGATCCATACTACCCCGCGATCCGCCACCCGCCCCTTCCCTGCGAGGGAAGGGGTAGTGGGTCAGGTTTCCCCAGGCGTTACTCTGTGTACCTCCGTTCCCCTCAGTGACCTCCGTGTTTCTCTCCTCTTTGCCCTCTGCGAACCTTCGCGCGCTCTGTTCCTTTGCGGTGAACTCCGTCGCTCCCTGTGCTACCATCACAGCACAGCCAAAAGGAGGCCTCCCATGCCCGCGTTCGATGTCATCGTGATCGGTGCGGGCGTTGCAGGCCTCGCCGCCGCGCGTGACCTCAGCGGCGCCGGCCTCACCGTCGCCATCGTCGAGGCGCGCGACCGCATCGGCGGCCGCATCTACACCCTGCGCCCCGAAGGCTCCGCGCTGCCCGTCGAGCTCGGCGCCGACTTCGTGCATGGCCGCCCCCCCGAAACCTTCGCCATCGCCAGGGACGCCGGCCTCACCCTCGTCGAGCAGACCGGTCAGGCGTGGACCGTCGCCAACGGCCAGCTCGTCAATCCTGACGCCGTGCACGACCCCGACGCCGAAGAGGGCGACGAGAGCGAAGACAACCCCGAAGATACCGACAACGAGTGGGCCATCATCGCCGCCCTCCGCCACGATCGCGGCCCCGACCGCTCGCTCCAGACCTTCATGGACGAGCGCTTCCCCGGAGACCGCTGGGCCGCCGCCCGCCACCGCGCCAACATGTACGCCCAGGGCTACGACGCCGCCGACCCCGCCACCGTCAGCATCCGCTGGCTGGCGCAGGGCGAGGCCGCCTCAGACGCCGCCGACGGCGACCGCCAGTTCCACGTGCTGGAGGGCTACGACCGCATCGTCGAGTGGTTGCGCCGGTCGCTCCACCCTGCGCGATCCACCCTCCACCTCAACACCGTCGCCCGCGAGCTGCAATGGACCCCGGGCCACGTCGAGCTCAGCGCCCAAACCGCCTTCGGCGCCCCCATCGACGCGTTCACCGCCCGTGCCGCCGTCGTCACCCTGCCGCTCGGCGTCCTCGCTGCCCCGCCCGACGCCACCGGCGCCGTCCGCTTCACCCCCGATCTGCCGGAGAAGCGCGCCGCCCTCGACCTGTTGGGGATGGGCCACAACCTCAAGCTCGTCCTGCGCTTCCGCGATCTCTTCTGGGATACGCCCCTCAAGCAGCATCCCGCACTCCCGACGCTGCCCCAACTTTCCTTCATCTTCGGCGGCGACGCCTTCATCCCAACCTGGTGGACGCGCTACCCCCTGCTCAGCCCGCAGATCACCGCCTGGGCCGGCGGACCCCGCCTCGCCGCCCTCGCCAGCGAGACCAACGAGTCCATCGCCGACAAGGCGCTCGACTCCTTCGCCCACCTGCTCGGCGTCCCCCGCTCCGTCGTAGACGCCGAGCTAGAGGCGTGGCACTTCCACAACTGGGGCGCCGATCCCTACGCTCGCGGCTCCTATAGCTGGGTCAAGGTTGGCGGTGCCGATGCCCCCAGTGCCCCCAGCCGCCTCGGCGCCCCCGTCGCCGGCACGCTCTTCTTCGCTGGCGAGGCCACCGACGACACCGGCAACACTGGCACCGTCCACGCCGCCCTCGCCAGCGGATACCGCGCCGCCCACGAGCTGCTCGCCACCCCCAATTCACCCTTCGCCTCGCGGCCCCTAAGGGGGTAAGGGGTGAGGTTCCGCCGCCTGCCCGCCAACCTCACGTCATGCGCTACGGAGACACGCCAGGGATGGTGTAGCACGTCAAGTTGCCACCCACCAGCGGCACGATCAAGTGCCCGTGGCCGATCGCCAGCCCGCCCCACTGCTGGCTCTGGTAGCTCGCCGACCAGAGCGTCTTGCCGTTCGTGACGTCGTAGGCCACCACGGTATTGTATTGCGCGACGAAGAGCATGCCGTTGTCGAGCACCGGCGCGCCCGCCGCCTGGCCCGACGTGCACTCGCGCCACAGCACCGTGCCATCCGTCACGCGGAGTGCGTCGATCGATCCCTGCGTGCAGCCGTCGTCCGGCGTCGGTCCGCCGGCGACATAGGCCACCCCGTCCTGATAGGTCGGCGGCACATAGATGCCGCCCTGGCCGTAATAGCCCATGTCGCTGATCTGCGTCTTCCAGAGCAACGTCGGCGTCCCCGCGCGTGCGGCGGGTGGCCGCAGCGCATAGACGAAGCCATTCTTGTTGCCGCCGATGACCACCTCGGTGCCCTGGTACGTGAACTCCACCGGACCCTGGCCGAAGTCGCAGTCGCAGTCGTCGTTGCCGAAGGCCGTGTACTGCCACAGCGTCTTGCCCGTGTTCCAATCCAGCGCGAGGAACGCGTCCGTCTCGTCGATGGTGGGGTTGACGTCGCCGTTCGGGCAGGGATTGCCCGTCGTGGCCAGGATCTCCTGCTCGGCGGCGTCCGCGCTCACCGACGACCAGACCCCGCCGCCGGTTCGCCCCGCGCGGATCGCGTAGTTCACCCACGCGATCGCGCCCGTCTGCTCATCCAGCGCGAAGACGCCGCCCCGCACGCACGGCGTGTCATCCACCGAGGCGAGGCCGATATAGATGTGCCCATTGGCGACCAGCGGAGAGCTCCAGATGTCATCGCCTCGCTTGGTCGGATCGTCCAGCGTCGTCACCCACGCCCGCTGGCCGGTACGGATGTTGATGGCGTAGACGCGCGAATCGGGGGAGCCGTAGAAGGCCAGGCCCAGCGACGTATCGACGGCGACCGTCGAGCTGAGATTGTTGAAGCTCTGCGGGATGCCCGCCAGGACCCAGAGCACCTTCCCCGTCTGCAAATCGTGCGCGAAGAACGAATTGCCGTTCACCGTGTAGACCACGTCTCCGACGATCGCCGTCCCGCCCATGTACGCCTGATGGTTCGGCCCGGTCCACGCCAGCTGCAAGTTCGCCACAGTGCTCGGCGTGATGAAGGGGTCGGCGCTCACCCCCGTCGCCTCGGTGTTGCCGCGATACTCCGTCCAATCGGTGCCGGGCAGACTCGGCGAAGGCGTAAAGGTCGGCAACACCCTCGATGTGGCCATAGCAAGGGCCGTCGCGCTCGATGTCGCCCGCGGCGCATGTGCCGTGTTCACCAGCGCCAGCACGCCGACGACCATCACGAGAATCGCCAAAACCGGCAGGCCTACCATTGTTGCGATTCGCCTCGTCGACACGTCCATCCACCCTTCCTACGGCGCCCATGCGCCCACCCGGCCCCGCACCACCCACCCCACGCTACTCGAGCCCCCTCTGCAACGCGTTCGGCCGCAACTATCCTCGCCAGCATATAGAATATGGTCAAGAAGGCGCATCTCGCGTAGTACTCACGCCCCCCTCGCTCGTCTCCCTACCCTCGCGACACACGGCACGCATACCCTTGTGGCCCCACCTCTGTGGCGGCCCCCACCGCCCACGACGCTCGCCCTGTAGGGGCGAGGCCCGCCGCGCCCTCCGCCCCAAAAGCGCCAACGCGAAAGCAGACCTACACCCGCCCCGACTCCACGGCGCCGGACCCAACCCGTATTTCGCCCACAGGCGTCGGACTTCTGCATGAGTTCCTCTCCGACGGTGCCGCAGCGCGGTGGGCGACTCTCTCGTCGCAGAGGCAACACTCGCGCCTTACGGCCCCTTCCCTCGCAGGGAAGGCGGGGTCCGCGTGCGTGGGGAGCTTATAGGGGTGAGCTTCCCCGCCTTCGCATGAGACGTTTTACGCCGCGATTGACCCGCGCGACGCCACCTGCTACCCTGGAAGGCGCCTGCGGCGCCGCGCGGAGCGTTCACGGAGCAGGCCGTCGCTCGCCGAGGTGCGCGTGGTGGGTGGTGATGGGGTGAAGGGAGCATCCGCGGTGCTACAGGCTCCAGTGCGGCAAGACGTCAAAGTCGCCCAGCCGCGCCGCGATCTCCTCGCCGTCGTCCGCCGCGTCCCCCACGTCTGGCGCTACAGTGCCCTCGTCTGCCTCCTCGCCCTCGTCCTCGATCTCCACAACCTCGGCGGCCCCAGTCTCTGGATGGACGAATCCTTCTCCGTCCAGCTCGCGCGCCAGCCGCTCTCCGTGATCTGGGGCGCGTTCCACGGCGGCGAGCCAAACATGATCGCCTATCACGTCTTGCTGCACTTCTGGCTCAAAGGCCTCGCCCTCGCCGGCTTGTCCGCGACCGAGTTCCTGGTTCGCCTGCCCTCCGCCGTCTTTGCCGCCCTCAGCAGCGTCGTCGTCTACCTCCTCGGCAGGCGCTTCGCCGGCCACGTCGCGGGACTCGTCGGCGCGCTGCTCTACCTCATCAACCCCCTCCAGCTCACCTATGCCCAGCAGGCGCGGTCCTACGGTATGCAACTGCTCGTCGTCTGCCTCAGCTGGTATCTCCTGCTCACCGTCCTCACCGCCACGACCAACCGGGGGCGCCTCTGGGTCGCCTGGGCGCTCGTCTCCGCCTTCTCCGTCTACGTTCACGCCTTCAGCCTGCTGATCCTGCTGGCCGAGTACGTCGCCTTCGCCCTCCTCTGCGTCGTCAACACCGAATGGCGCGCCCGCGTCCGCCAGAACCTTGGCTACATCGCCGCCGCCACCGTCGCCGTCGGCATCCTGATCGCCCCCATGATCCAGGTCAGCCGCAGCGGCGGCAAGACCGGCTGGCTCCCCTCGCCGGACATCCTCAACGTCCTCCAGCACGCCGGCAGCGCCCTGCTCGGCAAGAGCGGCCCCGTCGCCTTCGCGCTCATCCTCGCCGCCATTGCGCTGGTCGCGCTGGCCGTGGTCGTCGTCATCCTCCTACCGCGCCTGCCATGGACCGCGCACCGTATCGAGCGCCCCCGCGCGTGGTTGCGGCGCCAGATGGCGGCCAATGCCCCCGCGCACACGCTGCGTCCACTACTGATCACCCTGCTCTGCTGGTTCGTCGTCCCCATCGTCGTCAGCTTCGAGGTCTCGCAGGGCTCGACGCGCCTCTTCTCGTCACGCTACCTCGTCGTCGTCGTGCCGGCGGCGTGCCTGTTGCTCGGCCTCGGCGTCATGGCCCTGCGCTGGCGTCCGCTGGTGATCGCGTCGAGCGTCGCCCTCATCGGCGTCGCCCTCTCCCTCGTTCCCGGCTACTACGCCCACGCCCAGGTCGAGGACTGGCGCACCCCCACGCGCTGGCTCGCGAACGCTTATCAACCCGGCGACGGCCTTGTCTCCTACAACAACGTGCAGGGCGCCGAGTTGCCTGTCGCCTACTATCTCTGGCTCGATGGCAGCCCTGCCACCTTCACCGCCGACTCCCCCGGCGCCATCCAGCTCGACCGCTTCGGCAGCGGCGACCCATTCCAGACCTATCAAGAGGCGCTTGACCCCCAGGCGCTCGCCGCCTTCGCCGCGCATCACTCGCGCATCTTCTTCATCGCGGGCCGCTTCGCGGACGCCACCGACGCCGCGCGCGCGCAGGCCGCCCAGACCTGGCTCGACGCCCACTACACCTTCGTCGCCCAGACCTCCAGCAGCATCGTCACAATCCGCCTCTACCAGACCTCGCCCAGCTGAGTCTGCAGCCAACGACGTATGGCCCGGCGGGTGACCTCTCCCTTGGGGACGCCCCTTCCCCGTGGGGAAGGGGTTAGGTCGATCCACGCCAGCGCATCACCCTCGTCCATCACGCGGCCTTCGCGCGCCGTCGCAGCGCGATCACCAACCGCGCCAGCACCTGCGTCAACACGCCGACCGCCAGCGCCAGCAACATCTGCGCACCGAGGCCATACCGATCGAACTGCAGCAGCGCGCCGATCACGTACACTCCCACCAACCCGCCGAGCGTCCCGAAGACGAGGTCCGCCAAGATCAACCACCCCGCGCTCTTCATCAGCACGCCGGTGAGCAGCCCGCCGACCGCGCCCGCGATGGCAAAGGGCGCCAGATTACTCAGCTTGACACTCTCCCACCTTTAGGCGGGGGATGCTCGGTTCGACACCGCGGCCTGCGCCACGACTCCCCGAAGAGCCTGCCCGGCCCATTGGATGTTCCTGGCGCTGTTGTGATCCCGATACAGGCTCGTCCCGCAGCCCGGGCAGGAGTGCCAACGGACGGACAAGCCCTTCTGGACCAGCGCGCCGCAGCCAGAACAGGTCTGGCTGGTGTAGGCAGGCGGCACGGCTACGGCCCGCTTCCCGGCGCACACTGCCTTGAAAGCGAGGATGCTGAGGAATGCGCTCCAGCCAGCGTCCGCGATGGACTTGGCAAGGTGGTGATTCCTGAGCATGTTGGCCGTCTGCAAGTCTTCGTGGTAGATGGTGTCGCACTGGCGCACCAACGCCAGCGCCACCTTGTGTTGGAAATCCGCTCGCGCTCGGCGCACCTTCAGATGTACCGCGGCGAGGAGCCTCACCGCCTTGCGCCTTCGATGGCTCCCCGTCTTGCGGCGGGATACTCGGCGTTGCGCCTTGGCAAGCCGCTTCTCCGCCTTGCGATGGTGCCGGGGATTGGCGATGCGATTGCCGTTCGCCAGCGTGGCGAAGGCTTCCAGTCCGAGATCGATCCCCGTCTCCTGGCCGGTGAGCGGCAACGGCTGGGTCGGGACTTCAACACAGGAGAAGCAAGCGTACCACCCGTCCGCCTCCCGCGAGATCGTGATCATCTTGGGCGTGCCTTCGATGGGTCGGGACCAGCGCACCGCGAGACGCCCGATCTTCGACAGCACTAGAAAGCCATTGTCGAGCGTAGCGCCGTTGCCGAACTGCTTGTAGGTGAAGCTGTTGTCGCGGTTACGCCCCTGGAAGCGGGGGTAGCCCGGCTGCTCACCCGCCTTGACACGCCGGGAGAACGCCTGATAGGCCCGCTCCACGCGCAAGATGCCATCCGGCAAGACCTGCGCGTTGACCTCGGCGTACTCGGGGAAAGCGGCTTTCAGGTCGGGCAATTCGGCCTTCTGCTGGGAGCACGTGGCACCCCTGCCTTCTCCGCGTCCCCACCACGTCTTGCGCTGTTGAAGGGCGGCGTGAGAGCGCGGGCGGCACTGCCACAGGACGGTTTCCAGTGCCTGTTCCTGTTCGGGCAGTGGCTGCAGTTTGTAGCAGTTTGTACTTGGAGGTCTTGCGGATCGTCGGCTGTTCCAGAGCGCTACATTCTGCCGGATAGGTGGGAAAGCGGCACGGTCGGGCAATCTCGCGGCTCGCACGGGCCGAGAGTTTTGCTAGGGAATTTTGCTGCATTCGACGCCAAGCCTATTACAGACTCTAGGCGGGGCTTCAGCCGCTAGCCGGCGACGTGGCCACTGCTACAGGTAAGATCCCAGAAGCCGGGGGCCGCCCAGTCAGCTCCCCGCCGCCGTCGCCACGAATGGGAAGGAATCCCCTTGACCACTCCCCACGGCTGAAGCCGGGGGATTCTTGGGCTGACCACCGCTCACCTAGCGAGCTAGGAGAGTCTTACACGGTCATGTCGTGGCCCGAAGCCACCTCCACAAGCGTCGATTCCCGCAGGCCCTGCGGTATGTGGCTTAGTATGGCATACGTGGTCGTTTGGTGTCCAGTTGTCGGGAGTGCCTGACGGCGCGCGGCGTTTCATCCCCAGGGCTTAAGCCAGGGATCTTCACGCCGCGCGAGCTGATAATCCCCATAAGACGAGGAGCGGACTGCAGTCCGCCCGTCCCTTGTACGCCGGCACTTGAATGCCGCGATCCCGCGTCGCCCCTATGCTCTGGACGCTGAGAGACGGAACACCACATGCGCATCGCCTTGCTGGCCCCGCTAGTCGCCCCCATCGCGCCGCCGTACCTCGGTGGGGCGCAGGCGCTACTCGCCGATCTCGCCGCCGGACTCGCCTCCCGCGGCCACCACGTCACGCTCTACGCCGCCGACGGCTCCCACGTGCCCGGCGTCGCCGTCCCACCGCTTGGTATCGACTCCACGCAGTTCCGGCCCGCCCGCTTCGCCGATACCACTCCCGCCTCAGATCCCACAGCCGCGCCCGATGCACCCGCCACTGAAGATGACGACGAGGCCTACGATCCCCTCGCCGCCGAGCACGACACCTTCCAGGCCACCTATGCCTTCGCCCGCGCCTTCCGCGCCATCGCTGCCGACGCCGAGCGCCACGACCTGCTCCACGCCCATGCCTACGACTGGCCCGCCTTCGCCCACGCCAACCTCCAGCCGCTGCCCATCGTCCACACGCTGCACCTACCCGCCGTCGACCCCGCCATCAACCAGGTCCTCACCCGCCTCGCGCCACCCGATCCCACGCCATCCTCCACGCGGTCGAGCGCCCCGCGCCTCGTCACCGTCTCCCACGCCTGCGCCGCCTCCTATGCCGCCGTCTGCCGCATCGACGCCGTGATCTACAACGGGATCGATGTAGAGCGCATCCCGTTCGGCGCCCAACCCGCCACGCCGCCCAACCTGTTCTTCGCCGGGCGCATCGCGCCCGAGAAAGGCGTCGAGGACGCCATCGAAATCGCCCGCGCCGCCGGGCGCCCCCTCCTCCTCGCCGGCGGCATCTACGACCGCGACTACTACGACACCCGCGTCGCCCCGCTCCTCGTCACGAGCGACACCGCCACCTACCTCGGCCCGCTCGACCGCGAGCACCTCTGGGTGCTGATGTCCGGCGCGGAGGCGGTGCTTTGTCCTGTCCACTGGGACGAGCCGTTCGGCCTGGTGGCCGCGGAGGCGCAGGCCGCGGGCGCGCCGGTCATCGGCTACGCCCGCGGTGGGTTGATCGAGGTGGTAGAGGACGGCACGACCGGATTCCTCGTCCGCCAAGGTGATCGTGCCGCCGCCGTGGATGCCGTCGCGCGCCTCGCCACGCTCGACCGCGCCGCCTGCCGCGCCCGCGTCGAGCAGCGCTTCAGCCTCACCGCCATGCTCGACGCCTACGAAGCGCTCTACGAAGACCTCCTGCGCGCTACGGCTTCGGCGTAGGTGTCGCGGGCGGGGTGTCCGTCGGCGTCCCCACCACCCGCGACGGCGTCGGCGGAATCGTCGACGTTGGCGCGCCGCCCGGCGTCGGCGTCACCGTCGGCGTCCCACACGCCTCCGGCGTACCCGAGCGTCCAGGTCCGCCGCTATAGACCGGCGCATGGTAGACCGGCGCGAAACTGGCGGACTGTCCCGAAGGCGAGGGTGTCGGCGTCGGGGGCGGCGTGGGAGCCGCGGGCGGCGTCCACGTCGCGCCAGGTGCCGGCGTGTCCGTCGCGTTCGGCGCGGGCGTCGCCGTGCCGGGATAGACCGGCGGCGTGCCTGGCATCGGCGTCGCGCAGCTATTGTTCGGCCCAAACAACGTGACCGAGAGCAGCGTCGCTTGCAGCGGCAACGGACCCGTCTTCAGCACGGTCGCCAATCGTTGTGCCTCCGCGAGGCTCGCCAACCCGGTGATCTGCCCACTTCCCGTGATCTCGCTCTGGATCGTGGCCGACTCGATCACGATGCCGTTGAATGTCAACGTGAGGAACTGACCGACGTGCTGCGCCGTGTACGTCGCGAATTGTTGTTTGGTCGCGCTGTCGAAGGCAAACGAGACGATAGCCTGACCAGACCCGGCATCGACGCTCGCGCTGATCGATGAGCGGTCGAGCTGATTGCTCGTGAAGTAGACCAGATATGCGTTGGATGGGCACGGATTCCCCACCGGGCAGAGCCTCTGCGAGACATCGGTACCCACCGGAAGCCGCGTGCTGCCCGTATCGATCACATCGAGCATATCGCTGCCGCCGAAGAACAGTTGTGCGGTCGTCACGTCCGTGTAGCCCGGCAGATCGATCTCAATCTGATTGCCGGATGAGAAATCGGTGATCCGTCGCGCGACGGCGTCCTGCACGCCCAGCACATCCGCCGCCCGCTGCACCTCCGCCTGCATCATCATGTCGATCTCGGCGTCCACGTTGCAGTCCACCTGCACGGTTGGCGAGGACGAAGGACAATTCTGCACTTGAATGACGACCTGCAACCCGCCGACCTGCGCGAAGTGCTGCGCGCCCGTCTCGCTCGTCCGCGTGCCGCTTCCTCCATGCGCCATCGTGAACAACACGGTGGCGAGCAGCCCCACCACCAGGACCGCCGCGATCGGCGCGACGAGCGTTGAGATCCGGCGACTAGGCATCGTGATTCCTCTTTCAAAAGCGGAAGTTCGACGTTCGATTCGGCTAACAGATGGCCGCGACAGTCCGGTGTTGGCGAGCGCGTCACTGTCTTCGGCGGCGCCCGTCTGCACACGCAGCAGGATCGCCGCGTCGAGGGCCGACGCAAGCTCGGCGGGCGCCTCGGCGGCGTAGTGCGCGTCGAGGTCGGTCACCAACTGCGCCAGCTCAGGATCGGTCCCAGCCGAAGGACCCAGCAGATCGGCATAGCGCGCGGCGATATCCACCGAGTTCGCGGGCCGTCGGAGCGGCTCATGCCGAGAGTCATGCGTCACGGTACTGCTCCTTGAGCGCCTGCAGGGTGCGCGTCAGCTGCTTCTTTACCGCCTCAGGCCGCTTCCCCACTACGCCCGCGATCTCCGTCGCGCTGAGCCCGCCCGCGAAGCGCAGCGCGAGCAGCTCCCGCTTCTCGGGATCGAGCCCGCGCAGCAAAGCCGCTAGTTGCCCCAACGACTCGCGCCGGATCGCCTCGCCCTCCGGCCCTTGCGCATCCACGGGATGCAGCCCCTCCGGCAGCGCCGCCGCGTCGAGCAGCGGACGCCGTGCGCGTGCGGCGTCGATCGCGGCGTGCCGCGCGATGCGAAAGAGCCATGCGGCGAACGGTGCGCCCGTGGATCGGTACGCGGGTAGCGCATCTAGCGCCCGCAGGAAGACCTGCTGCGTCAGATCCGCGGCATCCTCTGCGGAGGGCGCGTGCGCGCGGAGATAGCGGAACACCTGCGGCAGATAGCGCCGGTAGAGCGCGCCAAACGCCGCGGGATCGCGCTGCGCCGCGGCGATCTGCGCCGCGTCGTCCCCGGATTCCGCGTCCATATCATCGATGCCGTCGTCGGCGAGATACACGCTACGCGCCCCCATGTGCTACGCCGTCTCGCGGTTGTCGCATCTCCGCCCCCTCCCCGCCGTGCCGTAGCATGTGCTCGCCCGTCGCGCACCACCATCAGGTAGAACGGCGAAACGCGCAAACGGGGACATCGCACTTCCGCGTTGCGCTCCACTCCGGCCTCGTGATTAAATGCCAGCCGGGACGAACGAGCTTATAAGGTTCGGTTCAGCCATTGGGAGAAGCGAGCGGACTTCGGCCCGCGCATCCGTACGCCGGCACGTCTGTGCCGCGATCCCCAACAGCGCCAACCCTCGTAACGTGGCGTCATCAAGGAGCAACGATCATGGCGGGGCTGAAAGTCGCGGCCTTGGGTGCAGGCAACATCGGCGGCACTCTGGGCCGCAAGTGGGCCAGGGCCGGCAACGAGGTCACATTCGGCGTCAACGATCCGAACGGACCCAAAGCGCAGGCCGTGCGCGCCGATCTCGGCGACGCAGCGCGCATCGGCACGGCGGCGGAAGCCATCGCCGCGGGCGACGTCGTCCTGCTGGCGGTGCCGGGTCGCGCCATGGACGACACCATCCGCGCCAACAACGTGCAGCTCGACGGCAAGATCCTCATCGACGCCGCCAACCGCATGGGCGATCCGCAGCCCGATAGCCTCGCCACACTCCAGACCGAGACGCCCAACGCCAAGACCTACCGCGCCTTCAATACCCTCGGCTGGGAGAATTTCGAGAATCCCATCATCGACGGCGTACAAGCGGACCTCTTCTTCTGCGGCCCCGACGGCGATTCCCGCGCCATTGTCGAGCAGCTCATCGCCGATATCGGCCTGCGCCCCGTCTGGATCGGCGACAACGACCAGATCGGCGTCGTCGACGGACTGCTCCGCCTCTGGTTCACGCTCGCCGTCGGCCAGGGTAAGGGCCGCCGCCTCGCCTTCAAGATGATCACGCAGTAGCCAGGGATTGCATCACGCGGGCACAGATGCTTCCTCATCTCTCTGACTCCGCGCCCTCTGTGTTCTCTGTGGTTGACTTCTGCTCTGGCTCTGGAAGGGTGCGATGTCGTGAATAGCCAAGCCACCACGCCCGATGCGCGGTTCTCCGCGCTCGTCGAGGCGCTGATCGGCCTCCCCGGCGTCACCTACGGCTCCGAGCAGAAACGCAGCTTCGGCTCCAACGCGCTCAAGGTCAATGGCAGCATCTTCGTCATGCTCGTGCGTGGGCAGCTCGTCGTCAAGCTGCCCCGTTCGCGCATAGACGTCCTCATCTCTTTCGGCGCCGGCCAGCGCTACGACCCGCGCCGCGACGGCCGCCTTATGAAAGAGTGGCTCCTCCTCGATCCCGCCTCAGACCTCGACTGGCTCACCCTCGCCCGCGAAGCCCTCGCGTTTGTCGGCCATTCCCGCTAACGAAGGGCAACGCGCATGCTGCCCCTCCGCCGCGCCCATATCGCGCCCGCGCTCCTGCTGTTCAGCGCTGCGGCAGGGATCGCGGCGGCCTTCGTCCCCTGGCTTCAAGTCGACATCTACCAAAACACCGACGTGTACGGTGTCGTCCATTGGCAGTCATCCACGCCACTCAGTCCCTTACCAGACCTCTTTCACGGGTACGATCTTCCCTTTGTTTTAGGCTACCCGCCAAGCCACCGTATCATGGCTATCGTACTTTTCGGGCCACCCGCGCTCACTATTCGTCCTCGCGCTCGCGGCCTGGCTCACGGCGCGACCTGCCGTTCAGTGGAATATGCGCTGGCTCGCACGCGCATGCCTCGGCGTCGGCCTACTCGATCTCGCCGTGACCATCTACGTGCTCGTGCTTTTTACCGATCCCTTTCATTTCCACGAGATGGGCGTGGAGGACGATTTCCTGACTAGTGTTCAGCCTGGCCTGCCACTGGCACTAGCCGTGGGCGTCGGAACCATTGCGGCAGGCATCGTGCTGTGGCTGTCTCGCCGCGCTCGCCGTGAGAACGCAGCCGCTCTGCCCGTATAAAACTATCGGCTTGGCATCGCTCATGCGCGGAAGATCGGCGCATCCTCGAAGGAGTCCAGGCCATCCACTAGGAGACGTCATGATCAACGCCGCGATCGATGTCATCCTGTTGCTCGCCTGCGCGAGCATCGTCGCGCTGCGCTTCGTCGGCTGGCCGCATCCACCCCAGAGCGGCTCACCCTCGGGCCTCCCCGAGCACCGCACCACGATCTCCTTCTGGCCGACCCTCGCCGCCGTCCTCGGCGCCCTCATCGCCGCCGCACGGCTCCGCGCCGATCTCTCCGCCGCGCGGTCCCAGGCACCGATCGACCCCGTGCTCCTCATCGTCACACTCGTCATCCTTGCCGTGTCCATCAGCCTCTGGGCCCTCCGTGCCTACTGGCGCCGTACCATCCGCTGACCTACCCAACACGCCCCACTAGGTGCGCGCCCTGCCCCCCACAACAACCCCTCATCACCCGTGAGCGCGTGTACCCCATCGCACGCTTGCGCTCCCCCTCGCCGCATGCTATACTCCCGATACAGAACACTTGTTCTCGAACCCCTCCCCTTCTTCCTCCTCCCGGCATTCCCGCCGCCCACCCCCCCTCAAGGATTCCGCCATGCAAAACGTCATCACTTCCGCCCACCATCGCCTCCGTCCAGGCGCCATGGGCCTCATATCGCCCTCGCGCGCCCTTCCGCGCCAGCCCAATTTCCCCCTCTTCGCACCCAATTCCCTTGAATTCGCCCCTGAACCCCCGATCAAAACGCAAAAGCGGAAGAAAGCGGAAAAGCACAACGAACGGCAATGAGCTCCACCACGAGCGCCCACAAACCCCCAAATGAAGCGGCTCGGAGACAGATACCCGCCTCACGTCCGCCTTCCGCTTGCGTGTGCCCGACCCGATCGCCCCTTCCGCCACCCCTAGCCCAAAAGTGTCGCATAACCTGCGTCCTCCCCCTCCGCACGGTAGAGTGCACCCGTAGATGTGGGGAAGATCGCGCCGAGGAGGCATACATGGCGGAGGAGACCGTGGCGCTCGCCCCCGAGACGCCCCACGAAGGATCGCAGCCGCGCACAGACCAGACCACCGGCTACACCGCGACCTGGCGCACCCTGCCGACCTTCGGTGACGGCATCGCCCGCCTCGCACTGGCCCTACTCCTCGGACTGATCACGGGCATCCTCTGGGCGCTCGTCGGCCACGTCCCACCGGGCGGCCTCTTCCCCGCGTTGAGCTGGGCGCTCACCCTCGGCGCGCCCACCCTCGTCGCGCTGATCGCCACCCTCGCTCTCGAGCGCACGCTCCGAGGCCACGCGCTGCGCCACGCGCGGCCCGTCATCATCACCACGCTCGTCGCCTTCGCCGTCCTGCTGCTGGCGATGGCACTCTTCGTCACCCTCCTGCCAGACACCTTCACCCTCGGCGTGCCGATCCTCTTCTCGCTCGCCCTCGGCCTCGGCTCCGGCTTCGCCCTCGGCGCCATGCGCCTCTGGGGCATGAGCCGCGACGCCCGCTGGCTCTTCGTCGCCCTCGGCGTCGCCTGCCTCTTCGGCGTCACCCTCACCTTCATCGCCCCCGCCGCCGTCGCCCCGCAGGACAACGGTTCGCTCGGCTTCTACGGCTGCCTTCTCTACGTCCTGGGACTCCCCGGCGTCGCGCTCGGTTCCATCGCCGGCGGCGCCCTCCGCATGCGCGCCGAGGTCGAGGCCTACGGCTACCGCACCGACGCCGCCATCCCAGCCGCGTCCGAGCCATGCGCCGCCCAAGACTCGCCAACCGCAATGCCCAACGCTCGTCTCGCCGCCCCCGCCGAGGAGCAGCCCACCCTCACCGCCAATGACGAGCAGTCCCCCGTTGATGCAGCACCCCTCCATGACCGCCGACGAACTCATCGCCACCCTCACCGCACAGCGCCAGGGGCTGCTCGACGCCCTCACCGGCCTCACCGACGAGCAGTTCGATCGCAAAGGCGTCGTCGGCGACTGGTCGATCAAGAACGCCCTCGCCCACCTCACCGCGTGGGAGCAGGTCGTCACCCAGATCACCCCCGAGCGCCTCCGCACCGGCGCTTATCCCGAGATCCTTCGCACCATCAACGCCGACGAAGACGCCAACAACGCCCGCGAGACCGCCGAGCGCGAGCACCTCACCCCCGCCGAACAGCTCGCCAGGCTCGCACAAGCTCGCGCCGACCTCACCGCCCTAATCCGCTCCCTCGGCGATGATGCCCTCGCCCGCGAGCACCCCTGGCCCGAGTGGGACCCTCCCCTCACCCGCTACTTCCTCGACATCGTCGGCGGCCACGAGACCGAGCACGCCCAAGCGATCAGCTCCGGCGCCGCCACCCTCCAACTCCCTAACGGCGAGGTCGAGCCCTGAAACCCTAGGTCATCTCCCGCCCAACCGTAGGGACGTGGCCCGCCTCGCCCGCCACTGTCCCGCGACCCCATCCGGCGCGATCCCGACTGCTCGTCCTCCCCTTGCCGGCGGGCACACAGACCCTCTCCTCGCGGGAGAGGCGGGACCCCAACCGGGCGCTTGGCAGGGGGAAGTCTACCCCGCCGCCGTACGCGGCAAGGTGGCCCCGAGGAATCGCTAGAGCTGTCCGTCGCTCCCGCGCCGCATGGCCGTTTCAAGCGGCACGTGCTGCAACGCATGCGTCGCGTTCGGGCAGGCGTCCAGCGCATAGCTTAGCCGCGCCTGCAGCAGCCAGAGCACGCCGAGCTGCGCCCGAGCGGGATCGCCGGCGCGGTGCGCAGCCTCTGCGCGCTCAACCCACAAGCGCACCTCGCGCAGCAGGCGCAGATACGCGCAGGTGTCGGGTGTCGCCTCCCCGCTCGCGTGGGTGCAGGCGTGCTCCGCCCGCGTCTGAGACGGCGAAGCGTCTTGATTGGTATACATGTCTTAGCCGCTTTCCTGATTCGCGCGAAAGGTGCGACACTGGAGGAGGTCGCGGCCCAAGGTAGCTTCCGTCTCCGCACGGAGCCTGTGTACCGCACGACACGTGCCGAAAGGTTGGGCGATCGTCGCCTTTGCCCGCCGGTAGGCGCTCTTTCACAACGGAGTATGGGCCGTCAGACGTGACGCGTCGCTCACAGCGCCCTCACGAAGGGTGACGGCCCCTCCCGCGCGGCGCCAATCGCGCGGCGTTACCTGGATCGCGTCGGGGCGTCGTACAAGGATGGACCCGCACTCCACGACGACCGTCGGCCAGAATCGAGGATGGAGACCTGGATGGATGCCCTGCGCCGCGTGTTGGCCACCCTCCGCAACAACTGGCGCGCTGCGTCCCAGGCGCAGCGCCGCGGCTGGCTCGCGGCGCTCGGCGGCGCGATCACCGTATTTGCCCTCACCGGCACCCTAGTGGCCTTCGGCGGCGCACACCCCTCCGGACCGCGGGCGCTGGTCAGCACGGCCACCGCCACGGCGAGCGACACCTCCACGAGCACCTCGACCGCCACGCCCCGGCCCACCGCGACGAAGCCCGTGGCGACCGCCGTGCCCAAGGTGCTCTCGCACGCCCCGCCACCGCCGCCCGCGCAGCCCACGCCGCCGCCCGCCACGCCGACCGCGATCGCCTGCACCCCCACGCCCACCGCGACGACCGCCGCAACGGCCACCAATACGGCAGCGACGAGTGCGACGACGAGCGCAACCACCGCCACATCCAACGTCATCGCCGCGACGAGCTGCGCCTCGACCTGCCCGACCTATCTCGGCAACAACCCCAGCAACAGCCAGATCCAGAGCGCGCTCAGCGCCGCCGCCGATCAGTATCAACTGCCGCGCAATCTCGTCTACAGCGTCGCCTGGCAGGAGAGCAAGTGGCACGAAGACGTCACCTCCTGCGACGGCGGCGTTGGCCTCATGCAGATCCAGTATTACCTCGCCGACTACTTCAACACGCAGATCTCCTATGGCAGCTGCGGCCTCGGCACCACCAGCTACGACATCCACACGCTGCAGGGCAACGCCAACCTCGGCGCCAAGGTGTTGCGCTACCTCTACTGCTACTACACCTATGGCGCGGGCTACGGCGGCCTGCCCAGCGCCCCCGCGGACGGAAGCAGCGCCTACTACTATCAACAGGCTGGCCTGCAGTACCCCGACGTGAAGAAGCTCGACGGCTCGGCGAACCCCGATGGTTTCTGCGCCTCGGTCTACAACAGCCCCAACTTCCCACAGTATCCCGCGCTGCCCTCCACCACCGCCGATCCGTGGAGCTGCCCCTACAGCGCCACCGCCGGCGACGCGACCCTGCTTGACCTCGTCCTCAGCGCATACAACGCCGGCCAGGGTGCCATCTCCAACTGTTCCTGCATCCCCAACCCCTGGTACCCAGCCAGCGTCGAGTTCTTCGTCCCCCAGTTCGCCGGCGGCGCGCTGCCCCAGTGATCGCGCACCTCCAGCGCCGTCGTGTGATAGGTTAACGTCGTCGTGTATCGCCCGCCGCGCCCGCGAGGCCTCGCCGGCGTCGACAGTGCGCCATCCATGATCCTCCCGCAACGCGGATATCATGCCGATGCGCGGCAGGCGCCGCCCCCGCAGTGACCCCGCCGGTTCAGGCGAGAGTACGGCGCGTTGCGGGGCTTCACGCTCCTGCCTGCACGCCGGCACCGCAGTCCTGTGATCTCCGACTCGCCCTACGTTTGAAGACAACGATGAAAGGTGAGCAACGCATGCCGTTCCGCGTCATCGTCGCCGGCGCCACCGGCTGGACCGGCAGCGCCGTCACCCGCGCCATCCTCGCGTCCGACGAGTTCACCCTCGTCGGCGCCGTCGCTCGCCAACGCGCCGGAGAAGACATTGGCCTCGCGCTCGGCCTGCCGCCGAACGGGGTCACGCTCTCGGCCACCCTCGACACCGCCCTCCAGACGCCGGCGGACGTGGTGATCGACTACACGCACCCCGACGCCGTCAAAGGCCACGCGCTCGCGGCGCTGGATCGCGGTGCACGGGTCGTCATCGGCACCTCCGGCCTCACCGCCGAGGATTACGCCGAGATCGGCCGTGCGGCGACCGAGCGCGGATTGGGCGTGATCGCCGCCGGCAACTTCTCGATCACCGCCGCGCTCGCCAAGCACTTCGCCCTCATCGCCGCCAAATACGTCCCTTCGTGGGAGATCGTCGACTACGCCAACGCCGCCAAGGTCGACGCACCCAGCGGCACCACTCGCGAGCTCGCCGAGGAGCTGAGCGGCGTCCGTGCGCCCCTGGAAGGCGTGCCCCTCGACCAGATGCACGGCCCCGCCGAGACGCGCGGCGCCTCGATCGCGGGCACGCGCGTCCACTCGCTGCGTCTCCCCGGCTACGTCATCGGCTTCGAGACGATCTTCGGCCTCCCCGACGAGCGCCTCACGATCCGCCACGACGCAGGAGCGGGCGCCGAGCCGTACATCGGCGGCACCCTCCTCGCCGCCCGCCGCGTCATGGAGATCACCGGCCTCGTCCGCGGCCTCGATCACCTCCTCTTTGAGGGCTGATGCCACGGCCAATTGGATGGTCGGCGCAGCCCACTCGCCCCGCCGCGGGATTCGCCTCGGCCTTCAGGCCGAGAAGCGCCTGCAACCGAAGCTCACGCGGTACGGCGTGTGCGCGCTAACACGAGAGTGGCGTGGCGGGCGTTGGCTTGAAGGTCTGCGCGATCTGTGTGGCGAGGTCCACGCCCGCCGTTGCCGTCGCCGCTGGGATGGGTGTGGGTGCGCTAGCGTGGGCGACGTTGCGGGGGGAGGGAATCCGTAGTTGATCTGGTAGTGCGCCACCTGCGTCGAGAGGATCCAGCCCGATCCGTCAATGGAGGAGGCCGGCAGGCCATCGACGGTCGTGTTCGTGCCAGAAAAGGTCGCGCACTCGAACTGGCGCGCGATCGCGTTCGGCAGCGGATGATACGTGATGCCCACAACGGGACCGGCGGAGCCGTTCGTCGGATCGCTCGCGGCCCAGGTGTACTCGGTATACGAGAAGCTGCTGGACGTGCCGCCTAACGTGCCACTGCCCGACTTCCCGCCGTCTATCGTCCAGCCGGGCGGCAGCGCGATCGTAAAATACCCGCCGGGATCGTGAAACACCGTCCAGCCCGCCGGACCGTAATTGCTGGATGGACCGCCCTGGCTCAGGATCAAGCCCAGCACGACCGCGACGACCAGCGCCCCCAGCCCCATGCCGACGAAAATGCTGCGCCCCGTCGGCCCCACCATCGGCCCCACCATCGGCCCCATCGTCCGCGCAGGCGCGCTAGAGACGGGCGGCGTGTTCGGCGTCTCGGCCATGATCATCAATCTCCTCGGCGGCAGTGACTGCACAGCTCTACTCGTCAAGAGCATACACCACGCTTCCAGAGCGGCCGGGGCGGCCTACAGCGTACACTCCATCACCACGGCGCGCATGCCCGTGCTGTTCGTCGCCTCGCCGACCGCGTGAAAACCGCACCGCTCCAAGAAGAGGCGCGAACCCGTGTTCTCTTCGGTCACCGAAAGCCGCAGCGTGCGCCAGCCGAGGTCGTCGCGGAAATGCTCCGCCAGCCGCGCGACCGCCTCCGCGCCGAAGCCCCGCCGCTGGCGAGCCGCCGCGATCACCAGCGACCCCAGCCATGGCGTGCCATCGTCGGGATGCTCTGGCAGGTACCCCGCCATGCCCACCGCCTCGCCCGTCTCCACGAGATAGATGCCGAGCATCAACGCGCCCATCATCCGCTGCACCTGCCAGTCGCGCTGCAACATCGCCAGGTCGTAGCGTCCCGGCTCGCCCCCCGATCCCTCGTTCTGTGCCACATAGTCGGGATGCGAGAGATAGACCGGCAGCAGGTTGGCCAGATCGTCCGCCAGCGCCTCACGGATGCGCAACCGCGCCGAGGTCAGCTCGTCCACGCGAAACCCCCTCCGCACTGAAGCGGCAGAACTACTCCTGCAGGCTCGCCAGCGCCGCCTTTGCCTCGTCCATGCCCTGATGAAAATCGACCGACGTAGCGACCGCGAGTGCCCGCTCCAGCGATCCGCGCGCCGCCGCGATGTCCCCGAGGTCGCGCTGCAGCGTGCCGAGCGAGTTCAGGCAGAGCGCCGCCGGGACCGGAACCTCCATCGTGTCCGCGATCTCCACCGCGCGCGTGCACATCTCCAGCGCCGCCTCGCGCTCGCCCCGCGCCACGCGCACGTTGCCCACCGCCAGCAATGAGAGCGGCAGCAGCACGCGATAGCTCGCTTCCTCGCGTAACCGCAGCGAGCGCCCGAAAAGCTCCAGCGCTCCGTCGAAGTCGCCGCGGTCGGCGGCCAGCCCGGCCAGGTGCCGCACCGCGTAGGACTCTTCGAGCGCATGGCCGTGCGCCCGCGCCGTCGCCAGTGCACGCTCGTAGAATCCCTGCGCCTCCTCAGCCTGTCCTAGCCGCTCATGCGCCAGCCCGGCATAGAAGAGCGCCTCGGCCTGCCCGCGCGGGTCGTCCAGCAGCTTGTACTGCGCCAGTGCCTGCTGGAAGCTTCTGAGTGCGAAATCGTAGCCGCCGATGCCGCGCCACATCATGCGGTAATAAAGCGTCAGGCCGATCAGCGCGTGTGCCTCGGCCGCGCCCCGCGGATCGCCCTCCGCCGCTGCCCGATCCGCCACCGGCTGCAGCGCCATCAGCGCCGACTCGTAGTCGTGGTTGAGCAGGAACATGCGATTGGCGTCCAGGCGTCCCTTCGCCAACGCGAGACGGTGTCGCTGGCGCGGCGGCACGTCATCGCGTGTCGGGCCGCGCAGCAGTGCACCCGCGCCTTCGAGCAGGTGCAGCGCCGCGCCGATGCGCCCCTCGCGATAATAGCCGTCTGCCAACGCGCAGAGCGCATCAACCGCCATGCTCCAGCGTGTGTCGAGAGCGCTCGATGCCATGTGACACCTCCGACCTATCCGGCGAGCACGAACGCCCGCGACGCGATCCTTCCCCTAGCGAGAGCGTAGCGCAGGTCATCGCGCCCTCGCGCGTCATCGCGGCGGCCCCTCCTTTGCCGCGTCGAGGCGCCCGTAGAAGTATTCCACATTCCACTTGAAGACCTCGGCGCCAGCCCACCCGGCGAAGGGCGTGGGTATCGCCGCCTCCTGCGCCTCCTCCAACGAGGCGCCGCGCCCGTGCAGTGCGCGGACGAGCGCGCCCACTACATCCACGTATTCCCGGACGGCAGCGCAGTCGGCCAGCGTCCCCACCGCACCATGCCCAGGAACTGCCAAGGCGATGTCGAGCGCTTCGATGCGTTGCAGAATACGGATCAACTCGTCGGGATCGCCATCCCCTAACCAGGGATGCGAACGCACGAAGAGCAGATCGCCCAGGAAGGCGATGCGCTCGTGCGGCAGCAGCAGGAAGGCGTCGCTAGCCGTGTGCCCGCCCCCATACGTAGTCAACTCAACTGCCCGCCGTGTCCCATGCAGGGTCAGGCGCGAGTCGAAGGTGACGTCCGGCAGGCGCAACCGCATACCCTCCAGCTTCGCCGCTAGCTCACCGCCCTCCGCGCGTATCTCGGCGAGGTTGGCCGCGCCCTGCCCTTCGATCAGCCCGCGCGTCTCCGCGGTCGAGAGCATCGCAAGCGCACGGTTCCCCTCCGCGAGCGCGGCATTGCCGTGGATATGGTCATTATGCCAGTGGCTGTTCACCACGAAGCGAATGCCGCGTCCGGTCAGCTGCTCGGCGGCGCGACCCAGATCACGCGCCGCCGCGGGAGTCAAGAACGTATCGAAGACCAGCGTCGCGTCGCCCAGATCGACGATGGCCGCGTTGCTCCCCGCGTCTTTGCCCGGCACCGCGATGGCGGCGTAGACGCCCTCCCCGAGGGTCTCGAGACGAAAATGTGGCGACGTGGGAAGCTCCCGTTGTGGTGCCGTCATCGGAATTGCGGCGCGGAGACCCCTGCCTTGAGGCAAGGGGAGGAAGCGCCGCTCCCCCTTCCGTTGCTGTTTCACACGGTACGCGCTACACTGCGAACATGGGACAAAGACGGGCCTACCGCTATCGGTTCTATCCGACGCCCGAACAAGCCGACGTACTTGCGCGGACGTTCGGGAGTGCGCGTTTCGTCTACAATTGGGCCCTGCGGCTGCGCACCGACGCCTACTATGAACGCCAGGAGCGAGTGAGTTATGCCGCTACCTCGGCGGCGCTGACCGCCCTCAAGCGCGAGCCGGCAACAGTCTGGCGCAATGAGGGGTCCAGCGTGCCGACGCAGCAGGCGTTGCGCCATCTCGACCGCGCCTTCCGCAACTTCTTCGCGGGGCGCGCCAAGTACCCCGGCTTCCACACGTACCCCGGCTTCCAGAGGAAGCGCGGCCCGCAAGCGGCGGAGTACACCACCTCGGCCTTCCGCTGGGATGCGTCGGTTGGGATGCGTCGGTGCGCTCGCTGACGCTGGCGAAGATGGATGCGCCTCTCGCCGTCCGCTGGTCCCGTCCCTTGCCCGATGGGGCCGCGCCGAGTACCGTCACCGTCAGTCGGGACACCGCCGGGCGCTCCTTCGTCAGCCTCCTCGTGGAGGAGGACCTCCAGCCCGTGCCGCCCGTCGCCCGCCACGTCGGTCTCGATCTGGGGCTGCAGGACGTGGTGGTGCTCGACAGCGGGGAGCAGGTCGGCAATCCGCACGTTCTTCCGCCGCGACGAGCACCGTCTCGCCAAGGTGCAACGTCGTCTGGCCCGTAAGCAGAAAGGCGCCAAGAACCGCGAGAAGGCCCGCGTCAAAGTCGCCCGCGTCCACGCTCGGATCGCCGACCGTCGCCAGGACTTCCTGCACAAACTCTCCACGCGCATCATCGGTGAGAACCAAACGATTTGCGTGGAGAGCCTGCGCGTGAAGGCGATGGTCAAACATCCGACGTTGGCGAAGGCGATCCACGACGTCGGCTGGGGCGAGTTCGTACGCCAACTCGCCTACAAGGCCGCATGGGACGGGCGGACCCTGGTCGCCATCGACGGGTGGTATCCGAGCAGCAAGCGCTGCTTCGCCTGCGGGCATGTGCGCGATTCCCTCGCTCTGGAGACGCGCCACTGGATGTGTCCTGTCTGCGGCAGCATCCACGACCGTGACGTGAACGCCGCCAGGAATATCAAGGCCGCGGGGCTCGCGGTCTCCGCCTGTGGAGAGGCCGTCAGACCGGGACGGGTTCGCCCGCCCTCGGCTGGCCTCGGTGAAACAGGAATCCCCCGGCTATAGCCGCGGGGAGCAGTCAACTGGTCTTCTTCCTCTCACTCGGTACGTGCCCATTCGTGACGGGCGTCGCTAGCCCTTGCTCGTAGCCTCATCGCCTTCTGATGGACTCCCTTCGGCAGTACGAACCGGCGCAGCGGATCGCCAGTAGATGCCGTGCTCGCGCGCGAGCAGCCCGTAGCCGACCATCTCGCGGCGCAGCGTCGCCGAGTCGGGATGGTAGCGCTGGAGGATCGCGTTGACCTCCTTCTCCGGGTAGAGCTGCCCCTCCGCGAACTGCCCCGCGAGGTAGCGCAGGATCACCTGCCGCTTTTTGCGATAGGCGGGGATCTCCTTCAACCGCCCGCTCTGGATGAAGTCGCCGAGCACCTTGCGCTCCCACGCGTCGCCCTCCACGTCCTCGGCCCAGAGTGCAACGCGCTCCGGCGAGCCGAGCAGATGGTTGATCCGCCCAAGCCCCTTGCCGTTGAGGCGATAGACGTGTGTCGCGCCCTCGGCGTGCATCTCCGCCAGCTCCAGCTCCTTCAGCTTGCCCAGGTGCCACGAGACGGTGGCGGGCGTCAGATTGAGCAGTGTCGCCAGCTCCTCCACGCTGCGCTTCTGCGTGGCGAGCAGCCCGATCATGCGCAGCCGCGTCTGATCGGCCAGCGTCTTCAGGTAGCGCAGCAGCGTCTGGAGCTCATCATGTTCCTCTCGCGACATAACCCACTCCGGTAATTCTATGGCCGTCAAACTTGATGCTCATCTAATTTAGAAGCATATCGAAATAAGCAATGCTCGTCAAGCTGGGCGCTACGCCTGCGTGGGACTGAGCAGCCAAGGGTAGTGGCTCGAATCGCTCACCATCCATCGTTCTACTGGCGCCTGCGCAGCGCGCCCGCACACTCAGCCGTTGCGCGAGGTGTTACCATACAGCAAGTAGCAAGCCGTCGGACTTCAGCGCCCCTTAGCTTGGCAGAGATTCGAGGATGCCACCGTGAGATCAGCTCCATCGAATAGAGGCGTGTTCCGCGATTCCGCCTCGCCTTCTCCTGATGGTGACGAGCGCGTCCCCGGCCTGCTGGGCCGTCCCGAGCGACAATCCGGCTTCTGGGGCTTCTGGCTGGGCGTCACCACCCCGCACATCACCGGCGCCCTCAGCGCGTTGCCCACCACCCGCGAGCGCGAATTCTTCCGCCGGAGTCGTCTGCTCAGCACGCTCCAACTCACCGCCGTCGTCCTCACGCTGCTGCTCCTGCCGCGCGGCGTCTTCCCCGTGATCGACCCCGGCACGCTGCTCGGTATCCTCGCCTTCGCCTCCGTCCTGGTCGTCAGCATCGTCCTCAACCGGCGGGGCAGCGTCACCGCAGCGGCCGCGTGGTACACCATTGGCCTCGCCGTCGCCATCGCCGGCTCACAGCTCGCTACTCCCAGCGGCGCGATTAACTTCCAGGACCTCGCCGGCTACGACCTGCTCGTGATCCCCATCATCGTCGCCAGCATCCTGCTCCCGCCACGCGTCTCCGTGCTGCTCTGGGCTGCAAGCGCCGTTTTCGTCGTCGTCGATCTCGGCCTCGCCCCGCACGGCGCCACCCTCGATGCTTTCCTGCCGAACGACCTGCCGCCGTTCCTGCGCTCCTATCCCGTGGCGATCTACCCGCTCGTGCTCATCAGCGTCGTCGCCGTGATCTCCTCCGTCGCCGCCCGCAGCGTCGCGCGCGCCCTCGCTGAATCCGACCGCACCACCGAACTCGAGCGCGCCTACAGTCTGCTCGCCGGCTACAACCAGGAGCTTGAAGAGGCGATCGGCGCCCTCCAGCAGATCCACGCGCGCATCGCCAACGGCGATCTCGCCGCCCGCGCGCCGACCCAATCCGGCGACCCCCTGCTCCAACTCGCCGTCAGCCTCAACCTCACACTCGACCGCCTCGCCCGCTCCGCCCAAGCCACCGTCAACCTCGACGCGCTCCAGCAAGAGATCGCGATGCTCAACCGCTACATCGAAGGGCTGACCCAGGCCAACCTGAAGCAACCGGTACCTTCGCAGCAGTTCCGACAGCTCGCCCCGCTCGCCTTCGGCGTGGACCAACTGCGGCTCGGCATCCTCCAGTCGATCCACAACGCACGCGCCCTCGTCGAGCGCGTCGGCATGGACGTCAACGGCATTGGCCAGCAGGTGCAGCAGCTCTCGGCCTCCGGCCACGCCGACGAGACGGCGGCGGCGGAGCTCCAGCGCGGGCTCGAGGCGGCCGACGCCGACGCCGTGCGTCTCCATGGCTACCTCAGCCGCTTCCTCTGAGTGTGTCACGCCGTCACGCCGCGCGCGTGGCGAGCTCGCGCGCCAGCATCTGTGTATCCTCGTAGAGCCGATCCTCAACGATGCGTCCCCAGTGCAGCCGCAAGAGTTGCACGCCCTCGTTCGCGTAGCGGCCACCATCGGGACGCGCCGCGTGGACGGTGAACTGCGTCGCCACGCGCGTATCCCACGGTCCCCCCGCCACGAGCACCTGTTGCACCTCGAACGCGATGCCCGGAAACGCGCGGTAGAGCTGCTGAAACCACTCGCGCACCTCCGCGACGCCGTGTCGCTCGCCGCCCAGCGCATGCTCCCCCGCGAAGCAGAACGTCACCCCCGGCGCGAACTGCCGCAGCACCGGCTCCGCCGCCCCCTCACTCAACGACTGAAAGCCCCGGCGCACCCGACGCCGTACGATCCACGCGTAGAGCACGCCTCACCTCCTCGTATATGCAACAATGTGCATAGAGCGAGTCGAGTATACTCCCCTCTGCATCAAGGTGCAATCCTGTGAAGTGAGGCATGCCCGTGGCGCTCTCGCACGCGATTCTGGCGACGCTGCTCGGCGGACGTGCCAGCGGCTATGGCCTCGCCAAGCGCTTCGACCGCTCCGTCGGCTACTTCTGGAACGCCACGCACCAGCAGATCTATCGCGAGCTGGCCGCGCTCGAAGCCGCCGGATACGTCGAGTCCGAGGTCGTCCCCCAGGCCGACCGCCCTGCCATGAAGCTCTACACCCTCACCCCCGGCGGGCGCCAACACCTCGCCGCCTGGATCGCCGCGCCTACGGAGCCGGGACCCCTGCGCGAAGACCTGTTGGTGAAGGTCCGCGCCGGCTCACTGGTAGACCCCGCCACGCTCGCCAAGCAGCTCCATCAGGCCCGCGCCCACTACGCCGACCGCCTCGCCCGCTACGAAGCCCTCAAGGCGCGCGACTTCCCCGATCTCGCCGCGCTCACCCACGAGCAGCGCATGAACTACCTCCCCCTCCTGCGCGGCCTCATGTTCGAGGCCGAGAACGTCGCCTGGTGCGACGCCGCCCTCGCCCTCCTCGCCGCCCCCGATCCATCCTGAGCGGAAATCGGCTCACTTGCGACGAGACCATGTGCGACGTGGTACAAGGTAAGGCGTGCCGCCGTCGTGTCGGTGGCCGATGCACGCGCGCATGCCGCCACAAATGCATGCGAGAGGAAGATGCCCGATCGAAACACTGTTCCTGGTCGCCGTTTCCCCGCTCCCCTCAACTACCGCTGCCGCCTCCTCACCATCGTCAACGCCTTCCTCGACCCCGCCGATCCTACGCATGCCCGCGCCCAGCGTCTTGCGGATCGCCTCTACCACGATAGCAATCGGCTGGTACAGACGATAGACTATGTCGTCTGGAATGGTCTGGTCAGCCAACTGACGGACTGCGTCTTTTATGGCTCGCCCGCCTATCTGCAAGAGACGCGAAACACGCTAACCAATGGCTCACCAGAATTGCACCGCGCCTACCTCCGCTACGACTTCCGCGACCAGATCAGCGAGGCAGAGCGCGAATGGCATACTCAATCGCACGATCTCGCCCGCTGGCTACTGGCGTTCCCATTTAGCGACCGTGAGGGTGGGATAGCCGAATACGCGCGCCGCAACGAGACGATCAAGCAATTCGCGGCCCGATCGACCGCCCCGCGAACTCTGGGGAAGAGTCACTCTACCGCTTGCTACTGCGGACAGCATCCGCAGTCCTTTGGGGCGTCAATCCCTTCTACCGAAACCCCGGCTGAGGGCCCCTGCCTTCGGGCAGGGGGGTGAAAGCCGGGCCGCCCGCAGGCGGCAACATTGGACAGTTGAACACCTGTTTGCTCTACTGTCTGTATGAGCTATCGCACGATAGAAATTGCGTGGCATCCGCGGACGACGACCGAATGGGCCACCTTCACGGCTGGCCGCAAGGCGGCGGCGCGGCTGTGGGGTGATCTGGTGGTACGCCACCACCGTATCCGGCGGCTTGGCTGGCGCTGGCCGAGCAAAGCGCGCTGGCAGCGGTGGGCCAAGGGGCGGTACCCCGGCCTCTCCGCGCAAAGCACCCCGCAGCTCATCGGTGAGTCCTGCGAGGCGGTGGACTCCTGCCGGCAATTGCGCAAGCATGGGCAGGCGGCAGCGCGCTAGCCATGGCGCAAGCCGCGCTAGCACGACGTCGTGTACACCAACCAGGATGCCCGCATGCGCGACGGGCGACTCATCAGGCCCCATGGCAAGAGCGGCACGCTGCGCATTCGCGTGCCGCAGGCAGTGCCATTGCCTGGTCGCCTCATGGAGGCCCGCCTGTCGTATGGCGTCCTGCGCCTCGTCTGTGCAGTCGCTGACGCCCCTCGACCACAGCAGACCGTGATCGGGGTGGACCTGGGCGTGCATACGCTCATCGCCGCCACTGATGGCCCGAAGGTCTTCCTCGTGCATGGACGCGGCGTCAAGGCCGTCATCCAGTGGCGCAATAAGACGCTGGCGGAGATCCAACAGGCACCATCCCGCAAGACCAAGGGCTCGTGCCGCTGGAAGCGCCTGCAACGCCGCAAATATCGGGTACTCGACACGACCAAGCGCCAGGTGCGCGATGCCACGCACAACGCCACGCACGCCATCGCTGCAGCGTTCCCCGGGGCGACGTGCTCTGTCGGTGAGCCCTTCAACGATGCCGCCCAACGCACGGGACGGGTGCAAGCCCAACAGGTGAGCACCGCCTGTACCCGCCAGATCATCCAGCAACTCGACGACAAAACTGCTGGGGTGATCACCCGCAGCGAAGCCTCTTCCTCGCAGACGTGTCCCGTAGGCGGGGAGCGGAGCAAGCACCGCAGGATCGACACCTGTCCCCACTGTGGGGCCACCGGCCCGCGTGACGCGGTAGGCGCAGTGCATATCCTGCGCCTTGGTCGCCATGGTGCCATGGTGCCATGCTCCCAGGTCGTCCCCTGCCCCCGCAGGTGCAGTATCTGCGCCCTTGGCGCAGGTGTTCCGGCGGACAACCGGCACGTCGCTCGGCGTGAGCCGAGAAGCCCCCGGCTTCAGCCGTGGGGAGTTGTCACTCGGCGAGATTCGGCTACCTCGCCGCTGAAGGGCCGTGGACGTCGTTTCACTGGCCCAGGGAAGATGAGCGGCTTCATCCCTATCCTGATGCGCGGTCAAGCGTCATCTGGGCAGAGCGTGCATTGCGCGCAATCCTCGGTAAGGATTGGGTCTGGGTGACGTGGCAGGTAACCGACAAAACCTACCTCGTCTCGCTCCACTAACGTGGACCACCACCAAACACCGTAAGGGCGGAACATGTCCCGCCCGCTCACCCCTAGCGTACATTCAAATAGGCCATCAAGCGCGTCCCTGCGGACTTCAGCCCGCGAAGCCCGTACGCTGGCACTTCAGTGCCGCGACGGTCACCCCTCCCTCCAACGGCACGCCAGCATCGCGATCCTTCGCGCCACTTCACTACGCCGCGTCGAAGAAGAGGCCGCTCGCCACCGCGTTCGATCCCGCACGCGAATTCGTCACCGTGATCCGCACGTGCCCGCGCACCTTCCACACGAGATAGACACCGCCCTGAAACTGGCTCACGGCCTGAGTGTCGAATTGCGCCGCGGAAGTGCCGCCCGCGGCGCTCGTCGAGCCGTCCGCGAGCGAGATCGATTCGCCGCGTCCGCCGCCGGGCCAGCCATCCCAATCCAGCAGGTAGAGCGCCATTCGGTGCGTCTGCCCGTCCGTGATGTTGACGTCGATCGTGTAGCTTGCCCCAGCGTCGGTGCTCGGCGTATACCAGCACGCCGCGATGCGATCCTTGGTATTGGTAGGATCGGAGACCTTCTCCAGCCCGCGCGGATCGTCGGTCTGGCCCGCCCAACAGCCGCTACTACACCTGGCGTCGCCGTTTGGCGTCACCGCGATCGTCGTCGGCAAGGTCGATCCGTCCTCAAACACCGCGGCTCCCTGCGCACCGTAGACGCCCATCCACGAGCCCTGCGTCGTCGCGTCCGTCTTGACGAATTGGGCCCAATTCGTCGGCAGCGGCGTTGCGGTGGCGGCCGGTTGCGGCGTCGCCGTGGGGTCTGGCGCGTGCGTCGGCGGCACGCTCGTCGCGGTGGGCCGTGCAGCCGGCGCATGCGTCGCCGTCGCGACATGGCTGCCGGTCGGGGCCGCCCCAATGCTGAACGGCCCCACGCCCTGACGCAACAGCACCAGCCCCGAGAGGGCCAGCACCATCACCAGCGAGAGCGCCACGACCAACGGCAAATACTGCCTGCTGGGGTCATACCCCCGCGATCGTCGTCTCCGCGGCGCCAGCGAGAGTGAAGCCGTCACCAGCGGCTCCGCGACCGCCGCCCACGGATCCTCCACCAACTGCAACGATGCCCAGTCGATCGGCACCGTCTGGCGATTCGTCCGCGGCAGCGCCGGGGGCAGCGTCGTCCGCGACGGCGACAGTTCATATGACGGTGGCAGCGTGGCACGGCGCCCGACGAGCGGTGACGTCGGCGGCGCGGCGTGGGGTATCGTGTACGTGAGCCCGAGCGCGTGGAGGACGCCGAAGAGCAGCACATCGGCCACCCACTCCGCCCCGTCCGGACCCTCCACGCGCGGCGCGTCGAGCAGGAACGGCCAGATATCGTTCGCCGCGATCGGCTCCAATAACACCACGATCAACGCGCGTTCCGGCTCCCGTTGCGCCAGCTCGGCGTAACGTTTCGCCTCGTGCAGCATGCGCGGCGCGCCAAGCGCGGCCCCCGTCAGCACCACCACGCAGCCATCACACCTGCGCAGCAACGCCTCGTCGAGCGGGCGCGACTGCGTCATCGGTCGATCGATCTCGCTGAAGACCGCGTGGGCGTCCGCCCGATGCAGCGCGGCGGCCAGCGCATCCCGGAACTCCGTCTCCGCGGGGCTCGAGCTGATGTAGATCGACCGAGCAAGCACGCGCACAATCTCCTCTAGCTCTACTACAAAAGTTACTGCAGCGATGGACTACTTTATGCCGAGGCTGCCTGCCTGTCAAGATCAGACTTCTCACATCACGAGACAGACGACCTCCACCGCACCCCCGGCCGACCTCAGCCCGCGCACCACCCCGATTGCCAATCTATCGCGGACGCGGTACCCTGCCAACGTAGCCCGCAACGGCAGCGCGAATGGATCCGTAGCACGAAGCGTGCGGCCGTGGCGTGAGTTGGGAAGGAGCAGTGAAGGTGAAAATGACGACGCCCCGCGCGCTCGGGCTCGCCGTGAACGCGCTGCTGCGCGCCAGCAGCGCCGCCTTCCTGCTGGACGTCATGCGCCGCCCCGACGACCCGCGCTACAAGGGCAAGGCCATCCCCGTGCGCAACCTGCTCATCGTCGGCAGCCTCAGCCTCGCCTTCCCGGCGCTTTACCTCGCGCGCGGAGACCTGCGCAAGCGCTGGCACGGCTACCCGGTCTGGACCGACAACCTCTACCTCTCGATCTTCTGGCTCGACATGGCGGGCAACGCCTTCAACCTCTATAATCGCTATACACACTTCGACCTCATCCCCCACTTCCACGGCTCCGGCGCCCTCGCCGCCGTGCTGATGCGCGCCTTCGACTGGTCGCCCCGGCGCACCCTCTTCACGGCGAACAGCGCGCACGCCCTGCTGGAGCTGCAAGAGATCGCCACCGACCTCTTTTGCGGCACCCACAACGTGCGCGGCGCGTGGGACTCCGAGGGCGATCTCGCCTCGGGCCTGCTCGGCACCCTCGCCTACGTTGCCATCGCCCAGGCGGCGGACGATCTCGCTCGCTCGTAGGTTCGTGGTCTTCGCGCTGTACGTGCGATTCGCCCCGGCCTTCAGGCCGGGAGGCGCCGGCAATGGCCCAGATCGATCGCGTATAACTATCCCAGGCCAGGATCCTGTCGTCCCCCTGGTAGCAGGGGCTAGGGGTGAGGTCCACCAACGGAGTCCTTATGCCCGCGCCCACCTATCGCAGACTGCCCCGGTTGCGGCCTCCGCCTCCCCATCACCGAGGCGCAGCCCGACCCGCGCTACAACGCCTCGCCCGAATGTTGGCAGTTCCACGGCGAGCTCACCGCCTACACCGTCACGCGAGGCGATAGCGAGTTCATCCACCAGCATCTCGTAGACGCCTACGGTGCGCAGCACGTCGTCGCGCACCCGCGCCCCATCGGCCCCGCCTTCGTCCTGATCGGCCTCTACCTCTTCTGCGAGCGCGGCTACACCGGCAGGCAGGTGCAGCACATGCACATGCTGCTCGCCCGCCGCTCCAAGACGTGGCCCGCCTTCACACCACCGCCATCGCCCGCCGGCGACCTCACCGTCCTCGACGTGCTGCACGCCCCGCCCGGCGACGAGCGCGACGCCGCCCTGCGCCGCTGGGCTCGCGCCGTCTGGACCGCCTGGCGCCACGAGCACGACCGCGTCAAAACCCTCTTCGAGACCGTCATGGCCGACTGACGCCCTCAGAGATGGGCGAGGATCGTCTGGGCGAACTGCTTCGCGCTGTTGAGATAGACGCTGCCATCCTCCGCGCTGCCGTCCATCTCGATCACGACGATCACATTCCCTTTGCGCACGTTCAGCTGGAAGGCGTCCGACGCGAGCGGTGTCCCCGTGCCCCAAAAGGCGGCGTCGCCCAGGCCGCTCAGGTCGTTCTCGCTGCCCAGGATGCCCTGTTCGTTCTGCTTCATCTTGCCGTAATACGTCGCGCCGTCACTCGTGAAGACGAAGTTGATCGCGCTGCTCGCCCCAACCGACACCGAGGGCTTGTAGAGGCAATTCACGATCCGATCGCCGTTGACCGTCTGGGTCGAGGCCTGCTCTGTTCCCCCTGGCACGCCTATCGCCGCGAAGAAATCCTTCGGCGCGATGATGGTGCAGAGACTCGTGTCCGCCTTCACGCCCCCCGTCGCCGAGGCCGAAGGCGTTGTACTACTCGTCGTGCTCCCTCCCGACGAGCATGCCGCTAGCGTGGTAAGCGACGCGCAGAGGATGCCCACTGCGACACCGGGTCGCCGGGCGAGCGAGGTACGCCACGGACGCGAAAAGACCTGGAAGCGACATGACAGTACCAGCCTTTCGGAGAATTCGGACGAAGCGCCCGAGGCGGCGCCCATGCCCAATTCTCCCCCGATCGCTTCCAAGGAACCAGACGAAAACCGCGAAATCGCCCGCGAAACCGCTAGCGGGAAAGGCCGGCACGCCAGGCCGGCCCTCTCCTCAGTCGTCCACCTCCTACTCCCTCGCCACGGTGACCTGCGCCGGCCCCTCCGTCGACAGCGGCCTCGTGCCCGCGTCCAGCCCATCACCGACGACGATCCCGCGCGCCCGCGTCACGCTGCGCAGGTCGGTCTCGGCCTCGCGCAGCGCCTCCGCCAGCGCCGCATCCGTCGTGGCGAGATGCAGCGCCGGCAGCTCCGCGCCGAGCGAGAGACTCGCCTCGCTCTTAGTAGCGTCGCGCCGCCGTCGCGATCGCGATCAGCGCCTCGCCGACCGCCTCCGCCCGCGCGTCGATCAACGCCTCTCGCGCCTCCGGCCAGCGCGAGCGGTGCAGCGAGCCGCCCCCCTCCGTCGCCGCGAAGAGCCCCTGATAGATCGCCTCCGTCACGTGCGGCACGAACGGCGCGAAGAGCTTGACCGTCGCCAGCAGCGCCGCACGTAGCGTGTAGCGCGCGCCCTCGTGCTGCGGATGCTCCGCGTCGTAGAGTCGCGCCTTCGCCATCTCCAGATAATTGTCGGCCAGCTCGCCCCAGAAGAAGCCCTCGATCTCCGCCTTCGCCGCCGCGTAGTCGTAGCTCTCGAAGAGATCGGTCGCCCGCGCGATCAGCCGCTGCGTCCGCGAGAGCAGCCAGCGGTCGGCCGGCGAGAGCGCGGGCGTCGGCGCCGGCGCCGCGTAGCCGCGCAAGAACCCGCTCGGCGAACTTGGCGACGTTCCACAGTTTCGTGGCGAGCTTCAGCCCCTCCTGGATCTTCTCCTCGCGGATCACCGAATCTTTGCCAAGTCCCGTGCTTGCCGCCCAGTAGCGCGCCGCGTCCGCCGAGTAGCGCGCCAGGATCTCGTTCGGCGCGATCGGCCCGCCGCCTCGGCTCTTGCTGATCTTGCCCGTCCCTTCCGGCGCGAGACCCCACCCCGAGATCGCCACGTCGCTCCACGGCAGCGTGTCGAAGTGCTCCAGCGACTTCACCAGCGTGTCGAAGGCCCACGTGCGGATGATCTCGTGCGCCTGCGGCCGCAGCGCGTACGGAAACACCTTCGCGTAGAGCGCCGGATCGTCGAGCCAGTGCCCCGCGATCTGCGGCGTCATCGACGAGGTCGCCCAGGTGTCCATCACGTCCCACTCCGGCGTGAAGCTCGTCCCGCCGCAGGCACACGCCCGCGCCGGCTGCGTCTCGGTGGGATCGAGCGGCAGCGCGTCCTCGCCGGCCAGCAGCGGCTCGCCACAGGCGTCGCAGTACCACAGCGGGAACGGCACGCCGAAGAAGCGCTGCCGCGAGATGCACCAGTCCCATGCCAGATGCTCCACCCAATCGCGGTAGCGCGCCGCCATCGCCGCCGGATGCCATGTCACGCGCTCGCCCGCCGCCAGCAGCTGCTCCTTGCGGTCCAGCACGCGGATGAACCACTGCGAGGTCACCAGATACTCCACCGGCGTGTCGCACCGCTCATGCACGCGCACCGATTGCGCAATCGTCCTGCGCTCCAGCACTTTCCCCGCCGCATCGAGATCACGGATGATCGCCTGCCGCGCGTCCGTGGCGGTCATCCCTGCATAGGGCCCCGCCGCCGGCGGTCAGTCGCCCGTCGCGCCCGATGACCGCCCGCAGTGGCAGTCGCATGCGTGCGCCACCACTCCACATCCGTCGCGTCGCCGAAGGTGCAGCACATCACCGCGCCCGACCCCTTCGCCGGGTCCGCCTCTGCATCGGCCAGCACCGGCACCGTCTCGCCCAGCGGCGTCGTCACCCGCCGCCCGATCAACCTCCGATACCGCT
This sequence comes from uncultured Chloroflexia bacterium, assembly GCA_963841205.1. GTDB lineage: Bacteria > Chloroflexota > Ktedonobacteria > Ktedonobacterales > JADMIN01 > CAWAWP01. The sequence goes on along the minus strand of CAWJCH010000024.1, from coordinate 82,370 downwards.
CATCCTCCGGATGCACGAAGACCGCGACGCACGCCGGCAGCAGCTCGGGCCGCGTCGTCGCGATCGGCAGATCGTCCCCCGCGTGTCGGCGCCGGTCGTCTGATCCCCCCTCCCCTCAAAGGGGAGGGGGTTAGGGGGAGCGGTAAACGCCAGCGTGTAGAACGTCGTCTCGCGTTCGAGATCGTCCAGTTCCGCCTGCGCAATCGCCGTCTGGCACTCGGGACACCAGATCGCGGGCGCCTCGCTCCGATACGCCCGTCCCGCCTGATACAGCCGGAGGAACGAGAGCTGCGAGATGCGACGCGCGTCGTCGCCGATGGTGCGATAGCTGTAGCGCCAGTCAATCGAGAGACCGAGCCGAGTCCAGAGCGCGCGGTAATCCTGCTCGGCCTCCTCGCTCGTTTCGAGGCAGCGCCGGATGAACGCGCCGCGCCCGATCTGCCGCGCCGTGACGCCCTCTCGCTTCTCCACCAGCCGCTCGGTCGGCAGCCCGTTGTCGTCGAAGCCCATCGGGTAGTACACGTTGTCGCCGCGCATACGCCGGTAGCGCGCGAAGAAGTCGGTCTGGCTGTACGAGTAGACGTGCCCCAGGTGCAGGTTGCCCGAGACCGTCGCCGGCGGTGTGTCGATGCTATACACAGGCGCCCCCGACGCGGCATCGAACTCGTTGATGCGCTCCTCGCGCCAGTACGCCTGGATCGCCGGCTCCATCGCGGCGGGATCGTAGCGCTTGGGCAGCCCGTCGAAGGGAAACGGCTGTCCAGCGGGAGTCTCGTGCGTCGTCATATCCTTCACCCTTTCTGAGGCGGCGCAGCGCGGAATTCTAGGCAACAAAAAAACGCCCACTTCGTCCACAGAGGACGAAAGGGCGCGTCGCGCGCTTCCGCGGTACCACCTCGATTTGCCGGAGCGGCGCGAAGCCACCACCGGCACACTTGTCATCCCGACGGGCGACCTCACCTGCGGACCCGTCACTGAGTCCATCACGTAGCCACCGATTCGGGGAAACGCGCTAACGGGCGTACCCGTGCCGATCTACTGACCGCTGCGACCAACGGCGTTCACCGGCAGATATATGCTCCGGGCGACCTTCGGCGGGAGCCAACGCTGCGGGGGCTTCCACCCGGGCGGCCCTTCGCCGTCCCGGCCCCATCGTCGCTGTCAGCGCGCTCTCCGCCTACTCCTCCTCGGAGCGCAGACGCATAAATCGCCTGCTGTTCTCTTTGACCACTCCCCACGGCTGAAGCCGGGGGATGCTTGGGCTGACCACCGCTCACCGAGCGAGCTAGGTGAGTCGTACACGGTCATGTCGTGGCCCGCAGCCACCTCCACACGCGTACATTCCCGCAGGCCCTGCGGTAGGGGTTAAGTATGGCACACGTGGTCGTTTGGTGTCCAGTTGCCGGGAGCGCCTGACGGCGCGGCGTTTCATCCCCATGGCTCAAGCCAGGGGTCTTCACGCCGCGCAAGCCGATAATACGCGGGCTGTGCAGCGCCTGTCAATTCATGCGAGAGGGAGCATCCTGAGAGTGTTACGTTGTTGCCAAGCACGCGGACCTGCTGTTGCGTCATGCGCGATCTGCCTATGTTGGGATGGAATATGGCGCTTCATCGCGGATGGGGTGCAAGCTCTACGGCAGCAGACGTGAAATATTCGGACGGACTACACGCTGTTACGCTTTGGTACGCCTCTGTGCCGTTATCAAGGAAAGCGGCGCGAAGACCCCTCGGTTCCCCCACGGGGAGGCAGCGCCGCGCGTCGTCGGGCGCTCCCGACACTTGGACACCAACCGACCACGCGTGCCATCCTTGCTCCCTCCCGCAGGGCCTGCGGGAATGTACGCGTGTGGAGGTGGCTGCGGGCCACGACATGACCGTGTACGGCGCGCTCGGTTCGCCGAGTTTGCGGTGGTCAGCCCAAGCATCCCCCGGCTTGCAGCCGTGGGGAGTGGTCAACGCAACTCCTAACCGATGTCCATACTATGGCGGCAGCTTTGCGGGGGACCGCAGGAATGAGCGTCTTCACCTGCTCCGGCGCGGAGGCCCCGCCCTTGCGGGCTGGGGGAGGCGCCGTCTCCTTTCGCGCGCGGGTACGCTACGGCCGTGCTGAGACCCCTGCGCTCGCCAGGGACGACGGGTGGCACCGCACCGTCCCACCGGGCTATGCGTGGGTCCCCGGCCGCCAACGATGCCAGGGTACCAGAGCCAGCGGACGCCGCCGCTGCGGCACCCGCGGCAGGGGTGCGATCCTGCCGGGCCCCCGTCATCGGGCCTCCGTCATCGGGCCACGCGCGGCGGCTTGGTCGTGCCGGGCGAGCGGCAAGCCCCTGCCTTCAGGCAGGGGGTAGATGACCATCTGCCCAGAGTCCTTGGAGGCTCTGCCCAGATTCTGCGCCGCTCGCGGTAATAGATGCGCAGTGATGCCACATGGCACTGTTGAGCAGCGCAAAGGAGACCCACGCCAGTTTGGATGCTATGGATTCGATATCCAATTCACCTAGGTGCTCGGTGAAAAACTCGTGTCCGCGCCTGACCGGAAATCTCCGTATCCTGCGCTCCCTGCCCCCACCCCCACATGGTGTACTGCCCAGGAACACCCGTTCTCCCCCTCCCCGCAGGGACATGGGTCGGCGGTGAGGCCCCTCTTCCGCCCCACCCGCAACCCCTCTCCTCCCCTCCTCTTCCGCCAAGAACCCTCGATCAAAACGCAAAAGCGGAAGGAAACGGAAAAAGATTCCGCCTCGCGCAGCAGCCCCACTCACGACCGTCCCGCTCCCCACGAGTCCCCTTGAAATCGGCACTTTCCCCACTATCCTCGCCACACCGCCAATCTCCCCACAACAGGACGACCCCGCCATGCTCACCCCGCCCATCGCGCCAAACCCGCAACAATTCCGCCGCGCACGCCCCTCACGCTCTCGATTTCCGCCCCTGAGAGGATTGGCCGCGGCCTTGAGGCCGCGAAGCGCTCCATCACCCCTCCTCCGCCAGCGGCAGCGTGAACCAGAACGTGCTGCCCTCGCCCGGCGCGCCTTCCACCCCCACCGCCCCGCCGTGACGCACCATGATCTCGCGGCTGATGTACAGCCCTAGCCCCAGCCCCACCCCCGAGCCGCTCCGCACACGCACCCCCACCGCCCGATAGAAGCGCCGCCAGATCTCCTCGCGCTCCTCCGGCGGCACGCCAGGCCCCTCGTCACGCACCGAGACCCGCGCCCTCGCCGCCGCATCCCGCTCGACGCGCACCACCACCGGCGCCGACTCCGGCGAATACTTCAGCGCATTCGTCAGGTAATTCGTCACCACCTGCCCCAGCCGATCCGCATCTCCATCCACCACGACCGGGCGCTCCGGCAGCTCCAGGCGCAGCCGCGCGGGCGACGTCAGTTGCCGCTGCTCCTCCACCGCCTCGCGCACCACCTCGCGCAGATCCAACCGCCGGCGCCGCAGTTCCAGCCGGTCGCTCTGGATGCGCGACGCGTCCACCAGATCGTCCACCAGCCGGATCAAGCGATCCACTTGGCGATCCGCACGCGCCAAGATCTGGCTCGTGCGCTGCCCCGCCTCCGGCGACGACGCCGCCTCGCGCATGCGCCGGTTGGCGATCTGCACATTCGCCTTCACGCTCGTCAGCGGCGTCCGCAGCTCGTGGCTCGCCACCGAGAGAAACTCGTCGCGCTGGCGCGTCGCCTCCTCTGCGGCCCAGCGCGCCGCCTCCGCCACATCCAGCCGCCTGCTCAGCCGTGCGCGTGCCAGCGCCTCGCCCGCCAGGCGCGCCACCCCGCCGAGCAGCTCCTCGTCCCACGGCGCGAAGAGCTCCGTCACCCCCGGCTCCGACGCGCGCACCCTGCCGATCGTCAGCAGCCCCACCACCTCGCCCTCCACCAACACCGGTGCGGTGATCGCCGCGCGGATCTTCAGCGAGCGCACCGTCCCCAGCGCGATGATCGGGCGCTCCAGATCGAACTGCTGCCGCAACAGCTTGCCCTGCCTCAGCAGCGCCAGCACTCCGGGCACGCGGTCCGACGCCGCCGGATCGAAGGCCGCGACGCTCGCCCGCCACTCAGCCTCCACCTCCGCTTCGACGCCGAACAAGCGCAGCGCGATCAGCTCGGGGCCGCGCTCGTCGACCAGCATGCCATGCGTGAAGTCCACCGCCGCCAGGCCCTGCAGCGCCTCCGTTACCCCCGTCAGCAGCGTCGCCGGATCGGCGGGCAGCCCGGCATCCGTCACAAGGGTCGCCACGCGCAGCAGCGTTTCCAGCGCCGCGAGGTTCTGCTCCTCCAGCACACGTTCCCGCGTGATGTCCCGCCCCACCGCCACCGCGCCGAGCAGCGTCCCCGCCGAATCGCGCAGCGGCGAGGCCGTCCACACCGTATGCCGGTCAACTTCCTCTGCCTCGCGGATCCGCATGAGGATCGGCCCGGTCGGCTGCCCCGTGTGCAGCGCGCGCACCAGCGGCAGCTCCTCCGCTTGAAACGGCCGACCGTCGGCATCGAAGAGGTGGTATATCTCGGCGTGTCGCTCGCTCGCGAGCCCCGCCATGAACTGGCCCATGACGCGTTCCGCCGCCGCGTTGAAATACGTCAACCTGCCCGTCGCGTCGCAGGTCACCACCATCTCCGCGATGGCCTCGACCGCCCCCTGCCAGCGGACGCGCTCCGCCTCCGTCTCGCGCAGCAGCCGGCTGTTCTCCAGCGCGACCCCAATCTGCGCGCCCAGCGCCGCGACCACCGGCGCATCCTCCAGCGCCAGCCGGTTGGCGGGCCCAAACACCGTCAAGACGCCATTGACGCGTCCACCCGTCACGAACGGCGCCAGCACCGCATGCTCGGCCTGCGCACCGCGGGCCAACTCCGCGCGCCCCTCCTCGTCGAGCTGCGGCACGATCGGCTGCAGGATCGCCTCCACGCTGGCGATCTCAATCTCAAGCGCACGATCGCTCTCCAACGCCTCCCCATAAGGCCCCGTGCGCGGCAGCGGATAGCCGATGAAGGAACGTCCGATCAGCCCCTCGATCCCCGCGACGACCGGCCCGTCAAGGCTCGTCGCGACGATACGCAACACACCGTCCTCGTCGAGGCTCGCGATGTGAGACGAGAGGCCCACGCCGCGCAGCGTGTCGCAGACCAACGCGAAAAGCGCCTCGGCGCTGGCGGCCGCCTCCGGCCCATGCAGGCGCGGCGCGAGCAGCGTCAGCGCGCGCAACAATTGAACGGTCGCCGAGCGTGGCGCAAGACGCCCCGGCCTCCCCATCGCGCCCTCCCCCTACTCAGCTCCGCGAGCTCTGCCGCTCTTCGTGCCGGACCGTTGCAGCAGGAAACGTGCCGGGAACGTATGACGGGCGGCCATGATGAGGCCCCCACCTTGGTTGCTCAAGATGGGGGCCGGCTGCGATACGCTCGGTCTCGGGTCAGGGTCTGGCTGGGTGAGTGTCTATTGGAAGAACTTCGTCATCAGCGCCGAGTCGGAGAAGCCGCAGGCGTTCGCGAGGCAGCTCAGGCCCCACATCTTCTCGATGGTCGCCAGCAGCGAATAATGGTTGTACTGCTGCGTCGTGTCCATCGAATGGCTGCCCGACTTGGTGATCACGAGCGCCGGCGCGTTGGCCCCGCCCAGCGTCACTCCGTTGACCCCCGTCGGGCTGTGGCAGCAACCGGCGTATCCGTTGTAGTCATCCTCGTCCCACACGATCACGATGGCCGAGTTGTCGCTCCATGCCTTGGACTGCATGATCGCGGGGATCGTGTTCGAGAGGTACGTGTCGCCGCGCTTGATGATCGAGTGGTCAAGCCCGGACGCGGGGTAGGCGCAGTCGGGCAGATTGGTAGCGGTGGCCACGGCGCTGGAGGCGCCGTGCATGTCGTCGCAGAGGTTCGGCACCATGTAGAGGAAGTTCGGCACGTTGTTCGAGTTCAGGTCTGTCGCCAGTTGACTCCACGGCACCAACTTCTGCATGCGGCTCGGGTTCGAGCGGATGTCCTGGAAGTAGATGAAGGGGTTATGCTTGCCGGCGTAGAGCGAGTCACTGGTACTGTCGCCGGTGTAGCCGGCAACGGGCAGGCTCTCGAAATACCCCTTCCAGGTCAAGCCCTTAGCCTCGAGCTGGTCCACGATCGTCTGGCCGCTGAAGAGATGCTTCTGCGCCGTGGCCGACGCGATCTGCGCGTCCGTCAGCAGGTTCTTGCCATTCGTGTACGAGGCCGAGCTGATGAACTCCTCGGGCGCGCAGGTCACATAAAGACCCGTGCCGCAGTCGTCGAAGATGCCCTGCGTGTCGCCGGAGACGCTCGCCAGGTAGTTCGGCAGGCTCGGATGCGTCACGCCGTAGTACTGCATGGCGACGTTGGCCTGGCCGACCAGCGAGTTGATGTAGGGCGCGTCGGCGGTGTTGCCGATGATCTCGTCGGTGGCGTGGTTCTCCATCATGATGTAGAAGATGTGCTTCGGGCTGCCGGCGGGCGTGTTGCCCGCGGCCGGGGCCGTGGTCGCCGTCGCGATGACGCCGCTGCTCGAGCCGCCGCACGCGGCGAGCAACAACGCGGCGAGGGTGAGGCACGACGAAACGGCTGCGAGCGCCTTGGAGTGCGAGCGCATGGTCGAGATAACTCCTCCGTACTGAACGCGGCATCCATCGTTCTTGGCTACGGCAGAAGAAACCGTGCCGTATACCAAACAGAACAGTATCGTCGCGCAGTTAGGAGTCGATTAACACAAGGTGAGTGCTTGAGGGAAGTGCGGTTAAGTGAACCGGACGGGCAATGTCCCCGGCGCGCCATGGGTTCCCGTCTCGGTGCCGAGGTGCCGGCGGCCTGCCGTGCCCCGCTAAGCCGCTCAGCTTCGCCTCAGCGTCATCGTGATCGAGCGGTCCTTTGTCGTCACGCTCGTCACCGCGTAGCGATGACCGCCCGCCCGCGTCAGCGCCGGCCAGCCGAGGTGCGCATTGATCTGGCCCTCCAGCGTGCTCGTCACCAGCCCCGGCAGCCCCAGCCCACAGAAATCGAGCGACTCGATGTGCGCGTGCAGCGCCCCGGCGACGATCGAGAGCTGCAGTTTCGCCGTCATCCGCCGCATCCCTGCCGCTCGACGACTGGTCAGCCGCCAGCCATCACAACCATTCCACCACCTCGCCACCCATCACGCCCCCGCCGGCGCCACCGTGATCGACCGCGCCGCCACGCTGCCGTCGCTCGCCGAGGTGCCGGTGCAGGTCACCGAAGCCCCCTTCACCAGGTCGCTCGCCGCGCCGGTGCCCGTCGTCTCGATCAGCGTCGACGAGGTGATCGCCAGCGTGTACACCTGGCCCGCCGCGTCCTCCATCTTCAACTGCGAGCTCGAAGCCGAGTCCACCATCCCGCGCACCCCGCGGAGGCTGTTCTGGCCGGGGAAACCCGAGGCTGGCGTGCCAGTTCCCGTCCCGCCGCGCCGGAAGCACGCCGCATTGAAGGCCGTGCCCGGCGTCCCGTTGCCGCGCCCGAAGCCAGCCCCCGGCCCGCCGGTGCCCGTACTGGTGCCAGTGGTCGTCCCCGCTGGCGTCACCAGGATGCGCTGCGCCATCGTCACGTTGGTATCCGTCTGCACCTGCACCGTCGTCCCCGCCGTCAAGCTCGATACCGGCACGGCCGTCACCTTGCGGATCGAGGTCGTCGAGCCGAGATGCACCACCGTCGTCTTATTGTTCGTCGCCGTGACGCTGATCTGGCCGCTCCCCGTCGCGCTGATCGTCCCCGTCACCATCGCGACGCTCCGCGTCGTGGTCGAAGGACACGTCGCCGTCGCCGCGGCCGAGGACCCGTTTGCGCTGGCATTCGAGCCACACCCCGCGAGGACCAACGCAAGCCCGAATGGCACGGTGAGGAGGAGTCCGAGCAGCCTCCAGGCGGAGTTCGAGAGCCGACGATTCATAGCAATGCGCTCCTACAAAGGGCTCATACCGATTAACTTGCGTTCTTGGACCCCATGCCGCGTGGCTGCTACGGGATTAGCCGCGGCCTTCTGGCAGGGGAGCGGCGGCGACAACTCACCGTGGCTGGCCATCAACCGCCAGTCGATGGAATTGCAAGGTAGGGCTGGCCGCGACTTGATGGAGTGTAGGCTAGCCGTCCGACGTGCGATAGAGTCCGGTGTAAGTTTCGAGTAAGTTTCTACGAAGATCGCCCCGCTAGCACGCACTGGCCGATCGAGCCACCTCGGACTACCATCTGATTGAGCCCAAGAGCACTCGGAGATGCCCCACGGGCCGGTGGCTGCGGCCCCGGACGCTCCAAGAGGAGGGGCACATCATGAACGCATTGACAAGACAGCATGACCAGGATCAACCCGCCACGACCGCGCCGTGGGACGGCTCCGCGCCGAGAAAGCCGCACGTCGTCATCATCGGCGGCGGTTTCGGTGGCCTCCGCGCCGCGCGGCGGCTGGCGCGCGCGCCGGTCCGCGTGACGGTGGTGGATCGCAACAACCATCATCTCTTCCAGCCGCTGCTCTACCAGGTTGCCACCGCGGAGCTCGCGCCAACAGACATCGCCGCGCCGATCCGGGGCATCCTGCGGCGCCAGCGCAACACCGAGGTGCTGCTCGCCGAGGTGACGCTCATAGACGTCGCCGCACGCAAGGTCTACGCCCGCTCGCGCGCCATCGAGGGCGACGTCGCCACTGGCGAGCTCGCGCTGGACTACGACTTCCTGATCGTGGCGACCGGCGCGGGCCAGAGCTACTTCGGCCACGACGACTGGGCCGACTTCGCCCCCGCGCTGAAGTCGATCCCCGATGCGACGGCGCTACGCCGCAAGATCCTGCTGGCCTTCGAGGCCGCCGAGCAGGAGCGCGACCCCGCGCGTCAGCGCCAACTGCTCACCTTCGTGGTGGTCGGCGGCGGCCCGACGGGCGTCGAGATGGCCGGCGCGATCGCCGAGCTGGCGCGCAAGGCGCTCCGCGACGACTTCCGCCACATCGATCCCGCCTCCGCGCGCATCATCCTCGTCGAGGCGACGCCCCGCCTGCTCGCCGCCTTCCCCCTCTCGTTGGCCAAGGCCGCGCAACGTACCCTCACACGCATGGGCGTCACCGTGCGTCTGAACACACCGGTTGAGCATGTGGACGCCGAGGGCGTGCGCATCGCCGGCGAGGACGTGCCCGCGCAGACGGTGATCTGGGCTGCGGGTGTCGAGGCTTCCCCCGCCGGCAGGTGGCTCGGCACGGAGACCGACCGCGCCGGGCGTGTCGTCGTGCGGGCCGATCTCAGCATCGCGGGGCACCCAGAGGTCTTCGTCATCGGCGACACGGCGGCGACCAAGCAGGACGGCAAGCTGCTGCCGGGCGTGGCGCCCGTGGCGATGCAGGAGGGCGTCTACGCGGCGCGGGTGATCGAGACGCGCGTAACCGGCCAGCCCACGCCGAAGCCCTTCCAGTACGTCGACAAAGGTTACCTGGCGACCGTTGGGCGCGCGTACGCCATCGGGCGCATCTGGCGGCTGAATTTCACCGGGCTATTGGGCTGGCTGATCTGGGCCGGCGTCCACATCCTCTACCTGATCGACTTCCGCAATCGCCTGCTCGTGATCACCCAGTGGGCCTGGGCCTACGTCACCTTCCGTCGCGGCGCCCGGCTGATCACCCTCGATAACACGCCCCTCCCCGCGCATGAGCCCAAGGCGCTCACGGGGCGCTGAATCAGTCCAATAGTGCTTGCTCATCCCCCGGTCGTCGCCGTGAGGATGAGCCGCGGCGCCTCGTCGGCCAGCGCTTCGATCGGTTGCGCCGCGTCGAGCCAGGTGATCCGCGTGTCGGGCCGGAACCATGTGAGCTGCCGGCGGATATAGGCATGCGTGGCGACCTTGAAGCGTGTAATCGCCTCGTCAAGGGCCATCTCCCCGCGCAGATAGTCGCCGATCTCGCGGTAGCCCAGGCTCGACATCGACGGCAGCCCCCAGCCGTAGCCGCGTTCGACCAGTCCGCGCGTCTCCTCCACCAGCCCCGCCGCGAGCATGGCGTCTATGCGGGCGTCGGCGCGTGCATAGAGCGCCCCGCGCTCCATGGTCATGCCAAGCAATACAGGACGATAGGGCGTGGGCCGCGCGCCCTGCTGCGCCGAGAAGGGTTGCCCCGTCACCAGACAGACCTCGATCGCGCGCACCAGCCTGCGGACGTTGTTGGGGTCGATCCGCGCCGCCGTGACGGGGTCGAGTGCCGCCAATCGCGCGTGCAGCGCCCCAGGGCCCTGAGCCGCCGCCTCGGCTTCCAGCTCCGCGCGCAGCTCCGGCTGCGGCGCCACCTCGGGGATCGTCAGTCCGTCCACCACCGCGCGCACGTAGAGTCCCGTCCCGCCGACCAGCAGCGGCAGCCCGCCCCGCGCGTGGATGTCCGCGATGGCCGCGGTCGCGTCGCGCTGGTACTGCGCCAATGTGTATGGCTCGTCGGGCCAGACCACGTCGATCAGGTGGTGCGGCAGCCGGGCGCGCTCCTCTGCCGAGGGCTTGGCAGTGGCGACATCCATCAGCCGGTAGATCTGGCGCGAGTCCGCCGAGACAATCTCGCAGGCGACGTGCTCGCGCAATCGGTCGGCCAATGCCAGCGCTAGAGCCGTCTTGCCCGCCGCTGTCGGCCCGACCAGCGCGACAAGCGGATGCGGCTCACTCCCACTATCGGGCACGGAATGCTCCTCGCCGCGCCCTAGGGGTACAAGCGCCAGCGGCGCTGCGGCGGGCGATAGCGGCGCGGCATGCGGAAGCCGAAGCCGAGCACGCGCGCCAGCGTCCACCCCACCCAGGCGCCTCCGACGATGCCGATCGGCGTTAGGCAGCCCAAGAAATAGCCCTTGGTGAGCAGCAAGCCCGCCACGCCGCCGGCGACGCTCATGCCGACGGGCACGAAGATGCCGGAATAGCGGCGCAGGAAGTCGCCAATGCGATGGAGCATCACGCTGCCACCGGCATCGGCCCCTAGCGTCCCGCCGACGCTCGCGGCGACCTGCACGCCAAGTTGCGCGGCCAGCGGCGTGGTGACGTGCCGCGTGAGGAGGCCCGCGAACCCCGTCCAGTACCACGGGCCGCCGAAGGCAATCACGGCGATGCCACCGATCAGGGCGGCACATAGCGACGTGACGACGCGCCCCCGCCAGTTCGCCCCGCCCGTGCCAGCGAGCGCGCCCACCCCGGCGGCGAGCGAAGCGAGCAGCAGTACGCCAAGGGCCAATGGAGCCGTCAAGATCGGGAGCTGCGGCGAGGTGGTGCCCGAGATCAAGCGCGCCGGCGCCGTGGTCGCCAGGACCGAGAGCGTCATGCCGCCGACGAGCCCGCCGGCCAAGCGCATCGTCCGCGTACGCTGTACCGGCGGTTGGGCGTGCTTCGCATCAACGGGCCGCGTCTTCGTAGCGACACGCGGTGCAGGTTTCGCGGGCGCGGGAACTGCCACTCCCTTTGGAGTAGGTTGGGCGGGAGCGGGTGCGGCCGGCGCCTTCGCGGCAACCTTACTCTGGCGGCTCGCGGCGACGATCTCGAAGCGCACGGGCACGAAGAGCAGGTGCGAGTCGCAGGTCACCTGGAGCGACGTGGTCTGCATGCCCTTCGCACTGCCCAGCATGCTGGTCTCGGCGATCACCTGGACGACGGTGTTGGCCCCGTCGAAGCGATCCTTATCCAGCCGCAGCCAGGGCACCGGCGACGAGATCTGCCCGCGGACGCGCGCCCCGCCGGTGCCGCCGACGGTGATCGCCACAGTGCCGCGCTGCCCGCTGACCAGCGTGCCGAGGTCCACCACGTAGGGTTGGACGACGACCCGCGCCGCCATCGTTCCCGGCGCTGCCCTTGCCGCCTGGTACGACGTGATCGAGGGTTTCGCCTTCGCTGGGGCTGGCTGCGGCGCGGTCTGCGCGGCGGGCGCCGCGGCGGCTGCGACTGGCAGCAGGTCGTGCCGGAAGGCCTCGATGGTGGGGTAGCGGTTCTCGCGATCGAGCTTGGTCGCGCGCTCGATGGCTCGTTGCACGGCGGGGGCGATGTGCGCGCCGCGCGAACCTATCGGCGGCAGATTGAAAGGCGTGGTGCCGGGGTCGTAGCCGGTGAGTAGCTGATAGAGCGTGCAGCCGAGCGCGTAAACGTCGGCGCGGGCGTCGGTCTGCGCCTTGCCGTACTGCTCCGGCGGCGCAAAGCCGGGCGTGCCGAGCACCTGCGTGTCGCGTGTGCGGCCCGGCGCGAAGACGCGGGCGATGCCGAAGTCAATCAGCTTGATCTGCCCATCGGCGGTGAGCATGATGTTGGCCGGCTTGAGGTCGCGGAAGATCACCGGCGGGCGCTGGCCGTGCAGGTAGGTCAGCACGTCGCAGATCTGCCGCGCCCAGCCCATCACTTCCGCCTCCGGCCGCGCCGCGCCGCCCGCGCGCTGCTGGCGCTGCTCCAGCGTCTCGCCAGTGATGTAGTCCATCACGAGATAATGCCGGCCCTGCTCGGAGAAGGTCTCGTAGACGCGTGGCAGGTTGGGGTGACGCAGGCGAGTTAGTAGCCGCGCCTCGGACTCGAAGCTCTCCAGCGCCTCGCGTAGCTCATCGGGCGGCAGGCCGTCCTGGCTCATCTCCTTGACTGCCACCGAGCGCCCCTCGCGGAGGTCGTGCGCTAGGTAGACGGCGGCCATGCCGCCCTGGCCGATGTTCTTGAGGATGAGGTAGCGCCCGCGCAGTTTGGACTGCGGCGCCAACCGGCCCGTGGCGTGGAGCGCGGGCACCGGCGCCGTGCTGGCGGAGGTCGACGCGGCATGCGACGCGGCGCGAGCGGCCCCAGCCTTCAGGAGAAAGCCGCAGGTGTTGCAGAACGTCGCGTCCGCGCGATTCTCTGTCGCGCAGTGCGGACACGTGACCATCGCCTGCTCTCCCGGCTCTCTTCGGAGCGACCGTGCATCCTCAGCCTGGAGTCGCGCCCGCCCGGCTCGTACCCCACGCGTTTCCTACGCGAGCCCGCACGCAGAGTTGCACAGCGCAGGAAGCGCGCCGCGCTGAGCGAAGTGACGCTCCCAGGTAAGTGTACCTCTCTCGCAAAGGCGCGGGGTAAGGGGGATAGAGCGGCGATCTATGCCTTGGCGCTGAACACCACCTTGCGTGACGCGCGTCGTGTGCGCTTACCCCTGCCGAGGCTGCTGAGTTGCCGCGAGCGATTGCGCCGGGAGGGAGAATCGAGATGCGGCGAGACCACACGTGCGACGACGCCCTTCCCGTGGGGGAATTCCGTTACCGCGGTAACGCCGGTCACAGAACGGCGAGCAGGATTACCCAAATGGGTGGGCGCGTAACCTGTGTACATTCAGGCGCGTCTTGTGATATAGCAACGGGGCCGGTCCAGGTGCACCAAGAGCGCGGCCCCAGCATAGGTGTGGATGCGGTTGGAGGGAAGCGACGTGGCGCTCCGTGCGCCGCGTCCTCCGCGGGAGCCGCGGGAAAGCGGACGTGTCGCGGGCGGGAAGGCTACTTCGCTAGCGCACTCAGCTTGTTCTCGAGCGCGGACATCGACGGTTCGACGAGCACACTGCCGTCGGGAAACAGGATCGTCGGGACACTGCGCATGCCACCGTTCAGCCGCAGCACTTCCTGCGCAGCTGCCCGGTCATCGTCGATGTTGATCTCGGTGTACTCAACGCCTCTCGCCCCGAAGACCCGCTTGGCGCGCCGGCAGTCGCCGCACCAAGCGGTGGAGTACATCACGATTGACTGGTCGTTGCTCGGCCCGGCCGCCGACGTCTGCTGCTCGCCCGGATATGCCGTCAAAGTTGCTGCGCTCCTACCGATGGTGAATGGGCAAAGTTGCCATAACTACACAAAGTATAGCATCTGGGGGAGCCGGATAGCAACGCCGCTCGCATCTGGACGATGCCGCTCACGTAGCCGCTTGACGCTCGCATGCAACGCCGGAGGTGGCGAAACGGTCGCGAAAAGGTCGAGAAGGGGGAGAAATGTCTCTGCCCAGTAGCTGAAATGGGCCAGGCTACGGCGCGCACACCTTGGTATACTGGGTTTGAGCCCCTAGCAGCCTGCGCCTAGTTATACAGCTCGCGATCTCACCGCAGGAGCACCTCACTCGCTGTGTCATCCAAGAGCACCAGCCGCCTTTCACGGAGTAAGGCTCGCTCAGTCGCTCACCATCCTTTCAGTTGAACTGGTGTAACCAATGGAACCTGTAGTTCGTCCATACAACACGAATGGGCCCGTACCGGCGGCGCGTCGCGCCCCTGCGTCGGGCAAACGGTCCGTGACAGGCGAGCCGCGCAAGACGGCTGCGACTGCCAAACGCGCGCGGACAGCAACGCTGGTTGTCGAGCGGCCACGGGAAGAGACTCCCGTCCAGCCGGAGGCGCCACTGATGCTGCCCGTCGAGGCGATCGAGCAGGAGGCGGAGCACGTAGCCGAGGCTGGGCCTGTCGTCGGGCTGGCGGATTTCGAGGACATCTTCACCCGCTTCCAGACCCCCCTCACCAACTTTGTGTATCGCCTCGTCGGCAATCGCGAGCAGGCGTACGACCTCACGCAGGACGTGTTCGTCAAGGCCTTTCGCGCGCTCTCTGCCGGAACGACCATTCAGGCCGCCGCGCTCTCGTCGTGGTTGTATCGCATCGCCTCGAACACGGCGACCGATGCGCTGCGTCGCAGACGCTTGATCAATTGGCTGCCGTTGTCGCTCTTTAACGAAGACCGTGGCGTCGGCGCCGGCATGCCCGGTGCGGACAATGCCACGCAGCAGCAGGCCACGGCCGAGGAAAACTTGGTCGCGACCGCGACGAACTTCGTGGGGGGCTACGACGGAGGCCGGTTCGAGCAGCGGGTGGCGGACCGCGAGGTGGTCGAGCGCGTTCTGCGGCGACTCCCTTCAAAGTACGCGACGTGCCTGCTGCTCTACGAGCACGAAGGGTTCTCATGCGCGGAGATCGCCGAGGTTTTGAAGGTCAGCCCGTCGGCCGTAAAGATGCGGCTGATGCGGGCACGCGAGCGATTCATCGCCCTCTACAAACAGGAGACCGGGGGGCTGACATAAGCTGCGCCGAGGTTCGCCGCGCGTTGGCGGCCTACCGACGCGATGATTGGCCGACGAGTGAGCTCTCCGCGCTGCGGCGCCACCTGGAGAGTTGTGCAGATTGTCGGCGGGTGGAAGCAGATTTTCGGGGGGTGGGCGAGCATATCCGCCGCCTGCCCTCCATCATACCGCCGGCATCGATGCGGGCGAACGTCTTCGCCGCGATTGCCGCCGAGGAACGGCGGGTAGCGCCCGCGGTGCTGGAGCTGAGCCGGGCGACGACGGACCCGTCGATGCCAATCGTGCGCCTGACGCGGCGTCCTCCCCGGCGCGATCCCCTTCACCTAGGCCTCCGCGCGGGCCTGATCGCCGCCGCGGTGGCGCTGATGTTCCTGGCTGCGCACTTCATGCCCGGCGTCTCGACGCTGAGTCGCATCGCCAGCAGCTTCTCGCAGGGGGCATCCACGACGACCTTACAGGACAAGACGCGCCGCTCGCTGAAGAGCGGGCAGCAGGCGTACACGGTGCCCACCCTCCTCGCGGACGAGGCGCCGGCGATGGCGACCGACGCCTGGCTCGCCTACACCTCTGTCAACGGCAGTGCGGCGACGCTCTACATCGAGGATCGCCGGCAGCAGGCGCGGACGGCGCTCGCGACGGGTGATGCCTCGCTGCTCCCCACGCTCCGCGCGCTGACCGACGGCTGGGTGCTGTGGACGACCGGATCGGAGACCTCCGGCCCTTGGTCGCTCTATGCCCGACGCCTCCCGATGTCTGGTGGCGCGACCGTGACGTTGGCGTCGAGCGGCGATGGGGGCATTGCCAGCCTGACGGGCGTATGGGTCGATGGCGATAGCGCCCTGCTCACCGGCGAGACGGCCGACGGCACGGGCCAGTTGCTGCGCATCGATCTGGCGACGGGGGCGCGCACGATGCTGGCCGTGGCCGCGGGGCACTTCTACGCGAGTCCGTCGGCCCTCAACGGCGTCGCCTATTGGTCGGACGTGACCTTCGACACGTTGCGCGGCTTGCGCGGCACGATCGAGCAGCTCGCGAACGGCGGTCGGATGGTCGCGGTGGCGCCCGATGCGCACCGCTTCGCTCCGCTGATGGCCGGGGGCTTGCTGGCGTGGGTCGCCGTCTCGGATGACCGCCTGATGGCGGCGGCTAGCGGGTTTACGGCGCTCTCGGCGGAGAGCGGCGAGGCGATGCTCTTCCAGTTGACGGGCGAGGTTGAGGTCGCTGGGAGCGCCATAGGATCGGGTGGCGCGGTGTTGGCGCCGTATCTGGCGGCGGGCGGCAACCTGATCGCCTGGCGCACGGCTGGCGGCTGGCACTGCTATGACCTCCGCGCCAAGGCGCCGGTGGACGGGCTGGCGGGGGCGAGCGAGGTGGCCGTCACCGACACGGCGATCGTGTGGAGCGAGGGAGCCAACGCGACGGTCCTTTACGTCGCGCCGACGCATTAGGCTTTCGGCAGGAACTTTGTACTACAGTCATTGAGGCGCCCATCCCCGATGCACGGGGGTGGGCGCTTCGCTGTGCCTCGATAGGGAGGCGTGGTGCCTGTCGAGCGTGTTGAGGACGGTGGGCGCGACATGTCGCGCCCCTACGGGATGGGATGTCGGTCGTCGCGCGGGCGACGATGGCACCTATTGAGTGGGATGCGCGTTAGAGGGCGGAGCGTATGATGCTGGCGGCTTTGAGGGGCGAGGGGGCGGCCTCGAAGCGAGCGAGCTTTTCGAAGACGGCGCGGCCTTTGCGGGCGCGGGTGACGAACCACGGCGGGACCGGCAGCATGCGGAATTTGGCGTACATCACGCTCTTTTGCGGACGGCTGAACATGAGCGTGTTGTGGACGACGCCGGTGCCGGATTGAATGTCGGTGAGGGCGTGGCCGGGGAAGGCGCCCCAGGTGGTCACGCCGAGGATGAAGCCGGTGCCGGCCCAGTAGTTGACGCCGACGGTGCCGTAGCGCAGGTTGGCGACGGCGCGATCGATCGCCGCTTTGGGCAGGCTCTTGGGGTGGGCGATGATGGTGGCGTTGAGGGTGCCCCAGACCTGGGTGTTGCAGAAGTCGACGGCTTTGGTGAGGAAGTCGGCGGCGTTGGTGGCGGGCAGTGGGGTCTCCGCGAAGAGGCTGCAGAAGGCCTCGGTGGTGAAGACGAGGTCGTCGGAGGCGTCGGGTGAGACGCCCTGGATGAGGGTCCAGGGGAGTTGGTCGCCGGTGGCGCCGCCGAGCTGGACGGCCTCGGGGTGGGCGGCGACGAAGGCTTGTTGGCGGTCGCGGGCGCCGGGGTAGTAGGCGGCGCGAGGGGGCGTCTTGCCGAGGATCTCGCGGAGGCGTGCGAGCAGGGCATCGCGCTGGGGCCACCCGGCGTGGGTGATGATGACGCGGGTGGCGTTGCAGTTGAAGCCGGCGTTGTTGGTGAGCATGCTGGCGAGGTGGGCGGCGTGGTAGTCGAGGTCGCTGGTGCTCCACTGGCCGGGGACGACGATGACGGGGCTGACGTTGCCGAGCTCGCCGGTTATGCGCTTTTGGAGGAGAGGCGTGCCGGCGGCTTTGCGCGCGGCGCCTTCGGGTCCGGGGCCGAAGACGATGGCGTCAAAGGTCTTGTCGGAGCCGGTAATGTGGACCTCGTCCACGTCGGGGTGGTTGCAGAGGTAGGCGCCCTCGGTGGCCCCGCCGTAGGCCATGCGGAGGTAGCCGGCGCTGATCAGCGAGCGGAAGCACTCTTCCATGAGGGGGCCGAGGTAGGCGTTGACGGGGTTGGTCTTGAAGAGGACGACCTGATCCTCGACGAATAGTTTATACAGGGCGTCGGCGGGTCCGATGCTGGAGACGTTGCCGGCGCCGAGGACGAGGGCGACTTTGCCGGGGTGGTTCTTGTCTTTGTAGGCGAGGGCCTGGGTGCCTGGGAGATCGGCAGCGGTGACGCCAGGCTCCATCCAGACGTCGGCGGTGAGGCCCATGTAGAAGGTGGAGTTGTAGCGGTCGTCGGGGAAGACGTGGGCGACGACCTGGCCGTCTGGGCGGGTGGTGACGCCGCGGGGGATCTTGGGCTGGCCGCTGCGCTGGATCTGGCGGAGGGAGCGGCGCAGCTGCTGGAGGTTCCAGAGGAGGGTGTAGGGGCCGGTGGCCCACTCTTCGCCTTCGGCGGGGGAGCCGGCGGGGATCGCTTTGGCCTGGGTGCAGGCGGCGACCCAGCGCGGGGCGGTGGCGTTGAAGTCGCGGATGAGGGTGCCGAGCAGGGTGATGCGCTCGGCGATGGAGACGCGGACCCAGGCGCCTTTGTTGGCTTGCAGGGCGGCGATGGCGGCATCCATGTCTTCGCGCGAGGAGGGCGGGATGTCGCTGGCGGCGGTGGGGAACTGCGGGGAGCCGGTGCGGGTGGCAATCGCCATGGGGCTGCCTCCATCTGTGGGGCGGAGATCGCGGCCTTCGGTGGCTGCGAGGTTGTGGCTGGCGCGGGTGCGGCCCGCTGTGTGTGGCAAGTATACCTCAGTACGTTGGGGCGATACTGCTGGCGGAGAGAGGAGGTGCATTATCCACGGAGGACGCAGAGGGCAGAGCAGAGAGACAGAGAATTAACCACAGAGGACACAGAGGTCACGGAGGCGGAGCGGAGATTTCAAGGCAGAGGGCGAGGAGGGGAAAAGGATGCGACGGGGCGGAAATTGGCGCGAGTGGAGGAGAATTGGGGCTCGGTGACGTTCGGCGTGGGTGGGCGGGTTTGGTGGACGGTGTGGAGAGTGCTGAATTGATGGGCAGCGGCGGCGATGCTGGGAGTGCGGTGTGATTTCTGTTTCCTTCCGCTTTTGCGTTTTTGATCGGGCCTTTGCGGCGGGAGTGCGGGCAAGCGGGGGCGTTGGCGGGGTGGGCGGAAGTGGGCTCCGCGCTTCCGCCCCATTGTTTTGACGACGGGAGAGGCCGCAGGGCGAGGGGACCGTGCTCGGTTGGCGGTATCTGGCATGTGACATGGGAACGTATCCTTTAGCGGGTGGCGTGGACCGGGGCGTTGACTTGGTTGCGGCGGACATTGAACATGCGTTCTCATTAGTGGGACACGTTTCTCGGCGGGATCGCCAGTCGCGGATATGGACATTTCCGGCCAGGCACGGTCAAGTACGGACGCGAGTTTCGCGTCACCACACCTTTTCTTTGCGCGGGAGGCGTCTAGGGCGGAGGGCGACGGTGGTCTGGGCCGATGACGAGGCGCCCGTGACGTTCGGGCGTTGAGGCCGCGATGGGTGGGCAGGCGCGTTATACTGCGCAGGCGGGCTTCTCTTTCTAGCAAAATCCTGGCTGAGGCCCCCTGCCTTGAGGCAGGGGGCCTCAGCCAGTCCGGTCCAATTGCCGTTGCTCTACCCTTTCGGTAGAAGAGTGCCCTGCACGGCCGAGCAACGTGGCCTCTTCGGACGCCACGCCGTACAATCGGGCCGGGCAGGCCCGTCAGGCGCCAACGCAGTGGGGTACCACATGGGGTACCGCATACGTAGCCTGAGCATCCCCGGCATTTACGCCTGGGGAGTGTCAAGGATAGTAGGCTGGGTTTCGATGTATTCTTCTTCTCCGGATCCGTATCCACCGTCTTATGGGGCGCAGGGCCGGGCGCCATATGGCTCGCCGGTTCCACCGCGGCAGCAGCGGCAGCGCCTGCCGACGATTCGCATCTCGAAGCCGACGATGCCGCAGTGGCTGTTGCTCGGCGGTGGGGCGTGTACGCTGCTGGGCGCGTTCCTGCCGTGGTCGAGCATCAGTCTCGGCCTGGGGAAACAGGCGCAGACGATCACGACGTCGGGCTGGCAGAGCTCGTTCGGTAAGGCAACGGCGGTCTTTGGTTTGGTGGCGCTGGCACTGGCGCTTGCGAGTCTGTCGAGGTTGCGCATGCCGCGCGGCCTGGTGGTGCGCGAGCGTGGCCTGTATGTGTTCCTGGGCGGCGAGGGGCTGCTGCTGACGGTGCTCTATCTGCTCGACGGCTCGCGGGTGTTCAGCGTGGGGGCGTTCTCGTCGGTGAGCGCGGGGCTGGGGTTGTATCTCGCGATCATCGGCGCGGGCTGCACGGTGCTGGGTGGGCTGTTGCTGCGGACGGGTGGCTCGTGGCTTCTGTGACACTCCCCACGCCTTTCGGCGGGGGCTTCTCGGCGCTTTCACGCCGAGCTACGTGCGGGGTGTCCACCCGAACTACTACGCCAAGGGCGCAGATACTTCACCTGCTGGGGCAGGGACCGACCTGGGAGCATCACCCCGTGTTGACCGAGGCTCAGGATATTCGCCGCGCCCACTGCGTCACGCGGGCCGGTGGCCCCACAGTGGGGGCAGCGGTAGATCCTGCGGTGCTTGCTCCGCTCCCCGCATACGGGACACGTCTGCGAGGAATAGTGTTCCGGCACTGTGATGGCGCCAGCCGTCTTGTAATCGAGTTGCTGGATAATCTTGCGCGTGCAGGCAGTGCTTACCTGTTGGGCATGCACCCGCCCGGTGCGCTGGGCCGCATCGTTGAACGGTTCACCCACATAGCACGTCGCACCGGGAAATGCCTCCGCTATCACGTGCGTGGCCTTGTGCGTGGCATCCCGGACCTGGCGCTTCGTTTTGTCGAGCATCTGATACCTGCGGCGTTGCAGGCGCTTCCAACGGAGCGAGCCTTCGGTCTTGCTGGACTGGGCCCGCTGGATATCCGCCAACGTCTTGTCGCGCCACTGCATAACGGCTTTCACCCCACGCCCACTTACCAGAAGGACTTTCACGCCATCCGTGGCGGCAATCAGGGTGTTCACCCCCAGGTCCACGCCGATAATGGTCTGCTGTGGGCGGCAGGCATCGGCTATTTCGCAGACGAGGCGCACGACCCCGAACGACAGCCGGACTTCCATCAAGCGTCCTGGTAGGGTGATGGTTGCCGACAAGCGAATGCGCAGCGTGCCGCTCGCGCCGTTGGGCAAGACCAACCGCCCGCCACGGATGCGCGCATCCTGATTGGTGTACATGACATCGTGGTAGCGTGGCCTACGCCACGGATAGCGCGCTTCCGTCTGGCCGTGCTTGCGCAATTGGCGGCACGAGTCCACCGCCTCGCAGAACTCCCCGATAATCTGCTGAGCCGATTGCGCGGAGATGCCAGGGTACCGCCCCTTGGCCCACCGCTGCCAGCGTGATTTGGATGGCCAGCGCCAGCCGAGACGGCGGATGCGGTGATGGCGGACCACCAGAATCCCCCCACAGCCGCGCCGCTTGGTAGGCACCAGGCGTTGAGGTCGCTCAATTCCTCAATCGGGGCTGTATACTGCTCGTATGCTGTAAACGCGCGGCGAGTCAGGAGCGGACGGTGGGCGGTCCCGTGGTCGAGAAATATGCAGGCGTCCGCAGGGCACCTCTACAGGGATGCCGCGCGACGCGCCTGCATGAGCGGGACGCATGGGCAGAGGGCAGTGGAGGGGTGAAGCTCGGCGCGGGCGACACGGTGGCGTCCGGCTTAACGCTCTCATTAGGTGATTGAGGCGGGGCCGGGCGGCGGGTTGGTCGGCAAGACGACGGGCGGGCGCGGCGATTGGCTGAAGTCGAAGTCGCTCATGAGGTCGCCGAGCTGCGGCGCGTTCTCGCGGACGTCCGGTCGCGGGTCGGGGCGTCCATCAGTCTTCGGATCAATGCGCTGGCCACCAAGAAGGTCGTCCTCGATGAACTTCGCGTAGGCGTCGAAGCTGAGCGTTTGGTGGTCGATGTAGCCGCGCTTGGCGTACGGGCTGATCACCATCGCGGGGACGCGCAGGCCGTAGCCGTTCTGGTCCACGACGGGCGGGGTGACGTGGTCGTAGAAGCCGCCCCAGTCGTCCCACGACAAGAGGATGGCGGTGCTATTCCAGTCGGGTCCCTGCATGACGGCGTTGATCAGGCTGGTGGTCCAGGCCTGGCCGGCGCTGATCAGCGCGGGGGGATGCTCGCTGTTCGTGCTGTTCGGAACGACCCAGGAGACGGCGGGGAGCGTCCCCTTCTTGGCGTCGACGAAGAACTGATGGCTGTCGACGATGTTGCCGAGCTGGCCGTCTTGTTTGACGGTGGTGAACCACGGCAGCGGGTTCCAGATACCGGGGACGTTGGGGGCCTGCGGGCCGGGGTTGCAGTTGGCAGAGTCGTCGTCGCAGTCGGGTTGGGAGCCTTGGTCGAGGTAGTATTTCCAACTCACATCGTATTTGTGGAGCAGGTAGGTGAGGTCAGTCCAGGCGTAGTTGGGGTCGGTGACGCCACCCTTCTTCTTGGTTCCGGTCTGGTCGGGGCTCTGGAGCGCGTTGACGCAGCTTTGCGGGTCGCCCTCGACGCTGCACTTGGCGGACCACTCGGAGACCATGAAGAGGTGCTCGGGGAGGCTCCAGGAGGCGTTGGGCTCGAACATGTGATCTTGCAGGACGAAGTCTTGGGCGTACTGCCAGTAATTGGGGATCTCGCGGGCGTCGTGGTAGCCCATGACGTCGGGGACGGTGGCGTTGGTGCAGGCGGGGTCGTTGAGATTGCCGCAGCCGCGCTGGCCCTTCTCGGCGGAGGCCTGGAAGCCGTTCATCTGGCCGCCGGCGATGTCGGCGACGGCGTTCGGCGCACCGTGGGGGCCGCCGCCGTTCTTGTCGCCGGGGTCGTGGTAAGGATAGACGCAGGTGAAGGTGTTGGGATCGGGGCTACAGGTGGTGAACTGCCCGGCGGCGTTGCGCGGGAGGCCGTCGGCGCCGGGGAAGGTGCCGAAGTAGGAGTCGAACGAGCGGTTCTCCTGCATGATGACGATGACGTGCTTGATCGGCGTCTTGATGGGATAGGTCTTGACGGTGCTGGTGGTGCCGCTGGAGCAGGCGGCGAGGATGGGCATGAGGGCAGTGAGGCCGACGAAGGTGGTGAGGGCGAGCGGGTGTAGCCTCGATTTCCTCAGGAGGCGGCGAGGGGATGGACGCATGGACCTTCTCTCCCAAGCTGAACGCGATGCGACTATTGGAGCGGCATCATGCGGGGGTGTAACATCCATGCCTGAGAGTGCGCTGAGAGGGTGACGTGGGCAGAGGAGGTCGGTCGCGGATCGTGGCTGCAGTCGCGCACACCCCGCCCGAGGCCTAGGACGTGCTAGACCATGGCGGGCGGCGTGTCGCGCCGAGGCGCGGGCAGGAAACTGTAGCAGGCGGCGACGAGCACCGGCAGCACGAGCGGCGTTTGGAACGCGACGGGAGTTGTCACGCTCTGGATCACCCAGGCGAGGACCCCCAACCCGACGAGCGCGAGCACGCCAGAGTCGATCGCCGAGACGAGCCAGCCGTATCGATTAGAAGCCGAAGATGCGCGGGATCAGCGTGCCGAGCAGATAGCCGCCGAACGCCGATACGCCGCCGACGAGGACGACTTCGAGCGTGCTCCGCAGCAGGTTGAGGTTGGCCAGCTTGCCCTTGATCACGCCTACCGCGACGAGGGCGACGACGGTCAGCGCGATGGAGACGGGCAGCGCCGCCCTGATCGGCAAGAAGAAGTAGGCGATGAGGGGGAATAGCGACCCGACGATGTACGACACGCCGATCGTGAGCGCCTCGGGGATTTTGACGGTGCTGGTGTCGAGCTGCAAGCCCAATTCCTTTTCGACCATGGTGTGCGCGTAGGAGTGGGGATAGCGCGCGAGCAGCGCCGCGATCTGCGCGGCGTCCTCTTTCTCTACGCCTTCGTGCTCGAACAGCGCGGCCATCTCGCGCAGCTCGAAGTCAGGTTCACGCCGCATCTCATCTAGCTCTTTGTCGATCTCCGTTCGTTGGACCTGCGCCTCGGAGCGCCCCGAGATGAACTCGCCGGCGGCCATCGAGAGCGCGCCGGCGAAGGATTCGGCGATGCCCGCCACGAGCACCGCCTTGGTGCTGCCTGTGCCCCCCGCGACGCCGCTCACCACGCCGAGTGGTACCAGGAGGCCGTCCAGCGAGCCGAAAACGAGCTGCCGCACCCTGCCAAGGCGCTCGATGCGATTCTTCTCGGCGAAGAGCCCGGCGGGGGATTCATTGAACGCGGGGCCGTCGTGCGAGGCCGACCCTCCAGCATTCAGGCGATTCGCAGACATCGTGAGCGCTCCTTCTACCGTGTGCCCTGGGATGTTGGGGTGTGTCGCCGCTGCCCGGCCTGAGGGCCGGGGCGAATCCCGCTCGGCGGAGGCGACGTGAAGGCCAACGAGCCAAGATACGTCGGCGTCACTGTTGCTGGCGCGAACGCCGTTGCTTGTGCGGAAGCACGACTGCGGCAGGCGATGCGCGGTGTTCGTGGCGGTGTTCGTGATTGTAGGTGGAATGAGCCGACGGTGACACGCCGCACACGCCGGACCCGCTGCTCAGGCTCTCGCAGGCACTCAGGCGGGCACGGCGATCGAGAAGTCGTTGAAGACGACGTGCAGGTCGCTCGCCGCGTTCAGCAGCGCGATGGTGCCGGAGGCGCGCGTGCCGTCGTCGGTCTGGCCGAGCTGCGCGCCGTTGGCGTAGAAGACGAAGTGAGCGCCCTTCGCGCGGATCGTGATGGTGTTGCTCGCGTTCAGGCCGCCGTTGAGGTGGCTGTCCGAGGTCGCCGGGATGAGGGCTTTGCCGTTGCCGTCGGTGACGAGCGAGAAGGTCCAGTGTTGGCTCGAATCGATGCCGAAGAAGTAATACTGGTGGGATCCGTTGCCGCGCAGCAGCATCCCGTAGAACCCGTCGGTTGACCCGCTGAGCTGCCGTGTTTTGACGGAGAGCGTCACGTCGCCGCGGTCACCGCCGGGCGCGAAGGAGATGAAGCCGTTGTCGATCTGGTAGCCGCCGTTCGAAAAGAACGAGCGGTTCGTGACGGCCCATTTGTTGTCGTTCTTGCTCAACGAATCCGTGAACGCCGCCGTGTCTACCGGCGTCGGGCTGGCCGTGGGCGAGGTGGCGTTCGTGGCCGTCGGCTTCGTGCTGGCCGTGGTGCGTGGGGCGGAAGCGTGGTTGGCGAGCATGGCGATCAGCACTACAAGCGCCACCAAAGCGCCCACCGCGCCGAGGCCGATGTTCCGCCTGCGCGGGTCGTCCGTCACGGAGCGCAGCCACGGTGACAGCGCACCCGCGCCCGCCGGCGACTTCTCCGGTTCCCCCGCCAGCGGCCAGCGTTGTGGCTGGGCGGGCGGCCGGGTCGCGCTGCGTGGGGCGGCGGTCGGCGTCTGCGCCGGTTTCGTCGCACCCTGCGCGACCGCGTTCTGCACCGGCGGCTTCGCGACTCCGCGGACGGTCGAGCCGGGCGCGAGGGACTGCTTCGCCACGACGGGCTGCGGTCCTGTCTTGGTGGCCTTCGCCGCGCCGGTGCCGCGCCGCACCGCGACGCCGGAGGCGTTCACCGAGGGCCGTGGCGAGCCACTCGATCCCGTCGGGCGCACGGCGCTGCGCGACGGGCTCGAATCGACGACCGTCGGTGCCACCGGATCGACCGGTGCAGGCGTCGAGGGCGTGGCGAGCCCCGCGTCCGACGTGCCGATGATCGTGTTCATTTCCGTGTCGCTCAGCACGATCTGTAGATCCTGAATCAGATCGTACGCCGTGGCGTAGCGATCCTCGGGCCGCTTGGCCAGGCAGCGCAGGATGACCTGATCCAGCGCGACCGGCAGATCGGGGCGGAGCTGGCGCGGCGGCACCGGCGCCTCGGAGATGTGCTTGAAGACGGCCTCGGTCAGCGATTTCGCGCGGAACGGCGGATGTCCAACGGCGACCTCGTAGAGCACGACGCCGAGCGAGTAGAGATCGCTGCGGCCGTCGAGCGGCGCGCCCTGGCATTGCTCGGGCGACATGTAGGTCGGCGTACCGACGACCATGCCCGAGGCGGTGAGGTCCTCGCCGCCCTCGGCCAGCCGCGCCAGCCCGAAGTCGCTGATCTTCAGCGCGAACTCGTCCGCATCGGAGCCGCGCTCGGCCTCGCTGCGCCGGCGCAGCAGCAGGTTGTCGGGCTTGACGTCGCGGTGGACCATGCCCTGCGCGTTGGCATAGGCCAGCCCCTCCGCCGCCTGCTGCACGAGGTTCAGCCCGAGCGCCAGCGACCAGCCCTGATCCGCCGAGCGCTGCCGCAGCAGCGTGCGCAGCGAGCCGTCGGGCACCAGCTCCATCACCAGATAGGAGTCGCCATCCTGCTCGCCGAAGTCGAAGACCTCGACGATGTTGGGATGCGCCAGCGCCGCGGCGGAGCGGGCCTCGCGCAGGAAGCGCGCCTGGAAGTTGGGGTCGCCCGCCTGATAGGCGTGCAGGACCTTGATCGCGGCGGGTCTGTTTAGCTTGGTATGGATGGCGCGATAGACCTCGCCCATGCCACCGCTACCGAGCAGCGACTCCACGCGGTAATTCCCCAGCGTCTTCCCAATCAGGTCTTCGGCCATGCTCGCCCTCCAGAATGCCGCCTTTGCCCGCGCCATTATACTCTGCCGCCCCGCGTGACGCCCGCCGCTGTATGGATGCGTGATCCGGAGTCTGACGGGCTTACTAGGCCCGCCGCCCGACGTCTTTGCGCTTGAGCAGGTAGCCCGTCGCCGCCAGCAGGAGGACGATCATCACGACCAACACGCCCCAGATCGTCAGCAGATACTGCGTGTCGAAGCGATACGTGACGCAGGCTGTGCAGGAGCCGAAGAGCCTGTCGCCGCCTACCGCCAGGCTATTGATGTGCACGGATGACCCGACGGCGGCCATGCCCCAGCGGGTGGCGAAGACGACGCTCAACACCTGGAGGTAGATCGCCTGGAGCGGGAAGATCGCGCCGGAGAAGATGACCTGCGGGATCAGCACTACCGGGATGAAGCTCATCGCCTGGTCACTGTTGGGCACGAGCGCCGAGAGGGCTAATCCCATCATCAGGCCGGCCAGCGCCGCGAGCGCCAGCGCGATGTACACCTCCCAGAAGGCGTTGGTGAAGATGCCGCTGCCGAAGGGCGCCGCCAGGCTGACGATGGCGATCAGGATGAAGCACTGGATCAGGCAGAGCGTGCCCAGGACGGCGACCTTCGAGAAAAGATAGGGCGCGATGCCCAGGTTGACCGTGCGCTCGCGCCGATAGATGTTGATCTCTTTGACGATCTCGCGCGCGGCGTTGATCGCGCCGAACATCACCGAGGTGAACGTCAGCACGAAGAGGAACTTTTGCGCGTCGGCCTGTTGCAAGGGGGTGTCCGGCCCGCGGAAGACGTTGCCGTCGCCGAGCTGGCGGATAAAGATGAACAGGATGATGGCGATCACCGGGGCTTGCAGCGCAAGGATCGCCAGATTCTTGCGGTCGTTCCACAGCAATTCGAGGTACCGCGAGCAGAGGAGGACGAACTGCTTCCAGCCGGCGCTCTTCCACGGCGCGCGGATGCGCGGGCCCTGTGCGGGTGCGCGGTCGGCGAGCGCGGGCGCCGACGGCCTCCCATCGAGCGGCGTGCCGATGTAGCGCGTGTACGTCGTGGAGCGCTTGAAGCGTTCGCGCAGCTCCGCCGGCACGTCGGGGTCTTCGTTCGTCGGCTCGAGCACGCTGTAGATCTCGGCGAAACCGGGCTGTTCGAAGTAGGTGGTGGCGTCCTCGGGCGGGCCGTAGTACGCCACGCGGCCGCCCTGCGCCAGGAAACAGACGTAGTCGCAGACGTTGATGTTGCTGGTGGCGTGCGTCACGAGGATGATCGTGTGCCCTTTATCCGCCAGCTTGCGCAGCAGCAGCATCATCTTGCGGTCCAGGCCGGGGTCCAGCCCGGAAGTGGGCTCGTCGAGGAAGAACACGCTGGGGTTGGCAAGCAGCTCCAACGCGATGGAGACGCGCTTGCGCTGGCCGCCGGAGAGCTGCTTGATCAGCAGGCTGCGGCGGTGCCGCATCTCGACGTCGTCGAGCACCTCGTCGATGCGCTGGGTGATCTGCGCGGGGCTGAAGTCGCTGGGTAGGCGCAGCTTAGCCGCGTAGTAGAGGGCGCGCTCGACCGTCAGATCGCGGTGGATGATCTCGTCCTGCGGCACGTACCCGATCTGTTGGCTGAAGGCAGCGCGGTGCTGGTAGAAATCCTGCCCGTTGTAGAGCACCGAGCCGCGCACGGCAGGGCGCAGGCCGCTCAGCGCGTCGAGCAGGGTCGATTTGCCCGCGCCCGACGCGCCGACCAGCGCGACGAATGAGCGCGGGGGGATGCAGAGCGAGATGTCGTCGAGCAGCACCGCCGCGCTCGTCCCTATCTGCACGAGATCGAGCGCGTCGATGCGTACGCTGCCGCTCTCGTCGTAGAGCGTGAGCAGCCCGTCATCGTAGATCAGCTTGTACGGCCCGACGCGGATCACGTCGCCGCTCTGCAGCGCCTGGCTGGTGATGCACAGGCCGTTGACGTAGGTGGCGTTGGTGCTGTCGAGGTCGGTGATGCGGTACGTGCCGTGCTCGTGGGCCACACGCGCGTGGTGCGCCGAGACCTGCGGGTGGTCGAGCACCAGCGCGTTGTCGCGCTCGCGCCCGATCGTCACGACGCCGATGCCGAGCGGGATCTGCTGCATCCGCGTGGAGGTGGGGCGCGGCGTCTCGCTGCTGTCGCGGAAGGTCAGCGTCATCAGTGCGCCATGCTCGTCGCCGATGCGGAAGAGATCGCCGGGATTCAGCGCACGTTTAAACGCTTCATTGCCGCGGATCTGGCGTCCCTGGACGAGTAACCCGTTCTGCGTGGCGGAGATGAGCGGGTGCGGGTGGATCAACTCCCAGCGTTTGCCGTGCCGCACGAGCTGGAAGTGCCGTGCCGAGACGAACGGCTCGTCGATGACGATGTCGTTGGCGAGGTCGCGCCCCACGCTGATGGTCTCTTTGGCGAGGGCGTGCGTGCGCGAGGCTCCCGTCGTATGGTTGACGACCTCCAGCATGGGGATACCCAGGTCTTCGAGCGACGCCAGCTCGGTCCTCGGCGGGCTCTCGCTTGCGGTGTTCTGCCCTGTTGCCGTCGCACGCGCGGGCGCCGCCTTCTCAGCCGCCTCGGCGCTGGCGACCGCGACGGCCTGTGCGCGCCCAACTGGGCGGGTCGCCCCGACCGCCACCGCCGCCACGCGGAAGGTGAAGGAGACATCCTCGCCGAGGCCGACCACGCACTTGTCGTGTAGCTCGGCGTGTTCGACGCTCTGGTTGTCCACGGTGATGACGCTGGTGCGGGAGAGCCGCTCGATCTGCCAGGTGCCGTCGATCCAGGTGAGGCGCGCGTGCGTACGCGAGACCTTCGGGTCCATCAGGATGATGTCGTTGCCGACATTGCGGCCAATCGTCACCGAGGATCGCGTCACCTGGAGGATGGTGTCGGCGAGCGGCCCCGAGAGGAATTCGAGGGATGCCTCAGGCGACTGTCGCGGGTCCGCGCTCATGGCGTCACCTCTCGGGCAACTCTGGCAATCTGGCACATTGGGAGTGTGGGCTGCGCGCGGAATGGGCCAACCATGCATGCTTACTGAGTGCGCACCAGAACGATTGTAACAGAGCACGCTAGTGTCGCACGTTGAGAACGTTAGAGGCGCGGATCTACCGGCTCGCTCTCCAGCGCCAGCACGGCGAAGACGGCTTGATGCACAAAAAGAGGGAGGGCACCGGGGCGCGGCACCCTCCCAGTAGGACTACGTTGGCGCGTTATGCGCGGCTAGCGGCCGAAGATTTGGACGCGGCGGTTCGGCTCGCGGCCACGGCTGCGCGACTCCAGGTTGTAGCGACCGGCGATCTCGTGCTGCATGCGGCGCAGGTAGGCGTTCTGCGGCGGCAGCTCCACCTCGCGGCGGTTGCCGTTGAGTACCGCGTGGATCGCGTCCTCGGTCTGCTGGCGCACCTGTGTCACCGCGTTGGAGGGATCACCGCTGGTCGCCGCCGCCTCGGTGTCGCGCAGCTCGAAGATGCGCGCCAGGCACTCCGACATCTGCGCCACGGTGTTCGTCCGCAACACGTAGATCGGCTTGCGCACGCTCTCGGCCGCGCGGAGCTGCTCCGGCTGGCGGCGGTAGAGCGTCTTCAGCGCGATCACCGCGTCGGCGTCGTTCTGGTCGCGCGAGATCTCCACGGGCACGCGGAGGTACTTGGCGGACTGCTCCAACCGTTCGCGGCTCACCCCGAACGGATAGATGCGCATCTTGCGACGGCGCACTGCGCTCGTGCCGAGTCCGGGCCGCGCGGGGGCGCCCATCGTGCCGGTTGGTTCCGCGACCTCGACGTCCAGGTCCTCGTCGTCCTCGTCGGCGAAGAACGGCTCTGGCTCGTGCGCGCGACGCGGGTCGTGCAGCGCGCGAATCTGGCGCATGTCGCCGCGACCGCCCTGCCGGTCGCGGCGATCTGGCTGGGTGAACTCGTCGAAGTCGCGGTGCAGCACGTCGCCGGCCTGTGCGGAGGTGGTGTTCTCCGGCTGGACGACGATGCGCCGCACGGTGACGTGATCCTGATCGTCGCGCTCGCGCAGCTCCGCCACTGGCGCGTGCCCGCGCAGCAGGTCGTCGACCGCCTCGGCGACGTCCTTGTGGACGATCACCTGGCGCCAGCTCTGCTGCTCGATGAGGACGTCGAAGGTGGGGGGCTGCTTGCGCTCGAGCACCGTCTTCTGGGTGCCGCGGCGGCGCGCCTCCTCGTCGCCCAGCGTCACCGCCTGGATGCCGCCGACCAGGTCGGAGAGCGTCGGGTTGGCCAGCAGGTTGTCCAGCGTGCGCCCGTGCGCCGTGCCCACCAGCTGCACCCCCCGCTCGGCGATGGTCCGCGCCGCGAGGGCCTCCAACTCCGTGCCGATCTCGTCGATCACCACCACCTCGGGCATGTGGTTCTCGACCGCCTCGATCATGACGGCGTGCTGCGCCGCCGGCCGCGCCACCTGCATGCGCCGCGCGCGCCCGATGCCGGGGTGCGGCACGTCGCCGTCGCCGGCGATCTCGTTGCTCGTGTCGACCACCACCACCCTTTTGCCCAGCTCGTCGGCCAGCACGCGCGCCGCCTCGCGCAGCAGCGTCGTCTTGCCCACCCCCGGCCGCCCCAGGATCAGGATGCTGCGCCCCTGCTCGACCACGTCGCGGATCAGCGCCACCGTGCCGCGCACGGCGCGCCCCACGCGGCAGGTCAGCCCCACCACCGCCCCCCGCCGGTTGCGCAGCGCGCTGATGCGGTGCAGCGTCCCCCCGATCCCCGCCCGGTTGTCCTCCCCGAACGCCCCGATGCGCCCCACCGTGTACGCGATGTCCTCCTCCGTAATGGCTGTATCGCTCAGGATCACTTCTCGATCAGGAAAACGGCCTTCCGCGGGGCGACCGAGGTCGAGGACGATCTCAAGCAAGTCGCCGCGATCGGGAAGGGCGGCGATGGCCTCATGCACACGAGGTGGCAGGACGGCCAAGAGGACGGCCAGATCGTCAGTGATCACGTGCTGCATAATGGGTCTTTTCACCTTTGCTGAGGCGTGTCGGGGCGGAGCCGAGCCCCTTCACGCCATAGACGACTAACGGCTCCAACGCGGGCGCCTCTCGCCTCCGCAGGGCCCGCAGCGTGAGGTGACGGACCAACAGAGCGTGCGCGGGACCGGAGGTGAAGCCGGCGGCGCGCAGCGCGTCTATCGCTGGCCCTTCGTACTCACGCGCCTGACACAGGATGGGCCGCTCCGGCTCGCGGGCCAAGGCCTCGAGGCCGAGTCGGACCAGCGCCGGTCCCACGTCAGGATCGTCGGGATGCGTCATCAGCCAGAGCTGATGCGGCTGGGCACCGCGCCCGTAGCGCAGCCGCAACCAACCGCCAAGCCGGTCGCCCCGGTCGCAGACATACGCGACCGTCGAGGGTTCCAGCAGGGGTAAGCGCCACGTTCGTCCGCCGCCGGCACGCGTGGCGACGAACTCGTCGTTGGTGAGGCTTTCCGCGATCTGCACCCGTCGCGGCGTCGCGGCGTCGTAGAGGCGTGTCAGGCCCCACTCATCGTGCCGGTGCCACGGGCGGATCGGGAGCTTCGCCGGATCGACCATCCTGAACGGAGACGGCCTCTCCGTCGTGCCCTCGTCGTCGAGCGGCGGCACGGGACGGGATCCGTACTCGCGCAGCGCGGCCAGTCCCTCGGCGGCGCTCGGCAACCCGTAGGTCAGCTCGCGGGCGTAGCGCTGGAAGCCCAGCCGCGAGAAGATCTCCAGTTCGGGGCGCTCGTCCTCGATCCGGGCGAAGAAGCGATGCACGCCGCGCATGATCGCCGCATCGAGCGCCCGCGCGACCAATTGGCCGAGCACGTCGTTGGGATCGACGGCCGGCTCGTGGCCACCGGGGGAGGTCATGGCGCAGAGGTAGGTGAGATCCCAGGCCTCGGCGCCGGGCCGCGAGCGCGCTTGCGCGAGACCGAGCAGCGTCCAGCGGTCCTCGCAGATCCAGGTATGCACGGTGGTGGGGGCGACGGGCTTGAGCGTGCTCATGAAGGCGCCGAGGCGGCTCCGGGGCTCGGTCGATTCCGGAGCGATGACGAAGTTGGCGAACTCACGCGAGTGCGCTCGGGAGCGGGCGTCGAGTGCATAGACGATGCCGGGCAGCAGGCTGAAGTCTGGGATGGGACGAATCATCCGGCGAAGCCACCCCCCTTGCGCGGACCTTGGAACTCCCCCCGGCTCGCGCCGGAGAGGAGCAGGACCGCCGGAACCCCGATCAGTCGGGCGCCACCGAGGATCGCTAGACCGTAGCCGTCTGTGCAACACGGCCCGATCGAGCGCCCGCGGCAGAACGCACGAGATCGAGGAAGTACGCGTGGAAGCGCGAATCTCCTGTTACCTCTGGATGGAAAGCGGTGCCGAGCAGGTCGCCCTGACGGACCGCCACGATAGTACGTGCTTCATCATCGAGCCGCGCCAGCACCTCGACGCCCGCGCCGACGGACTCCACCGAGGGTCCGCGGATGAAGACCGCGTGGAACGGCGGATCGCCGAGCGCCGGCACCGCGATGTCGGCCTCGAAGCTCGTTCGCTGCGCGCCGAACGCGTTGCGCCGCGTGCGAATGTCCATCGCGGCCAGCAGTGGCTGCCCGGCGAGCGCGTTATCCGTCTCGCGCGACAGCAGGATCAGCCCCGCGCAGGTGCCCCAAGCTGGCGTGCCCTCGGCGATGCGACGCCGCAACGGCTCGTCCAGGCCGTACTCGATCATGAGCTTGCCCATGACCGTGCTCTCACCGCCCGGAATCACCAATCCATCAACGTCGTCGATGTCAGCGGGTAGTCGCACGGGATGTGCCAGGGCGCCAAGTGAGCGGAGAACGGCGATGTGTTCGCGGAAGTCGCCCTGCAACGCGAGGACGCCGATGCGGAGGGGAGTCGCGGAAGCGCCGGTCGACGAGTGGGAGGTCGTCAACAAGAGTACGCCTCACTTTCCTTCGACCGGCGCCGTGGACGCTGGCCGCTTACAGGAGGAGTGCCGAGACCGGCGTGCTGTGCTTCTGCGGCACATTGTATCACAGGCACAGGGGCACCCCACGGGCAGATTTCATGACCAATCAGTCCCGCGTGCCGCCGCCATTAGTCCTATCATCTGGTGTGTCATACCGGGATACGGGCAATGGTAAGACTGGCCCGGTGCGCTTCGAGCCTCCTCTCTCTCTGCTGGGCCGGGGGAGCGTGCGGAGAGACCTCACCCCCGGCAGGCTCCTGCTCGCGGGGGTGCAGGCGGTAGAAGGGTTGCTGGGGAGGGAGCGCTGTTACCAGCCGCGGGCGGCCATCAGCTCAGGCGAGGGGATCGTGCCGATCTCCAGGCCGCGCATCGGCTCGCCCAGGCCGGCGGAGATCTCGGCGAGGATCTTCGCGTCCTGGAAGTGCGTGGTCGCCTTCACGATCGCCTTCGCGCGCCGCAACGGATCCGCCGACTTGAAGATGCCCGAGCCGACGAAGACGCCGTCCGAGCCGAGGCGCATGACCAGCGCCGCATCGGCGGGGGTCGCCACGCCGCCCGCGCAGAAGAGCACCACCGGCAGTCGGCCCAGGTCGCGCACCTCCTTCACCAGCTCGTACGGCGCGCCGAGGTTCTTGGCCTCGGCCATCAGCTCCTCTTCGGGCAGGATCGTCAGGCGACGGATGCCGTCCGTGATCGCGCGGAGGTGCCGCACCGCCTCGACGATGTTGCCAGTGCCCGCCTCGCCCTTGCTGCGGATCATCGCCGCGCCCTCGCCGATGCGGCGCAAGGCCTCGCCGAGATCGCGCGCGCCGCAGACGAAGGGTATCTCGAAGCTGTGCTTGTTGACGTGGAACGCCTCATCCGCCGGCGTCAACACTTCGGACTCGTCGACGCAGTCCACGCCCAGCGCCTGCAGGATCTCCGCCTCGACGAAATGCCCGATGCGACACTTGGCCATCACCGGGATGGTGACCGCCTCTTTGATGCCGAGGATCAGCTCGGGGTCGCTCATGCGCGCCACGCCGCCGTCGCGCCGGATGTCTGCCGGCACGCGCTCAAGCGCCATCACCGCCGACGCGCCCGACTCCTCGGCGATCTTGGCCTGTTCCGCGTTGACGACGTCCATGATCACGCCGCCCTTGAGCATCTCGGGGAAGCTGCGCTTCACCTGGACCGTGCCGGTCTGTCGGGTCGCGCCGTTCTGGCTGGGCATGGGAGAACCTCCGCAAGGCTGAACGAGGCGTCCATGCGCCTCACCGCTCACAATTGGCCTAGTCCAATGCGCGAAATACGCGCGATTCACTAGGCCACCTTGCGACCGATTGTACCACACGCAGGCGAACAACACGTCAATGATGTATCCCTCGCCGCCTCGCCGGCCCCTCCAGCGTAGGGGCAGGGCCTCCCGTGCCAATCAGCCCGTGCGAGGCTACATCCTTATGCCCGATGCCGATCGCCGATGCCCGCGAAGGCGCCAACGCCTCAGCTATACGGCTGCGTCGCATCGATCTGCTGCGCCAGCGCCGTCTCGGCGTCATCGGCGAGTGGCAGCGACTGGAGGGCGTAGTCGTAGCTCGCCCGCGTGACGTCTGATGGGGTATTCACCACCATCACCACCCCAAAGCGATAGAAGACGTGGACGTAGTTGCTCGCCGTCTGCGTATACGCCCCGCCGTAGGCACCCCACGTGTCGAGACGGAAGACGCAGCCGTCCGCGGGGTTGGCCGACGTGATCTCCCCGCCTATGTAGCTAGACTGCTGGTTATACTGGCTAAAGCGCGGATCAAAGAGGTATGGCGTCAGCGCAGTCGCTCCCGCTACGCAGGCCGCCGAGCTCGGCTGCGAGACGCCGTTCGGCGCGATCTGCCAGGCGCCGTTCCACGTCACCGTCAGCGCTACCAGGTCCGCGTTAGGCAGCGCAGGCCCAGGGGAGATTGGTGCGTCGGAAACGACAAGTTGACCTGCCGACGTCGCGTACATGAAGGACTGTGTCAGGTGCGCATCCAGCACGAAATCGGCGACCGCCGATACGTTTCCGCTGGCGGTTTGGGCGTCCGGGACCGGCATGCAGAGCGTGGCGCACCCGTTCGAGGTTGGCGATGCCGCCGTCGCTAGCGCCTGCGTGAACGTCGCCGTAAGCTGCTGATCGGCGTAAACGATCTGGCGTGCGCCGTTGACATATCGCTCGCCCGGCTGCACCGTCGCCTGGCCGCTGCTCAGGCTCAGGTACGCGCTCACGGCTTGTATAAGATTGGCACGAGAGGTGGAGGGCAGCTTATCCAGCGTCGGCTTCAG
Source organism: uncultured Chloroflexia bacterium (assembly GCA_963841205.1). Lineage (GTDB taxonomy): Bacteria > Chloroflexota > Ktedonobacteria > Ktedonobacterales > JADMIN01 > CAWAWP01. Next base: position 46,757 of record CAWJCH010000024.1, on the reverse strand, counting down.
ATCCAACGCACGCGGGCCACCCTTGGGGAGGTCGGAAGGGAATGGGTAGCTTGCGTCGAGTGGGCAGGTGTCATCATTACTGGACGGCACGCTGAGGCGGCAGCGCAGCTCGGGAAATGGATCGGCGTGGGAGTCGATAGTGTTAGTCCCACGCTGCAGAAACAAGGCACTGGCATATCCGTTGTTGGCGCTAGTTGTGAGTTCTTCGAGCGCGACTGGTTTCCCGTTGAGTGTCAGTTTCCCCCAGGGGGATGCAAGTCCACCCTCGACGTAGAGAAGGTTCCCGCCCGCCACCATCCGCGGCGTCGCCGTCGGCGGCACCGGCGTCCCGTGCAGCAGCACGCTCACCTTGCTCGACAGGTTCGGCACCGGGGCCAGCGCCAGCCCCGTCGTCACCAGCACCACGCACGCGGCGATTAGCCCCACCGTCACGGCCCGCGGCGGGCGCCGCAGCCGCGGCCCACGCGGCGCGCGCACGCTCCGCTGCTGCCCCGTATCCGTCGCGCTTATCTCAAACTCTAGTTCATCCATGAAGCCATCTCCCTCCCCGCCCGTGCGATCTACAATCGAGCGCAGTATAAAGGGAGCTTGCTGCCGGGTCAACGTCGCACGTCACTGGACACTGCCGTGGCGCGACGCTATACTACGCCCCTGCGGTGGCGTCGGTGGGTGGAAGCGGCGGAGGCTGGACGATGCAGATCAGCTTGATCGGCGCGCCGATGGATCTCGGCGCGGATCGGCGCGGCGTGGACATGGGGCCGAGCGCAATCCGCTACGCCGACCTCAGCGAGAAGCTGCGCGAGCTGGGGCATGACGTCACCGACCTCGGCGTCGTCCACGTTCCCCACCCCGACACGCGCGAACCCGGCGACTCGAAGCTCAAATACCTCGACCAGATCGTCGGCGCCACCAAAGACCTCGCCGACCGCGTCCGCGCCTGCGCCGCGGAGGGGCGGCTGCCGATCACCCTCGGCGGCGACCACAGCATCGCCCTCGGCTCGATCAGCGGCGCTGCCGACGCCCTCGGCCCCATCGGCGTGATCTGGTTCGACGCCCATGCTGACTTCAATACCACCGAGACGACGCCCTCGGGCAACATCCATGGCATGATCCTCGCGGCCCTCTGTGGCTACGGCGATCCGCGCCTCGTCAACGCCGCCAGCCCCGGGCCCCACCTCGATCCGCGTCGCGTCGTCATCGTCGGCGCGCGCGACCTCGACGCCGGCGAGGTGAGGCTGCTGCGCGAGGCCGGCGTCAACGTTCGCACGATGACCGAGATCGACGAGCGCGGCATCTCCGCCGTCACCCACGAAGCGATCGCGCTCGCCACCGACGGCGCCAACGGCCTGCACGTCAGCTTCGACATGGACGTGATGGACCCGCGCGAGGCGCCCGGCGTCGGCACCCCGGTCCCGGGCGGCATCACCTACCGCGAAGCGCACCTCGCCATGGAGATCGTCGCCGAATCGGGCCGGCTCAGCAGCCTCGATCTCGTCGAGGTCAACCCCATCCTGGACGTCGCCAACCGCACCGCCATCCTCGCCACCGAGCTCGCCCTTTCCGCCACCGGGAAGCGCACCTTTTAATTAACTAACGACTTCACTACCGGCGGCGGAAAGACACGACGGTTAGTGACCCAGCTGGCCCGGCGCGACGCCGTGTCGAAATGGTCGCGAACCGGCGGATTTACGGGCGATCCGCGCAAAATTTCCCGCCGCTTTCTTGACATGCCGCGGCCAAACCATTAAGCTTCCAGCGGAGCTCGGGGGCGCCCACCAGGGCCGAATCTCCCGGGCGTTTTACGTGGCGGCGCGCGCCACGTCGACGGGCCGGCGGCCATGTGTGCGGCCGGTGAATGCCTAGTCCAACGGTGTGACAACGGCGACGCACCGAGGAGGCAAGTGAGCGTGTCAGGGTCAATTCAGGTCCCCCTTTCGCAGCAAGACGACACGGTCGTGTATCTGAACGGTAAGTACATCCCCGCCAGCCAGGCTAAGATCGGCGTCATGTCGCATGCCGTCTCGTACGGCACCGGGGTCTTCGAGGGCATCCGCGGCTACTGGAATCCCGACGCCAACGGCGGCGCGGGCGAAACGTATATTTTTCGACTGCGCGAGCACTTCGAGCGTATGCATCGCTCGGCGCGCATCATGAACATCACCCTACCTCACACCGTCGACGAGCTCTGCGCCATCGCCGTGGAGCTCGTGCGGCGCAACGGCCTGCGCGAGAATTGCTACATCCGCCCGTTCGCGTACAAGGCCGACGAGATGATCGGCGTCAAGCTCCATGGCCTGCAGGATCACTTCACCATGTACGCCGTGCCGATGGGCGATTACGTGGCGACCGACGGTCTGCGCTGCGGGGTCTCGTCCTGGCGTAGGGTGGACGACAACATGATCCCGGCGCGTGCCAAGATCAGCGGCGCGTACGTCAACTCCGCCTTCGCCAAGACCGAGGCCGCCCAGAACGGCTTCGACGAGGCGATCATGCTCACCGCCGAGGGCCACGTCAGCGAGGGCAGCGCCGAGAACATCTTCCTCTTGGTCAACAATGAGCTCGTCACGCCGCCGCCCTCAGAGAACATCCTGTTGGGCGTCACCCGCGAGACCATCATCGAGCTCGCCCGCCGCGAGCTCGACCGCATCACCCGCGAGCGCGTCATCGACCGCACCGAGCTGTACGTCGCCGACGAGATCTTCCTCACCGGCACCGGCGCGCAGATCGCCCCCGTGATCGAGGTCGATCATCGCCTCGTCGGCACGGGCAAGATCGGCCCGATCGCCCGGCAGATCCAGACTATCTACCACGACGTGGTCCGCGGCAAGCGGCCCGAATACAACGCCTGGTTGACCCCTTCGTTCGGCGCGACGCAGCAGCTTGCCAAGCACGATGATCTCGTCGGCACGGCCAAGAACAGCGCCAACGGCCACGCCGCCTCGGAGAAGACGCCGCGCTCTCGCTCATCGCGCGTCTCGACCAAGGCCTAGGCTGCTGGCCACGGCGGGGTTACCTCTCTACGCCAGAGGGCCCCGCCCTAACGGGCTGAGGAGGAATGGCTCCTGGCACGCTCCACGCCGGGATGCTATACTGCTTGCGAGCTTTCGCTCTCGCCCTGGGGCAGCATGGCGCGGAGTTCAACTCCGAGAAGCCCCCGGCTCTCAGCCGTGGGGAGCTGTCACAAGGATGCGCCCCGGATTTCTCGAACGCGGGAGGTCTGAGGCGCTTTCGCATACCCGAGTCGGCCGCCGCGTACGCCAATCCTCCGAGGCCGCGCCGGCGGGTAGCGCGAACTTCGGCCCGCGCCCATCGGTCCGGCGGCATTTCAGCGCCGCGCATCCCGTTCCCCGCTGGTTCTCCGCTCGCGATTCGTCCCCCTGGCTGGTGTGAGAAACGGCTCAGCCGTCGCGTACATCCTTCTACGGGAAGGCGCGCTTGCGCTAGAAGCCGTAGTTTTTTTCTCTTGTTGCGCATCTTCGGTCGCTTTGATATCATGGTGCGCACTACCCAAGACTCATGTATTGCATCATGCGCCGGCCTCCCTCCATTGCGGTCGGCGGCGAGGCGCATGACAATCTGCCAGCGTTGGCAGAGGAGGAGTGGTCTTCATGACGCGTACTCGGGTCCGCTTGTTGGCGTTCAGCGCCATCTTGCTGGTACTCGTGCCGACGCTCGCCGCCTGTGGCGGCAGCAGCAGCACGGTTGCCGGCACCCAGGCTCCCAAAGTCAAGGTCGGCCTCGTGACCGACATCGGCGGCCTCAACGACGGTGGCTTCAACCACCTCGCCTACGTCGGCCTCCAGAAGGCCGAATCCGACTTCGGCGTGACGGGCACCGTCCTCCAATCGAAGACCGGTGACGACTACGTTCCCAACCTCACGCAGTTCGCCTCGCAGGGGTACAACCTCGTTATCGCCGTCGGCTTCCTCATGCAGGAAGCGGTCGCCCAGGTCTCACAGAGCTTCCCCAACGCCCATTTCGCCATCATCGACGGCGACCCGACCGACGCCAACGGGAACGTCTTGCCCCGCGCCAACGTTCAGGGCATCCACTTCGCCGAGCAAGATGCTGGCGCGTTGGTTGGCGTGATCTCCGGCATGCTCGAGAAACAGAAGCTCGCCCCGAAGTCGACTGGCGTGATCAGCGCCGTCGGTGGCATCAGCATCCCGCCGGTCAACCACTACATCGCCGGCTACAAGTGGGCCGCCACGATGGAAGATCCCGGCGTGCAGGTGCTCGTCGGCTACTCCAATGACTTCGCCGACTCCTCCAAGTGCGCCGCGGTCGCGCAGGGCCAGATCGCCAAGGGCTCCAACATCGTCTTCCAGGTGGCAGGCGGCTGCGGCCTCGGCGCCCTGACGGCGGCGGGCACCGCGGGCGTCTACGGCATCGGCGTCGATACCGACCAGAAGACGGCCAACGCCTCCGTCATCGCCAGCGCGGTCAAGCGCGTCGATACGGGCGCCTATCTCGCCATCCAGGGCATTGTGCAGGGCACCTTCAAGACCGGCGCCGTCACGTATGACCTCACCAACGGCGGCGTCGACTTCGCGCTCGGCAACATCCCCCTCCCCGCCGACATCACCGCCGAGGTGACCAAGGTCGAGGGCGAGATCAAGGCCGGCACGCTCACCCCGCCGGCCGACATCCCCTAGTCTCCTTTTTCACCCGCGGCGTCGATTCGACCCGCACGTGGCTGGGGCGGGTACCGTGCGTACCCGCCTCCGTCATTTCCGCTGCACGATGCGTTCGTGCAGCGTCCTAGGGGTGTGAAAACCTGTCGCGCCCGTCATTCCCTTGAGAGCGCATGCATTCGCTAGCTGCCGTGGCCCGCGCTTTCGGCGCTGGTGTAATATGTACGTAAGAGTCTGCGTGCTCAACGTCCCAAGCGCACCAGCACCCAAAAACCCCCTTGGTCGCGATCCCCTCGAACTGCTTGCACCTACGTAATCCCGCGAAAGTGCGCGATCCGCGACGTATCGTCCATACGCTTCCAGCGATTCCCACCAGTGGAGGACGCCAGATGGCCGTACCAAGTGCTCCGCCCGCGCGCGAGAAAGGGACCCCGGCGCCTGGTCTCACCGACTGGCTCAAGCGCGTCGGTCCAGCACTCGGCTTGCCACTCGCCTCAATCGCCTTTGCTTTCGTGGCCGGCGCCATCATCATCATCATTACGGGCCACGACCCCATTCTCGCCTACACCTCGCTGATATGCGGCGGATTCGGCCAGTTCTGCGCCAACGGTGAGAGCGCTACCTACCAGATCTCGCAGACCCTCGTCTTCACCACGCCGCTGATCCTCACGGGCCTCGCCGTGGGCTTCGCCTTCCGTGCCGGTCTCTTCAACATCGGTGCCGAAGGTCAGCTCATCATGGGCGCCATCGCCACCACCGTCGTCGGCATCAGGTTCGCCAGCGCCCCCGCCATCATCCTCTTGCCCGCCGTCCTCATCGCTGGCACGCTGGCGGGCGCCCTCTGGGGCGGCATCGTCGGCGCCCTCAAGGCCTGGACCGGCGCACACGAGGTCGTCACCACCATCATGCTCAACTACATCGCGCAATACTTCCTCGAATATCTCATCGTCGGAGGACCCCTCCAGGGCAAGAACCTCTTCTCCGCCAGTGTCCAGATCGGCGACGGCGCGCAGCTGCCCCTCCTGCCCGGCCAACTCTACGGCGGCGTCAGCGCAGGCATCTTCATCTCCCTCGCCGCGGCCGTCGTCTACTGGTTCGTCATGCAGCGCACCACCCTCGGCTATGAAATCCGCGCCGTCGGCCAGAGCCAGCGCGCCGCGCGCTACGCCGGCGTCAGCGTCAAGCGAACCATCGTCGTCTCCATGCTCATCTCGGGCGCCTTCGCTGGGCTCGCCGGTGCCGTGCTGATCGCCGGGCTGCGCTTCAAGCTCACCGACAGTTATCGCCCAGACACCACCGGGTTCGACGCCATCGCCGTCACGCTCCTCGGACAGAGCGCCGCGATCGGCGTCGTGCTCGCCGCCATCCTCTTCGGTGCGCTCCATGCCGGCAGCAGCATCATGCAGGGCGACGCCAACGTCTCCGGCAATCTGGTATTGGTCTTGCAGGGCTTGATCCTCTTCAGCATCGCCGCTAACTTCCTGCGCACGGCCCGCATTCGCATCCCCGGCCTCAGTAAAGCGCCCGATTCCCCGACCGAAGAGCCGCTCGTCTCGCCCGTCGTCGCGAGCGACCCGGAGGAAGGCGTGGTGCCCGCGGATGCTGGCGGCAGCGCCTAAGGCTGCTGCCACCCACCCGAGGCACGCACCCGTGACGAGCAGAACGTATGCGCGAGGGAACCTCCCATGACCGTCCTCACCGACCTGCTGAACTTGCTGGTCCAACCCTACTTCTGGCAATCCACGCTCCTCTTCGGCGCGGGGTTGCTGCTGCTGCCCGCGCTGGGCGGCGTCATCTCCGAGCGTAGCGGCGTCACCAACGTCGCGATGGAAGGCATGATGCTCACCGGCGCCTTCGTCGCCATCGTCTTCGGTCTCGCCTGGCACAACCCCTGGCTGGCCACGCTGATGGCGATCCTCGCCGGCGGTCTCATGGCCGCCATTCACGCCGTCGCCTCGATCCGCTTCCGCGCCGACCAGATCATCAGCGGCTTCGCCATCAACATCATCGCCTCTGGCCTCACCATCTTCCTCGCCGACGGGATCTACGGCACCGAGGGGCCGGGGCACATCACCGCCGCCAACGTCCTGCCGTACATCAACGTCCCGCTGCTCAAGGACATCCAATTCCTCGGCATCGGGCAGATCTTCTTCCAGCAGAACATCGTCGTCTACTTCGCGCTCCTCATGCTCGTCGTCGTGCAGGTCGTCCTCTTCCGCACGCGCCTCGGCCTGCGCATCCGCGCCGTCGGCGAGCATCCGCAGGCCGCCGACACCGCCGGCATCAACGTCTACGCGCTGCGCTACGGTGCTGTCATCGCCAGCGGCTGCCTCTCGGCGATCGCCGGCGCGTTCCTCTCCCTCACCCTCGTCGGCACCTTCAACCACGACATGACCGCCGGTGCCGGTTACATTGCCCTCGCCGCTATGATTTTCGGCAAGTGGACCCCCATCGGCGCGTTCGTCGCCTGTATGATCTTCGGCGCGGGCGAGGCCATCTTCGGCGCCAACTCCACCATCCACGTCCCTAGCCTGCTGCTGGCGATGGTGCCCTACGTCCTCACCCTCGTGGTGCTGGCCGGCCTCGTCGGTCGCAGCACGGCGCCCGCCGCCGACGGCGTCCCCTATACCCCAGGCTCCGAGTGAGTAGCCTTCATCCCGCGAACCGGCCAACGTAACCACCGACAGACGCGAGGGACCATATGTCAACTACCCCATCGCTAAAGCTAGGGGCTTGCAACTGGGGAGGATCACCCCGTCGCCTTCAGGGAGCGTTGCCTATGCCTGTAGTCCCAGGTTCCTCCGCATCCCCTACCCGGTTCGCATCGGGGGGCCGGTTGACCACCAGAGTGGGGCTGTCCGGCCCGTCGACGTACCAGAGACACCCACTGTCTCCCCGGCCTTGCGGCCTCTGTCTCGCGCTGTTGCCAGCGTGAGGTACGACGCTCGCGGTTACTCCGCGTGATAGTTTCTCATTCTCGCACAGGCGTGCACAAGTGGAAGTCGAGTAGCACGAAAGGAGACGGCCATTCCTCCCCATGCCTGAAGGCAGGGGTATCCTGGCCGGACATTGATGAGCGCAGCGGTTGATCAGGCAATGGCAGGAGCGGCCAGCGGCGCCACCTACGCCGTCGAGATGCGCCACATCTCCAAGCGCTGGCCGGGCGTGCTGGCCAACGACGACGTCAGCCTCCAGGTGCGGCGCGGCCAGATCCACGCCCTCGTCGGCGAGAACGGCGCCGGCAAATCCACCCTGATGAACATCCTCTACGGCCTGCTGAAGCCCGATTCCGGCGAGATCATCATCAACGGCAACGCCGCGAAGATCTCCGGTCCGCGCGACGCCATCGCCCTCGGCATCGGCATGGTACACCAGCACTTCATGCTGATCCCCGTCCTCTCCGTCGGCGAGAACATCGTGCTCGGTCGCGAGCCCGTGCAGAACGGCTTCTACGACAGGGCCAAGGCCGACGCCGACATCCGCGAACTCTCGCAACGCTATGGCCTCACCATCGACCCCAACGCCCGCACCGGTGATCTGCCGGTGGGCCTCCAGCAGCGCGTCGAGATCCTCAAAGTCCTCTACCGCGGCGCCGACATCCTGATCATGGACGAGCCAACCGGCGTCCTCACGCCGCAGGAGACCGACGACCTCTTCCGCGTGCTGCGCGGCCTGGTGCAACAGGGCAAGACGATCATCTTCATCACGCACAAGCTGCGCGAAGTCCTCGAAATCTCCGACACGGTCACCGTCCTGCGTCGCGGGCGCATCGTCGGCGAAATGCTCACCAAGGACACCAACCAAGCCGAAATTGCCCGCATGATGGTCGGTCGCGAGGTGCTGCTCCGCGTGGATAAACAGCCCGCGAAGCCCGGCGAGGTCGCCCTCCGCGTCGATCATCTCACCGTCAGCACCGAACAGGGGCTGCCAGCCGTCCGCGACGTGTCCTTCGAGCTCCGCAAGGGCGAGATCCTCGGCATCGCCGGCGTCGAGGGCAACGGCCAGAGCGAGCTCGTCTCCGCCATCGCCGGCACCCTCAAGCCGCAGGGCGGCCACATCTCGATCGGCGACCGCGACGTGACCAACATCGGCGCCCGCGATACCCGCGGCGCCGGCCTCGCCCACATCCCCGAAGATCGCCGCGGCGCCGGCCTCGTCCTGCACTACTCCGTCAAAGACAACCTCATCCTCGGCCACCAGCGCGACGACCAATTCGCCCGCAACAGCTTCGTGCTCCGTCTCGGCGCCATCTTCTCCTGGGCCAAGCGCCTGATCACCCGCTTCGACATCCGCACCCCCAGCGCCGACACCCCCGCCAGCGCGCTCTCGGGCGGCAACCAGCAGAAGGTGATCGTCGCCCGCGAGCTCTCAAGCGCGCCCGTGGTGCTGTTGGCCTCGCAGCCGACGCGCGGCGTCGACATCGGCGCCATCGAGTTCATCCACCGCCAGCTCGTGGCGCAGCGCGACGCCGGCGCCGCCATCCTGCTCGTCTCCGCCGAGCTCGACGAGATCCGCTCGCTCTCCGATCGCATCGCCGTGATGTACGAGGGGCGCATCGTCAGCATCGAGCCGCCCGAAGTCTCCGAAGAGCGCCTCGGCCTGCTGATGACCGGCGGCCACGTCGAGCACGCTTCAGCGTAACCCGAACGCACCATGGCCGAATGGACCTCTGGGAGAAGTGCGGAGCTCCGCGCGGCTTTCCCCCCTCGCCGCCTCCGCGGAGGTGAGGGGATAGGGGGTGAGGAAGCCCGTCTGTACGGCCACGGCCCAACGCCACTACTAGACCGTACGCACTGCCAGACGGAGGACGACGTATGCAGCTCGCGGGCATCTACCCTCCCCTACCGACCTTCTTCACCGAAGACGAGCTGCTGGATCTGGCGACCCTGCGCGAGCACGTCCGGCGGCTCCGCGCCCGCGGCATCCGCAACGTTGTCGCCCTCGGCTCCAACGGCGAGGCCGTCCACCTGGACGACGACGAGCGACGCGCCGTGATCGCCGCCACCCGCGAAGCCATCGGGGCCGACGCGCAGCTGCTGGCCGGCGCCGGGGCGCTCTCCACCCGCGCCACCATCGCCCTCTGTCGCCTCGCTGCCGACTGCGGGGCCGACGCCGCCTTGATCTTGCCGCCGCATCACTATCGCGCACAGATGACCGGCCTCGCCCTGCGCGGCCACTACCTCGCCGTCGCCGACGCCTCGCCGCTGCCCGTCGTCATCTACAACATGCCGGCCAACGCCGCCGGAGTGGACCTTGACGCCGAGACCATCATCGCCCTTTCGTCGCATCCCAACATCCTCGGCGCCAAAGACAGCTCGGGCAACATCGCCAAGCTCGCCGAGATCGTCGCCGGCGCCCGCGAAGGCTTCGGCGTGCTCGCGGGCAGTGCGGGCTTCCTCCTGCCGGCGCTCGCCGTCGGGGCCACCGGCGGCATCGCCGCCCTCGCCAACATCGCTCCGCGCGAGTGCATCGAGCTGCAGCGCCTCTTCGAGGCCGGCGAACTCGTTGCCGCACGGATCCTCCAGGCGCGGCTGGTGCCCGTCAACACCGCCGTCACCAGCGGCTACGGCGTCGCGGGACTCAAGGCCGCGCTCCAGTTCGTCGCCCACTATGGTGGCGATCCGCGCCGTCCATTGCCCCCGCTCGGCGACGATGCACGCGTCCGGCTCCGCTCCCTCCTCGCCGAAGCCGACCTGCTCTCCACCATGCGCCCCGACGCCTAGGCCCTTCGCCCGGGAGCCGCGCTCGGCCCTACCGCGGCAGCAGCGCCTGCAACCAGTCGAGGAGCCCAAGCGCGAAGGCCAGCGCGCCCGCCACCGCCACGAAGTACGTCACAAGGAAAACGCGCGGTATGCCCGCCTCCATCCGCGAGAAGCTCTGTTGCCGCGGACGCCCCGAGAATGCCGGCAGCAGGAGGTTCGGGTACTCCGTTTCAAGCTTCCGCAGATAGAGAAAGCGCTCGCGCAGCCGCGCGCCATACCCCAGCAGCAGCCGTCGCCACGAAACGCAGAGGATCGCCCCCGCAACCACCAACAGCACGGCGAGAAAGAACACCAGAACGCTCGTCGTGTTCTTCTCCACGCTCTGCTGCAGCAGTATGGCCACAGCCCCCAACAGCACCGAGTTCACCGAGAGGAAGAGGTTGTTCGTCGTATGGCGCCGGTCGCTGATCCGCGCCGTCTCTTCCACGAAGAGCTGATACTGCTCGAAGAGCTTGCCCCCGTAGGGTGATTCTGCGACGCCTACGAGCTCACCTTTACGGGCTGTTTCCACGTTAACCTCCCTGAATAGCAACGAGCCGCAGCGCATACGAGCAGTATACGGTACGGGCCGAGTGGTCAGCAGATCTCTTCTAAACTCGCCCCTTCATCGCCCGTTGACCCCTGAATTGCCTCCAACCCCGCAGCCTGACCCCTTTGATATCAGTTCCATTTAGGACCTCTCCGTATGTGGATCTGGCGCGGCCACCGATGGAAGCGAGTGGTCGAGCGGATGCGGTCGGGCTGGGCCTGGAGCGCGGCGTAGTGGGCCAGTTGGGCGTCTTCGAGCTCCTCGATGCCGGCGAAATGCCGGTGGACGAGCACGTCGTTGGTCAACGGCCAGAGATGCTCGGCGAGCTGGAGCTCGGGCGCATCGGGCGAATACGGCGGCAAGCACAGCCGGTGGACGTGTTGGGGCACGCGCGACCGGAGGCTGGTGTGCCAGCCGGCCCGATCCAGCACGAGCGCGATCCGCTTCGTGGAGCTGGCTCCGACCGCGCGGGCGTAGGCGGCGCCGAGTGGCAAGCGTCGTAGCGGGGACCACGAGACGTAGGCAGGTTGACATCAATTTTGACATCAATGGGTGCGGACGGAGGCGGGGTAGTATGGGGTACGATACCTACTACCCAAGCGAGCGTGACGCACGCCGTCCAGCCCGAAATTTCCTCGGCCGATGCCCCCGTGCCTCCCCCGCCGCGCCCCCGCGCGACGTCCCACCCGTGGCAGCCCCCTCGCTCGTCCGCGCTGGTACCCCTCGGCGTCCACACGCGCCACGCGTCACCACTTCCGGCCCGCGCCTCCTTGCCCAGTTCCACCGCAGTGAACTTCCGCGTCATGGCCGTTTACCATGACGGGTCCTGTCCACGCCTCATATCAAGCCGCGGTGAGTTTTAGCTTTCGTAGTGCCAAGATGCCGCCGGTGAGGGCGAGGGCGAGACCAATCAGCACGAGCAGCACGAACGATTGGTTCAACGGGCTCGCATCATGGGCTTGGATGAGAACGATGACGACTACCACTACGTCGCCCCCGACCAACAGCACGACGGCGAGCGCGCCGAACACCGCTCCCGCCCGCTCGAGCGACTGCCTCGCCAGATTGTAGCCGCCGACCAACAGACACAGTGCCACCGTGAAGAGCAACATGCCAGTGAACAGCCATGCCCAGCCGTCAAAGAAGAAGACGGCTGGTGTCGTGATTTCATCCAACAGCGAGTAGGCCGTGCCGCGAGGCGACCAGTCCGGCAGCACGAATGCCGCAGCCAGAACCAGTCCGCCGGCGATGGTCAGCAGGAAGCCGAAGCGAGTGAGGCTCCACCAGCTATCCCGGTCGCTGCGATGCAGCGATCGTACGTCATGCGTCTCATGGTCGGCCGACATAGAAGCCCCTCCTTCCCGGCGGCGCAGCATGCGCCGCCTCATCTGAAGTACGGCGGCTTACCCGACAACCTCACGCTTCGCCACCACCCTTGCCGGGCGCCGTATCTCCAGCGCGAGCCGCCAGCGGCGACAGGCAATAGGTGAGAAGAGCCTCGAGGCATGCCACTAGGGGAGACACGTCCAGTGTCGCCTCCCCCAGTGACCACTCGGATTGTCCACACTCAGTTTCCTATATACCCTCGTTGCACCGGGGCGCACGAGCGCGGCGCAGAAGGCGTGGTCGGCGTGGCTGTGGCTGACGAACACCTTCATCCGCGCCATCTGTCATACCTTCCCCATGAGGAGCCCGACGTCGCATATCACGCTCGCTTGCCGTCCCATTCTAGCACGGCTCGACGACCAGAGACAGCCTTGAGTTTGCCAGTCCTCACTGAGGAAAACGCACACTATCATACACTCCCACCGGGGTGCACAGTTGACACGTGCATATATGCCAGACGTGGTACAGGTCCGACGGTGTAAGGCAGCGATTCACGCCAGTCGAGTTTGACAGGGGTGGTGCTTTCTGCCTCATCGCCCGAAGAAGCGCTGCACGAACGTTGCGATGAAACTCGCCTCAATGATCAGCCCGGCCACGGCATCGAAGGCCGCCATCGCGACCTGCACTCCGCCGTGAATCGTTCCGGCGAAAAATCCGCGGCCATGCAGGGCAGTAATGCCTTCGACCGCGCCATTCCCCAGCGCATTCCAGATCGGCGTCTGCGGGGCAAAGAAGAGATTTTGACTCGTGAAGACGAGTGTCGAAAATAGCAGGACCGTGCCGTAGACCGCTAGCGTCCTACCTGGCCGATAGCCGTAGCCCGCTATCCCCCATAGCACCCACCAAAACATCCATTTGCCAATACTGCGGTGTTCCCGCTGCCAATATTGGTCTCGCCGCAAGCATTGTGCTTTGTAGGCGTAGCGATCGGCTTCGTCATTTAAACCTTGAGCGCGGAGCGTCACAGCGAGTTGTTGATTGGCCCGCATGGCCCGCTCGAACCCTGTCTTGAAGCGGCGCGCGGCCAATTCGTCTCCTAATTCTGGCACCGTCGACCATGGTACACGCGTCAGCGGTGCCCCGTTCCAGCCGACGTCGGCCAGGCTCGTGTCGGTGTCAAGTTGGATGTCGGCGAGCACCGTGTTGGCGTCCATACGCACGTCATGTAAGAGTGCGCCGCGAAGGTCCGCACCTCGTAGATTGGCACCGTTGAGCGATGCACCCTGCAAATTTGCCTTGCGTAGCTTGGCTCGCGCAAGCCGCGCGTTCGTCAGATTGGTCTCGTAGAGATGGGCCCCCTCCAGTTTTGCGCCCATCCCCGAGGTTTCTGAGAAGTCGGCCTCGCGCAACTCCGCACCGGTCAGGTCAGCCCCACCGAAATCACCACCCGAAAAGTCGAGGTATGAGAGATCAGCGGAGGTGAGTTTGACTACATTCAGAACCGCTTGGCGTGCGCGAACATGGAGCAGTTTGGCACCGGTCATATCGGCACTGTGAAGATTTGCGGCTGCGAGGGTCGCGTGTTGCAAGTCCGCGTGAACTAGCCGGGCGTGCCGCAAGTCGACGCCGCTCATATCGGCGTACCACGCCCGTACATGAGAGAAATCGGCGCCTGCGCACTTGGCTCCAGCGAACTTCGCCTGCACGAGTGTTGTGCCCTTCAGACTCACGACAGGCGGTATTGGGTCTGACGACATGCCGCCCAAACTCACGCCGCCCAGGTCTGCATCGCGAAAGTCTGCCTCGGTTAGTTCTGTAGACTCAAAGCTCACATCTTGGAAGCGTGCGCTGCGAAAGTCTCCTATCTCGAAGGACGCGTTGCGCATGTTGACCGACATGAAGGACGCGCTGCGAAACTTGGCTTTGGGGAGGGTAAGCCCCTGCATGTTCACGTACTTGAACGTCGCCTCGGAAAAATCGGCGGGACTCCTGTCATGCGCGCCGGAGTGCCAATCCCAAGCGCGTGTTGTCAGCACCCACTGCAATTCTCGATCGCTCCCGATGATAACGCCCGCGTATGGCGACTGCCCCGCCGCAATGTTGGTTTCGTATGCGCTCTCCAACTCGGCACGACGTCTCGCGTTCGGTTCGTCCGAGGCCACAACTAATTCATCAGACATTTCGCGAACCATTCACAGGTGCGATGGTGATGCGATCAGAAAACACCCGAGTCGCTGTGTAAACACCGTCGCAGTAAAACATCAATCGCTATCAGCGAGTCTCGCACGCAGCACACATCGCGCGATGTTGCGTGCCATCCGGGCTAGCCTGCACGGCACGCGGTTCGATGCATGTCGTGCGAAACACACCATCTGCGCCACTGCATATCTCTCGTGCAATGACGCAGATGTGTTCCGGTGAAGCGTCGCAGCGGCTCAAGATTCGGTCGGATGTATGTCACTAACTGCGAGCGCACACCCTGGTGCGTGGCTGTAGTCAGCCGCGACCCCTTCGATCAAGTGCGTCAATTCGTCGTTGAAACCAAATCGCCACGCTTTCCCACGCTGTATCGGGAATATCTGCGTATCGTCCGACGTGAAATACGGTATTGAGTTCGCCGTAAATCGTGGCAAACGCAACGCCACCAAGGTCGTGCAGGCGTGAGGCCATCGCCTTCACCGTCGACTGATGCTCGGGCGTCAGCGTCTGCGGCCCGAGGCGCTCCAAGATTTCTGGCAACAGACGCTGCCCTTCCTCCAGGCTCTCGATGCGGCTGTGCAGTTCGCCGATCGCATCGTCATGCTCGTCCATCCGCTCGTCGAGTCGGGCGAGATGTGCCTCGTATGCGGCCTGACGCCGGTAGAGCACGGCGAGCTGTTCGTGATACTCAGCCCACACGAGCGCTGTTGCACCTGAAGGTGGTTTGGCGAGTGCAGCAATTTCATTCCCTGCGCGGCCGGCGTCGAGCGGTCGCGTCGCTTCGTCGAGACGTTTAGCGCCGACACGCGCAAGCCACTGTTTCACCGGCTCCGCTTTCGGGGAGGGAATACTCTGAATAATGCGCAGCAGTGTCTCCGTATCGGCGGCGTCGGTGCGGTAATATTTGCCGTCGGCGGCACGCAGCTTCAGCTGTTGGCATTTTGCCAACACCTCGCGGAACCCCTCATCCTGAATACGCCGCTTCATGTCCGCCCAGTACATGCGCGGCTTTGGCGCGTCCGTGAGGACGCCGATGACATCGATCACGCTGAAATGCACACGCCCGTCGTGCAGCACACGACGGATAGACACATCGGCTTGTTCTTCGATCACGCTGACCGTGAGCACATCGTTTTCATCGCGCGTCATGCTGTGCCGAGCCTTTCACTATTCGTCGTCGCACAACAAAATCAGAGTTGAGTGCGCCACGCATGCATTTCATCTCGGCGGCACCGCAACCTCCTTTCGCGGACGCCCCGAGCGCTTGCGCACGCGAAAATCGGGGGAAAGTGCAACGGTCTTCAGCTGCTCGCGTGCAACGTCATTCGGCATGAGCAGTGCGTCGCGCAGCCACCGCGCATGCGCGTCGAGGCGTTCGTGCGGGACGCGACACGCCGCCACCACCGCACGCGCGAGCTGTGGATGCAGCCGACACTGGCCATCGCTGGTGACGACACAGTCGCCGTGCTGCAGCGTCGTGCGCGCGAAGAAGTCGAGCACCAGCCCATCGATCGTGCCGCGCTCGCACTCCATGAGGTCGTAGACCAGGCTGTCGCGGTTCGATTTGTCCAGGTGCAGGAAGCCGCAGGCCACGTCTAAGCCGAGTGAGGTGAGCGCCTGGCGGCACTCTCCTTCCAAGAGGGCATAGGCGTAATTCAGCGCGGCGTTGAGCGGGTCGACCGCACGGCGCGCGTTGTCTCCGGGCGCCAGCGGTGAGCTGCGGTCGCGTGCGGTGAGCCAGTGGGGCGGCACGCGCCGCACGTCAGCCTTGCCCCAGCGCAGCGGCCACCCCGCCCACGCGGCAAAATAGGCCCGCGCGGCACTTGCCTCGTACAGGCGCAGCATCTCGATCGTCGCGAGCCACGGCGGCAATTCGGGCAACGTGAGCCATTGCAGCGCCGTGTTCAACGCGTCATGCGCGCGATCTCGGCCCGGCAATGCGGGTTGGCTGAGGATGGTGGCCCGTTGCGCGCTGAGCTTGCGTCGCAGCGGTTCCTGGCAGATGGACACGTCCCGACCCGTCTCCTGGGCGAAATATTGCCGGCGGCGCAGCGCGGCGTCGGCGGTTGCATCGGGGGTGAGAGCGGAGAGCAGGTGCCCCGAGCGGTCGAGGAGGACGATCGTGATGTCCTGCTCGGCGCACCAGCGGACGGCGGGGAACGAGACCGTGCCCTGCGGGTCGAGGCAGACGATACGCCCGACGCCGTGCACGCCGCGATAGAGGGTGTGTGCCGGAGGCGTCTGGGGATGATGGGTGCGGCCCTCGCCCACGACCAGGGCGTCGCGCTCCACCCGGATGCCCGCACCGTAGCCGGCGAGGATCAAGGTGCGTCCACCAGCAGACGTACGATCTGCCGCCAGGAGCCTGCCGGTTAGCCCCTCGTTGCGGTTGCCGGCTTCGAGCCAGGCAAGCCCGTCCCGCTCCACCTCCTGCTCCGGCGTTAGCGGCGTGGGCAGATGCACCGCGACGGGCGGCGGGCTCGCGGCCTCCTGCGCATCCAATCGCGCCTTGCGCAGTTGCATGCCGATGAGTTCACCGGAGGCACGCCGCCGCTGAATGGCGATGCGACGCTTCTCGGCGACGGCGCCCCCGTGGGCGGGGTCGCGTCCCTCGGCGCGGAGCGCCGCCATGCGCTCACGCCCGTAGGCACTGCCGCACGCCCGCGAGCAGTAGCGAGATGTGGCCTCGGTGCCTTTGAAGGGATGGAAACCGACGCCGCAGCGCACGCACGTCAGCAGCAGTTCGAGGTTCTTGCGGGTGCGATAGGGCATGGAAAACGCCTCCCGTTGCCGGTGAGGCGCTAGACGGATGCGGGGAGCCTGGCCTACACTGGGGCCAGCCCTTACGCTACTGAATCTAGCGCCGGGGTCAGAGGGCCGTTCCTGCGACCAACAGGGGCGGCTCTCGCACATTCCTGTGTTATGGAGTCAGATTGCCGAATCGCCCTCCAATCTCCGCCGTGCCAGACGCCAGCAACACGAGAAACGCTGGTCCAGCCCTTGTAGCCTCATCTGACGACGACAGGGGGTCAATGTAGCCGAGAATACTGTGCGGCAACAGTGCCTGCGCAACGGAATGACGTGTTTTGCAGATGTGGCCCGGGAGGAACGCTCTCACAAGGTCCTCGGGGGAGAAATTGAAGTACGTACCCATGCTGGATGTGAACCATTCAGCATCGCGTCCCAGCGCTTCCCTCGCATCGCCGACGGCCTGTGCCAGTCGTGCGTCTGTGGTGCTGGCGGAGTCAAGAAGCCCGCGCCACCGCCTCACGTTCATGAGGGCGTCGCTGGGCAACAAGATCCCGTTGCGACTCTGCGGCATGACGCCGGTCATGCCTAGGGCGGAAATGACCAGGGTATCGTGGGCGTCGGGAGAAAGACCCTCTCGGTCCGAGAACGTGCGGAGCTTGCGCTGCAGCCGCGCGCGTGCGGCAGACGCATTGTCATCGGCCACCGTGGGCTCGCATAGATATCGGGCGGTCAGGTCAATCTGGCGATCGACGAAATCGGAGAGCACGCGGCGTAACACTGTCGGCTTGTGCAGATCATACCCTTGAAGGACCAACTCAAACGCCGTGTCCAGGAGCGTGTGCCCGTCTGCCAGGTGCTTTTGGATGATGCTGACACGGGCGGCTGCATCTCTGTCGTACCGCGTGCTGCTCCCTCGGTGTCTAGCCGGCCATTGCTGCTCGCGATGGAGCAGGCCAAACTCGACCAAACGTTCGAGCTGCCGCGGCCTACACCCCGTGTCGCGCACGAGATCGTCCTGGTGCTTCATCGCCCACCACCCACTGCGTCTGGTTGAGGCGGATGCTGATAGACCAGCGTCTGGCGGTCTAGGCCCAGCACTTTGGCAAGCCGTCCTACAGTGGTGAGCCGCACGGGCCTCCCATGTTCGCCGGCAATGACGGTGTCGCGATGCACCCGGGCACGCCGTGCCAGTTCCCCTTGGGTAAGGAGATGATATTCCCGCCATGCCCGTAGGTACGGGACTTTGACCCCGAATCTTAAGTCTGCGTCCGTCATCGTCGCGTTCTTGTCGTGCATATGTCGAAGTATCTAGGAGAAGCATAGGCGATATCGGTCGCCGCGTCAAGGATGACGAGTAGATTAGCTCCCTCCGCAACCCCGGCCCGCTGTCGTGTTTACGACAGCGCGTTGACGCCGCGATACGCTGTGGCTCCCGTGAGGGCGAAACGAACCTCGGAGGAACAGGAGCAACCAGCCAATGACAACAAGATCGCGGATATATGTGCCGAAGGTCGCCATTCCCAAAAGAGGGAACACGATTGACGCGGTTGTAGACGCTTTGGCCGTGGCGTGGAACACGCAGGGACGCGACCCCGACGCGCGGGTGTTCTTCAGCACGCCACTATCGTACCAACGACACAGCATCATCGCTCGTTCGATCTATCGCTTTGCCAGCACAGAGGATCAGCAGTTCATGGCACGTCAACTCGTCGAGTTGGCTCGCGCCGTTGAAGGCGCCATGTTCCGCTGGTCGCCATAGAAGGCAAACGGCGATTTGCAGCAGTGCGTTGACGCACATTCCGAGATTCAACCGTCTGCTCGCACCTCTCGCGAGATCACGGTTGGCGACGGCTCCGGCTGGATGTGTACGCGAGAGGGCCGCGTTTGCAAAGGACCGGTTGAGTGATGGCGACCTTCAGCGATGCCGACTTCATCCCCCTCCGCGGCGCCACGCGGCGCTTCCGCAACGTCGCGACCGGCGAGACAATCAGCCGGCGGCAGTACGACAAGCTGTTCCGCCTGGCACCGCGCGGCATCCCCAGCTACGAGGCGCTGGCCCGTCAGCGTGCGCACGCCGGCTACACGCCTCTATCCCGCACGGTCGAGCGCGTCAACGCGGCCATCGAGCGGGTCTTCCTCACCGGGGCCTCGCCGTCTCGCGCGGCGCGCGCCGAGCACCTCTCGCCGGAGACGCTGCGCCGCTACGACCGCGACCGCGGCATTTTGCGCTACAACCGCCGCACCCAGCGAGGGGAGGTCCATGAGGCCGGCCACACCAGCTTCTTCGACGGGAGCGGCGTGCTGCACCGAGGCATCCCGTTCGACCAGCGCGAGATCCGCACCCTCTCGGCCTATGGCCAGGCGGTCAAAGCGGCCAAAGCCGGTCGGCCCGCTGGGCTCCAGACCTTCGCCGACGTGCGCGTGCGCGACGTTTTCGGTAGGGAGTACACGCTGCTCACGAATCTCAACGCCTACCTGCGCGCCGAGCAAATCCACGGCGACCTCGACCCGCTCGACTTTTTCCAAAGCGGCGATGCATTGGTGTTACCGCCCAGCGCCGCCGCCGCAGCCTAAACGGAGGCAACCATGCCAACCACAGTAACCAAGCCACCTGCGTCACGGTGCCCGTCGTGCGGTGAGGACTGGCCGGGTCTTGTCTCGAAAGAGACGGGACTCTGTCGCAACTGCGCCGTGCTACAAGGCCTATCGCACGAACCGCATCGCGGCTTTCTCGACCATTGCTCCCTCTGCGGTGGCACGCACGTCCCCGCCCAGGAGCATCACCTCGCTGGGAAGCGCAACACGCGATTTCTGGTGGTGCGCATCTGCCTGAATTGTCACTCCATTGCGACCGACCGACAATGCCGCGAGTGGGACTCGCGCTGGAACACGGGAACCCACCCGTCGCCCTTCATCGTGCAGGGCCTCTACGATGTTTGGTGGATCTGGTGGCAGCGCTCGGGCTGCCGCTGGTGGCGTCAGCAGCTCAGTGAACTCGTGCATCTCGTCTGGATGGCGGCCCTCGCCCTCGCCCAACTCTGGGGCCTGCGTGGCTGGGAGGTGCTCGCATGACCCGTGAGCCAGTGCCCGCAGCATATGACCAGACATCGGGCACTCCTACCTGGGAGTCTGACTGGGAGCCGATGCGTATCGCCGTACGCGGGCACATCGTGCCCTCACCATCACAGGTTCGGCGACGTCGGGAGGCGCGCGGAAAACAGCGGCGCGCGGGCGAGCGAAAGCCACGCGCCATATCGGAGTCCGGTGAGATGGAGGAAGCGGCAGACCTGGATGCCCGAGCCGCCGAAGCGGCCGCATCCTGGCATGTGCTCACGCCGGACGAAGAGCGGTCGGCTACCACCATCCTCGGGCCACGCCCATGGTACACGCTGGCCTATGACAGCGAAACCGTCGTCATCGACACGCGCACCTGGCCGGGCTCTGACGTTTCACGCGTGCTTCGCACTGGCCAACCGCTCCGCGTCGGCTACTACGAGCTCCGGGGCATCTCGGAGTGGAAGGTAGCACGCCGATTCCGCCGTGGCGCGCTGGTACCCGAAGATCGCCATCGCCTCTGCGACGCGGGCTTCGTCCTTCCCGATGCGCTGGAGCCTATCGCGCTCGGCGCTGACGGCCTCACGCCGATCTATGGGGGTTATGAAGCCACGCTGGCCACTGACCGCCAAACAGTCGAGGCGTATGTGGCGACGCATCGCTATCGCGACGGCTCCAAAGACCTCCAGATCCACAGCAAGCAGGAATTTATTAGGCTGGTGCTCTACCGCTACTGCTACGGCTATGGCCCGCACCTCATCGGCGCGCGGCTGATCGGGCACCACCTCTTCTTCGATCTCACACGGCTCGTCACCGATGTCGCAGCGGATGACGGCAGCCTGGTACGTGGAGTGCGGCGCGGGGGTGGCTGGGCGCGGCGTGGTTTCTCGCTCAAGCTCTGCGACTGTCCGTTCGAGGACTGTGGCTTTCATCCTCGGATCCGGGTGACCAAGTTGGGACGGTTCAAGTTCCGCTCTGCCTTTCAGAAAACCTCGGTGCCGGCGCAGCGTGCCGCCCAGCATGGGAACCAGCGGCGCAAACGGGATTATCCAGGACGATTTCTCGATACTATGCCGTTCGGTCTCGCCCTCAGGAAATGCAAGAGCGCCAGCCTTGAGGCCATGGGCGAGGTCTTTGGGGCACGCGTGCGGAAACGTCCCCACCCGGAGTTCGCTGGGCCGCTCACCGAGGACTATCTCAGCTACCTCGTCACCGATGTGCGGGCCACCTACTGGCTGGAAGTGGCCGAGTTGGCGGACTTTCGGCACCTCGGGCTGTCTCGTACGCCGGAGTCCATCTATTCGACGGCCAGTCTCGCCAAGGGCTTCCAGCGGGCCTTCGGCTTCCCGCGCACCGGTGAGCGCCAGTGGCGTCTCGACCTGCCGGCGTTGGGCTATAGTGCCGAGGCGATCGAAGGCGTCGCCGCGACCACCTATTTCGGTGGCCGAGCCGAGGTGCGCGATCGGTCACGGGTGGCGGAGGTGCTGCATCTGGATTTCAAGAGTCAGTACGTCGCCGGTAGTGACCTCATGGGCTTGCAACGCTATTGGTGTGCGAAAGCCGTCACCGTACGCGAGTGCACGGCAGAGCTTCAGGCCTGGCTCGCGTCGAAGACTCCAACGGAGCTGCTCGCCGAGTTGCGCGACCCCACCACCTGGCGCCGCCTGCCCGTGCTCGTCTGCCTGTGCCCCGATGGGGGCTTGACGCTCCCGGTGCGTGGGGATTTCTCTCGCAGCCTCCAACGGCAGAGGACGGACGCGAGGAGTGCGACGGCTGACCGCGCACCCAGTCCCTACACCATTGGACAGGCCTACATCCGGTCCGAGGAGCCGCTCTGGTATACCTTGGCGGAGGTGTTGGCCGGAATTATCCGCGATGAGGTCGTACCCACGCTCATCCAAGCGCTGCAAGTCGTGCCTGGCGCCGACCAGGTCGAGACCCATGCCGTGACGATCGCGGGCCGCGCGATAGATCCACTGCACGAGGTCGTCTGGACGGCGTTCATCGACCACCGGCGCGAGGTGAAGCGCGCAGCGAAAGCGGCGCAGGCCCGCGACGATCTGGAGGAGGCCGGCAGGCTCGACGGCCACCAGCACGCGCTCAAGGAGATCGCGCTCGCGGGCAACTATGGCGTCGCCGAAGAGTTGAACGAGAAGATCTACGAGGGCAGGGCGCTGGCGCTGGAGGTCTACGCCCTGGGTCGCCACCGACGCTACGGCCAGGTGGTCGAAGAACCGGGTCCCTACTATGCCGGCGTGCTCGGATCCTTCATCCCCGCCGCTGGTCGTCTCTTGCTGGCCATGTGCGAACGCCTCCTGCGCGACCAGGGGCTCTTCTATGTGTTCATGGATACCGACAGTGTCACACCTATCCGTCCACCGTCCATGCCGCGCGAAGAATTCGAACGGCGGGTCCAACATGTGGTGGCGTGTTTTGCCGATCTGAACCCCTTCGCCGACGGCGGGTCGCTCCTGGCCTACGAGGAGCAGAACTTCGCCGTGGACCCGGACCACCCCAATGCGCTCGCCGAGCCAAACCGCCACGAACCGTTGTATTGTCTCGCGACCAGCGCGAAGCGCTATGTCGAGTTCAATGGTACGGAACACCCCGAGACGGGCGAACAACGCCCCATCCTGCGCAAGTTCACAAGTCATGGACTGGGGCAGTGGGGACGACGCGACCAGGATACCTATGCGTTGCCAAGCTACATGGACCCTCCCCACACGTTCCGCGAGGCACAGGACGCGCAAGGCAACTTCATGCGCGTCCCCGACAGCGCGCCGCTCGGCGGGCCACTGTGGGTCTATCGGTTGCAATGGGACTACGCCTACACGCTGCTCAATGGGCACTATCCCACTGGCGACCCGCTCTACCGCGACGAGGAGGGCGTGCCGTGGTATTTCCTGCAGCATGAGGACTGGCTTGACGCGCCAGCGTTCTATCAGTTCAGTATCGAGACCTGGGCTGATTGGCAACGCATCAAACACCTACCGGGCCTGCGCCCTGGGGGCTTTCTCACGGTCTATCCCAGTCCAGACGACGCCCGTGACCCGCTCAGCCGCATGGTGTGGGGCGATGCGATCGTGCGACACAATGGGTCTGGTGGGCATGGGGCGGTCGACTACGAGGACAGCCAGGCCGAGTCAGCGGAGGTAGGCGAGGAAGAAGACGAAGAGGCGGCCGCGGAACACCTGGAGCACGTGCTCAGCGAGACCCTGCTGACGCGCGACGCGACCGCGCTCTTTTCCCCCTACGTGACCTCGGCCGCTGCGGTAGCGAAGGCCCTGGCGCGCGGGGACATACGACGCATCGGGGACGAGACGCCAGTGCCACCAGATACCATACTTAAGTCCATGTACGCGGTCGTCACGCACTATTTCACGCATGGGGAAGCGAAGGCAGCGAATCCATACGGGGTCGGCGTGCTGACGCGGCGCCATATCGAGGTATGCGGCGTGGACGTGATTGGCAAGGAGAGTAACCGGCTCGCGCAATCGGCGGCGGAGGACACGGCCAACGTCGTGGGCGGTCAGCAACAGTTTGGCAGCCGAGACTATGGCGCGGCGTCATCGGCCTGGGCGCCGACCGCACCGTCGCGGATGAGGTCTGCACCGGAAGATCCCGTGCGCACGCGGCGCCGGCGCCTCTCGTCCCTCTTTGATGAAGACCTGCCCGACCTGCTGGCGGCCTCGCGTCTCTCGCGCAAGACGATCGAACGGGTGGCGCACACCGCGCACGAACCACTCCCCGAAACTGTGGCGGCTTTGGAGCGGGCCATGCACCTGCTGGCCCCCGACCACCTGGAGAGTATCTCCGGCTGGCGCGAAGTCGTCAGCGGCGAGGCGCTGGCGGACCTGCTGGGCATTACTCCGGAGCAGGCGCAGGAGCGGCTGCGCGGTCGCGCAATGTGGACAACGGACGAGCGCGCCCGTCTGGTGCAGCACATGGGAGCACGCCGCGTGTCTCACACCGATGAGCCAGCGCTCTAGGCAGCCTACGGCTTGGTACTCGGGCGCCCATGCTCCACCGGCGTGTCAAGCTGACTTGCTGAGTTGTCAGCGCACGTGAAGCGCCCGACCGGCTAACGAACGACCGTCATCAGTCACAGAGCTGGACCTGAGCGAACCGTCAGACGAGTGCAAGGCCGAGCTGCGTGCGACGCGCTATGTGCAGAGAGCGACGGACGCGGAGAGCGGGCGCCCGTCGCTCCGGCTAACAGGCGCTTGTTACCGTTACGCTGCTGTTAGGTCCCGACTCCTGGAGGGAAGCCTGGAACGCCGCCGTCTGGTTCGCGGCATTGCCAATGACGATGTCTGGTTGCGCCGGCATCGAGGTAACCCCCGGCGGGAAAGTGATGGTTTGCGTGGGAGTATCCGTGCCGTGGGTGCTAAAATCGTTTTCCCAAAAATAGGTGATTGTGTGACTGGTATTGTCTGGCGTGAATGTCGCCTCGAGCGTCCCCGAGACGGTGAACGTTTGATCGCCTCCAGCCGCACAGTTATACGTGGTGGGACTCACGGACACGTGCGGAGTCGTGGGCGAGAACACGCACAGCGCTTTGTAGTTCGCCCGGTAACTGATCTGATTGGGTTGGACGATGTCGAGCTCCGTCCATTGCGCTGAACCATTCGCCTGCGTATAGGGCATCTGCCACCAGGTGTTAATCGTCATGTCGGTGCCTCCGCTCGGAATCATGTAATAGAGCGGATGCGCGGCTGAGCCGTGACTGGAGCCGTCACTCGTACGGAAGTAGTAGCCGATCGATGCGGTAGTGCCCTCATGTTGGTTGGGGGGGGTGGGGTTGTTCGAGAGGGTGAGCGTAAACCAAATATAAAACATGACATGTGGCCCACACCCGCCAATCGTAGTGGGTATGGGCGCGCCCGACTCTATATCCAGCCCCGGATAGCCAGAATCGGTCGACATGTCGATAGATGCGGTCGTGATGGATTGGACGGTAAACCCAGGCGTTGGAGGTACTCCAGGGCCTAGTCCAGCCGGCGTGACGGTGGCATGCGGCGCCACTGTCGCGGTGGCTGTCGCGGTGGCGGTAGTCGTCGCGGTCGCCACCGCCGTGGCCGTCGGGTCGTCGCCGACGGTCGCGTGCGCAGGAGAACCGCCCGAGGCGATCTGCAGCAGCACGAAGGCGAACCCGGCGACGATGAGCAGCGAGACGACAACCCCGGCGACGCGCCCCAGGCGCGTCCGCAGCGACCCGATGAATCCACGCATGATGCCGCGCCTCTCTCGATTCCGCCACCGTCGCAACTAAGCTCTACAGTAAGCTTACTGATGATAGGACGTCAGCGAGGGGCCTGAGTAACGGTGCGACCGGCGACTCCGCATGCCTGGACTCTGGTGCGCTTCACGTAGGCACGTGCGGCGAGCCGGGCACAGTCGGGGTGAGGGAGGGCTAAGGCGGTCAGACGAGGGGCCTCGGGAGTGGCCGTGAGTGAAACGCCGCTCGTATGTGTACGATTTAGTGCACCAAGCAATCAACCAAGAGGACGGACGAGGCGCAGGAGGCGGAGCGGCGGGCGCAGGCGCTCGGCGGGTGAGGAGCGCAGACGCCGGGATGCGTGAGCGCACCCAGGCGCTCGGCGCGAATGGCGAGGCCAAGTGGACGGGTGACGACGAGGATGCCAGTAGTGCCACGAGTGCCACTGTGGGCGGTAGCCAGCTGAGCGGCGTGCGTCACGGTCGGTTGGTCGGAATCACTGGAATAATCAGGGTTTGCGGCGAGCGGACGGCGGCGCGGTGGTAGTGAGTATACTACCCCAGGCGGACGGAGGCGAACGGAGGCGGACGGAGGCGAACGGAGGCGAACGAACGAGTGCAAATAGTCGCGGCATATTTGACGCTGGAGGACGTCGGTGGACGCGGGCGAACAGCTCGCAACGAGCTCCTAAGCGTGTTTCATCATCGCTTGGCCGATCCATGCCTGCCGAGTCGCAGATTTCCCTAGAAAGAACGAGGAGTCGAGATGCACTTCATGACAGAAAAGGGCTTTAGCCCGCCGCAAGCCGCTGGGTGTTAACCCGGGCGGTGCGGCGTCCAGGGCTTTCGCCCACAGCCTGGTGGCATTGCCGTTTTCCTGCCCATCAGGCCGACGACCTCAGCGGACTCTTTGCACCTCGCCAAGTGCATGCTGTTTGCCGGTTCCGTGGTACCTCGTTCCCACGGGCAAAAGCAGCAACGGGCCTTGGACGCGGTGCCATGCGGTTGAGCCAGCGTTTTTTCGAGAGCCTAGCTCGCCTGGCGATGCCTGCAACGTCCGCTTGGGCGGGGGCACCGCCTTCGGGCGCGAACGGGCAGGGGTGGATACAATCATCCCATCAGACCCGTAGCCTGAGCACCCATGGGGCTTTTGCCCCCGTGGAGTGTCAGTAGTGTCATCCCGAAGCTGTGACGCTTTCACCTACCGGGTCTATCGGGATCGGTGGACAATGGTGATGCCCCGCTCACTGACGCGTGCTCCAAGGCGCGACGTAACGACTTGGCAGGCGCCAGACAGCAGGGCGAGCAAGGAGCCGGCCATGTCAGATGCGACGAGGAGTTCACGGCCATCCGGCGATGTCGAGCAACTGCGCGAAGGTGGGCTGCTCCAGTCCGCCGGGCGCATTCCCTGGTGGGTGGCCGTCGTCGCCGTTCTCGGCGCTCTGCTGACGATAGGTGGGGCGGTGATCGGTAAGGTTGCCCCCACGCTCCTAACCAACGGGACCGCCCTGTCGAATGGAGCACGTGTCTACGCGGACTACTTCTTTGCGCGCAACGTGCCGTTGGCACTCCTGTTGCTCGCGCTCCTCGTGCTTGGAGCGCGGCGCATGCTCGCCGGATTCATGGTGCTGACGGCGCTGATTCAGGTGGTTGATGTGGTAAACGACCTCCTGCGCGGAGATCTCATCCTTGTTCCGGGCTTGCTCGTCTTCGCCATCGTCTTCCTGGTCGGGGCGTCGAGGCTGTTTGGGCAGGCTGTCTGGAGCATTGATGCGTGGCGCGACCCCATTTCTCGTGCACCCAAGGCATAGCCGTCGCGTGCACCGCCGCACTGTCGGAATCGACTCGTCGCTTACGAGCGATCGAAACCACGGCAGAGCCATTCGTTTGACAGCCAGCGGGATAGACAACAGTGGACACTGCCGAGTGCTCCGATATCTAGCCCCGTCAGTTCCCCTTATCAAATGGCCGGCGCGGATCCCCCTACCGTTCGGTGTGGGGAGGAAGCGCCGTCTCCTCTCCGTATGCTATACTGCCCGCATACCGCAGGGCCTGCGGAAATCGACGCTTGTGGATGTGGTTCACCACGACATGACCGTGTAAGACGCTCCTAGTTCGCTAGGTGAGCGGTGGTCAGCCCAAGAATCCCCCGGCTTCTAGCCGTGTGGGAGTGGTCAACGGTGCACGCTCAGTCTTGGACGGTGCAGCCTGCTTTCGTGCCGATAGGCGATAGGCGAGGCGCGGTGAGCGACGCCTGTGAGATATGACGGCCCAGCAAGACGCCGCGCTCGGCGCCACTCGCGAGAGAGTTACAGTCGGGTCACATTCCCCGAACATGGCCCCGTGGCCCTGGACAAGGCCGGCGCGACGTGCTAGGCTCAGTGGTGTTAGGAGAACGACCCGACGCGGGCAGCGTCGCTCACGCAAAAGGGCCCTCGAAACCACGTATCGTTCCGCGGTGACGGGGTCGTGAGTAGCTCCCCTACGTGTACATGCAAAGGGGAACCTGCCAAGTCCGACCGAGTGAGGAGCAGCTACCCTCACCGATAGCGACGAATCGCTCATCCGGAAACCGAAAGGTGCGGATGAGCGATTTTTTGCCCCCAAGCATCACACGACCTCCTGGGGGCCGGTCGAAGCTGGCTGACCTTCGAGGTCCGTGCTGGCCGTTTCGTGGTGTCCCAATTCGTACGCCGATGCCGCATTTTGCTGGTTGCTGGTGTCGGCGTCGTCGTTTGAACAGAACAGCTAGGTTCACGGACGTGCGGCTTCCATCTCATTGACCACTCCCCATAGCTAAAGCTAGGGGATTCCTGGGCCGAACACTGCCGCACAGGCAAGCCCGTTTGGTCTTACACGTTCGTTGGTGACGTGGTTATGTCACCGCTCCACAGGCGTAATTTCCCGCAGGCCCTGCGGTACCCAAACAGTATAGCACGTCAAAGGAGACGGCACTTCCTCCCCATAGCTCAAACTAGGGGTATCCGCGCCGAAGACTTAAAATGAATCGCAGCAATCTGCTCCGCTCGCCAGGAATTTCTTCTGCGAGGCGCGCTACGGCTACGGGCAGGTGCCAGTCGGCAAGCTCTGCGGCGCGCGAGGAACTGCGCCGCAGATAGCGCCGAACATAGGCCCGGCGGACGTAGGCTCGGGCGCAGGCGAGCAACCGAAGCTGTACTCCTGATGGCAACACGGGCGGCTCGCCGATCTGCAGAAGCAATTCGGTCCGGGAGACGTCGGCGAGTGGATGCCCGCGGCTGGCAGTGCCCCAATCGATGATGATCGGGCCACGCGGGGTCACGAGTACATTGTCCGGATGATAGTCGCCGTGGCAGAGGAATCTGCCCTCCGGCAATTGTTCCAGCCGTCGGAGGGCAGCCGCGCGGACGGCATCCGGTACGAGGGGCGCGTCCGTGATCTGTCGCGCCAAGTGCTCGCGCTGCGAGGGGAGGTCGGAGACCACAATCTCCCGTGCATGCATCGCCAGGTGTAGATCGGTGAACGTGCGCACGGCGCGCAGGATCGTCCAGGGTCGGGCTGCGACTCGGCGCAGCAGGCTCGGGCCGACCAACCGCTCGAAGAGCACCCCACAACGCCCATCGACGGCGAGCGTTCCCTCGACAGCGGGGGCCGGCACTCCGGTGGCTGCGACGACCCGGCTGAGCCACGCCTCGCGCTCCGCCTGAGTGACATCACCGCCCGCATTATCGCTAGCCAAATAATGAATGAAGCAGCGCCGGTTGATGTGCAGCCCTATGGAGTTGACAGAAAAGGGCTTTAGCCCGCCGCAAGCCGCTGGGTGTTAACCCGGGCGGTGCGGCGTCCAGGGCTTTCGCCCACAGCCTGGTGGCATTGCCGTTTTCCTGCCCATCAGGCCGACGACCTCAGCGGACTCTTTGCACCTCGCCAAGTGCATGCTGTTTGCCGGTTCCGTGGTACCTCGTTCCCACGGGCAAAAGCAGCAACGGGCCTTGGACGCGGTGCCATGCGGTTGAGCCAGCGTTTGTTCTCGAGAGCCTAGCTCGCCTGGCGATGCCTGCAACGTCCGCTTGGGCGGGGGCACCGCCTTCGGGCGCGAACGGGCAGGGGTGGATATAATCATCCCATCAGACCCGTAGCCTGAGCACCCATGGGGCTTTAGCCCCGTGGAGTGTCAGCGTTTCACAACCCATACCAAACCTCATGATGCCTAGAGTCTGTAAACGACTTGAGGTTGATGGGTAGTAGAGTGGAGATATCTGACACTCCGCCGGGGCGAAAGCCCCACGGGTTCTCGGTTCTCCGACGCGGGTAGTCCCACGCCTCCCCGAAGGCGCGGCCCGCGCCTCGCGATGTTCTTGGCGGCGTTGTGGTCCCGATGCAGGCGCGTCGCGCAGTCCGGGCCCTCGTGGCAGCGGACGGACACCCCTTGCTGGACGATCGCCCCACGGCCAGCACACGTCTGGCTGGTGAACGCAGGATCACCCGCGTGCCCTGTTCTCCCAGCATTCGCCGCTGTGACGATCAGGATGGCCAGGAAGGCAGACCCCCCAGCGTCCGCGATGGACTTGGCCAGATGGTGATGCTGCAGCAGGTTGCGACCAGGTTGCGGACCGGCACATCCTCCTGTGCACATCCTCCTGCTAGATCGTGTCGTACTGGCGAACGAGCGCGCGGGCGGCTGTGTGCTGCACGTCGTGCCGCTGGTGGCGAACCTGCTGAGGCCGCCTTGGCGAGCCGTGGCCCCGCCTTCTGGCGTCGCGTGCCGCCCTTCTGGCCGCCCTTCTGGCGACGCGAGACCCGCCGCTGGGCGGTCTGCAAGCGGCGTTCGGCCCTGCGCTAGCCGGCTGGCATTTCGGCCCTGCGCTAGCCGGCTGGCATGAAGAGGCGCTCGCCCTTCGAGCGCGTCGCAAACGCTTCCAGGCCCAGGTCTATGCCGCTCTCGTGCCCGGTGGGTGGCACGGGAGGGAGGGGCACCTCCGCGCACGAGCAGCCGACGTACCAACCAGCCGCCTCCCGGCGGAGCGTGACCGTCGTGGGCGTACCTTCCAGCGGGCGCGACCACGGCACGCGGACGCGTCCGATCTTCGACCGCACCAAGACGCCGTTCGCCAGCGTGGCGCCGTTGCCGTACTCCTTGTCGGGGAAGGAGTGCCAGCGGGTGTGGCCCGTGAAACGCGGGAATCCCGCCTGCTCGCCGTGTTCGATGCGCTCGATGCGCTCGATGCGTTCGATGCGCCGGAAGAACGCCTGCTAGGTCGTGTCCAGCCGGGCCAGGACGTCCTGCAGGACGTGCGAGTGGAGGGCCGCGTACTCCGGGAAGGCCGCGCGGAGGTCCTGCACCTCCGCTTCCTGCTGCGAGCGCGTGACCGAGACGCAGCACCGCTGCCAGGCCGTGCGGCGCCGTTCGAGGGCGGCGTTGGAGACGTTGGAGCGCGCGCGGCAGCGCCCCCGCACCTCCTCCAGCGCCCGCTCTTGGGCCAGCGTTGGCCGCAGCTTCTCCTGGGAGGTCGTGCGTACCGCTGTCTGGCTCATAGGGTTCTATGCTGCCTGATTGGCCCACACGCGGCAACGGCTCAAGCCGTCATACGCCTTCCCACTGCCGTTGACACGACGTGGCGTGCGGCGGGCGAAAGCCCTTTTTCTGTCAATATCTCCACTCTACTACCTCACCGCCGCCAGTAATGAAGCATGGGCCTTAGGTGCGGCGGGTGAAATCGGCGATCCAGTTGGTCTCCCAGGTCGCGCCGCCATCCGCCGAGAACGCCTGCTCCCAGCGGCAAGTGGTGTCACTCATCGGCATCCAGAGGTAGCGGCTGAAGATGGCTCTGCCCGCGAGCACTTCATGATCGTAGAACACGCCCCGCCCATTCTGAAAGCGCCCGATCTGAGGCGCGCCGAGGATACCACGCTTGGAGTCCGCCCAATAGATGCTCCAGAGCCTGGTCTGCGGGTCGAAAAGGCGCACGGTCAGACCGACGACACGCCCGGTGGGTCCCTCGAGCGTCACCTGGTCCATATGTCCAATCCCGTCCAGTAGCTTGCGGGCATCGCTTACGCCAGAAAATTCTTCCCAAGTATCGCAGCCATTCAGCCACTCTTTCAGACGCCGCTGTTTGCTGTCCCAGACGCCAAGAAAGAAGTCGAAGTCTGCGCGACCGTCCGCGTCCAGTTCAGGCGCGGCAGCCATCTGCTCTCCCATGTCATGATCTCCTTCATAATCTCCTGCCAGGCAAGGTCGCCAGCCCCACCGTGGGGTGGCCTCGACCAAACCACGGGAGCTATGATAACCTGATAAGCGGACACGGTTCATCCTAATAGCAGATCACAGAGAAAAAGCTCGAATTCCATGTACTACTCGACTTCACGCGCGCTGGCGGTCCTTGAGCTGTTGCAGGCGTATGGGCGGATGCGCGGCGGCGACATCGCGGCCCGGCTGGAGGTGGACGCTCGCACGGTGCGACGCTATGTGCTGATCCTACGCGAGCGTGGTATCCCCATTGAGATGCGCCGTGGGCGTCATGGCGGCTACTCGCTGGCGCCGGGGTACCGGGCGCCGCTGGCGCTGACCAAGGACGAAGCGCTTGCGCTTGCCTATGGGCTGCTGAGCGTCGAGCCTCGAGCGCGCAGCGTCACCGATGGTGATAGTAAGCGCGCCCTGAGAAAGGTTGCGCGGGCGCTACCAGGCATGACGCGCGATTTGATACAGGGCATGGATAGCGCGGTGACATTCGCGACGCCAGTGATGGCAGGACCGGGCCTCGCCGTTCCAGCGCATCTCGAAACCGCCGTCCGCGCAATTCGCTCGCGGAGCCAGCTGGGCATTTGCCATCGCGGACAAGATGGCACCGAGACCGAGCGCACGGTTGATCCCTATCAGGTCGTCCACCGCTATGGACGCTGGTATCTGGTAGGCTACTGCCATCTGCGGAATGATCTGCGTGTCTTCCGTCTCGACCACATTATCAGCGCCAGTGCGCTCGCAGATACCTTCACACCGCCGCCGGTTGACGCGCTCGCTGCCGTCGAGCGCTCTATCGCCCTGGTGCCCTGGCGCTGGGAGTTCCAGGTCATCGCGCACCTGGCACCTGAGGAGGTCAGCCTGCGGCTGGCGCCGACTATCGCGATTCGCCAACCACACCCGCGCGGAACCTTGCTTCATGGATTCGCTAAAGACCTGGCTCCGCTGGCATATGCGCTTGCCGGGCTAGACTGCCCCATCGAGATCATCGAGCCACCTGAACTGCGGGGAGCTATGCTGGAGCTGGCCACCCGCATCCGTGCAAACGTCGAGCAGCCCGCGTCCAGCACAAATGAGCATCTTCACCGTTCCTCGCCTCCCTCTGGAAGCATCCCGCACATAGGATTAGAGCATGCTATGAACTGAAGGGCCAGTGGATCCACTGAGACAGCATCAAGCAGGTAAAAGCCAGAAAGATCAGCCCCGCCGCGGTCTGCGGCGACCGTTCATAGTCCCGGGCCAACCGGCGGAACCGAGCCAACCAAGCAAACGAGCGCTCGACTACCCAGCGTTTCGGCAACAAAACGAAGCCTTGTCGGGGTCCCTGAGCCTCGGGCAGCTTGATCACCTCCAGCTGAATCCCGTGTTCAGTTGCGGCCTCAGCTGGCTCAGTGCCGGTGTAGCCCTGGTCGACATTGGCCAGCTCGACACGGTCCCCGGTCACGGTCTGCACCTGCTCGGCCAGGTCCGCCACCTGGGCACGCTCCTGTTCGCTGGCTGGCGTCACGGCAGCGGCCAACAGATGCCCCAAGGTATCCACCGCCACATGCACCTTGGCTCCTTTGCGGCGTTTATGGCCATCGTAGCCGGCATGGGCGCCGCTCTCCGGTGTCGACTGCACGGTACGGGCATCCAGAATCACTGCCGATGGTTGACCGTTGCGGCCTGCTGCCAGGCGCAAGAGCAGGCGCAGGTCATGGGCTATGGCTGGATCCAGCAGGCATCGGCGACGCTGGCGCCGGTGGAGGCGGAGCTCACGGCGGCGCTACGCCAGGCGCCGGTGCTCCAGAGTGACGAGACCGGCGTGCGGCGGGATGGGAAGCTGGCGTGGGTGCACGTAGCCAGCACGCCGACGCTGACGCGCTACGCGGTGCACGCCACGCGCGGCAGTGAGGCGGCCGACGCCATGGGGATCCTGCCCCGCTACACCGGGGTGGGCATGCATGACGGCTTCACGACGTAGCAGTGGTACACGCGCTGCCGCCATGCCCTTTGCCGGCGTCCTCCATCTGCGGGAGTTGACCTTCCTGGAGGAGCAGTACCAGCAGCCGTGGGCCAGTGAGATGAAGGCTCTGTTGCTGGCGATGACGGTGGCGACCGAGCAGGCGCGGTCGGAGGGCCTCCGCCACCTGCCGGCCGTCAGCCGGCAGACCTTCGTGACGCGCTACCAGGCGATCCTCGCCGCCGGGCACGCCGCCAATCCGCCGCCCGCGCGGCGCCCGAGGCAGCGCGGACGGGTCAAGCAGACGCCGGCGCGCAACCTCCTCGAACGCCTCTGGCTGGGGCAGGAGCAGGTGTTGGCCTTCCTCGCCGACCTGACGATCCCCTTCGACAACAATCAAGCAGAGCGCGACCTGCGGACGCTCAAGACCCAGCAGAAGGTCTCCGGCTGCTTCCGCAGCGATCTCGGCGCGGATGCCTTCGCACGGCTGCGCGGCTATTTGGCAACCCTGCGCAAGCAGGGCCAGCCGCTTCTTGCCGCCTTGCAGACGGACTTCGCCGGTCGCCCTCTCTATCCTTGGGCTGACCTCACCCGAAAATCGAGATCTCAGGAACCTCCCGGAGGAGCAAGCAAGGCCGTTGGCCGTAAGGTGACCGCGAAGCCCAAATTGCCGAGCTGGCGCACTAATCGCGGCGTGCGCTGCTCTGGACTGGCACGCTGCAGATAATCTTCTCCGTGCTCCTGATAGGGCTCGCGCCGCGCGATGACGTGATAGGCAATGACGAGGATCGTGTGGGCTACGGCGATGATCGCACGCTTTGCCCCGCGCCGCGCCGCGCTCCGCCGGTAACGAGCCGCCAACGACGTATGCTTCATATGCGCGGCCGCCTGAGCGGTTTGCACCCGTACCGCGCGTAGCCAGGTATTGCCCGTGCGGGTACGCCCGCTGCGCTGCCGACCCGCACGCTCGTCGTTGCCAGGAGCGAGCCCCGCCCAGGCGGCCAAGGCCGCTGCTGAGGGAAACCGCTGCAGGTCCGTCCCGATCTCGGCCACCAGCATCTGCGCCGCCGTGGTGGCTACCCCAGGAATCGTATCGAGCAACGCGACCACTTCCGCCTCGTCGGCCGCGGCGGCGCAGGCCGCTTCGACGTGCGTGTCGAAGCGCGCAATCGTTTCATCCAGGGTATCGATCTGGGTCAGCAATTCGGCCAACACGCAGCGTTGGTGGGGCCGCAGCTGCCCTTGCAGCGCTTGCGCCAGCTGCCCGCGCTTCTTGCGCAATCGGCCACAGGCTAGCTCGGCCAACGTCTGCGGATCGGTCTCCCCGGCCAGCAGCGCACGCAACATGGCGCGACCAGAGGCTCCCATGACGTTGGTGAGCACCGAGCAAAGTTTGCGGTTGGCGCCTTCCAACCGCTGGTGCACCCGATGCACCAACGTCGCCCGCTCTCGGACGAAGCTCACCCGAGAGCGTGTCAGTTCGCGCAAGTCGCGCTGCTCGCGCGCAGGGATGAAGCTGGGACGAACCAATCCATGGGCCAGGAGTTCGGCAATCCATTGCGCGTCCTTGACGTCGGTCTTGCGGCCGGGAACGGCCTTGCTATGCTGCGCATTGAGCAGCCAGACCTCGAAGACCCCCTCCAATACCTTGCAGATGGGTTTCCAGTATTCCCCGGTGCTTTCGATCCCGACGTGGGTGCACCCGCCCTCCGCCAGCCAGTCGGACCTTCGCAGGACTTCGCTCGTCGTCGTGCCGAAGGTCCGGGTCTCCGCGAGCCGTTGCCCCGTCGCGTCGCCCCCCAGTCGGCAGACGACGAGCATCCGCTTATGGACCTCAATCCCTGCGCAGCGCTCAAACGCGACGTCCATCTCGCGCTCCTCTCTGTGCGCACGGTCGCCACTCGTTCGACGACCTCGCAGGAGAGGGCTGTGACGCCGCACTGTTCAGCAGCTCACCCACGCGCTCTTGGTCCCATGCAGGACTCTGGCAGCAGCTTCTGGTTCCTGCGGGCGTCGCGGTCCTACTGCTACTCAGGCTCTCAACACCCAGGTCAGATCGACCTCTGCGCCCCCTCCCCCGCAGCACCGTACCCCATTTTCATCCCTGCCGGTGAGCAGATGCTCATGATTACTGCTACCGTAATTGCGACAAAAGCGTGCTACGGGCCATCTCATAAACGGGTGGTAAGTTGCATCCGGCGGGAGGAGGCAGCCACGATGTACCTGACCCAGGCGTAGCAGCTCTTCCGCGAACGGGAGCGCATCCCATCCGAAGAGGTGGATGGCTTCACGGACGAGGATGTGCGCGAGTTCGAGCGCCGGCTGGGTCGGACCCTGCCAGCTGCCTACCGGGAGTTCTTGCGGTGGATGGGGCACGGCGCGGGCGCCATCATGGTCGGGACGGATATGTTCTATCCCTGGCAACCTCGAATTGGTGACGATCCGTGGGCCTTGACCTTGGGCGCTCGCGAACTCTTGGCCGAGAACACCTTCCCCGACCCGCTGCCGGAGGACGCGTTCGCGTTCAGCATGCACCAGGGCTACGTCTTCCAGTTCTTCCGTCTCGGCGCCGGCGACGATCCGCCCGTCTACTGGTACGGTGAGGGCAGTCACCTGGATCGATTCCAACTCGCAGCTCCCACCTTCAGCCAACACATGCTGGAGACGGTCGAGTTTGACATCCAAGGCAAGGAGCGGCTCGAGGAACACCGACGTCAGGCCGAGGAGCGACGCAGGCAAGGGTGAACCCGGCTCTTGCAGCGCCGGCGCGTGCCCGTCAGGGAGCGGCGGGCTGAGTGTGATACCGCGTTGCACTATACCGTTGTACTTCATGGCCTCAACAAGCCGCGCGTTCGCTAGAGGCGGTTCCAAAACAGGAGTGGGATGAATTAGCCTGCTTGCATGGGCAGGATTCATCTCACCGATACGCAATAGGCTTTCATCCGCCCGCTCTTACCAGCCCCGGTACGCAGCGGGCAACCGCTTTGACGACCAGGCACCTTCTCGTGCGCACCGAGCTCAGACGGTGAGATGCACGACACCGCCCGCGTAGATCTGCTGGGTAGGCGGCCGCCAACATACCGCCTACCCGAGGGTGGAACTCAGACCGCGTGACAGAGCAAAGGAGGAGCACATGCGCCACCTCGTCGTGACTCGACGCGACTCCATCGCGCACCCAGGGACGCTGGTGCTCTCAGCGCTCGTGAGCCTGTTGATGCTAGGGCTAGGCGCCTGTGGCACTGGCGAGGTCTGTGTGACCTCGGTCGCAGTGCAGGCACCAGGTGTCACCCCCGTACTTACAGCGAACCCGTACCCTGGTGACATCGGCAGTATCCTCCCCTACCTGGATGCCTCTGGAGCTCGCCATGCTCTCCTGCTTGGGCCCGGAGTCAACGTGCGCCTCAGCTCGAGCGGGTCAGCCAGCGCGGTCTCGGATGACGTGGTCTGCGGGAGCGTGGCCGGCTGGTCCTCAGATCACCTCTACTTGGCGTGCAGTGGGCGGGTGGCTGCCCTGCACTTTGCGCCCGACGGCACCGTCACGGCGACCTGGACGGGGGCCGAGGCGACGCTGGGACCTCCCCCGTATAGTCCCACGTACGTCAGCGCCGACTGGTGGCCCAATAGCCGGGTGCTCACTTTCGTGCGCAGGGTGAATGATCAAACGAGCGATGGCTGCTCCATTGACTTCTATGTCCTCGACCCCACCGCGTCCCAGCTCCACCTCACCGGACGACTCTATCCGCAGGAAGCCACGTCCCCGTGCGCGGTATGGCAAGCCGTCTGGTCTCCGGATGGGCAGGATCTGGCCTTACTCACAGCCACGTCCGTGCAGGTGCTGCCCCGCAGCGCACTTCCCGCCGCCGTGTTCTCATTCACCGGTCACCTGGTGACGGCTCCCATCACACCGCGCACGCTGGCGACCGGCTTCACGCAGGCCACCTGGATCGCGTGGCGGCCGAATACGCTGGCGGTGACGGTCGCCGACGGCGCCACCATCCAGCAACTGACCGTCCCCGACGGCCAACGCTCGACGCTGCTGAGCGGGACGCGGTCCGACAACTCCGCTGGCGCGATTGGTCCGTTCACTTGGTGGCCGGATGGGCACTACCTGATCTTCGGCTACGGCGAGGCGCAGGGCGCCGAGTGGTCGGCGCTGGGGGCCACGACCGCGCAGATCAACGCGGCAGCTGTGCTGCTGGTCGCACAGCCTGCCGCCGCTCACTCCGCGGGCAGTACCTCCTGCGCGCTGCCCCCGCCGGTACTCTATCAGGCCCAGATCACCTAGAACCGGGAACGCGCCGCCACCAGTCCCGGGAGGCAGTCCCGCGGCAGGCGTTCATTGCTCGCGCGGTAGCCTACGCCGGTCGAGACTACCGGGCGTCTCCCGTCTGCCCGCTTTCGTCGGTGGCCGTCCTGGCAGCACTGTCAGCGCAGGCGTTGCAGCCGTTCCTGAGGCTGCGCACTCCGATTGCAGGCGAGCAGTTGCAACCGCTGGTCGAGCACTGTCAACTGCTCTTCTTCGCGGCCGATGACCGGGAGGGCTATGTGCTCTGGAGTCCGCGGGCAGGAGGCAGCGGGATCACTGGGGACACCTCGCAGACGCGCTAAGTGAGCGCCCCCAGGCTGCGCCGCGACTGCGGCCCGTGACGCGGGTGGATGCGGGTGGGCCACCACGGGAAGTGCGTCGTCGACCGAATCAGGTCGGGCTGACCTTGTAGCGCAACACAGCGCGCGGCTTGGGCGTCGTCGAGCTCGTCGATGGTCGCGAAGTGGCGGTTGGCCAGTACCGTATTGGTGAGCGGCCACAAATGCTCAGCGGGCTGCAGCTCAGGGGAGTAGGCGGGCAGAAAGAGCAGATGGACGTGCTCAGGCACGCACAGGCGGGTGCTCGTGTGCCAGCCTGCACGATCGAGGACCAGCACGATCTGCTTGTGTGGTCCTGCCCCAACCTCGTGCGCGAACGCGGCTAGTTCGAGTTCAAAGAGCGGGACGCTCACACTCGTGGCCAAGTGGAAGACGGTGCGGCCCGAGGCGGGGTGTACGAAGCCAATCACGTACGACCAGGCATAACGATGTTCGACCGGTGCAAGGGGGCGGGACACGCCGAGTGTCCAGACCTTCTGAACAATCGGCTTGAGCCCGACGCGATGCTCGTCGACGGCCCACAGCTCCACCCGCGCCGTGGGGAACGCTGTCGCCACCTGGCGGAGGAGTGGGCGCAGGCGCAACTTGAAGTCGGCCTGCGCTGCCGGGTTGGCCCGCACGTGCTGCGGTTGTAGGCGGCGGTGTAGAGTTGGCTCATGCTCACTTGCGGTGAACCAGCCGCAGGGGTGAAGTGATAGAACGAGGACGGCCAGCGCAAAGGAAACCGCAGGAGAAGTTGGAGTGCTGGCCGGAGGTCTTCCATGGCCACGCGTGGCACGCTGGGCAGCGCGCGCCTCCTCGCGGCGGTACTCCCGCACCTGACCGGACTGCGCATCCAAGACGTGCGGGTCGGGGTGGGAGCCGTGCTGGTCACTGTCGCACCGATCCGTAAGACCGCGCACTGTCCCCGCTGTCACCAGCGCTCCGGACACGTCCATGCACGGTTCACCCGCCTGCTCACCGACGTCCCGTGGAATGCGCACGCGGTGCACATCTGCCTGCAGGGACGGCGTTTCCGCTGTAGGAACGTCGCCTGCTCGCGCCAGACGTTTCGCGAGCGCATCCCGCATTTGGCCCCGGTCTCTAGCCGCAGCACGCCGGCGCTGCGCACGGCGCTCACCGCGCTCGGCTTCGCCCTTGGCGGCCAACCTGGCGCGCGCTTGGCGCGGATCCTCCATCTGCCCACGAGCCGCATGACGCTGCTCCGCCTCCTGCGGGCGGCGCCACTGCCGACCGTCAATACGCCGACCGCACCAACCCCGCGGGTGCTGAGTGTCGACGATTGGGCCTTCCGCCGTGGGCGGATCGATGGCACGATCCTGGTCGACCTCGAGCGGCACCGCCCGGTCGATCTCCTGCCGGATCGCACCGCCGAGACCGTCGCCGCGTGGCTTCGCTGCCATCCGGGGGTCGAGATCGCCAGCCGCGACCGAGGAGGCGCGTATGCGGAAGGCATCCGTCAGGGAGCGCCGCAGGCCGTACAGGTGGCCGACCGCTTTCACTTACTCAAGAACCTCGGCGACGCGCTGGAGGCGTTCCTGTTGCGCCAACACATTGCGCCAACACACCGTCTTGCGCCAGGCCGCCACCGAGGCGATGGCGCACGGCATGCCGCCCACGTCGACCCCGCCCACGTCGCCACGCCCTTACGCACAGCAGGCAGAACTGGCGAGGGCGCCCGAGCGCATACCAGGGCCCGCGGTGCCGGAGCGAGGCTTGGAGGCAGGGCGACCACACGCGCCGCGGACCGTTGCGGCACCGCGAGAACGCGAGGCGCGGCGTGCTCGACGTCTGGCGTCCTACGAAGCGGTGCAGGCGTCGGCTCGCGCGGGAATGACGCAGCGCCAGATCGCCCGAGTCGTCGGGCTGGCCCGCGGGACCGTCCGCCGCTACCTGCGCGCCGAGGCGTTCCCCGAGCACGGCCCACAATCGCGCCCGAGCAAACTGCGTCCGAACGAACCCTATCTCTCATTCCGCAGTTTCCGAGAAGGTCAAATACCCCATTTCGTAGGTGGGTCCGAGGAGGTGTAAGAC
Organism: uncultured Chloroflexia bacterium; assembly: GCA_963841205.1. Classification (GTDB taxonomy): domain Bacteria; phylum Chloroflexota; class Ktedonobacteria; order Ktedonobacterales; family JADMIN01; genus CAWAWP01. The sequence continues at coordinate 6,445 of CAWJCH010000024.1, read as the reverse complement.
GAGGCGATGCACCCTGGTGAGGCGGAGCACCTCGGTCTCGGAGGTGCCGTCCGACTGCCAGGTGTGATGCAGGTCGATGCCCTCGAAACACTGGAAGAGCCAACGCAGCGTCGGACGCGCCGTCGGCTTGCCCTTCTGATCGGGGACGGTCTTGCCCGTCTCGGCGAGGCGCTGCCGCAGGCGCATCTCGGCCAGCTTGTAGACCAGCAGGCACAACGTCATGACGAAGGCCAGCGCCATGATGCGCTCCGGCCGCTTGACGAAGACCGAGGAGGCGAGGAAGAGCGGATCTTTGAGGAAGGCGAATCCGCGTTCCACCAGCGCCTGTTCGCGGTACAGGGCGAGGACGGCCTCGTCGGGCCAGGCGTCCGGTCGAGGAGGTTGGTGCCGACGAGGAAGGCCGCCCGCCGCCGCACCTCGCGCTCCAGCGCGGCCGCGTCCTGGGTGAGGGTGGCCTGGACTCGCCAGGTCAGGATGGCCGGCGTGGCGCCGGTCCGCGGTCGCCCGGGTTTGGCGTAGCCCGGCTGCGCCACCACGGCGGACTGGACCACGAACCAGGGCGGCAGCCGTTGGCAGGCGGAGGCGAGCGCCGCCTCGGCGTCGGGCTGACAGGCGAAGGTCCGGTTGCCCAGATGCCACAGCCGGTGCTCCCAGGTCTGCTGGTCGCGCTGCGCCTGACGCTGCACGGTGGCCCGTGCCCGCTCCTCGCCCTCCTGCGTGCGCACCACGAGCCAGCGTTCGGCGCCCTGCGCCAGGTCCGGTTGCTCGCGGCTCCACCAGTGGCGGCTGCCGTCGGCGCTGTGCTGCCAGCCGTCCAGCGTCTCGAGCCGCTCCTGGACGATGGCCTGCGCCGCGGTCGAGGTCTCCGGGACGCGGCTGACCCAGTGCACGCCGGCGACGTTGAGTCGGGTCATGTTCTCGGCGCTGTAGAGGCCGCTGTCGGCGACGTAGACACCCGGCGTCTCGCCGCTCTCCTCCAGCTGTTGCGTGAGGGCTTGCACCGCCTCCAGCAGCGCCCGTTTGTCGCTGGCATTGCCGTCGAGCGGCTGCAGGAACTGTGGCACCCCCTCCCCCGAGGTCACCAGCGCCAACATCCACTGCTTCAGGTCCTCCCGGTGGTCGCGCGAGTACCCATAGGTCACCTCGATCACCGTCGGCGCCGCTTCCTCCTCGTCCTCCTCCTCGTCCTCCTCCTGACCGTTCGTCGCCGCGCGCTCAGGAGCGCGCCGCGCCGCCGCTTTGAGCGTCTCCGGCGTCTCCAGCCCCTCCGGCAGGTCCGGCGCATACCGCCCGTGCACCGAGAACGAGGTCGTGTCGGCGTGCAGCCGTCCCACCTCCACCCCGAACGCCCGGCGCGCCCGCAGCGCCAGCCCCGCAAACAGTCGCGTCACGTCGTGGACATAGAGCCAGTCCAGCGTGCGTCCCAAGCAGTCGTCGTTGAGGTCCTGGGCCACGATCCCCGGCCCCAAGAGGTGCTCCACTGGCTTGTCGGCGTAGAACTGCGGGACCAGATACAGCCGCCGATTGCTGAACCCCAGCCCGTTGAGCACCAGCGCCACCGTCGCGGTCCCGACGCTGACCACCTGCCGGTTCCCTGGCTCCTGCTGGTCCAGCCAGTCCGCTACCCCGATCTCGCGACAGACCTCCGCGACAATCCCCAGATGATTGAGATGTTCGACCACATACCGTGTCGCCATGGCGCCCCAGCATCCTTCCCATCCCCGATCGATGCGGCCGTTTGCGTCATGGCGTCCACCCTACCAAGATCCCCTCTTTCGGGTCAATCCAAACTGCGGAATGGGAGTGAAGAGCCGTCGACGTAGCAATTGACATGGGTCAAGCAGACCTGAGGCAGGTTGAACTACTCAGCTCAATCTTCTGGATTGGATATCAAAAAGGTACAGGCATTATAAGGTGGACGCGTACAAGCCATCTCATCAACTGTGACGCAGCAGGATGAGGATACAGCCGAGGTGGACGAAGCCGAGGTCATGGAGGGCATGGCGTTCATAACGGACGACCAGGCGACGGAAGTTGCCGAGCCGGGCGAAGAGCCGCTCGACCTTCGGGCGGTCAGCCCCAGTGGTGTGACCCCAACGTTGACCCCAATCTAGACGGACGCAGACGAACGCTGATGACCGGGCGGCCCGCTAACCCCCCCAATTCTTGGCACTCCGCGGACGTCTATGGATACTGACATACGCAAGGGATCGGCTTTGTAAACCGTCGGTTGCCCTGACCACGGATTGCTCCGCGCGACGCGCAGGCGTCTGAACGGCTTCTCAAGCGTCCACGAGTTGCACGAACTCCGTCACGGCGGTGCGGAAGTGGTCGCGCTCCTCGATCCACGGGAAGTGGCCTGAAGACTGGAAGACAAGGAGCAACGAGCGGGGGAGCAAGCCGGCCAACTCTTGCGCCATGGGCAGGGTCTGGATGAAGTCGTGCCGCCCGACGATCACGAGCGCTGGTACCCGGACGGTGGGTAGCTCGCCCCGCCAGTCGGCGACGAACTGCGCGGGCCCGTCGCCTCGCACGTGTGGCGCCGGGTTGAGTGAGAGTGTCCCGATCCGCGCGAGGTAGGCCCGCACTGCGGGCGTCAGCGCGGCGAAGTAGAACGGGAGGATGGCCGCGAGGCTGGCCGCGGCCTCCTCCGGCGTCGTCTCGAGCGTCGTCTCCTCCTGGAGGGCGGCGTAGGCCGCTGGGAACCAGGGCTCGTTGGCATACCGGCGAGTGGTCTCTTCGGGATCCCACGTCATCGCGCCAACAGCGGCCGGCGCGGTCCCCACGAGGACAAGCCCCGCTACGGCCCTAGGATAATCCAGCGCATAGCGCTGCGCGACCCAGCCGCCGTGCGAATGGCCCAGTACCAGCGGGCGCTCGATCCCGAGGTGCCGGCGCACCGCGTCGACGTCGCGGGCATAGGCAGCGAGGCTCCAGTCGCTCGCGTCGGGGAATGGCGACCCGGCGGAGCCGCGCGGGTGCACCGTGACCAGCGTCACGGCGCTCGTGATGCCGCCGATATCTTCGAGGTAGCGTGCGTCGATCCCTGGTCCTCCAGAGATCGCGATGCAGGCTGGCCCTGTCCCGGCGATGGTGTAGCGCAGCGACCCTTCCTCCGCAGGCAGGTCGAAAGCACCGGGCGTGAGCGTCGTCATGTGCACCTGCTTTCCATCTCGGCGGCCTTATGACACATCAGCGGGACCGACTTCCTGATCGCGGCTGGGATGTTGACGCGAGATGGTCGGACGAAAGGGAGTGAAGCACGAAACAGGACCTGGCTGACACTATAGCACGCACGAGAGTCGGTGACGTCGATCCAGATCATCCCCGGCCTCGGTGCGGCCCCAAGCGCCTCCTTCGACGTGTAATAGACGGGCCGCGCGATCGCCGTCATGCGTCTTGGCCCCATATCTGCCCCCAACGCTCGCGAATACGAGCGAACGACTACGAACGCTGCTAGAGCGGGGATTCCTTTGTTTCCTGCACCGACGGATATTAGCGAACGTCCACGAACGACGAGCGGCGATGGCGTAGTTCGCGGGGTAGATCAGTTGCCACCAGTCAAGAAACGCACTGTCGTCGGGTGTAATGGTGAGAATGCGCGCCCAAACCAGCAGGCATTGCCCCCGTTGACAGCTGCGGGTCTCACAGCTAGCATGACCTAGATTTGGATCTCGCCCCCAAAGCCTTTTCGCTGCAAGCGTCGCAAGGGTGCCTATGGCGCGTATGTATCCGGAGCGCGGACCCCAGCCAGGGGCGTCTCGCGCGGAACGATTGGTCTACGGCTTGCTTCGCCGCTACCTCGACGACTCGTACCTGGTCTTTCACAGCGTCCCATGGCCGCAGGAGCGGGATCAGCGTCGCCCGCTCGATGTCGAAATCGACTTCGTTGTGGTCCATCCCCGACGCGGACTCCTCGTCCTCGAAGTCAAGGGCGGTGCGATCAGTCGCGACGGAGCAACGGGAGTTTGGCACAGTTCGGATTGGAACGGAGCGAGCCGCGTACTCGATCCCGACCCCATTCGTCAGGTGACGAACGCGATGTATGCATTGCGGCGAGTGTTGCAGGCAAACGCTGTCACAAGGCCCTACTTCCCGCACGAAGCCTTCGCACGCGGCGTGTGGTTCCCCGAGTGCAACTGGGAACGACACGGCGACCGCGCGGACGAAACGCCCGTGCTGGAACCGCAGCTCATCCTCGATCAGGCCGATACGCTCGCACCCGCGGAGGCCGTGGAACGTTTATATGACTTCTTCCATGCAGCTACGCCCGTCGGAACAGATGCTGCAGCGTTTCCTCCGGCAGCCCTAGAGATGCTGGTCAGGGCGCTTGCCCCATCGCGACGTGGGAAGTCAAGCCTTGCCGTTGCCCTGACCGAGGAAAACGAGCATTTCCGAGAGCTGACAGAGAGCCAGTTCGCCATCCTGTCGGATATCTTCGAACATCGACAGCTGCTGGTGTCCGGGGCTGCCGGCACGGGCAAGACCATCCTTGCGATGGAGGCGGCCTGGAGGCTGGCCTCGCTCGGCCACCGCGTGCTCTTCCTCTGCAACAATGAATTCCTCGCCGAGTCATTGCAGGTGCGGGTCGAGGCAGATTCTCGACAAGATAAGCCCGCATTTGACATCTATTCGGCCCGGACGCTCTCGCTTGCAGCGCTGGAAGCAGCGAAGTTGCCGCTAGACCGCGTCAAGAAGTCGCGGTCCTTAAGGGTGTACGCAGAGGATCTCGCCGCCAGTTTAGCAGCGCTCGATACACGTGGCGACCGCGCAACGCTGCGCTATGACGCGGTGCTGGTCGATGAGGCGCAGACGATCGACACCGACATCTGGCCAAAGTTCTTGCGCCTACTAAAGGAGCCGAAAGAATCTCGGCTCTTCCTATTTTACGACGCCGACCAGCGCGAGGACCCAACTCCCTGGAAGCCACCTATCGCGGGGGACAAGGTTCTCGTGCCGTTGCGCGAGAACCTGCGGAATACACAGGCAGTATTCGGCGACATGCGGCAGTTGAATCCGAATATGGAGGCCATACGGTGTCTCGGGCCAGTGGGCCGACCGACTCGGTTCTTTTGGTCGACGGCCCAAGGGATCAGGACGGCTACAGGAATGGACGATCCCGAGGCCGTTGGCCTGCTGAACGCGCTCAACTGGCTGGTGTCGGAGGTAGGACTACGCCCGGAGGACATCCTCATCATCTCCTGCCGTTCGGTTGACAACAGTCGGTGGACGCAGTTGCGAGGAGTAGGTCCGTATCGATTCACCTGGCGGTGCAGCCGTCCAGCAGAAGGGTTAGTGGCCATGGCAACCGTGAACATGGCCCTAGGGTTAGAGCAAAAGGTGGTAGTCGTCACGGAGCTCGATGGTTTATCGGCGGGACCAAGCCGCCGTCGACGGCTGTTCCAGGCGGTGTCTCGTGCCATGAACCAACTCGTCGTCGTGGGCAACGCCGAAGATTTCTGAAAGCGATAGACAGCGCGACTCCCGCAATTCGATAACACCCCAAAGGAGGACATATCCTGAGAATGTGATAGTCAGAACCATGGTGCCGACCTGGGCGCCAATTTTGACGCCAATTGAGACAATCTCTCGCGGACAGTGACGGACAATCAGGCGCTCGAAAGCAGCTTGAATCCGTCATCGGTGGACACAGACGAACGCCCGTGAACGCAGCGCGGAGAGCTTCGTCACCTCCAGCGACCCTGCTACGGTTGCCTGACATCAATTTTGACATCAACGGGCGCGGACGGAGACGGACAGAGACGAACGAATGACTGCAAATTGTCCCGAAATAGTGGACGCTGACGGGCATCGGTGGACGCAGACGAACAGGAAGCAACGAGTTCCTAAACCGCGTGTCGTCTTCATCGCGAGTCGTCATCATAAGGACAGGTGGAGGGCCAATGGCAGTAGAAGTGAGAAGTGCAGAGCCAGCCGACTACCCTGGCTTTGCTCGCGTCGCAAATGAGGTCCATGAACACCACGTGGCAGCAGTCCCTGAGGTATTCCGTAGCGTCGAGGTGATAGTCACCGAAGAGGTATTCGGTGACCTCCTTGCGGGGGATAACAGCGTTGTATATATCGCAGTGTGCGACGGCGAGATCGCCGGCTATGCGGTGCTGAAACACCGGCAGGCATCAGGTGAAATACGCGTGCCTCGCGCCTTCGCATTCATTGACAACTTCGGCGTCGCAGAAGCGTATCGCCGCCGGGGAATCGGTCGACAGTTGTTCGAGGCATGCATGGCAGATGCGAAAGAACGAGGCGACACCGACCTGGAGCTCGATTGTTGGGAGGCGAACCACGAAGCGGTGCACTTCTACGCCAGTATGGGCATGCGTCTCTCGCGCCGCTGGCTCGCCATAAATTTGTGAGCCCGTGCTATGCCCCTCAACTAACAGTTGAGCACTGGTGTGCACACCGCAGTTGAGATGACCCCAATATT
>CAWJCH010000023.1:0-14335 GCA_963841205.1 uncultured Chloroflexia bacterium | reverse complement strand
TTTCGCCGTCCTCCGGCGTCGAGGTCTCGCGCTATTGGATCACGCTCTAACAGAGACCTCGCGCGATCAGAAATCCTCCGCCACCTCGCGAACGTCGGCGTCACTGCTCAGCCTGGCGCGCTCGACCAATGCGTGGAGGGAGGGCGAATGGAGCAGTTGGAGCAGCTCAGCCAGGCGGCGATACGGGTCGTATGCAGACGGATCGTCCGTGGCCGCGCTCAGGATTCGGTCCACCTCCGCTGGCAGATGCGCTTCGAGCCATGCTGGATCGATGGACGTGATCGCCGCTCGCGCGCCAACGACGTAATTGGTATCGTGTGCCGCAAGATCCATGAGGGTGGGGAAGATCGCCTGACGCACCGACTCATCAAGAGCCCGAAGCATGCGCAAGGCCGCGTGTCGCTGCGTGGCGTTGATTGGATGGAGCAGCGCTGATCGTAGTATCGCCATGCAGCGCTCTCGATCTTGCTTGAGAGCGCTCACCACAGTCATCTGCGCGATAGAGAAGAGCTGTCCTGCTGCCAGCAGTTCGGTCCAGGCGGCTTGCGCGGGGGAGTCCAGCTCCGCGTCCATCGGTGTCATTCTCCATCGGGCTATAACCAGCCCGCGAACAGCTCATTGAACTCCCCGCATCATACCCGCTGGGCTCATCTCCCCGCCTTTCAGTTCATAACAGGCTATAAGGCGCAGCGCCCACCACGGCTTGGCGGCGGGAGCGCGATGGCTCCCCACGCCTCCTCGGTCAGATGGCCGCGTCCTGCCATCTCGCGCCTGCCTCGCTCTGCCCTCGTCCAGTGCGAGGGTGACACCTCTTGCTGTCTTTGACAGACAGGCCGTAGGCTGGTGAAGAGGACGTTGGTGCGGGTGGAATAGGAGCATAGTCTGGTGCTCCTGCTACACTCACGTTGAGATTAGGAGCGTGCGATGCGGCAAGATGAACTGACGTTGACGCCGTTCTATCAGGGGTGGGATACCTACCAAGCGGTGCTCGTCCAGGCGATTGCGCCCTTATCAGCTCGCGCGGCGTGAAGACCCCTGGCTTGAGCCATGGGGATGAAACGCCGCGCGCCGTCAGGCGCTCCCGACAACTGGACACCAAACGACCACGTGTGCCATACTAACCACATACCGCAGGGCCTGCGGGAATCGACGCTTGTGGAGGTGGCTTCGGGCCACGACATGACCGTGTAAGACTCTCCTAGCTCGCTAGGTGAGCGGTGGTCAGCCCAAGAATCCCCCGGCTTCAGCCGTGGGGAGTGGTCAACAGAGGAGCATCTCGCGTTGCGCGCCGCCCCCTCGCTGCGCCCGGTATGGCTGCTGGCGGCGCATATCATCGGGTCGCGGGTGAGTAGCTTTCAGGACTCCATGGGAGAGGGAGATCCCGCACTCGGCGCCCTCGAATCCTGGGATGCAGGCGGCGCACCACCGCGCACCGCCACCGAACTGGTCCAGGGATTGGAGGCGACATGGCAGATGATTCGCGAGTGCCTCGACCGCTGGACGCCAGCCAATCTGGCCGACACCTTCGTCGAGCAGCAAGGCGAGCAGACCTACAGCTATACTCGCCAGCGGATCATCTGGGGGATTCTCAAGCACGACCTGCACCACGGCGGCGAGCTGTTCCTGACGCTTGGCATGCATGGCCTGCCCACGCCAGACGTCTAGCGATTGCCAACCAGATGACCCCTCCCGCGATGACAAGCGCCTGCCTGTCGCGCTATTGGATCACGATGTAGCGACGTCGCCGCTCGCCACTGTCGCGTGGCTTGTGTGCGTCACGACCCATCCCGTCACGCCGTGAGGGTCGTCGCCATCGCGCGCTTGAGGCAGCGCAGAGCCTGCGTAGGACGACGGCAGCCGTCTCTCACATGCTCGACGACCATCGGGCTGGCTCGCTCTCAGATCACTCGCCGATGTCGGCGAGATACAGGATTGCACCGTTGACGACATCTCGTTCCCAATACACCGCGCCGGTCGCACCATCGACGGCTGCGATGCGCGCGGGAGTGCTGCTCTCCGGCCCGCCCGCCAGCAACACGAACAGGACGCCATCTTCGGGAGCGATCTGAAGCACCGTGTAGCCCTCGAACGTCCGATGCCAGAGCTCGCCCCCGTCCGAGATGCGCAGCGCACGCAAGACGCCAAGGCTTGTCCCAAAGATCGCGGCTGACGAGCTCGCCACGCGCCCGATGACGTCGAACGATTCGGGTTTCTCCCAGACGACGTGCCCAGATGCCGGATCGAGCGCCGTCACTGATTGTGGTGCGGCGACAATCACCGCCCGTGCGGTCACCGCGACGACATCCCCTAGAAGCTCGCTGTGCCAGAGTTGTTCGCCAGTCTGTAGCGAGAGCGCCTGGGTATCGCCGGCGAGTGAGGTCACTACGGCGTTTTCGCTGACGAAGACGGTGGGGTCATAGCTGAGCTTCCACAGCGGCGCACCGTCACTCTCGCGATTGACCTCCACGTGGGCGCCTTGGCTCTGAGGATCGGTCCACGTGGCGACGACGATCCCGTGCCCCACGTGAATAGGATACTTTGCCATCCCTTCGAGATGCCAACGAATGCTGCCATCGCCGGCATCGAGCGCGTAGAGCCCATCAGAACCCGCCGCGACCAGCACGATCGAGTCATCCGCCGCGATGAAGAAATCTCGCGTGGGCATGGGCGTCTGCCAGAGAATGTGCCCGTCTGACAGTCGGATGGCAACGACGGTGCCACTCGGTGGTTGCGGCATGCCCCCTTCCGTGTAGACCACGTCGCCGACAATGAGCGGGGGAAACTGGGTACTCTGCTCGCCCGTCTTGGCCTGCCACGCGGTGCTTCCGTCCCGACCAAGGAATCCGATGACAACGCCCGCCGACGAGGCATCACTCCCGACGGAGTAGGGAATTGTGACGCCTGCAGGAAGCGGCGCGGCGGAGGTGAAGACACTGGACTGGCTACATCCGCTCAGCAGAAGGGCGAACACGAGCAGCGCGGGGGCTTTGCGCCCATCACGGCGCCGATGGTACGTGGGCAAGATTTTCATCGCGGACGCCTCCTCACCGTGCGGCATTTCTCACCCGACAGTGTGGTTGAGTCCCGGCGAGGGCGCCACGCACAATTCATACAAAATCGCGGCGCGCGCCGGGAATGTGGCGGGCGTCGCGATTGAAGAGGCGCTACGGATCGGTTGGCTAGCGGGTGCGCAGCTCCTGCATGCGGGCGATGACGGCGTCGGCGACCTGGGAGGTGCCGACGGCGGTGGGATCGTCCGGGCGCGGCTTGAGGTCGTAGGTGACGTTCTTGCCCTCGGCGATCACGGAGGCCAGCGCAGCTTCGAGCAGGTTGGCCGCGTCGCGCTCCTTGAGGTGGCGCAGCATGAGGACGCCGGAGAACATCATCGCCATCGGGTTGACCTTGTTCTGCCCGGCGTACTTCGGCGCGCTGCCGTGGACCGGCTCGAAGACGGCGTAATCCGTGCCGATGTTGGCCCCCGGCGCGACGCCGAGGCCGCCGATCAGCCCCGCCGAGAGGTCGGAGAGGATGTCGCCGTAGAGATTCGGCAGCACCAGCACGTCATACAGCTCCGGCTTCTGCACGAGCTGCATGCACATGTTGTCGACGATGCGGTCTTCAAACTGGAGGTCTGGGTACTCCTTCGAGACCTCCTGCGCCACCTGCAGGAAGAGGCCGTCGGAGAACTTCATGATGTTCGCCTTGTGGACGGCGGTGACCTTGCGCCGGCTGTTGGCGCGGGCGTACTCGAAGGCGAACTTGACGATGCGGCGGCTGGCGGCAACGGAGATGTATTTGAAGCTGATCGCCGCGTCGGTGCTGAGCTTGGTCCCCATCGTGCGGGCGACGAACTCCACCAACTCGCCCATCTCTGGGCTGCCGCGCTGGAACTCGATGCCCGCGTAGAGGTCTTCGGTGTTCTCGCGCACGATGATCAGGTCGATGTTCTCATAGCGCGAGCGCAGACCGGGGAACGACTTCGCCGGGCGCAGGTTGGCGTACAGATCGAGGCTCTTGCGCAGCGCGACGTTGGCGCTGCGGAAGCCCTTGCCGACCGGGGTGGTGATCGGGCCCTTCAAGCCCACCTTGGTCTCGCGGATCGACGCGATCACATCCTCCGGCAGCACGGTGCCGGTCTTCTCCAGCACGGCCAAGCCGGCATCCTTGACGTGCCACGTGAATGCAACGCCGGTCGCTTCGAGGACGCGGCGGGTGGCCTCGGTAATCTCTGGCCCGGTACCGTCACCGGGAATGAGCGTGACGTCGTACGACATGGTCCCCCTCCAAAACACCTTCCAGGGCCAAAACCCTGCGCCTGATCGGGCTGGAATGCAAAACAGCTGCTCCGGGGACAGTTCCGCGCCGTACCCGTGGGGCAATCCGGATTATAGCATAGCGCGATAGCATGGGCTTTGCGTTGCTATAAGCGATTATTTGGGTATCGCGCTGGTGGCATCAAGCTCATGCTATAATGCCTGATGGCAAGTGGGTACGAGGCAGACAGGCAATCGCGGCCACCTTCGCGGTGGTCGAGGAAAGTCCGAACTCCAGAGAGCGCGATGCTGGCTAACGGCCAGTGGGGGCGACCCCAAGGACAGTGCCACAGAAACATACCGCCTGGCGGCTTGCCTGCCGGGTAAGGGCGAAATGGCGAGGTAAGAGCTCACCAGCGGTCGGGTGACCGGCCGGCTGCGGTAAACCCCATCGGGAGCAAGGCCGGACAGGGAGAGTGGTCGTCGGGTTCGCCCGGCGGCCCGCGGGTGGCTCGCCCGTCACCTCCCGGGTTGGCTGCTAGAGGCGGCGGGTAACCGTCGTCGCAGAAAGATGATTGCCACCGCGCGCGCCGTGAGGACGCGCGGCACAGAATTCGGCTTATGGCTGTCTCGGACCCACCCATCGTGCCATGTTCTCGGTGAGGCTGCGCCCGCGCCTATCCGCGCGCCGACGCCTTGGCTGCCGACTCGCGGCCTTTGTGCGGTGCCTGCGGGCCGACCATCGTCGCCGGCGCGATGCCGGCGGCCAGCGTGGTCGCCACTTGCCGCGCCCACTCGTCCGCCGAGACGCCGCGATCACCCCGACTCCATTCGAGGCCTGCGCCGAAGATGGCCCAACTCATCACCGAGGCGGTGACCTCGCGTTGCGCGAGCGGCGCCGAGGTGGCGTCGGAGGTCTCCGCCAGCCACGCGCCAAGCACCACCGCGATCTCCTGCTGGAGCTTCGCCTCGATGCGGACGTCCAGATCGTGCGCATTTGGCGCGCAGTGGCCGCGGAACGCCCCGACGAACTCGCAGACCGTGGCGATGAGCAGGTGCAGATTGTCGAACGTGTACGGGGCATCAACGGCCAGGCGCCGCGCCAGCGCCCCGCGGAACTGCTCGCTCAACATCCAATCGGCCAGCGCATATTTGTCCTCGAAGTGCGCGTAGAAGGTCGCGCGGTTGAGCGTCGCCTGCTCAGTGATCTCCTGCACGCTGATCGCCTGGAAGCTCTTCTCGGCGAGCAGGCTCATGAAGGCGTCTTGCAGCAGCTTGCGTGTGCGCTTCACGCGAGGGTCCGTCTCGTTCATCGCTCGCACCCCTTCTCGCCCGCGGCAAACTCGACAGTTTCGCCACGGTGTTGGTTAGGCAACACTCCGCGCCATCTGCCGATTGCACCGGAGCGCCGCGCACGCTACCGTTATACTCGACAGGTGCCGAGTAAGCAACACCTGTCAATCATACTTAGAAGGGTATCATCTCGATGAACGTCGCTTTGTGGGTTATTCAGGGCATACTGGCAGCCGGTTATCTCCTCGCGGGCATCACGAAGGCGACCCAGCCGGTGCCCACGCTGGCGAAGACCATGACGTGGGTGTCGTCAACGCCACTGCCGTTCGTGCGCTTCATCGGCGTCGCCGAGGTGTTGGGCGCGATCGGGCTGATCCTGCCGCTGGTGACGGGGATCGCGCCGTGGCTGACGATCGCCGCGGCGGGCGGGCTCGTCATCGTGCAGATCGGCGCGGTTGGTCTGCACGTCTCGCGCGGCGAGTCCTCGCGGCTGGCGGTGAACGTCATCTTCCTGTTGCTGGCGCTCGCGATCGTCGTCGGTCGCATCGCCTGGGTTCCCATCGCTTAGGCCGTCGGACCCCTCGCTTGCCCGCCAAGGAAGGCGAGCACGTCGCGATTATATTCCTCGGCGCGCTCGATGATCGGCACATGGCCGGTGCGCTCGTACTCGATCAGCCGCGCGCCGGGGATGTGGGCGGCGAGGTAGCGCCCGTTGCCGATCGGCACCAGCGGATCCTGCGTCCCGTGGATCACCAGTGTTGGTGCGTGGATCTCGCCGGGCCGCGCCGAGGCGTTGTGCGTGAGGCAGGCGTTGAGTTGGCGGCGGTAGGCGGCGGCGCTCTGCGGACGGTAGCGTGCCGTGGCGGCGATCTGCTCCATCACGTCGGGGTGCGCCCGCGCGTAGCCCGGCGCCAGGATCGCGCGGTAACTGCGCTTCGCCAGCCGTCCCGCCTCGACCCAGGGCGGGTGCGGCAGCAACAGGCTCAGTCGGAACGCCAGCTTCGCGGGGACGTGCGTTGGGCCGCCGGCGGAGGTTGAGGTCAGCACCAGGTGATCCACCAGTTCGGGGTGGCGCAGCGTTAGCTCCAGCGCGATGAAGCCGCCCATCGAGATGCCGACGACGTGCGCCCGCGAGACGCCGAGCGCGCCGAGCAGTCCGGCGACGTCGTCCGCTTGATCGGCGACGGTGTACGGCGCGTCCGCCATGTAGCTGTCGCCGCTGTCGCGGTGGTCCATCGCAATGGTGCGGTAGATCTGGCCGAAGGGACCCATCTGTGAGCGCCAGCCCAGCCGCTTGGAGGCGAGGCCGGTCAGCAGGACCACCGTGCCCTTCGGATTGGGTGGCGCAACCTCATCGTAGGCGATGCGGTGCCCACTGACCTCGGCGAAGGAGGGGGCGGGCACGTCGAGCGTGCGCGGGAGCGTGGAGGTCGGCATGGTGTCTGCTCCTCCGGCTGGCGGGCCGGTCAAAGGATGAGCGAGCGACGTTGGCGAGATTGTAGCGCCTGACGGCAATCGTGTAACCTCCTCTGGGCGGGCGCATCGAAGTGGAGGGATGCGTGTCACCCGCGCGTAACCTGCTGGCGCGAAGTGCGTACACGTGTACAGTCGTTTCGAGAGCGCCACGCCCGCTCAGTGGAGGTACGCCATGGATGCACAATCGGCGAGGTCGCACGCCGAGGAGGTCAAGCGCGACATTCAGGCGGCGCTTGAGGCGCGGCGCGAGCTCGGTCCCGCGTACGACGAGCAGTTCCTCGACGCGCTGGTGGAGCGCATGACGCGCGAGGTGGCGCAGGTGCGCCAGTCACGGGTCCCTGCCGACAACCACTTCACGGCGAAGCAGCGCAGCGAGCTGGCGATCGTGTCGCTGGTCTTCGCCATCCCTTTGATCGCCATCGCCGGGGGCGAGGCGAATCTCCCGGGCATCATCGCCGTCTGCGCGGCGATCGTGGCGATTAATCTGGGCGCGAAGTGGATGTAGCGGGCGCCCCGCTGGGTGATGGGATCAGAGTCGGCGGCCCGAGGTCGGCGCGGACGCGTGGATGCTGACGCATGCGGAAAGTGACGCTCCTTCCCCCCGAGGGGCCTAGACGTTTCGAGTGCCTCGGACGTCTAGCGCGGACACCTGCACCATTCATGATCGGAGACCAGACTTTCGATACCTCGTGAGGGCAGGCGTAGAGCGAGCTAAGGATGGTTAGTCGGCTATCGATAAGGTTCCATCGGACACCGGCAGGGCAAACCAGAAAGTCGAGCCCTTGCCAACCGCGCTTTCCACCCCGACTTTGCCGCCCTGCTTCTCGATGATGGCCTTGCTGATGTGGAGACCCAGACCGAGCCCGGCGCCGAATTCACGCTGCGCGTGCACACCTGCCGCCTGGTAATAGCGCCCCCAGATGCGTTCCTGCTCGCTCGCCGCCAGTCCCGGCCCGTGGTCCTCTACTGAGACCCGTGCCCACTCCACGTCGCGTGCCACCCGGACGGATACCGGCATGTCTTCTGGCGAATACTTCAACGCATTGGTCACGTAGTTCGTCACCACCTGCCCGAGGCGATCGGCATCAGCCATGACCACAACCGGCCCATCACTCGGCGTCTCCAACTCGACGGTGCGGCGCGGATTCGCCACGCGCAGCGCCAGCACGTGGTCGCGCACCAACGCGGTGAGATCGCAGGGCAAGCAGTGAAGCGCAAGCTTGTCCGCACGCATCTGCGCGGAATCGAATAACAGGTCGACGAGACGCCACATTCGATTCAGGGACTGGCGTGTCACGTCCAAGTCGGCGCGGACGACTTCGATTTTCTCCCCGAGTTCTGGACGTGCGTCCAGCATTGCGGCAGTCAGGCGCCCATAGCGCAAAGCCGCGATGTCGTTGTATCCGATGGCGGCTGTGAGGGGTGAGCGCAAATCGTGGCTGGCGACGGCGACGAACTCATCCATACGCTCCTGCGTCTGGCGTAGAGCAGATTCACGCGCCTGTGCTTCCCGCACCTGTGACTCGGCTCGCTCCACTAATGCCTTTCGCCTAGAATTCTCGGCCGTGCTGGCGACAATACTGAGGGTAATCCCAACGGCCATGAACAAGACGCCTTCGACGAGATCTCCACTGGTGAGGTAACCTTCGCCCGCGCGCATCGGCAGCACCAGAATCTCTTCAAGCAGCAGTCCCACCAGAGCAGCAAATATCCCCGGGCCGGCCCCCAGGTTCAAGGCGATCAGCGTCACGGCCAGGACTTCGATCACACCGGGGAACGAGTATGTGGGGACGAACAGAACCAGCGCATAGGTGATGAGCGCCACTGCCAGTTGCACCAGGGCGGCCAGGATATAGCCGGCGGCGGGATGGCGCAAGCGCATCGGCAGCCAGGTAGGCGCGAACGTATTGGCTTCTAGCCATGGCCCTGCCAGCCGCTTTGCGGGAGACGATATCCGGTGCATTTCCTCATCCACCGGAGGCATCACCTCCAGTTGCGCGGGTGGGGGTGAGCGAAAGTCGCGGTTGTCGTCAGATGGAGGCGGCATCGTCGGCGACGAAGACTTTGGCAGGTCGTGTATCATGGGACATCTCCCGAACTGTGGCCGCACGATAGCAGATGAGCGCTGATTAGAACTGCTTGCAAGAATCGAAAGCGCCCTATCAGACTCATCCGGCTCCCTTGCCGAGCAGCGGACAACTCGCGCGTCGCGCACCACACGTGTAACTAGGTGCTGCTACTCTATTTTGTACTCCTCAATGTAACCGAAGCGTTACTATGGTGTTACATAAGCTTCGTGAGTCTGACCTGGGCCTCGGCGCACGGCCGGCCGTCGCCTCGCCAACGCTCCGGTACGTCTCTGCATAGCGGAGGTGCTCCCGCTCACATTCGACGTTGCAGGCCAGTAGCGTCTCGTAGCTGGTCGGGATGTCTCTGATGCCCTTGCCTATGGGCCTGGCCAAGGTGGAACCGGAAATACAGATCATGCGCCACGTCTTCGGATTCGGCATAACGAACGGCGCTTGGCGTTACCCCATCTGCACGCGCCTCCGAGAAGTATTCTCCGGCGTCACCAGACGCTCCTACTCGCCGCGGCGTGGCGGCTTCGACGTCTCGCACGTCTTACCAACAGCCGGTCCTGGCTCCTCTCACGCAGCATGCTGCCGAGCATATACTGTGGCAACGACATGCGCCATGATACGTATCTGAGCACTTCAAATTGCACTGATTGCGACTGGCCTGGGCACGAGTGTCGCCGTGCCGCACTCATCGGAGGACACGCTTTGAAACTCACCTGCAAGCAACAAGACCTCGCCAAGGGCCTCTCCGTCGTCGGCCACGCCGTTTCCAGCCGCACGACGCTGCCGATCCTCTCGCATATCCTGATCTCGGCGGAGGGCGACATGATACGGCTCTCGGCGACGAACCTGGAGATCGGCATCACCTGTCGCGTGCCGGCCGCGGTGTCGGAGCCGGGCACGACGACGGTCCCGGCCAAGCTCTTCACCGATCTGGTCAACAGCTTGCAGCCCGCAAGCCTCGATCTGACGATGGCCGAGGGTACGCAGAGCCTCAAGGTGAGTGACAAGCGCAGCCAGGCGACGCTGCGCGGCATGGACCCGTCCGAGTTCCCCACCATCCCCGCCGAAGACGGCACCGAGACGCCCGTCATGTTGAACGCGCCGGAACTGAGCGAGATGATCGCGCAGACCACCTTCGCCGCGGCCACCGACGATGCGCGCCCCGTCTTCACCGGCGTCCTCGCGCGGGTGGCGGACGGCGAGCTGACGCTGGCTTCGGCGGATAGCTTCCGGCTGGCGGTGCGCAGCGCGCCCTTGCCCGAGGGCGGCACGCCGGGCGACGTGCTGATCCCCGCGCGCACGCTCTCCGACCTGGCGCGCATCCTCCCCGACGAGGGATCTGTGCGCATGGTCGTCACGCCGAATCGGAACCAAGTGCTCTTCCATGCCGACGGCGTGGACCTCGTCTCGAATCTGATCGCGGGCCAGTTCCCGAACTTCGCCGCGATCCTGCCGAAGGGCCAGGTCGCCACGCGGGCGACCCTGTCGACGGCGGACTTCCGCCAGGCGGCAAAGCAGGCGTCGCTCTTCGCGCGCGACAGCTCGAACATCGTGCGCTTGCAGGTCAATGCCGGCGAGGGCGACGGACTCCAGCCGGGCAGCGTCACGCTCAAGGCCACTGCCGAAGATCTCGGCGACACGACCGCGGAGTTGCCTGCCTCGGTGGACGGCAAAGGCATCGAGATCATCTTCAACGTGAAGTATCTGACCGACGTGCTCGCCGTGATCGACACCGAGAGCGTCGCGCTGGAGCTGAACTCGGCGCAGCAGCCGGGTGTGGTCAAGCCGGTCGGCGGCACTGGCGACTACACCTACGTGATCATGCCGATGCACAGCACGCGTTAGTCTCCGCAAACGTCGTGGACGGAAACCGATAATCATCCGCTGCGAAGTTTTTTGGTTTCGTTTTCTTGCGGAAGGTTACCGGTTTCGTCTCGCTCCGATCGTCGTGAAACTGCACACACGACTTGATGAATGCCAAGAGCACCGCAGATGTATGCCGGTTAAGTTCCGACCATAAACACTGGGCATGGTGCGGTGCCCAGCGGACGCCGTACTCCTCATGCCTGTGGCGACAGCCCAGCATCCTCCGCGGCGCCGAGCGCCAGGGCCGACCAGTCGAGGTCCTGCCGTCCCTTCGCCATGCCGGAGAGCAGGCGGTCACGCAGGAGATCGGCCGCGGGCATCGGCGCCGCGTGGTCGGCGGCCGCCTGGAGCACGAGCTGGATATCCTTCAAGCCCAGGGGAATCCGAAATCCGGCCGGCGTGAAGCGCCGCTCGGCGATGGTGCGCCCGTAGAGCTGATAGGCCGGGCAGGCGAATGTCGTCTGTCCGATGACGTCGTTCAGATCGGCGCGCGCGACGCCCTGTTTCTCCGCGAAGGTGAACGCCTCGGCGAGCGCCTCCATCATCGCTTCGAGGAGGAAGTTCAGCGCGAGCTTGACCACGTTGGCCGCTTCGGGACGTTCACCGAAGTCGAAGACGCCCTGGCCGAGCGCCCGCAGCACCGGCTGGGCGCGCTGCTTCGCAGTCGCAGGGCCGGCGAGCATGATCCAGAGCTGGCCCGCGGCGACGGCCTCCGGGCGGCCGAGGACCGGCGCCGCCAGATACATGCTGTGACGCTGCTCGTGCAGGGCGGCAAAGCGGGCAGCCGTGGCGGGGGCGACGGTGCTCGTCGACACATGCAGACCGCCCTCGCCCAGTCGGTCCAGGAAGCCGTGCTCGCCCAGCGTGACCTCCTCCAGGGCGACATCGTTGGCGAGGCTGGTGATGGCGATCCCGCCCGGCTCGACGGCGGCGCGCGGCTCGTCGACGACCTGCGCGCCCCTGCGCGCGAGCGGCTCGGCCTTGCTAGGAGTGCGGTTGTAGACGCGCAGGGGGTAGCCCGCGTCCAGCAGGCGCTGGGCCATCTGCGTGCCCATATTGCCAAGCCCGAGGAATGCAATTGTCTCGCTCATGGCGATCCTCTCGCGTGCGCTTTGCGGACGCCGTGGGTGCTTCTACACACCTGACGCCGCTGATTTCCGGCGCGTCTCGTCTCATGTCGACCGCTGGCCCTGTAGGTCCATGGGCGCCTACGACCAGCATGAGAAGCAACCAGCAGACGGCGTTCAACGCGAGCGGCGGAGCTACCCGACCGCACCTGCGAGCTGCGCGGCCTCGATGCCCAGGCCCCGGGCGACGCGCGCCCCAAGTTCGGCATCCACCTTGGCGCAGTAGTCGCGAACGGCGCGCTCCTGGATGTAGCGCTCGACCCCCTGGCTCAGGTGCCAGACGAGGTTGCCCACCAGGTGATCCCTCTCGGTCGGCGTCATCACCTGCCGGTAGAGTGCGCCGGGCTGGGTGAAGTCGTCGTCGTCCCGGTGTTTCAGGTACGCCGTGCGCATGATCTCGCCGGCTTCCGCGAACCACCCCGGATCGCTGTAGTGCTCAGGATCGGCCTTCGGCCCGCCGAAGCTGTTCGGCGCGTAGACCGGCTGGTTTCCGGCGTGGGCGTAGCGCATCGCGCCGTCCTTGCTATAGCTGTGTATCTCCGTATGCGGCCGGTTGACGGGCAACTGCTGGTAGTTGGTGCCGATGCGATAGCGGTGCGTGTCAGCATAGCTGAACGCCCGCGCCTGCAGCATCTTGTCCGGGCTCAGCCCGGTGCCCGGCACCAGGTTCGACGGGTTGAACGCCGCCTGTTCGATCTCCGCGAAGTAGTTCTCCGGGTTGCGGTCGAGCACGAAGCGCCCGACGGTAATCGGCGGATAGTCGGCATGGGGCCAGACCTTGGTCAAGTCGAAGGGGTTGAAGCGGTAGGTCGCCGCGTCTTCGACGGGCATGAGCTGCACTTCGAGGCGCCACGACGGAGCGTCTTGCTTGTTAATGGCCTGCCAGAGGTCGCGGCGGTGGTAGTCGGGGTCCTCGGCACGCATCGCCTTGGCTTCATCATGGGTGAAGTTCTGGATGCCCTGTTCGGTCTTCCAGTGGTACTTGACCCACACCAACTTGCCCGCGGCGTTCTGCCAGGAGTAGGTGTGGCTGCTGTAGCCGTTCATGTGCCGCCAGGTGCGCGGCGTGCCGCGATCGCTCATCAGGATCATCACCTGGTGGGCGGACTCGGGCGAGAGTGTCCAGTAGTCCCACTGCATGGTGTTGCTGCGCAGCCCGGTGTCGGGCTGACGCTTCTGCGAGTGGATGAAGTCTTGGAACTTGGAGGGGTCGCGCATGAAGAAGACCGGGGTGTTGTTGCAGACCAGGTCAAAGTTGCCCTCCTCCGTGTAGAACTTCATGGCGAAGCCGCGGGGGTCGCGATCGGTGTCGGCGTAACCCTGCTCGCCGGCCACCGTCGAGAAGCGGATGAGCATCGGCGTGTGCTTGCCCACGGTATTGAGGAAGGCGGCCTTGGTCCACGCCCTGACGTCGGCGGTGACTTCGAAGTAGCCGAACGCGCCCGCGCCCTTGGCATGGACGACACGCTCGGGCACGCGCTCACGGTTGAACTGGGCCATTTTCTCGATGAGGTAGTTGTCCTGCAACAGCACCGGTCCGGCGGGACCGACGGTGAGCGAATACTCGTCGCTCGGCGCGGGAATCCCGGCATCGGTCGTCGTCAGCGGCGGTTGGCGCTGGTTGTCTGATTGGTTGCCCACGGCAGTCGCTCCCATTTTCGTAAAGTTGCTAACGATTGACCAGATCGTTAGTGCAGCGTGCAAATGTTGTGCCGTGGATGCTGGTCGTCCAGCGCGCGAGCGCAGGGATGCATGCGCTCATCGCGCTGGCGAGAGGCACCGTGGAAAGGCTTACGGCGACGATGTCGGCATGCCGGTGCGCCCATTACCACAAGCTTGCTCGTGGGCGGATATTGACGTTGACCACTCCCCACGGCTGAAGCCGGAGGAATCTTGGGCTGATCACCGCTCACCTAGCGAGCTAGGAGCGTCGTACACGGTCATGTCGTGGCCCGAAGCCACCTCCACACGCGTCGATTCCCGCAGGCCCTGCGGTAGGGGGCGAGTAGGGCACACCTGGCCGGTGGTTGTCCGGGTGTCGGGAGCGCCTGACGGCGCGCGGCGCTTCCTCCCCCGTGGCGCTTCCTCCCCGTGGGTGAACCGAGGGGTCTTCGCGCCACATCATTTGATAAGGCGATCGCGACCACGGAAATCTACAAGATGCGCGGAGTGAGAGGCACACGAACGCCGAAATGAAGTCGTGCAGGCCATCTCGTGAGTGCTGAAGCCGTGGGGCAAA
>CAWJCH010000022.1:0-130193 GCA_963841205.1 uncultured Chloroflexia bacterium | reverse complement strand
CGCCACGACCTCGCCTGCTCGCAGGGCCGAGTGCCGGTACGAGAGCCCCAGCTCCACAGCCGTCAGCGTGCGGACGTAGTCGGCGTCGACGATCACCGCGTCGATCATCACGTCCTTCCGCTCCTACCGTCAGCACCGCGTTCATCCGCACCCCGCCGCCTGCTGCCGGGAATCGCAGAGGCGAACTCGAACCCGCCGAGGCCCGCGGCTCGCGCGCGATGCAGCGCGACGGCGTTCGGTGCACCTCCACCCGCGACCAGCACGTCGCCCTGCACCTCGGCGGCGATCAGGTCACCGTCGAGTCTCAGGACAAGCGCCTGGACGCCGTCGTCGTGGGCCAGCACGTTCGAGCCGAGCCCGATCGTCTCGACCGGCACATCGCGCTGCTTCGCCCAGCGGAGCGCATAGCCCCCAGCTCCTCGATCGTCGCCGGCCGCGCGAACCAGCGGGCAGGCCCCCGGTTCCGATCGTCGTCGAGCGGGCGAGTCGGACGTTCTCTTCCACGCCGGCCACGCTAGCGGCGAAGCAGGCCGACAGCCCGGTCGACGTCGCCCGCGCCCACGACGAGCAGCACGTCCCCCGGCTCGGCCCGCCGGGCGAGCCGCTCGGCTCCTTGCTCGACCGTCGGCGTGTAGGCCGCGAGCACGCCGAGGTCGCTGAGCGCATCGACGACGAGCTTCCCGCTGGCGCCCTTGAGCGGCTGCTCGCGCGCCGGGTAGACGTCCCGTCACCGTGACGTCGTCCGCGGCCGCGAGCGCCTCCGCCAGCTCGCGGGCCAGGTGCCGGGTGCGCGAGTACTAGGTGGGGCTGGAAGAGCACGCGTAACCGAGCACAGGGAAACCGCTCCCTGGCGGCGGCGATCGTGGCGGCGATCTCGGTCGGGTGATGGGCGTAGTCGTCGACGATCGTGACCTCGCCCTCGTGCACCTCGAAGCGCCGGCCCGTGCCGGTGAACCGCTCGAGGGCCGCGGCGGCATCCTCCTGCGCGACACCGGCGAGCCCGAGCGCCGCGAGCGCCGCACCGCGTTCCGCCGGTTGTGCTCCCCGGGCACGGCCGAGCCGACCCTCGTAGGGGGGTGCAGCGCGCACGACCTGCGGCACACCGGTGAGCCAACGGTCGAACTCCCGCTCGAGCTCGGCGAGGGATGCGTACTCGGTGTGGTGGTCGAGCTCCAGGTTCGTGATCACCGCGATCTCCGCCGGCAGCTCGAACACCGTGCGGTCCGACTCGTCCGCCTCGACGACGAGGTACCCGCGCCCGAAGCCGGCGTTCGACCCGAGCTGGGGGACCGGGGCGCCGATCAACCACGCCGGGTCGCCCCGTCTCGCGCAACGCGAACGCGATCATCGCCGCCGTCGTCCCCTTCCCGTGCGTCCCGCTGACGACGATCGACCGCCGTGCCAAGCAGCTCGCGCAGCAGCTCCTTACGCCCAGGCCCGGACGACGGCCGGATACGCCGGGGACACGACCGCCTCCCACCCGTTCGGAACACGGGCTCGGGCGCGATCTCGATCCGGACATCGTCGGCCCAGCGCGTCGAGGTAGGGCGTACGCACCCGTCCCGCCGCCGACCTCAGCCCCCGCCCGCGCGCAAGCTGGGCGTACCCGGAGCGACCCGCGCCCCTCCAATCCCGACGAACCAGAGGCGGCGGCCCTTCATCGCCTTGCCATCGCGACGAGGCTCGTCGGCGATCTCGTCCGCGGCGTGCGGCCGCGCCGCCTGCAGCATCGCCTCGCCCATTCGCTCCAGGCGCGCGGGGTCGCCGAGCAGCGAGCGCACGAGCTCGGGGACGTCGTCGAGATCGAGCTCCCGCACCATGATCGCGCCCCCGGCATCGACGAAGTGCTGCGCATTGAGCGCCTGATGGTCGCCGGTGGCGAAGGGGTACGGCACGAGGATCGCCGGCTTTCCGGCGGCCGCGAACTCCCACCGGTCGACCGGAGCGAGCGAGCACGAGGTCGCACGCGGAGATCGCCGCGCCGAAGCGCTCGGTCTCGGCAACCACCCGGTAGTCGTCACGGCGCGCGCGCCGCCGGACGAGGTCGAAGTCGCGCTCCCCGGTCACATGGAGGATCGCAGGCCCGTCGGCGCCCCACGGTGTCGGCCACGAACTCGTTGAGCGCCCTGGCACCCGCAAGTGCGCCGAACACGCCGAGGAGCGCGCGTGTGCTGCGGCAGCTCGAAGATGGCACGTCCCGCCTCCTGCGGGAACTGCACGCGAGCGCCCGGGGATCGCGCGGCCCGACGACGCGCGTCTTCGCGCGATGTCTCGTCGCGACCGGATACGAGAGGAAGATCCGCCGTGCGAACGGTGCTGCGAGGCGGTTCGCGAGGCCGAAGTGGGCGTCCGCCTCCGTCAGTGCCGCCGGGATGCCGAGAGTCCGGGCCGCGAAGACCATCGGCCCGGCCACGAACCCGCCGCCGCCGAGCACGACGTCGGGCCGTCGCTCGCGCAGGATTCGGCGGCACGCGTGCGGCGCGGCCCCTGCGAGCAGGAGTGAACGAACCAGCTCGATCGACGGCTTCCTCGGGAGCCGCTGACGCGAAACGTGTCGAGCTCGAAGCCCGCCTCAGGAACGAGCCGCGCTTCGACGCGATCCGGCGACCCGGCGAACGTCACGTGCACGCCGCGCTCCGTCAGCGCTTCCGCGACTGCGATCGCCGGCAGCACGTGTCCTGCCGTCCCCCCGGCTGCGATCAGGCACCGACACTGCCGCTGTGCTGCCACGATGAGCGATGTTAAGGAGAATCCCGACGCCCGCGAGAAGAACGACGAGGCTGGAGCCTCCGTAGGAGAGGAACGGGAGCGGGATTCCGGTGAGCGGCGCGCTGCCCATCACCGCCATGATGTTGATCGCCGCCTGCCCGCACACGAGCACCGTGAGCCCGGTGGCGAGGCGCTTGCCGAACGGGTCCTTGCAGCGCATCGCGATGTCGAGCCCGGCATAGGCGAACAGCGCATACGCCGCGATCACCGCCGTGACCCCGATCAGCCCCAGCTCCTCGCCGATGTTCGCGAGCATCATGTCGGTGTGCGCCTCGGGCAGGTAGAAGATCTTCTGCACACCCTGGCCGAGCCCGACCCCGAAGAAGTGGCCGGAGCCCATCCCGATCTCCGCCTGGAGGATCTGGTAGCCGGTGCCCGCCGCGTCGTGGGTCGGATGCAGGAACGCGAAGAAGCGCGCGCGGCTGTACGGCTTCATCCAGATCGCCGCGAACCCGGCCGCCGAGGCGATCCCGAGCGCCGCGCCGAGCACCCGGACCGGCGTCCCGGAGACCACGAGGATGCCGGCCAGCATCAGCATCAGCGCGATCGTCGTGCCGAGGTCGGGCTCCGAGCACGAGCAGCAACGCGAACACGCAGGTCATCGCGCCGAGCGGCCGCCACAGCTGCTTGAGGGTGCGCGGCGCCTTCCTGCGCGAGAGATACGCCGCAGCCCAGATCGCGAGCGCGAGCTTGGCCAGCTCGGACGGCTGGAAGACGGCGGGCCCGAACGCGATCCAGCGGCGCGCACCGTTGATCGGCGGCCCGACGACGAGGACGGCCACGAGCAGGACGAACGACACGAGGACGAGCATCGGCGCGAGTGACTTGAGCCGCCGGTAGTCCCGCGCTGGGCCAGGATCATCAGCACGATCCCGAGCGCCCCGTAGATGCCCTGGCGCTCGAGGTAGTACATGGGGTTGCGGCCGCCGACCGCCGCAGCCGCGGAGGTCGCGCTGTAGACCATCACGAGCCCGAACGCGACGAGCGCCAGGGTCACGAGGATCAGCAGTCTGGAGTCGAGCTCTCCCCGCCTCATGGGTGCGAGTTCTCCGGCGCAACTCCGACTCCTTGAGGGCGGCGCGCCTCCGGTCGGCTCAGTGGTGCTCGGAGAGCGCTTCGAGCTGCGGCGCGCGCGCCTGCTCGGCGCGTGCGCGGGGCCGCTGCACGCGCAGGTGCTCGGCGAGGAAGTACGAGCCGAGCACGCAGCACGGCCGCAAAGAGTTGGGCGAGGATGCCCTCGACGGTCGGGAAGACGGCGAACCAGAGACCCACGAAACCGGGGAAGGCGACCCCGATCGAGTGCGCGGGCAGCCAGCCCGCGAGCTGCATCTCCTGGATGCTCTCGCCGACCATGACGAGCAGCACGAACCCGAGCAGCGCGCCCGTCACGACGAGCATGCGCTTGTACGGAAGCCGCTGCTGCGAGCGAGAAGGTCACGACGCCGACCGCGACGGTCAGTGCGAGCCCCAGCGCGACACCCTCGAGCACCGCCCTGGAGCCGGCGGTGATCCGCAGGTTCTGCAGGAAGAGGACGACCTCGAAGCCTTCGCGATAGACGGCGGTGAAGCCGAGGAGCGCGAGCCCGAGCAGCGCGCGGCGACCGGCGTCGGGGCCGTTCGTGAGGCTGCGGCGCCGCTTGTTGTGCGCGGAGATCCACCCCGTCCAGTAGATCTTGTGGAAGAACCAGTTCATGACGACGAGGAGCACCGCGACCGCGAGGAGGCCCGTGGCCGCCTGGACGTCGAGGCCCGGGCCCGCCGAGCGCGCCGATCACGCCGATCGCGACGAACCACGTGGCGACGGACGCGACGAGTGCGAGGACGGCGCCTCCGGCCACCGGCCGGCGGAGCGTCCGGTCGCGGCCGACGAAGCTCGCGGTGAACGCAGCCAGCACGAGCACCGCCTCGAGCCCTTCGCGGAAGACGAGCAGGCCGGCTGTTGACGACCACCGCGCCCGGTGAGAGGTGGGCGCCGGGGGCGGTCGGGTCGGCCACCCCGTCGGGTGCCGTGATCGCCTTCCAGGTCAGCGCGGCCAGCGCGAGCGCGGCGACGATCGACCACGCCGAACGCCGTAGGATGAGCCTGCGCCGCGCGAGCTCCTCGGTGGTCGGGCAGGACTGCCTCACGGCCCGGCACGATACCGGAAAATGCCCTCGGTTGTAAGGTGCCCCTTACACAGATGAGCGAAGTCGCAAAACACCCGTCCGGACGGCCCTGGCGCGGCTCGCGCGGCCGCGTGCTCGGCCTCGGCGGCCTCGGCGCGCTCTGGCTGCTCACCCGCGGGCGAGCCGAGGCGGCCTCGCGCGGCGTCCTCCGGGGGCTGAGCGTCGTGAACGAGGGCCTGCCCTACGCCGGCGACGGCCCCCTGTTCGCGACCGTGAGCACTCGCGCCTCGCGCGCCACCGCCCGCTTCGACTTCCAGCTCGCGCGCCGGGCGGTCGTCTCGCTCTCGATCCTCGAGACCGGTCAGGGTGCCGCGTCCGAGCAGCCGTCCGCCGTCGCAGAGACGACCCTCCGCGAGCAGGATGTCGTCGCGTCGGCGGGCTACCGCACGCTGCGGTGGACGCCCCCCGCATCACTGCCGGCCCGGACGTACATCGCCCGCGTCACGGCCCGCGCGCCGGGCCGGCGCGCCCAGACCATGCACGCGGTCGTGCGCGTGCTCGGGGTCGAGGCGGCGTTCGCCACGCGCAGCGCACTGCCCGGCGACCGCTGCACGCTCGTCGTCCGGACCGACGCGAAGGCCCTCACCGTGCAGATGCTCCGCAGCGGCCCGGAAACCGGGCCGACCTACGCGAACAACGAGATCAACGGTGTCCCCGTCGGAGACCCGATCCAGGTCGACTGGCGGGCGCACGCGAACGCGCCGGCACCGCTGTCCGTCGAGATCGGGACGGACTGGCCGACCGGCATCTACGCCGCCCGGCTCGATGCGGACGACGGCCGTGTCGGCTTTGCGCCGATCGTCGTTCACCCCGCCACGCCTCAGGCGCGGGTCGCAGTGGCCATCCCCACGAGCACGTGGGGCGCGTACAACTTCTACGACGCCGACCGCGACGGCTGGGGCGACACGTGGTACGCGCGCTGGAAGACCAAGCACGCCGACCTGACCCGGCCGCACGCGACGAGGGGCGTACCGTATCGCTACCGCAGCTACGACCTCGCCTTCCAGCACTGGGTGGCGCAGACGGGGAAGACCGTCGACACCTATGCCGACGAGGATCTCGAGCTCTTCGCGTCGCCGGCGGCGCTGCGCGCCGCCTACGACCTGATCGTGTTCCCCGGCCACACCGAGTACGTGACGAAGCGGCTGTACGACCTGGTTCAGGGCTACCGCGATCTCGGCGGCAACCTGCTGTTCCTGTCGGCGAACAACTTCTTCCGCCGGGTCGACCGCCGGGACCATGTGCTCACGCTCGTGGACGAATGGCGTGATCTCGGCCGCCCGGAGGACGCGCTGCTCGGCAACCACTACATCGCGAGCGACCGGGGCCAGCGGCGCGCGCCGTTCACCGTCGTCGGCGCCGACATCGCCCCCTGGGCGTTCGCCGGGACCGGCCTGGGCAACGGCTCGACGTTCGGTCTCTACGGGATCGAGATCGACGCGCGCGGCCCGTCGTCGCCGCCCCAGACGCAGGTGCTGGCGACGATCCCGGACCTCTTCGGGCCGGGCCGCACCGCCGAGATGACCTACTACGAGCATGCGAGCGGCGCGCGGGTCTTCAGCGCCGGCGCGCTCGACTTCGGCGGCCAGGTGCTGCTCTGGCAGCAGACTCGCCCAGCTGCTCGCGAACCTCTGGCAGCGGCTCTCGACGCCGTCGACCTAGAGGACCGCCGCGGCGAGCGCCCGAAACGTCTCGCCGCGCTCCTCGAAGTTCGCGAACTGGTCGAAGCTCGCGCACGCGGGGCTGAGGAGGACGACGTCGCCCGGCCCGGCGAGCCGCGCCGCATGGGCGACAGCCGCCTCCAGCGTCTCGTCGCGGTCTCCGTCGATCACCTCGGCCAGGCGCGGCGCCTCCGCACCGATCAGGTGCACCGACCGGACGTTGGGGCCGATCGCAGCGGCCAGCGGAGCGAAGTCCTCGCCCTTGGGCGAGCCACCGAGAATCAGATGCACGGGCTCGTCGCCGTACGCAGCGAGTGCCCGCAAGGCGGCGGCGACGTTCGTGGCCTTCGAGTCGTTGACGTAGCGCACGCCGTCGCGTTCGGCGACGAGCTCGAGCCGGTGCGGAACGCCGGGGAACGATCGCAGCGCCTCTGCGATCGCCTCGTCGTCGATGCCGGCCGCGCGCGCAGCCGCTGTCGCCGCGGCTGCGTTCTCGCGGTTGTGCGCCCCGCGAATCAGCGGCTCCGCCGGCAGGGGATCATCGGCGGCGAACTCGATCCCCTCGAGCCCAAGCCCGCGCGGCACGATCTTCGCCCGCGCCCGCTCGAAGACGCGCAGCTTCGCATCCCGGTAGGCGGCGAACGAGCCGTGACGGTCGAGGTGGTCGGGCTCGAGATTGAGCAGAACGGCGACGTCGCACGCGAAGTCGTGCACGTCCTCGAGCTGGAACGAGGAGAGCTCGCAGACGACCCAGTCCGCCTCGCGCACCGACGTCAACGGAGTGCCGACGTTCCCCGCGACGACAACGTCACGGCCTGCCGCCTGGAAGATCGCGCCGAGCAGCTCGGTGGTGGTCGTCTTGCCGTTCGTGCCCGTCACGCCGACGAACCTCGAGCCCGGCAGCAGCCGGAACCCAGCTCGACCTCGGACCAGACGGGGATCCCCCGCGCGCGGGCGGCGAGCACGAGCGGCGCGCCCCCGGAACGCCCGGCGACTTCACCACGACGTCGATGCCGTCGAGGAGCGACAGGTCGTCCTCGTTCCCGAGCGAAGCGTCGACGACGACCGGAGCGTCGAGCCGCTCGATCGCCGCGCGCCCCGAGCGCGCGAGGCCGTAGACGAGCGCTCTCAACTATGTGCCCGGAAGGGGAGGTAGTACTTGTAGAAGAGCGCGAAACCGGCGGCACAGAAGATCGCGGTGACGATCCAGAAGCGCACCATGATCTTCGTCTCCGACCACGCCTTCATCTCGAAGTGATGCTGTAGCGGCGCGATCAGGAAGATGCGTCGCCCCCAGTACCTGAAGCTGACCACCTGCAGGATCACCGAGAGCGCGACGACCGCGAAGATGCCGCCGACGAAGAGCAGCAGCAGCTCGACCTTCATCATGATCGCCATCGCCGCGAGCGCACCGCCGATCGCGAACGACCCCGTGTCACCCATGAACACTTCGGCCGGGAACGCGTTGAACCACAGGAACCCGACCGCGCCGCCGATCAACGCCGCGCCGATGAACGCGATATCGAGGCGGTTCTCGATGCGGCCGTGCGTCGGCGTCGCCGAGCGAATGTAGATCGTGACCGCCATCGCGGTGAAGGTGCCGAGCGCGATGAGCCCCGTCCCGGCGCCAGGCCGTCGACGCCGTCGATCAGGTTCACGCCGTTCGTCGTGCCCGCGATGATCAGGAAGAGCAGCACGTACCAGAACGGCCCGAGCGGCACCGCATGGTCGACGATCGGGAGGAAGACGAATGACTCAGATGCTGATGCTGCGCCGCAAAGCTCACTGCGACGGTGATGCCGGCGAGCATCAGGATCTTCCAGCGCCCGCGAAGCCCGAGCGACCGCTTGTGGTGGAGCTTCAGGTAGTCGTCGAGGAACCCGACGCCGCCGCACGCGAGTGTCGTGCCGAACACGGTCAGCGCGGGCAACGTGTAGTCGGAAAGCGGCAGGAATGCGACGGTCGCCGCGATCAGGATCAGCAGGCCGCCCATCGTCGGGGTCCCTTGCTTGGCGACGTGGTGTCCGAGGCCGTCCTCGCGGATGTCTGGCCGATCTCCTTCCTCCGCAGGAACGCGATGAAGCTCGGGCCGGCGAGGATGGCGATGATCATGGCGACGAGCGCCGCAACGAGGACTCTGGCCACTAGTTCGATCAGATTCTCCGCCACGACCGCGAGTCCCACCGCCAGCGAGCCTTTTATCAGGACGACGTCGCCCGGCCGGATCGCGGCCTTCAGCGCCGCCGCTGCTCGCCCGCAGTGGCGACCCGGTCGCCGCCGTAGTCGCGGGCGAGCTCCCCTACCCAGATCACCTGCTCGATGCCGAGCTCACGACGAGCCTCCCGATCTCCTGGTGGTAGGCCGGGCCTTCCGGGCCGAGCTCGCGCATGTCGCCGAGCACCGCGACCTTCCGGCGGCCGTTCGACCGCGCCGCGCAGTTTCTCGAGCGCCGCACGCATCGACACCGGATTCGCGTTGTAACAGTCGTTCAGGAGCAGGCCGCCGCCCGGCAGCTCGCGCTCCTCCTCACGGTTCTTCGAGAACTCGACCTGGAGCTCGCTCGGCAACGGCACTCCGAGCTGCTCGGCCACGGCGAGTGCGGTGCGCGTGTTCGCCAGCTGGTGCTCGACCCGTAGTTGGTCGTGAACGGGAACGGCGCTTGCTCGTCGACCCGAACGACGCTGATGTCGGTGCGGCCGAGATACGGTTCGAGCAGCGGTTGGTCCGGGACGACCGCGACCCCGCCGGCGGGCAGCTCCTCGATCAGCTCCGCCTTCGCCGCGGCGAGATCACTTCGATGGAGCCGAGAACTCGAGGTGCGCCGGGCCGATGTTCGTGATCACGCCGATGTCGGGCTTGACGAACGACGCGAGCCACCTGATCTGCCCGGCGCCGCGCATGCCCAGCTCGCTGATGCAGAGCTCCGTGTCTTCCTCGATCCGGCAGAGGGTCAACGGCACGCCGACCTCGGTGTTGTAATTGCCTTCGTTCGCGATCGTCCGCCGGTGCGGTGCGCAGAGCACAAACAAGATGTCCTTCGTCGACGTCTTGCCGGTGGATCCGGTGATGCCCACGACGCGCGCCTGCGACCTGCCCCGCACGGCTCCGGCGATCGCCGCGCGAGCGCGAATGCGTCGACCGGGACGAGCGCGGCCGACGCTCCGCGCGCCAGCGCATGCTCGACGAAGTCTTCGCCACCGCCGACGGCGACGAACAGGTCGCCTCGTCGACCCGGCGCGAGTCGACCTGCATCCCGGTGACGGTGTCGGCCCACGGTCGAGCGATCAGCCGCCCGAGGGGCTCGACCACATCGAGGCTCAGGGGGATCAGGAGAGCACCTCGCGCACGACCGCACGGTCGTCGAACGGGATCGTGCGTCCGGCAAGCTCCATACCGGAGTCGGCGCCCTTGCCGGCGATCACGACGACGTCCCCCGGCGCGGCATCGGCGAGGGCCGCCTCGATGGCGCTCCGTCGGTCGAGCACGATCTCCAACCTGCCGTCCGCGACCTCGGCCGCGATCTCCGCGGGATCCTCGGAGCGCGGATTGTCGGTCGTGACGATCGCGCGATCGGCGAGCCGACCGGCTGCGCGGCCCATCAGCGGCCGCTTCTCGCGGTCGCGGTCGGCGAGGCACGCACAGCGTAGCACACGTGGCTAGTCTGCCTCAACACCTCCCACGAACCAACATCGAGAGACGCCAGCGGGCCACCACGACACGCGACCATTTCGACTGGACACCACGAGACAGGCGCGCCGAGACGAGATGAGACGGGCTTACCGGGGCGGCGGACGAGGCAGAGTCGACGGCTTGGGCAAGAAGGCAGATGGAGCGGCATCACTGGAGGGGTGAGGCAGAGGAGGCAGCGGCGTTCACACCCGTACAGCAGGGGTGTTGCTTCGGCCCGAAGGCAAGGCCGGCGCGCACTCAAGGTACTATGGACTAAACTTACACCTCCAGCTGGTATTTGCGGCCCAGTTTCCGACCACTTTCCGACGAGATTCGACCACTTTCGGCCCCCCCAACCCCCCTAACCACCCCCAGCCGTCGACCTCTGTGTATGGGGACCAGTTATATGCCGTCGCGCCATACTGTTGGAGTAGGGCTCTCTGCTCTTGTGGCGGCTCGCAGCGACAGTGTTTCAGGCATGGTGCTTTGCACCCCGCGAGCGGCTAGCGCGTCTCATACGGAGTCGCGTCCTACCATTGCAGTTTGGCGTGCCGACCGCGAAGGTCAATAGGGCACAGCATTGTCCCCTTTGTCAGGCGTTAGTCGCCGGCGCTTAGCAGTGCCACGGGTCGGCGTTGTCCGGGCGGAAGGTGGCGAGGATGGTGTCGTCCCGCGCCTGGGCGGCGGTGTCCGCCTGCGTGTCGTCGGTATACAGGGTGTAGACCGTGCGCTGCGCGTTCGCGAAGGTCCACTCCCGGACGGGCCTCCCCGCCCCCGTCACCGCAAAGACCATCGGCAGGCCCGCCAGCGTGGCCCGCCGCCAGGACGCGCCAGGCGCGCAGTAGGGAGACAGGTCGGTTGCGCGCGGCTGCACCTGCACCACCACGAACAGGTCCTGGGAAGCGGCGGCCGGCGCGAGATTGTAGAGCGTGGAGGTGAGGCCCTCGTGCGGCGGAATCGTCCGGACCGCCCACTCCGGCGGGTAGGCGAGGCTGAGGTGCAGGCCCGCCAGGACCGACCATCCGGCGGGGACGTTCGTCGGCGTCGGAGCCGGGGCGACTTCGAGCGTGGCGGTAGGCAAGGCGGTGGGGTAGGTGGGAGCGGGCGATGTGGTCGCCGTCGGGGACACGCTCACCGTCGCGGTGGGGGCGCAGGCGGCGAGGCAGAGGAGCGCACCCAGGAGCGCGAAGGCAAGCCGAGTCCGGAAGCGGGGCATAGGTTCCTACCAATAACCACAAGCATCCAAGTAGCACGCCGCTAGGTTAGCGGGGACGTAGCGTCCTGTCAAGCATCGGCTGCCAGCGCGCCGCGTCAGCGCAGGGCGTCCTCTGTCGGAACGCTCGTCACATCAGGGACGCCATTCTCCAACACTCCAAGGCGACTGGGTACCACTCCCCATCGGCTCGACCGTGATGTCGAGGCTCCCGTCCTCGAAGGTCTGTGGCGCCTGGGGAGCGGGCGTAGCAGGAGCACGGCCAGCGGCACGGATGGTGTAGCCCAGTGCCAGCAGTGCAGGCGTGGCGGGGCCGAGTGCGGCGACAAGGAACTGGACGACGAGGGGCACCGACACGAGGGTGGCCGTGAGGGTGGTAAGCGAAGGGATTAGCACAAACCACCAATCGTTGAAACCCGCGAATGGCCAGAAGCTGTTGAGGATGAGGCTCACCAGCAGCGCGGCAGACCAGGGTCGCTGGCGTCGCGGGATGGTCAGCGTCAGCGTCAGCAGCCCGGCAGCGAAGCTGAGGAGCGCGCTGATGTGGAGGATTTCCTGTGCCGCGAAGGCCTCCTGCAAGGACAGGTCGACCAGAAAGGCGTGGTACATCCAGGCAGACAGTGCCACAGCGACCAGCCCAGCCACGGCCAGCCAGCGAATCACCCGTACCATGCTCGTGGCTCCTTCTCGCGTCATACCGTCGGGGTACGTCTCGCCGCTCCCATGACGCCACCCACTCCTTGCTGTAGAGTCACGAGTGGCGCCATTCTAACATGCGGAGCAAACGACGCGCGAATGGAACCGTCCATGTCCTGCAGAGCTTCATGAACGCGCGAGCCAACCGGCCGAATTGACTGGCACGCCGGACACTTACCGCTTGCTTCGGCGCTCGGGCACGGGCTGCGCGATGGGAGGTACTTCGGCCACAGTTGACGACTCCTTACCAACTTTGCTGCTTGGTTGTTGGTGGGGCACAGAAGGGCCCTCCAGCCGGGATGTGATGCACCGAGCACTCTCATGGCCCGGAATCCTGTCAGTGCAGCGGGGTTATTGTCGGCGGGTGAGGATGTACTTGAAGCAAATGGACTCCAGAAGGTCAAGTTGTGCGGTCAATTCCGCCGACAACACCGTCGAGCTTGTCACACGCACGTGCACCTGTTCGCGCGCACCTGGTTCGCTAGCAACTTCGAGCAGTACCGGAATGCTACCCGTCAATGGGTATGCGTACCACCTGCCTTTGTCCACGTCGGTGTCCTGGAGGCCGTATTGGATTCCAACGTAGTCGTAGCTCTCGCTGTACAAGTCATAGCCAGTCAGAAATGCCACCAGGGCAACGAACGGCTCTAGATTCTCCTCGGCTACAAAGCCTTCCATACTGCCCGCCCTCCTGTGTGCTGCCCTACCCTGAAACGCGCTGAACAGGAGCAGTGCCAGTGTAGCATCTAGAACACCATGGGGCAGGAAGCCGCTACGAGGGCCGAGGCCAGAGGAAGCAGGCGACGTGCCGGACCACTCCGGCCAGTGGCAGTTTAGTGACAGTTCTCAAACATGCCAGCCCAAGCGGGGCCTGGTTCGCGGCAGTTGCGGCAGTTGTTGCAGGTGTGTAGGGCCCCCAGAATAGCCCCACCTGATGGGCACCACGACGCCTGGCGGCGTGTGGTGGATGGATGAATGAATTCAGAGAGCCCAGCGAACGTGGTGAGCGGAGGGCAAGGGGGTGGCAGGCTGGGGATGGGGTCGACGGACCCAGCCCTACGGGCCAGAGAGAGGGGCCAGGGCAGGCGCTTGGCGTTCTGGCCCACCTTGGCTTTGGTTGTCGACATCCACCGCAGAACTTGCCTAAGGGCCTTCGCCCTCTCGTCTCCTTCTGCTCCATCAGCCGTCGACCCAGAGCGAGTCCCGAGGCGAGCGAGAAGATGCCGATGAGAGAGATGGGCACCAGGGCTTCGCCACTGGTGCGACGAAGATGAGAATTCTCTTTCATCGTCCTTCCAGCACTGGGGAAGCCCTCAAGGCGAGCCCAATGCTGGCCAAGCCACGCAAGTGGCGCGAAGCGATGAAACGAAAACTCCTATAAATTGGGGGAAGTACGGAGGGACCATAGTAGGCGCCAACATTGGCGTATGTCACCCCGCATGAATACTGGGCTCGTGGCGAGGGGTCACGCCAACATTGCGCCTACAAGGGCCATTTTGGCCAACAATAACCTACATCGCGCCAACATACCCCAGCATCAGGGCATACGCGCCGTTGTCGTCTCCCTGCACTTCCTTGCGCTTCTCGGCACGGGCGAGGTGAGCCTGCACCGCGTCGTTGTTGGTGTCCCACCCCTCGGCCTGCAGCACCAGAGCTATGGTCTTGGGAGTCATCGGGATGTCGCCGCCCGCGAGCAGCTTACGTATTTCCTCCCACGGCAGTCGGTGCCGACGCCTGTCGCGAGCCCCGTTCTTGTGGTCATCCGCGAACGCCAGCGACTCCAGCCCCTTACCGAGACTCACCGTATGCAAGGTCCGCCGGATGGGCTCGAACAGCTGGCCGTCCTTCTGCTTGGTGCCGGTGAGCACCCCGTAGCTCTTGCCGTCCCCCTGGTAGTGGGCGTGCATCGCCATGCCGTCCTGCAACGCCTGGGCCCCACGCGCGCTCTCGCCCTGCTTGCCGGTGTGGTGAACGAAGAGCACGTCGGCATCCCACGTCCGTCCGATGTCCTCGGCGTTGTCGAGCAGTTCGCGCATGTTGCCGTTGCTGTTCTCGTCAGCGCCGCCCAGGCACGTACCCAAGGTGTCAAACACGACCAGGGCGGGCCGCACCCTGGCGCCGTTTACCGCTTCTACGAACCGCTGCAAACTGTCCGGCGTGCGGTGGTCTGGCGACCAGAGGCGCACAGGCTCGTCATACAGGGAGAAGGTTTCAGCCCGTACGCCGTGTTTCTTCTCCCACGCATCCAGACGGGCCGCATACCCGTGGCGCCCCTCGCCAGCCACGTACACGACCGGTCCCTGTTTCACCTGACGCCCGGCCCACTTGCGCCCTGTGTCGACGCAGCACGCCAGGTCGAGCACCCAAAAGCTCTTGCCGGTGCCCGACTTGCCGTACACCATGCTGACGCCCCCGGCCGGCAGCACGCCATCAATCAGCCACTCCGGGTACGCCATCTTGCTGATGTCCTCTCGCCGCAACAGACTCATCCTTGCAGTCCCCTCCACCCATGCCTCAGAAACGAAAACGCGGGCCAGAGCTCGTCGCCCCCGCTGTGTTCACTTTCCACGGAATGACCGTGGCCAATGCAGTTGTTTGTGTGGTCGCGCGCCTCCTTCCCGACTGGATGTAGTAGCAGCAAGCGTTCAGCTCACAGCGCACACTACCCCCTCTCCCCATATTGTAGAGCTTCCGCGATGCCCAAATCAAGAGGTGTCTCGCTACACTTCTCGCGGCATTTATACGAGAAAGTAGGTGAGTTTGCCGCCCATTTCGGGGGAGTTTCCAGTGCCACAGCCGCATCTGTTCTCCGCCGTCACACCAGCAAACACGCGCGTGCACCGCGCCTCAGAAGCGAATCCGACCGGTCGTGTGTGGGGACCACGCGCACAAAGACAACGGAGGTGGCAAAAAGACGCGCTCAGGACAGGACGCGAGAGCCAGAGGCGTCTTGACATTCCCCGCCAGTATGCCTGGCAGTAGTTGCGCAACGCCGCCGCCGAGGCCTTCATCGGCCTGCTCATCCAAATCACCTACACGCCACCTCACCCAGCGGTTCTTCGCCGGATGACAAGGCCGCCACGGGCACCAGCGCCTTCCCAGCGCGTCACAGCGAGTCTAAGACCGACACCGCATTCTGGCGTGCCTGCCTGCTGGTAAACGCTTTCAAATAGCCCTCCGTAACGGCAACCGAACTGTGGCCCATGAGGCGTGACAGCCGGTACACATCCATCCCAGCCTCCAGGCAGCGTACAGCGTACGTGTGACGGAACGTGTGGGCGTGGATGGGCGCTCCGATGAACCGGTCAGCCCCTGCCCGGTCACGGAGCCGGTACAGCAGCCTGGCGAGTCCCTCAGCCGTCAACGGTGTACCGCCCTTGGCGAGAAACACGCGTGGCTGGTTCGAACGTGGACGGGCGCGGTGGATGTAGCGGTGCAAGAGCTGGCGGGACTTGGCCCCCAAAGGCAACTCCCTCTGCTTCCTCCCCTTCCCGTCGACCAGGAAGTAGGCCCCATCGGGGTTGAAGTGCACCCGGTCAATAGTGAGCGTGCACAGCTCAGAAGCGCGCAAGCCCGTGTCGAGCAGCACGGCCAGTAAGGCCCGGTCACGCGCGACATATTCGGGCGTCTCGCTCTGGTCGCTGGCGCGGAACAGCAGCTCAATGTGTGCGGGACTGAGGATGCCGAGCACCTTCTGTTCCCGTTTCGGGAGAGACACGCGGTGCGGCACCTTCTCGTCTACCAAGTCCTCACGGGCTGCCCAGTTGAGCCAGGCACGAATGGCCCGGACGTGGCCGTGCAGCGTGTGGGAGTCGAGCGGTTTGCCCGTCTTGCAGGGCGCGGTGCGACGCTCGTCAATGTAGCGGCGGATGAGGGGTGCGGTGATGTCCTCCACGCTGGTAGTCCCTTGTGCCTCGGTCCAGCGCATGAAGGCCCCCAGGCGCGACGTGTACCACGCCTTACTGGCAGGGGAATGGTCCTTGGCGTACAGAAACTCGGTGAAAGCGGCGTGCAGCTCCATACAGCAAAATGTCCTTTGCCCAACGCCACAGCACTGAGTGACGATGGAGCAAAGGACACGCTGCGAGGCCAGGCGTAGCCTGAGTTGGTAGCGGGGGGCGGACTCGAACCGCCGACACAGGGCTTATGAGTCCCTTGCTCTGCCGACTGAGCTACCCCGCCAGGGGCGAACGCGCGACTACCGCACCCTCAAGAGAGCGCGGTAGCCGGGATTTGGTAGCGGGGGGCGGATTCGAACCGCCGACCTCCGGGTTATGAGCCCGACGAGCTAACCACTGCTCTACCCCGCGTCGCAGAGGGGATTGTATCACCCGCACGCCGGTATGTCAACGCTGGCGACGGTCGCTTGCGGCCCGGGAGAATCTCTCAGCATCCGAGTCCACCTCGGGCGGACGTCGTGGCTTGCAGGCCACCCAGGCGCGAACGCATTCATCTGTACATTCACCAGCTCGCACTGCCGACCACGATGCGTGCATGGCCTACCCGCGTCGCCGATCGACACTTGCGCTCCCGCGTACTCGGTGCTACACGTTCGACAGAACACATGCTCGATACATTCCACCCCACTCCCTCTTTCCACCCCCCATACGGTCATCCCCGGCCACTCCTCCAGCCACTCCAGTCTTCCAAGGATGCCGCCATGTATGCCAAAGTCGCTCCCACTGCGTTTGCCGCGGGCATGCCGCTTCCATCATGCGCGTCGCGGCTCCGTTTCCGCTTGGCGCACCATTTCCGCCCCTACAGCCTCCATTCCCCTTGGATTCGGTCACGAGGGTACGACCAAAAT
The DNA here is from genome assembly GCA_963841205.1 of uncultured Chloroflexia bacterium. Lineage (GTDB taxonomy): Bacteria > Chloroflexota > Ktedonobacteria > Ktedonobacterales > JADMIN01 > CAWAWP01. The sequence goes on along the minus strand of CAWJCH010000022.1, from coordinate 113,212 downwards.
GGAAAAGCGGAAGGAAACGGAAATGCATCGACTGGTCGCTCGCCCGATCGGCAGGCGGTCCTGCCAGGGTTTTGTGGCCCCAGCAGCGATCAGGTATAATGCGACGAAACGTCGCCCAGGGTGGCGGCCTACCGGAGGGGTGCAATCGTGGCGGTCAACTCATCCAACTTCCGCATGCCAGAGCGCATGGGCGGCGGCTCGGGCGCCGGCGGCGAAGCCACCGATACGCTCGAAGCCCGCCACGAAGCCGGCAAGCGCGAAGTCGAGATGTATATCCGCACCTACCAAACGTTGCTGCGCAGCTCCGGCGAGGTCGGACTCAAAGCGTTAATCCAGGCGCATTACAACATCGACTCCGTGTTGCACCCCGAGGCCCGCTCCGCCAACCCCGACATGAACGCCTTCATCTATGCCGTCCTTCGCCTGCCGACCGCGATCTTGCAGTCCTCGCGCGTCTTGCTCGGCCAGTCCGAAGAGGTCTTCGCGCAGTACGGCTTCCAGGTAGAGCAGTGGCAGGCCGTGACAGCCTCCGCGCGACGGCGCAAGTGGTTCTTCGACGGCAAGAACACGCTCGCCGCCTTCATCGCCAGCGTCAGCGACACCGACGACATCGTGCCGACTCTCGTCGCGCTCCAGATCGAGTGGAACAAGTTTCACTGGCTACTCAACGCCGACTCCACCACCATGCAGCTCCTCGAAAGCCGCGTCGAACGCTCCTCGCCGGTCTACGCCGAGATCACCAAGGTCGTCCGCGAGCGTCTGCACGTCACCATCGAAGACTGGCGTCGCCTCGAAGTGATCTGGGGCGACAACCTCTGGACCAACCTGCTCGCCGTCGGCAAGGAGCGCAAGAACTTCACTTTGCGCATGCTCGGCGGCTCCCACGTCGGCTTCGTCCGCTCCACCCGCAAGTGGTGGGCGCCGGTCAACAAGCTGCTGGACGATCTGCGCCTGGCCCGCCGCCCGATCTACTTTGTCTCCAGCAACACGCACAGCCTCTCGAACCTGCTCTCGGGGACGGCCCTGCGGCGCGAGGACGAATTGACGCGTTTCGCCACCACCGGCGCCGATACCTTCCTCGCCGAGGAGTATCGCAAGCTGAAGGACGGGCGCGCCTCGGGCAACTGGCAGAACTTCCTCTACTACGCCGCCCGCGAGTATCAGCGCACCTCTGCCGGACAGGGCTTCGCGCGCAGTCGCCCGGTCGAAGAGCAGGAGCGCGGCGTGTGGTACGTCGGCGCGCGCTACGGCCTGGAACTCGACGTACAGGTCTTCGACCTCTCGAAACTACATCCCGAAGACATCGATCCGCGCCTGCGTGTCCCCGGCATCGAGCGCATCGCCGAGAGTCGCGGCGTGATCGTCAACATCGACTACCCGCTCGGCATGGCGGCGTATCGCGTCCTCCGCGAGGTGCTCGAAAACAACGTGATGGTGAAGGGCATCTACATCCTCGGCAAGGCGGCGACGCTCAACGGCAGCATCGGCGACGTGATGGTCGCCAATGTCGTCCTCGACGAGCACAGCGAGAACACCTACTGGCTCGACAACTGCTTCGGCGCGGGCGACATGAGCAAGAACCTCGTCTTCGGCGCCGTGCTCGACAACCAGAAGGCCGTCTCCAGCAAGGGCACCTTCCTGCAGAACCGCGCCTACCTGGACTTCTACTACCGCGCCAACTACAGCGTCGTCGAGATGGAGGCCGGCCCATACCTCGATGCGGTGTACGAGAGCCTCTACATGACGCGCTACCCGACCGGCGAGAACATCAACTTCGCCAAGCTGCCGTTCGACCTCGGCGTGATCCACTACGCCTCGGACACGCCGTACACGCGCGGCAAGAATCTCGGAGCCGGCAGCCTCTCCTACTACGGCATGGACTCCACCTACGCCGCCACCATCGCCATCGCCCGGCGCATCCTCGACCACGAGCTCGGCGCCACTCGCGGCGAGGCCGTCGCCCGCGCCGAGGCGCTGCGCATGCGACGCGGCGGACCCGATGGCCGCCAGCAGCCCACCGCCGCCGGCACACGCCAGTAAAGGAGGCGAACCGCCCTAAGCAACGCGATACGTGGGGGCACTGTCTACGGAGTACAGCCGAGCTGAATTACCCGAATGTGGCGGAGTCCCGCGAAGTCCCCGAGGTATTCGGACCTGCGCTGCATCCACTGGGCGCGACTGGCCCCGGCCTTCAGGCCGGGACGCGACTGAGCAAGTCCCAGCATCAACGCGCAGCAGCACCTCTGTCGAGCAGTCCCAGCCTTCGGCGCATGTCCTGATCGCGCCGGAGCCCACCCGCCTACGCCGGCTCGATGGTGCTGGTGAGGCCGTAGTGCTCCAGCCGCTCGCGGTAGTGCTCGGCGAGCTCTTTGAGGCAGACGATCACCTGCGCCGAGCCGTTGAGGTGGGCCTGGAGCATGATCTGCGCGGCGTCCTCCACCGAGAGCGCGGAGACCGTCTTCACGAGAGCAGCCACCACGAATTCCATGTCGTTATAGTCGTCGTTGTGGAGCAGCACGCGGTAGCGTGGCAGGGATTTCAGCAGTTCCCGCACCTCTTCATCACTGCGCGGGAGGACGAGTGGCTGGGTGGTGGTCAGCCGGACGACGCGGCTGCGGTCGAAGACCCACATCTGTGCTGGTCTCCTATCTCACGCCCACTTCACCGGGCGACAGTGACATCTTGGGTTACGCCGTACTTCACATAGTAGCATGTGACTTCTAGACGAGTGGTGGATCGCGCGCGCCACACGCTAGCCCATCTGCGGAATCGCCAGCACGACGATGCCTCACAACTAGCCCACGCTTTGCACCGTCGGACATGATGTCGGTGATGCGCTCGGTATTGGCATTGCTGTTGACGTAGGAGCGGCCTGGGTTGCCGTAGGCGTGGCGGTCGGCGGCGAGCCGGTCTGATGGGTGGAGGTCGCGGTCGCCGTGCTTCTAGGGGCCGCGGTCCCGAGCGTTGTAGGCGTGATACGTGCATCGGTGGTCGCGGCGCTGGTCGGAGAGAGCGTCATCGTGGCAGTTGGCGCGGCGGGGCTAGTGCTGCTGGAAGGCGGGGCTACCACGGTGAGCAGGCCGTGCACCGCAAGCACGATCACCAGCGTCGCGTTGAAGAAGAGCAGCACGATGCGGTTGGCGGCGAGCGGAGCTGGCGCAACGGGCGCGGGCGCAACCACGGGCTGGCCGCGGGTCGGGCAAAAGGCGTAACCGGCGGGGATCATCCCGCCGCACACGTGCTCGCCGCCACCTCTGCCCTCACTCGTCCACTATGCTTGCCGTCTTTTGGGCGCGAGTATGGCAAAGTGGAAGCCGCTTGTCAAGTGGGCAATGAGTGCCTCAGAGCATTTGGACGCGCTCGCCCTCGACCTCGGCGGCAAGCGCGCACAGGTGGGCAGTGTCGTTGAGGCGGACGAGCAGCGCGCCGCGCTCGCTGACCTCGAACTCCGTGATGCCGGCATTGTCGCGTCGGAATTGCCAGCGACGCGAGAGATCGACGCCGAGGAGGTGGCAGAGCAGCGTGGCGAGGAAGCCGCCGTGCGTGACCCACAGCACATCGCCACTCGGATAGGCCGCGTGCCAGCGCTCGAAGGCGCGAATGGCGCGATCCCGCAATTCGATGACGGTCTCGCCGCCAGGTGGCGCGACGTGGATGGGATCGGCCTCCCAGCGCGCCGCTAGCTCGGACTCCTCGGCACGGATGGAGGCGCCGGTGCGGCCCGACCACGAGCCGACGGAGATCTCGCGGAGGTCGGGATCGCGCTGCACCTCCAGTCCGTGGAGCCGTGCGACCGGCTCGGCGGTATCGAGCGCGCGTTGCAGATCGGAGGAGATGATGGCGTCGAGATGCGTGTCCGCCAGGGCACCGGCGAGCAACTGCGCCTGACGCTCGCCGAGCGGAGCCAGCGGGACGTCCATTTGGCCTGTCCAGCGGGCTTCGAGATTATTTAAGGTGGCGCCGTGGCGCGCGATGAGCAGCCGCATCCGCTGGCCCTACTTGCGCTTGCGGGCGGCGCGCGGCGGGTTCACCTCCGGCCAGCGCGCGTGATAGTCGGTGGCACGCTCGAAGGCATCCGCGACGCGCAGCAGGGTAGCTTCGCCGAAGGCGGGGCCGAGGATCTGCACGCCGACCGGCAGACCTTCGCTGAAGCCGCCAGGGATCGAGATGCCGGGGATGCCGGCGAGGTTGGCCGGGATGGTGAAGACATCGTTGAGGTACATCGAGACCGGATCGGAGATCTTCGCGCCGATCTTGAACGCCACGGTGGGCGAGGTCGGGCCGACGAGGACGTCGAACCGCTCGAAGGCTTGATCGAAGTCGCGCTTGATCAAGGTGCGGGTCTTCTCGGCCTTGAGGTAGTAGGCGTCGTAGTAGCCGGAGGAGAGCGCGTAGGTGCCGAGCATGATGCGCCGCTTGACCTCGGGGCCGAAGCCGGCGGAGCGCGTCTTGGAGACGAAGTCCACCAGGTCGTCGGCCTTACCTTTGAGGGCGAACCCGTATTTCACGCCGTCGTAGCGGGCGAGGTTGGCGCTGGCCTCCGCTGGGGCGATGATGTAGTAGGCGGCGACGCCGTAGCGCGTGTGGGGCAGCGAGCATTCGCCGACCTCGGCGCCGAGCGACTTGAGCGTCTCAATGGCCTCCTCGACGACGCGGCGCACGCCCGGCTCGACACCCTCGACGAAGTACTCGGCGGGGACACCGACGCGCAAGTCCTTGATATCACCGGTGAGCTGCGCGGCGTACTCGGGCACGGGCGTATCGACGGAGGTGGAGTCCAGCGGATCGTGGCCGGCGATGGCTTGCAACAGCAGCGCGGCGTCGCGCGCGGAGCGGGCGAACGGGCCGATCTGGTCGAGCGAAGAGGCGAAGGCGACGAGGCCGAAGCGCGAAACGCGGCCATAGCTGGGCTTGAGCGCGACGGTGTTGGTGAGCGCGCCGGGTTGCCGAACCGAGCCGCCAGTGTCGGTGCCGAGTGCGCCCATCGCCTCGCCCGCCGCCACCGCCGCCGCGGAGCCACCGCTGCTGCCGCCGGGTACGCGCTCGAGATCCCACGGGTTGCGCGTGGGGAAGAAGGCGGAGTTTTCGGTGGAGGAGCCCATGGCGAACTCGTCCATGTTGGTCTTGCCGAGGAAGACGGCGCCCGCCTCGCGCAGCCGCACGACGGCGGTGGCATCGTAGGGTGGGACGAAGTGCTCTAGCATGCGCGAGGAGCAGGTGGTGCGCACGTCCTCGGTGCAGAGCACGTCTTTGATGGCGAGCGGGATGCCGGCCAGCGGGCCGAGTTGCTGGCCCTCGCGTCGGCGCGTGTCGATGCGCTCGGCTTCGGCCAGCGCGGATTCGTCCGTGGTGGTGACGAAGGCGCGGATGCTGCCCTCGACCTGGCCGATGCGGTCGAGGTGCGAGCGGGTCAGCTCGACGGAGGAGATCTCGCGGCTGGCGAGCTTCTCCGCCGCCTCAGCGATGCTCAGTTGCCACAGGTGCGCTGGCTCGGCCACGTCGGGTACTCCTCAATCGACGCTTCGCGGCTTTCAGGCCGCGGCGAATCCCGCATGGGACTATTGATAGCGAACGAAGGTATCATGCCACGGGCGCGTCATTCGTCGTGTTCGAGTACGGCGCGCACGCGAATGTAGGATTCTTCGTGAGCGGGCGCGCGCTCGACCAGTGCGGCGGTCTCGATCCACGGGCGCGGCTCGTCGGCGCGGGTGACGTTCTCCAACTGGAGGACGCTGGCGGTGGCGGAAACTCCGCTGGTATCGGCCTCGGCGATGACGTTGACGTATTCCAGGATTGCAGAGAGCTGGCTGCGCAGCTGGGTGCGCTCGTCGTCGGAGAGCGCGAGGCGAGCCAGCGCGGCCACGTGATCGACTGTAGCATCATCAACGCTCATCGTCGCGTTCTCCTTGAAACGTGGCCTGAAGGCCACGGGCAATCGATCATCACCTGACGCGCGGTGGGGACGATGGTGAGGCCCGCCTCGCCCCTACTCTGGTGCGGAAAACCTGAGTGTATCGTCCGCGATGCGGCTCGGGCTCATCAATAGCGAACGGCGAAACCGGAGACGGCTCCCTCGGCGGCACTCCACTCGCAATCCACGCGCTCGACGCGGGCGGCGGTCGGGCCGCGGTTGAGCGCGAGCACGAGCGCATCGAGCTGCGCACGAGGTCCCTCGGCGACCACCTCGACGGACCCGTCCGCGTTGTTGCGCACGAAGCCGTCGAGCCCGCGCGACTGCGCCTCGCGGCGCGCAAAGTAGCGGTAGCCGACACCCTGCACCTCACCGCGCACGACGGCACGGAGCCGCTGGCGCGTGGACGGCGATTGGTCGGGCATGTACGCTCCTCAAGCTTTCTCCGGCCGCGACTGCCTCCTGTGGATCGGACCGATCACGCCGGGCGCGATGCGCCCACTCATGAATGTGTTGTACGCAATCGCGCCCCGTCCAGCCCACGGGTTTGGCCTCGCTCCCCATCATCATACCACTCAGAGCGCATGGCTTCCTCGCGGATGAGATCCTCTGCTTCCTCGCGCTGCCGTGTTGCCACCCCTGCTCGTCTACGATGGCTTCCTTCACCTCTTCCAACGTCGCGGGGTCACTCCCCGTCGCCGCACGAGCACCTTCGATGACGAGCGGATGTTGCTCGTAGTCGGCAAGCTCAGCGCCCCTCGCGATGTCGATGTCTGCTCTCCAGTCGCCGTTCTCGTCGAACCGTGTGCCTGGGGAATCGGCGTCTCCTGGGATCTCGGGGAGTTCGACCGAGTTCGTCGGCAGCTTGACCACGAGCTGCGCTTGCGGCGTGTGGTCCTCTGGGCGCCACACGAGCACCGTGGCTTTCAGCGCGAACGGGAATTGTCGCTGACGCTCCCTGCCCAGCGCGTGCCATCCTGCAACAAAGGCCTGGAACCACTCGATGAGTTCGTCACGCAATGCGGTGTTGTGACGCACCTTTTCGACTGCTGCCTTGGCCTTGGCGACCTTCTCGGCGATATCGGGCAGTTGCCCTGCATACATCCGCATGTTGTGCTCGATGGGCGCGACGAGCGGATCGCCAACGGCATACGTGGCAAGTCGCGCCGCCTGGTTCTCCACCATCGCATGCGTCTCCTCGTAGCGCCGTTCGAGCCTGCGTACCTCCCCCATCGCGGACTCTTCACCTCGGTCCCAGGAATCGAAGATGTTGGTGAGCAGGTCGCCTCGTGAGACGTTGGCGTTGAGGCAGTCGAGGACGCCCCAATCGAGCACGTCCGCTCGGATGGACGGGCCGGGGCACGCCTTCCTGCCCCACTTCGCCGCCGTGGTGCATGAGTAGTAGAGCACGCCCACGATCTGGCCGTCCCTCTTGTGCGACTTGATCTCGTGGACGACCATCGCGTTGCCACAGTACGCGCAGCGCACGAGTCCGCGGTTCAACAGCGTGGGCCAACTCCTCTTGGTGTTCCGCGTGGAATACTGTTTGTTCGTCGCGAGGCGCGCGTGGACCCGATGCGCTTCTTCCGGCGTCACGTAGGTCGGCCCGTAGGCCGGCGGGCGGATCGGCTTCTCCTCCTTGCTCCGCGTGAACGCCATCGGCTCGCCCCAATAGACGCCGTTGTGGAGGATGGCGGACAGGGACGAGTGGCTCCAGGCTCCATTTGTCCGACGCGCCGAGTATCCTGCTGTGCAGTTGCGGCGGCGCTACGCCTTTGTCGTTCAGCGTCCGGTAGAACGTACGCAACGTCGGCTTCTCGTCGGTGAGGAAGTAGTGCCAGATGTCTTTCACGGCGTCGTAGGAGGTGAGGTCGTATTCGAGTTGTGTCTTACGCGGCTGGTCCTCCGCCGCCGCGACCCAGCGATAGCCGTAGGGCGCCTTGTTGCCGGGCAACGGACGCTTGTGCTTGTTGACGCGGCCACGCCTGCCGTTGCTGATGGCCTCGCGTCGGGATTTCTGGTCCTGCCCGCTCGCCCAGGCGTCGAATGCGGCATGGAGTTCCCCCGTCGGCGTGTTGGCATACTGCTGCTGCACGAACTCCACCCGGACGCCCGCCTCTTTCAGGTCGAGGACGACCGCGTAGTAATCGCTGAGGCTCTCTGCCCGCGTCAGGCGGTTCATGCGGTCCACGATGAGCACCGCGAACGTGCCCCCCTTCGCGTCGGCGAGCACCTGCTGGAACTTCGACCGCTTGTCGAGCACCCGAGCGCTCTCGGCATCCTTGACCACGTACAGCACCCGGAGATTGAGTTCCTCCGCCTTCTTGAGGCCCGCGCGCTCCTGGTCGTCGAGGCTGACTTTCTGGTCCGTCGCCTGTTGTTTGCTGCTCACGCGGCAGTACACCACGCACACATCTGCATTCGGATTGGCATGTCGCTTTGGCTGCATAGCGCTTCCTCCGTGTTCCCTGGATACGACATGAAGGCAGGGCAAGCGCCCAGCGACGCCTGCCCTGCGAGGATCGAACGAGGCTACGCCTCCGAGGTCTGCAGCGCGAGCGTGGCCTGCAACGCCTCGATGCGAAGGGTCAGCGCGTCGCGTTGCGCGATGAGCTTGGCGAGCTTCTGCTCAGCATTCTGCGTGCCGGTGCTCGGCTGTTTGTGTGAAGCTCTCCAGTCCTTCCGGATGAGATGGTCGCACGCGCGACACGTCGAAGTGTTCTTCTGGTACTCAGACATCCTGCGGATCGAGACATCCTCGTAGCCGGTGACCGCGAAGCGTGACTCTTCCGGCAAGCGGTCGAGCAACCGGAGGTGCGTCGGGCACCGCTTGAGGCCTGCCGCCTTGAGCGCTTCGCGCTCCTGCTTGATGCTCTGTGCGGGCGTCGCGGTCACGGTGACCACAGGTGCTGCCGCTGCGGGCGTCGTTTCGACTTCGGGCGTCTCGACTTCAGGCGTCTCGGTCTTCGGGGTCTTGGCGGATTTGCGCGATGCCATCTTCTGTTTCTCCTCTGCGAAAATCGAGATGCCACGGTTCGAGCGTGCGATTGGTGTGCTGTCGCGTCCGGGCATGGGTTGCATCGGTGCTGCTCCTGTTCGTCCATCATCAGTAGAACATTTGTCCTATCTACACACGTATTTTACACGCCGCCCCTTGGATTTATCAACCGGCGCTGTTGGTAAATCGGGAGTAAGTTGTCAAGAAATTCTATTGTGGGAGCGCGTGCGACGTCTGCGAATGTGCGCGCGATGGTTGCAGTGAGGGGGGAGCGTGCCATACAATATGTAAACGCGATGTACGCGGCGCACAGTGAAAAGTATGCCTATATGGCGGAAGAGCAAAAGATGCTACAAGTCCGCATCCCGCCTGAATTGCTGCGAGCGGTGCGCGAAGAGGCAAAGAAAGACCGCAGGTCTCTCGCCTCGTGGATGACCGTGCAGCTTGAGCGGTTGACGCAAGAGGAGCAGAAGCAAGCAGCAGGCGTGAAGACAACCGAATAGCGCGAGGCACATCCGCGGAGACTGCCACCAGCGATGACGTTGGTTCCTGACATGTAGCGTCAGGGGAAGGCAGAGTGCCACCGGGCGACCGGACGGACCACAGGCGCAGCAATACGCTGCACGGTGGTTTGTCCGGTCGCCCTTTTGTTTACGGAGTGCTTCCTTGTATGAACCCAACGAAAAGCGCCCAACCTGGAGACCAACCTAGATTAGACGCTAATCGCAGGAGTACTTGATGACCATGCCCATAGTCATCACCAGACAACGCGAGGTGAACCGTGCGTATTGATTATACGCATACACAATCGAATACGTTAACCAGTGCCAGTCTATCGTCCTACGCGGACATCGAACACGCGCACGGGCACACGGACGATGTGGAGGGGCTGTTCTGCGAGACGTGCAATGAGGTGTGGTGCCACGTCCTCGACCTGATTGCGGAACGCGTGCGCGCGAACCTCAACGCGCGGGGCACGCGCGAAGACCGCCACACGGGCAAGGTCATCACGGCGTATGCCCACCAGGCCCAGGCGCAGGTGTGCGCCCAGTGGGCGACGCGCAGGGAGCGCAGGGAGCGTGCGGAGCATGCGGAGCATGCGGCGCGAAAGGTGTGCCGCATGAGCACACTCAACGGGAATGCCCCAGATGCCGTCGCCATCGCGCTTGCGATGCTCGCCCGCAACGAAGCGCCGACGCCTCTCTATGCGGGGTTGAAGAAACCGCGCCTGATGGACTGGGAGAAGCTCTACATCCGCGACGAGGCAGATGTCCGCCGCCTGTTCAGCCACGGCGATAACGTCGGGAGACTCAACGGGGAGGCGTCGGGCAAGTCGGTCGATGTTGACCTCGACACACGCGAGGCGATTGCGCTCGCTGATTACTTCCTGCCCGAGACGGACTGCATGTGGGGGCATCCGAAGAAACGGGATGAAGGCGCTTTGCGAGCGAGCGCCGCAAGTGAGACGAATTGAGAAGGCCCATCTGTTTTGTGGTTGCAAGCGGGAGGCGAAGCTGTCACTCGACGAGCAGGCCGTGGGACGTCTATCTGTGCCTGGTGGCGACTGCCCGGGCGATTGCGTCTGCGATACGTTAAACGGACCGGCCGAGGCAGTGGGCAGCGTGTCGCGGGGTTAAGTTAAAAGTGAGGGCGGAGGCCTGAACCTCCGCCCGCAGGATGCTGGCAAGGCATTTATGCCGTCGGAGCGGTGCTCTCGCCGGGGTCGCGCGTCTCGCCCCACTCGGCGGGATCGAAGACGCGAGTCTCGTCCACCTCGCCCTGCGACTCGAGCCAGCGCTCGGCGTCGATGGCGGCGCGGCAGCCATCGCCGGCGGCGGTGACGGCCTGGCGATAGCGATGATCCGCCACGTCTCCGGCGAGGAAGACGCCCGGCACGTTGCTCATCGTGTGCTCGCGCGGGATGAGGTAGCCGACCTGGTCCATCTCGAGGATGCCCTTGAAGACGGCGGTGTTGGGCTGATGGCCGATGGCGACAAAGAAGCCCTGCACGGGCAGCGTCTGCGTCGCGCCGGTGTTCACGTCGCGCAGCACGGTGCCCTCGACGGCGTTCTCACCCAGCACATCCATCACGGCGACGTTCGGATGGATCTCGATCTTCTCGTTCGTTCGTGCGCGCTCCTGCATGATCTTGCTGGCGCGGAAGGAGTCGCGGCGATGCAGCAGGTGGACGCGACTGGCGTACTTGGTGAGGTAGAGCGCCTCCTCCATGGCGGTGTCGCCGCCGCCGATGACGGCGACCTCTCTGTTGCGGAAGAAGGGTCCGTCGCAGGTGGCGCAGCCGCTGACGCCGCGCCCTTGCAGGCGATGCTCGTTGGGCAGGCCGAGCCATTTGGCGCTGGCGCCGGTGGCGACGATGACCGTGCGGGCGGCGAACTGGGTCTCGTCGGCCCAGAGGCGGAAGGGCTGGCGGGTGAAGTCGACGCGCGAGACATCGCGCGCGATCATCTCCGCGCCGAAGCGACGTGCCTGCGCCTCGAATTTGTCCATCATCTCCGGGCCGAGGATACCCTCCTCGAAGCCGGGATAGTTTTCGACGTCGCTGGTGATCATCAACTGGCCGCCCATCGCCTCGCCCTGCAGCACGACGGTGCGCAGGTTGGCGCGCGCAGCGTAGATCGCGGCGGTGTAGCCCGCGGGACCGGAGCCGATGATGGCGACGTCGTAGATCGTGGGCGCCTCGGCGCCGTTCGCGTTGGTCATGTTCTTCTCCCTCGCGCGCTTCTCTCGGAATACCACGCGGAATCGCGCTCACATTATACCATACCGGGGTATGGTATATCGGGTGGCACGCTGCTCTGACGCATGGCGAGGCGCCTGCCCTACAATATGTATGCGGCGCGGGTACGCATCAAGTGCAAGCGAGACACAGTATGGCGATGACGGCGGCGGGCGAGCGACGGATCGTGCCCGGCGAGGATATCGATCTTGCTACCGAGCGGCAGGCGACGGGCGGGTTCAACGCGCTGGACGCGGCGGTGCTCGGCTCGGTGGCGCTCTCGGTGACGGGGGATCTCGTCTCGGCGCGACTCGCGGCGGGCTGGCCGACCTCGGTGGCGGTGACGGCGCTGGTCGGGCTGTACTTCGCGGCGCTGGCGCTGCGCCCGGCGTGGCGCGGGCTGCTCGGACGGCTCTTCGTGGTGGGCCTGACGGCGGGGGTGGTCGAGTTGTTCACGGATGCGGCGGGCGAAAGCGTGGTGCACTCGCTGAGCTATCCGACGGGCGAGCCGATGCTCTGGGCCTCGCCGTTCTACATGCCGCTGGCGTGGGCGCTGGTGCTGATGCAACTCGGCTATCTCGGCTGGCGCCTGCGCGGGCTGGTCGGCGTCCGACTCTCGCTGTCGGCGGCGGTCGGGCTGGCGGCGTTCAGCGGAGCACTGCTGGTGCCGTTCGACGAGGAGATGGCCTTTCACGCGGGCTGGTGGCGGTATGCGCCCGCGCCCGGCATCGGTCACACGCCGTTCTATGTGGTCCTCTTCGAGGGCGCGATCGCGGCGGTGCTGCCGCTGATCCTGTCCCATATCGAGCGGCGGCGAGCGTCCTACGCGGTGGCGGTCGGCGTGCTGCTCGGCGCGTGGATGCCGTGCGCGGCGTTGGCGGCATGGCTGCTGATCGGGCGGAGTTGAGTGTTCTGAAGAGTGCAAGGAGAACAAGCATGCCAATCAGAACCCTCGAAGCGACACCGCGTGCCGGGTGGCTGCCTGACACCCCCGTCACGGACTCCATGCTGCGTCACCGGCGACGACGCGTATCACAGCCTTTTAGATAGGTAGGATGACTCACCATGAGCGTGGCGATAACGGTGCTGCACGTGCGCGGGCAGGGGCCGGACGAGATCGAGCGGGCGCTGGACGCGATCTTTGGTGGGGAGGAACGGCCACAGGCGCTACACCTCGAAGGGACGTATAACCTCGTGCTCGACCGCCTGATGGATCCCGCAGTGACGGCAAGCTATCGCTATCTGACGTTGCAGGTGCACCCTTCGTCGGGGTGGACACCGGTGTTGGAGCTCGGCAATCGCACGGTGGGCTTGGAGGTGGAGCTTTCCAAGGCGCTGGGCGGATGCGACGTCTTCACGCTCTTCGTCTACGATGACGGCCTCTCCGGCTACGTCTGCGCACGGGGCGGGCAAGAACTCGACCGCTACGCCAGCGATCCGTCGTATTTCGCGGACGTGGAGGAGCTGGAGGCGGGCGACGTGCCGGAGGACGCGCTGGCGGCGGAGGTCAGCGACTTCGAGGCGTACCGGGGGCATCCGGAGCGATTCGCCGATCTGCTGCCGGCGGGCACGTCGCCGGAAGACTTCGTCGCGGTGGTGCTGCGGCCCGGCTGGTGGGAGCAGCAGGACGCCGATGTCGAGGAGGAGCCGCTGCCGGAGGGTGACGAGGAGGCGGAGATGGTGGACGAGGCGGATCGGATGCGCTGCATCGGGCTGGCGCTGGAGTTGTGGGGGCCGACGGAGTATCCGTTTGCGCAGCCGGCGGAGGAAATCCCGAACGTCGTCGCGGGTCCTGCCGTGGCGCTGGCGTATCAATAGTGCGCAAGGTGAGTTGGAGTTGGCGAACACATCGGCGCACTTGAGTGTTGGCTCGACCCTTGCGCAGTCCGTAAAATGAAAAGGATTGGCCGTGTTGCCGGTGCGAATCAGCATACGGACGCCATTTGGGCGATGCGCTGGCGTTGACAAGTGGAGTCCGCTAGACTCGTCGCATGCGGCGACGTAAGGGTGTTTCGCTACGCGCGCAGGGGTATGCGGTGCACAGGGACGGCATGCATTTGGCGGTAGGCGGAGGGGGACAACATGAAGCGAGTGTCGCCGATGGGCGAATTTGAGATAGGCGAGACGATGGACCCTCGAATGATGCGCGGCTCGACCGAGCCGATGCCCGTGCCGATGTATGCGACGACCGCTGGCGCGCCGGTCGCGACGTCGACAACGTCCTATCATCCCACGCGGTGGCCTTGGGTGAACCGCGCGCTCGACGTGGTGGACCGGGTGACGGGAGGGCACGCGGGACTTTTCCAGCGCATCTTCAATTATCTGCTATTCGGTGGGTTCGCGTCGCTGATCAACCTTTTCATCATCACAGCGCTTTACGAGTGGGTGAAGATGCCGGGCGTCAGCTCGCGAGTCCATTACGTGATCGCCTTCGTGGTGGCGACCGAAGTGTCGATCGTGGCGAACTTCATCCCGCAGGACATGGTGACGTTCAGCCACCTGGCGGGGCACAGCCGCTCGTGGGTGGTGCGCTGCCTGCGGTTCCACCTGACCTCGGTGGGCGGGGTGATCGTGACGGCGGTGGTCTCATTCTCGCTGCGCGAGAAGGTGGGCTTGCAGGTGACGATTGCGCAGGCCATCGCCATCATCGTCGCGCTCTTCTTCAACTTCACCTTCCACCACATCTTCACCTATCGTACGCAACACGAGACTGTCCTCTAGCTCGTCGGGGGCGGGGTCGGGATATAGGTCCGACAACTCCTCGTGAATGGCCGCCATCATCTCGTCCGCGGTCTCTGGCGCATGTCCCCGTTGAACTTCTTTGCCCGTTTCATCGAGCAGGATCAATGGTTGCCGCTCGTAGGCCGCGAGTTCAACACCCACCGCAGTATCCACGTCTGCCTGCCACACGCCATCGTCCGCAACGCTGACGCCAGGAGCAGGTGGGAGATCGAGGGCACTCGTCGGCAGTCCGACTATAAGTTGCGCCTGCGGCGTCCGGTCGCCAGTGCGCCAGACCCGGACGGTCGCCTTGAGCGCGAAGAGAAACTGCCGCTGACGCTCGCGGCTCAGCATTTGCCATCCGTGCATCCACGCGCTGAACCACTCGTTGAGTTCATAGCGTAGCGCCGTGTTGTTGCGCGCTTTCGTCACCGCACGCGCCGCGTTCTCTCGTTGCCTCAAGAGGCCCGGCAGTTGCTCCGCGTACATGCGCATCGTCGCTTCGACTGGCGCTGCCGCTGGGTCATCCACCGCATAGGTTGCGAGGCGTGCCGCCGAGTTGTCCACCTTTGCCTTGGTCTCGTTGTACAACTGCTCAATGCGGCGCACCGATGCCATTGCCGCTTCTTTGTCGCGATCCCACGTCTCGAAGACCCTTTGCAGCAGATTACCGCGAGAGACGGTGCGGTTGAGCGTTTCGTGCACCGCAAAGTCGAGCGCGTCCGCGCGGATTCGTGCGCCTTGGCAGACGCCAAGGCCCCCGCGTGAACTGCGGGCGCAAATGTAGTAGAGCCAGCGACCCTCGCTGCCGTCCGGCTTGCGCTCCTTCGCCTCCCAGGCCGAGAGCACTCCGCCGCAGTAGGCACAGCGCGCGAGACCCCCATGGAGAAGTGTTCCCCACTCGCGCTTGCGATTGCGCGGCGCGAACGCCTGGCTCGATCGCAATCGCAGATGCACGCGACGTGCTTCCTCCGGCGACACGTACGTTGGTCCGTACGCCGGGATCGCCACCGGCTCATCATACTTGCTCTTGGTGAACGCCATCGGCTCTCCCCAGTAGACGCCGTTGTGCAAGATCGCCTGAATGGCGGAGGGATACCAGCGGTCCTTCGCGCCCAGGATGCCTTGTTGCAGACGTGGCGGCGCAACGTGATCGCGATTCAACTGCATGGCGATGCCACGCATGGCGGGCGTGGCGTCCGTCAGGAAGTAGCGCCAGATGCGCTCGACCGTCTCGCGCGCCGCGTCGTCCGTCTTTTCGAGCCGCGTCTTTTTGGCTTGCCCTTCCTCAGTCTTTACCCAGTGATAGCCGAAGGGTGCCTTGTGCCCTGGAAGTGGGCGTTTGTGGGTGATGACGCGTCCGCGCTTCCCGTTGACGATGCGTTGGCGACGGTTCGCCTGCTCCTGCGCACTCACATAGGCATCGAGAAACTGCTGCAACTGGCCGGTGGCAGAGTGCGCTCATAGTCGCGCGGACAGAAGATTGGCTCGCACACCTGCCTGCGTCAATCTCGGTCATGACCGCCATGTACTCGGACAGGTCCTCCGACCGCGTGAAGCGGTCCATCTTGTCCACGATCATGACGCGGAACTTGCCGGCTTTGGCGTCGTTGAGCACCTCTTGAAACTTCGAGCGCTTGTCGAGGACCCAGGCACTCTCGGCATCCTTGACGACGTACAAGACCTGCAAGCCGAGTTCCGCCGCTTTGCGCAGGCCGTTCTTTTCCTGGTCGTCTAGGGATGTCTTGTCCTCGGTCGCCTGCGCCTTCGATGAGACGCGGCAGTAGATCACGCAGACATCGCCTGCCGGTGTCGTGGTCGTCTTGGTTTTCGGCATGTTTGGCGCTCTCCCTTCGCAGGTGCATTCTTTGACCGAAACAGGACAGGCGTTCGGATTGACGCGTGCCCTGAGTCCGATGTAGCGGTGCGCTAGGCTTCCGGCTCGCTGGCGTCGCGCGACGCGTCGCAGTTGTTGGTGCATTCGCCGTCGCTGCCGACTGGCCCGCCACAGAACATGCAGGTCAGTTCGCCCTCGGGGTCGTCCGCTGGCGTCTCGGTGTCGAGCGCTTGCCGGACGCTCTCGGTGTACGCCGCGAACACCTGCGCCAGTGCCGTCTCCTGGTCCTGCCCGGCGGCGACGCGCGCTCGTACCCGCGCCGTCAAGCGCTTGCCGATGACATCTACCAGATGCGCGGCTTGCTGAGCGATGACGCGCTCCAACTTGGAGGCTTTCGACGCCAACTTGGCGGCCTCGATCTGCGCATCCAACGCCTTGCGCTGGGCTTTCAGATTGGCGAGATCATCGCTGGCGACGCTGGCGACGTTGCTTGATCTGGCGCTCGCCAACTCAACATAATTGCCTGCTGGTGTGCGATACTGCCCACCGCAGGGGGGTAGGTGAGACGAGAGGACGAGCAGCATGGCGACTACGATGGCAGACCTGGAACGATACGTCGAGAACGAGTTCGACCGCGCGATGAAAGAGTCCATCGGCGATGCTACGCTGGTCGAGCTTCTGCAACCGATCAGGAGCCACCTGCACATCATCGCTGGCGCGCAAACGCTCGCCGATCAGAAGGCGGGCTGCCAGCAGTTGAGCGCGGCATTGCTGCTCATTCATCGCGATCTCTACTACCACAATGTGCGTGATAACGACACGGTGCGGTACGCCGATGTTCTCGACAAAATGCGTGTCGAGATCGCGCAATTCGGGTTTATGGGGAGGTGACGCGCGGCACCCTCAATCAGGGATCGTTCACGGCGTCGGCGGGCGTGAGGTTTGCTTCGCGTTCGAGTCGCCAGCCGCCGTCGTCCATACGCACGTAGTAGGAGTACCCGCCGTCGTGTGTCTGCTGGACGCGCACGATCACCCCGCGACGAGGACCGTAGCGCACGCGATCCCCAGCCTTGTAGCGTGGCGCGTCCGCGTCTCGTGCGGGCATCATGGGCGGTAGTCGGCCAGCGTTGCCTCATACTGGCGCTGTTTGATCTGCCGCACTTGTTCCCGCTGGCTCCACCCGATGTGCCCCACCGCATCGCGGAAGCTCGGCTCGGGGTCGTTCTCGCGCTCCGACGCGACCTGCCGCACCGCCAGCGCGTTCAACCAGTCGTTGAGCGCCAAGAGGTCGGCCGTCATGGCGCCGAAGGTGCGCACGCCTACCTGCTTGTGAGCCTGCAGGCCCCGTTTTTCCTCCACCAGCGGCCGACGCCGCGCTCCCCCTCCCCGCAGGCTCAGCCCCTTCCCCTGCGCCGCGGCAGCATCCGGCCTGGACCGACGACACAAGTTGGCAACATCGGCTCGAGAACCTGCAGTTGCTTTTGCAGCCCTTCGTCTGCGCCTGTCTCCTGCTGCCGTGGCTCCGTCGGTTTCCGCTGCCACATCTCGCGGCGGGGTTAGCTGATCTCTGTGCGCTCATGAACACCTACTGCCCCTTGTACCCCACATGACCAAAGTGGGATTAGCGCTTCGCTAGAGCAGCGTCGTGATAACGCTGAGCTGCATGCCACCCAGGCGCGCCGGAGGGAGAGTGCTGATGGCCCCCATTATCCAGGTACGCTCGTTGAGCAAGCGCGACGGGAGCAGCCATGGCATCAGCGAGGTCAACCTGAACTGAGCAGCGTGGCAAGACGCACGCTGCTCAGTCACAGCGGTCAGTTTACGAAGCCTTGCGCTCATGATGGCGCGTGCGGGACGTGTGCGCCGTGTCAGGAGACTCGGTGGTCACCTCAAGCCTACCGCGTCCGTAGGCATCCGCATGCGGCCAACGCCCTGGGATATCCAGTAGCTCAATATGGCCAAACTGGGTGGGAATCGCAGGGTCAACCAACAGTTGGTTGCCCACCGGCTTAAGGCCGAGCAGCGTCGTGAGGAACAGCAATGGCGCGCCGGTTGACCAGGCCTGTGGGCTGCACGCCGTGGGGTACTCCACCGGATATTGCGTGCGCGCGCGCGGCAGGCCGGAGAACGCTTCAGGCAGGCGCTCGTGGAAGTAGGGCGCGGCCTCGAGAATGCCGACCGCGATGCGGGCCGCTTCCTCGCGGTAGCCGTACCGCGCCAATCCGGCGGCGATGTAGGCGTTATCGAACGGCCAGACGGTGCCGACGTGGTAGCCGATGGGGTTGTAGCCGCCCTCGGTCGTCGCCATGGTTCGCACGCCCCAGCCATTGAACAACTCATCGCTCATCAAGTGACGGGCAATGGCCACCGCCTTGTCCTCCTCGACGATGCCGCTCCACAGCAGGTGCCCGATGTTTGAGGTCAGCGAGTCCACCTTGCGCCCGTCGCCGTCAATCGCCAGCGCGAAGCATTGCCGGTCGTCAAGCCAGTAATCGCGATTGAAGCGGCGTTTGAGGTCCGCGGCATCCTTTTCCAGCTTCTCGGCGAGGTTGGGATCGCTCCAAATCTCGCGCGCAAGTCGTGCGGCACGCACCTTCGCATCATAGACGTATCCCTGTATCTCGCAGGTCGCGCGCGGCAGTTTGGACATCGACCCATCAGCGAAGAGGATCGAGTTCCAGGAGTCTTTCCAGCACTGGTTCTCCAGCCCCGTCTCGCGCTTGCGCTCGTAATCTACGTAGCCGTCCCCATTCTTGTCGCCGTATTCATCCAGCCAGCGCAGCGCGGCCCGCGCGTTCGGCTGCAGACGTTCAACAAGCTGCCTGTTGCCGCTCCAGCGCTCATACTCGTCCAGCAGGATGAGATAGAGCGCCGTGACGTCGGCGGCGCCGTAATAGGGCGATTGGGGGCGCTCCTCAAAGGCGGCCATCTCGCCATAGCGAATCTCGTGCAGAATCTTACCTGGTTCCTCGTCCCGGAAGTCGTCTACCCGCGAACCTTGCCAGGCCCCCAGCGCGATGAGGGTGGATTCGGCGAGTTCCGGCGTAAAGGGGAGTGACTGCAAGCTCGTCAGGATGCTGTCGCGGCCGAAGATGGTCATGAACCAGGGCAAACCGGCGGCGGGGAGGGCCTTGCCCGGTATGATCATGGGGATGAATCGCAGGGCCGCGAGGTCCACCAAACTTTTGCGGTAGATGCGCCCCAGCGGCTCCTAATCGCAGTGGAGCGTGGGCGTGGTCGCCAGCCACGCGTCGAGCGAGCTACTCGCCCCCTCGGTGTGCTCGTGCTGCGTTTTTCTGCGCGACCCCATCATGCCACTTGCGAGGGCTGCCGTGACCTCTATGCCGGTGTTCCATTCGCCGTGCGGCTCAAGATGGACCTTGAAGCTCAGGCCACCCTCATCGAGGCGCGTTTCAGGGGCGCTGGCGGTGATGCGTGTCTCGCGGACAAACTTCTCGCGGCGATAGCCGAGTACCAGGCGTCCATTTTCGACCTGGGCATAGTGTTCCCCCTTCTGCTCAAGTTTGTCCTTGACTTGGAAGAGATCCAAGAAATCTGCCCCCGCCTCAATCCGCACCTCGAAATCGGCCGGCTTGGGACTGAGGTTCAGGATAGTCAGATCCTCGTGGAAGCCATTACCCACCTCGCGCCTGCGGATGATCGAGACGTCCGCGTCCACGTACACGGTACCCGTCCCCGGCACGAGAAAATACTGCGCCGAGTAATACTCGAGGTCGTCGGTCGAGAGCATATTGGGCGTCGTGCCGTTGAGGGTAAGGAGCCAGCGCGAGAGGAAGCGCGTGTCGGCGGAGAAGAGGCCCTTCGTCTCGGTCGGCGAGGCGTCAATATCGCCGCGTTCATCGCTCACGACGAAGGTGTTGCCCTCCAGGATACTGATCGTCTTGGTGCCAGCCATGGCTCTCTCCTCGTCTCTTATGTGCAGCTACCTCGTGTGGCCGGCCGCGTTAGTAGAGCGCGGTCATGCGCACCGCACGCCTCAGTGGAATATCCGCTGCACCATGAGTGCGAGACTGGCATCGCCGGTCACGCTCACACGCCCTTGCAGCACGGCGGTGAAGGGGTTTTGGTCTCCACGCGCGATCTGGTCGAACTCCGACGCGTCGGTCTTGAAGACGGTGTCGGCGTGCCCAGTGCCCTTTTTGACGGCAATACGGCCATCTTGGACGGTCACCAGCCAACTCCCCTCATCCTCGATCTCGATGCGGCAGGTGCCGGTGACGCTCTCGAGCATCGGTTCATAGCCCCGCGTCGCCAAATGGTCTAAAGAACAGGTGTGTCGCATCAGACATGTCTACTGCTCCTTCTCACTTCCGCTGGGACGCAACTCCAGCTCCCCCCGCACGCGGAGCCTGGGAAGATCGTGTTGGACTGGCATCGTGAGGTGCGGTGTCCGCACAGGTTGTGCCGCCGTCCTGCTCGACAGGAGGCAAATTTCGAGAGGGGGAGAACGCCCCCCTTCTGCCGCTACCGTCCCGGCTGCGCCCATTGCACCTGCATGCGGACGACGGTGAGGTAGGTCAAGTCGACCAGCGCCAGCGTGATGTGGCGATACCAGCCGACCCATGTGCTCACTTCGTACTCGTCCAGCCCCACCTTGCCCTTGGCCAACTCAAACACCTGCTCGATTTGCCACCGCGTCCTCCGCGGCACAACATCTGCAGTCCCTGCCCCGCGTCAAAGCCTCCTCAGCGCATGCCTGAGGAGGGAATGACGCCCCGATTGACCCCGAGATTGACTGCTAGAAAAGGGCAAGACGCGACCATGAAACAACCCATCGGTGATTTCATGCTCCGGCGGCTGCACGAGGCTGGCATCCGGCACCTCTTCGGCGTTCCGGGCGACTACAATCTGGAGTTCATGCAGCAGATAGCGGAGCGCGGCGATCCCGCCTGGATCGGCACCTGTAATGAATTGAACGCCGCCTATGCCGCCGATGGCTACGCCCGGCTCCATGGGCTGGGGGCGCTGGTGGTCACCAACGGCGTCGGCGCGCTCAGCGCGATCAACGGCATCGCTGGCGCCTATAGCGAGCACGTGCCCGTCGTCTGCGTCTGTGGCGCGCCGCCCACGCGGGCCGTCGAGCATGGCGACTTGATGCACCACACGCTCGCCGACGGGGGGCGAGGCAACTTCTATCGCGCGTTCATCGAGGTGACGGCGGCGCAGGCGCACCTCACCCCCCAGAATGCCGCCGACGAGATCGACCGCCTGATCGTGACCGCCTGGCAGCGCAAGCTTCCGGTGTACCTGGAGCTGCCATCCGACATCGCCTATCTCGAGATCGACGTGCCGGAGCAGGCGCTCCAGCTCACCCTGCCGACTAGCGATAAGGAGCGCCTCCGCGCCTGCACGCAGGCCATCCTGGCCCGGTTGCAAGCCGCCAAGTCCCCCGCGCTCCTGCTCGATCTCGACGCCGACCGCTTTGGCGTGCGTGAGCAGCTTGCCGCTCTTGCGGAGCACTGGCAGATGCGCGTGGCCACCATGAACACCTGCAAAGGGACTTTCACCGAAACGTCGCCGCTCTTTGCGGGAACCTATGCGGGGGTGGACAGCACGCCCGCGGCCCGCACGGCGGTGGAGCAAAGTGACTGTTTGTTGACGGTGGGCTACCGCCGGATTGAGGCCACGACGGGCTTCCTCACCGATCACCTGCCCGCGTCGGCCATTCGTCTGCAGGCTTTTTCGACCGATGTCGGCGCCGACACCTACCTAGCCGTTACCCTCCCTGAGCTGGTGCAGGGCCTGCTCGCTGCGTCTCCTCCCGCAAAGCAGGCGGCACGACCCACGGCGTCTGCCCCCGTGACGGCTCCTCCGAGTGGGCGGCTCACGCAGGCATCCTACTGGACGGCGATGCAGGCCTTTCTCCGCCCGGGAGACGTCATTCTCGCGGAAGACGGGTCCTCGGGTTTTGGCGCTGGTGGTCTCACGCTCCCCCCCAACTGCACCTTTGTGTCCCAGGCCGTTTGGGAGTCGATCGGCTACGCCACCGGAGCGTCGTTGGGCACTCTCGTGGCCGCGCCAGGGCGGCGCCAGCTGCTCTTCACGGGCGACGGGTCCTTCCAGATGACCGCACAGCAGCTCTCCACCATCCTCAGCCATGACCTGCACCCGTTCGTTTTCCTGATCAACAATCGGGGCTACACGGTCGAGCGGGCCATCATGGGGCGGGATGCGCCGTATAACAACATCGACAACTGGCGCTATGCCGAGTTGCCGCGGGTGCTGTGCCACGACACCACGGCCCAGACGTATGTGGTCGAGACATCCGAGCAGCTCCGCGACGTGCTGGACGCACCCCACTCCGGCCTCGTGTTCGTGGAAGCGGTCATGGCTCCGGATGACGCACCCATTGATATGATTCGGGTTTCGCACCAATACGCCGACTCAGACTACGGTCCACGCGGACCCCAGTCGGCGCCCAATGCCCAGATCCCCGTCCCGACCGCCTGATGCCCCTGGTGAGAGGCTCACGGCGTACAGGATCCCGCGATGGGTGCTTATCGGCAGCGAGGTTGGGGCGACGTGTCGTGACGAACGGAGTTCCCACGCGCCCCACACCACACAGCATCGTGTGCCGTTGCAGCGCTCACGAATAACAAGAGCCTCCAGCAGGAACAGATGGCTCCTGCTGGAGGGTCACCTGTGGCTCAATAGCGGTGCCAAACTGGCCCAACTACTGTTTGCCTGGGGCGTAGCAGGTCAGCCCAACGCAGGATAGAGAGGGCGACCAGCGAAGACGGTTTGCAAGGCGGCGAAGAGCGGCTAGCCCTGCTTGCGCATGGTCGCCAAATAGCCGCGAAGTCGCGCGAACGCCTCCGCGCAGGGATCGCTGCGAAAGCCGCCGGATACCTTCTGCTGGGCCTTGAGTAGGCGCAGGTCGCGTTCCGCCTGGTCGTTGTCGAACGGGATGGTCGGGTCGTTGAGGAAGGCGAGCACCTGCTCCTGCCCCAGCCACAGACGCTCCAGCAGGTTGCGCGCGGGCGTCTGCTTGACCCGTCGACCTGCTCCCCGCGAGGTGCGTCTGCTCTTTGCGCTGGAGGCTATGCAAGACCAGGCCGTAACGACGCGCTATGACGCGATAGTTGGCAGAGTGTGTCAACAATGCCGCGTCGATCTCTTGCCGTTGCGGGTGAAAGCGGACGGTACAGAATCGCGGCATACCAAACCGGCGGCTTCACCAAGCTCTGCCGCCTGGCGACATGAGGGTCAACCACCTGCTGTTGGTATGGTATAGGCGGGTAGGACAGGGCGTGAGCCGGGTTACTCGCCCTCGTCAGGGCATGGAGGCGGAGGCTCGGTGAGATAGCGCTGCGCGAATTGGTCGATGGAGTCGATCACGCCACCGAGCGCCCGTCCCTTCTCCGTCAGGCGATACTCGACGCGCGGGGGGATCTCGGCGAAGGCGCGACGCTCGACGAAGCCGATGTCCTCCAGCAACTTCAGCCGCTGTGACAACGTCCGCGAGCTGATGTTGTCCACCGCGCCGCGCAGCTCGCCGAAGCGCTTCGGACCCGGCAGGAGATTCATCACGATCAGCAGGATCCACCCATCGCCGAGCATGTGAATCGCGCGGCCCAGGGGATGGGTCGAACAGGTCGTGCCCGATTCAGTTCGCTCCGCCTCAGCGGATGGGGGTCGCTGCACGGTATCCATGCCGTCAGTGTACCACGCCGCGCGCCGCGGCGCGCGATGTCGGTGAGGCGCTTGACTCGGCATTGGTGTATTTGGTATACCTAGTTGCATAAGGAAAGTAATGGAGGCGGCGAATGGTCGCTGCCGCAGATACTTTCCCGTCGTGCGCGCGACGAGCCTGATTCCTCTGGGGTCTGCGAGCCGCGCGAACGCATCAGCCAGCTGCATCAGCCAGCGAAGGAGTGTACGATAGTGGCATGGGAAATTGACGCCGTTCATTCGAGCGTCGGGTTTTCGGTCCGACACATGATGGTCAGTACGGTACGTGGGCACTTCAACGTCATGCGCGGCCAGCTGCACATCGACGAGCAGGAGCCGGCCCAGTCCTGGGTCGAGGCGGAGGTGGACGCGGCGTCGGTGGATACCCGTAATGCGCAGCGCGACGCGCATCTACGCTCCGGCGATTTCTTTGACGTCGAGCGCTATCCGATCATCACGTTCAAGAGCACCCGCGTCGAGCGCGTGAGCGACCAAGAGTTCAAGGTCACGGGCGACCTCACCATACATGGCGTCACGCGCTCGGTCACCTTCGACGGCGAATACAACGGCCAGAGCAACATCATGGACAAGCAGCGCTCGGGCCTGAGCGCTCGGACGAAGGTCAACCGCAAGGACTTCGACCTCGCGTATGGGACGCTGGTGGAGGCGACCCGGGGCGTGGTGGGCGAGATGGTGACCGTCGAGCTGGATCTCGAAGTCGTGCCGCAGACGGCGGCGGAGCCGGCAACGACGGCTGCCGCGTCCTAACGCAGGATATATGGCCCCGAATGCAGTGAACTCGCCGCATTCGGGGCCATGCTGCGTGCACGAAAGTGTCCTTACGAAGGCTTCCATTCTCGGATTGTGCCACGCCTCCGAAGAGAAGACGTGTGCCGACCAGAGAGATGCAGGCTTGAGCCGTGCTCGCGTGCCGTCGCTTCCTCCGGTTCTATCGCCGCTCCCGACTCCATCAGCATGCGGAGCACGGTGCGCAGTCGCTCCGGTTCTCCCATCACCGCGCGTGCCTGCTCCACCGTCGCCTCTTGCAGTTGCGCAGGCACCACCTGCACCTCCTCTTGTGCCTCCTGCTGACGCTCCGCCGCATGCAGCACGATCAGCCGCATCAGCGTCTCCACGTTGTTGCGCCCTTGGGCTATGCCCATCGCCAGGGTGCGCGGGTCGTGCGCCTCGTGGCCCCACTCGCGCAGGGTGTGCGCGTCCTCATCCAGCGCGGCCATTTTCGCGGCAAGGGCTTCCGCGCCCAGCATGGCTCTAACCTCTCTCGACTGTCGCAGACTGCTGTGCAGGTGAACGTGTTCGTGCCGGTAGAGCGGTGAATACTCCACCGCGTAGTGATCGGCTATGTTGCGATAGCTGTACTGGTGGGTCAGCAACTCCGCCTCAATCGCATCGCGCTCGGGGTGGATGCAGATGGTGCAGAGACGAGCCATAGCCGCAACCTCGTTCTAGGCGGCGTGGTCCGCGCAGTGATGATCGGTACGCACCGACACGTCCGCGATGCGGAACAGCGCACGGACCGCCAGTGCCCAGTCGTCGTAGGGACCCATCAGCCAGCTATCCCATGCTGGTGGCCACGCCATTTCGTCGCAGCCCAACTGATGCACCTGCGCGCGTAGACTGCCGCTACTGAGGTCGCTGAACACCACCATGTACCGCGCGTCGCGCGCTGATTCGCATTCGTTGGTTCCCATTCGTCGCCCCCTCCGCACATCCCCACATCATCGGTTCGCAGCCCGTCCACTGCGCATAGTGCGCATAGTTACTTGCAGTGCTGACGCTTTGCCGTTTTACCCCCTCTGGGTCAAAAATCTATGCGCAACTATGCGTCTATGCGCCGTCCGTTTGCTCTACGGTCGAGCTTCATCACGTCGCCGCGCGCCCTCCTTACTCTCTTTCATCACGCGCCAGCGCACCACATGCGTGCGCGGGTCTTTCTCCAAGCGCTCCAAGCGGTACTGCTCGTCGCCGTAGCGCGTGTCGCGGTGCTGGCTGAGCGCGGTACCGAGCTTCGTCCCGAACGCTGCCTTGTCCACCCCCTCGGCCAGCACCCCCGGCAGTGCCTCGTATAGCGCGGGGTTCGGTCGCTGGTCCATGGTGCGGTCGTAGCGAACCTCGCCGTGAATGTCTTTCGCCGTCACCGGTCTATCACCGAAGCGCTCGTACCACGAGGACAGGAATGCCTCCCACTCGGTCGCCTCGCTGTCCTCGCTCTCCCATAGCTGCTCGACATTGCCCAGGAAATGCGCTCCCACGGTAGGGTCGAGCATCACCGCGCGACCGACGATGCGCCGCCACTCCTCGAAACCACCGATCACCGGCACAGTCACTGGGATCGGTAGGTCGCGCACGAACGACGCCCGCGCAATCGTCAGCAGTGCATGCACCAGTGCGGCGCGCTGCTCTCCTATCCAGGCCATCAAATCGGGATGCGCGAAGTCGCTGCGTGTCCACGGTCGCGCCATCTTGGCATCAAGTCGGATGCGATACGTGCGTCGCGGCAAGTCACCACCAACGCGAATGTTGTTGCCCGTCGCCACCCAGATGCCGTTGCTGGCGACGCTGACCTCGCGGTTTTGGCCCAAGAGCCGATCGGTCCAGACACGCGAGGTGAGCGCGGAGCTGAGTGCGCCCGATTCCAGCGTGCGCGTGACGTTGTCGATCACGTTGAACGGGTGGCCCGCGAGTAGCGTCGTCGTGATCTTCTTGCGCCACTCCGCGTCGCTCTCGGCCTCGGTCATCGTCCCGCGACTGTGCCCGACGGTGATCGTCACGATGGCCTCGGTCAGCAGACTCTTGCCGGTCCCCGCGCGTGGGGCATCGATCAGCGCGAGCGGGACCTGCCCATCAATCGCCGCGCGCAGCACCGGCGTCAGCAGGAGTGCGAGCGCGTTGGCTCTATCCGCGAGACTCGCATACGGGAACTGTCCGACCGCCCCCCATATCGTGCCGAATGCGCGTGCCACGTCGTCATCCGATGGCTGATCGGCAACCTTCGGGATCGCGGCGGCTCCGGGCACCGGACGGTAGAGCAGCTTCGTCACGGCGTCGTAGCCGGCTGTGTCCAGCACAGTGCCGTCCGCGCGCAACACCGGCACTTCGGTGATGCCTTTCAGTGCGGGCACGCCGTCATAGCGGGGAGCCTCCAGCACGGCACCGACCACCGCATCGGGTGGGTAGGCAGCGGCTAACCCGCTCGACTTGATGAAGCCCGCCACCCGCGCGATCTCGCGTCTCAGCCCCGCATGCTGGACCAGCGCGATGGACGGGCGTTGGTCCTCGTCGATCTGCACCTGTACGAGCCTGCCACCACGCACGTACACATGCGGCTCGTACCGCTGAGGGTCGTTGGCCTTCGCCAGGGCGTCGAGCACCTTGCCAACGAGTCGATTGAGGTCCTCGCTGGCTTCAAAGCTCTCGCGCTCGTGATAGACGCCGTTCGGCGGGTCGCGCGGTGCCGTGTCCTTGAGGCTGTCCCACTGGCTCAGCATCTCGGCCTCGGTGTAGTCGTGCGCTGGATTAGCCATGCAGCGCCTGCACTTCCCGCTGATAGGCGCGCATG
This sequence comes from uncultured Chloroflexia bacterium, assembly GCA_963841205.1. Lineage (GTDB taxonomy): Bacteria > Chloroflexota > Ktedonobacteria > Ktedonobacterales > JADMIN01 > CAWAWP01. The sequence continues at coordinate 85,736 of CAWJCH010000022.1, read as the reverse complement.
CTCGCCAGTCCAAGTTCGTCACTCACCCGCAGGTCGCGCAACTGGCACGCCAGCCACACGCCGGTGTTGTGTCGCCCGCCGTCGATGCCGTCTCTCGCCCGCTCGACCGCCCTCTGCACGAACTGGTGCGCGATTCGCCCGAGCCTGCGCAGTTCGCGCTGCGACAACGCACTGAACACCTGCGGCTCGTCCGCAGACGGCGTGATAAGCGCGATCGTCAGCGTGGCGAGCACCGCGTCAGGGAGCGGAGCGGGTGGCAGCCTCCAGGGGTCGTGCCCGTCGAGCCACGCATACGGCCCTTTCGCCGTCGCGCTGGGTGCCGCGATCACCAGACGGCCCTCGGCTTTCAGTTCGATGCCGGGGGCGAGGTAGGCATCCACGCTGCGCACCTTCACACCCGCTGGCAGCGCGGCGTAGACGTGCAAGCCACCACCGCCGGTGCGCTCCATGCAGGTCTGCATCGGCCAGTCGTTGGCGAACAGGAGTGCCAGCCGCTCGTCCACCGAGGTGGCGTACTTCTCGGGGTTGTTGTCGATATCAGCGACCACCAAACGTGAGCGTGAGCCGGTCAAGATCGCGATGTTCAGTCGCGGGTTCATGTACCAGTGCCGGTACAGCACGCTCGGGTCCAGTCGCTGCGCCGCGTTCGTCAGGCTCCACGGCACGATGGGCAGCTTGTCGCCCTCGCGTGCCGGTCGCACGTCCCACCCGAAATCGTCGCAGTAGATCGCCGCAATCTCCCCGATGTACTCGAAACTCCGCGCCATCGCTGCCGCTTGTCGGCCTTCGTCGTCAACTTGATGCGCTAGAAAGTTTGTGCTATGCTGACTCATGAAAGCTCCAGCCCTTCTCCAGTAAGGTTTGGGGTAACTGAGCACACCCGCCCGCCTAGGCGGGTGTCGCTGTTTCTACGGGTACGCACTCCACTACTACACTACTCGGAATCGTCCTCGCCCTCGCCCACCCCGAGGCGTCGCGCGGCAGCGTCGAGGTGAGCGCGACGCACCGGCCCCATTCTCGCCCCGGCGAGGAAGCGCCACGTGTCGTTCTCATACAGGTCCGCCTCACGCGCCAGCCTGCCAACGGACACGCCCCGCGCGCGCATGCGCTCGCGCAGTGCCTTGATCTCCACGCCCTGCCGAGTCGTCTCCATCTGCTGTCGCACCTCTCTCTGTCGCGAGCCGCAACGGGAAAACAAAAAAGGACGCGCGGTCAGTCCTACGCACCCTTTACAAGGTCTGTGAGTGCAGTAGACCTAACCGCGCGTCTCATTTTCCGCGCATTGCTGGTATCGTGTGCGTGTCGCGCTCAGCGCGATTCTCGCTACTAATGAGTATATGGCACCGACCGACGGGGTTCAAGCAGTCGGGCAGAGTCCCGTGACAATACGCTGTAGGATGCGCGCCACGTTATCGAGCTAGTCACGTGCGTCGTGATACTCTGGACGCACGCCACGGAATCTGCTACACGTCCTCGACGCATGCGAGCATTCGAGTGCTCGTGAGAATGAGCGGCAACGCAGGACGCTTGTCAACTCACGAGCGTCAGCACGATCTCCACCTCGGGAACCGCGCCCGTTGGGCATTCAATTGTGTACGACACAACTTGGTATAACGACGACGCAAGCGCTGAGCGGTTCAACACGTCGCAACACGGCTCCGGGACGTTCCCATCGTCCAATGGCTTTTGGATCTGGGATACTCGATACAATACCGAAGACAATAAGTGGTCTGAGGGCGTTTCCCAACTACGGGAAGAGGTAGGATGCCCCTGAGCGCGGTTTGAACCCGCGACCAGGAGGCATCCCATGGCATCTGTCCTTTGCGCGAATCAGGCGCCGGTTCCTCCGCCACCATATCACCGCAGTACGGCCACAGCGCTCCATCTCGATGCGCTGGCGTTGGTGAGGCGCTTGAAGTTGCTGGAGGTGTGCCGCGTGGCGGTACAGTTGGCCCAGCAACAGTGTCCGCCACCGCTGCCAGCTGGTCCGGGCGGCGCGCCGCGGACCTACTCCGAGGAGGCGCTGTTGCTGCTGGCGTTACTGCGCACCTTGTGGCGCCTCTCCTATCAGGAACTCCATGATTGGCTGTGTGCATGGCCTGCACTGGCATGGGCTTGTGGCCTGCCGCCAGCAGCGGATGGCCGGCCACGGGTGCCCGGCAAGGCGCAGCAGTCCAAACGCCTGCGCGCGGCGGGGGCCCCCTGCCAGTGAGATGCTGTTCGTCCTGCTGGTGCGCGCCGGGCTCTGGATGGGCCTGACGCACGCCCGCGACCTCATTCTCGACAGTGCGCCCATCTTGGCCTGGCGCCGGACCGATCCCGACGCCGCAGTCGGCCATGCCCCAACCCACCATCCGCGCCCGCTCTTGCGCGGCTACCGACTCCATACCCTGCTCTGTCGCGGCACGGGCCTGCCGCTGCTGTTCCGGCTCTCCCCGGCCAACGTCCACGATGCCCCCTTCGCCCGTCCCCTGCTCGAACTCGCCGTGCGGCTGTTCGCGCTGCGGCCGCGCGTAGTGCGGCTGGATGCGGGCTATTGGGGGCTGAAGCTGATCGCCTGGATCCACACGGCGCTCGGCGCGCAGGCGGTCATCCCGTGGAATCCCAAGCGGCAGAAGCGGCGGGACGGCCTGCCACCCACCTGGACCGCCGACGAGTTGGGCAAACGCACCAGTATCGAGCGCTTCTTCGCCCGCGTCCTGATCTTCTTTCGCCTGCAACGCCCGCCGGTCTTCGGCTGGTCGGCTGTCGAGACACGCGTGGCACTGACCTACTCGGCGGCCTGGGTGATCGCCTTAGCGGCCTGGCAAGCCCGGCGTCCCGATCTCATCCGCTCACCCCGCTTAGTCTTGACTCATGTCTGGGATGGGATGGAGGTGTGAAACGCCCTCATGGTTGACCGATGTATCGCCACCCGCTAGGCTAGGCACGACTCGGGTTGGCTGGCGATGGCACTGCAGGGCGAGACCGCGTTGCGACCGCCCCCGCTACAGCCAGATGTCGGAGGTGCAATCGCCACCGGGGTAGCGCATCTCGTGGGCGCGAGCCGGCCCCGCCGGCTCCGCGCCGAAATCGACATAGAAACCCTCGTTGATCTGCATGCCGCCGCGCTCAGTGTCGCAGTCGATCCGCAAGAGATACGAGCCGGTGCGCGCCACATCGGGATAGAACTGGTTGTCCCAGCTGCTGTAGAGCGAGTTGGTCACGTAGAGCCGCTGGCTATCCAGGCTGAGCTGGAGCATCTGTGGCCCGCCCTGCAGGACGTGTTCCTGGACGACGACGCGGTTCTCGGGCCGGCCGAGCAGGCCACCGCACCAGACCTGACCGGTGAGCCGGGGGTGCGCTGGGTCGGAAATGTCGTACTGGCGCACGTCACCATGCAGCCAGTTCGAGAAGTACAGGTAGCGGTCGTCCATCGAGAGGAGCAGGTCGGTGAGCAGGCCCGGCACGGGAACGGGCCAGCCCGCCACCTCCACCGGCTCGACCGCGATCACCTGTTCTGCGGCCCAGCGGCTGTTCTGCGGGAACACGTGCCACATGGTGCTGCTGAGCGCTGCCCCCACGAAGCCGTGCACGCTCGCGGGATTGTGGCGGAAGCGCACTTCGAGCGGAATCCAGCCGGTCTCGCCCAGATCGATGCTCTGCACGAGCGTGTGGCGCTCCCAATCCCAGACCTGAATGTGGTGGCCGTATTTGCCCGCAGCGACCTCGTCCAGATTGAAGCCCTCGCGATAGGTGATAGGGGCGGCCCATTCAGTGCTGATCATCACATTATGCCGCGGCTGGTACCAATAGTCGTAGTTGAAGCGCATGGCGTCTGCGTTGCGCTCCCAGCGCCCGGCGATGTTGAAGTTCTCGTCGAGCAGCAGAAAGCCCCCCGGTGCGTTGCCGCGCGCGTCGCCCAGCATCGAGATCATGACGTGCCCATCAGCCAGGCAATGAACCGTGTGCGGCGCGGAGAGGTTGGTCTCCGCGGCGATCTCCTCCGGCTCGATGACCTTGTACAACTTGGGCGCCGACGCATTGACCGTGTCCAAGATGTGGATGCGGCTGGAGCGGTTGCCGGGAACGACCAAGAAGCGCCGCGACTTGCTCTCATCGCCGTGACATGAGCTGCAGGCGTTCCAGCCGAAGTGGTGCAGTTCGTCGCCGACTTGCGGCATGGAGGCGCGCGCGATCACCTGCGAGTAGTTGGGTGAGGCGGGATCCACATCGATGGTGGCCAGATAGTCCGGCTGTTGGATACTTGTCCCAACGTAGAGTGCCACCGTGTAGAGCAACTTCTCTGGTGCGGCCTGCATCGCCTCCTCGGGCGACGCGTAGCCAGGGCCGCAGCACTCGTGTTCGATGTGCCGCGCGCTGTGTGAAGTAGGGGCGTGGAGATCGGAGTGCTCGTGGGCTGGCATGGAAGCGATCCTCTCATCGTGTGAAGGGCTATTCACGGGATTTGGCTGGATTGGGTGGCAAGCTCTCCCCCCAGGAGTGGCCTTACCCGGCTCCAGGAGGGATATTCTGGTTGAGGCGGAACAGATTCGTCGGGTCGTACTTCCGCTTGAGCTCCACGAGCCGCTCTTACTGCGGGCCGAAGGCGCTGCGCATCATCGTATCGCCCTCCTCCTGGAAGCCAGCGAAGTTGAGGTAGCGCCCGCCGTCGGAGAACGGGCGCATGTCCTCGACGCACGCGCGCACCCAGCGGATGTTGGCCGCGTCGTCACGCGGATCCTCCCAATTGGCCTCGGGGTTGAGCAGGAACGCCGCATGGCGCCCGTAGAAGGCGGCGTCGCTGGGACGGATGAGCCGGCCTTGTAGGCAGGCCTTGAGTTCGCGAACAACACCCGCATCGAGTATGGTGTGGAGCATCGCAGGCCGTGTCCTTTCCAATGCGGGGTAGCTGGAGCTTCCAGTTTATCGGTCCGGAAGGCAATTCCTAACGCCCCCCTGCCGATGGTTTCCGACACACCCAGTGTCGTGAGAGAGTCCTTCGACCCAAAGGAGTACTCGGATACAGGGGCGCGAGCGGCGTCCACGTGCCCACATCGCGAGTGTGGCCGGAGATGCTTACCAGAACGTGACGCTGGGTGACATGTGTCTTAGTAGGTCTGTGCACAGGGTACGTGCCGGGAGCATCCTTGGTGTCACCGGAGAGTTAGGAAACGTCCACTGGTCTCATAAATAGCTGGTCGCTGCATCTGGAAGGATGCACCGATGCACTTGAGTGAAGAACACCACCATGTTCGACTTCCAGCGCACTTCGGATGAGCCTTATTGGGAGCTTGCTACATGTTGGTCGACCAGAATCGGATTGCCATCAGGGTCAAGAATGAGAAAACTTGCCGGTCCAGTCCCATCCTCTGCTTCTTGTTCAAATGCAATACCGGCTTCTTTGAGCTGTTTTTGCATGTCGCGGATGTCAGTAAACGTCGGTAATTGCTGGCCATCGTGGTCCTGGTTGGGAATGAAGGTGAGCATGTTCTTCTCAAACATGCCTTGCATCAAGCCGATGTGGGCCTCTCCATTGGTCATCAGGAGCCAATGGTCTGCTTCATTGCCGCCTCGAACTTCAAAGCCCAGCGTTTCGTAAAAAACCCTGGAGGTCTGAAGGTCTTTCACGTTCAGACAGAGTGAAAACTTTCCTAATCGCATGTGTTTCTGCTCCCTTGTATCTGAAGAGTCGTGTAGTATGGCGCCGTGACCTGCTGCACATGGGCGCGATAGGCCGTTGATCCCTCGGTCCCTTGAGGCCGTAGAAGAGCATGGGTCGTCGCGTCCCTCGCCCCAATGAGCCCGAACAGTTGCCTGGGCCAGCCGTCGACTGAGTCCGTATCTCGCAAGGCCGGGCCGGCGCGGGTGACACGGGCGGACGCAAGGGAGGACGTATGCACGAGTTGGAGGGCGTGGTCGTCGGGATCGATGTGGCCAAAGCCGCGCTGGATGTGGCCGTTCGTCCGAGCGGCGAAGAGCGCCACCTGGCCAATGACGCGGCGGGGATCGCCGAAGCGGTGGCGTGGCTGCAGACGGTTGGCGCACGCGTGATCGTGGTCGAAGCCACCGGGGGCTATGAGGCTGCGCTGGTGGCGGAGCTGGGCGTTGCCGCCCTCCCCGTTGCGGTGGTCAATCCGCGCCAGGTGCGCGACTTCGCCCGCGCCACCGGGCGGTTGGCCAAGACCGACCGACTGGACGCGCAGGTGCTGGCGCATTTCGGCGAGGCCGTGCGGCCTACCCCACGCCCGTTGCCCGACGAGGAGGCGCAGGCCTTGGCGGCGCTGGTCGAGCGTCGGCGTCAGGTCGTGGCGATGCGCACCGCCGAGGCGAACCGCCTGGGGGCAACACGGGTGGCGCAAGTGCGGGCCCGCATCCAAGCCCACCTCGCCTGGTTGGAGACCGACCTGCGGGAGGTGGACGAGGATCTACGCAAGCGGCTGCGCGCGAGCCCGCTCTGGCGTGAACAGGACGACCTGTTGCAGAGCGTCCCCGGCATCGGCCCGATCACCTCGCTGACGGTACTGGCGGACTTGCCCGAACTGGGACGGCTCTCCCACGCACAGATCGCCGCGCTGGTGGGCGTCGCCCCGCTCAATCGCGACAGCGGCACGCTGCGCGGCCGGCGCGGCGTGTGGGGAGGGCGGCGGGCTGTCCGCACGGCACTGTACATGGGGACCCTCCGCGCCACGCGTTGCAATCCCGCCGTCCAGTCGTTCTACGCTCGTCTCCTGGCGGCGGGCAAACCCAAGAAGGTGGCGCTGGTGGCCTGCATGCACAAGTTGCTGACCATCCTGAACGCCATGCTCAAGCACCAGACCCCCTGGCAGGCTCAGGCGGCCTGAGCCTGCCAGGGACAGACACTCGCCGACACAGTTGCTCTTTCTGCCGTTGCATGCCTGTTCTGGGGTACACCCCATCGTTCGACAGCGAACAGACCGTGCCGTCTCGGAACGCTTCTACTTATCAAAAAGCGGCGCGAAGACCCCTGGCTTGAGCTATGGGGATGAAGCGCCGCGCGCCGTCAGGCGCAGCCACCCGTGCCAATAGTGCTACAGTCCTTCGCATGCTTACAATCTCGTTGGTATAAGTGTAAGCATGCAACAGAAACGCGCCTTCCGCTATCGGTTCTATCCCATGCCCGAACAAGCCAGCACGCTTGCGCGGACGTTCGGCAGCGCGCGTTTCGTGTACAACTGGGCGCGGCGTCTGCGTACCGACGCCTATTACCAGCGGCAGGAGCGGCTCGGCTATCATGAGGCATCGGCGGCGCTGACGGCCCTCAAGCAGCAGCCGGCGATGGCTTGGCTGAACGAAGTGTCGAGCGTGCCGCTCCAACAGGCGCTGCGCCAGCTGGACAAAGCCTTCCACAACTTCTTCGAGGGACGCGCCAGGTATCCCACCTTCCGCACGAAACATGGACGACAAGCGGCCACCTACGCCAGCAGCGCCTTCCGCTGGGACGCACAGACCCGCGCGCTGACGCTGGCGAAGATGGAGGCGCCGCTCGACATCCGCTGGTCGCGATCCTTCACCGGCACCCCGACCACCGTCACCATTTCCAAAGATACTGCTGGGCGCTACTTCGTCTCGTTCCTGGTCGAGGAGGAGATAAAGGTGCTGCCGGTCGTGAACGCGCTGGTTGGAGTGGATGTCGGGCTGAAAGATGTAGCGGTCCTCAGCACGGGCGAGAAGATCGCCAATCCACAGCATGTGCGGCGCAGTGAGCGCCGTTTGGCGCACGCGCAACGCAATCTCGCGCGCAAACTGAAGGGGTCCAAGAATCGGGAGAAGGCTCGCCTGAAGGTGGCGCGTGAACACGCCCGGATCGCCGACCAGCGCCGCGACGGCCTGCACAAGCTGACGACACGCCTCATTCGTGAAAACCAAACGGTGTGCGTGGAATCCTTAGCAGTCAAGAACCTAATCCGCAATCACACGCTTGCAAAAGCTATCAGTGATGTGGGCTGGGGTGAGTTGGTGCGTCAACTGGCGTACAAAGCGACGTGGTACGGGCGCACACTCGTCAAAATTGACCGTTGGTATCCCAGTTCCAAGCGCTGCCATGCCTGCGGGCATGTGCTTAACTCCCTACCACTGGACGTACGCCAGTGGACCTGCCCGGAGTGCGGCATTCGGCATGACCGGGATGTCAACGCCGCGAAGAACATCCTTGCCGTGGGGCGCACGGTGAACGCCTGTGGAGAGGCGGTAAGACCGGGGCGGGCCATGCCCAACCCGGCGCGCCCCGCTGAAGCAGGAATCCCCCGGCTTTAGCCGTGGGGAGTCGTCAACTCTGTTAGATTGGCTCAACCGCAACTAGCCGTACCTTCAGTTTTGGTCATATACTGTGAATATGAAAACAGCGTATTTGGCAGGTGGCTGCTTCTGGGGCCTCGAAGACCTCTTCCGAGAGCAACCGGGTGTGACTGACACTGAGGTTGGCTATTCTGGCGGTGAGAATTCCGATCCCACCTACGAGTCGCACCCTGGCCATGCCGAGACACTCGCCATCACGTATGATCCGACAAAGACCTCCTTTGAGGCCCTCCTCGATTTTTTCTTCCGAATTCACGACCCGACGACGCGCAATCGGCAAGGGAATGATGTCGGCTCTTCCTATCGATCGGCCATTTTTTACCAAAATGACGACGAACTCCATGCGGCAGAGTCGGTCATCGAGAAGGTCAACCGCTCGAAGCTGTATAAACACCCCGTGGTGACGAGCCTCGAGAAATTCACAGCATTTTATTCTGCCGAGGAGTACCATCAAGACTACCTGCGGAAGAACCCCGGCGGTTATACCTGCCATTACGTGCGCACCGATACGAGCTTGCTCTGAATCAGTCTCAGCTCAGAAGCATGTTGGCCTTTGTTATTCAGAACTCTTTGTGTGTCCGCATCAACCAGAGACAGTCCCGACGCGAGGAAAACCGCAGCACTATACGGTCAGCTCGTCGCAAGGTTTGTCCCTTCCTCCTCGTCCTGCACGCTTAGCCTGCTAGCGTTTGCCGGTTGACCGTCAACTTGCAGGTGATCCCCGAGCCACAGGCGGAGCGGCGGTTGCAACGCGTCGAAGGAGCCATCGCGCGAAGCCCAGAGCAGGCGCACGCGCCTTCCGCCTTGCTGGGTGGCGAGCAACTCATCGGTAGTCAAGCCGCGGACATGGTGTAAGGCAGCGTCGCAGAGGTCTCATCGGTCGAGCCAGACGGCGGCGCGCCGTGCTCGGATGCGCGCGAGTTGGGCGTCGGAGAAGCGGTGTGTGCGCAACGGGAACGGACGGGAGAACAGGCCGACCAAGCCGAACGTCTTCACCCAGCCCATCGGGATGCGCAGGAGCCCGTCGTCGAAGAGCCAGAGCTCTCCGTGCATCCAGTCGAGCCAACTGGTGGTGGCCATGCGCGAAAGCAAGACTCCGAGTCGGCCCTCCTCGTCGGGGTGCACGCCGTGCACGGCGTCGTAGGGCGCGGACGGGTCGGACGCCGCTCGCGGTGCGGGTCGGCCCTTCTTGCGGGCGTTCGGCGATACTGCCGGGATGCGCGCGCAGAACGGCAAGGAACATGTCACCCAGCGCCACGCTCTGATAAGCCGCTCCAGCCACACTTCCGGTGTCGGTGCTCGGGCGCCGCTACCACCGATCTGCCCCTAGTGGCCGAAGGACACGCTCACTATCGGCACAGTGCGGAGCGGACGCGCCGTGACCAACCTGGAGCGCATCTGGCCAACAAGGAGATGACGGAGAATGGACTCAACTTCTACCGCTCCTCGAGGCTGCACACGCCCCTGTGCGACCTGCTCGGCATCCGCTACCCCATCATTCAGGCGCCGATGGCTGGCGGCTTCACCACGCCGGAGCTGGTCGCCGCCGTCACCAATGCGGGCGGGCTGGGCATGCTCGCCGGCATGGGCGTCCCGCCAGAGCGGCTGCGCGAGCTGATGCGCGCTATCCGTGGCCTGACCAGCGGTCCGTTCGGCGTCAACTTCCTCATCCCTGCCCCCAGTGAGGAGGGCAACCGCGACGTGGTCACGACCCAACGTTTCCTTGACCACTTTCGGGAGGAGTTGGCGCTTGCCGCCTGGCCCTTCCGACGTGGACCCACCGCCCGACGTGCTCGACTGAACAGTTGGAAGTGGTCCTTGACGCGCGGGTGCCGATCATCAGCTTCGCGCTCGGCGATCCCGGCCACTTCGTCGAGCGGGCGCACGGCGCCGGATCCAGAGTGGTGGCAACGGTGACAACCGTCGCGGAGGCGCAGCAAGTCGCGGCCGCGGGGGTGGACCTGATCGTCGCGCAGGGGGCCGAGGCGGGCGGGCACCAATCGACCTTCACGCCGAGCGAGCACGGTGCGGTGCCACTCGTCGGAACGCTCGCGCTCGTGCCGCAGGTCACGACGCCGTGCGCGTGCCCGTTGTGGCGTCCGGTGGGATCATGGACGGACGCGGTACTCGCAGCGGCACTGGCGCTTGGGGCGCTCGGCGCACAACTGGGCACCCGCTTCCTGCTGGCGCACGAGAGCGGCACGCCCCCGATGCATCGCCACGCGCTGATCGGTGCGAACGAAACCGACACGGCTCGTGACCCGCGCCTTCACCGGCCGGGCGGCGCGCGGCATCCGCAACCGCTTCATCGCGGAGTACGAGCGTGCGGGCGTCGAGCCACTCGCCTGGCCATTGCAGCGCGCCGCGGCCCAGGATATCTATGCCGCGGCGCAGGCACGCGGCGCAGGGGGAGTACCTGCCCCTGTGGGCGGGTCAAGGGTTGCGGCTAGCAACGCAGGAGCAGGGCGCGGCAGAGATAGTCGCCGAGCTGGTGGCCCAGGCGCGCGTAGAGATAGAGCGACTCGCTCGGTTCACCTCCTGATCCAGGAGCGCGTCAAGCGTCACACTAGAGCAACTTTTCAATTAGGTTGAGCAGGCAAAGCGTAGCCAGCGTGCACGAGTCTTTCGTTTCTTTGCCTTCGCTGTGGTACGCGACCTGCAGCAACAGCTACGGGTATGGGCAATCGCTGAGTGTGCCCGCGGTCGACCATGTTACCGACCGTGTTACAAAGGAGAAGGAACGTGAAAATACTGATGGTCCTGACATCGCACGATCAACTGGGAAACACGGGGCGCCCGACTGGTTTCTGGCTCGAGGAATTCGCGGCCCCCTATTTCGTCTTCAAGGATGCTGGAGTTGAGTTGACGCTCGCCTCTCCGAAAGGCGGGCAGCCTCCGCTCGATCCGAAAAGCGATCTGCCTGAAAATCAAACGCCGGCGGTGGCGCGGTTCAAAGAGGACGCGGCGGCGCAAAAGGCGCTCGCCACAACGGTCAAACTTGCGGACGTGAAGGCGGAAGACTTCGACACCGTGTTCTATCCCGGTGGGCACGGTCCGCTGTGGGATCTTGCGGAGAGCCCCACGTCGATCGCGCTGCTGGAGGCCTTCTACAATGCCGGCAAGCCCATCGCACTGGTGTGCCATTCGCCGGGGGTGCTTCGCCACGTTACCTATCAGGGCGCTCCGCTGGTGCAGGGAAAACACGTCGCCGGTTTCACCAACGGCGAGGAAGAGGCGGTGCAGCTCACCAAGGTTGTGCCGTTCCTGGTCGAAGACGAGCTGCTACGGCTCGGCGCCATATTCGAGAAGAAGGCGAACTGGCAGCCTTTTTCTATCACTGACGGCCGTCTCATCACCGGCCAGAATCCTGCGTCGTCGACCTCGGCGGCTCAGGCGCTTCTCAGACTCATGACCGGATCCGAATCGGAGCCGTCACGAGAGAGCGTACAAATCGGACACCAGAGCTATGAGATGCCCCCGCGGGAGGGAATCAGCGTCGCCCAGTTTCTCACCGTCGCCGACATTGACCGATCGGTTCGCTTCTATGAAACGGTCCTCGGCGGCCGCGCCCTGAGCAGAGGCGACAGCAAGGGCGCGCCTGGGTACATTCAGATCGCCAATACCTGGCTCCTGGTCAACGTCGGGGGCGGGCCAACCCCCGACAAGCCGTCGGTAACGCTCACGGTCCCCGACCGGGATAAGTTCAACGGCTTTATGAATATCCGCGTTGCCGATATTCAAGGGTGCTATGCACTATGGAAAAGTCGAGGAGCCGAGTTCCTCACGCCGCCGATCCCCAAGTACGGCGAGACGCGCTGTTACATGCGCGATCCAGACGGTTACATTATCGAGGTCGGTCAGAGCACCGAGCTCACGTACGGTTAAACGCCCGGTTGGGATCGGAGTCCGGATGAAACGCGCACGGCCAACACTGTGGCGTGAAGGAAAACGATAAGAGAGGATGGACGAAGTCACACCATTACTCCGGTCCCAATATCGATTTCCCGCGCGGGGACGCGCGCCTCGACTTCCGAGCCCTTCGCGCCGAAGGCTCGGTACGAGCTAAAGATCGATACGGACGGCGATGCCGTCGCCAATATTAGAGCGTGTCTGAGAAGGGCACGGATCGTGCGGGGACAGGAGGTGGCGAGCCGGCGGGAGGAGCCACGCGCGCCAGCGAAAGAGGTGCCGTATGCCCCGTCGTCGGTATCCGAGCGATCTGCATGATGCGGAATGGGCGCTGCTCGCCCCCTTGTTGCCCGCGGCCCAGCCGGGCGGGCGGCCGCGCAGCGTGGACCTGCGCGAGATCGTCGATGCCGTCAGCTACTGGCTGCGTGGGGGGGTCGCCTGGCGGGCGCTGCCGCACGACGTCCCGCCGTGCAAGACGGTCTCCCACTACTGGCGCGCCTGGCGGTTGAGCGGCGACTGGGAGCGGATCCACACGATCCTGCGCGAGCGCCTGCGGGTGCACGCGGGCCGAGCCACGACCCCCAGCGCCGGGATTGTCGACAGCCAGAGTGTGAAGACCACGGAAAAAGGGGCCCGCCCAGCTCATCGGGGTTTGACGGCGGCAAGAAAGTGAAGGGGCGCAAACGCCACCTGTTGGTCGAGACGACCGGCCTGGTCGTCAAAGCCCTGGTCCACCCGGCCAACGTGCCCGATGGCGTGGGCGGGCAGCGGTTGCTCGAAGCGATTGCCGACCGGGCGCACGCCCTGCCCCGCCTGCGGCATCTGTGGGTCGATACCGCCTACCAAGGCAGCTTCAAGGAGTGGGTGGAGCAGACGCTGGGCTGGACGGTGGCGGTCGTGCGCAAGCCACGCCGCTGGCGTTGGGTGGGACCGGGGCAGGAGCCGCCGGAAATGCCGCGGGGCTTCCAGGTGCTGCCGCGGCGCTGGGTCGTCGAACGCACGTTCGGCTGGATCGGGCGCTGGCGTCGCACCAGCAAGGACTATGAGTTCCTGCCCACGACCTCGGAGTGCGCCCTCTACGCCATCATGACCCGCGTCATGCTGCGACGCCTCGCGACCAGCGAAGGCTAATCCCTTCTCAGACACGCTCTTAAAGCAACTTTCAAGTAGGTTGAGCGGGCAGAGCGTAGCCAGCGTGCACGAACCACGCGATTGCATCCTGTTGGTTGATCGCCTGTCGACGAGCCGCGCCTGAGCGTGCGACGCCGATGCGGCTTGCTCGGAATTAGCCGCGGCAGCTGGCACGATACCTCTCAGGGAGAGCTCGCAGAGCATCTGCAGCTCACGCGCCTGCTGGATGAGCGGTACACCGGGACACCCTTTTACGGGGTACCGCGGATGACGGCCCGGCTGCAGCGCAAGGGCGACGCGGTCGACGTAAGGCGGGTCCGGCGACCGTCACGGACCAGGAGCTCGTGGCGATCTATCCTAGCCCGAAGACGAATCTGCGGGCTCCATCGATCCGGAGTTAGCCGTATCGTTGCGCGGGGTGGCGATCACCCGACCCACTTCCGTCTGGTCGACCGACATCGCCCCTATCCGTCTCACTCACGGCGTGGTCTATCTGGTGGCTCCACTATCCCAAACACGCTCTCACGCTGTCAACTTGCTTGCTCAGCTAGCGAGCGTAATCACGATCTCGACTAATAGGTCTGACGATAGTGCACGGGCTGCGCTGCATTTGCGTGCTTTTGTGTACGACACAACTTCACCTATCGGCACGTGGAGCAACCAGTGCTCTAGCGCGGCTGATCCTTCGCAAAGAACGCGTCCCCGTTCGCCTGAGTGGCGAGGGGGACGCTTTTTGGTGGTATTCGCGGGCTCAAGGCTGTTGCGTGGCGACGCTGCGGTGTGACGGGCCCGATGGTCGACGCTGGGCCGCGGTATGGAGGAGCCTGCCCTCGCTATGCGGCATGCGAGGCCGCTGCCGACGAGGCAGGCTCTACCTGCGCCAGCAGACGGCCCGGCTCACGCGCCGTACTCGTGCCACGCCCCGTCAACGTAGTGCATCAGGACTGTCTGCCAGACTGAACTGTCCGCATTGTAGACGTGCTCTCCGAACGCCCAATAGTCGCCAGGGGCCACACGCATGATTGGGGAGAGTATTCCCGTGTGTGGGAACGGCCAGGCGACGTCCTGCCACTGTCCTCCGACATAATGCTGGATCGACGTGAGCGTCGACTGTGGTCCGTGGTCGTTCTCTGTCTCGGCCCACGCATCGTCGTTGTCGAGGACGGTTATGCCACCAAAGGACGACGGCGCGTGATCGCTGAACGCTGACGGCTGCCAAGACGTGCCGTCATAATGCATCACCAACGGTGGCAGAGATGCACTTACCAGCCAACCGTCCGATGGCGAATTCATGTTAAATGAAGCTTCGGCATCGGCCTCAAGGTGGAAAGTCGTCCATTGGCCGCGCTGGTAGTGCGCCATGTCGACGCGCATGAAGCTATTGGTGGGGTCTGTGGCGGCCGGGGGCCGCATCCCAGCGACCCACACGTTATCGGGTCCGACGACGGAGAGGGCATACGTCCCGATTATCGGCATATGCACAGGCGTCCAGGCTCCAGCGGTGTAGTGAAGTAGGTGGTTGGAGGCGCCGGGCACCTCCTGGGTTCCCCAACTCGCCAGCATCCACCCTTCCTCCGGCGATAGCATTGCGATCGTATTGCATGAACTATAGCCATTGGGGAGCGCCGAGGGCGTGGGAGCTCGCTGCCACCGGCCGCCAGCGTAGTGGAGCAGGAGGCAGTGTACGATGTCGAACCCCTGAGTGCTGTCCCCTTCCGTGCCCACGGCCCAGCCGTCGCCCGCCGTGTCCAAGGAGATGTCCCTGAGGTAAGCCGTCACCCCTGGCACTGGCGATGGGATGGTTTCCCAACGGCAGTCATGGAAATGCACCACAAGCGGGTCTGGATTGTCGAGCCAGGTCGTCGTGTTCCGTGTATCCCCAATGATCCAGCCATCTGTGGGCGAGGTCATCTCGAGCTTGTTGAACTCCGAGTACGGCGGGACATTGAGGGTAATCTGATCCGCTGGGCAAGAGGGCGGCTGAGGCGTCGCTGTAGCCGTCGCGCTGACGGGCTGGCCCGTACCGCGCGTGCGAGGAATGAGCGCGAAGACCGAGGAGAGTAGCGCGACGATCGCCACCGCGGCGATAGCTCCGGCCCAGACGGCGCGTCTACTCGGATGCGTCTGGGGCGTGGGGAGATAGACGCTCGAACTCCTCGACTCCGCGTCTCGCGAGCGCATGCCATCTGTTGGGGCAGTCGCGTGTACTGGTGCCGTCCCAGTGGCCATCGCGCGCGCGTACTCTTGCAACGACGAGGCTTCGGGGAGACGCCGCGCCCAGCCTTCGCTGTCATGCGCGAGTTGATCGAAGATCGCCTCAAGGTCCGCTGGCAGCCGCTCGACGGCGCCATCTTCGGGGTGGCGGGCCCCATCATCCTCGCGGAGATCGTCAGACATGGGAGTCCTCCCGGCCGCCGGCGGCCGTCCCTTCACCCGAAGCTCGCAACGCGTCGCGCAGCGTCGCTAGGGCACGTTTCAGTCGTGTGCGAACCGTCCCCGCCGGGATGCCCAGCGCCGCCCCAACCTCGGTTGAGTCCATGCCGCCGTAGAAGCGCAGCACGACCACCAGCCGAAGGTCGTCAGGCAGGGCATTCACCACCTGCCGGAGGTCGAGAGCCGCTGCGGCATCGCTCGCGCCAGGGTCCGCGCCGATCATGGCGAACTCAGCGTCCGCGTAATCATCGCCTTCTGGCAGCGGCTGGTTCAGGCGTTGGTGCGTGCCAAATCGACCACGGTGCCACTGACGGCAAACGTTGACCGTGATGCGCAGCAGCCAGGGCCGCAGGGAGTCTTCGTTGCGCAGCGCCGTGTGTGCTTGCCAGGCGCGCGCGATCGCCTCCTGGGTCGCGTCCTCGCCATCGACCGGCCCCAACAGTGCGGTGGCCGCCCGCAGCATGGCTGGCACCAGCGGCGGGACCGACTGCGCGAACCGCTCCTCATCCGTCATGCTCGTCGCTCCCTCGCGCACTCGCGACCCCACCCTCGCATACGCGGGCGCTCGCGCGTCCCATCCAACGTCCGTCACCTTGTGTCGTCCCCTTCCACAACAGATGGCGGCGACGAGAGATGCCACCTTCTTCTTTCGATGCCGTGAGGGGGCAGAAGTGTTCATGGGCGACAGGATGGAATACCGCGCGACTACTTTTCCACGGCTCGCTCGTTGTACAGGATGCGCGGTGGCGAAGAGAGCAGAGGATTGCATCCGTCGCGCAGGGATTTCGCTGACCAGGGCTGGTCACAGAGGACCATTGGGGGCGTCAGGATTGTCCCAAGAGGACGCTAGGAGCACTCCATACTATTCCCGTTTTCCGCGCGCATGCGCGGCCAAGGTGTGCTCGACTATGGGCTGGTCATCGTGCTGATCGGACTCGTCGTGGTCGGCGCGGCGTTCAATCCGATCTTGGAACGCCTGCACTATATGGTCGGGCCAAGTCCGGCGGCGACCCCGCTGCGCAAGGAAGCGGGTCAGTCGTGGCCGGCGATGTTCTTCTCGGCGATGATCCTGGTGGGCGTGACGCAGACGAGCAGCTCGCCGGGGACGGCGTTGCGCGCGCCGAACTCCTGCGCGCGGTCGGCGCCCAAGTAGCGCACGCCGATCAGGGTTGGCCAGCGCAACAGGTCGGGCGAGTCCTCTTCGAGCCGGACGGTTCCCTCGATGGAGACAAATGCGAAGGGCGGTTCCTGGTCGTCGACGCAGAGCGCGACGCGGGGATCGCGCCGCATGCCCTTCGCCTTCGCGCTGCCCGCGCCGGTGGTGAAGATTACCTCGTCGTCGTCGAGCACGATCGAGACGGGCACGACGTGCGGTCGCCCGTCGGCGTGGATCGTGGCGATCGTGGCCGTGCGCGTGCCCGCGCCGACGAATGCTTTCCACTCGTCGCCCGTCATCTGCGCCATGGCTGTCGCGCTCCTGACTCTGCTCGATCGTGAGCGGGAAAAGGCGTCTCGCAGTTCACCAGCCCCAAATGGACCACGCCATCCTTATGGCGAACTTATGTGTGCCTACGGCGTCATGAGGCATCCGCGCGAGGGGTAAGCGGCGCGCCGAGCGACGTGTCTTTGAGGGAGCGGGCGACGATGACGCGCTCGGGGTAGTCGGTGAAGATGCCGTCCACGCCCCAGGCGACCAGCTCGCGGATCTCGTGCAGCGCGTTGATCGTCCAGACGTTCACGCGCAGACCGGCGGCATGTGCGCGCTCCACGAGTTTCTGGTCGAGCAGCTGGGCTGCCGGGTGGATGGCCTCGGCGCCTAACCCTTTGGCGACGCTGACGAGGTCCTGGTTGCGCCACTCTTTGCCGAAGAGCACGCCGAGCCGCAGCCACGGCAGTCTGTCCTTCAACTCGACGAGGGCGGCGTGCTCGAAGGACGAGGCGAGCAGGCGCGCATGCCACGTATCGTCGAGCGTTTCGAGGATGGGCACGACGCGGCGGGCCGTCGTGAGGCACTGCTCGACGTTTTCGCCCTTTATCTCAAGATTGAGCGCGCCGTCGCAGTCGCGGACGAGGTCGAGCGTCTCTTCGAGCGTGGGGATGCGCTGCGGCAAGCGCGGGAGGCGCCCGGCGTCGAGATGCGAGAGCTCGGCGAAGCTCATCTCGGCCACCGCGCCGGTGCCGTTGGTCGTGCGGTCGACGAGTCCGTCGTGGATGATGACGGCGCGCCCGTCGCGGCTGGTCTGCACGTCGCACTCGACGGCGTCCGCGCCGAGATCGAAGGCAACGGCGAAGGCGAGCAGGGTGTTCTCGGGCGCATAGGCGCGCGCGCCGCGATGGGCGAAGCAGATGGGCGACGGTGACGTTGGGGGCTCCTGAGTGGTATGTTGATCGACGGGCGTCGCGGCGCGCTCGGGTGCCCGCGACTGAGTCGCTATCGACGATATACGTGGTCTATTCTTCATGCTCTGCGCGTGTCCGCCTTTCGTGGAGAGCGTAGCACAGACGCGTGCGCGCGCCAAGCGTGCGTCTGAGACGGTGCGTGACATGGGCCGGGTGGTCGCTCCGCAACTTGCGCTACAATGTGTGACGGTCTTGCTGGCGTTGCGCCACAGAGTTTGCGCGACGCGGCGTCAGGCTGATACGGCGAGGCAAGTTGCGGACCACGGCAGGCGCGCACCGGAAAAGCGGCGCGTCCACGACGTTCACGAAGGGGTGAGAGGACGTATGCGAAGCAAGGTGACGGTCGTCGGTGCCGGCAATGTGGGCGCGACGCTGGGCCAGCGGGTGGCCGAGCGCGACTACGCCGACGTGGTGCTGGTGGACGTGATTCCCGACATGCCGCAGGGCAAGGCGCTGGACATCCTCGAGGCAGGTCCCGTGATTGGCTACGACTCGCTGGTGATCGGCACGAACGGCTACGAGGAGACGGCGGACTCCGACATCGTGGTGATCACGTCGGGCATCGCGCGGAAGCCGGGCATGAGCCGCGACGACCTGGTGAAGACCAACCAGAACATCGTGACGCAGGTGACGCAGGAGATCGTCAGCCGGTCGCCGAACGCGATCCTGATATGCATCACCAATCCGCTGGACGCGATGGCGCAGCTGGCGTACAAGGTCAGCGGCTTCCGCAAGCAGCGCGTGATCGGTATGGCGGGAGTGCTCGACACGGCACGCTTCCGCACCTTCATCGCACAGGAGCTTGGCGTCTCGGTGCGCGACGTGCAGGCGTTCGTGCTCGGCGGCCACGGCGATACGATGGTGCCGCTGGCGCGACTCTCGACGGTGGCGGGCGTGCCGCTGCCGGAGCTGATCCCCGCGGAGCGGCTGGCGCAGATCGTCCAGCGGGCGCGCGACGGCGGCGCGGAGATCGTGAACCTGCTGAAGCAGGGCAGCGCGTTCTATGCGCCCTCGGCCTCGGCGCTGCAGATGATCGACTCGATCCTGCTGGACAAGAAGATGATCATGCCCTGCGCGACGTACCTGGACGGCGAGTACGGCATCACCGGGCTCTTCGTCGGCGTGCCGGTGAAGCTCGGCGCGGCTGGCGTGGAGGAGATCATCCAGCTTGAGCTGACCGAGGAGGAGCGTGCGCAGCTCCGGAAGTCGGCGGACTCGGTGCGCGAGCTGATCGGCGTGATGGGGATCTAGCGTTCCTCTTCCCCGGCCCCTCCTTGCTCTGCGGCAGGGAGGGGAGCCGCGCTTACTCCTGCGCGAGCGTCAGCGGCTTGCTGCTGCGCTGGACGACGATTGCGGCTCATGGGCGCTGATGTGCGCGAGCTGACGGTACGACGTTCGACGGGCTTGCCTGTGCGCTTCGCGACCAACGCGGCGAGCTCATCGGGCAACACTTCCTGCATCTGTGACCTCGATGGCTTAACCACCGAGCCGCGCTGCTGCGCGTTCCACCCGATCACTGGCACTTGATCGCTATCGAGCACTTGGTACCGCGTGGTGACGCCGCCACGTTGGAGGGCAATGATGCCGCCAACATTCGCCAGATGCAGCGTGATCCTGCGGTTGCGCTCTCCAATGCTTACGCTGGTGGAATCTAACCGGACCGAGGAGCGCACACCGCGTATGCCCATGATGAGCACCATGACGCCAACGATCCCATAGAACCCTGTGACATATGCAAGAAGGGGAGTAGAGTCTGTTGGCACGGCAGGCAGCAGGGTGGACGGAACGATGGTGCCTGACCCGAAGAAGCCACGAAGAGGATTCTAGGGACGAGGCCAATGGTGAGGAACAGGCCTGTGACCGATAGGACGATTCGCCCTCTTGCGCCTACCCCTGTGGAGTACTCATAGACGACGCCCGGCAGATCGGTGACGGTCGGGAGACCTGGGAGGATATCCGCCCGCGGATCTTGACTAGGCCGTGCAATGTCGCCGGTCAGCCACCGAACTCCTGTGAAGAACAAGACAACGGCACAGAGGCCTAACGAACCTGCGGCACACGCGGCCTCAGCGCCTTCGAGAACGTTCGCGGCAGCAAGCCAGTTCGCACAGCGATCAGGTTGACCAGCAGCTGGAGCCGCTCGGCCATCTCGCTCGCCGAGACGCCGTTCGGGGCGAACTCACTACGACTACCGGGATTGTCTTGCCAGGTCGCCCGGCCATGGGCGCCGTAAAGGCAATAGGATCGAGTCGAGAGATATCGAGACGTGGCCGCCACCTCGAAGAGCTGCGCCTCGGCCCAAGGAACGAAGCGTCGCCTGCCGAATGGATCCATCACCCTGACGCCGTCGGCAGTCGTTGTCACCCCCATATGGACGTCCAAGCAGGACAGAGAGTCTTTGCCGAGCGATGAAGATGAAACCGATGACGATCAAGATGCTTATTGCCAAGGAGATGATTATGCTAAGCGTAATGCCTATTGCAGCGCACAAGACTACAACATCAATACCTACGATGGGTGTAACAAGGATAGTAATCAGCCGCGTGCGTTCGTGGCACGCCACTCTAGCACGAGAGGCGGCGGAGATACGTCGGGCGCGCGATCGGGATAGGAAGGGATTGCCGCCAGCGGCATCATCGTCACGTTACCGACCAATGCGCGCTTGCGCAAATGCATGCGGTGGTGTGCCCTGATCGACGAGATCGCGATGCCAATGCTTATTGCAAGGAAGAAGAGAAAGGTTCCAAGTGCCAAGAGCAGATCGCCCGTGATCGATTCACCATATGTCGCCAAGGGTAGCGCAGTGTAGGCGAGCAGCACGCTACCGACAACAGCGGTCGCGGCGAGGACCAGGGCGAAGAGTGCCTGCAGCCACCATATGCGATCCGTCTGTGGCATCGATGCACGTCGCTTTCATCGTGGCTCGAAACATCGCACTCTCGCTGTACGGCGATACTAGCATGCCGCGGTCAACTCGGCAATAGCGGGGCGCGTCTGGTTATCGAGCAACCGACAAGGAGGCGGGCACGAAAAAGGGGATGCACCCGTGATGGATGCATCCCCGAAGGCTCAGCCGTGTGGCTGAGGGTGATTAGGCGGCGATTGGGTCGATTGGCGTAGGCTGGAGGGTGGGCAGCGGCTCACCCTCGGCGGTCACGGCGACCGCGTCGTTCGCGACGGTCAGCACCGCGGTCTGGCCCGGCTTCAGCTCACCCGCCAGGATGGCGTCGGCCAGCGCGTCGTCCACGTTGGTCTGGATCGCCCGGCGCAGCGGACGGGCACCGAACTCGGCGTCGAAGCCCTCGCGCATCAGGAAGTCGCGCAGGTCGTCGCCGTAGCGGAGGGCCATGCCCTGCTCGACCAGCCGACCCGCGACCTTGGACATCAGCAGGTCCACGATCTGGCGCAGCTGCTCGCGCTCCAGCGAGTTGAAGACGACCACCTGGTCAATGCGGTTGAGGAACTCCGGTCGGAACGCCCGACGCAGCCCCTCCATCGCCTTGGCGCGGCGCTTGGCCTCTTCGCTCTCGACCTCGGACTCCGCCTCGCCCCAGCGCGGGGTGGCGAAGCCGATGCTGTTGCGCTTGATGTCCTCCGTCGCCACGTTGCTGGTCATGATGATCACGGTGTTCTTGAAGTCCACCGTGCGGCCCTGGCCGTCGGTCAAGCGACCGTCATCGAGGATCTGCAACAGCGCGTTGAAGACCTCCGGATGCGCCTTCTCGATCTCGTCGAAGAGGACCACGCTGTACGGGCGTCGGCGCACCTGCTCGGTGAGCTGACCACCCTCGTCGTGCCCGACGTAGCCCGGAGGGCTGCCGAAGAGCCGCGAGACCGTGTGCCCCTCCATATACTCCGACATGTCGAGCCGGATGATGGCGTCCTCACCGCCGAAGAGCTCGGCGGCCAGCGCCTTCGCCAGCTCGGTCTTGCCGACGCCCGTCGGGCCCATGAAGAGGAACGAGCCGATAGGTCGGTTCGCATCCTTCAGGCCGGCGCGCGACCGGCGGATGGCGCGCGAGACCGCGCCGATGGCCTCGTTCTGGCCGATGACCCGCACGCGCAGGTCGTCCTCCAGGTGACGCAGATTCTGCCGCTCGGACTCCAGCATCTGGCTGACGGGCACGCCCGTCCAGTGCTCGACGATCTTCGCGATATCCTCCGGCGTCACGAGCAGCGTGGGCACTTCGCCCGCCTTGTCCTGGGCCTCGTCCAGCTTGGTCTGGACCTTCAGCTCGCGCTGGCGCAGCTTGGCGGCGCGCTCGTAGTCCTCGGCGAGGGCGGCGGCCTCCTTCTGCTGCTGGATGTCGCCCAGCTCGCGCTCCAGGTCCTTGATCGTATCCGGACCGACCAGCCCGCGCTCGACGGCCTCAAGCTTGACGGCAGAGGACGCCTCGTCCATCACGTCGATGGCCTTGTCGGGCAAGAAGCGGTCGTTGATATAGCGGTCGGAGAGCTTGACGGAGGCTTCGAGCGCCTCGTCGGTGATCTTCACGCCGTGGTGCCGCTCGTAGTTCTCGCGCAGCGTCCGCAGCATGTCGAGCGCCTGCTCGACCGACGGCTCGCCGACCTTCACCGGCTGGAAGCGGCGCTCCAACGCGGCATCCTTCTCGATGTGCTTGCGATACTCATCAAGGGTGGTCGCGCCGATGCAGCGCAGCTCGCCACGCGCCAGCGCTGGCTTGAGCAGATCGGAGGCGCCAACGGCACCCTCCGCGCTACCCGTCCCCACGACGGTGTGCAGCTCATCGATGAACAAGATCACGTCCGGGTTCTGCCGCACCTCTTCGAGGACCTGCTTGATGCGCTCCTCGAACTGGCCTCGGAACATGGCACCCGCGACGGCGTTGCCCATGCTCAGCGAGACGATGCGCGCGTTGCGCAGGTTCGGCGGCGCGTTGCCCTCGACGATCTTGCGGGCGATGCCCTCGACGATGGCCGTCTTACCGACGCCCGGCTCGCCGATTAGCACCGGATTGTTCTTCTGGCGGCGGCCCAGCACCGTCAGCACGCGCCGGATCTCCGGATCGCGACCCGCGGCAGGGTCGAGCTTGCCCTCGCGCGCCTCTGCCGTCAGGTCGCGGCCAAACTGGTCGAGCGTGGGCGTCTTGCTATTCTTGTCAGCGGTGCGCTCGGCGGTCGCGGTGCGGCCATTGCCGGAGAAGCCCATTGGGCCTGAGCCGCCAACGCCGTTCATACCACCGAACATGCCGCCGTTGTTGCCGAAGGGGCTACCATTGGAGCCGCCAAGGGCGTTCATCTGCTCGCCCATCAACTCCTCGGCGCACTGCCGGCAGAAATAATGCTGCTCTCGGCGACCGTTGACCACGGCATCAAATCGCACGCGGGCGTCGTTCTTCTCGCAGCGTTCGCATTTTGGCATTCGTGTGTACCTCTTGGGTTGGAATGTTTCGCGGCTGCCACCGGACGCCTAGACGTCCTCTGGCTCATCTTCGGCATGTAGTAGCCGAAGCTTGCGCGGCCTGCCGCGTGGCCTGCGCTCTGGTTGCTGCTCCTCGAAACGCTGGATAACCTCATCGGCGTCGAGCGCGTCCCCCGCCATGACGAGGTAGGCACGCGTCCACAGACTCGGTATCCGAGTAAGCTCAGGGAACTCATCACGCAACACCCGTGATGTGTAGGCTTTCACCTGGCAAACGATGGTGTGGGGAGCGAGCGTTGGCGGCGCCTCCGCCGCTAGATAGACCCGATCCGGAAGGATCAGCAGCGTGACGGGCAGGAAGTCGTGACCTTCCTCCGCACGCTCGCGGATCAGCTCTTCGAGCCGCCGCGCGATCTCGCCGCTCAAACACGCCTTCGCCCGCATCGGTGACCAGACGAAGTGATACGTGATGTGAAACGCGTCGGACTTATTCTGTCGTTCCATGCGTCACATCTACACCTATTATAACGTCCCCACACCTCAATGTCCAGGGTTCGGGGGGACCAATTTTGTAGCTCGGTGAAACTCACCTACACAATTATATCGCATCGCTGGCGCGGCTGCACGGCAAGCTTTCGGCGCCGAGCCCGCCGAAGGCACGGAATAGCGGTGATTCACCGAAGAGGGCACGGAGGGCAGCGGGAGGGTGTGTACTGATATCCTTCAGGCTCTTGGGCTGCGAGCGACATGCGCCTT
Organism: uncultured Chloroflexia bacterium; assembly: GCA_963841205.1. Classification (GTDB taxonomy): domain Bacteria; phylum Chloroflexota; class Ktedonobacteria; order Ktedonobacterales; family JADMIN01; genus CAWAWP01. The sequence continues at coordinate 61,426 of CAWJCH010000022.1, read as the reverse complement.
CGGGATCGGCCCCGGCCCTCAGGCCGGGGAGCGGCAACCGTGGGCTACTGAAACGCTTGCATCATCGCAGCTAGTCGCTCGCCGTCGATCAACTCTAGGGCGGGCGCGTGATGCTGGGCGAGTGCGAGCGCGTGACGCGTGTAGCCTGAGGTCGTGACGTAGAGGCCGCGCTGGGCGTGATGATGGATCGTCATCATGCCGAGGAATTGCTGAATCTCCGGCGATCCGACGAGCTTTCTCTCCCCGTAGCGCTTGCACTGCACGACGACGAGCTCGCCGTGCGGCAAGAGGCAGGTGAGGTCCGCGCAGAGATCGCCGCTGCCGCCGGTGTGGCTGACGCACTGATAGCCTTGCGTGCGCAACAACTCCGCCACCGCCAGCTCGAACGCGGTCGGCGTGAGGGCGCGCATTCCTTCAAGCGTGCGCACCCGCGCGAGCCGCGTTTGCCGCTCGCGCCTCACCAGCACGCCGGCCAGCATGCGACGCCGTATCCAGAACGCGGCTGCGGCCAACGCGACGAGGCCGAACGCGGCCACCACGACCGGCGGGAGCCAGGGCTGTTCCTCGACGTAGCGTTGCGCGACGAGCGTCACGCCGTGGACCAGCACGATCACCAAGCCGAAGATCAGCAGGGCAAGCGGGATCAACTCCCACGGGATGCTCGCCCGACGGCGCGTGGCGCTCGCTCGCGTTGCACTCATATCTTTGCCTCACTCGTGCGCGCTGTGGTTCCTTGAACGCGACCGCCTCCCCCGTTGCACAGGCCACCTCGTCATCGGGTAGCTGGCCGTTGCACATGTCGTACCCTCCATCATCGCAAGCCAGTTGCCAGGCTGGACGTCAACGTTAACCTCCCCTCGGAGAAAGTGGTTCCTCAGGCCGCATGGGGCGATTCGGCGAACCGGCGCGGACGGCGCTCGATCTTGTGTCGAGAATGGCACTCTACTTGCTCTCGACAGAGTCAGCCTGCATGAATCATTCCAAACACTGGTGAAGGAGCGCGGAGCCACGCCGAGGGATATTGGCGGTGGGCAGGCTCACGCCGATGGGACGTTGAAAGGACACGGTCGTGAGGAAGATCGAGTACGCGATCGGCGCGACCGGACTCTTCGTCAAGCAGCTACACCGCGAGAACTTTGACCGCGGCATGATCGCCACCTTCGGCGATCGCTTTCAGGTCGTGCAGCTGCTCACGGCGAGCGAGGCGCGGCTGGAGAATGCGCTGAACAGGGTGCTGAAGGGCACGACCGATCGCTATCTGCGCGACCGCGAGCCTAACACGCGCCTCTACGATTCGCTGGAAGATGTGGTGAAGGCGTTCCTGCGGGATGCGCAGCCAGATAGGCCGAAGCTGCTGACGGTGATCACCGACGGGCAGGACAACGCCAGCGCGAAGTACCGCAACCACCCCGATGTGGTCGGGCGGTTCATCCACAATTCCTATAGTGGCGAGACGCTGAACTTCATGTTCGTGGTCGGGGTGGGGAGCAATCAGCAGCTCGACGCGCAGGGTCTCGCGCGGATGGGCAATGCCGGCAGGTTCCCCGCACTGAAGATCAACGCGTTTCCCTTGCTCATGCAGGTCTTCCTCGAGATCGCCATCGAGGTGTCGTCCTCTGTGGACGGAAAACGCCGCGAAGGTCCGGCGTCGTGGGACGCGGTCTCCGAGGTCTTCCGGGTCTCCGAGACGCCGCTAGACTATGCGTTCCTGATCGATGTCTCGGCGTCGATGAACGAGCCGGGCGACCTCTCCCGCGCACAGATCGTCTAGGGTAACCCGTGCGCGCCGTTCGTTCGCTCGTGACCATACTGATGGTGAGGCCGACGACGAGCACGCGGAACGTCGCCGGGCGATGCAGCGAGAATGGAGTGGAGTATGTTTTCGACGTTCCTCCCGTTTTTCAAGCGGTCGCACGCGGACTCCCCGTCGGAGCCGGCGAACACGAGCGTTGATCAATTGCGCGAATCTCTGTCGGAGGTGATGCAGTCCTTGGCGGCGGACACCTCGGCCATGCAGACGCTCAGGGCCGAGCTGCTCTCGGACGTGTCGAGCTGGACGGGCACGGCTGCGTCTGGCGACCGTCCGGCAAAGTATGAGACCTTCGCGGCGCGCATCACACGGATCGCCATGCCCCTCGCGCGAGCGGACGAGTTCGCGGCGATGACGCCTGTGGAGTCCGCTGCGGCGAGCGAGACGCCAAGCAAGAATTCGTTCGCGGCCCTTGCGGCACGACTGCCCGAATCCGCGCGCAGCGCCATCGGCGAGATGGCCGTGGGCACGCCGTCGCCGCTCTTCACCGCGCAGGCCAACGACGAGGCCGCCGTACCGCCAATTGAGCCGCCGCAGACCCGCGCTCCCTCGGCCTGGGACATCCCGCCGCTGCGCTAGCGGTCCCGATTCTCGACGCGACAGCGCCGCGCTCTTCGCAGAGGCGGCGCCGTTCTTCATCCCGGACGACTGCACCGATGCGCTACTCGTCGTCCTCCGCGCCCGCGCCGAGGAGGGCGTCGATCTCGGCGAGGCAGGCTTCGCGGTCAAGCTGCCAACGGCGGTACGAGACGCGGTGGACCCGCCAGCCCGCCCGCTCGAGGATGCCCTGCCCGCCAACACTGTCGAGCGTGGGCATGTCGCGGGCCTGCCCGACGGGGTGCTCGAGGTCGCCGTCGCAGGCGATGGCGAGCGCCTGCGTGCCGCATTGCGCCACCACATCCACCGCGAATCCGGCGACGGGGTAGTCGAGGTAGACGGTGTACTCGCCGCGAGCACGCAGCGCCTTCGCCAACTCCTCCTCGAACGCGGTAGCATGCTGCGGCAGGTCTTCGGGGCGTTCGGCCTCCAGCAGATCGCCGGCATAGCTGAGGTATTCGCCGAGCAGGTGCTCCGGCGGCAGGTTACCCGGCGTCAACGCGGTGAAGATCACCTGGCGCTTGCGCGCGCGCGTGACGGCGACGTTGAAGAGGTTGTCGTTGTTCATGAACGTCACGGTGCTGCGGTGCGAGCTGGGGTCCGCGCAGAAGCTGAGCAGCATCACGTCGCGCTCGTCGCCCTGGAAGGTGTGCGCCGTGCCGACGGTGATCTCGTGGTCCTGCAGGATCTTCGACTTCAGCTTGGTCGCCAGCATGCGACCAACGTAGTTCACCTGATCGCGGTAGGGCGAGAGCACGCCGATGGTGGACTTCTCGTTCGGCGCCTTCTTGGCCTCGGCCTTGGCGATCTTGTTGATCTCGGTGAGGATCGCCTCGGTCTCGGCGGTGTTGTAGCCCGTCTTCTCGCGCTTGCCGTTGACCTTGCGCAGCTCCAGGCTTCGCAGGCCGATCGTGTCGGGCCGCTTGGTCATGATGCGCAGCGCCTGGCCGTAGAAGCGACGGTTGCTGAACTCGATGATCTGCGGCAGGCTGCGATAGTGCTCGTCGAGCAGCACCACGTCATCCTGCGAGGGCAGTGCGCCGTTGACCACGTCAAGCAGGCTATGCGTGCGGTAGTTCCACTGCGAACGCTGGCTGGCGGTCAGGCCGTGCTGCGAGGCGAGCGCTGCCTGGCGATCCTCGCGCAGCCACGAGAGATGGCGCAGCTGTTTGGGGTCGCCGCATACGACGGCGCGGCGCGCGCGATAGAGCAGCGGCAATGCGCTGGCGACGTCGCACTGCGAGGCCTCGTCCACGATGACGAGGTCGAACATCTCGCGTTCGAGCGGCATCAGCTCGGCGGCATGCGGGTTGGTGACGGCCCAGATCGGGAAGGTGTGCAGCAGGGCCGCGAAGTCCAATTCGGCAAAGATTTTGTCCTGCTCGGCGGTGCTGCGCGCCTCGAGCGCCGTCTTGAAGAGTGAGAGCGTGCGGCGGTTCAGCCGCAGCGCCTCGGCCAGCGCGTCGCGCCGCCGCACGGCCAGCAGCTCGCCGACGAGCTTGCCGCGATCGGCCCGCAGCCGCGACGAGCGGGTCAGCAGCGTGTTGATGTCGTCGCTCTGGGTCAGATCATGGTCGACGTCGGCGAGATCGGCGCGCGTGGTCTCGCGCTGCAGCACGGCATCCAAGTGCGGCAGATCGCGCTCGGCGAGGCCCAGGCGTGCGGCGATCTCCGCCGCGACCTGCTCGCGCTTCTTGCCCCCGCCGCTGAAGAAGCTGCCGAACGGACTCTTGTTCGCCTCGATGCGGCGCAGTTCGTCCTGCATGCGCGCGATCTCGTCGGGGCCGAGGCTCTCGGCGGTGGCCTCGTCGTAACGCGGCGCGCGCGCCGCGCGGAGGGCGCGCGACAGCTCGCTCCACTTCTCCTCGAAGCGCAGTGACGCCGCGATCGCGTCGTCGACCCGCGCCATCTCGAGATCCATGGCGTGCAGCCGCTCCTCCAGCATCTCGATCTCGCCTGGGCGCGGCTTCTGCGGCGCGCCGGTGCCGTCGAAGAGGTTGTCGAGGAACTGGCGCAGCTCCTCGCGGTATTTGCGGTCGCCGCCGCGCAGGATCACCGTGAGGCTGCCGAGGTGCGGGCGCAGCTTCTCGACGACGACGTCCACCGCCTTGTTCATCTTCGAGGAGAGCAGGACGGTCTGACCGCGCGCCACCGCGTCCAGTATCAATTGCGCGATCGTGAAGGACTTGCCGGTGCCCGGCGGGCCGATCACCAGCGTCAAAGGGCGATGCTCCGCTTGTCGCAGCACGCGCGTCTGCGCCACGCTCAACTCCGCGCCAGAGAGGATCGGCCTCCCGTCCGAGACCACGTTGGCCGCCCCGGCGCCCTGTCCGGCAGCTCTGGGCTTGGCGGCGTCGCCGAAGATCGCGGCGATCGGCAGCGACATGTCACCGGAGTTGCTCATCTGCAGCAGCTCGGTCAGCACGCCGCGCGCCTCTGGGGGACGTCGGATCAACGCCATCGCCGAGGCACAGACCAGTTGGACCGGGCTGTCGTGGTCCTTCAGGTAGGTGAGAGCTTCCTGGGTCTGCAGCTCTGGCCAGGCCTGGAGGTCGTCGGTGCGCAGGTCGGGGATCAGCTCGGCAATGACGTTGGTAAATTCGCGGATCGACTCCACGTCGAAGGGCGCGGTCGGCACCTGCGCCAGGATCGCCTCGGCGTAGGCCTGCGCCTGCTCGTCGTTCTCAGCGTCGATCAGCGAGGCCAGCAGCGGGAAGTTGATGCGCTGCTCTTCGAGGTCGATCGACATCCATGCCTGCGATCCCTCATGCTCGATGCGCGCGGGCCAGTAGAGCAGTGGCGCGCAATAGAGCTCGCCACGCTTCTTCGGGCCCGCCGAGGGGCCACGACCGACGAGGAACAGCGACCCATAGACCAGGAACTTCTCGCGGCGGTTGACATCCGCGGCGTTCTGCGCAGTGACGGCGGCGCCGAGCGGCATCTCGAGCTGGCCCGCCTGCCCGGTCAGCAGCAACTCCGAGACCTCGGCGAAGGTGACGTATTCCGCTTGATTGCCATCGAGCACGTCAGTCAGGATGCCGCCGCGCGAATCGGCGGAGAAGCAGTCGTGATAGTAGCGGCAGACGCCGGCGAAGTGCGAGGACGGCACGACGGGCGAGGGGGCGCGCACGGCGAGCGCCGAGGCGGCATCGGGCCAGTCGGAGACGGGGGTAAGCCCGCCGCGCATCGGCGAGTCCACGACGATCGAGCCTTCGACGGTATCTCCGGTGCTACGTGCGCGTCGGAACATAGGTAGACGTCTCCCTCGCGGTCGCACGCGCCCCGCACCCTGCCAGGGCCGTGCGCGGACTAGCGCGGGGAGTATATGGCGGGCGGCGAAAGGGCGTCAAACTGCCTCCCCCATTGGGGCGATGGCAAGGGGGGACTATCGGGTGGGAGCGATGAGGCAAGGAATGTGCGAGAGGCACCGAATGGGGATACTCCCGATTCGTACGGTTGGAAGGGGGCGATGGCCATGCAGGATTCCAACCCAAAGCCGCGGATGCCGATCCGGCGCTTCGATGTATTCGCCGAGTACCAGCGGCTCAAGGGCCTGGAGGAAGGATTGGACGAGGCGCACGCCGAGGGCTACGGCGTGTGGGTAGCGAAGGTCGTGGCGAGCGGCGGCGGGCGACGCGCGGGAGCGACGAAAGCCGCACCCGCAGGACGGCGCGAAGCTGACGAGCGGGAAGAGCAGCCAGAAGCGCAGGGTTGGCACACGCTGGGTGACGAGCCGCAGACCGACGAGACCTTCCAGCATGAAATTGTCCGGCGGATGGGTCCCGATTTCTACAACCGCGTGTTTACGCCAGCCATCGCCGAGAGCTTCCAGCAGGGCAAGCACTACGAGGAGATCCGCGATGCCGTCCGCAAGGACTGGTCGCCTCGGCGATGACGCGAGTGCAGCGGTGCGGCCCTGTGCCATACTGCCCCTGATTTCCTGCGTCTATGCACCTCGGCAACACACGAGTTACGTCGGGCTCCCACGAACACAGGAGTGATTGGGCGCGCACGGTGGTCAGCTTCACACCCAATAGCTTCCGAACCCGCGCATGCGGCGCACGTACGCTACCTTTGCGATCCCTGCCTCCTAGACTCCACCTTCAATGGCGATACCATCTGCCGCGAACACTCGCCCCCACCGCGCGAGACTCCTCGCGGTACACTGCGCCTCCTGCGGCGCTTGAACGCGAGCGGATCTACCTTGTCGCCGATCTAGCAACCGTCGTCCGCGGGATCGTAGAGAGCAGTGTCGATCTCAAGGAGCCCCATCTGATCCCAGGGCTCGCTGCGGATCACGTCCAGCGTGCTTTCCAACCCTTTAGTAGTGATAGCGTGTAGCATCGTCTTGTATTGGTGTTCTAGGGACACGACATCCATCACTGCACCACGCCAACCAGGAGCTTTGCCAGACACCATGCGATCGAGCTTCATAACCGCTTTGCGAAGCGCCTTGGCGCACTCGGCGATCGTTTGCAATTGCCGAAATGGGAGAGGCAGGTCGTTCGAATCATTCGATAATGCCTGCCCACCAAGACTCTTCTTTCCCATTTTCTGCCCCCTTAAGCAAACAGTGCAAGGAGCTGTCTCCCGCTCTCCGGTTTACACACTCACCACGCGCATATCCTTCCAATTGCCCTCCTCCCGCTGCTGATGATCCGGCGTCTTGACCGCCCACTACCGCACGAATTCTGCCAGAATGTAAATGTGACGCCTGCGCCAAAAACTTGCAATGCACGCTCTGTAAATCGTAGTGTACCCCTGGGAGCTCATATTTCCGTTGCAGATCTTCGTCAACTCGCTCAACGCGCCTCGTCTCGCGCCAGACCGGCTGCAATTCGCGGCCGAGCGCTGCATCTCCCGCTTGATGGTCGAATACTAACATGCGCCACTTAAACAAGGGTGAATGCAATATGAAAGTAGCATAAGAGAATACCGCTCCCACCTTGTCAATTTCACGCAAGTATGCTACGATCACAGTGAAAATTTTCAACTTGGTTTGGGCGGTCTCGTCGAGGATGGCCTGCCCGACGCGCCAATGGAGGCTACCGCATGGAAAATAAGGTGACGATCCATCAGGTTGCCGCCAAGGTCGGATGTTCAATCGCCACCGTGTCGCGCGCGCTCAACGGGGCGGGGCGGGGCGGACCGATCAAGCCCGCCACGCAGGCGGCGGTGAGAGCTGCCGCCGAAGAATTGGGCTATGTCTCTCCAGCGGCGCGCGGCGCGGCCAAGGACAAAAGACCAAAGCTGCTCGGCTGCATCGTCCCGGACCTTCTCAATCCATTCTATGCCGAGCTTGCGCAGACCATCTGTGACCAGGCGCTCGCGCAGAATTGCCGCGTCGTCCTGCTCACCACCGGGGAGGCTTCGACTCCGAGCGCCAAACGCGAGATGATCCAGCTCTTACTCAGGCAACGAGTGCAGGGCATTGTCGCTGTTCCCACCGGCAGCAACTCGGACGGCTCGGATACGTCGATATGGCAGGCCATTCTGAATCAGCACGTCGGACTGGTCTTTGTCGATCGAGATCTCGGCCGTGAGCTTCCGACCGTAGATACCGTCACGGTGGACAACAAGAAGGGCGCTCGCGACGCGACGTGGCATCTCTTCACCAACGGACACGAGCGCGTCGGCATCCTCACCGGACCTGACACCGCATCCACCTTGAACGCACGCCTCGAAGGATTCAAGGAAGCGCATGACGCCCGCGGTATCCGTTTGGATGAAAAGCTCATTCAGGTCTCCACCTTCAAGCAAGATGACCGACTCCGCGCGGCGCGGAATCTGTTGGCGATGACGCCACCTCCCACGGCAGTCTTCGCGACGAGCAATCTCTTCGGGGAATCGATGCTCACCGCGATCCGCGAAGTATGGGAGGATGAGGCTCCGTTCTCTGATCACGTCTCCCTGGTCATGTTTGACGAGGCACCATGGGCGCGGCTGATCGTGCCGCGCATCACGACGGTCCCGAATCCGGCGTCGTCCCTCGCGAAGACCGCCCTTGATCAGCTGCTCTACCGCCTGCACACCATGAACCTCGATGCTCCGGCGCGCCACATTGTCGTGCGCACCGGGGGGCTTCAGGTCCGAGAGAGCGTCTCCGATCTCCAGATCATGCGAGCGCGCGCGGCGCAGGCGCGCGCCCGCGAAGCGGCGGCCGTGCCGAGTGCGCCCGCGGCAGTCGAGACCGGTTCGTAAGGCGGCTTGGGCGTCGAGGGCGCGTGCGCGGCGGACAACAAGGCCACCCCCTGTGCCATACTTCCCGTGATTTCCCACCCTCGCGCATACGCGCGTCACGTCAGACGGGAACCCTCGAACAAAGGATTTGTTGCACTCTGTCCACCACTGTTCGCCAGCGTGCGTCACTGTCGGAGATTTCCGAAGCTGACACTCGCTGGCGTTCGTCTCTGTGCGCAGACGTCCACCGGTGTTGGCGTCAAAATTGACGTCAAAAGCCAGTAGGATGTGAGTCCACTCTGCGGGTTCGGCGGCGGATGTTATTGAACTGGGTGGAGTTCGAAGACACGCCGACCCTCGGCCGCTGCCACCGGATCGTCGAGATCGACACCGTCGACAAGGCGGATGAACCGGACTCCGAACGGAATGTTTCGCGCCAGAGGGCCGAGGACGTCACGAAAGTATCCAACACGCTCCGTCGGGTCGAGCTCGGTCGCGGCGACTTCTACGCTCCGGCCCCGCATCGCGATGGTTGCGCGGCCAGCCGCGCGCAGGTTGCGCACCCATTGGGACTCACCCCAAGGGGACCAGACCCAACGCCTATCCCCTACCTCAATGACCGCCAACGGCGTGGTGCGCGGCAGGCCGCTCTTCCTGCCGCGTATGGTGACGAGCCTGTTGAAACTCAACGGTATGCCAGTGACCAGCAGGAACTTCAGGATTGGGCTGAAGACTCGGACCTGCCACGGAATACGTGCGCGCGGCTCCATTGCGATGGCCTCAACTTGATCACTCACGTGCTTCCCTCCTTCTTGCTTCGTGCGTCGGTTCGTTGGGGTGCCACACAGATAACCCGCAAGAAGGCATGGACGTGACATGACCGCCGCCCTAAGGACTCGAACTCTCAGTCAGTGACCGCGGTGAGATCCAGCTTGTCGAGCCGCTCCGGATCCGCGAGCACATCGATCGCGACGATCCGCCCACCCTTGACCGTTAGGGCCAGGATCGCAAATGGGCTCCCGTCGGGCGCCCAGGCAATGCCCCCAGGTATCCGGTTCACGAGGATCCGCGTTGACGTTTCTGCAAACCGACGGAAGGTCATCGCTTGCTCGGCGATAGCCCGTGCGCCCCGCACGAGAGCGAGCAGGTCCGGACGCGCCATCCCACCGTCGGAGCGCAGCATGACGTCTGGATCGAGGATGGCGAGCAGTCGATCGAAGTCGCCGGCACGCGCCGCGGCAAGGAAGGCGTCGGCGACGGCCCACTGGCCTTCAAGATCGACGTCGGGCACAGGTGTGCCCTGGACCCGGCGACGTGCACGGCTCGCCAGTTGTCGGGCCGCCATCGGCGTTCGACCGGCGATCTGAGCGATCGCGTCGAACGGTATGTCGAAGATGTCGTGCAGCACGAAGGCGACCCGTTCGGCGGGCGTCAGGGAGTCGAGGACAACCAACAATGCGAGCCCGACGGAATCGCCCAGTACGGCTTCCTGCTCAGGATCGATACCCTCCGCCGGACTCACGATGGGATCCGGGACGTGGGTCTCCCAGGATACTTCGCGGTGCGTCTTGCGCGATCGCAACATGTTGAGACAGACCCGCCCGACGACCGTCGTCAGCCAGGTACGGAGGTTGTCAATATCACCCGTGTCGGTGCGGCTGAGGCGGATCCAAGCTTCCTGGACGGCGTCGTCCGCATCGGACAGGGAGCCGAGCATGCGATAGGCGACGCCGCGCAAGTGAGAGCGGTTTGCCTCGAAGCGCTCAGTCAGCAAGGCGTTCTCATCCATGTATGCCTCCTTGTCACGTCCTCTCGTTGGCCAGTGCCTTCGAAGGGACCCCACTCACATGATAGGCGTGACAAGGAGGTACCCGTGAGGGGTTGCCAGGCGAGGTAGATAGTCCGTCGCGCAGACCACGGGCTACACGGCCGCGCGGATCGCCGAGCGCTATAACGCCGAAGGGCCGGACGGCATGGTGAATCGGCAGCACACCACCTCGTGGGGTGCGCCGCGGATGCTCTCGGCGGAGCAGCAGGAGGAGTTGCGCCAGGAGTTGGCCGGAGACGCCCCTGACGGGGCGAAGCGCTGGACCTGCCGGGCGGTGGCGGGCTGGATGGCGGCGACGCTCAGGCGTCCGGTGGCGGTGCAGCGTGGGTGGGAGTATCTCCCCGCCTCAAACACAGCCGGCAGGCGCCGCGACCGCGTCACGCGCTGGCCGACGCCGAGCAGCAGGCGCGGTGCAAAAAAAGTCCGCCCGATCGTGAGCGCGGTGGCGACCGCCCATCCGCACGCCACCGTCGAGTTGTGGGCCACCGACGAACATCGCATCGGCCGCAAATCCTTGTTGCGGCGGGCTTGGGCGCCAATCGGGCAGCGCCCGACCGCCGTCGCCCAACACCGTTTCGCCTGGCGGTACCTCGTCGGCTTCGTCCACCCGGCCTCGGGCCGAACGCTCTTCCACCTCGCCACCAGCGTCTCCATCCCGCTCTTCGAAATCGAGCTCGCCGCCTTCGCCGAAATGGTCGGCGCCAGCGCGGGCAAGCAGGTCGTGCTCGTGCTCGACCGCGCCGGCTGGCACACCAGCCTCCGCCTGCGCGTGCCGGAGCACGTCCACCTGCTGTTCCATCCCCAGTATTCCCCCGAGCTGCAGCCTGCCGAGCACCTCTGGCCGCTCACCAACGACGTGCTGGCCAACCGGCATTTCGCGAGCATCGAGGAGCTCGAGGATGCCCAATTGGCCCACTGCGTCGCGCTCCAGGCTCAGCCCGACCGCATTCGGCCGACCACTTGCTTCCACTGGTGGCCCCAGCAGATCCACAAACGGAGAGGACCCAGGCGGAATTGATATCACTTCTTCCCAGTTAGGAAAGACCCTCTACCAGGGTCACTCCAAAACAGCGGATGGGCTGAGGCGCGGCTCAGATGGCGAACTCGAGCACGAGGGCAGCGACCACCACTGCCATGTAGATCAGGGGGTAGGTAATGTGGGAGTACCATCGCGCCCGAATCACGGTGATCACGGCCCCGGTGAAGTACAGCACCAGGCAGATCCCAGCCAAGACCCCGATGATGGGCACAAGCAGGCCAGCCAGCAGGCCCACTGCCCCTGCGGCCTTGGCTGCACCGAGCCAAGGCCACCACGACGGGGAGACGCCATAATCAGACAAGGGCTGCACGATCCACTTAGCGCGGAGGAACACGGAAACGGCCGAGAAGCCCACAAAGGCAGCAGCCAGGATGGTGACGATGTGCGCGATAGACATGAGAAATGTTCCTAATCTGTGCTATTGCCTGCCTCTCTCTTAGAGGCTCGCGCAGAAGACGAGATAGCACCGTCAGAACGTGACACTCCCTTTTGTAATGGGGCATGGCATGGGCCTACGCTACACAGTGAACGAAACTTGAAAGCATAGGCACTCCAGACGAAAAGGGGCCGACCTGCCAGCGATGGATACATCCGCACAACGGAAGAACCTGGGAGAGGTGTTTGAGCGTTATCGTGTGTTGCTCTTTTCCATCGCCTATCGGATGACCGGCAGCGCGAGTGATGCGGAGGATCTCGTGCAAGAGACCTATCTGCGCTATCAAGCAAGTGCCGGTCAGGAGATTGTCTCGCTGAAAGCGTACATGACCACGATTGTCACCCGCCTGGCGCTGGACTATCTCAAATCGGCTCGTGTCGCACGAGAAGAGTATGTTGGCACCTGGCTGCCCGAACCGATCCTCACCTCGGAAGTTGGTGGGTCCCCACTCGCAGATCTTGAGCGACAAGAATCGCTGTCGCTGGCTTTTTTACGTCTGCTCGAAACGCTCAGCCCCCCAGAGCGCGCCGTGTTTCTCCTGCATGAAGCGTTTGATTACCCGTTTGAGGAAATTGGGGAGATGTTGGAGAAGAGCACGGCCAATTGCCGCCAAGTCTTCCATCGAGCTAAGCAGGCGTTGCAGAACCAACACGCGCGATTCGCGCCGGAGCCGCAGCGCCACCGCCAGCTATTGCTTAGCTTTCTTGCCGCCAGCCAGGCAGGTGACATGGCGGCGCTGACCGGCATGCTGGCACATGATGCCGTCTCCTGGTCGGATGGTGGCGGCAAAGTGCGGACGAATCTCGATCCTATCTACGGCCAGCAAGCTGTGGCGCGCTTCTGGCTGAGCGTGATATCCAAAACGCCACGGCCTCTGACTACAACGCTCGTTGAAATCAATGGCAGCCCAGCCATGGTGCTCTGGGACGAGGGCAATCTGGCTGGAGCCATCAGCCTGATGCTGAGCGCTGTAGGCATTCAAGAGATTTATGCGCTGCTGAACCCGGAGAAACTATCCTATCTGCAACGACAACTCTCCCACTCTAGCAATGGTGCGCAGCCGTAAGTCCCTCGTGTTTAATCAAAATAATGCCGTTCGCTAGGCACTGTGATTACACACGAGTACATCACCATGAGTGGAAGAAGCATTAGGCAGAAGCATGAGGGCCAGAATTGGTGTCAGAACTGCCGTCAAGGTGGTTGTGACCGCCGATATACGCAAACGGTATATGCTATACTTCCCGTGATTTCCCACCCTCGCGCATACGCGCGTCACGTCAGACGGGAACCCTCGAACAAAGGAGTTTGCGGGTGCGCGCACGTCGGCCAGCTTCACAGCTTTCATTTCTCCGGCGCCCGCATGGTGCGGGCGGGCGGTTCGCTTCACGCCTCGACTATTCCCTCCTCGATCCCACCTACGTCGGCACAGCACTCCGTCGCGAGCACTCGCCGCCGCGCTCAGAGTCCTGCTTCTGCCCTCTGTGAACTCCGTGTCTTCCGTGGTGAAATCGTCTGGTCTGGAGGCAAGCGATGCCCTCATATTCGTGCCTCGGGCAGGTGCCGCACAAACGGCACACGCAGTTCCGCAAGCCGGATGGCAGCCTCTATGCCGAAGAGCTTTTCGGCGAAGAGGGCTTCAGCGGCATGTACTCGCTGCTCTACCATCAGTATCCGCCGACGCGCGTGAGCGGCATCAAAGCGGTCGGGCAGGTGGAGCAGCGCGAGTGGCAGCAGGAGACACACCGGCACCACCACCTCAAGACGCGCGAGCTGGCAACCGGCGGCGATCCCATCACCGGACGCAAGCTGATGTTCTACAACGCCGACTGTACGATCGCCGTCGCGCGCCCCACCGAGCCGATGGACTACTACTATCGCAACGCGATGGGCGACGAGTTGCTCTTCGTCCACGAAGGATCGGGCACGCTGGAGACGATCTTCGGTCTCCTGCCGTATAGCGAGGGTGACTACCTCGTCATCCCGCGCGGCACGACCTGGCGCCTGCAGCCCGACGAGAGTCCGCAGCGCCTGCTCTCGGTCGAGGCGTTCGGCGGTGATATCGTCGCGCCGAAACGCTATCGCAACCAATACGGCCAACTGCTGGAGCACTCACCCTACTGTGAACGGGACCTTCGCGCGCCGACCGAGCTGCCGGTCCACGACGAGCGCGGCGAGTACCACGTCCACGTCAAGGTCAACGGCGAGGTGATGGACTACCAGTTCGACTTCCACCCGCTCGATCTCGTCGGCTGGGACGGCTACCTCTTTCCCTACGCCTTCAGCATCCACGACTTCGAGCCGATCACCGGGCGCGTGCACCAGCCGCCGCCGGTCCATCAGACCTTCGAAGGGCCGAACTTCGTCGTCTGCTCGTTCTGCCCGCGCAAGCTCGACTACCACCCGCAGTCGGTGCCCGTGCCCTACAATCACAGCAACATCGATTCCGACGAGGTGATCTACTACGTCAACGGCAACTTCGGCAGCCGCCGCGGCGTCGAGGTCAGCTCCTTCACGCTGCACCCACGCGGCATCCCGCATGGGCCGCATCCTGGCGCCGTCGAGAAGAGCCTCGGCCAGGAGCGCACCGAAGAGCTTGCGGTGATGGTCGATACCTTCCGCCCGCTCAAACTCGCCGCCGACGCCGAGGCCGTGGACGACGCCACCTATCCCTTTAGCTGGCTCGACTAGCTGGGTCAACGCTGGTTGCGACACGCTGCGCCACGGCACATTGGGCATGAGAGTGGAGCCATCCCCTCTCCTCTGCCCTCTGTGCTCTCTGTGTGCTTTGTGGTTAATTCTCTGCCTCTGCCCTGGAGGACGCCCCATGCCTCGGATCGTCAAATTCTTCGAGACGACGCTGCGCGACGGCGAGCAGACGCCGGGCATCAACTACTTCGCCGAAGAGAAGCTCGAAATCGCCCACGCCCTCGCCGACATGGGCTTCGATACGCTGGACTGCGGCTTCGCCGTCTCCGGCCAGCCCGAGTTCGAAGCGCTGCAACTGATCGCCCGCAACGTCTCGAACGCCGAGATTTGCTCCATCGCCCGCTGCTATGCGGAGGACATCGACCGCGCGTGGGAGGCGGTGAAGGACGCGGCGCAGGCCTCGATCCATCCCTTCATCAGCACGTCGCCGCTGCACCGCGAGGTCAAGCTCGGCAAGACACGCGCCGAAGTACTCGAACTCGCGCGTACCGGCGTTGCGCGCGGGCGTGAGCATACCCCGAACGTCGATTTCGCGCTGGAAGACACGACCCGCACCGAGCACGACTTCATCCTGGAGGTGGTCGGCGCGGTGGTCAAAGAAGGCGTGCGGTTCGTCGCGCTCTGCGACACCGTCGGCTTCGCGCTGCCGTGGGAGTACGGCGAGCTGGTCGCCGAGGTGAAGCGCGAGTTCCCCGACGTGCGCATCTCCGCCCACTGTCACGATGATCTCGGCCTCGCCGTCGCCAACGCCCTCTCCGGCCTGATCAACGGCGCCGAACGCGTAGACACCTGCATCAACGGTCTGGGCGAGCGCGCGGGCAACGCGGCCACCGAAGACGTCGTGATGGCGATCCGCACACGCCGCGCCGATCTCGACCTCGACGTGCGCGTCGACACGACCAAGATCATCCCCACCAGCCGGCTGGTCGCACGCCTCTCCGGCATGCAGCCGCAGTGGACCAAGTCCGTCGTCGGCGCCAACGCCTTCGCCCACGGCGGCGGCATCCACCAGGACGGCGTGCTCAAGGATCGCCGCACCTACGAGATCATGCGACCGGAGGATATCGGCCTCCCACCGTCGGAGCAGCGCATGTTCGTCGGCAAGCTCTCGGGTCGCGCGGCGCTGAACGCCCAACTGAAAGAGCTCGGCTACGACCTGTCACCCGACCAGCTTGCCCGCGCCTTCCCGCTGGTCAAGCTGGTGCTCGGCAAAAAGAAGGTGCTGGAGGAGATGGACCTGCGCCGCTGCGCCGAGACAGCGATCAATCCCACTGCGGCGGTCGAGGATTTGGTGCTTGAGGCCAACGCCGAGAACGGCTCGGGCGCCGGCGAGTAGTCATCTCCGCCGTGGTATAGTGAGGAAGCGGCTGGAGCCACACCACCGCCGCATTCTCGCCCCCCGAGGCGCCCCACACGGTCCCTCACGCTTCAAGGCGCGCGAAATCGAAAAAGCGGCAGAAACGGCAGGTTTCGCGCTACATTTTTTGAAATCCGGCACGATCGGCAACACGCTCGGCAAGATGCGCCGAAGCGAAAGTGAAAAATCGACACGATCGGCAAAAACGTCCTCCCAAAATGTGAATTCCGGCAGAAACGGCAACACCGGCTTCTAGTAGGTCGTTCAGAGGAGCGGTTCTCATGGCAAAGGCGCCACCACTCGCCTCGCGTGCTGAGGCGCGCGAGCACGACCCCATCGCGGCGATGCTCGACGCGGATGGCGTGCTGACGGTGGAGGCTGAGCGCGCGGAGGCGATCTCCGACGAGACGCTGCGCGATCTCTACCGGCTGATGGTCGTCTGCCGCCGGCTCGATCAAGAGGGGCTCAACCTTCAGCGGCAGGGTGAGCTTGGCCTCTGGGGGCCCTACGCCGGGCACGAGGCGGCGCAGGTCGGCGCGGCGATGGCGATGGCCCAGACGGACTGGATCTTCCCCTATTACCGCGACTTCGCGATGGCGGTCTGCCGCGGCATCGACCCCGGCGACGATCATGACCATCTTCCGCGGGCAGACGCACGGCGCCTGGAATCCGCAACGAGCGCCGCTTCGCTCCCTTCATCATCCCCGTGGGGACGCAGGTGCCGCACGCGGTCGGCTTCGCGCTGGGCTGCAAGCTCGACCACGAGCAGATCGCCGTGCTGACCGGCTTCGGCGAGGGCGCGACCTCCACCGGCGACTGGCACGAGGCGATGAACTTCGCCGCCGTCTTCAAGGCGCCGGTGGTCTTCCTCTGCGAGAACAACCAGTGGGCCATCTCGGTGCCGATGCGCCAGCAGGTGGCGGGGCGCATCGCCGACCGCGCCGAGGGCTACGGCTTCCCAGGCGTGCGCGTGGACGGCACCGACGTGCTGACGGTCTACGCGGTCGTGACGGGCCGCCGCCGAACGAGCGCGGCGCGGCGACGGACCCTACCTCGTGGAGGCGCTGACGTATCGCATTCAGGCCGCATACCACCTCGGACGATCCGACGCGCTACCGCACCGAAGCGGACGTCGAGCCGTGGCGCGCGAAAGACCCCATAGCGCGCGCCGCCGAGCGGCTGCGCCAGCGCAACGCCTTCGACGACGCCTTCGAGCGCGCGGTGAACGAAGAGGCCGAGGACGCGCGCCGCCGCGATGCGCCAGACGCTGTTGAACGCGCCGCCGGTCCATCCCGGAGCCGTCTTCGATCTGGTCTTTGCCAACCCACCGGAGCGCTGCTGCGCGAGAAGGCCGCTTTCCTGGCCGACCTCCAGCTGGAAGGGAGGCGCGCATGACGGCGTCACGATGGGCAAGGCGCTCAACCTGGCGCTGCATGACGCGCTCGCGCGACGATCCGCGCGTGCTGATCTTCGGCGAGGATGTCGGCAAGCTCGGCGGCGTCTTCCGCGTGACCGACGGCTTGCAAGACGAGTTCGGCGCGCGAGCGTGTCTTCGATACGCCGCTGGCGGAGGCGACCATCGCCGCGCTCGGCGCTTGGGCTGGCGATCAAGGGCTTTCGCCCCGTCGCCGAGATGCAGTTCGACGCCTTCTCGTATCCCTCCTTCCAGCAGGTGACCAGCAACATCGCCAAGTACCACACGCGCACCGGCGGCGCCTGCCCGATGCAGCTCGTGATTCGCATCCCCTACGGCGGCAACATCGGCGCCATCGAGCAGCACTCCGAGAGCCCCGAGACCTACTACATCCACACCGCCGGGCTGAAGGTGGTCTCGCCCGCGACGCCCAGCGGACGCCTATGCGCTGCTGACGGCGGCGATCCGCGATCCCGATCCGGTGATCTTCCTGGAGCCGAAGGCGCGCTACTGGAGCCGGCAGGAGATCGACCTGCCGTTGCCCGCCGCTGCCGCTCGACCGCGCACGTGTGGCACGCGAGGGCACCGACGCGACGGTGATCGCCTACGGTCCCACGGTGCAGGTGGCGCTGGCCGCTGCTGAAACCGCCGAAGGCGAGGGTACGTCGCTCGAAGTGATCGACCTGCGCAGCCTCGCGCCGCTCGACATGGATACCATCCAGGCATCGGTGCGCAAGACGCGCCGCGCGGTGGTCGTCCACGAGGCGCCGGTCTTCATGGGGCTGGGCGCTGAGATCGCCGCGCGCGTTGATGCACGATCTCTTCGACGTGCTCGCCGCGCCGGTCGAGCGCGTGGGCAGCCCCACGATGCCGTACCCGCCCGCGCGGGTGGAGAAACTCTTCCTGCCGGATGCCGACCGCATCCTCGAAGCCGTGGACCGCACGCGCGCCTATTAGCCGGGAGTTGACGCGACGGTCAGCGACCCCATGCGTAAACGCAGGGGCTTGCGTCAGTAAGCCCCGATGCTGACCAGTCCCCTTCGCAAGAAGGAGCCGTTTGGGAGGAGCGCCCAAGTTCGCACGTCAGGATGGCATCTCAGTCCTGACCGCTGCAAGTCTGATGTTAAACAGAGACATGGGGTGTGAAACTCAGTGCATCAGACAGATGGCCGCTCCCAAACCTGGACGAGGGAAACCTTACCCCCGCACGGGGAGACTCTCAGGAGTTGGAACCATGTCCTCAGTCTTTGTGGTGGATCAGCAGCGTCAGCCGCTCGATCCGATTCACCCGGGCCGAGCGCGCTATCTGCTCACAACCGGGTATGCTGCGGTGCTACGTCGTTACCCTTTTACGCTGATCATGAAGGACGCTCAACCGGATACCGCGCCACAGCCCCTATGCGTCAAGCTTGATCCGGGGAGCAAAACGACCGGCATCGCGGTGGTCAACAATGCCCCCGGGCAGGTCGTGTGGGCGGCAGAGGTTTCCCATCGGGGAAGCCAGGTCAAAGGACGTCTTGACCAGCGCCGCATCTGCCGCCGTTCGCGTCGGCAGCGCCATACTCGCTATCGTCCGCCCCGCTTCGCCAATCGTCGGCGTCAGCAGGGTTGGCTCCCTCCGTCGCTCGAGTCGCGCATCGCGAATGTCACCACCTGGGTGGAGCGCCTGCGCCGCTGGTGTCCAGTCGGGACGATCAGCCTGGAACTGGTGAAGTTCGATATGGCCCTGATGCAAGACGCCGAGGTCCGCGGCGTGGAATACCAGAGGGGAGAACTCGCCGGATTCGAAATCCGACAATACCTGCTGGAGAAGTTCCAGCGGCGGTGCGCCTATTGCGGCAAAACCGATACCCAATTTGAAGTCGAGCACATCGTCCCGAAGGCGCTCGGGGGCGGTGATCGTGTCTCGAATCTCGCATTGGCGTGCCACAATTGCAATCAGGCCAAAGGGGATCGTACAGCGGACGAGTTCGGGCATCCTGGCGTACAGGCACAAGCCAGGATGCCGCTCAGGGATGCGGCTGCGGTCAACGCGAGCCGGTGGGCGTTGTATGGACGCTTGCAAGCGATGGGAATGCCGCTGGAAACTGGATCGGGAGGGCGCACCAAGTGGAACCGAACGCGACGTGGTTTGCCGAAAACCCATTGGCTGGATGCTGTCTGTGTAGGAGCCGGTACTCCAGAAGGGCTGCGGATCAGGGGCATGGTGCCACTGCGCATCATCGCGATGGGGCGACATAGCCGTCAGATGTGTCGGACGAATGCGTTCGGCTTCCCCGACAAGGCACCGAAAGAGACGAGTGTGGTCGGGAGATTCCGCACCGGCGACATCGTGCGTGCGGTCGTACCAGCCACCAGCACGAAGGTGGGCGTCTACGTGGGGCGCATGACCATTCGCGCCAGCGGCTCGTGCAACCTCAAGACGGCCAGCGGGACGCTACAGGGCATCCACTACCGGCATTGTCAGCCGTTGCATCGTGGCGATGGCTATACCTATGCGAAAGGAGCGGCGCTTCCCCCTGCCCTAACGGGTGGGGTCTCCGCGCCGAATAGTTGATGAGCCAATTTCGGCTGCCCGATCTGGGCGAGGGACTCGAAGAGGCGCAGGTGGTCCAGTGGTTGGTGCGCGTGGGTGACCGCATCACGCTCAACCAGCCGATCTGCCAGGTGGAGACCGCCAAGGCGCTGGTGGACATCCCGTCGCCGTTCGCCGGCACGGTGCAGGCGCTGCACGCGCAGCCGGGCGAGAGCGTGGCCGTCGGCGCGGCGTTGATCACCATCGCCGAAGGTGGCGGCGCACCCGCCAGTACGCCAACGCCGCAACCCGACGGGCATGGTCCCGTGCTCGTCGGCTATGGTACGGATGCGCCGCGCACCGCCTTCGCGCGCAGGCCCCGTGGCGTGGCGGGCGCGGTCGCCAGCGCCGCCCGCACCGCGCACGACAGCGATCCCCGGCTCGACGCGCCGACCCCCGCGCTCTCCGGCGTTGATGCGGAGCGAGCGAGCCCGCTGGTGCGCAAAATCGCCGCCGAGCGCGGCATCGACCTCAGCGGCATCGCAGGCACGGGCCCCGGCGGACGCATCCGTGTCGAAGACCTCGAAGCGCGGACGGGAGCGTTGCGCCCAGTTGCTTCGGTCCCTTCCCCAGCGCCAGCCGCAGCCTCGGATGAGGAGCGCATCAGCACGATTGGGCTGCGCAAGGCCATCGCCGCCCGCATGGTGCGCGCCGCCACGACGATCCCTCATTTCACCGAATACTCGCTCTTCGACGCCGCCGCGCTCGTCGCGCTCCGCGACCGGCTCAAAGGAGATCGCGCCTACGCCGAGAGCAAGCTGACCTTCCTGCCGTTCTTCGTGCGGGCGCTGGTGGAAGCCGTCAAAGCCTATCCCATCCTCAACTCGCGCTGGGACGAAGAGGGCAACGCCATCGTCGTCAAGCGCTCGATTTCCGTAGGCATCGCGACGGATACCCCACGCGGCCTGCTGGTGCCGGTGGTGCGCGACGCGCATATGCGCTCGCTTGTCGAGATCGCCGTAGAGTGCAACCGGTTGGTGCAGCTCGCCCGCGACGGCAAGCTCGACGCCAAGTCGCTCAGCGGCAGCACGATCACGATCACGAACGTCGGCGCCGCCGGCCCCGTCGATACGGGCGCGCCGCTGATCAATCCGCCGGAGGCCTGCGTCGTCGGCTTCGGCGCGATCAAGCCGCGCCCGATGGCGGTCGGCGATAAGGTGCAGGTGCGCCCGAGTTGCTGGATCTCGCTCTCGGCGGATCACCGCATCGTGGACGGCGCCGCCGCCGCACAGTTCATGGGTACGCTGGTTAACGCGCTGGAGCATCCCGACGAGCTGGCACGCTACTGATACTCCGCACGGTCTAAAGACCGACGGGTTCTCGGTTCACGGCCCCGGCCATCGCCGGGACTCCCCGAAGGCGCTGTCCGCGCCACTGTCCGCGCCACTGTCCGCGCCATTGGCTATTCCTGGCCGCGTGCTCATCCCTGTCGAGCACGAGGCCGCAATGTGTGCAGACGTGGGTGCGCACCGAGCGTGATTTCTGCACGCGCTCACCACACCCGCTGCAATCCTGCGACGTGTATGCCGGATTGACCGCCGCCACCCGCTTCCCGGCGCATGCTGCCTTGCAAGCGAGGAGAGAGAGGGATCGGCCCCATCCGGCGTCGTGAATGCTCTTGTTGAGACCCGCGTTACGGCGGGCTCCGTCCTGGAGATACCCGCCATCTGAATCCAGCTTGGACGCGGGACGGCGGGTCAGGTTGGCGGGTTGAATGGCCTCGTGCTAGATCGTGTCGTACCGGCGAACGAGCATGAGCGCCGTCTTGTGCCGAAAGTCTCGGCGCTGGCGCTTGATGTGCTGATGCTGCTTCGCCAGCAGTGCCACCGCCTTCGTGCGACGCGCACCGCCTTTCTCGCGCCCGGATACCCGACGGTGGGCCTTGGCAAGCTGTCGTTCCGCCTTGCGATACCTTGCGATAGTGGCGCGGGTTGCCGACGATCTCGCCCTGCGCCGTCATCCTGCGCCGTCATCAGGAACACCTGCAACCCCACGTCAATGCCGGTCTCGCATCCCGTCTCAGGAAGCGGCCGGGTGGGCACATCCGCACGGGAGAAGGAGCCGTACCAGCCATCGGCCTCGTGACGAATAGTAACCGTCTTGGGTATACCTCCCAATTGGCGCGACCAGCGGACGGCGATGCGGCCAAGCTTCGACAGGACGAGGGAGCCGTTAGCGAGGCGAGCGCCGTTGCCATACTCCTTATAGGTGAAGGAGTGGTAGCGGGTGCGCCCCTGGAAGCGCGGGAAGCCTGGCGCTTGCCCCGCCTGCACCCGTCGGAAGAACGCTTGATAGGCCTTGTCCAGCCGCGCCAGCACGTCTTGCAGCACGTGACTATGGATGGAAGCGTATTCTGGGAAGGCGGCGCGAAGGTCTTTCAGTTCCGCTTCTTGATCGTAGCGAGATAGCGTTACACCAAAACTTCGATAGGCCGTAATGCGCTGTTCCAAGGCGGTGTTGTAGAGCGCGTGCGGCAACGCCACAGGACCGCCTCAAGCTCACGCTCTTGGGCGGGCGTCGGCCGCAGCTTCTCCTGGTAGGTTTTGCGCACACCCGGCACACCCGGCACACCCGGCACGCTCATGACTGCTTGTCCCGCTTCCGCTTGGCGAGATATTCCCGCAACGCCCGTACGATCTCTCCGTTGAGGGAGCGGTCGTTCTCGTGTGCGGACTGCTTCATACCCTCAGCCACATCGGCGGGTAGGCGCAGGGTGATTCGGATGTCTTCCTGGCGGGTATCCATGACACTAGTATAGCATGCATTTAGTGTCATGGCAAGTGAGGGGACTTCTGGCGAAAGCCGCAGACGCCTCACCGCATACCCTCAAGGGATGACGGCTTGCGGCGGGCTAAAGCCCAAACCATGTCACTTGCCAGCCCCGGTGCCAACAATCCTCGCCGTTTAGTAGACGTGGTGCAGCAGGTAGAAGCCCACGACGACCTGGGCCGCAAGCGCAAACGCCGCCGCCACCGCGAGCGCGACGAGGGGAGCCACCAACAAGCAGATGCGCGCCCCGACGCGCCAAGCACTTCGAGACCCTGCCATCCCCGCACCGCTCGCAGCTGCCGGGCGCAGGGCGATACCGCTCAGGATGAAGCTGGCCACGGCGCCGGCTATCGCGGCCGCGATGAGCACGAAATTCTCATACAGGGGCAGGTAGAATGCGCGGCTCAACGAGGCGACTAGGTAGGGCCCGACTCCGATGACCACACCGCCCACGAGGCAGCCTACCGCCCACCTGGCCTGCCGCCTGCTCGACGCTGTGGTCGAGGGGAACGCCGCGCGTCCCGCAAGGAGCGCCCCCACAACAAGTGCGACGAGCGCGAGGAAACTGACAAGCACGACCGCCCACATCTGCTGGCGCGCGATGTCTATCGCCGCCTGGACTCCTGGCTGGTTGCCGGGTAGCGATGGATGTAAGGCAAAGGCCACGATCAAAATGGCGGGCCCCCATGCCAGGCTGGCCAAGACCGCGCAGCACGCCAGGAGGATCGCCAGCGTACCTGACCTCTGGACTTTCGTCCCCACCGGATCGGGCGGCGCCATTTTGAAATCCGGGACAGACATAGCGAGTATCCTCGTCCCCATGAGCAAAGGTGACAACAGAGGATATACGCTTCATCGGTCGGCGATCTCGCGGCGAGCGGCTGCTCGAAGCACGGAATCCCTGCATGGCTTCGGCGCGATCAAGCCGCGCCCGATGGCGGTCGGCAATAAGGTGCAGGTGCGCCCGAGCTGCTGGATCTCGACGAGCAAGGTGCCGGCGCGGCACAAACGCTTCAATTCGTCCGCGACGCGCTGGCAAAGCGCGACGCAACGAACGCAACGATGCCGAGCGCGAAGAACACTATCGCATGCTTAATATGGCTCCCCGTTGGGGCATCGCTCACCAAGAACTTCGTGGGGCCAGGAATTAGATAGTAGACGCCGATCAGGAGGCAAACGACGCCCACCACGATGATAGCAAGTGATAGCGACTTCCCAGACATAGATCAATGCTCCAGTTTGTGAGTGGCGCCTTGCGGGCGCAGGCGGCCGAGGCAGCCCGTTGCTGTCTCGGCAAAACGACCATCTACTTTCCGGCCCAGGGCAGCGAGAACCAATGTAGGCTAATCCCCGCAAAGATCACAGAAGCAGACAGCCCCGCGAGAAGCAGTAGATGGCGAACGGCGTCAGACGTCCGATGCGGAAGTAGCGCGAGAGGAATGTGACGCTGACGATGCGCCGCGACGAAAGCGGCGACACCGCCTGCGGCGGCGGCGATCTGCGTGTTGTGCGTCACCGGATGCGCGGCGGTGCCGATCAGCTTCGGGATTTCGAGCAGCCCCGCCAGCGCGATCACCGGCGTCGCGAGGAGGAACGTGAACCGCAGCGCCTCCTCGTGGCTCAACCTCGCGCGAAGCGAGGCAACCATGGTGACGCCCGAGCGCGAAATGCCCGGCAACAGCGCGAACGACTGCGTCAACCCGATGAGGAACGCCTGCTGGAATGCTCAGGTCATCGATCGTCGCGAACGTCTCTTCCTGCCGTCGCGATCCTCGCCTTTCGGCTCGATACGACGCCGCTGCGACTCTCGCCGAAGAGCAAAACCGCGCCGTTCGCACAGAGAAATGCCGAGACGATCACCGGCGACGAGAACAGGTCTCTCAACCGCGTCGCCAGAAACAGGCCGATCAATCCGACCGGAATGGTGCCGACGATCAGCAGCCAGATCGTCTTGCCCATCGGATCGGCGTCGAGTCGCCCTTTAATCGCCGTCTTGAAGAACGCGCGAACGAGGGCGTACCAATCGCGCCAGTAGAAGAGCACCAGCGCCGCCGCCGTGCCGAGGTGCAGCGTGACCACGATCGGGAGGAAATTGTCGGATTGAACGTACGAGGTCCAGCCGAGCAGCGCCGGGATCAGCACCGTATGCCCCAAGCTGCTGATCGGGAAGAGCTCCGCGACTCCCTGCAGCAGCCCCAGGAAGATGGTTTGCAGCACCTCATTCATCTCAAATCTTCGGCGCGGATACCCCCGGCTTTCGCTGCAGGGAGGAAGCGCCGTCTCCTTTCACGTGGTATCCTGTTTTGTGTACCGCAGGGCCTGCGGGAATTTACGCCTGTGGAGCGGGGCCGAGAACCATGGTCCCAACGAGCGTGTGAGACCGCCCCAGGGCATCTGGACGGCAGTGCTCGGCCCAGGAATCCCCTAGCTTTAGCTATGGGGAGTGGTCAACATGCGTCGTTCTACTCCTCATCGGTCGGTCGGACGAGCCGTCTCGGACCGAGAATTACCTCATCCTCGCGTCAACGGCGACTCAGCACGACGCGTTGGTGATGTACTGCGCAATGTTCGCGTTCTGATCGTCCGAGTTGCTTGCGAAATACGTCTTATGGTCACACTTGCCGCTGATGAAGTAGTAGTATAGTTTGCCGTTATCAGGCGAGACGGGATTTGCCGCGGCAAGGAACACCGCGGAGAGCGGCGCCGAGATCGGACCTGGTGGCAAGCCAGGGAAGACGTAGGTATTATAGAGGTTCTTCGTCTCGATTGACTTCAGGTCCTGATTGTTCACGTTCGGCCACCAAGTATCCCCAGCCTTCGGCGGATTGTCCGTGGCATCGGCGTACTGGACGGTTGGATCAGACTGAATCAATGAACCTGCATCGCTCGGATAATTGGGGTTGCCGATCGCGTGCTGCCAGCGGTTGTAGTAGACGCTGGCGATGCCTTGGATGTCGTGCGTTGTTGTCCAGGCTGGGAATCTCGCGCATCGTGATCGACGCGATGGTCAGCGCCAGATAGATAGCGTGAACGTCGCTCTTGGAGTCGTAATACTTCTCCAGCGCAGCGAAGATCGTCGTGCCCTTGTCGTCCACGGTCGCCGCATGGTCTTTGCAGGTCGCCAGATCACCGATGTAGGCGTCGGGGTTGTTCGCTGGGCCGGGGCAGAGCTGCTCGCCGAATGCATTGAGCATCCGTCTCGACCACGTCCGTCGGCAGTCGGCAGACTTGTCGAAGCTGTAGTGATCGGGGTAGAGGTAGCCTTCGAGCGCGTCAACCGTATTCGGCTGCTTCGGCTCGACGTACCAATACTTATCCGAGAGCTTGGTGCCGTCGGGCAGCAGGCCCGTCTGCACGATCTTGTCGAAGTCGTCGGAGTTGAAGTTGGGTAGGTTCGAGAAGCCATCGTCGTACTCAGCGACGCGCCAGCCCTCGTTCACGCCGGCGATGATGCAGATCGGGATGCGCCGGTCTGCAGCTTGTCCATGATTGCGGACATCGTCATGCTCGGCGAGAGCTGATACACGCCCTGCTCGATGCCGTGTCTTTCTTGCGCACTTTCGCCAGCTGCTTGAACGCGGTGGCATTGCGGATCAGGCCGTCAGTCCTGGAGGCGCTGCGCCACCGAGGCGAACGAGCTCCCTTGAGACCACCTCAAAATCGACGACGACGGAGGAGCCCGACTCCGCGGGCTGCGTGACGAGCAGCGCGGTGGTCGCGCCGCCGAATCCGACGATCAGCGCAAATATCGACAGGATGATCGTCAGTATGATGCCGCCGCGCTTCATGCCCCATCCTCCCCGTACATCGTCTCCGCCGTATCAGTCGCGGCGCCAGGTCCCGACTGGTGGTCGGTCCCTCGCTCTTGTCGATGCCGCTGGTCCAGAAAATCCTGCAGGATGACCGCCGCTGCCGCAGCGTCGATGCGCTCACGGATGCGCTCTGGGCGCAAGCCCGACGCACGAAGCATCTCCTCCGCGCGCCAGGTCGAAAGCGTTTCGTCGGCATAGGCGAGCGGGACGCTCAGCCGAGCGCGCAGCTTCTCACCAAATGCTTGCACGCTTTGCGCCTGGCCGTGGAGCTGGCCGTCGAAGCTGATCGGCAGCCCGACGACCACCATGCCTGCCGCGACCTCGGCGACGATGCGCGCGATGGCGTCCAGCGCGGCGGCATTGGAGGTGCGGCGGATGACGCTGTGTGGCGAGGCCAGCAACTCGGCTTCATCGCAAGTGGCGACGCCTACGCGTGCCTGCCCGACATCCAACGCGAGGATCACCATCGTCGCCGCCCGCCATCCGCAACGTCACGCCCACTCGGCCGCCGCACTTCGGCAGTGCCCCGCAGCATTGTATGGCCGAGCCTCCTCCTCTGGCAAGTTGCAACGGACCACCGGAGCGCCGAGTACCTAGAAGTCCTAGCGCGGGACGGCGCCTGCGGTCGATGCCGCGCAGGTGTGATAGACTCGTGTGGCGTGCCACGCCCCGGCGGAACGTGGCGCAGACGTGAGGAGGGAGCGAGACGTGGACCAGTTCTGGTTCTGGGCAATCATCGTCGCGCTATGTGCGCTCGCCGCAGTCATCAATTTCATCCTGGCATATGTACGTCGCAACCACCCGACGGTGGCGCTGGTGCGCGGGGCGGCGGGCGCGGTGAGCCTCTTGGTGGCAGTCGGCATCATCCTCGGCAAAGTCATCGCTATCGCGCACCCCTATGTCACAAGAGAGAACGTCTTCATCGGCGTTGGCGTCTTCATCGCGCTGGTCTTCCTGCTGCCGAGCTACTATGAGAAAAACGCCGGCGAGGCGCCGAAGGTGACGCTGCAGCAGCGAGCGGCGCGACCGGCCAACGCGACAGTCCGCCTGCGCGACGCCGCCGCGCCGGAGGAGTGGATGAATTGACACTCCCCATGGCTGAAGCCAGGGGATTCTCGGAGAACGCACATGGTAACCCATCACGTGAGCCCCCGAAGGGCCTGCCCGGCCCCGCAAGGCGGTGACTGCAGCGCCGGGCGAGTGTGACCTCGAAGAAACCCGACGCAAGCGCAGCGCACCACGTCCAAAATACGTCGATGCTTTTACCCGCGGGAACGAATTACCACGGAACCGCCGAAAACAGCATGCCGTCGGCAAAGGTACAACGTGCCTCCACAGGTATTCCCGCGCAAGCGGGCAAAACCGGCAATCGAGCGTACCACTCGTCGCCTGGGGGCGACCCGGCTTGCACCCCCATACCGAAAGGCGGGAGGCCTCAGCCGGTTTCTTTGCTAGCCGCGGCCAACTAGGTCGATCGAAGGCGTGCCCCGGCAACGGGCGCGCCTTTCTTTGTGCGGACGAATGCGCAAACCGTCGGACATAGGATGAAGTGGAGCAGCTATGAGTGCGCCGAGCGAGCAGCGGATACTGGAGTACCTGCGCTCACTCAATAGCCCGCGGTTGGCGGGTGATCTGTATATCTGGCGCGAGCGCGCGGACGCCAGCGCGGCACGCATCGGCGTGGCGACGGATCAGAGCCAGCTGCTCTTGAAGCTTTACTCCCCGGAAACGGCGGAAGAGGCGACCCGTGAGATCGCCGGACTGCGTCTCGGCGGCGGTATCCGGCTCGCGCCCGCGCTGATTCTCGCCGACGAGCAGCGTGGGCTGCTGGGCGGCCCCGCCGTGCTGCTCGAATACACCGGCAACGAGACGCTGGAGGGCGTCGCGTTGGACGAGGAGCAGCTCAAGCAGTGGCTGTTCCTCATGTTAATGCTGCATCACCTGCCGCCCGAGCAGGTCAGCATCTCCTCGAGCATGAGCGCCGATCCGCTGGTCTGGTGGCAGCGCAATGGCGCGGCGTGGTCCGTGTGCCAGCAACTCTATGCTGGGCCGGCCTACGCGCGCTTGCTCGATGCGCTCACCAAGCTTCGAGTGATTGTGGAGGTACATCTCAACGCCCATCGCGACCTCTGGTCCGCCATCGCGCGACGGCCCTGCCACGGCAATCCGACGCCGGGCCACCTCGTGCGGTCCGACGGGCGGCTGATCCTCGCGGAGTGGGGCGGATTCGGCCTGGGCGATCCCGCGATGGAGATCGCCCGTGCGGCGACGCTGGCCGCGCTCGCCGGCGAGCTGAACGCGACGCAGTACGCGCGCCTGCAGTCGCAGTACGTCGAGGGGGTGCGCGACCTGCGGGATGAGACGCTCTCCAAGCGGGCGGAGGTCTTCACCTCGGCGCTGCCGCTCGGCTTCGCCATCACCGCACTCTCGCTGCTGAGCGAGCAGCGCGGCGAGGAGCGCACACGCGGCATCGCCCAGATCACGCGGGCGCTGCAGTGGGTGCAGAATGCGCTCGGTGTGTGCATGGGCGAGCCATCCGAGCTGCTGCGGCCTCTGCTGGGCGGCTCCTGACGCCGCTCTTGCCCTACACCCGTGCTTTGCGCCAGCGCCCGCCGCGGAATCGCAGGTAGGTGATGGCCGCCTGCGAGGAGAAATCCACCGCCATCGCCATGCGAGCGCCCGGCAGCCCAAGCAGCGGGATGAGAAACGCCGCCGCCGGCAGGCGCAGGCCCCATGTGCCCGCAGCGCGAACGATCACGGGGAATTTGGTGTCGCCCGCGCCGCGCAGCGCCCCGATGAAGACGAAGGCGGCGGCGGACATCGGCAGCGTGAAGAAGGAGAGTCGCATGGCGACATCGCCCGCGGAGAGCACGTGCGGATCGGCGACGAAGATGCCGAGGATAAGGTTGGGGACCACCATGGCGATGAGGCCGATGCTCCCCATGACAAGGACGCATGGCTTCAGCGCGGTCCAGACGGCGCGCGTGGCGAGATCGGGGTTGCCCGCGCCGAGTGCCTGGCCGACGAGCGCGGTGGTGGCGACGGAGAAGCCCAGCCCCGGCAGCGTGCCCATGCTCTCGACGGTGTTGATCGACGTGTTCGCCGCGTAGACCGTGGCACCGAGCGGCACGACGGCGCGCAGGAAGCTGACGATGCCAACCTGGAAGACGACCTGCTCCGCGGCGGATGGCAGTCCGACGCGCAAGATGCGCGCGCAGAGCTTACCGTCGGGCCGCAGCATGCCGAGGCTGATGCGCGGAGCCTTGGGGTGCTGCCGGCTCAGCAAGAAGAGCGCGAGGCAGGCGCCGATGCTCCAGCCGGTGGCGGCGCCGATGGCGGAGCCGATCACGCCGAGCGGCGCGATACCGAGGGTCGGCATGCCGTTGAGCAGCACCCACGACGCGACGATATTCAGCCCGTTGACGAGCAGCATGACGAGCAGCGGACGGCGCGCGTCACCCGCGCCGCGCATAGCGGCCGTGCAAGCCGAGGCGATGCCGGTGGCGGGGAGCGCGAGGCTAAAGATGCGGATATAGGTGGCGGCGAGCGTGGCAACCTGTCCGTCCACGCCCAGTACCTGCGTGATCAGCTCGGCGAGCGGCACCGCGGCGGCGAGCATCATGGTGCCGGCGATGACGCCCATGAGAATACCTTGCGCGGCCGCGTGGGAGGCGAGCGAACGATCCCGCGCGCCGGTAGCGCGGGCGACCAGCGCCGTCACGCCGACGTTGACGGCGAAGAACGCCGTGAGGACGACCCAGACGGCGGTGGAGGCCACGCCCACGGCGGCGACGGCGGTGGCGCGATCGTAGCCGACGACGCCCTGCGCGGAGGTCGCCAAATGACCGGCGAGGAAAGTGTCGGAGGCGCCGACGCCGAGCGCGAGGAGCTGTTCTCCGATGGCGGGCAGCGCCAGCGCCCAGACGCGGCCGCGCAGATCCGCACGCGACACCGCGGCGGTGGCCTCGCCGGGCATTCTCGTCGCGGCGGCCTCGGCGGGCACCGACTCGACGACGGGCTGTGGCGTCGGGCGCGGGCCAAGGCGTAAGCGATGGATCGCCCTGCGCGGCGCTGTGGCGATCAGGGCGCCCGAGGCACTCGCGCGTACGATGGCATTCCTGCCGCTGCTGGAATCTGCATGGGCGGATCGGCGTCCTCGCCTCCCCGACACCTCGGAGACCTGATGGGGGCGCAGCGCGCGCACCCGACGCCGCAATGGCTCGCTGATCCGAGCGCTCACTCCACGAAGCTGTCCGACGACCGTAGTGGGGGACTTCTCAACACCGGTAAGCTCAACGAGAGGACTGCGAAACGAGAAACGCATGCACCTACCACTCCTCAAAACGATGATGCCATGTTAGATGTATATCACACGAGCAACCAGCGCCACAATGCGAAACCTGTCGACTTCATCACATGATATGCCCATAAATAGCGACGCGAAGGCATATTCGCGGTAACACAGGAGGTGATGTTCGGTAATAATCTGTACAAACGTACAGCGCGGTATGGTTAGACGAGCATCATCCTGCGGGTAGGTGGGTGTGTTGGGCGTGTGGAGGACGGCGCGAGCGTCAGGGTCGGCGCGGAGGGGACTGCGGTGGCAGGGGTAGCTCGACGGTGAAGGTCGTCCCGGCGCCGAGTTGGCTGCGCACGGCGAGCACACCGCCGTGCGCGCGGACGATCGCCTGCGCGATGGCGAGCCCCAGGCCGGAGCCCTCGCGCCGACTCGCGCGGCGCGAGGAAGGCGTCCCTTGCGTTTCGACGAGGGCCGCCGCCTGAGGGCTGGGCATGGTGACGGGTCCGGCGCTCTGGCTGCGCAGCGCGGCACGTTGCGCGCGGTAGAAACGGTCGAAGATGTGCGGCAGATCCTCGCCGGGGATGCCTTCGCCGTTGTCCGCGACGCTGACGAAGGCGCCGTGTGCCGTGCGGCCCACCTGCAGGCGCACCCAACCGCTGGCGTCTTGCCGGCCGTACTTCAGCGCGTTGTCGAGCAGGACGAGCAGCACCTGCTTGAGCCGGTCGGCATCCGCGTTGACGAGCAGGTGCCCCGCGCCGTCGCTGCGCAGGGTGACCTCCCGGTCGCCGGCCAGTATGCGCGCCTGATCGACCGCCTCCCCAGCCAGGCCGAGCAGATCGACCTGTTGCAGCTCCAGCGGGCGGCCAACATCGAGACGGGCGAGGGTGAGCAGATCGTTGACCAGCCTCGACATGCGCTCGGCCTCGCGCCGCGTGGCCTGCAGCACCTCCTCAGCGGTGGCAGGGTCGTCCTTGGCGCCGCGCAGCAGCACGTCCACGAAGCCGCGGATCGAGGTCAGCGGCGTGCGCAGCTCGTGCGAGGCGTCCGCGACGAACTGGCGCATGCGCTCTTCGGAGGCTGCCTGTGCGCCGAACGCGCTCTCGATGCGGTCGATCATCTCGTCGAAGGTCTCGGCGAGGTCACCGATCTCGTCGCCGCCGTGCGGCAGGCGGACGCGCTGGCTGAGGTCGCCGTGCGCGATGCGCTGGGCGGTCGACGTCATGCGCGCGAGGGGGCGTAGTGCCTGCGAGGCGAGCGGCGCACCGACGAGGATGCCGAGCAGCGCCGCCGCGCCGATCAGGATCAGGAGGATGAAATGCAGTCGGTTGAGCGCCGTGAAGACGGCACTATAGTTGCCGACGACCTCGATGAAGCCGAGGGCGATGCGCTGGCTGAGGCACTGCGAGGCGGTGTGATAGCCCTCGTCGATCAGGATCACGGGGATGCGTTGCGCGAGGCCAGCCATCGAGTCGTAGGCCTGCGCATCCTTCACGCCCGTCGTGCCTTGCGCCTTCAGGCCGACCTTGAGCTGCATCGCCCGCGCGACCGGGACCGCAAAATGTGGGGCGGGCGAGCCGACCACGTCCGGGGCCGTCGGCGAGGTTGCGCCTTGGGCGAGCACGATGCCGGCGTCGTCGAGGAGGTAGACCTGGGTGAAAGCCGCCTGCTTTGTCAGCGTGCCGATGTAGGTGTCGAAGGCCTGTTGATAGCTGACGGCATCCAGGCAGGAGGCGCCGTGGCCGAGGACGGCTTGGTCGAAGCCGCGCTGCGCGATGGCGACGCTCGCGGTGGCCTGTTCGAGCAGGCGACTGCGCTCCTCGGAATACAGCGTGCTGCTGATCGCGAGGTTGAGGCCGACGCCGACGAGGACGAAGAGGACGGTGAGCGTCGCTGCGTAGATCAGGAACAGGCGTCCGCGCAGGGTGCGCACCCAACGGAAGGGGCCGCCGCGGCGGGGTCGCGCGCGGGGCGAGTAGGGCAGGCGGATGGTCGGATCGTCGGGGCGAAACGGCGCGCCCTGGGCCGAAGGATAGCCGCGCCCGTTGTACTCGGCGGGGAGCTTTGCTGAGGGGCGGGGCGCGTGCGACATGTGGGAGCTGCCTAGCGTGGAGATTGGGGCGATGACCACTAGCTTTTGAGGACGTAGCCGACGCCGCGCACCGTCTGGATCAGGCGCGGGTTGCTCGGCTCATCTTCGATCTTCTCGCGCAGGTAGCGCACGTAGACCTCGATGATATTGGTTTCGCCCATGAAGTCGTAGCCCCAGACGCGATTGAGGATCGTCTGCCGGTCGAGCACCTGCCGGGGATGGGTGAGGAAGAGGTGCAGGAGGTTGTATTCGGTGGCGGTGAGCTCGATCAGCCGGTCGCCGCGATACACCTCTCGGGCGGACTCGTCCAGGATGAGATCGGCGACGCGCAGCACGCGCCCGCCGGGGCCGCCGCCGGTGACGATGCGCCGCTGGCGGCGGAGCAACGCCTTGACGCGGGCGGCGAGCTCCTCGAAGCTGAACGGCTTGGTGAGGTAGTCGTCAGCGCCACTCTCTAGCCCGGCGACGCGGTCGCGGACCTCGTCCTTGGCGGTGAGCATGAGGATCGGCACGTCAGCGGTGGACTCGAACTCGCGGAGGCGGCGGCAGACCTCGATGCCGTCCATGCCGGGCAGCATGACGTCGAGGATGATGAGGTCGGGGTGGAGGCGCTGGGCCATGTCTAGCCCGGTCACGCCGTTGTCGGCGTCCTCGACGCGGAAGCCCTCGTAGCGCATGCCGAGGCGGATGAAGTCTACGATGCTCTGCTGGTCATCGACGACGAGGAGGCGCGGTCGCGTCTCTTCCGCGGCGTGCGGCCCGCGCGCGTCCGGGGGAGTGGGATGCTGGTCCACGAGACGGTTCCCCATCCTATCGCTGGGTGCTAGACGCCCAGCGGGCGCATGCTCGCGGGCATTATATGCGGCTTGCCTAGCGGGGACAAGCGGTCTGGCGGGCGTCGCGCGCGATTCTCAGTGAATTCTCAGGGGAGGCACGACGAGGTGTGCGATGCGCGCTGGCGGCTGGGACGGTGTCGGGGAGCGCGCTGCCTGGCCTGCGGGTCAGGCGTAATCCCAGGGCTCATCATGTTGACACTCCCCACGGCGAAAGCCGGGGGATTCTCAGTTCACCACGGCGGCCACCGCCACCACTCCCTGACGGGCCTGCCCGGCCCGTTGGATGTTCCTGGCCGCGTTCGCGTCGCGGTCCAGCACCAGCCCACAGGACGGACCGCTATGGGTACGCACGCTCAGGCTCTTGGGCACGCGCGCTCCGCAGCCCGACAATCCTGGGAGGTGTACGCCGGGTTGACCGCTTCCACTCGCTTCCCGGCGCATGCTGCCTTGCAAGCGAGGATGGAGCGGAAGCGGCCCCATCCGGCGTCTTGGATACTTTTGTTGAGGCCCGCCTTGCGCGTGGCCCCGTTCGGCACATGCCCGCCGTTCCCGTCGGGTACCGGCGCGGGGCGGCGGCTGAGGTTGGCGGGCTGGATGGCCTCGTGATAGATCGTGTCGTACTGGCGGACCAACCGGAGCGCCGTCGTGTGGTGGCGGTCGGTACGTTGGCGCTTCACCGTCTGATGGGCGCGGGCCAGCAGTGCCACCGCCTTCTTGCGCCGATTGCTCCCCTTCGTCCGGCGACTCACCCGACGTTGCGCCTTCGCCAACCGCTTCTCCCCCCGGCGGTAGTGGCGCGGATTCTCGACCACCTCGCCCTCCGTCGTCACCAGGAACGCCTGCAGCCCCACGTCTATGCCCGTCTCGCGACCCGTGCGGGGGAGCGGTTGCGTCGGTGTCTCCCCACACGAGAACGAGACGTACCAGCCGTCCGCCTCTCGGCTGATCGTGACGGTCTTGGGCGTGCCCTCCAGTGGGCGGGACCAGCGCACCGCGATGCGGCCAATCTTGGCGAGGACCAGGAAGCCGTTGTCCAGCCGGCCGCCGTGCCACCCCCTGGGGTAGGGAAGCTGCTGTAGCGGGCGCCCTGGAAGCGCGGATACCCCGGCGCTTCACCCGCCGCCGCCCGTCGGAAGAACGCCTGGAACGCCTGGAAGACATCCTGCAAGACTTGCGCAGTGAGGTCCCGGTAGTCGGGACGCACCTCCTTGACGCCGGGGAGTTGCGCCGACTGCCCGGCGAACGCCACCGACACGCCGCACTTGCGCCAGGCGTCGCGCCGCTCTTGCAGCGCGGCATTGTAGAGTTCGCGGCAGCGCCACACGACCGTCTCGCACGCCGTCGCCTGGGCGAGCGTTGGCCGGAGCTTGTACTGGAAGGCCTTGCGGACCCCCACCGGGCTACGCATCGCGCGCCGCACGCTTCCCTCGCTCGCGCCGCACATACTCCTGCAACGCCCACACCAACTCCTTCACGAAGGAGCGTTGATGCTCGCGCGCCAGTTCGCGCACGTGCTCCCACACGTCTTGCGGGATGTCCACCGTGACCTTGTGCGACTTCCGCTCGTTGTCCATGCTGGGATTATACCATAGAAAACCCAGCATGTGCAAGGCAAACAGGAGACTCGGGTCGCCCGCGGGCGACCCGGCTTTCATCCCCCTACTTGAAGGCAGGGGCACTCAGATGGGTTCTACTGGTAGGCTCGGACGTGCGGGCATCGCAGCTGATCCCGTGTTTGGCTTAGGCGTGCCAGGAGGTAGGTGGAGGTAGATAGAAGTACTGGCGACAGAACTCTAGCGCGTCTCGCTCGCTTTCACACATGACAGACCAACCGATCGCGGCCTGGCGGGGTCGCGACGACGTGTATGCGCCTCGGGCGCGCAGCGACGAAAGGGCATCTTACGATGGCGAGACGTACTCCCCCCGCGCGCCGCCCGTGGCAGGCGCTTGAGCCAATCCCTGGCACCATGCGCCAGTGCGTGCCATACGCGGGCGAGTTGGTGCGGCACCGCGTGATCACGGCCGACGGCTTCGACTATGTGGTGGTGACGCTGGTGCCGCAGAACGACGGCGAGAAGTACCTCACGGCGGCGTACCCGGTCTCGCGCGGGTACCTGCTGATGGTGCGGCAGCCGCTCTGCGAGCTGCGCTCCGCCGAGCAGCGGGCCGCGACTGAGCAGCAGGAGCTGCTGGTGAAGGTGTTGGCGCAGGCCGGCGTCAAGCTGGTGCGGGCGCGACGGGCGCTGGCGGCGCGACACCGCAACGAGCTGGTGCTGACGCCGGAGGTCGAGACGCCGCGGGGCATTCACCTGGCCGCGGTGGCGTCGTACCCCAGCATGAAGTCGCCGACCTTCACCGAACTGCAGTCGGACGGCACACTGGCGCTCAATTAGCGGGCAGACCGGGCGAGGCCATCAGGGAACGATGGACCATTGCGGGGGGAGCTGGTAGTCGAAGACGCGCCGGCTGAGGAACTTGCCGTTGTGGAAGTTGACCTCGCCGGCGCGGGGCAACTGCTCATCGGTGTTGGTGATCTGCACGATGCGCTTGCCGACGAGGTTGAAGATGACGACGCCGGCGCGTACGGGTTGGAGGCTGGCGTCGCGCGTGTGCTCGTCGAGGACGCGGAAGACGGGGGTTTCGCGCGGGGGCAGGGACGCGAGCTGCTGCTGGATGCGCGCGGTCTCGCCGGGTAGGTTGTGCTCGTCGAAGACGGCCAGGCCCGTCCGCACGAGGGGCGGCAGCGCGCGGTCGTAGCGCTGGGCGGCGGCGAGCAGATCGTCTATGGTCTCGGGGTCGTGCGCGCAGGCGGCGGTCAGCGCGACGGCGGCAGAGGTATGCGCGACGAAGCTGACGGTTCCACTGCGATCGACGAGCGTCAGGCGCATCACATCCACGGGCACGTCTCCTCACTACGCTGGGGGCCGGGGCGGCGATCCGCCTCACGCGCCTGCTCAACACTGTGAACAGTATCGCACACCGGGATCGGGCGCCTCCCCGCCGTGCAGTTGCATTCGCTCCACCCCGGCGACTTTCGGAGGGGCGCGACGCCGCCCGGTGCGACCTGTGCGGACACGCAAGCCGCTTGACGGGCAGGCGGGCAGCAAGCTATACTCTCGGCCAGACGCGGACGGCATTCGGGCCGGGGGCCAGACTGGAGGCGGCCATGAGCAGCAAGGCGGATCAAGCGGTGACGACGGCGCCGATGACAACCTCCGAGGCTGGCCGGCGCGGCGGCACTGCGGTGCGCGACAAGTACGGCGAGGACTATTACCGCCGCATCGGCAAGATGGGCGGCACGACGCTGAAGGAACGGCGCGGCAGCGACTATTACCGCGACATCGCCAAGAAGGGCGGCAAGGCCAACGTCGCCAAGTATGGGCCGGACCACTTCGCCGAGATGGGCAAGAAGGGCGGCAATACCACGAAGCAGCGCCAGTCCGCCGACTTCTATAGCCGCATTGGCAAGATGGGCGGCGCGGCCAAGCGCAGCAAGCACGACGCCGCGGAGTAGCAGGCGAGCGACATGCTCGCGACGAAGACGACGAGGCGCTGGCACCGACGGTTGCGACCAGCGTGTGGACCTAGCCACCTGCCCCTTCCCCACTGGGGAAAGGGGAGGCCATGTGGCGGGCGACGTTTCCACACGTCGTTACGTCGCCTGTGAGGCGACTTAGGATAGGTCGTTCGAGGTGGTGGCGGCGGAGGCGGGGACGTTGAGGAGCCGGACGCCTTCGGCGATGGCCTCGGGCAGGCGCGCGGTGGCAGCCTGGCGCGCGACGCGGAGGGCGTTCTTGATCGCCTTGGCCTTCGAGCGACCGTGCGAGATAATCGAGACGCCGTTGACGCCCAGCACCGGCACGCCGCCGTACTCTTCATAGTCGAGCTGCTTGCGGACGCGGTTGAAGGCGGGCCTGGCGAGGGCGGCGCCGACGAGCGAGACGGGGTTGGAGGTCAGCTCCTTGCGGATCGTGTCGAGGAGCATGCGGGCCAGGCCCTCGCTGAGCTTGAGCACGACATTGCCGACGAAGCCGTCGCACACCACCACGTCCACGTCGCCGGCGTTGATGTCGCGCCCCTCGACATTGCCGATGAAGTTGAGGCCGAGGGTCGGGGCGGCGGCCTTGATCAGCTGGTGGGCCTCTTGCGTAAGCTGATCGCCCTTGGTCTCTTCTTCGCCGTTCGAGAGCAAGGCGACGCGAGGATGCGCCAGGCCGAAGACGCTGCGCATGTAGGCGTCGCCCATGACGGCGAACTGCAGCAGATACGGTGGCTTGCAATCGGTGTTGGCGCCCATGTCGAGGACGAGGGTCTGCTTGCCGCCCGCCGCCGGGACGACGCCGCCGAAGGCGGGGCGATCGACACCCTTGATGCGACGCAGGGTGAAGATGGCGGCGGCCATGACGGCGCCGCTGTTGCCGGCGGAGACGGCGGCGATCGCGCGTCCGTCGCGGACGAGCTGGTGGGACAGCGTGATGCTGTTGCGAGGCTTGGCGCGGACAGCCTCGGCGGGATGCTCGTCCATGCCGATGACCTCGTCGGTGTGGACGACGTCGAGATCGAGGCCGGAGGTGTCGTGCTTGGCGAGCTCGGCGCGGATCGGGCCTTCGGGGCCGACGAGCAGGATGCCGATGCCTTGCTCGCGCGCGGCCTGCACGGCGCCCAGCACCACCTCGGCGGGGGCATAGTCGCCGCCCATGGCGTCGAGCGCGATGCGATTCTGCGCGTTCGATGTTTGCGCAGTCGATGGCGCGGCCTGCGACGCGGCGCTCGTATCCTCCACCGGGAGCCTCCTCAGGTGTCGAACGGGCTGGCGGTCGTTCGCTACATCAACCGATGGTCTGGTTGACGAGCACGATCAGTTGGTTGAGATCGAAGGGCTTGCGCACGATGTGGCGCACGCCGAGCTGGCGCAGCACCCGTTCATCTTCGGCGACGTTTGGCTTGGCGGTAATGACGATGACGGGGATGTTGGCGGTTTCGGGAGAAAGCTGGAGCAGGCGCAACTCGTCTTCGCCCTCCAGGTAGGGCATCAACAGGTCGAGGAGGATCAGGTCGGGCCGCTGCTGGCGAACGGCGTCATAGAAGCGGAGGCTCTGCGTGGACTTCTGCACGTCGTAGCCTTCTTCGGCGAGCGAGGTCTGCAGGAGATCCGCTATCGCGAGCTCATCGTCGGCAACGAGAATCTTCTTCGCCACACCTTTACCCCTCGTCCTGTTTGTGCGGAGCCGACTTTCCCCGGCGCGTGACGAGAAAGTACTCCCTGCGCCGGCCACCCGATGGCGTGGTTCGCGCGGCAAACGTGCCCTGCGTTGCTCTTTGCGCGCACGGGGCCATTGTACACCGATACGCGGCGCGGGGGCAATTGACCTGAGACGAGTGGGTCTGATATGTGGCAATTGTGTAACTGTCGTTCGCCTCCGACGGAGCCAGCGCTCGTGCGGCGGTGTTCCGCCGCCCTGGCGCGATCGATTTCCGTTTCCTTCCGCTTTTGCAATTTGATCGGGGGTTGGAGGCTGAATTCAAGGGAAATCGGCTCGTAGGGGTGGGGAATGGGAACCGCGAGGCCGTGGGTGAGGAAGAGGTGCATGCGGCGCGGGAATGCGGGAGTGAAGCGGTTTCGAGCGTCATAGTGTGGGTCCTCGAGGTTGGCGGATGAGAGGGGAGGAAGGGGGGAAGCCGGGGTGGGGGAGCGGAAGTGGGGGGTGGTTAGTAGTGAAGGGGTGGGGAGGGGAAACTTTGTTCTGTGGCCAGTATACCATGTAGGCGGGGGGGACGCAAGGGGGACCTCACGTCCGCCGAGCTCCCGGTCGCGGGGAAGGGGAGGCCGAGGGCAACGCGACGCTGAAGCGCCGACGTGCGGGGGCGCGGACTGAAGTCCGCTTGGTGATGGCGTGCGGTGTGGGTCGTCGATGAGCGAAGGGGTCCGAGGGAGAGACGACGGGGGCGGCGGGGCGCATGAGATGCGGGAAAGAGCGGTCGCGGAAACGGACAAGGACGGACAGAGCGGATCAGATTCGGTCACGAGTTTGATTTTGCGATAACCTGCTGGCGATGCAGTGCGGCCTGGTTGTGCGGATTGTGCGTGGTGGGCGGGCTGGCGCGCGGCGATACTCCTCGTAGGGACATTGGCGCCTGGCTGCGTTGGATGCTCGCGCCGAAGGGAGTACCGAATGCCGCCGACTCGCAATCGTTCTCGCGCCGTCGTGCGCGGGCTTGCCAGACTGACGCTGGCGCTCTTTGCTGTGGTCGTGGTGCTGCTCATTCTTTCGATCATGTACCCGAACTGGGGTAGGGATCCAAACGTGGAATACTGGATCTACTTTCCGCCGCAGATGGACGCGGCGGTGTATGTCGCGTTGGTCGCCTTTGGGGTATCAGCGCTGCTCGGAGCGGTCTGCGCGGTGATGAGCCGTTCGGCGGGGCGTGATGCATGGGCGACGGGCTTCGTCACCGTGACGGCGCTGGCGTTGCAAGGGCCGGCCTTCATTGGGCTAGAGCTTTACAGTAGTCCGCATATCTCGCTTCCTCCGGCCTTCGAGGTGGCCTGCGTGATCACGTCCATCGCGGCGTTCCTGATCTTGCCGGTGCTCGGCATTGTCTCTCCGCTTCGTAGGCAGGGCGAGGAGTGAGCACGGAAAGAGGCGTCTGGGCGGGGGCGCACAGGGTTTGGGCGACGAATCTTCGTGATGCAACACATGGTCGCTTGCAGGGCGAGAAATACGTGCCAGATGTTGTCACGTGCGGGCGAGGATCGGCAGCGTGGCGGCGATGTCGAAGCGGAGGCGGGCGTGGGCCTCGCGCAACGCAGCTTCGGCGGTGGCGGGATCGTCGGCGCGGGCGAAGATGAAGCCAAGGTAGCTGTTGCCTTCGGGGATGGGGACGATCGGCGCGCCGGGCTTGACGGTGATCTCGACGCCGGTGACGTGCGGCACGGCCTGTGCCTCTTCGACGCCGCTGTAGCCGCGCAGGATGCCGCCCTTGGGGATCGGGATCATCATGACGGCGGCGGCCTGGCCGGTGCGGTCGAAGCTGGGCACGTCGAAGCCGAGGGCATGGCGTAGGATCAATTCTTCGAGGCACATGCCGGCGCCGAATTCGAGAATGGTGGAGCAGAGGCCGCCGATGGAGCGTCCGGCGATCTCCAGCATCCAAGGGCCACGGTCGTTGACGCGCAGCTCCGCATGCACGGGTCCGTCGCGGAGGCCCACGGAGGCGGCGGCGCGTGCGGCGACCTCGGCGATGACGGCCTGTGTCTCGGCGGGGAGGCGCGAGGGTGTGACGTAGATCGTTTCCTCGAAGAAGGGGCCGTCCAGCGGATCGGGCTTGTCGAAGAGGGCGAGGACGTGCAGGGCGCCGTCGGTGAGCAGCCCTTCGAGGGCGACCTCGACGCCGGGGATGAAGTCTTCGACGAGGATGGGGGTGCGGTCCAGCGGGTAGCCGTCGTCTACCAGGATGCGACGCAGGCGCGTGAAGGCGGCGGCGAACTCGGTAGGGGTGTCGGCGCGAATGACGCCTCGGCTGCCATTCATGCGCAAGGGCTTGACGACGCAGGGGTAGGTGACCTGCGCGGCGATCTCGGCGGGATCGCCGTCGGCGGGGAACTCGCGGAAGACGGGGCAGGGCACACCGGCGGCGGACATGGCGTGGCGCATGACGCCCTTGTCACGGGCGGCCTCGGCGGATTCGAGCGAATTGTGCGGCAGGCCGAGCGCAGCGGCGGCGTGGGTGGCGAGAATGGTGGCGGTGTCATCCACGGAGAGGATGGCGTCGAGCGGGCGTGTGGCGGCGTAGTCGGCGATGGCGCGGGTGGCGCCGGGCACGTCGGCGAAGTCCACTGCGAGCGGGAGGTCCCACCAATCTTCGAGGCCGCGCGGGACGTCGATGCCCTTGACGACCTCGACGCCGAGGCGGTCGGCGGCACCGAGGAAGGCGCTGGCGCGGTAGGTGTTGGGCGAGAGGAGGAGCAGCAGGCGCTTGGTGGGTGGGCCAGATTTGGCACGCTTGCGGCGCGTTGGCCTGGTGAGAGGAGCGGGCGCCATATGTGGCGCCCCTACAGTAGGAGAGGCGTGGTCGGTGGGGGTGGAACAGTCGGACATGTGGTGGACTCCGGACCTAACCCCTACAAGCCCCGACTCGTGGGGGACCCATCTTCCCTAGGAGGGAAGGGACCGTGCGGCGATGGTTGCGCGCTTTGTGGGCAGCTGACGGCTTCAGGCGATCAGGTGACGGGGTAGCAGGTGGTCGCGTTGTTGGAGTGCGTGATCACGAGCTGCCACGTGGACGTGTTGAGCGCGGCGTAGACGATCTGTGTCGCGGCGCCGTCTGCCCCTATTGTACCGCTCTCGACGACAGGGCCGGTGCAGCTTCCGGTGCGAATCTCCCAGGCGGTGGGGTGAACGCTGGCGTTGCCGTCATTGACGGCGAGGGTGACGCGGGTGGCGCTCAGCGGGACGACGAGCGCGGAGCCGGTGGCGATGCTGTTGCTGCCGGTCTCGGGTGGGTAGAGGTCGAAGTATTGCTCTTTGTTGTCGAGCGGCTGGCCGCAGTCGATGAGGGGCGCGGTGGAATCGTTAGGGCGCGCGATGATGCTGACGTAGCGGTCGGCACCGGTAGCGATGGGAATGTCAACACCACCGGCGGGATCGGGATGCAGCGGCGGCCAACTGGCGGTGGTGGGGGTCGCGGCGCCGGTGGTAGTGTCGGGGACGTTGCCATCGGTCAGCGGCGCGGTGATGGGCTTGTAGCAGCCGCCGATGCGGAGCTGCGCGGGCGTGGCGGCGCCGGAGAGGGGGATCCGCTTGCCGTGGTAGTAGACCTCGAGGCGCATGGCGGCGAGCGGCGCGAACTTGACGATGCCCGAAGGCTGGAGATCGCCAGTGGGGGCGAGGGTGAGCGTGACGGCCTTGCCGAGCGTGGGCGGCGCGCCGTGGGTACCGCAGGCGGCGATCACGAGGATGCAGAGCGCCAGCGGGAGGGCGAGGAGCTTGGTCGGTCGAAGTGAAGTCATGTTGAGGTGATCCGGTGAGAACTTAACCCCTACCCCTTCCCCAGGAGGGAAGGGGCCGCAACCCTGGATTTGCGCTCTGGGCGACGTTGGCGGCGGGGCAAGGAGGTTAGACGGTGGCGAGGGATGGGATGGTGAGCGTTTGGACGGCGGCGGCGAGCTCGCGCACGTCTTTGACGAACTGGACGCGGGCGGGCACCTGGGCTGTGAAGTCTTCGACGGTGATGTCGTCGAGGAAGCGCACCCCAGCCGTATCTAGCATAACGCGCGGGAGAAGGATCAGGTCGTCGGGGGTTAGATCTTCGCAATTGGCGCGGATGGCATCCAGCACGTCCTGGCCGCACAGGAGGCCGGCGACGGTGACGAGCTCGCCCCAGAACCGGTTGACGACGGGGAGCACGCGCACGTCGAGTCCCTCGGTGGCGCGGAGGTCGCGGGCGAGGCGGTCGAGGGTGGGGGCGGCCATGACGCTGGTGATCAACGCGACTTTGCGGACGGGGGCGACCTCGGCGGGGAGGGTGCGCTTGGCGACGCGCCAGTCTTCGAAGAGCTTGCGCGTCATGCCGATGCCGTTGTCGATCTGGGCGTAGCCGCCGTAGTGGCGCGCGGGTGGGAACGGTGTTTTGGTGTTGTAGTACCACTCGTCGGAGAGGTAGACGAAGGGAAGGCCGTGGGAGCCGGGCTCCTCGGCGAAGCGGCGCTGCCAGCGCTCGACTCGCGCCATAACGTCGAGCGACTCCGAGATGGTGTGCGGGCGCATGGCGGGCATGTCCTCGACCTTGAGCATGTTGTTGTGCTTGGTGAGGCCGACGGGGACGACGGAGATGGATTCGACGATGGGGCGCAGGGCGGCGAGGTCTTCGATGCTGCGCTCTAGCTCGTCGCCCCAGTTGATCTCGGGGCAGATGACGAGCTGGGTGTGGCAGGTGATGCCGAGGCCGCCGAGGCGCTGGATCTGGGCGATGATGTCGCCGGAGCGGGGGCCGGCGACCATACGCTGGCGTAGCTCGGGGTTGGTGGTGTGGACGGAGACGTAGAGCGGGCTGAGGCGCTGCTCTTCGAGGCGCTTCCAGTCCAGTTCTTTGAGGTTGGTGAGGGTGATGAAGTTGCCGAAGAGGAAGCTGTAGCGGTAGTCGTCGTCTTTGACGTAGAGGGTGTCGCGCATGCCGAGCGGCAGGCCGCGCTGGGGGGTGTTGCGCTTGGGCAGGCCGTCGATGAAGCAGAAGACGCACTTGTTGGCGCAGATGCGGATGAAGGGGGCGGGCTCTTCGCCGAAGCGGATGCCCATCTCTTCGTCGGGCGTCTTGCGCAGCAGGATCTCGCGGGCGCGCCCGTTGCGGTCGATGCCGAGGGTGAGCTCTTCGTCGGAGGCGTAGAACTGGTAGTCCACGAAGTCGCGGACGGGGTTGCCGTTGATGGTTTTGAGGAGGTCGCCGGGCTGGATGCCGGCGAGATCGGCGGCGCTGCCTGGCACGACTTCGCGCACCCATCCGTAGAGCTTTGGCATGGCGGTCTGTTTCGATTCCTGGTGAGGCTGGCGGCTGAAGCCGCGCCTAGGCGCCTGCGGCGACGAAGCCCGCCTGTGTGGGCTCGGATGTGGGAGTGGTGCACGCCTATATGGGAGCACTACAACCTGTGAAGTATAGGCGTCGCTGGCAGGAGGCGTCAAACGCGGCGCTCGGGTGAGGGTGTGACACAATGGCGGGGCACAATTGATATGCGACGCCGAAGGAGGAAATAGAGATGCCGCTGTATTGGCTGGAGTTGAGCGTGACGGCGCAGCCGGAGGCCGTGGAGGCGATCAGCGAGGTGATGAGCCGCTACGCCAGCGGGGGCGTCGCCATCGAGGAGCCGTATGAGTTGGCGGACGACGGGCAGGTGGCGCTGCCGCTGTCGGACGCGCCGGTGAGGGTGCGCGTATATGTGCCGGCGGATGCGGCGGGTGAGGAGGCGCGAGCACGCATCGAGGAGGGGATGTGGCACCTGCGGCAGATCGGCTTCGGGGAGATCTCGGAGATCACGGTTGAGCGGATGGCGGAGGAGGATTGGGCGAATGCGTGGAAGGAGCACT
This sequence comes from uncultured Chloroflexia bacterium, assembly GCA_963841205.1. Classification (GTDB taxonomy): domain Bacteria; phylum Chloroflexota; class Ktedonobacteria; order Ktedonobacterales; family JADMIN01; genus CAWAWP01. The sequence continues at coordinate 16,600 of CAWJCH010000022.1, read as the reverse complement.
TCCATGTGGCGCACCTGGGCAAGCGCGTGGTGATCAAGCCGTCGTGGCGCGAGTATGAGGCGAAGCCCGGCGAGGTGGTGGTGGAGCTGGACCCTGGGATGGCCTTCGGGACGGGGCTGCATCCGACGACGCGGACGTGCATCCTGGCGGTGGAGGAGGCGGTGAAACCGGGCGACCGCGTGCTGGACGTGGGGACGGGGTCCGGCATCCTGTCGCTGGCGGCGCTGAAGTTGGGCGCGGCGGAGGTGCTGGCGGTGGATGTCAGCCCGGTGGCGGTGGAGGCGACGCGGGCGAACGCGGCGGCGAATGGGGTCGCGGATCGGATCGATGTGCGGCTGGCGACGCTGGAGGGGGCGGCGGGCGAGCCGTTCACGCCGATCTCGCCGGAGGTGAAGGTGCTCTCGGCGGCGGAGGTCGGCGAGTATGATGTGGTGCTGGCGAACATCATTGCGCGGGTGATCGCGCAGTTGGCGCCGGCGCTGCTGCGGGCGACGCGCCCCGGCGGGATACTCATCGCGAGCGGGATCATCGCAGAGCGGCGGCATGAGGCGGAGGAGCCGCTGCGCGCGGCGGGGCTGGTGGATGTGCAGGACTATATCGAGGGCGACTGGGTGACGTTGGTGGGTCGGCGAGGGGCGTGATAGCGTTTTAGTATTGAGAGGTTAGCGGGAAGGAAGAGCGATGGTTGACGAACTGCGCGGCGCCATCGAACGTGCGCAACAACTGACTGACTCGGCCCAGCGAGAGCTTGCCGCGCAGATCGAGGTGTGGCTCGATGAGCAGGAGTGGAAGGAGACTGTCAATAGTCAGGAGGGCCGAGAGTCGCTGGCACAGCTTATCAGCGAGGCGGTTGCGAGGCTGGCGCGGGGTGAGGCTGACGAGGACGAGGGCGGCTCGGAATAGTGGACTGCCCTCGGAGCGCGCGTTCGTTATGTTGCCTCTTGCGATTCGACTGCTTCCAGGGTGAGGGCGGCGGAGACAATGGCGGCGGTCTCGGCACGGAGGATGCGGCGACCGAGGGTGACGGGCAGGACGTTGGCGCGGCGGGCGAGGGCGATCTCGCCGACGGAGAAGCCACCTTCGGGGCCGATGAAGAGGTGAACCTCGGCGGGTATGCCAGAGGTGGCACGGCGCTGGTCGACGGCGCTGCGGAGGGTGAGGGTATCTTCTTCTTCCCAGGGGATCAGGCCAAGGGCGTTAGGCGGGAGGGAGGCGAGGGCGTGCATCAGGGGGCGCGGTGAGTGCAGTTCGGGGAGGCGCGTGCCGCCGCACTGCTCCATCGCTTCGGCGACGATGCGCGCCCAGCGTTGACGCTTCGATTCACTCGCCTCTTCGGCGGCGGCGACGGCGCGCTCGGTGAGCAGGGGGACGAAGGCGACGACGCCGAGCTCGGTGCATTTCTGCAAGATCGTCTCGAACTTGGCGGCTTTGATCATACCCTGGCAGAGGACGACGCGCACCGCAGGCTCCGCTGAGCCTTCTTCGCGCGGGCCGAGGCGGACGGTCACGCGCTTGCGGTCGGATGTCGTCACGGTGGCGGGATAGGAGCCACCGGCGCCGTCGAGCAGCGAGAGGGCGTCGCCGGGGGCGAGGCGCAGGACGTCGCGGGCTTGGTGCGCGACGTCGTAGGGCAGCGCGATCTCGGTTCCCGACGCGAGGGTGAGGCCCTCGACGTAGAAGCGTCCGGCGGGCACGGTGCTGCTCCTGGTGATGGTGTCAGTGTTGGGCGTTGAAAGAGAGACGAACGCGTCACGTCCTCAAGGCCGTGGCCCATCCCGTTGGCTGAACTGGCTCGGTGCATGGATACGGCGTGACGCTGTGCGTCGTCGCTACGGTGCGTTAGTGCGTCTCTAGCTCCTCGGCCTGGGGCATCTCTGGTCCAGTGCCGAGGCTTGCGCGCTCGGCGAGGGCCGGGATAGGGTGCGAGGCGCTGTACTCGTGCTGGCGCATGGCGATGCCAGAGTATTTCAGGAGGGTCTGGTATTCGACTTCGAGGTCGGGGGCATAGTCGAACGGTTGGTCGAAGACGATGGAGCGGATGCCGGCCTGCACAGCCTCTTTGAGGCAGCCGAAGCAGGGGCGCAGGGTGACGTAGAGCGAGGCGCCGTCGGTCGCGGTGCCCTGGCGCGCGGAGAGGGCGATGGCGTTTTGCTCGGCGTGGACGCAGAGGCACCAGTCGTAGCCGGCCTGGCGTGGCAGGTCGGAGGAGCAGCGCGGACAACCGCCTTCGTCGCAGTTGGGGACGCCGAACGGGGTGCCGTTGTAGCCGGTGCTGACGATGCGCTTATCCACCACGATCACCGCGCCGACGTTGCGCCGCAGGCAATTCGCGCGGCTGGAGGCGACCCAGGCGAGGTTGATGAAATAGTCGTCCCACGAGGGGCGGACGTGAGCGGGCATGGGCGACGGCTCCCTTTCAGGACAGCGAACGCGCGGCGGCTGGGCTAGCCGATGAGTACGGATTTCGGCGCTTCTCGCATGGTATCATACGGGCGCGGTATGCTCGCGTAGTCGGAGATACATCGTTCACACGCGAGGCAGTACGCCTGCGAGGAGTCCGCCAGATGCGCATCGTCACCGAGCCGGAGATCTACATTGTAGGCCGTCAGACGCTGAATCACGCCGAGGTACAGCGTTTCCTCGACGATCACGAGACAGTGTGGGAGACGGACTCGGAGATCCCTGGCGAGCTGGTTGTGGAGCTGGCGGGCAGAGTTTGTTATATGTCATTCGGTGAGAAGCAGTTCCGCAAGACGAATGGCGATTACGTCGGCAACCTGATCAATCAGGGGCACGGGTCGGTGCTTGAGCACGCCGTGTGGGACCTGGTGATTACGGGCATCTCGCGCAGCCTCACACACGAGTTGGTGCGCCATCGCGCGGGGACGGCAATTTCACAATTGTCGCAGCGGTATGTCGACGAATCCACGGCGGACTTTATTGAGCCGCCGGTGATCGCCGCCGATCCGGCGCTGCACGAGGTATGGCTGCGATCCGTCGAGGCGTCGCACGCGGCGTATAACGAGCTGGTGGACGGGCTGGCGCGGCGTGTGCAGGAGCAGCACCCTGAGTTGCCGCGGACGCAGCGGCGCAAGATGGCGCGCGAGGCGGCGCGGAGCGTGTTGCCGAACGCGACGGAGACGAAGGTGATGTTCTCCGCCAACGCGCGGGCGCTGCGGTGGATCATCACGCTGCGCGGCGGCGAGGGCGCGGAGCCGGAGATCCGACGGCTGGCGGTGAAGCTTTGCCGGCTGATGCGCGAGGAGGCGCCGAACCTCTTCGGCGACCTCGAAATCGTGCCTCTGGCCGATGGCACCGAGGGCGTCAGCGCAGGACACACGAAGGTGTAGCGGTTCGTGTTTATCACCTTTGAGGGCGGCGAGGGCGCGGGCAAATCCACGCAGGCGCGACTATTGAGCGAGCGACTCGCGGCGGCGGGACATTCGGCGCGACTGACGCGCGAGCCGGGCGGCACGGCGCTGGCGAATGGCATCCGCGCGCTGCTGCTATATCCCGATGAGAGCTTGCGGGCACTGGCGAACGGTGGGGTGATGGCGCCGAGCGGTGACGCGGAGCCGATGCTGCCGATGACCGAGGTGCTGCTGCTCTCGGCGGCGCGCGCGCAGCATGCGGCGCGGATTCGCGAGTGGCTGGCGGCGGGGGAGATCGTGGTCAGCGACCGCTACGCCGACGCGACGCGCGTCTATCAGGGGGCGGCGCGCGGACTGCCGGAGGAGGCGATCTTGGCGGCGGAGCGTCTGGCGACCGGCGGATTGCGGCCAGATCTGACGCTGCTTTTCGATCTGCCCGTCGAAGTGGGGCTGGCGCGTCGGCACGCGGCCTCGGCTGCGGGCGGCGAGCTGAACCGGCTGGACGCGGAGGGCGTCGCGTTCCACGAGCGAGTGCGTGAAGGATATTTCGCGTTGGCCGCTGCCGAGCCGTGGCGCTGGCTCGTACTGGACGCGACGGCACCGTTAGAGGAATTGGCGGAGCGGGTGTGGCAGGTGGCAAGCGCGCGGTTGGCGCAGAGGTCGGGCGACTGAGGACGCGGCGGCGGGCAGCGGGATCGCGGCACTGAAGTGACGGCGTACCAGGATCGCGGCATTGATGGAGTTTGACTCATAACCGCGGGTAGGGACCTCGCCCCGGCTAAGCCCCCAATGGGGGAGCCTCGCTCTCCTCCGTCAAACTCTATCAGTCCGCTCGGAGTTCGGCACCGACCACGCAGGGCCTTGTGATGATATCGCGTCGCCGGAAATCTCCGCATCGGGCGTGGGGCGTGATCTCCGGCGGAAGCGGCGCCGCTGGTCTCGCTTTGTATGGTAGGCGCAATGCACGGTGAGTGGGACATTGCCAGGGTGAGGTCTCCAACCGTCGCGAAGTTCCCGCGTATAGCTGCGGACGGGCGCCACACGAAGGAGAACCGCCATGGAGCGTGAGATACCCACCGAGATCGTCGAGGTCACCGTTTATCCCGAGCGCGCGCTCGTCGTCCGGCGGGGGATGTATGCCGTGACCGAGCCGGGCGTGATCACCCTGCGTATCGGCGGCCTGCCGCGCTACCTCATACGAGACTCCCTACGCGCGAGCGGACGCGGCCCCACGGGCACGCGCATCCTCGGCGTCGAGCAAACTGCTGAATACTTCCCCAGTGCCCCCGAAGAGACGCTCCGGACCGTCCGCGACGAGATCGCGCGGTTTGAGCGCGAGGTCGAGCTGCTGAACGAGCGCGAGCGCACCCTCGCGGACCAGCGCGACTGGCTCCGCACCCTCGGCGAGCAGACCAGCCGCCGCCTCGCCAACGGCATCGCCGTCGGGACTGCCAAACCCGAAGACGCCGCAGCACTTTTCGCGTACACCGAGAGCGAATCGCAGCGCCTTGCCGTCGCCCGCCTAGACCTCCAGCGCCAGCGCGACGACCTCACCGCCCAACTGCAGGCGAAGCGCCGCGAATACGCCGAGCTCGGCGGCGAGCAGCGCCCCGATCGCCTCGCCGCGCTGGTCAGCATCGAGGTACCCGCACCCGGAGACGTCATCATCGAGATCTCGTATCTCACCGCCGGCGCAGCATGGCATCCGCGGTACGATGCGCGCGTCAACACGGCCTCGCCCACCGTCCACCTGACGCAGCAGGCGCTGGTCACGCAGCGCACCGGTGAGGATTGGCGAAACATCGCCCTCGCGCTCTCTACCGCCCGCCCGACCGCTGCGACCTCCCTGCCCGACGAGCCCGATCCCTGGTACATCGACGTGCGCCAGCCGCCCGTCGTGCAGCACAAGATGATGCGCGCGATGTCCGCAGCGCCAGCCTTCGGAGCCGCCGAGCCGCAAACGCAGCCCGGTTTCGCCGCCCGTTCGCCACTCGCCGCAGCGGCCGACATCGGCGACATTGAGCTCGCCAGCAGCAACGTCGAGCGATCGGGCGCGGCGCAGGTCTTCCGCATCCACGGCGGCACCAACGTCCCCTCAGACGGCAGCCCGCACACCCTCGGCCTCGCCGACGATGACCTGCCGTGCCGCTTCGACTACGTCGCCATGCCAGCGTTCGCGCCCGGCGCACAGCTCCGCGCGACGACGGCTAACCGCACGGGTCGCGTCCTGCTCCCTGGCGAGCTCCACGTCTTTCACGCCGGCGCGGCTGGTGACGAATACGTCGGCGCGACCGACCTCGACCTCACCGCACAGGACGCCGAATTGAAGCTGTACCTCGGCCTGGACGACAATATCACCGTCAAGTCCGAGCTGATCGAGCGCGACACCGAGAAGGGCAACTTGCTGCAAGGCGGCCAGCGCCGCGTCACCGTCGGCTATCGCGCCACGGTGGCGAACCGCACCGACGCGCCGCAACGCGTGCTCCTGATGGATCGTCTGCCCGTCCCGCGCCACGAGAGGGTCAAGGTGCGCGTGCTCGATGTGCGTCCGCAGCCTTTCGAGCGCACGAAGCTCGACCAGCTCACTTGGGAGCTGCAGCTCGCGCCGGGCGAAGAGCGTCGCGTCGAGTGGCGCTTCCTCGTCGAGTCCCCAGGCGACCTCGACCTCACCAACCTCCCATAACCTACAGAGCCACCCCAGAGGACACAACATGCCACGATCAGACAACGCCGAGACTGACGCCACTCAAAGCTCGTGCGTCCCCGAAGCGGGGGAGATGGCGCCCGACTTCACCCTGCCTGACGCCGACGGCCACCCCGTCCACCTCGCCGATCTGCGCGGCACGCGTGTCACCCTCTACTTCTACCCCGAGGACGACACCCCCGGCTGCACCGCCGAGACCTGCAGTTTCCGCGACTCGTGGCAAGAGCTGCGCGAGGAGGGCGCCGAGGTCTACGGCATCAGCCGCGATGGCGCGAAGTCGCACCAGAAGTTCGCCAAGAAGGCCGCCTTGCCGTTCCCGCTGCTCTCCGACGAAGACGGCACGGTCGCTCGGCAGTACGGCGTCTGGGTCGAGAAGAGCATGTACGGCAAGTAGTACCATTCACTATTGATCGTTCACTAATGCCGTAGAATTCAGGCACGAGCTCCAGTTTGGAGCGCTACCCTACGCGCCTGTTCTGACCCGCCGTTGGCCTGGCCGTACGCCTCATGATAAGGATCCCAGATGCCCTCAAAGCCGAACGCCGACTCGACGAACTCCGAGACACTGAACGAAAGTGCCGCTGGCGTGCCAGAGGTCGGGATGGCGGCGCCGGACTTCACACTTCCCAACGAGCGAGGAGAACTCGTCCACCTGGCCGACCTCCGCGGCAAGCAGGTCGTCCTCTATTTCTATCCGAAGGATGCGACGCCAGGTTGCACGGTGGAGGCCTGCCACTTCAGGGACGCATGGCACGAATTCGATGCTCATGGCATTGTCGTCTTAGGTATTAGCCGCGACAACGTCAAATCCCATCAGAAATTCGCATCCAAGAATGCGCTACCATTCAGCCTCCTTTCCGATGAGCAGGGCACCGTGGCGCGGCAGTACGGTGTCTGGGTCAAGAAGTCGATGTACGGCCGCGAGTACATGTCCACCGCCCGCACGACGTTCTACGTACTCCCAGATGGTCGGATAGGTCACGTGTGGGAACAGGTGCGGCCCGAGGGTCATGCACGGAAAGTGCTCGAGTTCCTAATAAAAGGGTGATCCCGCCGAGTCTCACGCTGTCTCAGCGCCAACGTTCGACATTTCCTGGGTTACTCGCGAATCAGAGACATGATTTGCAGTGGGAGCGTTCCGTGGTCACCATTGACAAGCTGGCGCCTTCCGATGGGGAAGCCTGGGAAGCCATGTTCCGTGCCTATATCGACTTCTATCAGCGAGTTGAACCTCCCGAGATGTTGCGCAGACGCAACCAGATCAGATTGCCCATGATGTCGCCGCCGCGATCTCAACCATGGGTCGCAGCGGAAGCTATGACGCCAACGCTGACGCCAACCCAAATGGAACTTTGCGGAAGCGTACGGACAATACCACCCACAAGAGCAAGAGACTTCCGGCGTCAGCGCGCGTGGGCGGACGCGGACGGACAGTGCAAGGCCGTTTCGTAATTAGCTCGTCTCGGACGCCATTCTGTGAAAGGTTACTACGCCAACTCGGACAACCCTATCGGGACGCGCCTGGAGGCGGTTCCGGAACACTGTCGAGATGACATAGCCTGCCTGTTCCTACCTCGGCCTCGCCGAAGGACCCAGGGCACATGCCGCCCACCCTTGCGTAGCGCTGGTGTGATCTGCTCTGTTATGCTGCTTGAGATGGCCAAAGTCTCGCTCAGACGGCCTATTGTCTCGGCTGGTAGATGGCATGCTGGATACTCAAACTCTCGCGCACAGGCAGGGACAAGCTCCTGCATGCGTGCAGGAGCATCAGACCTCTCCGTTGTCCACTTGGTATGAGTGAGGGAACGACATGCAAATTGGCGTACTGACCGGCGGCGGCGATTGTGGCGGACTCAATTCGGCGATTCGCGCGATTGTGCTGCGCGCGGCTCGCGGTGGCCATACGGTGATTGGCGTGGCGGATGGCTGGGCCGGCATGGTCGAAGGGCGCGGCGAGCCCCTGACCGTGAAAGCGGTGTCCGACATCACCGGGCTGGGCGGCACGATCATCGGCAGCTCCCGCACCAACCCGGAGCGAGTGCCTGACGGCATGGAGCGCGTCGAGCGGACGTTCCGCACGCTGGGCCTGGCGGCCCTCATCGCCATCGGCGGCGATGACACGCTCAGCGTCGCCGCCAAGCTCGCCGCGCGGGGGTTGCCCGTCGTCGGCGTTCCCAAAACGATGGATAACGACCTTAACGGCACCGACGCGTGCATTGGCTTCGAGACCGCCGTTGAGCGCGTGACGTCTGCCTGCGACGATCTGCGCACCACTGCCGACTCGCACCACCGCATCCTCGTGCTGGAAGTCATGGGACGAAACGCGGGGTGGGTCGCAACGGAGGGCGGCCTCGCCGGCGGCGCCGATGTCATCCTGGTGCCGGAGGAGCGTGCGCAGCTGCAGCAACGTGGCCGATCGCCTCACGCGGCGGCGTGCCGCCGGATACTCCTCCAGTCTCGTCGTGGCTGCTGAGGGCGCCGACATCGAAGGGCTGGAGACCACCGAAGACGAGGCCACCGGCCAGGTGGACGCTTTTGGTCACCAGCAGATGGTGGCCCGCGCCCTCGGCGACCGGCTCGCGGAGGCGCTCGGCAAGCTCACGGGCATCGAAGCGCGCGCAGTCGTGCTAGGCCACCTCCAACGTGGCGGTCCTCCGACGGCATTCGACCGCATCCTTGGGGCCCGCACGGGTGCCGCCGCCGTGGACCTCGTGACCAGCGGCACCTATGGCAAGGTGCCCGTCCTGCGCGGAAGCAGCATTGTTCCCATCGCGCTGAGCGAGGCGGTGGCCGTCAACCGCACCGTCGATCTCGACCTCTACCACCTCGCCGACTCGCTCACGACTCCGCTCTAGACACGCTCCATAGACACGCAACATCTCCCGGCATACCGCGCACACCGCTGGGAGATGTTGCGCCGGCGCATTGGGTGCGAAGTTTAGGGGAAGGATCGTCCCGAATAGGTGGACTCCTGCAGTAGAGTCACGCGCACTGATCTGGATCGTATCTCGCGGGAGCTGGCGGTGGGGCCATGCCAAACCGTTGCCAACCTGGCGTGTGGCGCGGGTGACCCCGGATTGTGGATCGCCCGCGAGACCGGCGACCCCCTGATCGGGATTGATGTGTCCGCGGGGGGCTTCGGCGGGCATCTAGCGGCCAGCTTGCCTTCAGACGTGACAACGATCCTAACAACAATGCCGCGAGACAGCCTGAGACATCCATAGACACCGCCGCGACCTATTCCGGGATTTTGCGGACAAGGGAGACGATGTGAGACGACTGGAGACGGGCGCCATCACCCTTCTATATTGGAGTTGGGGTAGGGAGTTGGCTGGGCCTCTACCCGGAGAACTGGCAGGAAACGGTCGTTGTTTCACCCTTCGGCATGACCGACTTTGAAAGACTGCCGTGCCTGCCTCTCGTCAGCGAACGGTCGATGGCCGAACGACTGCGCCCTGGGTGTAGCGCACCGCACCTGCAACCGCAGCCCAGTGAGCGCCCATGGCGAAGGGGACCGCGCCCGGGAGGCCAGGTGGCTGCCAGGCTGGCCCAGCCGTCCACAGCGCTCGGTGAGCCGAGTGAACAGGAGGATGGCATGTTGCCGCCCGAGATCCGCTACGTTGTGGGCATCGACGTAGCCAAGTCTGCGCATGTCGTCTGCGCGCTGGAAGCGCCCAGTGGCATCGTGCGCCTCAAGAGCACGCCGATCCCGGCGACGGCCGACGGCTATGGGCAACTGATCAATTGGCTGCAGGAGTGGACCGCGGGAGCGGATCACCCGACGGCCTTGTGGATCGGGCTGGAGTCGACGGGCAGTCTGTGGGAACCGCTCTACGACGCACTGCGCCACGCTGGCTACGTCGCGGTGCTGCTCAACCCGCACCAGACGGCGTCGTGGGCGGCCAGCTTAGGGCTGCGTGCCAAGACCGATGGCATCGACGCCCACACTCTGGCACGTGGCCTGCTGGCTGGTTGGGCACGGGCGAGCAGTGTGCCCGACGAGACGGTCCAAGCCCTGCGAACGTTGACGCGCACCCGCCGTGACCTGATTGCGAGCCAGAGCGCGGCACGCCAGCGCCTGCACGACGAGCTGGTGCCCGTCTTCCCCGAACTGGTCGGCCACCTGCCCGCTCACGCCGACCTGGGCGCCGCGGCGGTCTTGCGCCTGCTCAGCACCTACAGCTCGGCCCAGGCGTTCGCCCAGGCGCCACTCGACGCGCTGAGCCGGGTGCTGGACGAGGTCAGTGGATGCCGCTGGACGTGCGCTCACGCGCAGGCGCTGCAGGACCTCGCCCGGCACTCGGCGGCCAGTCAACGTGCGGTCCCCGCGCGCTCGGTCGTCGTGCGCACCCTGGCCTTGCACCTGCTCGACCTGCACGCCCGCGTGGCGGAACTGGACGCCGCGCTGGCGGAGTTGCTACGCCACGATCCGCCCAGCCAACAGGTGCAAGCCGAGGTGCCTGGGCTAGGCCCGACCTGGACCGCCACCATCCGTGCGGAGCTCGGCGACGTCACGCGCTTCTGCCGCGTGGATCAGGTGGTGGCGTACGCCGGCCTGGAGCCGCGCACGCACGACAGCGGGCGCTTCGCCGGCCAGCGGCGGCTGTCCAAGCGCGGCCCTGGCGCCTTGCGCCACGCGCTCTACATGGCGACTTTGGTCGCGGTCCGCTTCCGGCCCGAATGGCACGCGCGCTACCAGCGCTTGCTGGACCGCGGGCGGGCCAAGAAGGAGGCCCTCACCATCCTCTCGCGCAAGCGGCTCACCGTCATCTACCATCTGCTCCGTACCGGTGCCTCCTACGATCCTGCCGCCATCAACCCTGTGGCGCCGGCGCCACAGGGTTGACATCCGATATGAACTCTTTCAAAGTGAAGGTTGCCTCTGGATGCCCAACCGGTCACGCTTTACCAAGTTTGACACCACCGATGACGCCAACCTGGACGGCCGCTGCTGAACGTCGGCGAACGCAGCGCCATTGGTGAGGCTGAATTCGAGCGCCCCCGCAGAGTTCCGTGAACCTGCGCGAACAGACCCGACCGTATCCCGTAGACGCTACCATTTCCTGATCTTCGGGGTGACGGGCGTGTTGGCCAATTCGCGTATGATGAGAGCATGATAGCGCGCCGTGTACCTGAGAGGAGCCACCATGGCCGATCACCTGACCATTACCGTGAACGGCGAGCCACACCTCGTCGTGGCAGCGGGGGATACCCCACTGCTCTATGTCTTACGCAACGAACTGGGGCTCAGCGGCCCGCTCTTCGGGTGTGGGCTGGACCAGTGCGGTGCCTGCACCGTGCTGCGCGGCGCGGAGGCGGTCAAATCGTGCATGCTGCCGGTGGGCGAGGTCGCCGGCTCGACCATCACCACCGTGGAGGGCCTCGGCACCACCGACGAGCCGCACCCGGTGCAGCAGGCTTTCCTCGAGGCGCAGGCGGCGCAGTGCGGGTACTGCAGCCCGGGCATGATCGTCACGGCGGCGGCGCTGCTCTGGCAACGACCCCATCCTACCGACGAGCAGATTCGCCAGGCACTGGACGGCAACCTCTGTCGCTGCGGCTCGCATGTGCGCGTCCTGCGCGCGGTGCGCCGGGCGAACCAGCTGATGTGGGGAGGCGAGGCCTGATGGCACAGGATGCATCACAGCGCGATCGTGCGGCGGCGAACGCCAACGTCCCGGCGAGCGGCCAGGCGGAGGCAGCCTCCCCGCAGCAGTCTGCCAGGACTGCTTCCAGGACCAACCTGGACGACTGGATCGCCATCGATCCGGACGGGACGGTGGTGGCCTACAGCGGCAAGGTGGAGACCGGCACGGGCGTGCGCACGGCACTGGCGCAGATCGTCGCCGAGGAACTAGATGTGCCGCTCGAGCGGGTGCGCCTGGTGATGGGCGACACTGGCCGCGCGCCCGACGAAGGCTACACCGCGGGCAGTATGACCGTGCGCATGGGCGGCGGCCAGTTGCGCAAAGCGGCGGCGGAGGCGCGCCTGGCGCTCTTGGAGCGCGCCGCAGAACGGCTCGGTGTGCCGTCCGACCAGTTGGACCAGTTGGAGATGCGCGACGCCGTGGTGTCCGTACGTGGAGCGCCCGATCGGCGCGTCGGCTACGGCGAGCTGCAAGGCGGCCGGCCCTTCGCGCGCCAGATCAGCGGGACGGCGCCGTTCAAGCCCGCGGACGCGTACCAGCTCGTCGGCACGAGTGCTCGGCGCGTGGACCTCATGGGCAAGTTCACGGGAGCGCCAAGTTTCGTGCAGGACCTGCGCCTGCCGAACATGCTGCACGGGCGCGTGGTGCGAGCACGCCGGCCGGGCGCCCGCGTGCTGACGGTGGACGAGCGCGCCATGCGCGACGCCCGCGTGATCCGGCTGGGCAACTTCATCGGCGTCGTGGCCGAGCGCGAGGAGCAGGCGATCCGGGCGTCCGGTCAGCTGCTGGTGACGTGGGAAGAGACGGCCGATCTACCGCCGATGGAGAGCCTCTACGCCTGGATGCACGCGCAGGCCACCTCCGAGGAAGTGATCACGGAGGTGGGGGACGTCGAGGGCGCGATGCGCGGCGCGGCGAAGCGCGTGCACGCCGTCTACGAGCAGCCGTTCCAGGCACACGCCTCCATCGGGCCATCGTGCTCGGTAGCCGAGGTGCGGGACGGCTCGCTGACGGTCTGGGCCAGCTCGGGCGGGGTCTATCCCCTGCGCGGCGCCCTGGCCGACCTGCTCGGCCTGCCGCCGGAGCAGATCCGCGTCATCCACCTGGAAGGCGCGGGGGCGTATGGCCAGAACGGCTCGGAGGACGTGGCCGCGGACGCCGCGCTGCTGGCGCGCGAGACGGGCCGACCGGTGCGCGTCCAGTGGTCGCGGCGCGACGAGTTCATCGGCGAGCCCAAGGCGGCGCCGATGGTCATGGAGGTCAGCGCTGGGCTGGACGACGACGGGCGCATCGTGGCCTGGCGCTATGACGTGTGGTCGCCCACGCACACGAACCGGCCGCGCACGGCACTGGGATTGTTGGCGGGGCGCGAGGTGCGGGAGCACATGTCGCCGGCGGGCGCGGTCTTCTTCGGCGGCGCGCGCAATGCGCCCACCAACTACACGCTGTCGGACCAGCGCATCCTGATGCACGGCATCACGGACCCACCGCTGCGCACGTCCTCGATGCGCAGCCTGGGTGGTGCGGGCAATACCTTCGCCAATGAGTCGTTCATGGACGAGTTGGCCCACGCCGCCGAGGCGGACCCGCTGGCATTCCGCCTGCGCCATCTCGCGGATCCGCGGGCGCGCGACGTGCTGGATGCGGCGGCGCAGGCGAGCGGTTGGGGCGAAGCGTTGCCCACCGGTGAGGGGCGCGGCATGTCCTTCGCGCGCTACGAGAACGATGAGGCGTACGTGGCCACGGTGGCCCACGTCGCGGTGGACGAAGCGACCGGCGCGGTGCGCGTGCGACGCATGGTAGTGGCCCACGATTGCGGCCTGATCGTCAATCCCGACGGCGTGCGCAACCAAGTCGAGGGGAACGTCGTGCAGGCGCTCAGCCGCGCACTCAAGGAGGAAGTGCGCTTCGACGCCGGCGGGCAGACGACCGTGGACTGGGAGAGCTACCCCATCCTCACCTTCTCGGAGGTACCGGACCTGGAGATCGTGCTGATCAACCGCCCGGACGAGCCCGCGGTTGGTGCAGGTGAGCCGGCCACGGTGACGGTGGCCGCCGCGGTCGCCAACGCCGTCTACGCCGCCACGGGTGCGCGGCTGCGCCGGGTGCCATTCACCCCGGAGCGGGTGCGCGCGGCCCTGGCAGCACGCTAGCCGGAAAACTTGAATGGTCTGGGGGGGTCGCGGCGCCTGCATCATTTGCCGTGTCCAGGTCCACCGATGCCCGTTACTCCGTCGTCGTGGTCATATCACCTTCGCGAGGACAATCACATTGCATGCAGATCGAGTCTCGAAGTCATTGGGTCTCGTTGATAGACGAATGGCTGCCGAAGCGGATCCCCTGTAATCTACTCTGTCCGTCAACCGGAGGGTTCGGTTGTGAACGGTACGGCAAAAAGACATGGGCCTCGCGCGCACCGCCTTCTACGTCCGCCCGGACGGCATCATCGGCCACGTTTGGCAGCAGGTCAAGCCCGACGGCCACGCTCTCAAAGTGCTCGAGTATTTCCGCCGCGTGTAGCTCGCTGAGCGACAAGAGGGCAGGCGATTGTCCGTGAGGATCGGACTTTTCAGTCTGCGCTTTCCCCTCGCCGACACATCAGGGCCGCGGTCTCGGTGACCCTACACGCGCCCACAGCTCATCCCACTATCGGCAGGTGGCGCAGGCCGCGGAAGCCGATCGTCTGGCGCCGCTCTGGCTCGTCCGCGCCCAATCGCATGGTCGGCCGCCGTTCCAACAGCAGCGGGATCGCCACCTGCGCCTCCAATCGCGCGAGCGGTGCGCCGAGGCAGTAGTGGATGCCGTGCCCGAAGGCGATGTGCCGATTCTCGGTGCGCGTGATGTCCAGCTCATCGGGAGTCGTGAACTGTTCCGGGTCGTGATTCGCCGATCCGATCAGCAGGTTCAGCGGGTCGCCCACGCGGATCGTCTTGCCGCCGATCTCGACCTCCTCGTGCGCGATGCGCGAGGCCATCTGCGACGACGAATCGAAGCGCAGGAACTCCTCGACCGCCGTCTGGATCAACAGCGGACGCTCGCGTAGCAGGGCGAGTTGATCGGGGTGGCGCAGCAACCCCAGCATGCCGTTGCCAACGAGGTTGACAGTCGTATCGTGGCCGGCGATCAGCAGCAGCGTGCAGGTGACGATCAGCTCCGGCTCCGTCAGGCGGTCGCCCTCCTCGTGGACCGCCAGCAGCTCGCTGAGGATGCCCGGACGCGGATGCCTGCGCTGCTCGGCGATCTGCTCCTGGAAGAAGGCGAATATCTCTGCCGAGGCCTGCACCGCCGGAGCGTAGATCTCCATCGTGCGCTTCGAGTCCAGCGCGTCCACCAAGATAGCTGCCCAGCGCTTCAACTGGTCGCGGTCGTCGTACGAGAGCCCCAACATCTCGGTGATGACGGTGATAGAGAGCGGGTAGGCGTACCCGTCGATGACATCCAGTTCGTCACCAGCGGCGTCCAGCAGCCCCGCCGCGATCGCCTCCACGCGCGGGCGCAAGCCCTCCACCATCCGCGGTGTGAATGCCTTGCTCGCCAGCGCCCGCAGCCGCGTGTGGTCGGGCGGATCGGCGCGGAGTAGGGCGAGCTGCGTCAGATCGAGGTAGTCGCGCACCTCCTCGGGCAGCCCCGCTGTCGCGTCGCGAGTCGGCGGCGCCTTGCCGAAGCGTGGATCTTTGAGGATCAGATTCACGTCGGCATAGCGCGCGACGTGCCACGCGCCCACGTAGAACGGCTCGAACGGCAGCCCCCAGTGGATCGGATCCGTCTCGCGCAGCCGCGCATAGAACGGATAGGGGTCCGCGCGAAACTCCGGCGAATAGTAGTCGAAGAGCGGATCAGCGAGCATGAGACGCCTCTTTCCCCGAGGTCGCACGGCCAGATCGCACCGACATTCTATCACCGCAAGCGGGCGCTTCCATCTTCCCCGCGCGGTGTTAGGGGAATATCGCCGAGGCCGCCTGCCGCGCCAGATCGAAAAGCGGCCCAGGGATGATGCCCAGCGCGAGCGTCAGCGCCGCCGCCAGCGTGAGAGCCAGCCAGACGCCCGGCGTCATGCGCGGCCCTGCCGTCTTTGCGGCGATTTTCACCCGCGCAACCGCCACTTTCGTCATCGGCTCTGCAACAGCCACCGTACCCGCGCCACTGCCGCCGCCACGCGCGACCGGCGGGGCCGCTACCGGCGCCTCCACAATCGCTACGGCGGGCTCGACTACCGGCGCGGGCACGATGAAATACATCGCCCAGAT
Organism: uncultured Chloroflexia bacterium; assembly: GCA_963841205.1. GTDB lineage: Bacteria > Chloroflexota > Ktedonobacteria > Ktedonobacterales > JADMIN01 > CAWAWP01. Next base: position 630 of record CAWJCH010000022.1, on the reverse strand, counting down.
CACGCGCAGGTAGTAGAACATGCCGAGCGCGCTGGCGAGTACGCCGATGATCGCCAATTCGAGGTGCCCGCCCGTGATCGCCGCGTAGAAGACATTGAACTTGCCGACGAAGCCCACCGTCGCCGGGATGCCCGCCAGCGCGAAGAGGAAGAGCGCCATCGCGGCCGCCAGCCCCGGACGCCTCCTGGCGAGGCCGGCGAAGTCGTCCAGCGAGGTGCCGAATCCGTTGTCGCGCTCGACCGCGAGGACGCCGCCGAACGCGCCGAGGTTCATCGCGGCGTAGGCGGCGAGGTAGACCAGCAGCGCCGTCAGCGAGCTTTGCGTATCCGTCACCACCGCCACGAGGATGTAGCCCGCGTTCGCCACACTCGAATACGCCGAGCATGCGCTTGACGTCGCGCTGCGAGACGGCCAGCACGTTACCACCACCACCATCGTCAGCACCGCAACGGCCCAGAGGATCGGCATCCACTCCGGTCCCAGCGACCGGATGCAGCGCCACCATGAAAGACGCGCGCCAGCGCCACGAACGCGGCCACCTTCGTGCCGACGGACATGAACGCCGTCACCGAGGTCGGCGCACCAACGTAGACATCCGGCGTCCACGCCTGGAACGGCACCGCCGAGACC